>NZ_PIBL01000002.1:0-732523 GCF_002806645.1 Klebsiella sp. H-Nf2
TCCAGCCGCCGATCATGAAGGCGCTGACCACGAATAAGGAGCGGAAGATCCGCATGGTGCAGCTGCGCACGGTGAGCCGGCGGGAGAAGATCCTCTTCCCGGCGGTGCTGTTGCTGCTGGTGGCGCTCCTGCTGCCGGACGCCGCGCCGCTGCTGGGGATGTTCTGCTTCGGCAACCTGATGCGCGAAAGCGGCGTGGTGGACCGGCTGAGCGACACGGTGCAGAACGCGCTGATCAACATCGTCACCATCTTCCTCGGGCTGTCGGTGGGGGCCAAGCTGGTGGCGGACAAGTTCCTGCAGCCGCAGACGCTGGGCATTCTGCTGCTGGGGGTGATCGCCTTCTGCGTGGGCACCGCGGCCGGGGTGCTGATGGCGAAGCTGATGAACGTGTTCAGCCGGCACAAAATCAACCCGCTGATCGGCTCGGCGGGGGTGTCGGCGGTGCCGATGGCGGCACGGGTGTCGAACAAGGTGGGTCTGGAGGCGGACGGGCAGAACTTCCTGCTGATGCACGCCATGGGCCCGAACGTGGCCGGGGTGATCGGCTCGGCGATCGCCGCCGGGGTGATGCTCAAGTACGTGCTGGCGATGTAGGCCAGCCTGTTCCCGCGGCTGGCATGGCGGCCGCGGAGATTTCTCATAAGGAGACGGTGATGAATGAAGCCATAGCATGCTGTCCGGAAAACCGGACATCGTCAAAGGAGGCGATTGTCGACGCCATGCTGGCGTCAGGCGATGAACTTGCGCAACTGCAGCCGGCGCTGAACCTGCTTTCGCCCCCGCTGAACGCCACGCCTGGTGAAGCGCTGCTGGCCAGCTGTTATGAGGCCGGCGCCGACCACAACGCTGACGAGGCGACACGGGCGGTGACTGCCTTACCGGCGGCGGTCGTGCGCCCTGCGACGCCCTCGCTGCAGCGCAGCGGTCTGCTGTGCATGGCAGCCGGGGCGCTCAGCGCCCGGCAGCTTCCGCTGACGCACAACCGGCTGTGCGACGTGGCGGGGCAGTTCGCCCGCGCTATCCCCGATGGTGATGAAGAGGCGGGCAGTGGATTTTATACCGTGCGCAGCGTGTCCCTGCCCGTCTACCGGCGGCTGCGGCGGGATAACCATTCCCACAGCGTCTGTCTGCAGCAGGCGCTGCTGCATTTGCTGGCCTGGAAGAGCGAGTCGCCCTGGGCGCGGCAGCAGGCGCAGCGCCTGCTCTGGCAGGGTGGCGTGCTGGGGGAGAAGGGGGAGTTTGCGCTACTGACGCTGGATGATGAGCTTCGCGAGCGACAGATAGTCTGGCCCGCGCTGAGATCGCTGCTGGCGGTGACCGGGTTTCTGGTCAGATTCCCGGCCGGTCCGGTATTTAGCGATTAACGAGGCTCCCCAAACGGGGAGCCGTTTAGTTGGTGGCCGGGTATTCCTGGACGGCGATATGGAGCGTAATTTTCTTATCATCACGCATGATAACCACCGGAATTTCCGATCCCGGGCGGATCTCGGCCACCTGATCCATCGTCTCCAGCGCAGAGACCGCGGGTTTGTCATTTACAGAGATGATCACGTCGTTGGCGCGGATCCCGGCTTGCGCGGCCGGTCCGTCCGGCGCCACATCGTTAACCACGATCCCCTGGATCTGATCGATCCCGCCACCCTGCGCGTGCAGCGGGGCGATCTCCCGGCCGCTAATGCCGATATAGCCGCGGATCACCCGGCCATCCCGGATCAGCTTATCCATAATTTTGGTCGCTAACTGGAACGGGATCGCAAAGCCAATGCCTTCCGGCGTTTCGCCGTCATTGCTCTTGTCAAAGGAAAGGGTGTTAATCCCCATCAGCTCGCCGAGGGAGTTCACCAGCGCCCCACCCGAGTTACCGTGGTTAATCGAGGCGTCAGTCTGCAGGAAGTTCTGGCGGCCGGTTGGGTTGAGGCCAATGCGCCCTGTGGCGCTGATGATCCCCTGAGTGATGGTCTGCCCCAGGTTATAGGGGTTGCCAATCGCCAGGACGACATCGCCAATATGCGGCGTGCGTTTCGGGTTGATCGGGATCACCGGTAGCCCGCCGGTGGCGTTGATTTTCAGCACGGCGAGGTCAGTCAGGGTGTCGGAGCCGACCAGCAGCGCTTCGAAGACGCGGCCGTCCTGCAGCGCGACAATGATCTGATCGGCATCGTTGATAACGTGCTTGTTGGTCAGGATATAGCCGCGCTGGTCCATGATCACCCCGGAGCCAAGCGTCAGCTGATTATGGCTGGTGCTGTTCAGGGCGCGGTTATAGACGTTCACCACGGCGGGCGCCGCGCGGCGTACGGCGGCGTTATAGCTCACAGGGGAGTCGTCTGCCGTATCGTTCTGGGTGGTCGGCGTCAGCTGCCACTGGCGCAGCGATGGCATCAGGGCCAGCAGCAGGCCCCCGACAATCAAACCGATAAGTATCGAACGTAATAACTTTCCAGGCATGATGCAAATATCGTTAATGAATGGTCAGACGCAGCATAGCATGAGTTGTCCGGACATCGCACATGGCGGCGATGTCCGGGAAGACAATCAGCGCAGCAGCAGATAAATGCTTTCGTTGCCGCGGATCACGTTCAGGGCGATGACCGGCGGTTTGCCTTCAAGCACTTTGCGCAGTTCGGCAATCGAGTGAATACGTTCCCGGTTAAGGCCAATGATAATGTCATCCTTATGCAGGCCGACCTGGGCGGCGGCGCTGCCTTTATCGACATTATCGATCACCACGCCTTTGGTACCGTCCTTCATCTGACCATCGCTGAATGAGGCTCCCTGCAGGGCTGGGATAATCAGCTCGGCGCTGGCGGTGGAGGAGGTGCTCTTATCCAGCGTCACTTCGACATCGACCGGTTTTCCATCGCGCAGCAGGCCAAGTTTGACCTTGGTCCCCGGTTCGGTGGTGGCGATACGCGAGCGCAGTTCGGCAAAACTGTTCAGCGGCTTGCCGTTCAGACTGACAATGACGTCGCCGGATTTGATCCCTGCTTTGGCGGAACCGGAGTTTGGTAACACTTCACTGACGAAGGCGCCGCGCTGAACGTCGAGATTCATCGCCTTGGCGATATCGGCGCTCATTTCCATGCCTTTAATGCCCAGCAGGCCGCGTTTGATTTCGCCAAACTGAATGAGCTGGTCGGCGAGGGTTTTCGCCATGTTGCTTGGAATGGCAAAGCCGATGCCGATGCTGCCGCCGCCCGGCGCCAGGATCGCGGTGTTGATCCCGATAAGCTCGCCATTGAGGTTCAGTAGCGCGCCGCCAGAGTTGCCGCGGTTAATCGAGGCATCGGTCTGGATGAAATTCTCCAGCCCTTCAAGATTCAGGCCGCTGCGGCCAAGGGCTGAGATAATGCCGGAGGTGGCAGTCTGGCCAAGGCCGAACGGGTTGCCGACGGCGACAGCGAAGTCGCCGACGCGGAGTTTATCGGAGTCAGCAATGGCGATTTGCGTCAGGTTCGCCGGCTTAACCAGTTGCAGCAGCGCAATGTCGCTCTGTTCATCGCTGCCGACCAGTTTGGCATCAAACTCACGGCCATCGTTCAGCTGGACGCTGATCTTCTGCGCCTGATTGATGACGTGGTTATTGGTTAGCACGTAGCCCTTCGCTGCGTCGATGATGACACCGGAGCCGAGCCCTTCAAACGGCTGCGCCTGCTCCTGCGGGGCGTTATCACCAAAATATTTCTTCAGCTCTTCCGGCATATTGAGCGTCGGCGAGGCGGTGCCTTCCACCTGCACGCTGACCACCGCTGGCAGGACCTTTTCCAGCATCGGCGCCAGGCTCGGTAACGCGCCCTGGCCGGGCACCTGAGTCGGTAAGGATGCTGCTGCCGGAGGCAGGGCCGACAACGATAACCCAATGCTTAACGCTAACGCACTCAACAGCAAAGTCTGTTTCTTCATTAGATGCTGGCTCTCGTAACCTGAGGTGTATGGAAAAACGTCCTGAATAACCTGATGTTATTGAATTTTTGCACAGGTAACAATGTGGGTACTGGTTTAAATTGTAGCCGGGAAGTGGGGGAAGGAGCGGGCGCGGTGGGCGCGCCCGGAGATATTTTATCAGACGCGATCAGTTAATCGCGTTTTGCGCCACCGCGCAGTAAACCGGATGCGCCTTCAGAATAGTCGCGCGGCATCTGGACAGGGGCCTGATCGTTGCTGGCTTCTGACTCTTCCAGGCGGTTGCGGAACGGGTTGGCGTCTGCCATAGAGTCCGGCAGCAGGTTGTTAGAGCTTTTCGCCATATGCTGATACAGCTGACGATAGTCGTGCGCCATGTTATCCAGCAGTTCGGCGCTGCGCGCGAAGTGGCTGACCAGCTCTTCACGGTATTCTTCAAGCTCGGCTTTATTTTTTTCCAGTTCGAACTGCAGCGCCTGCTGCTGGCGCAGTTTGCGGTTGCCGAAACGCATGGCGACGGCACCAATAATGATACCGACGACTAATCCAATTAGCGCGTATTCCCAGGTCATGAACATCTCCCGTTGTTTTGTGGTTCCGTAGGGTGGCTGTTAGGCTCTCCGCCTGCGCCCGATAGTGCCACTATAACCGCTAATTCCACAGAAGTGGAATCCTGGCGTATCATCGCGTAGTGTAGAACGGCCTTTTTTTCGTCAATCGTGAGCTTCGGCATTACGGTTTTCAAGGAATAACAATTAGATCATGCAAAGCCTGTCTCCAACATCGCGTTACCTTTTAGCCCTGAAAGAGGGCAGCCATCAACCCGACGACGTCCAGCAAGAAGCGGTGAGCCGCCTTGATACCATTTACCAGGAACTGCAGACTCAGCCCGCGCCCGTCGCGTCAGGCGGCGGTTTGCGCGCGAAATTCGGCAAACTGCTGGGTAAGCGCGAACCGGCTGCCGAGGCGGCACCTGTCCGCGGCCTGTATATGTGGGGCGGCGTGGGGCGGGGAAAAACCTGGCTGATGGACCTGTTTTACCAGAGCCTGCCAGGCGAGCGTAAGCAGCGCCTGCATTTTCATCGCTTTATGCTGCGCGTGCACGAAGAGCTGACCACCCTGCAGGGACATAGCGACCCGCTGGAGATTGTCGCCGACCGCTTTAAAGCGGAAACCGATGTGCTCTGTTTCGACGAGTTTTTCGTCTCCGATATTACCGATGCCATGCTGTTGGGCGGGTTGATGAAAGCCCTGTTTGCCCGTGGCATCACCCTGGTCGCCACCTCCAATATTCCGCCGGATGAGCTCTATCGCAATGGCCTGCAGCGCGCTCGTTTTCTGCCTGCTATCGACGCCATCAAGCAGCATTGCGATATTATGAACGTCGATGCCGGCATCGATTATCGTCTGCGTACGCTGACGCAGGCGCACCTGTGGCTGTCGCCGCTGAACAGTGAAACTCGCGAACAGATGGATAAACTGTGGCTGGCGCTAGCCGGGGCGCCGCGCGCGGCTGTCGGCCCGACGCTGGAGATCAACCACCGCGAGCTGCCCACGCTTGGCGTCGAAAACCAGACGCTGGCGGCGTCGTTCGCCACGCTGTGTGTGGATGCCCGTAGCCAGCATGACTATATTGCTCTCTCCCGTCTGTTCCACACCGTGATGCTGCTCGACGTGCCGGTGATGACCGCGCAGCTGGAGAGCGAAGCGCGGCGCTTTATCGCTCTGGTGGATGAGTTCTATGAGCGCCACGTGAAGCTGGTGGTCAGCGCCGCGGTGCCGCTGTACGACATTTATCAGGGTGAGCGGCTGAAGTTTGAGTTTCAGCGCTGTCTGTCGCGTCTGCAGGAAATGCAGAGCGAAGAGTACCTCAAGCGTCCGCACATGCCCTGACAGGGCACTTTTTCCCGGCAGATTCAGGGCCGGAAGGCCGCCCCGGGACCTGCCTGAAAAATCTCATAAAGGGGTCGATCTTTGACCCCGACTTCTCTATAATCTTGCGACCCCACGTTACAAGAAGGTTTTTTTCCCGAAACTTTCTATGTGCCGGCATAGGCTATTCGAAGGGGTAGGTTTGCTGGACAATGTCGTGTGAACCTCAACTGACTAAACGTTTGGGTGTTCACCAACGTGTAACTTATTATTTGGGTAAGCTTTTAATGAAAACTTTTACAGCTAAACCAGAAACCGTAAAACGCGACTGGTATGTTGTTGACGCGACCGGTAAAACTCTGGGCCGTCTGGCTACTGAACTGGCTCGTCGCCTGCGCGGTAAGCATAAAGCGGAATACACTCCGCACGTTGATACCGGTGATTACATCATCGTTCTGAACGCAGAAAAAGTTGCTGTAACCGGCAACAAGCGCGAAGACAAAATGTACTACCACCACACCGGCCACATCGGTGGTATCAAAGAAGCGACCTTTGAAGAGATGATTGCCCGCCGTCCTGAGCGTGTGATTGAAATCGCGGTTAAAGGCATGCTGCCAAAAGGCCCGCTGGGTCGTGCTATGTACCGTAAACTGAAAGTTTACGCGGGTAACGAGCACAACCACGCGGCACAGCAACCGCAAGTTCTTGACATCTAATCGGGATTATAGGCAATGGCTGAAAATCAATACTACGGCACTGGTCGCCGCAAAAGTTCCGCAGCTCGCGTTTTCATCAAACCGGGCAACGGCAAAATCGTTATCAACCAGCGTTCTCTGGAACAGTACTTCGGTCGCGAAACTGCCCGCATGGTAGTTCGCCAGCCGCTGGAACTGGTCGACATGGTTGAGAAACTGGATCTGTACATCACTGTTAAAGGTGGTGGTATCTCTGGTCAGGCTGGTGCGATCCGTCACGGTATCACCCGCGCTCTGATGGAGTACGATGAGTCTCTGCGTGGCGAACTGCGTAAAGCAGGCTTCGTTACTCGTGATGCTCGTCAGGTTGAACGTAAGAAAGTCGGCCTGCGTAAAGCACGTCGTCGTCCGCAGTTCTCCAAACGTTAATTGTTTTCTGCTCACGCAGAACAATTTGCGAAAAAACCCGCTCCGGCGGGTTTTTTTATGGATAAAACGGCTGTTATCCACAATCATGCCGCCGCTTTTCGCCACTTTTTCAGCATTTCCAGAATCCCCTCACCACAACGTCTTCAAAATCTGGTAAACTATCATCCAATTTTCTGCCCAAATGCTGGTGATTGTTCATTTTTTGTTTTATTCGTGAACGAAGGTGACATCACGCTACTGGGGTTTTTACATCTGGCCGGTCATGAGTGACTGGCAGCAGTACAAAATTCTGAATATACCTGGAGGTTTTCATGGCTGTCGCTGCCAACAAACGTTCGGTAATGACGCTGTTTTCTGGTCCTACTGACATCTATAGCCATCAGGTCCGCATTGTGCTGGCTGAGAAGGGTGTCAGTTTTGAGATAGAGCACGTGGAGAAGGACAACCCACCTCAGGATCTGATTGACCTCAACCCGAATCAAAGCGTACCGACGCTGGTGGATCGTGAGCTCACTCTGTGGGAATCTCGCATCATTATGGAGTATCTGGATGAGCGTTTCCCGCATCCGCCGTTAATGCCGGTTTATCCGGTGGCGCGTGGAGAAAGCCGCCTGTATATGCAACGTATCGAGAAGGACTGGTATTCGCTGATGAATACCATCCAGAGCGGTACCGCAGCACAAGCTGATGCTGCGCGTAAGCAGCTGCGTGAAGAACTGCTGGCTATCGCGCCGGTCTTCACCCAGAAACCTTACTTCCTGAGCGACGAGTTCAGCCTGGTAGATTGCTACCTGGCGCCGCTGCTGTGGCGTCTGCCGGTTCTCGGTGTGGAACTGGTTGGCGCAGGCGCGAAAGAGCTCAAAGGCTACATGACTCGCGTATTTGAGCGTGATTCCTTCCTCGCTTCTTTAACTGAAGCCGAGCGTGAAATGCGCCTCGGTCGGGGCTAAATAATGGATGTATCACAGCTGACGCCGCGTCGTCCGTATTTATTGCGGGCGTTTTATGAGTGGCTGCTGGATAACCAGCTGACGCCGCACCTGGTAGTGGATGTCACTCTGCCGGGCGTGCTCGTACCGATGGAGTATGCGCGCGACGGTCAAATCGTTCTCAATATTGCCCCGCGTGCGGTCGGCAATCTGGAGCTGGCGAATGACGAGGTGCGTTTTAATGCGCGCTTTGGCGGCGTTCCGCGCAACGTTTCCGTCCCGCTGGCTGCGGTACTCGCCATCTATGCCCGTGAGAACGGCGCTGGCACGATGTTCGAACCTGAGGCGGCCTATGACGAAGATGTCAGCAGCCTCAACGATGATGACGTCGCGCCTGAGAGCGAAAGCGAAACGGTGATGTCGGTGATTGATGGCGATAAGCCGGATAATCACGACGACGATCCTGACGACACGCCGCCGCCGCGCGGTGGTCGCCCGGCGCTCCGCGTTGTGAAGTAACGCCTGACAGGCCCTCCGGGGCCTGTTTTTTTTGCCTGTCTGCTTTGTTAACCCCGCCACACATCACGCGTCCTGCGGCTGATACTGTTATTGCCACACTTATCTTTCAGGGAGCAGTCATGTTTTTACTTGCACAACTGGAGCGGCGTATTCGCCATGACGGCGGGTTAATTGTCTCCTGTCAGCCGGTACCGGGCAGCCCGCTGGATAACCCCGCCATCGTCGCGGCGATGGCGCTGGCGGCAGAGCAGGCGGGGGCGGTGGCGCTGCGCATAGAAGGTCTGGCCAATCTGCATACCGTTCGTCCGTTAGTGACGGTGCCCATTATCGCGCTGATTAAGCGCGATCTGCATGATAGCCCGGTGCGTATTACGCCGTGGCTTGAGGATGTGAATGCCCTGGCGCAGGCGGGGGCCGATATCATTGCGGTTGACGGCACGCGGCGTCAGCGCCCGGCCTCTGTCGCATCGTTGTTGGCGGCAATTCACCACCAGGGGAAAAACGCGATGGCAGATTGTTCCTGTCTCGACGATGCCCTTGAATGCTGGCAATTGGGTTTCGATATGGTTGGCACCACCCTCTCAGGCTATACCGCAGAGGAGACACCGGACGAACCGGACCTGGCGCTGGTGAAAAGCCTGAGCGCCGCGGGATGCAGAGTCATCGCTGAGGGGCGCTACAATACGCCTGCGCAGGCGGCTGAGGCGATGCGTTGCGGTGCGTGGGCGGTAACCGTCGGATCGGCGATCACCCGCTTAGAGCATATCTGCGGCTGGTATAATTCGGCGCTGAAAGCGGCGGTTTGCCCGGCGAATGAGCAATAAAAAAGCCCGATGGCGTTAAACATCGGGCTTTTATGCGCTGAGGCTCAGAGTCTAATCAGACTTCAAGGTAGTTCAGGATCCCGTCCGCCGCTTTACGGCCTTCGGCAATCGCGGTGACCACCAGGTCGGAACCGCGAACGATATCGCCACCGGCGAAGATTTTCGGGTTGCTGGTCTGGAACGCGTTGTCGCTGCCTTCCGGCGCGATGATGCGGCCCTGAGAGTCCAGCTCAACGCTGTGCTTCGCCAGCCACTCCATGCTGTGCGGACGGAAGCCAAAGGCCATTACCACCGCATCAGCCGGCACCACGTGTTCAGAACCAGCGACGATCTCCGCGCGACGGCGGCCTTTCGCGTCCGGCTGGCCCATCTCGGTGCGCGCCATCTTCACGCCGCACACTTTGCCATTGGCATTCACTTCCACACCCAGCGGCTGGACGTTGAACTGGAACTCAACGCCTTCTTCACGCGCGTTTTTCACTTCGCGTTTTGAACCCGGCATGTTCTCTTCGTCACGACGATAGGCACAGATCACGTGCGCCGCATTCTGACGAATGGAGGTCCGCACGCAGTCCATCGCGGTGTCGCCACCGCCGAGCACGACCACGCGTTTGCCTTCCATGCTGACGTAGGGCTCATCGGCGGTTTCACCGAAGCCCATGATCTGCTTGGTGTTAGCGATCAGGAACGGCAGCGCGTCGTAGACGCCCGGGGCGTCTTCGTTGTCCAGTCCACCGCGCATCGACTGATAGGTCCCGACGCCGAGGAACACGGCATCGTACTCTTTCAGCAGGTCGTCGAGCTGCACGTCACGGCCCACTTCGGTATTGAGTTTGAACTCAATGCCCATGCCGGTGAAGATTTCACGGCGGCGGGTCATCACCTCTTTTTCCAGCTTGAACGCCGGGATACCGAAGGTCAGCAGGCCACCGATTTCCGGATGGCGGTCAAACACCACCGCCTTGACGCCGTTGCGGGTCAGCACGTCGGCACAGGCGAGGCCCGCCGGGCCAGCACCGATAATAGCGACGGTTTTACCGGTCGGCTTCACGCCGGAGAGATCCGGACGCCAGCCCATTTCGAACGCTTTATCATTGATATAGCGTTCGATGTTGCCGATGGTCACCGCGCCGAACTCATCGTTCAGCGTACAGGAGCCTTCACACAGTCGGTCCTGCGGGCAAACGCGCCCGCAGACTTCCGGCAGGGTGTTGGTCTGATGCGACAGCTCAGCCGCCTCAAAAATACGCCCCTCGTTGGCCAGCTTCAGCCAGTTCGGGATGTAGTTATGCACCGGGCATTTCCATTCGCAGTACGGGTTGCCGCAGGAGAGGCAGCGATCTGCCTGCGCCTTGGCCTGGCCTTCTGAAAACGGCTCGTAAATTTCCACAAACTCAATTTTACGGATCTTCAGCGGTTTCTTTGGCGGATCAACGCGCTGCAGGTCGATAAATTGATAAACGTTCTGACTCATCTTAACCCCTTACTGCGCCTGCACCCGCAGCTCAGCTGCGGAACGACTACGGTGACCCAACAGTGCTTTAACATCGCTGGACTTCGGTTTAACCAGCGCAAACTTCGCGGAGAAGGCCGGCCAGTTGGCGAGGATCTCTTCGCCACGTTGCGAACCGGTAAGCTGCACGTGTTCGGTGATTAAACCGCGCAGGTGCTCTTCATGGATAGCCAGAGAATCAACGTCCAGCACTTCCACCAGTTCCGGGTTCACGCGTTTACGGAAGTCGCCATCTTCATCCAGGACATAAGCAAAGCCGCCGGTCATCCCTGCACCAAAGTTGACGCCGGTTTTACCGAGCACGCAGACGATGCCGCCGGTCATATATTCACAGCCGTTGTCACCGATGCCTTCCACCACGGTAATCGCGCCGGAGTTACGCACGGCGAAACGCTCACCTGCGCGGCCTGCGGCGTACAGACGACCACCGGTCGCGCCGTACAGGCAGGTGTTGCCGATAATGCTGGCTTCGTGGCTGCGGAACGCAGAGCCGACCGGAGGACGAATGGCCAGCAGACCACCCGCCATGCCTTTACCGACATAGTCGTTGGCATCGCCGGTCAGATGCAGCTCTACGCCACCGGCGTTCCACACGCCGAAGCTTTGGCCCGCGGTGCCGCTAAAGTGGGCGACGATCGGATCCCCGGCCAGTCCCTGGTCACCATGGGTCTGGGCAATATACCCGGACAGAGAGGCCCCCACGGAGCGGTCGGTATTGCGGATATCGAACCAGAACGTTTTGCTCTGCTTTTCATCCACGTACGGTTTCGCCTGCTGCAGCAGCTGCGC
Organism: Klebsiella sp. H-Nf2; assembly: GCF_002806645.1. Taxonomy (NCBI): domain Bacteria; kingdom Pseudomonadati; phylum Pseudomonadota; class Gammaproteobacteria; order Enterobacterales; family Enterobacteriaceae; genus Klebsiella; species Klebsiella sp. H-Nf2. Next base: position 11,476 of record NZ_PIBL01000002.1, read on the forward strand.
GTTGAGCACGCCGTTATCGAACGGCGGGTTGTTCTCTGTGCAGTACAGCGCTTTGCCCGGATGCGGCTCTGCGGTCTCCAGCAGTTTACCCAGATCCAGTTTCTGCTGCTTGGCAGTAAACCCATCCAGCTCTTTGAGCAGATCGGTGCGGCCAATCAGATCCACCAGACGCTTGACGCCCAGCTGGGCCATCAGCTCGCGGGTCTCACGGGCGATAAATTCAAAGTAGTTGGTCACTTTGAACGGCAGACCGTGATAGTGGTTCTTACGCAGTTTGTCATCCTGAGTCGCCACGCCGGTCGCGCAGTTGTTCAGGTGGCAAATACGCAGGTATTTACAGCCCAGAGCGACCATCGGGCCGGTACCGAAACCGAAGCTCTCTGCGCCGAGGATCGCCGCTTTGATGATATCGAGGCCGGTTTTCAGGCCGCCATCCACCTGCAGACGGATCTTATGACGCAGACCGTTAGCAACCAGCGCCTGCTGGGTTTCCACCAGGCCAAGCTCCCACGGACAGCCGGCATATTTCACCGAAGAGAGCGGGCTCGCCCCGGTGCCGCCGTCGTAGCCGGCGATGGTGATCAGGTCGGCATAGGCTTTGGCCACGCCGGTGGCGATGGTGCCAACACCCGGTTCAGAAACCAGTTTGACCGAAATCATCGCTTTCGGGTTGACCTGCTTGAGGTCGAAAATCAGCTGTGCCAAATCCTCGATAGAGTAGATATCGTGGTGCGGCGGCGGGGAGATCAGCGTCACGCCCGGTACGGAATAGCGCAGTTTGGCGATATACGGGGTAACTTTATCGCCTGGCAGCTGGCCACCTTCACCCGGTTTCGCCCCCTGGGCGACTTTGATCTGGATGACGTCGGCATTGACCAGATAGGCTGGCGTGACGCCGAAGCGGCCGGACGCGACCTGCTTGATGCGCGACACTTTATTGGTGCCGTAGCGCGCCGGGTCTTCACCGCCTTCACCGGAGTTAGAGAAACCGCCGATGCTGTTCATCGCTTCCGCCAGCGATTCGTGCGCTTCCGGGCTCAGGGCGCCGATCGACATCGCCGCGGTATCGAAGCGCTTGAACAGCTCTTTCGCCGGTTCTACGTCGTCGATACTGATAGCGTCTTCGCCTGGATTGAGCGCCAGCAGATCGCGCAGCGTGGCCGCCGGACGTTCGTTAACCAGCTTCGCGTATTGTTGATAGTCGCTGTATTCGCCGCTCTGCACGGCCTTCTGCAGGGTCTGAACCACGTCCGGGTTGTAGGCGTGATATTCGCCGCCGTGCACGAACTTCAGCAGGCCGCCCTGAGCCAGTGGCTTACGTGCCAGCCAGGCGCGTTTCGACAGATTCAGCAGATCCTGCTGGAAATCGTCGAAGCCGGCGCCGCCGATGCGGCTGACCACGCCCTGGAAGCAGAGATCGGAAACCTCGCGATGCAGACCGACGGCTTCGAACAGCTTCGAGCAGCGGTAGGACGCGATGGTGGAGATCCCCATCTTCGACATGATCTTGTACAGACCTTTGTTGATACCGTTGCGATAGTTCAGCATCACCGCACGGTAGGCTTTATCGATAGCTTTGCTGTCGACCAGCTTCGCCAGGGTTTCATAGGCGAGGTACGGATAGATAGCTGTCGCGCCGAAGCCAAGCAGGACCGCAAAGTGATGCGGATCGCGGGCGCTGGCGGTTTCAACGATGATGTTGGCATCGCAGCGCAGACTTTTATCGACCAGACGGGTCTGGATCGCGCCAACGGCCATCGGCGCCGGTACCGGCAGACGGTCTTTGGCGATGTTGCGGTCGGACAGCACCAGCAGCACGGTACCCTCGCGCACCATTTGCTCTGCTTTGTCACACAGGGCTTTCACCGTCTCGCCGAGGGAGGTCTCTGCCGGGTTAAATGTGATGTCGAGGACGTCGGCACGATAGTGCTCTTCTTCCATCGTCGTCAGCTGTTTGAAATCGGAGTACAGCAGGATCGGCGATTTGAAGCTCAGGCGATGGGCCTGGCCTTCCGCTTCGCAGAAGACATTCATTTCGCGACCGATGCTGGTGGCCAGCGACATGACGTGCGCTTCACGCAGCGGATCGATAGGCGGGTTAGTCACCTGGGCGAACTGCTGACGGAAGTAATCGTAGATAATGCGCGGCTGGCTGGAGAGCACGGCGAAAGGCGTGTCATCGCCCATCGAACCGACCGCTTCCTGGCCATTTTCGCCGAGCACGCGCAGGACGGAGTCCAGCTCTTCCGCGCTGTAGTTAAACTGTTTCTGGTAGCTGGCGAGCGTGTCGTCATCCAGTTGGCGGCTGCCGACTTCTTCTTCCGGCAGATCTTCGAACGGCACCAGGCGACGAACGTTTTTCTCCATCCACTCTTTGTACGGGTGGCGGCTCTTCAGATCGTCATCGGTTTCCGCCGAGTGCAGAATGCGACCGGCGCGGGTATCGATAACCATCAGCTCGCCCGGGCCCACGCGGCCTTTCTCGACCACTTCGTCCGGCTGGTAGTCCCAGATACCGACTTCAGAGGCGCAGGTGATGAGCTTATCTTTGGTAATGACGTAGCGCGCCGGGCGCAGGCCATTACGATCGAGGTTACAGGCAGCGTAGCGGCCATCGGACATGACGATGCCCGCCGGGCCATCCCACGGCTCCATATGCATGGAGTTAAAGTCGAAGAACGAACGCAGCTCCGGATCCATATCCGGGTTGTTCTGCCAGGCTGGCGGCACCAGCAGGCGCATGGCGCGCACGATATCCATCCCGCCGGCCAGCAGCAGCTCCAGCATGTTGTCCATTGAACTGGAGTCAGAGCCGGTTTCGTTCACGAACGGCGCGGCGTCGTGTAGATCCGGGATCAGCGGGGTCTGGAACTTATAGGTACGGGCGCGGGCCCACTGGCGGTTGCCGGTGATGGTGTTGATTTCACCGTTGTGCGCCAGGTAACGGAACGGCTGGGCCAGCGGCCAGCGCGGCACGGTGTTGGTGGAGAAGCGCTGGTGGAACAGACAGATGGCCGACTCCAGGCGCAGATCCGCGAGGTCCAGGTAGAAGCGCGGCAAATCTGCCGGCATACACAGACCTTTATAGATGTTGACCAGGTTGGACAGGCTACAAACGTAGAAATCTTTGTCTTCCTGCAGGCGTTTTTCAATGCGACGACGCGCAATGAACAGACGGCGCTCCATATCGCGCGGGCGCCAGCCAGCCGGGGCGTTCACAAAGATTTGCTCAATACGGGGCAGCGAGGAGAGGGCGATTTCACCGAGGACGCCTTCGTTGGTCGGCACATCGCGCCAGCCGACAATCGACAGGGTCTCAAGCTGAAGTTCTTCTTCAACGATGCGGCGCGCCGCTTTAGCCAGCTCAGGATCTTTATTCAGGAACAGCATCCCAACGGCGTAGTTTTTGGCTAAACGCCAGCCGCGCTCTTCAGCAACGATGCGGAAGAAACGATCGGGTTTTTGCAGCAGCAGACCGCAACCATCGCCGGTTTTACCATCGGCAAGGATTGCGCCACGGTGCTGCATGCGGGCCAGTGCGTGTATCGCGGTTCGCACTACCTTGTGGCTAGGTTCGCCTTCTATGTGGGCGATCAGGCCGAAACCACAGTTATCCCTCTCAAGGGATTTGTCGTACAACATATCAGTGAACCTCCCCAGGCTCTACGGACACCCTCCGATACCGATTGCGCACAGGCACAGAAAGAGCATGGCGACGGGGTTTGCACCTCGCATTCGCCCTCTTTAAATCCTTTTCGCATCGGTACACAAGTTTGAGGACTTGCTGTTAAGAGGGAATCTCAATTACTGCATAAATATGATGAGCAGAGTGCTCATCCAGAAAGCTTCCAGCGGATCCCCAACTTATCGGGAATCCACACTTACGTCAAATGGCAATCTTATTAATACAAAAATGTGCTATGCAGGTGTTAACTTATTGTTTTAGAAATAAATAGTGCCATTTTTTGTGCTCTTGATACGCCTGCTGAGGGTAAGGCTAGTGTGATCTGTCTCACTGTGCGCGCGGCTTTGCGTTACCGTTATGCGCTGAAATATATTCCACTGTTAGCATATTTGACTGCAATGTATTTTTATGGTGGATATTAATACTGTTTTTTGCCGTGAAGAAGATTAGGGCTATCCGCAGGTGAAATATAAGCAAAACTCATCACCGCAGAGGTGAATGAAATTGCAGTAATCGTGATTGTTTATGCAATGAGGGTGGCCGCCGCGCTGACGATTGATCCAGGTCATCGCCGTCGGTGACAAAAAGTGGCAGGCTTGGCCCCCTTTGTTGAGGCCGGTCTATCAGATTATGCAGTTACAGAAATTAGTCAATATGTTTGGTGGGGATCTTATGCGCCGCTATGGCGAAAAGGTCCATAAGCTGACGCTGCACGGCGGTTTTAGCTGCCCGAACCGCGACGGCACGCTGGGCCGCGGCGGCTGCACTTTCTGTAATGTGGCTTCCTTTGCCGATGAGGCGCAGCAGCATCGCTCCATCGCCGAACAGCTCGCTCATCAGGCGCAGCTCGTCAACCGGGCAAAGCGCTATCTGGCCTATTTCCAGGCCTATACCAGCACCTTCGCTGAAGTGCAGGTGCTCCGCTCGATGTATCGTCAGGCCATCAGCCAGGCGAATATCGTCGGCCTCTGCGTCGGCACCCGTCCGGACTGCGTGCCGGAGGCGGTCCTCGATCTACTGAGTGAATATCATGAGCAGGGGTATGAGGTATGGCTGGAGCTGGGACTGCAAACCGCCCATGATAAAACCCTGCATCGGATTAACCGTGGGCATGATTTCGCATGCTACCAGCGCACCGCGCGTCTGGCGCGAGAGCGCGGGCTGAAGGTCTGCGCGCATCTGATCGTCGGCCTGCCCGGGGAGACCCAGGGGCATTGCCTGGAGACGCTGGAGCGGGTGGTGGCGACCGGCGTGAACGGCATCAAGCTGCACCCGCTGCATATTGTTAAAGGCAGTATTATGGCCAAAGCGTGGCAGGCCGGGCGTCTCGATGGCATTGAGCTGGAGGCGTATACCGTTACCGCCGGGGAGATGATCCGCCATACGCCGCCGGAGGTGATCTATCACCGGATATCGGCCAGCGCCCGTAGACCCACACTACTGGCGCCGATGTGGTGCGAAAATCGCTGGACCGGAATGGTTGAACTGGATCGCTATCTGAATGAGCAGGGCGCACAGGGATCGGCGCTGGGCCGCAGCTGGGTCATCCCCCAGGACGTGAAGTGATATCAGATGATGCCCGGCCAGATCGCTGCGCCGGGCATGGCTTTCCTGTCACCTACGCCTGGCTGGTTTTCATCGTCAGACGTGGGGTTTTAATCACGAACAGTACCAGAAGGGCGCCAAGCGCGGCGATGGTGCCGGCGAGAATAAAGGCGCTGTCGAATTTGCCGGTAGACTGCACGATATAGCCCGTAACAATCGGCCCCACGATGCCGGAGACGCTGCCGATAAGATGGATAAAGCCGCTGGCGCCGCCGACGCGGGATTTATGCACCACGTCCTGAATAATCGCCCAGTAGATCGCCCCGGTCACATAGAGGAAAAAGATGGAGACCGACATCAGCAGAACGGCAGGAACGACGCTGCTAACGGTACCGGCGAGCCCCACGCAGAGCGCGGCCATCAGCAGGCATACCACCAGCACGATTTTGCGCGACAGCAACAGCCGTCCAGTCAGGTTAAATATTTTATCGGATATATAACCCCCCAGCGCCAGACCAACAAAGCCGACGATCCACGGGATCATAGTGGTGAGACTCATCTGTTTAATATCCAGATGGTGCTGCTGGACCAGATAGGACGGGAACCAGCTGAGAAAGAAAAACAGAATATAGTTGTAGCAGAAGAACGCAAATGCCGTCACCAGAATAATAGGCTGCTTGAGATAATAACCCAATGAGTGGGCAGTTTGATTTTCTACGGTTTCCAGGGCGTCCTCCTCTTGCTTCATTTTATTAATGAGCATGAGCTCTTCCTGACTGACATGCTTATGTTTGTCAGGTGAGTTAGCGGCAATAAAAAACCACACGACCATCCACACAATACCGATGGCGAAAATAATCATAAACGCGGGACGCCAGCCGAAAGCCAGGGCCAGATAACCGACGATAGGTCCGGCGACCGCGCCGCCCAGCGGAGAGCCGGCGCTGAGGAACCCCACTGCGGTTGCCGCTTGCTTTTTAGGAAACCAGCCGTTAATCATCTTGTTCGCTGAGGCGCAAATCGGGCCCTCTGCCATCCCGAAGAGCACCCGCAGCACCAGCATGGAATAAAAGCCGGTGGCAACCGCGGTTAAGCCGCAAAATAGCGACCATAACCCAACCGCCAGACCCATCACCAATGTGGCGCCAAATTTATCGACGGCGAGGCCGCCAATAAAATTAAAGACCGCGTAGCCGAAGAAAAAGCTGCCGAAAATCATACCAAATTGTTCAGCGTTAAGTGCAAGGTCCTTTTCAATCATCGGCACCGTAATGGATAACGCCACCCGGTCCAGATAATTTATCATATATACTAAAAATAATAACAGGACGATAATCCAGCGAATATTTTTTCCCATGATAACACCATGCTCATTATATGATTTATATCAGGCGCGGCGGAGCTACAGATATCCGTCGGCCGTTATTTAAAAATGATGTCGGCTTAGCCTAGCTGCAGCAGCACTTTGCAGCAGGTCTTCCGATCGTTGGCGAAAATCTCCATGGCCTCTTTCACCTGCTCCAGCGGCATACAGTGGGTGATTAACGCCTCAGGATGAATAAGGCCTTTCTCCATCCAGTCGATGACCAGCGGAAAGCGCCCGCTGTTCAGCCGGGAGGAGAAAATGGAGATCTCTTTACTGGTGATGCTTTGCTGGGTCAGCGTGGACGCCTCGCCGGAGAAACCGAGTATGCCGATGCGGGCGGCTGGGGAGGCGAGGAGGATTGCCTCCTGCAGAATGGCTGGGTGGCAGGCGGCATCAATGACCAGCGTGGGGGCTAGCTGCCGCTGCGCCAGCTGATCCGCCAGCGGCTGATGGGTGTTATCGAGCGTCAGATCGGCGCCGTTGTCCCGCGCCATCTGTAGACGCTCGGCAATGCGATCCACGACGATCACCTGCTTAACGCTATACACCCCCTTCAGCGCCTGGATCACCGTCAGGCCCATCGGGCCAGCGCCGTAGACCAGGGCGATATCCTGCGGCGTGGGCTGCAGCTGGGCGGTAATGTTTGCCGCAATAGTAAAAGGCTCAACCATTGTCGCCTGACGATCGCTGATGGCCTCCGGAATGCGCCAGGCATTTTTGGCCGGCACGCAGGCATAGTCGCTGAATCCCCCATCGCGGTGCACCCCGATGACCTGGAGCTGCGCGCAAACATTCGGCCGGCCAACCGAGCAGGGATAACAATGGCCGCAGCTGACTACGGGGTCGACCGCGACGCGTTCGCCGATACGCGTCGGAGAGACCTGCTCGCCGACGGCATCGATAATGCCGAAGAATTCATGACCAATAACGCGGGGATATTTCGCGAAGGGGTTGTGGCCCTGATAGATATGCACATCGGAACCACAGATCCCGGCAAAGGCGATTCTCACCCGTACCTCATGGCTGCCCGGAACGGGAACCGGACGTGATTCAATGTTCAGTTGGCCTGGCTCTTTGACGACGACGCTTCTCATTTCTTTTCCTTCCATTGTCTGTTTTGCGAACGAATGTCGCTGCTTTTTATTACCATACAAGTATGCATTTGATCATAAATAGCTCTGGATCACATTTGGAAGAGGTCGTCAGAAAAAGCCAGGCTATTATTAATCTATTGAAATAAATTGAAAAAAATATGAATACGCCGGGATGGGCTTGCCCGGTGCAGGAATGTGATCGTTATCACGACAGTGAAGGACAATTCGATTATGATTACTGGTATGGTAGTAGGGTAAAAATACAAATTATGAAGCAGGTGATAACGATGCAGATGACAATGCGCTGGTTTGGGCCAGAGGAAGACAAGGTTTCATTAGAGCATATACGACAGGTGCCCGGCGTGGAGGGGGTAGTTGGCGCGCTCTATGACGTCGCGGTGGGCGAGGTATGGCCAGTCGATAAAATTGAGCGTCTGGTCAGCCAGGCCCATGCCGCAGGCCTGAAAATGGAGGTGATAGAGAGCGTCAACATTCATGATGACATTAAAATCGGCCTTCCTTCCCGAGATCGCTATATTGCCAACTATCAGCAGACCATTCGCCACCTTGCCCGCTTCGGCGTCAAAGTTATCTGTTATAACTTCATGCCGGTTTTCGACTGGATGAAGACGGATATGAACTACGTCCTGCCGGATGGCTCGCTGACGATGGCTTTTGAGAAGAAAGATATCGATAAGCGGCTGGAAGACGTAGTGAAAGAGGTTCTGGAGAACTCAAACGGCTTCGCCTTGCCGGGCTGGGAGCCTGAACGGCTGGCGGAGGTGCAGACCCTGTTTGCCAAATATAGCGCGGTGGATGACCACAAGCTGCGGGAGAACCTGGTCTATTTTCTGCGGGCGGTGATCCCGGTCTGTGAAGAGGTCGGGGTGAAAATGGCGATCCATCCGGACGATCCGCCGTACTCGATTTTTGGCCTGCCGCGGGTGGTCAAAAACCGCGACGATCTGGACTGGATCTGCCGGGCCGTCGACTCGCCCGCCAACGGCATCACGCTCTGCACCGGCTCGATTGCCGAAGATCCGGATAACGATGTGTACGCTATCCTGGCAGAGTTTACCCGGCGCAAGCGGATCCATTTCGCCCACGTCCGCAATATTAAGCTGATGCAGGATAAAGACTTTTACGAGTGCGCGCATCCATCAGAGTACGGTTCGCTGGATATGTATAAGGTGATGCAAGCGCTGTATGACAACGGGTTCGACGGCTATATTCGCCCGGATCATGGCCGCTTTATCTGGGGAGAGACCGGACGGCCGGGCTATGGCTTGTACGACCGCGCCCTCGGCGTGACCTACCTGAAGGGCCTCTGGGAGGCATTAAGCAAGCGCTAACCACTCTCCTGACCCTGCCTCTTTTTAGCGGCTGGTTCGCCTCGGCGACCGGCCGTCATATCGGCTCCTTCCCGCATTTTTTGCACAACTTACAGCGCATTGCTCAGAATTGAGTATTATTGTGCGGAGTTGTCGTGAAGGAATCCCCTATGAAGCAAATTCGTATGCTGGCGCAGTATTATGTCGACCTGATGATGAAGCTGGGTCTGGTCCGCTTTTCGATGTTGTTGGCTCTTGCGCTGGTGGTGCTGGCCATTGTGGTACAGATGGCGGTCACCATGGTGCTGCATGGCCAGGTTGAAAGTATCGACGTTATCCGCTCTATCTTCTTCGGTCTGCTGATCACCCCCTGGGCGGTCTACTTTCTCTCGGTGGTGGTGGAGCAGCTCGAAGAGTCCCGCCAGCGTCTTTCGCGGCTGGTGGACAAGCTGGAGGAGATGCGCGAGCGCGATCTGAAGCTGAACGTGCAGCTGAAAGATAACATCGCGCAGTTGAATCAGGAGATTGGCGAACGTGAAAAGGCGGAAGCCGAGCGCGAGACCACTCTCGAGCAGTTGAAGATCGAGATGAAAGAGCGTGAAGAGACGCAGATCCAGCTCGAACAGCAATCCTCCTTTCTGCGCTCTTTCCTCGACGCTTCACCAGATCTGGTTTTCTACCGCAATGAGGATAAGGAGTTTTCAGGCTGTAACCGGGCGATGGAGCTGTTGACCGGCAAAAGTGAGAAACAGCTGATCCACCTCAAACCGCAGGACGTCTATAGCGAAGAGGCCGCGGAAAAAGTGCTGGAAACCGACGAGAAGGTGTTCCGCCACAATGTATCGCTGACCTATGAGCAGTGGCTGGACTATCCCGATGGCCGCAAAGCGTGCTTCGAAATCCGCAAGGTCCCGTACTACGATCGCGTCGGTAAGCGTCGCGGCCTGATGGGCTTCGGGCGCGATATCACTGAACGAAAACGCTATCAGGACGCCCTCGAGCGCGCCAGCCGGGATAAAACTACCTTTATTTCGACCATCAGCCATGAGCTGCGTACCCCGCTGAATGGGATCGTCGGGCTGAGCCGTATTTTGCTGGATACCGAACTGACCAGCGAGCAGGAGAAATACCTGAAGACCATCCATGTCTCGGCGGTGACGCTGGGGAATATCTTCAATGATATTATCGACATGGATAAAATGGAGCGCCGTAAGGTTCAGCTCGATAACCAGCCGGTAGACTTCACCAGCTTCCTTGCCGACCTTGAAAACCTCTCGGGTCTGCAGGCCCAGCAGAAAGGCCTGCGCTTTGTGCTGGAGCCGAGCCTGCCGCTACCGCATAAAGTGATCACTGACGGTACGCGTCTGCGCCAGATTTTGTGGAATCTTATCAGCAACGCCGTGAAGTTTACCCCCCAGGGCGGCGGGGTAAATGTCCGCGTGCGCTATGACGAAGGCGATATCCTGCACTTCGAAGTGGAAGACTCCGGTATCGGTATTCCTGAGGCGGAACAAGACAAAATATTCGCCATGTATTACCAGGTCAAAGACAGCCACGGCGGCAAACCAGCCACCGGCACCGGGATTGGCCTCGCCGTATCGCGTCGCCTGGCGCGCAATATGGGCGGCGATATCAGCGTAACCAGCCAGCCGGGTAAAGGGGCGACCTTTACGCTCACCGTCCATGCGCCTGCCATTGCGGAAGAAGTGGAAGACACGCTGGCGGAAGACGACATGCCATTACCTGCACTCAACGTGCTGTTGGTGGAAGACATTGAGCTCAACGTCATCGTGGCGCGCTCGGTGCTGGAAAAGCTGGGCAACAGTGTGGATGTCGCCATGACCGGGAAAGCCGCGCTGGAGATGTTCGAGCCTGGCGAGTACGACCTGGTGCTACTGGATATTCAATTGCCGGATATGACGGGGCTGGATATCTCTCGCCAGCTAAAACAGAATTTTGCCGCGGATGAGCTGCCGCCGCTGGTAGCCCTGACCGCCAACGTACTGAAGAATAAGAAAGAGTATCTTGATGCCGGGATGGACGATGTGCTGAGCAAGCCGTTGTCGGTGCCAGCGCTCACCGCCATGATCAAGAAATTCTGGGATGCGCCGGAAGAGGAAGCGCAGGAAGCGCCGGCGGCCGATGTGCATAAAGCCGACGCGGTGCTGGATACCGATATGCTGGAGCAATATATCGAACTGGTGGGACCGAAGCTTATCAACGATGGACTCGCGGTGTTTGAGAAGATGATGCCGGGCTATATGTCTGTCCTCGAGTCCAATCTCACCGCCCGCGATCAAAAAGGGATCGTCGAGGAGGGGCATAAGATCAAAGGGGCGGCCGGTTCTATCGGTCTGCGCCATATTCAGCAGCTGGGGCAGCAGATCCAGACCCCGGATCTGCCTGCCTGGTCTGATAATGTCGCTGAATGGGTTGAAGAGATGAAATCTGAGTGGCAAAACGACGTGGCGGTACTGAAGGCGTGGGTGGCGAAGGCCGGGAAAAAATGACCCCGGACAGACCGGGGTGCGCGAATACTGCGCCAACACCAGGGAACTGGTGGTTGAGCCAGTGTTATTTGAGTGATGTTGTTACGTGGCGCAACCTGAGAAGTGGATTGCTCGCTCATTAAGATAGCAAAGCTTAACTAATTTGTTACATGAATCAGTAAAATATGTGAAGCATAGCGAGTAAATCGACATTTTTGACTGGTTTCAGCGAGTTGCATGGAGGAGCGAAAGCGATGAAAAAAATTGGTGTGGTACTGAGCGGCTGCGGCGTGTACGACGGCAGTGAAATTCATGAAGCGGTGATTACCCTGCTGGCGATCGCGCGCAACGGCGCGCAGGCGGTGTGCTTTGCACCCGATAAACCGCAGCGCGACGTCATCAACCATCTGACGGGGGAACCGCTGACGGAGCAACGCAACGTGCTGGTGGAAGCGGCGCGAATTGCCCGCGGCGACATCTTACCGCTGACGCAGGCGCGTGCGGAGACGCTGGACGCGCTGATCGTCCCCGGCGGCTTCGGCGCGGCGAAAAATTTAAGCAGCTTCGCCGCCGAGGGCAGCGAATGTCAGGTGGACGGTGATCTGCAGACCCTGGCGCTGGCGATGCATCAGGCCGGCAAACCGCTGGGTTTCATGTGCATTGCCCCGGCGCTGCTGCCGAAGATTTTTGCGTTTCCGCTGCGAATAACCATCGGGACCGATCTCGATACTGCCGATGTGGTCGAAGAGATGGGGGCGGAGCACGTGCCTTGCCCGGTCGACGACATCGTGGTGGATGAAGACAACAAAGTGGTCACCACCCCGGCGTATATGCTGGCAGAGAATATTGCGCAAGCCGCCACCGGGATCGAAAAGCTGGTCGCCCGCGTGCTGGCGCTGAGCGCATGAGACTCCGCGTAGCGCCCTTTGCGCTGCTAAAACGACTGGCGCTGCGTCTGCTGCTGATCGCCGCCGTCTTCTGGGGCGGGGGGATCGCGCTGTTTAGCGTGCTGCCGGTGCCGTTTTCGGCGGTGATGCTCGAACGGCAGGTGAGCGCCTGGCTGTCCGGAGATGTCCACTATCTGGCGCACTCTGATTGGGTCGGCATGGATGAGATCTCTCCGTGGATGGGGCTGGCGGTGATTGCCGCCGAAGATCAGAAGTTCCCGGAACACTGGGGGTTCGACGTATCGGCGATAGAAAAAGCGCTGGCGCACAATGAGCGTCATGATACCCGCATCCGCGGCGCGTCAACGCTGTCGCAGCAGACGGCGAAAAACCTGTTTTTATGGGATGGCCGCAGCTGGTTGCGTAAGGGGCTGGAAGCCGGGCTGACGGTCGGTATAGAAACCGTCTGGAGTAAAAAGCGGATCCTGACCGTCTACCTGAATATTGCCGAGTTTGGTGATGGGATATTTGGTGTGGAAGCGGCCGCGCAGCGCTATTTTCATAAGCCTGCCAGCCAGCTGACGCCGGGGGAAGCGGCTCTGCTGGCCGCGGTGCTGCCAAATCCGATCCGCTATCGCGCCGACGCGCCTTCGGGCTATGTGCGCAGCCGCCAGGCCTGGATCTTACGCCAGATGCGACAGCTGGGTGGAGAAGGGTTTATGCGCGAGCATAAGCTGTATTAGCGCGTTAATCCGGCGCCGGGGCTGGCACTGTCGCCAGTCGGCCGTCGCCGGGAAGCGTAACGCTCAGTCTTCATCAAATCCGGCATTAAACAGGGCTATCACCGCGGCGAGCGCCTCAACTTCCTGCGGACCGCTGGCTTCCACCTCTATCTGCCGCCCTTTCGCCGAGTCCAGCATCAGCAGGGCAATCACGCTGTTTGCTTCTGCCTCCGTGCCTTCATCGTTGCGCAGCAGTACTTCGGCATCGAAATTCTGCATCAGCTCAAACAGCTTCATCGCCGGGCGGGCGTGCATGCCCAGCTTATTGGTGATTTCAACGGTCTGCTTTACGGTCATGATTTACGTTTTTCCAGCGTCCGATGACGAGACTGTACGTTCTTACCGCGGGAGCGGAAGTAGTCAGCCAGTTGTTCAGCAATATAAACCGAACGATGTTTACCGCCGGTGCAGCCAATGGCCACCGTCAGATAGCTGCGATTGTTGGTCTCCAGCATCGGTAACCATAGCTCAAGATAGCTCCGGGTCTGGTAAATAAAGTTGTGCACTTCGGTGTGCCGGTCAAGGAAGGCGGCCACCGGTTTATCCAGACCGGTCATTGGACGCAGCTTCGGATCCCAGTGCGGGTTTGGCAGAAAGCGCACGTCAAAGACGTAATCGGCATCGATCGGAATACCGTGTTTGAAGCCGAAGGATTCGAAGACCATCGTCAGTTCGCGCTCGCGTTTACCTAACAGGCGAGTACGCAGCATCTCGGCCAGTTCATGCACCGACATTTCGGACGTATCGACGATCAGATCCGCACGGGAGCGCAGCGGCTCCAGCAGATCGCTCTCTTCGTCGATCGCGCTTTCGAGCGACAGATTCTTGCTGGAGAGCGGGTGTAAGCGACGCGTATCGCTGTAACGGCGGATCAGGGTATTACGGTCGGCATCAAGGAACAGCAGTTGCGGAGAAAAGCATTCTGGCAGGTTCTGCATCGCCTGTTCAAAGATTTCCGGTGATTCTGGCATGTTACGCACGTCGATGCTGACGGCCGCGGAGATATTGCGGTCAGCCAGCGACCGCGCCAGGTCGGGCAGCAGCACGACCGGCAGGTTATCCACGCAGTAAAAGCCCATATCTTCCAGCGCTCGCAGAGCGACGGATTTCCCCGAGCCCGAGCGGCCGCTGACGATCATCAGTACCATGTACCGTTTCTCCTCAGTACGATAAAGGATAAGGTGCGACTGCCGTTATGCGTCATCGCTGCTTCCTGCTTCGGTGATGATCTCATACAACTCTTCATCGCTCTGCGCAGCGCGCAGGCGACGGCAAATCGCTTTGTCCGCCAGCCGTTTGGCCACCAGGGAGAGCGTATGCAGGTGAGTCTTTGTCTGGTCGGCTGGCACCAGCAGCGCGAACAGCAGGTCGACAGGCTGATTGTCGATCGCGTCGAAGGCGATGGGGGTTTCCAGCTGGACAAAAACGCCGACAGCACGCAGCGTATCCTCTTCCAGTTTACCGTGAGGAATGGCGATACCATTGCCAATCCCGGTACTGCCCATTTTTTCGCGGGTGAGGATCGCTTCGAACACCACCTGCGGCGGCAAACTTAACTGTTTGGCGGCCAGTTCGCTAATGATTTCCAGAGCACGCTTCTTGCTCTGGCAGTGAACCTGGCTACGGGTACATTCCTGGTTCAGGACGTTGCTCAGTTGTAGAGCCGAATCGTTGTTCATCATAATTTCACCTGAGCGCCCCCACGCCCGCCGCCGATGTTAAACTACGACGGACGCAGAGGGGCCCGGACAATTAGTGTTGTTTTAGTTTATCTTTGTGCTTCGTTAACTGCCTTGCCAGCTTGTCGATAAGACCATCGACAGCTGCATACATATCCTGCCCTTCCGCACTGGCATGGATTTCGCCACCGTTGACATGCAGATTCGCGTCCGCAATTTGCGTCACTTTCTCTACTTTTAACACAATATAGACCTGATTGATCCGGTCGAAAAATTGCTCCAGTTTGCTGAACTTCGCCGTGACGAAGTCGCGCATCGCGGGGGTGATCTCGACGTTGTGTCCTGTAATGTTGAGCTGCATAGTGTCTTCCTTATCGGTTGTGTCAGACCAGTTGTTTACGCTGGTTTGACGGCGGAATGGATAAAGACTCTCTGTACTTCGCGACAGTGCGGCGCGCGACCATGATACCCTGCTCGGACAGCATGGAGGTGAGCTTACTGTCGCTCAACGGCTTCGCGGGGTTTTCCGCGGCGATTAATTTCTTCACCAGCGCGCGAATGGCCGTCGACGAGGCTTCGCCGCCGCCTTCGGTATTCACATGGCTGGAGAAGAAATACTTCAGTTCAAAAATACCGCGCGGACTGTGCAGATATTTTTGCGTGGTGACACGGGAAATGGTGGATTCATGCATCTCGACAGCCTGGGCGATATCGGCCAGCACCATCGGCTTCATATACTCTTCACCCTGTTCGAAAAAAGCCTGCTGCTGTTCAACGATGCAGCGGCTGACGCGCAGTAGCGTATCGTTGCGGCTTTCCAGACTTTTAATCAGCCAGCGGGCTTCCTGCAGATTGCTGCGAATGAACTGGCCGTCGGCGTCATTACGGGTGCTGTTGCCCATCGCCGCATACTGCTGATTAATTTTCAGCCGGGGAATGCTGTCGGCGTTGAGCTCCACGGTCCAGCGGCCGCTAACCTTGCGGACCAGTACGTCCGGAATGACATATTCTGGTTCACTGGTATGAATGGACTGCCCTGGGCGGGGATCCAGTGACTGGATCAGATTCACCGCCTCTTTCAGCACCTCTTCTTTCAGGCGCGTTACTCGCATCAGGGTACGGAAATCATGATTAGCCAGCAGATCGAGATGATCGCTGATAATCAACCGGGCCTCTTCCAGCCACGGCGTCTCTTTGGCGAATTGCGACAGCTGGATCAGCAGGCAGTCGCGCAGATCTTTCGCCGCGACGCCAACCGGATCAAAGCGCTGGATGCGCTTCAGGACGGCTTCCACCTCTTCCAGGCCGATCTCGTCATCGCCGATGCTCTCAACGATGTCTTCAATCTGAATGGTGAGATAGCCCGTATCGTCGACGGCGTCGACGATAGAGGTGGCAATGGCGCGGTCGGTATCGGTGAAGGGCGTCAGCTCGACCTGCCACATCAGGTAATCCTGAAGCGTCTGGGTGGTCTCACCTTGATAGACGGGCAGCTCGTCATCCTGATAGTCCACGCCGTTGCCTGACGGCGTACCGGCGGTATAGATTTCATCCCAGCTGGCATCGAGAGGGAGCTCGTCCGGCATCTCTTTTTGCTCAAGCGCATCGACGGTATCGAGGGACTCGCGGTCCTCCACTTCTTTCGCTTCTACCTCTTCGTGAAGATCGGTTTGCTCAAGCAATGGGTTACTTTCCAGCGCTTGCTGGAGCTCTTGCTGGAGTTCTAACGTGGACAACTGCAGCAAACGAATCGCCTGCTGCAGCTGCGGCGTCATGGCAAGCTGTTGGCTAAGCCTTAATTGCAAACCTTGCTTCATGTTCAGGGTAAATATCTCCGGCTAAAACGTCTGTAACCTCTACCCTATCAGAGTCTGAAGTCTTCCCCAAGATACACGCGCTTAACCTGCTCATCTTCGAGGATCTGCTGCGGTGTGCCATGAGCAATAAGGTGTCCCTGACTGACAATATACGCGCGTTCGCAGACGGCGAGGGTCTCTCTGACGTTATGGTCGGTGATCAGCACGCCGAGGCCGCTGTCGCGCAGGTGCTCAATAATGCGTTTGATATCGATAACGGAGATCGGGTCAACACCGGCAAACGGTTCATCCAGAAGGATAAATTTCGGGTTCGCCGCCAGCGCGCGAGCGATTTCGACACGGCGGCGTTCACCACCGGAGAGCGCCTGACCGAGGCTGTCGCGCAGGTGCTCAATATGAAACTCTTCCATCAGCTCTTTGGCGCGATCTTCACGCTGTTCGCTGGTTAAATCGTCACGGATCTGCAGGACCGCCATCAGGTTGTCATAGACGCTCAGACGACGAAAAATAGAGGCTTCCTGCGGCAGATAGCCGATGCCCCGGCGCGCGCGCGCGTGCAGCGGCAGCAGGCTGATGTCTTCGTCATCGATAATAATATTGCCCGCATCGCGCGGCACAATGCCGACCACCATGTAGAAGGTGGTGGTTTTACCGGCGCCGTTAGGGCCGAGCAAGCCGACAATCTCTCCGGAGTTAACGGTGAGACTGACATCTTCCACTACGCGGCGGCCTTTATAAGCTTTGGCGAGATTCTTCGCAGTTAAGGTTGCCATAACGAATTAGTTACTCTTCTTTTGCTGGTTGCCGCTTTTATCCTGCAGCTCGGACGGCACCAGAACGGTGGTGACGCGTCGACCTTTGTCGCTGAAGGCCTGCATTTTTTGCTCTTTCACCAGATAGGTGATTTTATCGCCCTTGATATTGCTGTCGAGCTGCTCAAGGTAAGCGTTGCCGGTCAGCACGACGTAATCATTCTGCAGCTCGTAGCGCATTTTCGACGCCCGGCCTTTTACCGGCTTGCCGTTATCCTGCATCTGGTAGAAGGTAGCCGGGTTACCGAAGCCTTCGATCACCTCTTTACCTTTCTCATTGCCCGGACGGGTGACCACCACTTTATCAGCGTTAATTTTGATCGTCCCCTGGGTGACGACTACATTACCGGTGAAAGTGACGACGTTGCCCTGCATATCCAGCGACTGCTGATCGGACTCGATATGGATCGGCTGATCGGTATCGCCCGTCTTGGCCAATGCCGGCAGGCTGGCGGCCAGTAAAGCGCCGGCGAGCGCAATCTTAAGGCTGAGTTTGTTTGTTCTGAATTTCATAAGAGGTTCTCACCTTTTCAATCAGCTCGGCATTTTTGCTGCGAAGGTTTCCACGCATTTTCAGGCCGCTGGAATTAAATGTGGTGCCGTATAACGTCACCATGTCATCGGAGGTAACGTCCTGTGTGACCAGATTTATCTGGGCGTTATCCGTCGTAATTTTGCGCAGTTGAGAGTCAGGCGCGAGCGCATTCACCTCAACGTGCCCGTAAAGATAGAGCATACGGTCATTCGTCAGCTTCGCTTTATCTGCCCTGATTGACCAGGTTGGCACCTTATTGGTATCAAAGGTGGTCATCACCGGCTTGGTAAACCAGGAAACCGCCTGATCGGAAAAGTATTCCACGTGCTCGGCAATCAGCCGATAGCTCAGGGCGCCTTCCGGGCTGTACACGACGGTGTCGGTATGTTCGCTTTTATACGTCGGGTCGTTGGGATTGACCTCCGGCTGGGCCGTGTCGTCCGTATTCGCCAGATTCAGGCCGATGAGGATCAGCGCGAGCAGCGACAGTAAAATGATAACCCAACGTCTGGTTTTACTCATATTGATTGCCCTTTGGCCTCATCAAGCTTGCCCTGCGCCAATAGTAACAAATCGCAGACTTCGCGTACTGCGCCGCGTCCGCCGTTAATTCGCGTGACATAATTCGCCCGCGGCAGCAGCAGCGGATGTGCATCGGCGACGGCGACGCTTAAACCCACTTCCGCCATCACCGGCCAGTCGATCAGATCATCACCGATATAGGCCACTTCATCCGGGCGAACCGCCAGTTTGCTTAATAAATCACGAAACGCCAACAGCTTGTCCGACTGACCTTGATACAGATGCGTAATGCCCAGCGTCTGGCAGCGGTCTTCTACCAGTTTAGCTTTTCGCCCGGTAATAATCGCCACTTCGATGCCGGAGGTCAGCGCGCAGCGGATACCATAGCCATCGCGGACGTTGAACGCTTTCAGCTCCTCGCCGTGATTACCCATATAGATAAGTCCGTCGGATAATACACCGTCAACATCGAGGATCAGTAGACGGATCTTAGCCGCGCGATCGAGAAACGCCAGGCTTACCGGCCCATAGCATGTCGCTAACTGAGCATCAGCATTATTCATTATTTTTTCCTTACTTACACTACGCCCGCGCGCAGGAGATCGTGCATATGTACCACACCCAGCAGATGGTCGCCATCGGCAACCAGCACGCAGGTGATATGACGGGATTGCATCAGGTTTAGGGCATCTACCGCCAGGGTGCCGGGACGGATACGGATCCCTCCCCGGGTCATGACGTCGGCAATACTGGCATTGCGCATATCGACGCCGGTATCAAAGACCCGGCGCAGGTCACCATCGGTGAAGATCCCGATAATTTTCATCTGGTCATCACAGATGGCGGTCATGCCTAAATTTTTACGCGTAATTTCCAGCAGCGCATCGCGCAGGGTGGCCTGCAGGCCGACGTGCGGGATTTCATCACCGGTATGCATAATATCATTGACGCGCAGCAACAGCTTACGACCAAGTGCGCCGCCCGGATGGGACAGGGCGAAATCTTCAGCAGTAAAGCCGCGGGCTTCCAGCAGGGCGACGGCGAGGGCATCACCCATCACCAGCGCCGCGGTGGTGCTGGAGGTGGGCGCCAGCCCTAACGGGCAGGCCTCTTTGGGCACTTTCACGCACAGATGGATATCCGCCGCGCGCGCCATGCTGCTGTCTGGCCGGCTGGTCATGCAAATAAGCTTCACCTGCTGGCGTTTCAGGACCGGGATCAGCGCCAGGATTTCATTCGATTCGCCGGAGTTCGATAGCGCAATCACCACATCCTGTGGGGTGACCATCCCTAAATCGCCATGCGCCGCTTCGCCGGGGTGGACAAAAAAAGCCGAGGTGCCGGTACTGGCGAAGGTCGCTGCTATTTTGCGGCCGATGTGGCCCGACTTGCCCATCCCCATCACCACGACTTTGCCGCCGCAGCGGAAAATCGTTTCGCAAGCATGGGTAAAGTCTTCATTTATATATTGATCGAGCTGGGCCAGACCTTCACGTTCAATTTCCAGCACCTGACGGCCTGCCTGTTGAAAGTCAAAATCCGTGGGCAAATCTATTTGCGACATGATGTTATCCCGAGTCATTCAACGAAGAGCGGCGCTGTCCAGAACAGCATCGCCAACCAAACCACAAAGCCGCCGACCAGCAGTGCGCCAACCAGTCGTCCCGGCTGCTGCTGGCGGCGCCAGCACAGCACCGCGAAGATCAGGCTGACCAGCAGCATCACGCCATAGTCGCGAGTAAAGGCTTCGCTCGCAAAGCTCCCCGGCGCGATCAGCGCCGGTAAACCCAGCACCAGCGCAATATTGAGGATATTGGCGCCGATGATATTGCCGATAGCAATGTCATCTTCCCCTTTCCGCGCCCCGGCGATAGCGGTGGCCAGCTCTGGCAGGCTGGTGCCTATCGCTACCACCGTCAGACCGACGGTCAGCTCGCTAATGGCAAAAAAGTTTGCCAATACCGTGGTGTTATCCACCACCATACGGGTAGCCATCGGCATGACAATCATCGCCACCCCTAACCAGAGCAGAGCGACCGGCAGCGATCCTTCACGCGGCAGCTCCGCCAGCTGTTCGCGGGTCAGACTATCGCTTCCCTGGCGCTCCGCCAGACGGGCAATTTTGATGGTAAACAACAGCCACAGAAGCGCCAGCGCCAGTAAAAACAGCCCGTCGAGACGGGACAACTGTCCATCGTAGAGCACCAGCCCGGCCAGCACACTGACCAGCAACATTAGCGGTAATTCGCGGCGCAGAATATCAGAATGCACGGTAAATGGCCTGAGTAAGGCGGCGAGACCGAGGATCAGAAGAATATTGGTAATGTTGGAGCCGAGCGCGGTGCCGACCGCCAGATCGATCTGCCCATGCAGCGAGGCCGTGGTGGAAACCATGATCTCGGGCAGGCTGGTGCCGATACTCACCACCGTCATACCGATGATCAGCGGCGGGATCCCCAACATACGACACAGGATGGAAGCGGCATAGACCAGACGATCGGCGCTGTAGACAACCAGCAGTAAACCAATAATTAACAGAGCCGTCGCTAAGAGCATCTAAAGTCCTTTCTTCAGGTATAATCGTCGCCTCGCTGGGTTATCCCTACGCAGCGTAACGAATTCTTAATTTTGACTTTATGTGTGCCAAAAGTAAAACAAATGCCAGCTTTCGCTAACCTGTGCAGGTAAGATTCTGTAAAAATGTTGTGATTGTGGCGCAAGAAAGGGCCATGCTTGCCCGTCAGGTGTTTAGTAAGGATGATTTTATGAGCCAAACTCAGGCGAATTTAGTTGAAGTGCGCGGTATCCGCTTTTCTCGCGGCGATCGTGTGATCTTCGACGACATCTCGCTGTCGGTACCGCGCGGTAAGATTACTGCGATCATGGGACCTTCGGGGATCGGCAAGACTACCCTGTTACGCCTGATCGGTGGGCAGATCCCGCCGGACAGGGGAGAGATCCTGTTTGATGGCGAGAACGTACCACAGATGACGCGTTCGCGTCTTTACACGGTGCGTAAGCGGATGAGCATGTTGTTCCAGTCCGGCGCGCTGTTCACCGATCTCAATGTATTTGATAACGTTGCCTATCCGCTGCGCGAGCATACGCAGCTGCCGCCTGCGCTGTTGCATACGACGGTGATGATGAAGCTGGAGGCGGTGGGGTTGCGAGGTGCGGCGAAGTTAATGCCCTCCGAGCTTTCCGGCGGGATGGCGCGCCGCGCCGCCCTGGCGAGAGCCATTGCGCTGGAGCCGGACCTGATTATGTTCGACGAACCGTTTGTCGGGCAGGATCCCATCACCATGGGCGTGCTGGTGAAGTTGATTTCTGAACTCAACAACACGTTGGGTGTCACTTGCATCGTGGTTTCGCACGATGTGCCTGAGGTGCTTAGCATCGCAGACTACGCGTATATCGTGGCGGATAAAAAGATTGTCGCCCACGGTAGCGCCCAGTCGCTGCGGGAAAATGCCGACGCTCGGGTTCGTCAGTTCATTGATGGTATTGCCGACGGCCCGGTGCCGTTCCGTTATCCGGCTGGCGACTATCACCATGATTTATTAGGCATAGGGAGTTGAGCGACTCATGCTGTTTAATGCGCTGGCCGCGCTAGGGCATCGCGGGATTAAAACCACCGCGACGTTTGGACGCGCCGGATTAATGCTTTTCAACGCCGTTGTGGGCAAACCAGAGTTTCGCAAGCACGCGCCGCTGCTGGTTCGTCAGCTCTATAACGTTGGCGTTCTGTCGATGCTGATTATCATTGTATCGGGCTTGTTTATCGGTATGGTGCTCGGCCTGCAGGGGTATCTGGTCTTAACCACCTACAGCGCAGAGACCAGTCTTGGCATGCTGGTGGCGCTGTCGCTGCTGCGCGAGCTGGGACCGGTGGTTGCTGCGCTGTTGTTTGCCGGCCGCGCCGGATCGGCGCTGACCGCCGAGATTGGCCTGATGCGGGCCACGGAACAGCTCTCCAGTATGGAGATGATGGCGGTGGACCCGCTGCGCCGCGTGATTTCCCCCCGCTTCTGGGCTGGCGTCATTTCGCTGCCGCTGCTGACGATTATCTTCGTGGCGGTGGGGATCTGGGGCGGTGCGCTGGTAGGCGTGAGCTGGAAGGGTATTGATGGTGGCTTTTTCTGGACCGCGATGCAAAATGCCGTCGACTGGCGAATGGATCTGGTGAACTGCCTGATTAAGAGCCTGGTATTCGCCATTACGGTAACCTGGATTGCGTTATTTAACGGTTATGACGCTATCCCCACTTCCGCCGGGATTAGCCGGGCGACAACGCGCACCGTGGTGCATGCGTCGCTGGCGGTTCTGGGGCTGGATTTTGTGCTGACTGCGCTGATGTTTGGGAATTGAGTTCATGCAAACGAAAAAAAATGAAATCTGGGTAGGGGTGTTCTTACTGGTGGCGCTGCTGGCGGCGCTGTTTGTCTGCCTGAAGGCGGCGAACGTTACCTCGCTACGTACCGAGCCGACTTACCGCCTGTACGCGACCTTCGATAACATCGGCGGCCTGAAGGCGCGTTCGCCGGTACGCATCGGCGGTGTGGTTGTCGGCCGAGTGGCGGACATCACTCTTGACCCGAAAACCTATCTGCCACGCGTGGAGCTCGATATTGATGAGCGCTACAACCATATCCCGGATACCAGTTCGCTGGCGATCCGCACCTCGGGCCTGCTGGGCGAGCAGTATCTGGCGCTGAACGTCGGTTTTGAAGACCCGGACCTCGGGACGGCTATCCTTAAAGACGGCGGCACGATCCAGGACACCAAGTCCGCCATGGTGCTGGAAGATCTGATTGGTCAGTTCCTTTATAACAGCAAGGGCAGCGATAATCAGAATTCTGGCAATGATAAGGCCGCGGCAGAAGGTCATACTGACGCGACGCCGGCAGCCGGCACGACGCATTAATTTCAGGAGAAACACGATATGTTTAAACGCTTACTCATGGTCGCCATGCTGGTGATTGCCCCGCTGACCGCCGCCCAGGCGGCAGACCAGTCCAACCCGTATAAGCTGATGAATGAAGCGGCGCAGAAAACCTTCGATCGCCTGAAGAATGAACAGCCGAAGATTAAAGCTAACCCTAACTATCTGC
The DNA here is from genome assembly GCF_002806645.1 of Klebsiella sp. H-Nf2. Classification (NCBI taxonomy): domain Bacteria; kingdom Pseudomonadati; phylum Pseudomonadota; class Gammaproteobacteria; order Enterobacterales; family Enterobacteriaceae; genus Klebsiella; species Klebsiella sp. H-Nf2. The sequence continues at coordinate 35,131 of NZ_PIBL01000002.1, forward strand.
GCGACATCGTCGACCAGGAGCTGCTGCCGTATGTGCAGGTGAAATATGCCGGCGCGCTGGTGCTGGGCCGCTACTACAAAGAAGCGACCCCGGCGCAGCGTGAAGCCTACTTTGCCGCCTTCCGCGAATATCTGAAGCAGGCCTACGGCCAGGCACTGGCGATGTACCATGGTCAGACTTACCAGATTGCTCCAGAGCAGCCGCTGGGTGATGCCACCATCGTGCCTATCCGCGTGACCATCGTCGACCCGAATGGCCGTCCGCCAGTGCGTCTGGACTTCCAGTGGCGTAAAAATACGCAGACCGGCCACTGGCAGGCTTACGATATGATCGCCGAAGGGGTCAGCATGATCACCACCAAACAGAATGAGTGGAGCGATCTGCTGCGTACCAAAGGCGTCGACGGGCTGACTGCGCAGTTGAAAGCGATCTCTGCTCAGCCGATCACGCTGGATCAGAAAAAATAATGACCGGGCAGCTGAGCTGGACTCGCGAGGGCGAGACGCTGGCGCTGCACGGAGAGCTGGACCAGGATCTGCTGGTCCCGCTCTGGGAAGCACGCGCCAGGGCGACGGAGGGGGCGACGATCATCGATCTCAGCCAGACTACGCGCGTGGACACGGCGGGCCTGGCGCTGTTAGTGCATTTTGTGGCACTGATTCGCCGTCAGGGGCGGGAAGCGCAACTGATCGCGAAGAGCGAAAATCTGCAAACGCTGATCGGTCTTTACAACCTGCCTGTCGATATGATCCCATAATCTTTTCAGTGTCTTAGCGTTGAAGCTATTCCGAAAGCCCCGGCAATCTTTTCGTCGGGGCTTTTTGCTTGTTTAAGACCGCGCCACTTTCCTCTAAGATGTTGGGCTGTTTTCACTATCAGATAAATTTGAGCCCATGGAAAATCATGAAATTCAGACCGTGCTGATGAACGCACTCCCCCTCCAGGAAGTCCACGTCTCTGGCGATGGCAGCCACTTTCAGGTTATTGCTGTGGGTGAGATGTTCGATGGCATGAGCCGGGTTAAAAAGCAGCAGAGCGTCTACGCGCCGCTGATGGAATATATTGCTGACAACCGTATCCATGCGCTGTCGATCAAGGCCTTCACTCCGCAGGAGTGGGCGCGAGACCGCAAACTAAATGGCTTCTAAGCTGTGGGGGGTCCCCTGCAGCGTATGTGAATTTTTAATAGAGAACAGAATCAATGGATAAATTCCGTGTTCAGGGGCCGACTCGCCTTCAGGGCGAAGTCACCATTTCTGGTGCAAAAAACGCCGCCCTGCCAATCCTCTTTTCCGCGCTGCTTGCCGAAGAGCCGGTAGAGATCCAGAACGTACCCAAGCTGAAAGATATCGATACCACCATGAAGCTGCTGAGCCAGCTGGGCGCGAAGGTTGAGCGCAATGGTTCGGTATGGATTGACGCCGGCCCGGTTGATGTATTCTGTGCTCCATACGACCTGGTGAAAACCATGCGTGCCTCCATCTGGGCGCTGGGCCCGCTGGTCGCGCGTTTTGGTCAGGGACAAGTTTCTCTGCCAGGCGGCTGTGCCATCGGCGCGCGTCCGGTCGACCTGCACATTACCGGTCTGGAACAGCTGGGCGCCGAAATCAAACTGGAAGAAGGTTATGTGAAGGCGTCTGTCAACGGGCGACTGAAAGGCGCGCACATTGTGATGGATAAGGTCAGCGTAGGCGCGACCGTGACTATCATGAGCGCGGCGACGCTGGCTGAAGGTACCACCGTTATCGAAAACGCCGCGCGCGAGCCGGAAATTGTCGATACCGCCAACTTCCTTAACGCGCTGGGCGCGAAAATCAAAGGTCAGGGCACCGATCGCATTACCATCGAAGGCGTGCAGCGCCTGGGTGGCGGCGTATATCGTGTACTGCCGGACCGTATCGAAACGGGTACCTTCCTGGTGGCCGCGGCGATTTCCGGCGGCAAGATCCTCTGCCGTAACGCGCAGCCAGATACCCTCGATGCCGTTCTGGCGAAACTGCGTGACGCCGGGGCTGACATCGAAACGGGCGAAGACTGGATTAGCCTCGATATGCACGGCAACCGTCCGAAAGCGGTTAACGTGCGTACCGCGCCGCACCCGGGCTTCCCGACCGATATGCAGGCCCAGTTCACGCTGCTCAACCTGGTGGCGGAAGGGACCGGTGTGATCACCGAAACGATCTTTGAAAACCGCTTCATGCACATTCCTGAGCTGATCCGTATGGGTGCGCATGCGGAAATCGAGAGCAATACCGCTATCTGTCACGGCGTGAAGCAGCTTTCAGGCGCACAAGTGATGGCGACCGATTTGCGTGCGTCGGCGAGCCTCGTACTGGCAGGCTGTATCGCTGAAGGGACCACCATCGTCGATCGCATCTACCACATCGATCGTGGCTATGAGCGTATCGAGGATAAACTGCAGGCGCTGGGTGCCAATATTCAGCGCGTGAAAGGCGAGTAATAGCATCATGGCAGTGACCCCGTGGGGGTCACTGCCAGTCAATCACATCACTTGTCTGTCTTCTTTTGACGCATCATCTGCGTTCTGTCGATAAACTCATGAGTCACCGGGTCGTGGTAGCGTGACGGCCAGATGACCCACGGCTGCGTTTCCAGCGCCGTGGCGATAATCAACTCGCCTTTCGGCCAGGGGCGAGTCAGGGCGTTCGCCAGCGTTGAAGAACTCAGGCCATGCCGTCGCGACTCTGCCGCCAGCGATGTTCCACGTTTACGTAATCCGGCAACAATATCTGCGGGATGCCAGTCGATGAACTTATCCATAAATTCTCCTGGTGATAAAGATCCAGATCGTCCCACATGGGCGATAAGGACACTATACCCGCGTACTATGTAAGGTTCTAACAAGTTCTGTTAAAGCGCCGGAATATTCAGAATGTATCAAGATAGCTGGAAGTTAGGGTGGAAAATGGACTTTTACTGGAACTTTCCCGCGCATCGCGCGGGAAAGGAGAGGGGATTAATGATCGCGCTGGACCGCGATATGTGCCAGCCCAATCAAGGCTTCGCGCCACGGGGTGTCCGGGAGGATCTGCAGGGCAGCAATCGCTTTGTCGGCTTCTTCTTCAGCTCGTTTCTGCGTCCATTCCAGCGAGCCACAGGTGGCCATCGTTTCCAGAACAGCATCCAGCAGATGGCGACCATTGCCTTGCTCGATCGCCCCGCGGATCATCGCCGCCTGATCGGGGGTACCGTGATGCATAGCATGCAACAACGGTAGCGTCGGTTTGCCTTCGTTCAGGTCATCGCCGACGTTTTTACCGAGCCGCTCTCCGTCGGAACTGTAGTCGAGTAAATCGTCGATCAGCTGGAAAGCGGTACCGAGATAGCGACCATAATCCTGCAACGCGCGCTCTTCTTCCGCAGAGCAGTCGGCCAGCATTCCCGCACACTGCGAGGCCGCCTCAAACAGGCGCGCCGTCTTGCTGTAGATGACGCGCATGTAGTTCTCTTCCGTGATATCCGGATCGTTGACGTTCATCAACTGCAGCACTTCACCTTCGGCAATGACGTTCACCGCCTCCGACATGACCTCGAGGATCTTCAGTGAGCCTAGCTGGGTCATCATCTGGAAAGCGCGGGTATAGATGAAATCGCCAACCAGCACGCTGGCGGCATTGCCGAACGCCGCATTGGCCGTGGCTTTGCCGCGACGCATGTCAGACTCATCGACGACGTCGTCATGCAGCAGCGTGGCGGTATGAATAAATTCAATCAGCGCAGCAATAGTGACATGCGCGCTCCCTTGATAGCCCACCGCGCGCGCGGCAAGCACAGCAATCATCGGGCGAATGCGTTTGCCGCCGCCGCTGACGATGTAATAGCCTAACTGATTGATAAGCTGAACATCGGAGTTGAGTTGCTCAAGAATCGTCGCATTGACACCCGCCATATCTTGCGCGGTTAACTCATTGATTTTTTCTAAATTCATCGCAAAAGCCGGGCCAAATGTCCTGTTACCATGAATCCAGGTGGGATCACAGAAGGATTAAGACAGAATTAAAAGAAGATATGATTGTACTGAAAAATTGCCGTAGATAAACGTTGTCGTGAAAGTTGTGTTTTTTTTCTGCATTGATCGCTGATCGCTCTTGTCAAAGGCTCGCGTTTTGCGTAATATTCGCGCCCTATTGTGAATATTTATAGCGCACTCTGAATCACATAAAGAGGTGCGCGGAAGCGGAGTTTTATATGTACGCGGTTTTCCAAAGTGGTGGTAAACAACACCGAGTAAGCGAAGGTCAGACCGTTCGCCTGGAAAAGCTGGACATCGCAACTGGCGAAGCTGTTGAATTCGCTGAAGTGCTGATGATCGCAAACGGTGAAGAAATCAAGATCGGCGTTCCTTTCGTTGAGGGCGGCGTAATCAAAGCTGAAGTTGTTGCTCACGGTCGTGGCGAGAAAGTTAAAATCGTTAAGTTTCGTCGTCGTAAACACTATCGTAAGCAGCAGGGCCATCGTCAGTGGTTCACTGATGTGAAAATCACTGGCATCAGCGCCTAAGACCTGAGGAGTAGATTTAAATGGCACATAAAAAGGCTGGCGGCTCGACTCGTAACGGTCGCGATTCAGAAGCTAAACGTCTGGGCGTAAAACGTTTCGGCGGTGAAGCAGTTCTGGCAGGTAGCATCATCGTTCGTCAACGTGGTACCAAATTCCACGCTGGCACCAACGTTGGTTGCGGCCGTGACCACACTCTGTTCGCTTTGACTGACGGTAAAGTCAAGTTCGAAGTTAAAGGCCCGAAAAACCGTAAATTCATCAGCATCGTTGCTGAATAAGTTTTTCGCGTCCCGGTAACGGATGAAAGCCCCGCAACACGTTGCGGGGCTTTTTACATTCGTCTACTGGAAAATTTTGCAGGGAAACAGGCATGAAGCAGCAGGCTGGGATTGGCATTATTCTGGCGCTCACCACCGCGATGTGCTGGGGAGCGTTGCCGATTGCAATGAAGCAGGTTCTCGAGGTGATGGCGCCGCCTACGGTGGTGTTTTATCGCTTTCTGATGGCAAGTATTGGGCTTGGCGCGATCCTCGCGATCAAAGGCAAACTGCCGCCGCTGCGAATTTTTCGTAAGCCGCGCTGGCTGGTCTTATTAGCCATTGCCACCGGTGGCCTGTTCGGTAACTTCATTCTGTTCAGTTCTTCCCTGCAATATCTCAGCCCCACAGCTTCTCAGGTCATCGGCCAGCTATCGCCGGTGGGCATGATGGTGGCAAGCGTCGTGATACTGAAAGAGCGCATGCGCGGCACCCAGGTGGTGGGCGCGTTGATGTTGCTCAGCGGGTTGGTGATGTTCTTCAATACCAGCCTGATTGAAATCTTTACCCGCCTGACGGATTACACATGGGGGGTAATTTTCGGCGTTGCTGCTGCAACGGTGTGGGTAAGCTATGGCGTCGCGCAAAAGGTGTTATTGCGCCGTCTGGCATCACAGCAGATACTATTTTTGCTGTACACTTTATGTACGATTGCATTACTGCCGCTCGCTAAGCCCGGGGTGATATCCCAGTTAAGCGACTGGCAATTGGCATGCCTGATTTTTTGCGGGCTGAATACCCTGGTCGGCTACGGGGCGCTGGCGGAAGCCATGGCGCGCTGGCAGGCGGCGCAGGTCAGCGCGTTAATCACCTTGACGCCACTGTTTACGCTACTGTTTTCTGATTTATTATCAATGGCCTGGCCCGATTTTTTCGCCAGACCGATGTTAAACCTGATTGGTTATCTCGGTGCGTTTGTCGTGGTTGCGGGCGCGATGTATTCCGCCATCGGCCATCGTCTTTGGGGGCGTTGGCGTAAGCGAGAGGCGGTTGTACCGCTGCCCCGCTCAGGCGAATGATTTACGGAGAGTAAAATGAAGTTTGTAGATGAAGCAACGATCCTGGTCGTAGCAGGTGACGGCGGCAATGGTTGCGTAAGCTTCCGCCGCGAAAAATATATTCCACGTGGCGGCCCGGACGGCGGCGATGGCGGTGACGGCGGCGATGTCTGGCTGGAAGCGGACGAGAACCTGAACACCCTGATCGACTACCGTTTTGAAAAATCGTTCCGCGCCGAACGCGGGCAGAACGGTCAGAGCCGCGACTGTACCGGTAAACGCGGTAAAGACGTGACGGTGAAAGTGCCGGTAGGGACGCGGGTTATCGATCAGGGGACCGGCGAGACCATGGGCGATATGACCAAACACGGTCAGCGTCTGATGGTGGCGAAAGGCGGCTGGCACGGTCTGGGCAACACCCGTTTCAAATCATCCGTTAACCGTACCCCGCGTCAGAAGACCATGGGTACCCCGGGCGATAAGCGCGACCTGCAGCTTGAACTGATGCTGTTGGCCGACGTCGGGATGCTGGGGATGCCGAATGCCGGTAAATCCACCTTTATCCGTGCGGTCTCTGCTGCCAAGCCGAAAGTGGCTGACTATCCGTTTACCACCCTGGTGCCGAGCCTGGGCGTGGTGCGTATGGATAACGAGAAGAGTTTCGTGGTTGCTGATATCCCGGGGCTGATTGAAGGGGCGGCGGAAGGCGCAGGCCTTGGTATCCGCTTCCTCAAGCACCTTGAGCGCTGCCGTGTGCTGCTGCATCTCATCGACATCGAGCCAATCGACGGTTCCGATCCGGTTGAGAATGCGCGCATTATCATTGGCGAGCTGGAGAAATACAGCGAGAAGCTGGCCTCTAAGCCACGCTGGTTAGTCTTTAACAAGATTGACCTGATGGACAAAGCGGAAGCCGAAGCCAAAGCGAAGGCGATTGCCGAAGCGCTGGGTTGGGAAGAGAAATTCTACCTGATCTCAGCTGCCAGCCAGCAGGGCGTGAAAGATCTGTGCTGGGATGTGATGACCTTTATCATCGAAAACCCGATCGTGCACGCGGAAGAAGAGCAGAAGCCGGAGAAAGTCGAGTTCATGTGGGACGACTATCACCGTCAGCAGCTTGAAGAAGCCGAAGTCGAAGTGGAAGATGACGAAGACTGGGATGACGACTGGGACGAAGACGACGAAGAAGGCGTCGAATTCATCTACAAACGTTAATCCTGACTTCTCTGGATCAAAAAGGGCCGCATCTCTCATGCGGCCCTTTTGTTTTTAGTTGTTCTGGTACAGATCTTTATACAAGCGGCTTTCAAAGCGGACCAGCGGGATGCGGCGATTACGCTGGTCGGCGGGTTCCACGGCGTAGCCGGAGAGATACTGCACGAAGGCCACCTTTTGTCCGCTGGCGGTAGTGATAAAGCCAGCAAGGTTATAAACCCCCTGCAACGAACCTGTTTTCGCCGAGACTTTACCATCCACGCCCGCCTGGTGGAGACCGGCGCGATATTGCAGCGATCCATCGTGGCCCGCCAGCGGCAGCATCGAGATGAAGTTGAGTTCGGTATCGTGCTGGGCGATATACTGCAGCACCTGCATCATGGTCGCGGGGGCGATCAGGTTGTGGCGCGACAAGCCAGAGCCGTCGGCGATGATCGTGTTGCCGAGATCGACCCCAGCCTGTTGCCGCAGGATCTGGCGTACGGCATCGGATCCTGCCCGCCAGGTGCCTGGTACGCCGAAACGGGCGTGGCCGATGGTGCGAAAGACGGTGTCGGCAATCATGTTGTCTGATTTCTTCAGCATGATCCTCAGCAGATCGTGCAGAGGAGCCGACTGAGTGGTGGCTAATACCGTTCCGGGGTCATTGGCCAGCGTCTGGCGCAGCAGCGTGCCGCTATAGGTGATCCCCGCCTGGGTCAGCTCCGCTTTGAGGATCGCCCCGGCGTAGCTGGCGCCATCCTGAATGGCGAAGGCCAGCGGCAGCGGTTCGCTACGCTGCGGCAGGCAGCCGGTGAGGGTATAGCGGTTGAGATCGCCCGGCACCACGTCGAGCTCGCAATACTGCGCTTCCGATGAGCCACGCGGCAGCGTTCGCACCTGGCTGAACATGGTGACCGGATAATAGGACGCAACGCGAATGAAGGCGAGATCGCCCGGTTTCTGCGCGCTATACAGTGAGACAGAGAAGCAGTTACGGTCGACAATCGCCGCCGCCGGCGGAGCGCTGAAGCACTGCGTCAGGTCGTTCCACGGCCAGCCCGGCGCTTTGTCGTGGCTGGCGAAGACCGAGGTATCGATGAGCACATTGCCTTCGATACGCTGCACGCCGGCTTTTTTCAGTGTCGCCACCATATTGCGAATATCCTGCCGTTTGAGCGTCGGATCGCCGCCGAAGCGGGCAATCAGGTCGCCTTTCAGCACGCCGCCGTCAAGTGAGCCTTTGGTTTCCAGCGTGGTGGTAAAGCGGAAATCGGGCCCCAGCTGCAGCAGAGCCGCCAGCGCGGTGATAACCTTTTGCGTACTGGCCGGGAGCGCCATTTGCTGGCTGTGGTAGTCGATTTCCGGCGTCGATGCGCCGACCTTTTGCGCCATAAAGGCAAGGTTCGCACCGGCGGGAAGCTGGTTGATGTACTCGTCAATATTCGCCGCCTGAGCGCTAAGCGCTATACCGGCAGTCAATCCGATGATAAATCTGGGAAATCGCATAATCTCGCGCTAACAACCTGAAGCCAGGCCGTCATACTACGGTGCAACGCCCAGTAAAGTAAACGATGACCCATAATGAACTTCGGGGTAAAATACCTATCAAATGAAAAATTGCTGCTGACCTGGGGAGTGTTTCCCGGGTCGGTTTCTTTTTGCTCGTGTCCTGCCTGTGGGCAGGACAGGTGGCGGGGCGGGACTATCCGTTCCCTGAAGGAATGATAAAGAGGTATAACTAATGCAAGCGATTCCGATGACCTTACGTGGCGCTGAGAAACTGCGCGAAGAACTGGATTATCTGAAGTCTGTGCGTCGTCCTGAAATCATTGCCGCTATTGCTGACGCTCGTGAGCACGGCGATCTGAAAGAGAATGCTGAGTATCATGCCGCGCGTGAGCAGCAGGGCTTCTGCGAAGGGCGAATCAAAGATATCGAAGCGAAGCTGTCCAATGCCCAGGTGATTGATATCACCAAAATGCCGAATAATGGCCGGGTGATTTTTGGTTCAACCGTCAGCGTGCTGAACCTGGATACCGACGAGGAACAGACCTACCGCATCGTGGGTGATGATGAAGCGGATTTTAAGCAGAATCTGATCTCCGTGAACTCACCGATCGCGCGTGGTCTGATCGGCAAAGAGCAGGATGATGTCGTGACTATCCGTACCCCGGGTGGTGAAGTGGAATACGAAATTACTAAGGTTGAATACCTGTAAGGCGTATTTCCCGCTACGATGTTTATAGATTGTAAAGAAAGGAAAAAGGCCGCATAGCGGCCTTTTATCAACGTCAGGAGCATGGCATTTTGCTCGCCTGGCCGCAGAAATCCCTCGTTTTACACAAAGTTGTGTCGAGATTCAGGATATTCTTAGCGTGGCAGCGAGATCTTACGCTCTGGCGTTGGGCGGTACAGAACCAGCGTTTTACCGATGACCTGTACATTACAGGCGCCGGTTTCACGCACGATGGCTTCCACGATCAAGGCTTTAGTTTCGCGATCTTCTGAGGCGATCTTCACCTTGATGAGCTCATGGTGCCCTAACGCTTGTTCGATCTCGGCCAGTACCCCTTCGGTCAAACCATTATTGCCAAGCATAACTACTGGCTTGAGCGGATGTGCCAGACCTTTCAGGTGCTGTTTTTGTTTAGTACTCAGATTCATCGTATTTTTTTGCTTACGTTGGGATTGAAAACGGGTCATTCTACCGCCATCTCCCATATATCGCCAAACTACCGCGTCGATTTTTACGCAGTAAAGTACGATGAACCCGAACGGGAATGTTAAATGACAGGTAAAAAGCGTTCTGCCAGCTCAAGCCGCTGGCTTCAGGAACACTTTAGCGATAAATATGTTCAACAGGCACAGAAAAAGGGGTTACGTTCCCGTGCCTGGTTTAAACTTGATGAAATACAGCAAAGTGACAAAATTTTTAAGCCGGGGATGACGATAGTTGACCTCGGTGCTGCTCCCGGTGGCTGGTCGCAGTATGCGGTCACGCAGATCGGCAACAGCGGCCGCATCATTGCTTGCGATCTTTTACCAATGGATCCAATCGTTGGTGTGGACTTCCTTCAGGGCGATTTTCGTGATGAATTAGTCCTGAAAGCGTTACTTGAGCGAGTGGGCGACAGTAAAGTCCAAGTTGTCATGTCCGATATGGCGCCGAATATGTGCGGAACACCGGCGGTGGATATTCCCCGGGCTATGTATCTGGTAGAACTGGCGCTTGAAATGTCTCGTGATGTATTAGCGCCAGGTGGTAGTTTTGTAGTGAAGGTGTTCCAGGGCGAAGGCTTCGATGAGTATCTTCGAGAAATTCGCTCCCTGTTTACGAAGGTCAAAGTTCGTAAGCCGGACTCTTCCCGCGCTCGTTCGCGTGAAGTGTATATTGTAGCGACCGGGCGTAAACCATAACCGGCAGATTTCAAACGAAAGTTTGAATGAAACTGGATATAGAGTATCCTGACGCTGTTTTTAACACAGTTGTAATAAGAGGTTAATCCCTTGAGTGACATGGCGAAAAACCTAATACTCTGGCTGGTCATTGCCGTTGTGCTGATGTCAGTATTCCAGAGCTTTGGGCCCAGCGAGTCGAATGGCCGCAAGGTGGATTATTCTACCTTCCTGCAAGAGGTCAATCAGGACCAGGTTCGCGAAGCGCGTATCAACGGACGTGAGATCAACGTTACCAAGAAAGATAGTAACCGTTACACGACTTACATTCCGGTTAACGATCCGAAGCTGCTCGATAACCTGTTGACTAAAAACGTCAAAGTTATTGGCGAACCACCAGAAGAGCCAAGCCTGCTGGCTTCCATCTTCATCTCCTGGTTCCCAATGCTGCTGTTGATCGGCGTCTGGATCTTCTTTATGCGGCAAATGCAGGGCGGTGGCGGGAAGGGCGCGATGTCCTTCGGCAAAAGCAAAGCCCGTATGCTGACGGAAGACCAGATCAAAACCACTTTTGCCGACGTTGCCGGGTGTGACGAAGCGAAAGAGGAAGTCGGTGAGCTGGTGGAATACCTGCGTGAGCCGAGCCGCTTCCAGAAACTGGGCGGTAAGATCCCGAAAGGCGTCCTGATGGTCGGCCCTCCGGGTACCGGTAAAACGCTGCTGGCGAAAGCGATCGCTGGCGAAGCGAAGGTGCCGTTCTTCACAATTTCCGGTTCTGATTTCGTCGAAATGTTCGTCGGTGTCGGTGCATCTCGTGTGCGTGACATGTTCGAACAGGCCAAGAAAGCAGCGCCTTGCATCATCTTCATCGATGAAATCGACGCCGTCGGCCGCCAGCGTGGCGCGGGCCTTGGCGGTGGTCACGATGAACGTGAGCAGACCCTGAACCAGATGCTGGTTGAAATGGACGGCTTCGAAGGTAACGAAGGTATCATTGTTATCGCGGCGACTAACCGTCCGGACGTTCTTGACCCGGCGCTGCTGCGTCCAGGCCGTTTCGACCGCCAGGTTGTTGTTGGTCTGCCGGATGTTCGCGGTCGTGAACAGATCCTGAAAGTGCATATGCGTCGCGTACCGCTGGCGCCGGATATCGACGCGGCGATCATTGCGCGCGGTACCCCGGGCTTCTCCGGTGCGGACCTGGCGAACCTGGTCAACGAAGCGGCGCTGTTTGCTGCTCGCGGCAACAAACGCGTTGTGTCGATGGTTGAGTTCGAAAAAGCGAAAGACAAAATCATGATGGGTGCGGAACGTCGCTCCATGGTGATGACGGAAGCGCAGAAAGAATCGACCGCTTACCACGAAGCGGGCCACGCCATTATCGGCCGTCTGGTACCGGAACACGATCCGGTCCATAAAGTGACGATTATCCCGCGCGGTCGTGCGCTGGGTGTGACCTTCTTCCTGCCGGAAGGCGATGCGATCAGCGCCAGTCGTCAGAAACTGGAAAGCCAGATCTCCACGCTGTACGGCGGTCGTCTGGCGGAAGAGATTATCTACGGTCCGGAACATGTTTCTACCGGTGCGTCCAACGATATTAAAGTGGCGACAAACCTGGCGCGTAACATGGTGACTCAGTGGGGCTTCTCCGACAAACTCGGTCCGCTGCTGTATGCGGAAGAAGAGGGCGAAGTCTTCCTCGGCCGTAGCGTAGCGAAAGCGAAGCATATGTCTGATGAAACCGCGCGTATCATCGACCAGGAAGTGAAATCGCTGATTGAGCGTAACTACGGTCGTGCTCGTCAGCTGCTGAACGACAACATGGATATTCTGCACGCGATGAAAGATGCGCTCATGAAATATGAGACCATCGATGCGCCGCAGATTGACGACCTGATGGCTCGTCGCGATGTTCGTCCGCCAGCGGGTTGGGAAGAATCTGGTTCTTCGAACAACTCTGACAACAATGGTACGCCTCGTGCGCCGCGCCCGGTTGATGAACCGCGTACGCCGAACCCGGGCAACACCATGTCAGAGCAGCTGGGCGACAAGTAAGCTACCGCTGTTGATGTCTTGTTTTAACCTTAAAACCCCGGGGCGCCCGCTCCGGGGTTTTTCTTTTTTAACCTCTTCAGTCTCAGGGATTTTGTGATGAAACTTGTAGCCCAGGGCTCAACCCTCGATCTCTCTCATCCCCATGTGATGGGCATTCTTAATGTGACGCCCGACTCCTTCTCCGATGGCGGTGCCCACAACTCGCTGGTTGAGGCGGTGAAGCATGCCAACCTGATGATTAACGCCGGGGCGACCATCATTGATATCGGCGGTGAATCGACGCGGCCCGGGGCGGCTGAGGTGAGCGTAGAAGAGGAACTCGCACGGGTGATCCCGGTCGTCGAAGCGATCGCTCAGCGCTTTGAAGTGTGGATCTCGGTGGATACCTCCAAACCGGAGGTTATCCGCGAATCGGCCCGGGCAGGGGCGCATATCATTAACGATATTCGCTCTCTGACCGAACCTGGCGCGCTGCAGGCCGCCGCGGAAACCGGGCTGCCGGTGTGTCTGATGCATATGCAGGGTCAGCCGAAAACCATGCAGGAGGCGCCGAAATATGAGGATGTCTTCGCCGATGTCGAGCGCTTTTTTACAGAACATATTGTGCGCTGCGAGCAGGCGGGGATCGCAAAAGAAAAATTGCTGCTCGACCCGGGATTCGGTTTCGGTAAAAATCTCTCCCATAATTATCAACTGCTGGCCAGACTGGGTGAATTTCACCACTTTGGGCTGCCTCTGCTGGTCGGTATGTCGCGTAAGTCGATGGTAGGTCAGTTGCTGAACGTCGGGCCGTCAGAACGGCTGAACGGCAGCCTGGCGTGTGCCGTCATTGCAGCAATGCAGGGCGCGCAGATAATCCGCGTCCATGATGTCAAAGAAACGGTAGAAGCGCTGCGCGTGGTGGAAGCCACCCTCGCCGCTAAGGGAAAAAAACGTTATGAGTAACCGCAAGTATTTTGGCACCGATGGTATTCGTGGCCGCGTCGGCGATGCGCCGATCACTCCGGAGTTTGTGCTTAAGCTGGGCTGGGCGGCAGGGAAAGTGTTAGCGCGCCACGGCTCGCGTAAAATTATCATCGGCAAGGATACCCGTATTTCGGGCTACATGTTGGAGTCGGCGCTGGAAGCTGGGCTGGCGGCAGCGGGGCTCTCTGCGTCGTTCACCGGACCCATGCCGACACCGGCTATCGCCTACCTGACGCGCGCATTCCGCGCCGAGGCGGGGATCGTTATCTCGGCTTCGCATAACCCTTTCTACGACAACGGTATTAAATTCTTCTCCATTGAGGGCACCAAGCTGCCAGACGATGTGGAAGAGGCGATTGAAGCCGAAATGGAGAAGGAGCTTACCTGCGTGGATTCGGCAGAACTGGGCAAAGCCAGCCGTATCGTCGATGCCGCCGGGCGCTACATTGAATTTTGTAAAGGCACCTTTCCCAACGAACTGAGCCTCTCCACGCTGAAAGTGGTGGTGGATTGCGCGCACGGCGCGACCTATCACATTGCCCCCAATGTCTTCCGCGAGCTGGGAGCCCAGGTTATCGCGATGGGCTGCGAGCCAGACGGCCTCAACATCAACGAAGAGGTCGGCGCCACCGACGTGCGTGCGCTGCAGGCGCGCGTGCTGGCGGAGAAAGCCGATCTGGGCATTGCCTACGATGGTGATGGCGATCGGGTGATCATGGTTGACCATGAAGGTAATAAAGTCGATGGCGACCAGATCCTCTACATCATCGCCCGGGAAGGACTGCGTCAGGGGCAGCTGCGCGGCGGCGCCGTCGGCACGCTGATGAGCAATATGGGACTGGAGCTGGCGCTCAAGCAGTTAGGTATTCCATTTGCCCGCGCGAAGGTCGGTGACCGCTATGTGCTCGAGATGTTGCAGGAAAAAGGCTGGCGCATTGGTGCGGAAAACTCCGGCCACGTGATCCTGCTGGATAAAACCACCACCGGCGATGGCATCGTCGCCAGTCTGCAGGTGGTCGCGGCGATGGTACGCAACCATATGAGCCTGCATGACCTCTGCAGCGGCATGAAGATGTTCCCTCAACTGTTGGTGAATGTGCGGTTTACCGAAGGCAGCGGTAATCCACTGGAGAACGAGCATGTCAAAGCGGTAACCGCAGAAGTGGAAGCGGCGTTAGGGAAGCGGGGCCGTGTCCTGCTGCGTAAATCCGGAACGGAGCCGCTGATCCGCGTCATGGTGGAGGGCGAGCATGAAGAGCAGGTGCACGAGTTCGCGCACCGTATCGCCGAAGCGGTAAAAAGCGTTTAGCTTTCCGGGCTAAGTGGTTAAAAAGGCGGCGCTTGCCGCCTTTTTTATGATAGAAAACCGACTTTTTGCTGTTTTTTTCTGCAGTTGATACAATGTGTCGAAATTGCCCTTGCGAAGGTCATTCGCTTTGGTTAGTATTCACACCCGCTTCAGTGGGAAACGTTAAAACGTCCCGCTTTATTGGTCGAAGCACTTGGTATGCGGCAAATCCGCAAGGAACAGGTTGATTATGTACGAAGCTCTTTTGGTAGTTTTCCTTATTGTAGCGATTGGCCTTGTTGGTCTGGTTATGCTGCAGCAAGGTAAAGGCGCTGATATGGGAGCCTCCTTCGGTGCAGGCGCTTCCGGCACACTGTTTGGGTCCAGCGGTTCTGGTAACTTCATGACCCGTATGACCGGCATCCTGGCTGCGCTGTTCTTCATCATCAGTCTGGCGCTGGGTAATATCAACAGCAACAAGACCAGTAAAGGAAGTGAGTGGGATAACCTGAGCGCGCCGAAAACGGAGCAAACTCAGTCAACTGCACCGGCTCAGCCGAGCAGCGACATCCCGCACTAAGTATTCTGTACCGAGGTGGTGGAATTGGTAGACACGCTACCTTGAGGTGGTAGTGCCCTAACGGGCTTGTGGGTTCGAGTCCCATCCTCGGTACCAATATTCCAGAAAAAAGACGCTGAAAAGCGTCTTTTTTTGTTTTTGTCCCCACCGGCCATTTATTTATAAACATCTCTTTGCTGGTTCCCTCCTTTTACTGTCGTTAAAGTCGCCTCGTCAAATTAACAGAGGTGAAGTGACATAATGAACAAGATCGGGTTGCTTATCGTCGCCGGCGTGCTCGGTTTAGCAGGGTGCAGTTCAACATCGCCCTCCCAAACGGTGGAGACGATTAATGCGCTAACGGTACCGGTATCGCACAGTGAGCCTGGGGCTACAGCGAATAATGCCCAGGCGGTGACGCGCTATTTCCAGGACAATACGGCACTGATTGGTCGCCTTAACCATTCGTTGAAAAATCATTATTTGCAGGATGTGGAGCGCCGCGATGTGTTTGACAGACATAGTGAGGCGTACCAGGTGTATGGCGCCCTGACCCGTCTGGAGCAGATGGCGTCCATGAATGACGTTTACCGGAAAGAGAATAATGTTGCTGGTCTGCAGGAGATCAACCGCGTGCTGAAAAGCGTGCCGTTGGCCAGCTGAGAGAAGACAGGGACTGCCGGACGGCAATCCCTGTGTAAGGATTAAAAGCGGAAGTTAACCCCGGCATAGGCCCCGTCGGCCAGGGTGTTGTCACGATGGCCATCTTTCCCCGCAATATCGATATAACGATAGCCTGCTTCGATATTCAGAGACGGGAGCACGTTAATACGTAATCCGGCATTGGCCTCCACATAATCATCGACGCCGCTGGACATTGAGTCTGGTGAGTAATAGCCCTCACCGAAGAGCGTGAAGTACTGGCCGAGGGGGAGCTCTGCTCCGCCACCTGCAGCAATGGCGTAACCTTCATCCCCATCGTTGGGGTTCAGATAGACACCTTTACCGCCCAGCGTCATCAGAAAAGGCCCAAGGTTAAAGTTGTAGCCCATTCCCAGTCCTACGCTATCCCCGTCGTTGTCGCTGTGGACCCACTGGGTATTGAACGTCATACCCGGTTCCCCGGCGCCAAAGCTGGCGGAGAGATTGGTGAACTCGGCACCGGCTTCACCATGCAGGTTAACGGATGCGCAGACGGCGCTGCTGGCCCCCAGGGCGATCATCACGGCAACCAATTTTGGAGTAATAGACTTCATTGTGGAATTCCTTCAGATAAAAAAAAGCCCGATACGGGCGTTCGGGCAAAATTAACGGGTTCTTGGATCTCATCGTTATGGTCGCTGCAGACGACAGGCGAGGGGGTCAACTCCCGCTACCGCTGCTAACGCCTGGCCGATTTCCGGTGGCACATCCTGAGCCGGTGCAGGCCCGGCGGTTAACGCCGTGAGTGGCTGCCTGCTGGTCGAGCCCAGGGACATGTTGTCCGCCGGTAAATTCAGATGCTCAGCATAAAATTTTTCTTTTTTTACCGTTAGCGTTTATTGATTTAAATTTAAACATTTTCAACAGTGAGGTGAATAACAACAAATAAAGGTGACTGGCGCGGTCAAAATTTTTCAGGAAGTGAGGCGATGCTTTGCAAATAACCGCCGCGGGCAAAGGCAATATAACCGCCTTTCTTTAATGCTGACAAGACATTGAGAATACTGCTGCGCGACAGGTGGGTCCTGTCCTGAATATATTCAAGAATAGACACGCGCTGTCGGGTCTCTTCGGTTAATAGCATCATTTCCAGTAGATGGTTACGTATGACCGAATAGGTTCGCTGTTGCAGGACCAGATCGTCACGATATACCAGGTACGAAGTATGATAGGCCAGCAGGCTGGTCACCTCTTCCCAAAGGTTATGCTGGCGAAATAGTGCGGAGGCCAGGTCATAGTCGATCCGTAGCAGCTCGGAAGAGACCTCCGCCCGCAGACTATGGCTACGACTAGGCTGTAGCATTTCCGCCACGCCGAAAAGGTGCGGCTCATAGACGGTTACCATCAATAGCTTGTCGGAATTACGGATAATCGACAGTTCGCCTTTTTTAAAAATAAAGAGCTGAGTTTTGCCTTTATATTCCCATGTCAGTCTTTTTCTGGCGATCGCGTTAACGGGCGTGGCGTGCGGCTCAAGCACATCGATCAGTCGGTCAATGGCCTTTTGTGGCCTGATCGGTGGTTTAATATTCATTATGTTTATCACCAGATATGAATTAATCAATTGAAGTTATTATAGTCAACAATTTTGCTGGTCGGGCGATAAGGAAAAAATGCGTCCTGGCGATTTTTTTTGATGTTGGTGGGTAACAAAAAATAAAAAGCCGGCGGAAAGCCGCCGGCGGAGAGCAAACATCGTCAGGCGATTATTTGCCTTTGTTTTCCAGATTCTCAACCTGCGGTAAACCGGTTGCTGAGGAGGCGCTCAGCAGGCCAGACTGGGCATAGCCAAACAGCTTCTCGCGGGTATCGGTGATATCCAGATTACGCATGGTCAGCTGACCGATACGGTCTTCGGCGGTAAACATAGAATCGCCTTTTTCCATGGTCAGACGCTCTGCTTTATAGGTCAGGTTGTCTGAAACGGTATTGAGGATCGAGTAGTCGTTACCGCGACGCAGTTCGAGGGTGACTTCACCGGTGATCTGGCTGGCAACCCAGCGTTGCAGTGAATCACGCAGCATCAGCGCCTGGGAATCGAACCAGCGTCCCTGATACAGCAGGCGGCCCAGCTGACGACCGTGGGCGTGGTATTGCTCGATAGTATCTTCGTTATGGATACCGGTCAGCAGACGCTCATAGGCGATATGCAGCAGCGCCATCCCCGGGGCTTCATAAATGCCGCGGCTTTTCGCTTCGATAATGCGGTTTTCAATCTGATCGCTCATGCCCAGACCGTGGCGACCACCGATACGGTTGGCTTCCAGCATCATCTCGACGTCATCGGCGAAGGTTTTGCCATTCAGCGCCACCGGATGGCCTTGCTCAAAGCGTACAGTCACCTCTTCCGCAGGGATCTTCACGGTTTCGTCCCAGAACTTCACGCCCATAATCGGGTTGACGATCTTGACGCTGGAGTTCAGGAATTCGAGGTCTTTCGCTTCGTGGGTCGCGCCGAGCATGTTGGAGTCGGTGGAATAGGCTTTTTCGACTGACATCTTGTAGTCAAAGCCGCAGGCGATCATAAATTCGGACATTTCGTGACGGCCGCCGAGTTCATCAATAAAGTCGCTGTCCAGCCACGGCTTGTAAATCTGCAGTTCAGCATTGGTCAGCAGGCCGTAACGATAGAAACGTTCGATATCGTTGCCTTTATAGGTGCTGCCATCGCCCCAGATGTTGACGCCATCTTCTTTCATTGCCGCCACCAGCATGGTGCCGGTGACCGCGCGGCCCAGCGGCGTGGTGTTGAAGTAGGTCAACCCACCGGTGGTGTTATGGAATGCGCCACACTGAATCGCCGCGATCCCTTCTGCGACCAGCTGTTTGCGGCAGTCGATCAGACGGGCACCTTCGGCGCCATACTCTTTCGCGCGGCGCGGAATAGCATCGTAGTCGTCTTCGTCCGGTTGACCCAGGTTAGCGGTATATGCATAAGGCACGGCGCCTTTTTTGCGCATCCATAACAGCGCGGCGCTGGTATCCAGTCCACCAGAGAAAGCGATACCAATACGTTGACCAACCGGGAGATGCTTGAGAATCGTCGTCATAAAATAAAACCCTGCTCGATAGACTGTGGTGAGTTCGACTCAACAACCTTAACTGCATTTTTATGCATTAATTGTGAGTATTCATTTAACCATCTTTTACTGGCGACAGGAAGGGCTTCATCATCTTTTTGCTAAAAAAGCCTGAAATACCAGCACAAACGGCAATCGGGGGTGATAAAATGCATGTTGACAAAATATACTAATTGCCGATACAATTCACCCCGATTTTATGTCCCGTCTTCGGTACCAAATCCCAGCAGTATTTGCGTCTTTTACTCAATAAGAGTAAAATATGCCACGTTTCAGGCGCGGGGTGGAGCAGCCTGGTAGCTCGTCGGGCTCATAACCCGAAGGTCGTCGGTTCAAATCCGGCCCCCGCAACCACTTTCCCATTAAGTACTTTTTCAAATATACTGTGAGGACTAAGTGTCCTTCGTAGCCGAATTTGAAAGAATTCTTGCGGAAGGTGTTCCAGATCGCCATGGCGATCTCAGGGTTCAGTTATCTAAAGCCCCGATTTATCGGGGTTTTTTGTTATCTGACTTCAGAATAACTGGGCTATACGCCCTTTTTTTATGTCTTGGGGGTGGGTTTGTCCACATTAGAGCAAAAATTAACAGAGATGCTCACTGCGCCGGTTGAAGCGCTTGGCTTTGAGCTGGTCGGCATCGAATTTATTCGCGGTCGCACATCCACACTGCGCATCTATATTGATAGTGAAGATGGCATCAACGTTGATGATTGTGCTGATGTGAGCCACCAGGTAAGCGCCGTCATGGATGTTGAAGACCCGATCACTGTCGCTTACAACCTGGAAGTCTCTTCGCCTGGTCTCGACCGTCCGATGTTCACCGCCGAACACTATCAACGTTTCACTGGCGAAGAAGTTGCGCTGGTGCTGCGCATGGCGGTTCAGAACCGTCGCAAATGGCAGGGCATTATCAAAGCGGTAGACGGTGAAATGATCACGGTAACCGTCGAAGGCAAAGATGAAGTGTTCGCGCTGAGTAACATCCAGAAGGCGAACCTGGTTCCCCACTTTTAACAGTCTGGATTGAGGTGAAAGGCCCCGATGAACAAAGAAATTTTGGCTGTTGTTGAAGCCGTTTCCAACGAAAAAGCGCTGCCGCGCGAGAAAATTTTCGAAGCGCTGGAAAGCGCGCTGGCAACGGCCACCAAGAAAAAATACGAACAAGAGATCGACGTTCGCGTAGAAATCGACCGTAAGAGCGGTGATTTTGACACCTTCCGTCGCTGGCTGGTTGTTGAAGAGGTGACTCAGCCGACGCGCGAGATCACGCTGGAAGCGGCGCGTTACGAAGATGAAAGCATGAACGTCGGCGACTATGTCGAAGATCAGATTGAGTCTGTTACCTTCGACCGTATCACCACGCAGACCGCTAAGCAGGTTATCGTGCAGAAAGTCCGCGAAGCCGAGCGCGCGATGGTGGTCGATCAGTTCCGCGAGCACGAAGGTGAGATCATCACCGGCGTGGTGAAAAAAGTGAACCGCGACAACATCACCCTGGATCTGGGCAACAACGCTGAAGCCGTGATCCTGCGTGAAGATATGCTGCCGCGTGA
Organism: Klebsiella sp. H-Nf2; assembly: GCF_002806645.1. NCBI lineage: Bacteria > Pseudomonadati > Pseudomonadota > Gammaproteobacteria > Enterobacterales > Enterobacteriaceae > Klebsiella > Klebsiella sp. H-Nf2. Next base: position 55,764 of record NZ_PIBL01000002.1, read on the forward strand.
AAACTTCCGTCCGGGCGACCGCATCCGCGGTGTACTGTACGCTGTCCGTCCGGAAGCGCGTGGCGCCCAGCTGTTCGTGACCCGTTCCAAACCTGAGATGCTGATCGAACTGTTCCGCATCGAAGTGCCGGAAATCGGGGAAGAAGTGCTGGAGATCAAAGCGGCAGCTCGCGATCCGGGCTCTCGTGCGAAAATCGCGGTGAAAACCAACGACAAGCGTATCGACCCGGTTGGCGCTTGCGTCGGTATGCGCGGTGCGCGCGTGCAGGCCGTCTCTACTGAGCTGGGCGGCGAACGCATCGATATCGTCCTGTGGGATGATAACCCGGCGCAGTTCGTGATTAACGCCATGGCGCCGGCAGACGTCGCGTCTATCGTGGTGGATGAAGATAAACACACCATGGATATCGCGGTGGAAGCGGGCAACCTGGCGCAGGCGATTGGCCGTAACGGTCAGAACGTTCGTCTGGCTTCGCAGCTCAGCGGCTGGGAACTCAACGTGATGACCGTTGACGATCTGCAGGCTAAGCACCAGGCGGAAGCGCATGCCGCTATCGATACCTTCACCAAATATCTCGATATTGATGAAGATTTCGCGACAGTGCTGGTTGAAGAAGGCTTCTCCTCGCTGGAAGAACTGGCCTATGTGCCAATGAAAGAACTGCTGGAAATCGACGGTCTGGATGAAGCCACCGTTGAAGCACTTCGTGAGCGTGCGAAAAACGCACTGACTACGCTGGCGCTGGCTCAGGAAGAAAGCCTGGGAGACAACAAACCTGCCGATGATCTGTTGAATCTGGAAGGTCTGGATCGTGCTCTGGCATTCAAACTGGCCGCCCGTGGTGTTTGTACGCTGGAAGATCTCGCCGAGCAGGGCGTTGATGACCTGGCTGATATCGAAGGGATGACCGACGAGAAAGCTGGCGAGCTCATCATGGCTGCTCGCAACATTTGTTGGTTCGGCGACGAAGCGTAATAAACTGTAGCAGGAAGGAACAGCATGACAGATGTGACTATTAAAGCGCTGGCCTCAGAAATTCAGACCTCTGTGGATCGCCTGATACAGCAATTTGCTGATGCAGGCATTCGCAAATCAGCTGATGATTCTGTGACCGCGCAAGAGAAGCAAACCTTGTTAACGCACCTGAATCGTGAACACGGTTCGGCGCCTGACAAGCTGACGTTGCAGCGTAAAACGCGCAGCACGTTGAATATTCCAGGTACCGGTGGAAAGAGTAAATCGGTACAAATCGAAGTCCGCAAGAAACGCACCTTTGTGAAACGCGATCCGCAAGAGGCTGAACGCCTGGCCGCGGAAGAGCAGGCGCAGCGTGAAGCGGAAGAGCAGGCCCGTCGTGAAGCTGAAGAAGCAGCGAAACGCGAGGCGCAATTAAAAGCTGAACGTGAGGCCGCAGAACAAGCTAAACGTGAAGTCGCTGATAAAGCGAAACGTGAAGCCGCGGAAAAAGACAAAGTGAGCAATCAACATACCGACGAAATGACCAAGACCGCCCAGGCTGAAAAGACCCGCCGTGAGAACGAAGCAGCGGAGCTGAAGCGCAAATCGGAAGAAGAAGCACGCCGCAAACTTGAAGAAGAAGCGCGCCGTGTAGCGGAAGAAGCACGCCGTATGGCTGAAGAAAATGAAAAAAACTGGACTGAAACTCCAGAAACCCCTGAAGAAACGACCGACTACCACGTAACCACCTCTCAGCATGCGCGTCAGGCTGAAGATGATAACGACCGTGAAGTCGAAGGCGGCCGTGGTCGTAGTCGTAGCAGCAAAGTGGCTCGTCCGGCCAAAAAAGGCAACAAACACGCTGAATCTAAAGCTGACCGTGAAGAAGCCCGTGCGGCCGTTCGTGGTGGCAAAGGCGGCAAGCACCGTAAAGGTTCCGCTCTGCAGCAGGGCTTCCAGAAGCCGGCTCAGGCTGTTAACCGTGACGTTATCATCGGCGAAACCATCACCGTTGGCGAACTGGCTAACAAGATGGCGGTGAAAGGTTCTCAGGTCATCAAAGCGATGATGAAGCTGGGTGCCATGGCGACCATCAACCAGGTCATCGACCAGGAAACCGCACAGCTGGTTGCCGAAGAGATGGGCCATAAAGTTATCCTGCGTCGTGAAAACGAGCTGGAAGAAGCAGTAATGAGCGACCGTGACACCGGCGCTGCGGCTGAACCGCGCGCACCGGTAGTGACCATCATGGGTCACGTTGACCACGGTAAAACCTCGCTGCTGGACTACATTCGTTCTACTAAGGTTGCCTCCGGCGAAGCGGGTGGTATTACCCAGCACATCGGCGCCTACCACGTAGAAACCGATAACGGCATGATCACCTTCCTGGATACCCCGGGCCACGCCGCGTTTACCTCCATGCGTGCTCGTGGTGCGCAGGCAACGGATATCGTGGTTCTGGTGGTGGCAGCAGACGACGGCGTGATGCCGCAGACTGTGGAAGCTATCCAGCACGCCAAAGCGGCGCAGGTGCCGGTAGTGGTTGCGGTGAACAAGATCGATAAGCCGGAAGCGGATATGGATCGCGTGAAGAACGAACTCTCCCAGTACGGCGTAATGCCGGAAGAGTGGGGCGGCGAAGCGCAGTTCATCCCGGTATCCGCGAAAGTCGGTACTGGTATCGACGACCTGCTGAACGCTATCCTGCTGCAGGCTGAAGTTCTCGAACTGAAAGCCGTACGTAACGGTATGGCGAGCGGCGCGGTCATCGAATCCTTCCTCGATAAAGGTCGTGGTCCGGTGGCTACCGTTCTGGTTCGCGAAGGTACCCTGCATAAGGGCGATATCGTACTGTGTGGCTTTGAATATGGCCGCGTGCGTGCGATGCGTGACGAACTGGGTCGCGAAGTTCTGGAAGCGGGTCCGTCCATTCCGGTGGAAATCCTCGGTCTGTCCGGTGTTCCGGCTGCGGGTGATGAAGTGACCGTGGTTCGTGACGAGAAAAAAGCGCGTGAAGTTGCACTGTATCGTCAGGGCAAATTCCGTGAAGTTAAGCTGGCGCGTCAGCAGAAATCTAAACTGGAAAACATGTTCGCTAACATGACTGAAGGCGAAGTTCACGAAGTGAACATCGTGCTGAAAGCGGACGTGCAGGGTTCTGTCGAAGCGATTTCCGATTCCTTACTGAAACTGTCTACCGACGAAGTGAAAGTGAAGATCATCGGTTCCGGCGTAGGTGGTATCACCGAAACCGACGCGACCCTGGCAGCAGCTTCCAACGCGATTCTGGTTGGCTTCAACGTTCGTGCCGATGCCTCTGCACGTAAAGTTATCGAAGCGGAAAGCCTGGATCTGCGTTACTACTCCGTCATCTATAACCTGATCGACGAAGTGAAAGCAGCGATGAGCGGCATGCTGTCTCCGGAACTGAAACAGCAGATCATTGGTCTGGCTGAAGTACGTGATGTGTTCAAATCGCCGAAATTCGGCGCCATCGCAGGCTGTATGGTTACCGAAGGGACGATCAAACGTCACAACCCAATCCGCGTACTGCGCGACAACGTGGTTATCTATGAAGGCGAGCTGGAATCCCTGCGCCGCTTCAAAGATGACGTCAACGAAGTCCGTAACGGCATGGAATGTGGTATCGGTGTGAAGAACTACAACGACGTTCGCGTTGGCGATATGATCGAAGTGTTCGAAATCATCGAAATCCAGCGTAGCATCGATTAATCATCTGATGGCTAAGCAGCCGGGGAAGCGAAGCGCCACCCGGCAATCATTTTAAAAAGGGGCTTTTGGCCCCTTTTTTGTCTTTATTCTGGAGAACTTATTATGGCGAAAGAATTTGGTCGCCCGCAGCGTGTGGCCCAGGAGATGCAAAAAGAGATTGCCATCATCCTGCAGCGTGAAATCAAAGATCCGCGTCTGGGCATGATGACCACCGTTTCCGGTGTGGAAATGTCCCGCGACCTGGCCTATGCCAAGGTATATGTCACCTTCCTGAACGACAAAGATGAAGCCGCGGTAAAAGCGGGCATCAAAGCGCTGCAGGAAGCCTCTGGCTTTATCCGCTCTCTGCTGGGTAAAGCGATGCGTCTGCGCATCGTGCCGGAACTGACTTTCTTCTACGACAACTCACTGGTGGAAGGGATGCGCATGTCCAATCTGGTCACCAGCGTGGTGAAACACGACGATGAGCGTCGTGTGAACCCGGACGACAGCAAGGAGGACTGATGAGTCGTCCTCGTCGTCGCGGCCGCGACGTGCACGGCGTATTGCTGCTGGATAAGCCTCAGGGCGCTTCCAGCAACGATGTGCTGCAGAAAGTAAAACGTATTTATAACGCCAACCGCGCCGGGCACACCGGCGCGCTGGATCCGCTGGCGACCGGTATGCTGCCAGTGTGCCTTGGCGAAGCGACCAAGTTTTCCCAGTATCTGCTGGACTCCGATAAGCGTTATCGCGTGATTGCCAGACTGGGCCAGCGCACGGATACCTCCGATGCCGACGGTCAGGTGGTGGAAGAGCGTCCGCTAACCTTTAGCGACGAACAGCTGGCGGCGGCGCTGGAGAGTTTCCGCGGCGAGACGCAGCAGGTGCCGTCGATGTACTCGGCGCTCAAATATCAGGGCAAGAAGCTGTACGAATACGCTCGCCAGGGTATTGACGTCCCGCGGGAGGCCCGGCCGATTACGGTCTATGAGCTGCTGTTTATTCGCCACGAAGGCGATGAACTGGAGCTGGAGATCCACTGCTCGAAAGGCACCTACATCCGGACGATTATCGATGATTTAGGTGAGAAACTCGGCTGCGGCGCGCACGTGATTTTCCTGCGTCGCCTGGCGGTGAGTAAATACCCGGTTGAGCGGATGGTGACCCTCGAGCAACTGCAGGCACTGGTCGATCAGGCGGCGGCGCAGGATATCCCTGCCGCGCAACTGCTTGATCCGCTGCTGATGCCGATGGACAGTCCGGCTTCGGACTATCCGCTGGTGACGATTCCGGAGACTTCCGCGGTCTACTTTAAGAACGGCAACCCGGTACGTCAGTCTGGCGCGCCGCTTAGCGGGCTGGTGCGGGTGATGGAAAACGAGTCTGGCAAGTTTCTCGGCATGGGCGAAATTGACGATGAAGGCCGCGTGGCGCCGCGTCGTCTGGTGGTGGAATACCCGGCGTAAGCGCTTTTCTTGCGATAAAAGCCTGCTACGAGTAGAATATCGCCGCTTAACGTCCGCTAAAGTGTTTTAACATTTTCGGGCGTTGCATCAGGGGTCGCTGAATTAGAGATCGGCACCCTTTCTTTCTTTTAATTTTTGGAGTTATAAAATGTCTCTAAGCGTTGAAGCTAAAGCAAAAATCGTTTCTGAGTTTGGTCGTGGCGAAAACGACAGCGGTTCTACCGAAGTTCAGGTTGCACTGCTGACCGCACAGATCAACCACCTGCAGGGCCACTTTGCAGAGCACAAAAAAGATCACCACAGCCGTCGTGGTCTGCTGCGCATGGTTTCTCAGCGTCGTAAACTGCTCGACTACCTGAAACGTAAAGATGTTGCACGTTACTCTTCGCTGATCGAGCGTCTGGGTCTGCGTCGCTAATTCTGCGAGTTTCAGAAAAAGGGGCCTGACGGCCCCTTTTTTCGACCGGGCGGCAGCAATTCATTCAAAACTCATGTATTGTTGCTAGTAATGATCTTCATGCAGAGGTTCGCGCGGCTAATGAGAGGCTTCATCCGCAGGGGCGGGTAAAGGTTGTCATTAGTCGCGAGGATGCAGAGGATCGGGTCAATAGACGCTATGTCGTGGATATGGCGTCATTTATAGATAAAAAGGATAGAATTTTGCTTAATCCGATCGTTCGTAAATTCCAGTACGGCCAGCATACCGTGACCCTGGAAACCGGCATGATGGCGCGCCAGGCAACGGCCGCTGTGATGGTTAGCATGGATGACACTGCGGTATTCGTTACCGTTGTGGGTCAGAAAAAAGCGAAGCCAGGCCAGGACTTTTTCCCGCTGACTGTTAACTACCAGGAGCGTACCTACGCTGCCGGTAAAATCCCGGGTGGTTTCTTCCGTCGTGAAGGCCGTCCAAGCGAAGGTGAAACCCTGATCGCGCGTCTGATTGACCGCCCGGTTCGCCCGCTGTTCCCGGAAGGCTTCGTTAACGAAGTTCAGGTTATCGCCACTGTCGTTTCCGTTAACCCGCAGGTTAACCCGGATATCGTCGCGATGATCGGCGCTTCCGCTGCGCTGTCCCTGTCTGGTATTCCGTTCAATGGCCCAATCGGCGCCGCGCGCGTGGGTTACATCAACGACCAGTACGTACTGAACCCAACCCAGGAAGAACTGAAGTCCAGCAAACTGGACCTGGTGGTTGCCGGTACTGAAGCGGCCGTGCTGATGGTTGAATCCGAAGCTGAACTGCTGAGCGAAGACCAGATGCTGGGCGCAGTGGTCTTTGGTCACGAACAGCAGCAGATTGTTATCCAGACCATCAACGATCTGGTGAAAGAAGCCGGTAAACCGCGTTGGGACTGGCAGCCGGAAGTCGTTGATGCCGCGCTGAACGCGCGCGTGGCTGCACTGGCTGAATCCCGCCTGAGCGATGCTTACCGTATCACCGACAAACAAGAGCGTTACGCTCAGGTTGACGTGATCAAGTCTGAAACCATCGCCACGCTGGTTGCAGAAGATGAAACCCTCGACGCTAACGAACTGGGTGAAATCCTGCATGCTATCGAGAAGAACGTTGTTCGTAGCCGCGTACTGGCAGGCGAGCCGCGTATCGATGGCCGCGAAAAAGACATGATCCGTGGTCTGGACGTTCGTACCGGCGTACTGCCGCGTACTCACGGTTCCGCACTGTTTACCCGTGGCGAAACGCAGGCGCTGGTTACCGCGACCCTGGGTACCGCACGCGATGCGCAGAACATCGACGAACTGATGGGCGAGCGCACGGACTCCTTCCTGTTCCACTACAACTTCCCTCCGTACTCCGTAGGCGAAACTGGCATGGTGGGTTCTCCGAAGCGTCGTGAAATCGGTCACGGTCGTCTGGCTAAGCGCGGCGTACTGGCCGTGATGCCGACTATCGACGAATTCCCGTACACCGTTCGCGTGGTGTCTGAAATCACCGAATCCAACGGTTCTTCTTCCATGGCTTCCGTCTGTGGCGCCTCTCTGGCGCTGATGGACGCGGGTGTACCGGTGAAAGCCGCCGTTGCGGGTATCGCAATGGGCCTGGTGAAAGAAGGCGACAACTTCGTTGTTCTGTCTGACATCCTGGGTGACGAAGACCACCTTGGCGATATGGACTTCAAAGTAGCGGGTTCCCGCGACGGTATCTCTGCGCTGCAGATGGATATCAAAATTGAAGGTATCACCAAAGAAATCATGCAGGTTGCTCTGAACCAGGCTAAAGGTGCGCGTCTGCACATCCTGGGCGTGATGGAACAGGCGATTAACGCGCCGCGCGGCGACATCTCTGAATTCGCACCGCGTATCCACACCATCAAGATCAACCCGGACAAGATCAAAGACGTTATCGGTAAAGGCGGTTCTGTTATCCGTGCCCTGACCGAAGAAACCGGCACCACCATCGAAATCGAAGATGACGGTACCGTGAAGATCGCAGCGACCGACGGCGACAAAGCGCAGCACGCTATCCGTCGTATCGAAGAGATCACTGCTGAGATCGAAGTTGGCCGTATCTACAATGGTAAAGTGACCCGTATCGTTGACTTTGGCGCGTTCGTTGCCATCGGCGGCGGTAAAGAAGGTCTGGTTCACATCTCGCAAATCGCTGACAAGCGTGTTGAGAAAGTGACTGACTATCTGCAGATGGGTCAGGAAGTACCGGTTAAGGTTCTGGAAGTTGACCGTCAGGGCCGTGTCCGTCTGAGCATCAAAGAAGCAACTGAACAGACTCCGTCTGCCGCAGCGCCGGAAGCTCCGGTCGCCGAGCAGGGCGAGTAAGGTTGCCGTTAGCCCTCCGCTTTTGCGGAGGGCGTTTTACGGGCAGGACGCCTCGTTTGCAGCCGGGGAACAGGACGTTCATCCAATCGTTGTCTTCGGGAGTGGGAAATGAAGCCTTTTTTGCGCTGGTGTTTCGTGGCGACAGCTCTCACGCTGGCAGGATGCAGTAGCACCGCCTGGCGTAAGGACGCCGTCCTCGCAGTACCATTGCAACCGACTTTACAGCAAGAAGTGATTCTGGCACGCATGGAACAAATTCTTGCCAGTCGGGCTTTATCCGATGACGAACGCGCACAGCTTTTATATGAGCGCGGAGTGTTGTATGATAGTCTCGGTCTGAGGGCATTAGCGCGAAATGATTTTTCACAAGCGCTGGCAATCCGACCCGATATGCCTGAAGTATTCAATTACTTAGGCATTTACTTAACGCAGGCAGGCAATTTTGATGCTGCCTATGAAGCGTTTGATTCTGTACTTGAGCTTGATCCAACTTACAACTACGCGCACTTGAACCGCGGTATCGCCCTGTATTACGGCGGCCGGGCTAAGTTAGCGCAAGATGATCTGCTGGCGTTTTATCAAGACGATCCCAATGATCCTTTCCGTAGCCTGTGGCTTTACATCGCCGAGCGTAAACTCGACGAGAAGCGGGCGCTTGAAGCACTCAGAGAGCGCTTAAACAAGTCGGACAAAGAGCAATGGGGATGGAACATTGTCGAGTTCTACCTTGGCGACATTAGCGAAAAAGAGCTGATGACTCGTCTGAAGGCAGACGCAACGGATAACACCTCGCTCGCTGAGCATCTCAGTGAAACCAACTTCTATTTAGGTAAGTACTACCTAAGTCTGGGGGACAAGGACAGCGCTACGGCACTGTTCAAACTGGCGGTCGCCAACAACGTACATAACTACGTTGAGCACCGATACGCATTGTTGGAATTATCGCTCTTGGGCCAGGAGCAAGATGACCTGGCAGAATCGGACCAGCAATAGCTGACGAACACATCAGCCCATAGTTTTTTGCTTGCCATCACCTTTGCGGGTGAGGGCGTTGTTGTTCGTTAATACACCTACTTTGAGCCGGTTCACACTTTTCAATGAAAATTACCGAAAATTTTCACGATGAGTTATGTAGACTGGCCGCCATTAATTTTGAGGCACACGTACTACATGGCTGAATTCGAAACCACTTTTGCAGATCTGGGCCTGAAGGCTCCCATCCTTGAAGCGCTTAACGATCTGGGTTACGAAAAACCATCTCCGATCCAGGCTGAGTGCATTCCGCATCTGCTGGACGGCCGCGACGTTCTGGGTATGGCCCAGACGGGTAGCGGTAAAACCGCAGCGTTCTCTTTACCGCTGCTGAACAACATTGATCCTGAGCTGCGAGCTCCACAGATTCTGGTGCTGGCACCGACCCGCGAACTGGCGGTACAGGTTGCTGAAGCAATGACGGATTTCTCTAAACATATGCGCGGCGTAAACGTGGTTGCCCTGTACGGCGGCCAGCGTTATGACGTGCAGCTGCGCGCCCTGCGTCAGGGGCCGCAGATCGTTGTCGGTACCCCGGGTCGTCTGCTGGACCACCTGAAGCGCGGCACGCTGGATCTCTCTAAACTGAGCGGTCTGGTACTGGACGAAGCCGATGAAATGCTGCGCATGGGCTTTATCGAAGACGTAGAAACGATTATGGCGCAGATCCCGGAAGGTCATCAGACCGCGCTGTTCTCTGCCACCATGCCGGAAGCGATTCGTCGCATTACCCGCCGCTTTATGAAAGAGCCGCAGGAAGTGCGCATTCAGTCCAGCGTCACGACTCGCCCGGATATCAGCCAGAGCTACTGGACTGCCTACGGCATGCGTAAAAATGAAGCGCTGGTGCGTTTCCTGGAAGCGGAAGATTTTGATGCGGCGATTATCTTCGTGCGTACCAAAAACGCGACCCTGGAAGTGGCTGAAGCGCTGGAGCGTAGCGGCTATAACAGCGCCGCGCTGAACGGCGATATGAACCAGGCGCTGCGTGAGCAGACTCTTGAACGTCTGAAAGACGGTCGTCTGGATATCCTGATCGCGACCGACGTTGCGGCCCGTGGTCTGGACGTTGAGCGTATCAGCCTGGTTGTTAACTATGACATCCCGATGGATTCCGAGTCTTACGTTCACCGTATCGGCCGTACCGGTCGTGCGGGTCGTGCTGGCCGCGCACTGCTGTTCGTTGAGAACCGCGAGCGTCGCCTGCTGCGTAACATCGAACGTACGATGAAGCTGACTATTCCTGAAGTAGAACTGCCGAACGCAGAACTGCTGGGTAAACGTCGCCTGGAAAAATTCGCGGCTAAAGTTCAGCAGCAGCTGGAAAGCAGCGATCTGGACCAGTACCGTGCGCTGCTGTCGCAAATCCAGCCGACGGCTGAAGGCGAAGAGCTGGACGTGGAAACGCTGGCTGCTGCGCTGCTGAAAATGGCCCAGGGCGAACGTTCTCTGATCGTTCCGCCGGACGCGCCGATGCGTCCTAAGCGCGAGTTCCGCGATCGTGACGATCGTTTCGAACGTCGCGGCGACCGCAATGACCGTGGTCCGCGTGGTGATCGTCCTGAGCGTAGTGGCGAAGATCGTCCGAAGCGTGAGCGTCGTGAAGTTGGTGATATGGAGCTGTACCGCATTGAAGTGGGCCGTGATGACGGCGTTGAAGTTCGTCATATCGTTGGCGCGATCGCTAACGAAGGCGACATCAGCAGCCGTTACATTGGTAACATCAAGCTGTTCGGTTCTCACTCCACCATCGAACTGCCGAAAGGTATGCCGGGCGAAGTACTGCAGCACTTTACTCGCACCCGCATCCTGAACAAACCGATGAACATGCAGCTGCTGGGTGATGCTCAGCCGCGTCCAGACCGTGGCGGTGAACGCCGTGGTGGTGAGCGTCGTGAAGGTGGCCGTAGCTTCGGCGGTGAGCGTCGTGAAGGCGGTCGTAGCTTCGGTGGTGAGCGTCGTGAAGGCGGTCGTGGTGATGGTCGTCGTTTCAGCGGCGAGCGTCGTGACGGTGGTAACCGCGCACCGCGCCGCGATGATGCTGGTGCTGCTCCGCGTCGTGATGACTCCGCCGGTCGTCGTCGTTTCGGTGGCGATGCGTAATTAGCACAACACGCTAGCGTAAAGTAAATAATACAGCCCCGATCGTCATGATTGGGGCTTTTTTTATTCCTTTTGTACTCGTGTACTGGTACAGTGCGTCGCACCCATCGTGGGAAAGTTTTTTTGACTGGAGAATTCGGTAAATGGCGACACTAACCACTACGACCACCCGACCGTCTTTATTTGGCGGCGTGGTGATTATCGGCGGCACAATTATCGGTGCGGGCATGTTCTCGCTGCCGGTGGTGATGTCCGGCGCGTGGTTCTTCTGGTCGCTGGCGGCACTGGTTTTCACCTGGTTCTGCATGCTGCACTCCGGTCTGATGATCCTTGAAGCCAACCTCAACTACCGGATTGGCTCCAGCTTCGACACCATCACCAAAGACCTGCTTGGCAAAGGCTGGAACCTGGTGAACGGCGTGTCGATCGCCTTTGTGCTGTATATCCTGACCTACGCCTATATTTCGGCGAGCGGTTCGATCCTGCACCACACCTTCAGTGAAATGTCGCTGAACGTGCCGGCGCGCGCGGCAGGCTTCGGCTTTGCGCTGCTGGTGGCGTTTATTGTCTGGATGAGCACCAAAGCGGTGAGCCGCATGACGGCTATCGTGCTCGGCGCCAAGGTCATCACCTTCTTCCTGACCTTCGGCAGCCTGCTGGGACACGTCGAACCGACGACGCTGTTTAACGTCGCGGAGAAGAATGCCTCCTATGCGCCCTACCTGCTGATGACGCTGCCGTTCTGCCTGGCCTCGTTTGGTTATCACGGTAACGTGCCGAGCCTGATGAAATATTATGGTAAGGATCCGCGCACCATTACCCGCTGCCTGGTTTACGGTACGCTGCTGGCGCTGGGTCTGTACGTGGTCTGGCTGCTGGTGACGATGGGCAATATTCCCCGTCCGCAGTTTATCGATATCGCGCAAAAGGGCGGTAACATTGATGTGCTGGTGCAGGCCCTGAGTGGTGTGCTGAATAACCGCGGTCTGGATCTGCTGCTGGTGGTGTTCTCCAACTTTGCCGTCGCCAGTTCGTTCCTCGGCGTCACGTTGGGTCTGTTCGACTATCTGGCGGATCTGTTTGGGTTTGACGATAGTGCGATGGGGCGCTTTAAAACCGCGCTGCTGACCTTTATCCCGCCGATGATTGGCGGGCTGGTGAAGCCTGACGGCTTCCTGTATGCCATCGGCTATGCTGGCCTGGCGGCGACGGTATGGGCGGCCATTGTGCCAGCGCTGCTGGCCCGCGCTTCGCGTAAACGCTTCGGCAGCCCACAGTTCCGCGTATGGGGCGGAAAAGCGATGATTGTGCTGATCCTGCTCTTTGGTCTCGGCAACGCGGTGGTGCACTTCCTGTCGAGCTTTAATCTGCTGCCGGTTTATCAGTAAGGTTAATGCCCGGTGGCATGACATCCACCGGGCTGACGTTTGTGTTACCCCAACAGCTCCTCTTTCACCTGCATCGCTAAATCAAACGAATACAGGCGCGCCTGATGGTCGAAGATCTGGCCATTGACCATGATTTCGTCCGCCTCGGTTTCGCGCAGAATCGACGCTAAACCATGACGAACCTTAGCCTTATCGCCGACCAGCGACATGCTTAACGCCTGCTGCACGCCATACTGCTCAGACGCTGACCACAGCTGATGCATATTTTCCACCGGCGGCGGCAGTTGTCCGGTTTCGCCGCGACGCAGCTTCACAAACGCCTGCTGCATGGAAGTGAAGAGAAACTCCGCATCGCGGTTGCTGTCGGCGGCGATGATATTGATACACACCATCGCGTACGGTTTTTCCAGCCGCGCCGAAGGTTTGAAATTGCTGCGATACAGATGTAGCGCCTGGAACAGCATGTCTGGCGCGAAGTGTGAGGCGAAAGCAAACGGCAGGCCGAGCTGCGCCGCCAGCTGGGCGCTGTACAGGCTTGAGCCCAGCAGCCACACCGGAATTCGTTCGCCATAGCCGGGAACCGGACGCACGTGCGGGTTCGGATCGCGGGCGTCAAACCAGTCCACCAGTTCCGCCACGTCGCGCGGGAAGTTATCGACATCGCCGCTCATATGGCGGCGCAGGGCACGCATGGTCGGCTGATCGCTACCTGGCGCGCGGCCAAGTCCGAGATCGATACGCCCGGGATAAAGGGTATTCAGGGTGCCGAACTGTTCGGCGATCACCAGCGGTGAGTGGTTGGGCAGCATCACCCCGCCGGAACCGAGATGCAGAGTGGTGGTATTGGCGGCGAGATAGCCTATCAGCACCGAGGTCGCCGCGCTGGCAATGCCGACCATATTATGGTGCTCCGCCAGCCAGTAGCGGTGATAGCCGCGCGATTCGGCCAGCCGGGCAAGATCCAGAGAGTGGGTAAAGGCTTCTTTGGCAGAAGATCCTTGCGGGATCGGCGCCAGGTCGAGCACCGAGAACGGAACAGATTTGTCAGTCATAAAGGCTCACTTTGCTACAGCATCGTCATCAGATTGAAGGTCTTCTTCCAGCCTGGCGCATCCTGGACGCGCCAACCAGAAAAGCTGCATCTTTAATAATGCATTAAAATCTGAGCACTGTTGTTAACAAAGTGAGCGGTTTATCAGGCTTGCAGCACCAGACCGGGCAGCCGTTTCCAGTAGCCGTTGCAATCACTATTGCTGGTAAGATCCAGTGGCCCAGCACCGTTTTCGTTGGCGCGGAAGGCCTCTAGCATAGCGAAGGTTTCGTTGCCCATCGGCGACAGGCGCACCATATCCACCAGGCCGTGCATCGAGGTTAACTCGTTGCCAAGGTTATAGACGTAGCCGCTCATCGTCTGGATACCGTTGAGCACGAACACCTGCTGGTTCTCCTGCGACAGCATGCTGCGTCCGGTCGGGTACTTGATGCAACAGGTTTCGCATTCGTCCTTTGGCCGGTCTTCCGAGCGGGCGGTAAAGCAGCGCGCGGAATAGGCCAGCGGCAGATGGCCGTAGCTCAGCACTTCCACTTCAAACTGGTTGCGAATACCCAGCTCTTCGCACTGGGTCAGTAAATTTGCCAGCCAGTCGCGGGAAAGCTCTACCGGCATGCACCAACGCATCATGCCTTGTTTCAGCAGCAGGCGCAGAGTGACGGCGTTATAGCAGTTCAGCGCATGCCCGGCAACGAACGGCAGCTTGCGTTCGGCACAGAGGTTCACCACGCCAAGGTCGCTGGCCTCAATCAGGAACTCGCCATTCTCGACATAGCGCTTCAGTTCGCCCAGTTCGGAAGAGGCCTGCACCAGCGCGAGGGTAGACAGCACCACCTGTTTGCCGCTACCGGCCAGCGCTTTTGCCATCTCGATCCAGTCGCCAACTTTGGTGGCGCGGCGTTTGCTGCACACGGCTTCGCCGAGATAAATGGTGTCGGCGCTGCTGTTTGCCGCCTGCTGGTAAAAATCTTCCAGCGTCTCTTTTGGCCAGTAGTACAGCACCGGCCCTAATGAATATTTCATGTTTCTCACTGCCATTTACGGTGATAGGCGCCAAGGGTGGTTTGCGTCCCTTCGGACATCGAACCAAGGGTTTCCATCCAGGCGGATTGCGGCACAAAATTCTGCGGATCGGCTTTGCAGCGGTCGATCGCCTGGCGCCAGACTTTCGCCACCTGGGTAACGTACGCCGGGCTGCGCTGACGGCCTTCGATTTTCACCGAGGCGATATTGGCGGCCATCAATTCCGGCAACAGCTCCAGGGTGTTGAGGCTGGTGGGCTCCTCCAGCGCATGGTAGCGCTCGCCATCGACCAGGTAGCGGCCTTTGCACAGTGTCGGATAACCGGCGTTTTCGCCATCCTGATAGCGGTCGATCAGCACCTCATTAAGGCGCGATTCCAGCCCCTGCGGCGTTTGCTGCCAACGCACGAAGCGGGCAGGCGAACAGGCGCCGACGGTATTCGGCGATTCGCCGGTCAGGTAGGAAGAGAGATAGCAGCGGCCTTCCGCCATGATGCACAGGCTGCCGAAGGCGAAGACTTCCAGCGGCACCGGCGTGGCGCGGGCCAATTGTTTTACCTGGTGAATAGATAACACTCGTGGCAGTACGACACGCGCCACGTCAAAGTTGCGATGATAGAAGCGAATGGCCTCTTCATTGGTGGCGGAAGCCTGCACCGAAACGTGACGCTCAATGTGTGGATAACGCTCCGCGGCGTACTCCAGCATGGCAATATCGGCCAGGATGAGCGCATCGGCGCCCAGCTGGGCGGCCATATCCACCGCGCGCTGCCAGCGGGCATAGCCGTCGGGATGGGCAAAGGTGTTGATCGCAATATGCAGCTTACGACGGTGCTGATGCACAAAGCTGACGGCTTCCTGCAGTTTTTTTTCGGTGAAATTAAGGCCGGCAAAGTGGCGGGCGTTGGTGTCATCTTTCAGCCCGATATAGACGGCATCGGCGCCGTTTTCGATGGCCGCCTTAAGCGCCGGAAGGTTACCGGCTGGGCAGAGCAGCTCCATAATTTTTCCTGAAAAATGCGGCCGGTCAGGGACGCTGAATGGTTAACGAGCAGGGATTTTAGTTAACCTTCTGGTGACAATTTTTGATTTGAGGCAGTTAAAAGTGTATTGGCGGCGCCAATAACTGGCGGGCGTCATCGCGTTTTTGTTGATTTACGCCGCTATGTTGTTTATGTGATATGGCACAATAGCGGAACAATTGCATTCATGGAGTAAAGCTTGTGTTGGATAAACTGCGTTCCCGGCTGGTCCACTTTGGCCCGTCTTTACTGAGCGTGCCGGTTAAGCTGGCGCCTTTTGCCCTCAAGCGCCAGGTGCTGGAGCAGGTGCTAAGCTGGCAGTTCCGTCAGGCGCTGGCAGAGGGAGAACTGGAGTTTCTCGAGGGGCGCTGGTTAAGTATTCATGTGCGTGACATTGGTCTGCTGTGGTATACCTCGGTAGTCGATGGTCGCCTGGTGGTCAGCCAGCAGGCCGACGCCGACGTCAGCTTCAGCGCCGATGCCAGCGATCTGTTAATGATTGCCGCGCGCAAGCAGGATCCGGATACGCTATTCTTCCAGCGTCGTCTGGTGATTGAAGGCGATACGGAGCTGGGGCTGTACGTAAAAAATTTGATGGACGCCATTGAGCTCGAGCAGATGCCAAAAGCGCTGCGCGTGATGTTGCTGCAACTGGCGGATTTTGTCGAAGCTGGACTGAAGAGCCCGCAGAAACCTGAACAGACATCGGTAGGTGAGGCATGCTGATTCGAGTGGAGATTGGGATTGATGCACCGGGAATCGACGCGCTGCTGCGTCGTACCTTCGGCCGCGATGCCGAAGCGCAGCTGGTGCACGATCTGCGTGAAGATGGACTGATCACGCTGGGGGTAGTGGCAACGGATGATGAAGGCCAGGTGATCGGCTACGTTGCCTTCAGCCCGGTTGCGGTGGAAGGTGAAGAGCTGCAGTGGGTCGGTCTGGCGCCGTTGGCGGTGGATGAACACTATCGTGGACAGGGCATCGGCCGGCAACTGGTCTATGAAGGGCTGGATTCGCTGAATGAGTTTGGCTATGCCGCGGTGGTGACGCTGGGCGACCCGCATTTATACCGTCGCTTCGGTTTTGAGCCGGCCGCGCGCTTCGATCTCCGTTGCCGCTGGCCGGACAGCGCGGAGGCGTTCCAGGTTCACCGTCTGGCGGATGACGCTCTCGAAGGCGTTCACGGCCAGGTAGAATACAGCGACCATTTTAATCGTCTTTGAGCCTCGCCAGCAGGGTATCGAAGGCATCCTCTCCGGCAACGAGGCGCTCTTTTTCGCGCTTCGTTAGCTGCTTAACGCGGTATTCCAGTCGCAACGCAAGTGAGTGTTCACCAACCTCGTGGCTAAAGGCCAGCAGCAGGTCGCCTTTACCGCGCAACGCCTTCGCGCCTTTTCCCGCCTGATGCTGGCGAAAGCGGCGCGGCACATCGGTGGTGATGCCGGTATAAAGGCGATTATCCGCGGTTCGAATGAGATACAGAAACCAGCACACGGTCACAAAGTCGCTATGGTAAGGTGTGTGCACCATAGCATAATGGAGAAGAAAGATGGAAACCCTTGCTGCCATTGGTCGCTGGCTGAGTAAACAGCACGTCGTCACCTGGTGCGTCTCCCGCGACGACGAGCTGTGGTGTGCGAATGCCTTTTACGTCTATGACCCGGATACCGTGGCCTTTTATCTGCTCAGCGATGAGCACACCCGCCACGGTCAGATGACCGGCGAACGGGCGAAAGTGGCCGGTACGGTTAATGGCCAGCCAAAAACCGTGGCCCTGATCCGCGGCGTGCAGTTCAAAGGCGAGATCCGTCGTCTGAGCGGTGACGAAGAGGCGCGGATGCGCCAGCGCTACGTTAAGCGCTTTCCGGTGGCCCGCATGCTGTCGGCGCCGGTATGGGAGATTCGTCCGGACGAAATCAAGTTTACCGATAACACGCTGGGCTTCGGGAAAAAGTTACACTGGCGGCGTGATGCCGGCGCCGAGCAGGCGTAGCGCTTCGCGATTGAAGGCCGGCAGATCGTCCGGCGTTCTGCTGGTGACCAGCTGTTCGTTATCGACCACCACCTCCTGGTCGTAAAACTCGCCCCCGGCGTTTTTCACATCCACCACGATAGGCTTCACCGCCGTGAGCTTACGCCCGCGGATCACATCGGCGCTGATCAGCAGCTGCGGGCCGTGGCAGATGGCGAAGACCGGCTTCCCGCCGTTGACGAAATCGCGGGTAAAGGTGACGAAGCGTTCATCCCCGCGCAGCTGATCAGGGGAATAGCCCCCGGGCAGCAGCAAGGCATCAAATTCGCCAGGTGTGACGTCATCGATGGCTCTGTCGATGGCGACCTCCGCTTCTCCCTGTTTACCCTTCACCGTCTTGCCAGCCTGCTTTTCGATCGTGACGACCTGATGCCCGGCGAGCTTGAACGCATCGGCGGGAGAGGTAAATTCAGAATCTTCAAAGTCGTCGGTAATGAGCACGGCTATCTTTTTACTCATGCTTCCTCCGCTATCTGGATGGTCAATGAGGTAATTCCATGATGATGGTGGATACTTACCTTGTAAGGTATTAAGCCTGGAACATGAGCCCGAAAGTGCAAGGCGGAGAATTCTGTAAAGGAGAATCAATGAGTCAGGTATTATTAACCGGCGCGACCGGGTTAGTTGGCGGTCACTTACTCCGGCTGCTGCAGAATGAGCCGAGCATCAGCGCCATCGCCGCCCCGACGCGTCGCCCGCTGGCACCGGCGGAAGGGGTGTTCAATCCTCACGATCCCCAGTTGACCGATGCTCTGGCGCAGGTGGTCGACCCGGTCGATATCGTCTTCTGTTGCCTGGGGACGACGCGTCGGGAAGCGGGAAGCAAAGAGGCCTTTGTCCATGCTGATTACACGCTGGTTATCGATACGGCGCTGGCCGGAAAACGGCTTGGCGCGCAGCATATGCTGGTGGTCAGCGCGATGGGCGCCAATGCCCACTCGCCGTTTTTCTACAATCGGGTGAAGGGGGAAATGGAGGCGGCGTTGATCGAACAGGCCTGGCCGCGGCTGACCATTGCCCGGCCGTCGATGCTGTCAGGCGAGCGGGAAAAGAAGCGGGCCAATGAGACTTTCCTCGAACCGCTGTTCCGGCTGCTGCCGGGAAACTGGAAGGCGATTCCGGCCCGTGACGTGGCGATTGCCCTGCTGGCGGAGGCGCTGTCGCCCACCCAGGAAGGCGTGCAAATTCTGACGTCATCCCAACTGCGGGAGCGCGCCGCGCAGCAGGCTGAATAGCGTTTTGCAAACGCAAACATCCGGCGTACTATTCACGGCTTCAATTCATATCCACATTTCTTGCTGGGGAATGCTATGACTGGTCAGTCTTCATCTCAGGCGGCGTCACCGTTTCAATGGTGGAAACCTGCGCTTTTCTTTCTCGTCGTGATTGTCGGCCTGTGGTTCGTCAAATGGCAGCCCTATTACGGGAAAGCCTTCACCGCTGCGGAAACCCACAGTATCGGTAAATCCATTCTGGCCCAGGCCGACGCTAACCCGCTGAAAGCCGCGTGGGACTACGCGATAGTTTACTTCCTTGCCGTCTGGAAAGCGGCAGTGCTCGGCGTGCTGCTCGGGTCGCTGATTCAGGTGCTGATCCCGCGCGACTGGCTGCTGCGCACCCTTGGACAATCGCGTTTTCAGGGCACGCTGCTGGGGGCGATTTTCTCGCTGCCCGGTATGATGTGCACCTGCTGCGCCGCGCCGGTCGCGGCCGGCATGCGCAAACAGCAGGTGTCGATGGGCGGGGCGCTGGCGTTCTGGATGGGTAACCCGCTGCTCAACCCGGCGACGCTGGTGTTTATGGGCTTTGTCCTGGGCTGGCAGTTTGCGCTGGTTCGCCTGGTCGCTGGCCTGGCGACGGTGCTGATTGTCGCGACCCTGGTGCAGAAATGGGTGAAAGAGGCGGCGACGCAGCCGGTAGCAGTGCCTGCTGCACCGTCTGAAGCGGCCAGAGACAGCTTCTTTAGCCGCTGGCTGCGGGCGCTGTGGACGCTGTTCTGGAATACGATCCCGGTTTATATCCTTGCGGTACTGGTGCTGGGAGCGGCGCGCGTCTGGCTGTTCCCGCACGCCGATGGCGCGGTGGATAACACGTTATTCTGGGTCATCGCGATGGCGATAGCCGGCTGCCTGTTTGTGATCCCTACCGCGGCGGAAATTCCGATTGTGCAGACGATGATGCTGGCTGGCATGGGGACGGCGCCAGCGCTGGCGCTGCTCATCACTCTGCCGGCGGTGAGCGTGCCGTCGCTGATTATGCTGCGCAAAGCCTTCCCGGCCAAAGCGCTGTGGCTGACTGGCGGACTGGTGGCGCTTTGCGGGGCGATTGTCGGTGCGCTGGCGCTGGTGTAGTTTGCCGTAAACGTACGGATAGCCGGATTGGGTGCCGGGCGGCGGCTACGCCTTACCCGGCACCCAACGCATAGGGGACGGTAGCCCGGCTAAGCGCAGCGCCAGCCGGGAGACTGCAGCTTTATTTGATGTAGGTAAAGGCGGTGGTCACGCGGGACACGCCGCTCACCCGGCTGGCAATATCCGCGGCCGCCCGGCCTTCACGATCGGTCACCAGCCCCATCAGGAAGACTTCACTGTTTTCCGTGGTCACCTTCACGTTCGAGGATTTGACCTGATCGGTGCTCAGCAGCTGCGAACGCACCTTAGTGGTAATCCAGGTATCAGACGAGGCGGTCCCTAAACCAATCGGCTGGCCCTGGCGCACTTCATTAAACACTTCCGTGGTCCCTTCCACGCCCATGGCGATTTGCTTGGCGCGGGCAGAGAGATCCGGCGTTGGCGACTGGCCGGTCAGCAGGACTTTGCCCTGATAAGCCGTGACGTTGATACGGGCCTGTTTTTTAATCTGTTCATCTTTCGACAAGGCGCTATTGACGCGCAGTTCCAGGGTGCTGTCATCGACCTGGGTTCCCACCGTACGCGGGTCCGTTGCGGCTTTGGTGCCGACAGCTGCCGTTCCGACTACCGCGGCGGCAACACAGCCCTGCAGCAGTAGTGCAGAAAGCAGGATGGCGAGGGGCGAGAGAGCCTTCATGTGTTCTCCTTAATCGTCCTGGTGTGGAAAAAGGGTGTTATCTATCAAATCGCACAGACAGTTGACGGTCAGCATATGCATCTCCTGAATACGCGCGCTGCGATGCGAGGGGATGCGGATTTCGACATCCTGCTGACCTAAGAGGCCAGCCAGCTCACCGCCGTCATAGCCGGTTAACGCGACGATAGTCATGTCGCGGGTCACGGCGGCTTCCACCGCCTTGACGATATCCCGGCTGTTACCGCGCGTAGAGATCGCCAGCAGCACATCGCCGGCGTGTCCCAGGGCGCGCACCTGCTTGGCGTAGATCTCGTCATGCAGGCGATCGTTGGCGATCGCGGTTAAGACCACATTATCGGTATTTAGTGCAATGGCGGGTAAACCAGGGCGTTCCGTTTCAAAACGATTAATCATGCTGGCAGCAAAATGCTGTGCGTTGGCGGCGGAGGTGCCATTACCACAACAGAGGATTTTGTTGCCGTTGAGCAGGGACTGCACGAGCGTCATCGCCGCCCGGGAAATAGCGTCCGGGAGTGCTTCTGCTGCGGCAATTTGGGTTTGAATGCTTTCGGTAAAGCAGGCTTTGATTCTGTCGAGCACGGGATCCCTTACTTCTGGTATTACGCTATTCGCCAAAGGCGTTTTTTAGCCATTGGATGTCGTTTCCGGTGAAGGCTACCACATCGAAACGGCAATCCACAGTCTCAAAGCTCCCATTCTGTCGGCAGAGCCACAAACGGGCGGCTTTAAGCAGTCGTTGTTGTTTTTGCGGGGTGACGCTGGCCGCCGCGTCACCGTACTGGGCGCTCCGGCGGTAGCGCACCTCGACAAAAACGGTGACGGCGCCGTCGCGCATGATGAGGTCAATTTCGCCGCCACGCTCGCGGGCATTGGCGGCGATAAAACGCAGGCCCTGGCCTTCCAGCCAGCGGCGAGCCTGGTTTTCCCAGGCGTCGCCAGTCTGTTTGCTTAGCTGGCCGGAACGATTTTTCCCTGCTGGTATTTGAGCCATGACAGTTTCCTGTTAATCACACAATCCTGGGTGGCCGTCAGATCGCCGGTATTCCCGTTCAGCTCGAAGCCCGGCGTTTGGCGCATTTGCGTGAAGTGGTTCGCCAGTGACCAGGCGTCAGCGCCCATGGCATACAGGCGCGCCAGCGAGTAGTCATTACGTACAGCGGACAGCGCCTGCTGCATCAGCGCCGGGTTGCTGCCGGCCAGCATCGGGATCTCACTATACTGCAGGCCTTCCATCTCCAGACGGAAATCCGGCCCTGCGGTGCCCTGGGCGCTGCGTGAGCTGGCGTACAGGGTGACATTGTTTTGACTGCCGTTGCGCATGGCGATCATGGGTTTGATATAGGCAATCTGTTCCGGGGTGGCGAGGATATAGGCGGCGTCTACGCTGCCGCCGCTGCTCACTGGCATCTCATCCGCACTGCCGAGGGAACTGTTCTGGGCCGAAGGTAGGGTGGAGACCGGCGTGCCGCTCAGCGCAATGCCCCCTCCGCCGTTGACGCCGGCGCGCAGCTCAGCCGTGGAGCCAAAGCGCTGCTGCAGGACGCTGGCGCCGCCCAGCTTCAGCCATTCGTCGGCAAAAGCGCTAACCACGCGATCGCCCAGCGCACCGCGCGGAACCAGCAGCAGCGGCGTCTGTTTGCCCTGTTGGTGGATATGTCGGGCGGCGTCACGCGCTTCGTCTTCCGGAGAAAGGGCGAAATAGCAGATGTTAGCGCGGCTTTCGACTTTTTCCGGCTGGTTGAGGGCCAGCACGTTGAGCGGCGTGTTGCTCTTAATCACCTCATCCACGTTCTCTTTCAGCAGCGGTCCGACGACTAAAGTGGCGCCGTCCTGCTGAGCCTGGGCAAGCAACTGACTGATGGGCTGGCTGGTGGTGTCGTAAATTTTTAGTTCCGCAGAGGGGTTGGCGGCGGTGGCGACCACGGGTTGAGGCTGCGCGGTCGGGGCGGTTACCGGCTGGGTAGCCGGGGATGCGGTGGTCTGCGGCGTAGCGGCCGCTGCCGGCGCCTGGGCTGCAGGTTCCGCGGCAGGCGCCGCCTGGTCTTGTGCCGGCGCCTGCACCGGTTCAGCGCGGCTTCCGGTGGCGGTAAGATCGCTGATTTCTGCCTGCGACGGACTCACCACATCATCATTCCCGGAGACATTCGCCGCCTGGGCAACCTGCGCGGGAACCGCGCTGCCGTTCACTGGCGGCGCGCCATTTTTGGCGGCTTCAAAGCCCTGCTGGATAGTGCGGCCGAAGATCGACGCCTGACCGTTCAGCGGCAGAAAAAGCGCAATCTTGTTGGTGGATGCGGGCTTATAGTTTTGCATGTTCACCAGCGCCGTCGGCAGCATTTTGGCGCCCGGGTTTTGCGGGTAGCGCGTCTGCCAGTCTTTAACGCCCGCCTTCAGCAGCGTCGGATCGTTGCGATTGTCAAACCACATCCGCTGCAGATCCAGCCAGCCCTGGAGGGTATTTTCATCGGCATTGATCACCAGCGCATTGGCCTGATCCTGGGTCATCGTGGTTAACGCTTGCCAGGTCGCGTCAATGTTTTGCTGGCGTTGTTTGGCATCGCTCAGCAGTGGCTGCTGGGCGATTAACGCACGCAGTAACGTAACTGATGGCTTACCCTGGCTGGCATCAATTTGTGCCTGCCAGTAGCGCGCCTGCTGGGGTTGATCCAGGCTTGCCGGGTCGAGCTTTGCCAGCAGAGTACGAGCGCCCTGGTAGTCGTTTTGCGCCAGCTTCACTTCCACCGCCAGCAGCGACTGTTCGCGGGCCTGGGTGCTGTTCAGGTTCGACGGCAACTGGTTGTACAGGTCGATGGCCTGTTGTTTCTTCCCTTCCTGAAGCAGTGCACGAATGGCGAGTAATTGCCAGTTGGTCTTGCTATCATTCGTGCTTTGCTGCATCTGCTGTAGGTAGAAACTGGAGTTGGCCTGCGATGTACCCTGCATAAACGCCGTGCTTTGATCCTGCGTGTGGGTGCCGCAGCCAGCAAAAAGAAGCGTCGCCAGCAATACGGGCAGACAGCGCGCGGGCTTAGAACGAAGAAATGTTGACGGTACCATAAGTGTCCAGTGATATTTTTTTGGCTCAATGCTCAATATTAAATCGGCAATACGGACGAGACAATGAAACAACACGAATCAGCGGATAATTCTCAGGGGCAGCTCTATATTGTGCCCACTCCGATAGGGAATCTGTCTGATATCACGCAGCGCGCACTGGAAGTGTTGCAAGCTGTTGATTTAATTGCTGCTGAAGATACCCGCCACACCGGTTTGCTGCTGCAACATTTTGCGATTAACGCCCGCTTATTTGCGCTTCACGACCATAACGAGCAGCAAAAGGCGGAAACACTTCTTGCTAAACTGAAGGCAGGCCAAAACATTGCGCTGGTCTCCGATGCCGGCACGCCGCTGATTAATGACCCTGGCTACCATCTGGTGCGCACCTGCCGCGAAGCGAATATTCGCGTCGTACCGCTGCCGGGCCCCTGCGCGGCCATCGCCGCCCTGAGCGCCGCCGGTCTGCCTTCCGACCGTTTCTGCTATGAAGGTTTCCTGCCAGCGAAATCGAAAGGCCGCCGCGATACCCTGAAGGCGCTGGAAGAAGAGCCGCGCACTATTATCTTCTATGAGTCGACGCACCGCCTGGTGGAGAGTCTGGAAGATATCTGCGCGGTACTGGGGGAATCCCGCTACGTGGTGCTGGCCCGCGAGCTGACCAAAACCTGGGAATCGATCCACGGCGCGCCGATCGGCGAGCTGGTGGCCTGGGTGAAGGAAGACGAAAACCGTCGTAAAGGCGAGATGGTACTGATCGTCGAAGGCTTCAAGGCCCAGGAAGAGGCGCTGCCGGCGGCCGCGTTGCGTACCCTGGCGCTGCTGCAGGCAGAGCTGCCGCTGAAGAAAGCCGCCGCGCTGGCCGCGGAGATCCACGGCGTAAAGAAAAATGCGTTGTATAAGTACGCCCTGGAGCAGCAGGGGGAGTAACCCTGTAAATTGACTTTGGGATCAGCAAGCCGCTCTTCAGAAATTGAAGGGCGGCTTGAACGTCATCTGATATGTCGGAAGAAATGTCGGAAGAAAAGGGCAGAATCGCTTTCCTTGCCGCACAGCATCCGTAACCAACAAGCCCGGATAAATCCGGGCTAAAAGTAGTTAAATTCTCACGCTCTCGATCAGGTCACCGGCGCCGGGTTAAACACCGCCAGCTGGTTGTGCAGGCCCCATTGATCGGAGAAAGTTTTCTTGCGTCCGCTGGCGACGTCGAGAATAAATTCGAACAGCTTCCGCCCGACATCCTCAATCGTCTCTTCGCCAGTGGCGATGGTCCCGGCGTTAATGTCCATTAAATCATACCAGCGGTTGGCCAGCTCGGTCCGGGTCGCCATTTTTATTACGGGTACCGCCATCAGGCCATACGGCGTGCCGCGACCGGTGGTGAACACCTGCACGGTAATGCCAGAGGCGACCTGCTGGGTGCCGCAGACAAAATCGCTGGCGGGGGTCGCGGCATAAATCAGGCCGCGTTTGGTCGGGCGCTGGCCTGGAGAGAGCACCTCGACGATGGCGCTTTTCCCTGATTTAGCAATAGAACCCAGCGCTTTTTCCACCACGTTAGCCAGGCCGCCTTTTTTGTTGCCGGGGGAGGGGTTGGCGCTGCGGTCGGTTTTGCCCATGTCGAGATAGTTATCGTACCAGGCCATCTCTTCCAGCAGGCGTTTGCCGACCTCTTCGTTAATCGCCCGCGGGGTTAACAGATGGATGGCGTCGCGGACTTCGGTCACTTCCGAGAACATCACCGTCGCGCCGCAGCGCACCAGCAGGTCGGATGCATAACCCACCGCCGGGTTGGCGGTCACACCGGAGAAGGCGTCGCTGCCGCCGCACTGCATGCCGACCACCAGCTCTGAAGCCGGACAGGTTTCCCGCTGGCGCTGGTTCAGTTTCGCCAGGTGGCACTCGGCGACCTGCAGAATGTCATCGACCATCGATTTAAAACCAACATGCTTTTCATCCTGCAGGCTGACGATGCTGGCGCTGTCCACCGGGATACTTTTGACGTCTTCCGTGCCCTGCAGCAGGCGTTCCGGCTGCAGCTTTTCACAGCCGAGGCCAATGACCATCACCTCGCCGCCGAAATTCGGGTTGAGGGCGATATTGTGGATAGTGCGAATTGGCACTACCGCCGCCGGTGCATTAATCGCCACGCCGCAACCGTAGAGGTGGTTCAGGCCTACCACGCCGTCGACGTTGGGGTATTTCGGCAGCAGGTCGCGTTCAATGATTTTCACCACATAATCAACCACGCCCGCAACACAGTGCACGCTGGTGGTGATGCCCAGCAGGTTCTTGGTGCCCACGCTGCCATCGGCATTGCGGTACCCTTCAAAGGTATAGCCTTCCAGCGGCGGTAGGGGTTCAGGCACTTTGGTCGCCAGCGGCAGGGTGTTCAACGGCGGGGCGGTGGGCAGTTCCACCAGCGATTCGTCAATCCAGCTTCCCTGTGGGATGTCGCGCACGGCGAAGCCAATCACTTCTCCGTAGCGGATGATTTCACCGCGGGCAGGGATATCCACCAGGGCTACTTTATGACCCTGTGGGATGTGTTCGACGAGCGTCAGGCCGTCCGGGAAACGTGTTCCGGCGGTCAATCCCCGATCGTTAACAATAATCGCCACGTTATCTGTCGGGTCAACTTTAATATAAAACGCGGTTGGCGATTGTTGTCGAATTGCAATGTCAGCCATTGTCCAGTCATCTCCAAAAAGGTGCTAAAAAAAGAATGAAATGGTCATTCTGGTGCTGTAGAAAAGAATAATGAAATAAAGAATGTCAGGAGTAATGGCTTTAAAATGTGATCTGTATCACCCCTCTTTGCGACGAAGCTCACGCACCGACAGGCAATCATGAGAACTGTGGATTAGCGCCCATGACTTGTGGCATTTGCCTAACTAAAGCGTCAGATAAGACATTTATATTGTGATTATGCATGGTGTCTGGCGATGGCAGGCTGATTATACTGTGTCATGATTTTGAGGTAGCCGATAGGCAATAAGAGAGCGTTGATATCGTCTATTTAACAAATAAAGAACCCGATTAAAAAAATAATAAAAGGTGTTCTGTGTTTGATGAATATCTTCATGATCCTGGATGGGATGAGAAACAAGGAATACCAACTCGCTATTTTATTCTGCTGATTATATTTATGGTTCGCGAGATTAAACGCCTGGAATTGCAGAAGTAAGCAACGATTAACGCAAGGTAAACATCATGGATAACGCAATTTTCCCGAACAAATTTAAGGCCGCGCTGGCGGCTCATCAGGTGCAGATTGGCTGCTGGTGCGCGCTGGCTAACCCGATCAGCACCGAGGTGCTGGGTCTGGCCGGTTTCGACTGGCTGGTGCTGGATGCGGAACACGCGCCGAACGACGTGACCACGCTTATCCCACAGCTAATGGCGCTGAAGGGCAGCTCCAGCGCGCAGGTAGTCCGTGTGCCGACCAATGAGCCGATCATCATCAAGCGCATGCTGGACATCGGCTTCTATAACTTCCTGGTGCCGTTTGTCGAGACGGCTGAACAGGCGGCGCAGGCGGTGGCGTCGACCCGTTATCCGCCGGAAGGGATCCGCGGGGTCTCCGTTTCCCACCGCGGCAATATGTTTGGCACCGTGGCGGACTACTTCGCCCAGTCCAACAAGAACATTTCCATTCTGGTGCAGATTGAGAGCCAGACCGGGGTGGACAACGTCGAGGCGATTGCCGCGACCGACGGCGTCGACGGCCTGTTCGTCGGCCCGAGCGACCTGGCCGCGGCCTTAGGTCATCTGGGCAATGCCGCCCATCCTGAGGTACAGCGCGCCATCCAGCATATCTTCGCCAGCGCGAAGAAACACGGTAAGCCAAGTGGCATTCTGGCGCCGGTGGAAGCCGATGCGCGCCGCTATCTGGAATGGGGCGCGACCTTCGTCGCCGTCGGCAGCGATCTGGGCGTCTTCCGCTCAGCAACGCAGAAACTTGCTGATGCGTTTAAAAAATAATCACCAGGATGAAGAGAGAGAACATTATGAAAATCAAAGTAGGTTTTATCGGTCTTGGCATTATGGGTAAACCGATGAGCAAAAATTTGCTGAAAGCAGGTTATTCGCTGGTGGTGTCCGACCGTAACCCGGAAGCGATTGCCGACGTGATTGCCGCGGGTGCAGAGACCGCGACGACGCCGAAGGCGATTGCTGAGCAATGTGACGTGATCATTACCATGCTGCCAAACTCTCCGCATGTGAAAGAGGTGGCACTGGGTGAAAACGGCATTATCGAAGGCGCAAAGCCGGGCACCGTGGTGATTGATATGAGCTCTATCGCGCCGCTGGCGAGCCGGGAAATCAGCGAAGCGCTGAAAGCCAAGGGTATTGATATGCTGGATGCGCCGGTGAGCGGCGGCGAACCAAAAGCCATCGACGGCACCCTGTCGGTGATGGTCGGCGGCGATAAGGCGATCTTTGATAAATACTACGATCTGATGAAAGCGATGGCGGGCTCCGTGGTGCATACCGGCGACATCGGCGCGGGTAACGTCACCAAACTGGCTAACCAGGTGATTGTCGCCCTGAACATCGCGGCGATGTCTGAAGCGCTGACTCTGGCGACCAAAGCTGGCGTCAATCCGGATCTGGTATATCAGGCGATCCGTGGCGGCCTGGCGGGCAGTACCGTGCTGGATGCCAAAGCGCCGATGGTGATGGATCGTAATTTCAAGCCGGGCTTCCGTATCGACCTGCATATTAAAGATCTGGCGAACGCCCTGGATACGTCCCATGGCGTGGGCGCTCAGCTACCGCTGACGGCGGCGGTAATGGAGATGATGCAGGCGCTGCGTGCGGACGGTCTGGGCACCGCGGACCATAGCGCGCTGGCGTGCTACTACGAAAAACTGGCGAAAGTGGAAGTCACTCGCTAACAAGAAGGGCGCACCACGCGCCCTGTTATTCTTGCCTTGCGCGGCACTGTCAGGCTACAAACTTATGAAAATCGTCATTGCCCCAGACTCTTACAAAGAAAGCCTGTCTGCCGCCGAGGTAGCTCAGGCGATAGAAAAAGGATTCCGTGAAATTTTCCCCGACGCGCAGTATGTTTCCATGCCCGTCGCCGACGGCGGCGAGGGAACGGTGGAGGCGATGATTGCCGCGACGCAGGGAACGGAACATTCCGCATGGGTGACTGGCCCGCTGGGCGAGAAAGTGGAGGCCTGCTGGGGCATGTCCGGCGATGGCGTCACTGCGTTTATTGAGATGGCGGCGGCCAGCGGCCTGGGACTCGTTCCGCCCGAAAAACGCAACCCTCTCATCACCACTTCACGCGGTACCGGCGAGCTGATATTACAGGCGCTGGAACATGGCGCGAAACGGATCATTATCGGTATCGGCGGCAGTGCGACCAATGATGGTGGGGCGGGCATGATGCAGGCGCTAGGCGCCCGTCTCTGCGACGCCGAGGGGCAGGAGATCGGCCATGGCGGCGGTAGCCTGAGCCGTCTGAGCCGGATCGATCTTTCCGCCATCGATCCACGCTTACGTGACAGGATGATCCACGTGGCCTGCGACGTCACTAACCCGCTGGTGGGCGAGCGCGGCGCGTCGCGGATCTTTGGCCCGCAGAAAGGGGCGACCGAGGCGATGATCGTTGAGCTGGATCGTAATCTGGCGCACTTCGCCGACGTCATTAAGGCGTCGCTGCAGATGGACGTTAAGGCGATCCCCGGCGCGGGGGCGGCAGGCGGCATGGGTGCCGCGCTGATGGCCTTGCTTAATGCGGAATTGCGCAGCGGCATTGATATCGTCACCGAGGCGTTGAATCTGGAGGAGCAGATCCTCGACTGCTCATTGGTGGTCACCGGAGAAGGGCGGATCGATAGCCAGTCCATTCACGGTAAGGTGCCGGTGGGGGTAGCCCGGGTGGCGAAAAAATATCGCAAGCCGGTGATCGGTATAGCCGGCAGCCTGACCCACGACGTCGGCGTGGTTCACCATCACGGCATCGATGCTGTTTTCAGCGTGTTAACCACAGTTTCGACGCTGGAAGAGGCATTTCGTGGAGCGTTTGATAACATTTACCGCGCGTCGCGTAATATCGCCGCCACCCTGCAGGTTGGGATGACGACAGAAGGATGACAACGGGCGGTAAACCCTCTATACTGCGCGCCGAAGCTGACCAGACAGTCGCCGCTTCGTCGTCGTCCTCCTTCGGGGGGAGACGGGCGGAGGGGAGGAAAGTCCGGGCTCCATAGGGCAAGGTGCCAGGTAACGCCTGGGGGGTGTCACAGCCCACGACCAGTGCAACAGAGAGCAAACCGCCGATGGCCCGCGCAAGCGGGATCAGGTAAGGGTGAAAGGGTGCGGTAAGAGCGCACCGCGCGGCTGGTAACAGTCCGCGGCACGGTAAACTCCACCCGGAGCAAGGCCAAATAGGGGTTCATAAGGTACGGCCCGTACTGAACCCGGGTAGGCTGCTTGAGCCAGTGAGCGATTGCTGGCCTAGATGAATGACTGTCCACGACAGAACCCGGCTTATCGGTCAGTTTCACCTTTTTATGTCAAAACCCCGCTCCGGCGGGGTTTTGACTATTCGGGTAGCGGGAACAGGATGAATAACTGTCCACGACGCTATACCAAAAGAACGCGGCTTACCGGTCAGCTACCGTTATTTAACCACCTTAGGATTTTGCAGCCTCGGTATCGTAGAATCTTGCAACTGATGAACCTGGCCTATTATCGTGGCGATGCTGCCGTTACTTAAGGACTCAACGTCTGATTTTGTATGTGAACCAAAATTGAAGGTAAGAAGTTTATCCGTTTTATTCTGTTCATCTCTCATCGTAACGATATAATAGTAGCTGTCGGCGATACCGCTCATCCGCCGAATGTCAACAATCACGCCACGAATCTTCACCCATTTACCCAGATTATCGCTGCTGGCTTTTGCAGGATTAAGGGCATACGGCTGCAGAAACTGCGCGACCGAATACGTCGGCATCGACGCGGTAGCGTTATCACCGGGTTGAAATAATTTATCCCCTGCGGTAAAAAAGGCCTGCGAGGCCAGGCTACAGCCGCTTAACAGCGATATGGAAAAAAACAACGATAATATGCGAAACCGTAATGACATACCTATCTCCTTTTCTATTCTAAATATGATGTCCCTAACATGCTGGATAACTTCATCCGCGCTTATTAAATAGAGTAAGTGTCACTGCTGTCAATTATTTGCGCTCTGCAAATGGTTAGGTTAATGTGATGGTTAAGGTATATTTTTTAGAATAATAAATAAGCTTGGAAATATCTTTTTTGTATATATATTCTATGAATATATTATGTCTGTGAATATAAAAATCTTTATGAATTATTTTTTACATTTATTCATTGTAGACTGAAAAATAATAAGACGCTATTTCTGCTACCTTCACTTCAGGATAAAACAATGAAATTAATGACCCGTATTGCGTTTGCAGCCCTTCTGACTACCGGTTTCTCTCTGACGGCACAGGCCGCGGACGTTAAGGCAGCGCTGGCGCCAGCGCAGGATCCCATTGTCCAGCACTTAAAACTCTCCAGCGATCAGGTCGCGAAAATTAAAAGCCTGCATCAGCAACTGGAAAATAATGTTCAGCAGATTTCACAGCAAGACATTAAAGATGGCGCATTGATTAACGTGATTGATTCCGGAAAATGGGATGAGAAAGCGGTCAAGGATCAGCTGGCAGCCTTCAGTAAGATCGATCAGCAGGTGCGTTATTACCGCGTGAAGTACTATTTCGATGTGAATCAGGTGCTGACGCCAGAGCAGCGTACCCAGGTGAAAAAAGATCTTGCCGACGCGCTGAGTGAATAATGCCATCGGCCCCTTTCGGGGCCGATATTATCTTCAGGCCATAAACGAAAATCGAATCATTGATGTTGCCTTTTCAGGCGAGACTTTCTTCATCCCGCAGACGAATCTCCGCTTCGACAACAATGGCTTCCAGTTCGCTCAGCATCTCATCATAACCAAAGCTGACGACCCCAGCGGTTTCCGGCTGCGTCGGGGCTGATGGCGTCGGGGACGCCTTTTTTCTGTTTTTCTTTTTACTCACTGACAGACTCCATCACTTCCGTTGTTACACCGGTAAATCTATCAGCAAAGCGCGCAGCGGCGTATCGGCGACGAGGGTAATGTTAGCTTCGTCACGAATAAATGCCCCATCACCACAGGTGAGAGCCTGTCTTTGTTGCTCCTGCGCAACGGCATGGACGGTGCCGTGGATCGACTGCAGGTAAGCGCGTGGGCCATGCAGCTGTACGCTAATCTGCTCCCCTTCCTCCAGTGCGATATGGTAGACCCAGGCCTGCTGGCGAAGCTGGAGACTGCCATTCCCTCCCTCCGGCGAGGCCAGCAGCTGCAGCGGTGCGCTCGCCACTTCTATTTTCTGCTGCAGCGGGTTTTCCCGCTGTGGGCAAGCGTCGAGCCACAGTTGCATCCGCGTTAACGACTGCTCTTTGCTCAGATTATGCTCGCTATAGCTCACGCCAGGCTGGGTGGCGATAAGCAGCGCTTCACCGGCTTTAGCCTGCACATGGTTGCCGTCGCTGTCGCGATACTCCGCTTCGCCTTCCAGAATCAGGTTCAGGATATCGACTTTTGGGTACGTCCTGGCCTGGAACGAGGCGCCGGGTGCCAGCACTTCCTGATTGAGCACGCGTAAGGACGCGAAGCCCAGTAATTTCGGGTCGAAGTAGTGGCCAAAGGAGAAGGTGTAGCGGGCCTGCAGCCAGCCGAAGTCTGCTTGTCCGCATTGTTTGGCTGTTCGGGTAGTAATCATGTTCTTGACCTCTCTTTACACTAAATCAATGGTAAAGGTATGGACGCTGTATTGTTAGCCAGATATTCTGCCCGGTATGTTCAAATTTCCTGAATGAGAAAGCGATGGCCAAAGAGAGAGCATTAACGCTGGAAGCGTTGCGCGTGATGGATGCGATCGACCGCCGAGGGAGCTTTGCTGCCGCGGCTGATGAGCTGGGACGCGTGCCTTCCGCCCTGAGCTATACCATGCAAAAACTGGAAGAGGAGCTGGACGTGGTGCTGTTTGACCGCTCAGGTCATCGCACGAAGTTCACCAACGTGGGACGGATGCTGCTTGAGCGTGGGCGCGTGCTGCTCGAAGCGGCGGATAAACTCACCACCGATGCGGAAGCGTTGTCGCGTGGCTGGGAAACTCATCTGACAATCGTCACCGAAGCGCTGGTTCCGACCGCGGATCTGTTTCCGCTGATTGAAAAACTGGCGACCAAATCCAACACGCAGTTGTCGATTATCACCGAGGTGCTGGCCGGTGCCTGGGAGCGACTGGAACAGGGGCGGGCGGATATTGTTGTCGCGCCAGATATGCATTTTCGTTCCTCCTCGGAGATAAACTCGCGCAAACTCTATTCGGTGCTCAGCGTGTACGTCGCGGCGCCGGACCACCCGATCCACCAGGAACCGGAACCGCTCTCTGAGGTTACCCGCGTGAAATACCGCGGCGTCGCAGTAGCGGATACCGCACGCGAGCGGCCCGTCCTTACCGTTCAGTTGCTGGATAAACAGCCGCGCTTAACGGTGAGCACCATTGAAGATAAGCGCCAGGCGCTGCTGGCCGGATTAGGCGTGGCAACCATGCCCTATCCGCTGGTGGAGAAAGATATTGCCGAAGGGCGTCTGCGGGTCGTCAGCCCGGAATACACCAATGAAATTGACATAATCA
Organism: Klebsiella sp. H-Nf2; assembly: GCF_002806645.1. Lineage (NCBI taxonomy): Bacteria > Pseudomonadati > Pseudomonadota > Gammaproteobacteria > Enterobacterales > Enterobacteriaceae > Klebsiella > Klebsiella sp. H-Nf2. Next base: position 89,188 of record NZ_PIBL01000002.1, read on the forward strand.
TGGCCTGGCGGCGGGACAGTATGGGCGAGGCGAAGTCCTGGTGTCTGCGCGAGATCCCTAAGCTGTTTGCGGGGAGATAGTCAAGAAGACGCTCCTCCCGCTAGCGGGAGGAGCGGGAAGATTAATAGGAGAAAGGTTTCGGATCGGGTCCGAAGCGATTGTTGCCTTCAGTGCCGCGCTGGCAGTTAAAGATCAGGATCACCAGCCAGCCGATGACCGGGATCAACAGCAGCAGCAGCCACCAGGCTGAACGGTCGGTGTCGTGAAGACGTCGAAACTGCACCGCCCACCACGGTAAAAAGACCAGTACGCCATAGATGGTCGTCAGAATGCCTTCGCCGCCCGCCCGCTGCCAGCCCAGCATTTTATCGATGATGCTCAATACGCCGGTCAGGATGAGGTTGACCAGAATAAACATCCAGTACTCTTTGCGCCGCGCACGGCCGCCAAATCCTATATAGTTTTTTAATGCCTTGAGATACCAGTCCATTTCTACGCCTCAATTAACCGTCAATCACTTGTTTTTTAAGCGATCGCAATAAGAATAGACGTGAATGAATGGTGGGTAAATATCTGTTTTCTGAATTATTGGGCGCCATCACTGGCGCCCGACAGATCAACGGAAGCGCTGATCGCGACCGTGGGGTTCGTTGAGATCCTGCTGCGGTCCAATGGAGATAATGCCGGTTGGATTAATGGTTTTATGGCTGCGGTAATAGTGGTGGCGGATATGCGGAATACTCACCGTCTCTGCGATGCCGGGCATCTGGTAGATGTCGCGCAGAAAACCGTACAGGTTGAGATAATCGCTGATGCGCCGTTTATCGCATTTAAAATGCGTTACATACACCGGGTCGAACCGTACCAGCGTCGTCCACAGGCGAATATCGGCTTCCGTCAGCTGATTTCCCGTCAGGTAACGATGCTGACCGAGGATCTGCTCGAGCCGTTCCAGTGAAGTAAAGACCGCATCGACCGCTTCGTCGTAAGCCTGCTGGCTGGTGGCAAAGCCGGCCTTATACACGCCGTTGTTGACGTTGTCGTAGATCCAGCCGTTCAGCTCATCGATTTTTTCCCGCAGCGCCGGCGGATAATAATCCCCGGCTCTGGCACCCAAACCATCGAAGGCGGTATTAAACATGCGGATGATTTCTGCCGACTCATTGCTGACGATGGTCTGCTGTTTTTTGTCCCACAGCACCGGGACGGTGACGCGACCGGTATAGTGCGGGTCAGCCTGCAGATAGAGCTGATAAAGGAACTGATGATGATAGAGCTGGTCGCCGGTAGCATCAGGAAAATCATCGGCGAAGGTCCAGCCGTTTTCCAGCATCAGCGGATTGACCACGGAGACGGATATAAAGGGTTCCAGTCCTTTCAGCTTGCGCAGAATCAAAGTGCGGTGCGCCCACGGGCAGGCCAGAGAAACATACAGATGATAACGGTCTTTTTCTGCGGCAAAGCCGCCTTCACCCGCGGGCCCCGGCGCGCCATCGGCCGTGAGCCAGTTACGGAACGCCGAAACGGAACGCTTGAATCGTCCCCCGGTGGATTTGGTGTCATACCAGGTATCTTGCCAGACGCCGTCGACTAATTGTCCCATTACTTCCTCCTGCAGATAGCAAAAGCGAGGAGATATCCCCTCGCTTTTTTAGATTTTTACTCAGTTCAGTATAGTGCGCTTACCACTTTTTATTCAGCACGCGGTCGATGCTGAATGCGCCCGGACCGGTCACGGCCAGCAGCAGGTAACCGCCAGCGATGGTCAGGTTTTTCATGAACATCAGCGAGTTCACACCTTCCGCAAAGTTGCTGTGGAACAGGAACGCGGTCAGCAGCGTAAAGCCTGCGGTGAACAGCGCGGTGGTACGGGTCAGGAAACCGAACAGAATCGCCAGACCGCCGCCGAACTCAAGAAGGATGGTCAGCGGCAGCAGTGCTCCCGGCACGCCCATGGCCTCCATATACTGCTGGGTTCCGGCGTAACCGGTGATTTTGCCCCATCCTGCAGTGATAAACAGAATCGGCATCAGAATACGCGCTACCAGTACACCAACATCTTCTAATTTTTTCATTTCTTACTCCAGAAAACCCAAAGGGCGGCAGTTTTGTTTTTTAGCGCAATTCCGCGTGGTTACGCAGTATTGCTGTCGATGGAGAGGATAGTAACGAGGCGGAGAAGGAATTGTTAGCAAGGAAAACTGTAGTTCTTCTTCAAAGTTTCTGAGCAATAAGTGCGGTGAGGTGAAATTTTTCTGGCCGCGAGGGGTCACCACCTGTCCCGGTATCGGGTGAGCGGAATGGACTGAGATAAGAGGGTGGGCTAACCGTGATTGGCGGCGAGGGCACAGGTTGCCGCGAACGGCGTATTGTATCGGGTGGGGAAATGGCAGAGCGGGGCGCCGGGATAAGCGCCCGCGCTCCGGGCTGCTAGCGTATTGACGACTGGCGCAGGATCCCGCGGACCATCCGCCAGGTGCTCCACAGTCCGAGACCGCGTTTGGTCCAGCGCATTAAAAAGTGCGGGTGGCGTATGGACCAGACGGCCATCAGACCGCTGCCAACCATCAGCCACGAACGTAAACTCAGCAGCGTATGCCAGCCGCGATCGAGGGGCGCTGTCGCCTCCAGCCAGTGGCGACGACAGGCGCTAAGCTCCAGTCGTTGCTGCTGGATCTGGCGCAGTAACAGCGCCTTTTGCCGTTCACGCTCCTGTCGGCCATTCACGGTTTATCGTCCTCCAGAAGGGCACGGTCGTTCTCCAGCTCTTTACGCGTCAGGCGCAGCAGCGTGGAGCGGCGCGCCTTACGTAGGGTAAGGATACCCACGATCGCGGCGGCGAGGAGCAGAACGACGGTGGTGGCGATCATGACGTGCAGGCGGTACTGGGCGTCAACGGCCCAGATAACCAGCACCAGCAGACTCATGAGGCCAAACGCGGCAAACAGCAGCGTCAGTCCGGTCATGATCAGCAACTGGAAGAGGTTGGCTTTCTCCTCCTCCAGCTCCACGACGACCAGGCGCAGCCGTGTTTCCACCATTTCGACCAGCAGCGTGACAATGCGCTGGCCAATGGAGAACACGCGCTGACCCGGCCCCTGCGAGTGTTGAGTGTTCGCCATAATCAGCGACGCGACAGCAGGACACCCAGTACCAGCCCGACGGCGGCACCAATCCCGACTCCTGTCCACGGGTTTTCGCGAACATAATCATCCGCCCGCGCGGCGGTCTCACGCGTTTGACGCAAAATCGCATCACTGGTTTCACCCAGGCGGGCACGACTCTCTTTTAGCGCGCTCTCTGCTTTACTACGCAGTTTACCAATCTCTTCTTTCGACTTGTCCGCCGAGGAATTCAGAACTTCCTCCAGGGTATCCGCCAGCGTTTTCAGTTCTGCACGAAGGTCTTCAGTCACATTCTCTTTAGCCATGTCGTTCTCCTGTAGCGTGGTCCGTGTTACGAAAGTTAACTGTTATTAGTAGTCCCGAGACTCCAGCGTTTTTAACTCCTGTTGCGCTTCATTGAGTTTATGCTGGCGTTTATTGATTTTGTCCGCATCGCCTTTCTTCCGGGCTTCCTGCAGATCGCGCTGACGTTCGGCGATCTCTTCCCGTTGTTTGGCAATTTTTTGCTGATGATCGGCTTTGAGTTTACTGTCGCTGCAGTTCTCCCGTACCTGACGTAGCGCGGTATTTAGCCCATCAATGCGACTTTGATTATGATGCTTTTCGGCATAGCTGATCTCTCGTTGAATATCCTGCTCTTTTTCCTGGCAGGGAGAGGCTGCTATGGCGCTGGCGCTAAGTGAAGTCAGGGCCAGAAGCAGAGCGATGCGGTGTTTCATGGATAGTACCTTCCATTGTCTGAGGGTATACCCGGAGGATATACCCGTTCCCGATGGTGAACGGGAATGCGTTGATTCCCGCAGGTTTAAGCATAGTAACAAATGCAGGAAACCACCAGACTGCGTAAAAAACGCAGTACGGTGGTAGTTTACCCGAGCCGGTGAGGCGCGTCGCGCAGACGGGATAACCAGGCGGTGGCCGAGTTATCGTCCTCCAGCAGGGCAATAATATAACCATGTGGCAGAGCGCGACCGAGAACCTCTTTCGCCGCCGCACCCTGGGCGGTGGAGTCGAACTTAATCAGCAGACCATCTTTTTGCGGCGTAATACTCTTGAAGCGGATACCGTTGGCGTCGAGGTGATGCCAGACGGAGAAGCCGTCCGGCATGCTGACGCCCTGGCCAACCGGACGGATCGCCAGCGTGGCCTCCTGCTGCTGCACCGCCAGCCAGAGCCAGAACAGCGCGCAGAGCACAAGAGAGCCACCCAGCAGCCAGCTCAGCTGGCGCAGGGAGGGGCGTTTTATGACCATCTTCAGCCCCGGCTTCTGTATTTTTTCTTCCACAACACCACCAGCGAGCCGATCAGTCCGAAGACCAGCAGCGCGACCGGAAGGAGCATCAGGCAGGACATCAGCTGATCTTCATACTTGAGGAATACCGGGGTTTTGCCCAACAGATAGCCCAGCGAGGTCAGGATGAGTACCCACAGCAGTCCGCTCATCCAGTTAAAGAACTGAAAGCGAGCGTTATTGAGGCCTGAAAGGCCGGCAATCGTCGGCAACAGCGTACGCACGAAGGCGATAAAGCGGCCGATCAACAGCGCGGAGAGTCCATGCTTATGAAACAGGTGATGCGCGCGTTGATGATAGTGAGAGGGCAGATGCGACAGCCAGTTTTGCACGATCCGCGTATTGCCCAGCCAGCGCCCCTGAATGTAGCTCAGCCAGCAGCCGAGGCTGGCGGCGGCGGTCAGCAGCAGCAAGGTTTCCGGAAAGCCCATCGCCCCTTTGGCGATCAGCACGCCCACGAGCACAAGCAGACTATCCCCCGGTAAAAACGCGGCAGGCAGCAACCCGTTCTCAAGGAACAAAATCATAAACAAGACAAAATACAGCATGCCAATCATGGAGGGATTCGCGAGCGTTTCGTAATCCTGAGCCCACAAGGCATTCAATAACTGGGTTAAAAGTTCCATTCACGATTCCTGGTACATCGGTTAACGGCACGTCTGAGCGCGTGGCATGTTGGGCGACAAGATTTTTATGAGATTTTGGTCGCTGCTTAGGCGCTCTGAACGCTTCCCTGTATAAGACTGAAGTAAGTAAACACCTACCCCCAGAACGGCAAAATGCATCTAATTGTAACAAATCAGCTGACTTTACGTCAGAGAAATTGCAAGGTGTTGCTCGTTGATTTTGCTGATTGCGGCGATGGGAGGCGAGAGGATTTACACAGGCTGACACTATATATGTTTTGCTTACTCCAGCCTGCCTGGCGGGCAGGCGCGCAGGAACCGCGCGCCCTCAGGAAAAGTGATTATTTTGCGCTGTTGGCTGCCGTATCGAGATGAACCACCGGATTGTCGGCAAATAAGTAGCGATCGGCATTAAATTCAAAGTCATCGCTGGTTTCGTTAAACAGCATTTGCTTGGTATTTTCCAGATGCTGCCACATCGCCAGCTTGGCGGCGTTCGGATCTTTACGCAGCAGGGCTTTCAGGATCTGATCGTGATCGTCACACCAGTTATCGACCGTGCGCAGGTCGATATGCTCATGCAGTTTTTTCCAGTATGGGTTATGCACGCGCTGGGTCCACATTTTTTCAACGATTGCCGCCAGCGCGCTGTTCTGCGTGGCCAGCGCCACCTGGACGTGAAACTGGAGATCCCACTCGGAGTCGCGGAAACATTTCTCGTTGCGCGCTTTCTCCTGAATCTCCATCAGCTTCATGATGTCCTGTTTGGTCACCTGAGTCGCCGCGAATTCGGCAATATTGCTTTCAATCAGCTGCCGCGCCTGCAGCAGTTCAAAGGGACCATAGTTGGCAAACTCAAGGCTTTCATCGGCCACCTGCTGGTACTTGGGATGGTTGGAGATGACGTGAATACCCGACCCTTTGCGGACTTCGACATACCCTTCCACTTCCAGCATGATAATGGCTTCACGAACCACGGTGCGGCTGACGTTTTTTTCATCGGCGATAAAGCGCTCGGCGGGCAGCTTATCCCCTACAAGGTAGACACCTTGTTCGATGCGCGTCTTCAGCTCAGCGGCAAGCTGCTGATACAGACGGCGTGGTTCAATGATTTCCATATTCGCTCCCGGAAGATGGCGACAATATTCGATTTGTTATACCACTTTTACACGCTTTCCACCACTGGCAGGCATGAAAAAGCCGCCTGAGAAGGCGGCTCGATAAGCGGTCATATCAGCACAAGATCTAACTCTGCGTGGCCGGTTTGCGGCTGCTAAGCGGTGTTGAGTCATCGTCAGCCGGTTTGTTTTTCAGCACCGTCCAGATAACCAGCGCGCCCAGCAGGTCAAAGACGGCCAGTACCGCAAACAGCGGGCTAAAGCCGATGGTATCGGCCAGCGCGCCGACGACCAGGGCGAACATGGTGCTGGCCAGCCAGGCGGCCATCCCGGTCAGGCCGTTGGCGGTGGCGACTTCGTTACGGCCAAAGACGTCGGAAGAGAGGGTGATCAGCGCCCCGGACAGCGCCTGGTGAGCAAACCCGCCGACGCACAGCAGCGCGATGGCGATATATGGGCTGGTGAACAGGCCGATCATGCCTGGGCCAATCATCAGTACGGCGCCCATGGTCACGACCATTTTACGCGAAACGATCAGGTTGACGCCAAACCAGCGCTGGAACAGCGGCGGCAGGTAACCGCCAACGATGCAGCCGAGGTCGGCGAACAGCATCGGCATCCAGGCGAACATCGCAATCTCTTTCAGGTTAAAGCCGTAAACCTTGAACATGAACAGCGGGATCCAGGCGTTAAAGGTCCCCCAGGCCGGCTCAGCGAGGAAGCGCGGCAGGGCGATGCCCCAGAACTGACGGTTACGCAGGATCTGCCACGGCGACATTTTCTTCGCGTTATTGGTCTGATGCTGAGACTCCTGGCCGCCAATAATGTAGTCGCGTTCTTCGTCGGATAATTTTTTCTGGTCACGTGGGTGTTTGTAGAAGATGAGCCAGCCGATGGCCCAGGCGAAGCTCAGTACCCCGGAGATAATGAACGCCATCTGCCAGCTGTGCATCACAATCGCCCACACCACCAGCGGCGGCGCGATCATGGCGCCAATAGAGGAACCGACGTTGAAGTAGCCCACCGCAATAGAGCGCTCTTTTGCCGGGAACCATTCGGAACTGGCTTTCAGCCCGGCGGGGATCATTGCGGCTTCCGCTGCGCCGACCGCGCCGCGAGCCAGCGCCAGGCCGCCCCAGCTGCCTGCCAGTGCGGTTGAGCCGCAGAATATCGCCCAGGCGATAGCGAAGAAGGCATAGCCGATTTTAGTCCCGAGAATATCGAGGACATAACCCGCGACAGGCTGCATGACGGTGTAGGCAGCGGAATAGGCTGCAATGATATAGGAGTATTGTTGAGTCGAGATGTGTAACTCTTCCATCAGCGTCGGTGCGGCCGCCGCCACGGTGTTACGAGTCAGGTAGCCCAGCACGGTGCCCAGCGTCACCAGCGCAATCATGTACCAACGTAACCCTTTAATTTTACGCATGTAAACCTCATCGTCTGTTATCTTTCCGCACCAGGTGCGGCCTTTACCGAGCGCGATAAGCGATCGGGAAAGCGAAACGGGGGGTTCAGGAGGGCGATCCCCTCTGGCCCGAACCTTACCATCAGTTGTTATGTTGAAAGTCGGTATCCATTCCGTATAAGCCGATGCCATAAACACCGGTAATGCATTCCGTCGGTTTATATGTTGCGACGGCAGAAAGATAACTTGTCATACAACTTTAAAAGTTGAGTGCTGTCACAAAAGTGGGAAAGTTAGTGTGGTCTTTAGCCCTTACCGGGAAAGCCAGAAATGGCGCGCTCTGCCGGGGTGATTTCCGATGAGGCGGTCGTTTTTTTATCGACGTTTATTGATCTAACTCACGAAAAACAGCTCGGTCTGTAGAAATTGGTGTGATAACTTTGTCAGCATTGTAGTCAATCATCTGAAAGGCTCCCGCTACGGAGCGAAGAGGACACGCGAATGACACCGTTTATGACTGAAGATTTTCTACTCGATACCGAATTTGCTCGCCGTCTGTACCACGATTACGCCAAAGATCAGCCGATTTTCGACTACCATTGCCACCTTCCGCCGCAGCAGGTTGCCGAAAACTATCGCTTCAAAAATCTGTATGACATCTGGCTGAAAGGCGATCACTACAAATGGCGCGCAATGCGCACTAACGGCGTACCGGAGCGTCTGTGTACCGGTGATGCGTCCGATCGCGAGAAATTTGACGCCTGGGCGGCAACGGTGCCGCACACTATTGGCAACCCGTTATACCACTGGACCCATTTAGAGCTGCGTCGCCCTTTTGGTATTACAGGTAAGCTGTTGTCTCCATCCACCGCCGATGAGATCTGGGACCAGTGCAATGATTTACTGGCTCAGGACGCCTTCTCCGCCCGCGGGATCATGAAGCGGATGAATGTGAAGATGGTCGGTACCACCGACGATCCGATTGATTCTCTCGAGCACCATGCGGTTGTCGCCAAAGATACCTCCTTTGATATCAAAGTGCTGCCGAGCTGGCGCCCGGATAAAGCATTCAACATTGAACAGGCGACCTTTAATGACTACATGGCGAAGCTGGGTGAGGTGTCCGATACCGATATTCGCCGTTTTGCGGACCTGCAAAGCGCTCTGACCAAACGTCTGGACCACTTTGCCGCACACGGCTGCAAGGTCTCCGACCACGCGCTGGACGTGGTGCTGTTTGCGGAAGCGACCGACGCCGAGCTGGACGCCATTCTGGCGCGCCGTCTGGCAGGCCAGTCCCTTAGCGAACACGAAGTGGCGCAGTTCAAAACCGCGGTGCTGGTGTTCCTCGGCGCAGAATATGCCCGTCGCGGTTGGGTACAGCAGTACCATATCGGCGCGCTGCGTAACAACAACCTGCGTCAGTTCAAACTGTTAGGCCCGGACGTTGGCTTCGACTCGATCAACGATCGCCCGATGGCTGAAGAGCTGTCTAAGCTGCTGAGCAAGCAGAACGAAGAAAACCTGCTGCCGAAAACCATTCTCTACTGCCTGAACCCGCGCGATAACGAAGTGTTGGGCACCATGATCGGTAACTTCCAGGGTGAAGGCATGCCGGGCAAGATGCAGTTCGGCTCCGGCTGGTGGTTCAACGATCAGAAAGACGGCATGGAGCGGCAGATGACCCAGCTGGCGCAGCTCGGCCTGCTGAGCCGCTTTGTGGGGATGCTGACCGACAGCCGCAGCTTCCTCTCCTACACGCGCCACGAATACTTCCGCCGCATTCTGTGTCAGATGATCGGCCGTTGGGTAGCTGCCGGCGAAGCGCCTGCGGATATCGCGCTGCTGGGCGAGATGGTGAAAAACATTTGCTTTAACAATGCGCGTGACTATTTCGCCATTGAACTGAACTAAGGCCAGAGGTCGGTTGATATGCAATACATTAAAATCCATTCGCAGGATAACGTCGCGGTCGCGCTGGCGGATATCGCTGCCGGTAGCGTGGTGACGATTGATAAGGACTCGGTCACCCTCGGCCAGGATATCGTTCGCGGCCACAAGTTTGCACTGCGCGCTATCGCGAAAGGGGAAAACGTCGTTAAGTACGGGTTGCCGATTGGCCATGCGCTGGCGGATATCGCGCCGGGCGAGCATGTTCATGCGCATAATACGCGCACCAATCTCAGCGACCTTGACGCGTATCGCTATCAACCAGACCAGGTTGCCCAACCGCCACAGCCTGCGGATCGCGAAGTGCAGATTTATCGTCGCGCCAACGGTGACGTCGGCGTGCGCAATGAGCTGTGGATCCTGCCGACCGTCGGCTGCGTCAACGCCATGGCCCGGCAGATGCAGAACCGTTTCCTGAAAGAGACATATGGCGCTGAGGATATCGATGGGGTACATCTCTTCAGCCACACCTATGGCTGCTCGCAGCTTGGGGACGACCACATCAACACTCGCACCATGCTGCAAAATATGGTTCGTCACCCGAACGCCGGGGCGGTGCTGGTGGTTGGCCTTGGCTGTGAAAACAACCAGGTTGATGCCTTCCGCGAAACGCTGGGCGAGTTTGACCCGCAGCGTGTGCACTTTATGGTTTGCCAGCACCAGGACGATGAAGTGGAAGCGGGGGTAGAGCATCTGCATCAGCTGTATGAAGTGATGCGTCAGGATAAACGCCAGCCGGGCAAACTGAGCGAGCTGAAGTTTGGCCTCGAGTGCGGGGGATCGGACGGCCTGTCGGGCATTACCGCTAACCCGATGCTGGGCCGCTTCTCAGACTATGTGATCGCCAACGGCGGCACCACCGTGCTGACCGAAGTGCCGGAGATGTTCGGTGCTGAACAGCTGCTGATGAGCCACTGCCGTGACGAAGCGACCTTCGACAAGCTGGTGACCATGGTCAATGACTTTAAGCAGTACTTTATCGCCCACGACCAGCCTATTTACGAAAACCCTTCCCCGGGTAACAAAGCCGGGGGGATCACCACCCTGGAAGATAAGTCGCTGGGCTGTACTCAGAAAGCGGGTTCCAGTCAGGTGGTGGATGTCCTGCGCTACGGCGAGCGCCTGAAGGTTCATGGTCTTAATTTGCTGAGCGCGCCGGGCAACGACGCGGTCGCCACCAGCGCGCTGGCCGGTGCCGGCTGTCATATGGTGTTGTTTAGCACCGGACGCGGCACGCCGTACGGTGGCTTTGTGCCGACGGTGAAGATCGCCACCAATAGCGAACTGGCGGCAAAGAAAAAGCACTGGATCGACTTTGATGCCGGGCAGCTGATCCACGGCAAAGCGATGCCGCAGCTGCTGGAGGAGTTTGTGGATGCCATTGTGGCTTTCGCCAACGGTAAACCGACCTGTAATGAACAGAATGACTTCCGCGAGCTGGCCATCTTTAAAAGCGGTGTTACCCTGTAAAGGGGTATTCACATTGGCGCCCAGGGGCGTGGATCGTGTATCGGCCTGATAGCGTAGCGCCATCGGGCTCGTAACAGCGGCGTTTCAGCCAGTGAAGCGCCGTTTGTTTTTTTCAGTCAGGGAGCTTTCATGACCGCGTATTGGCTGGCCCAGGGTGTCGGCGTCATCGCCTTTCTTATCGGTATTACCACCTTTATCAACCGCGACGAACGTCGCTTCAGGCTTCAGCTGGCGGGCTATAGCGCCATTATCGGCGTCCATTTTTTCCTGATGGGCGCCGCACCGGCCGGGATGAGCGCCGGGCTCAATGCGCTACGTACGGTCATTTCCCTGCGCACCCGCAGCCTGTGGGTGATGACGGTATTCATTCTCCTGACGCTGATCTTCGGCCTTGGCAAGCTGCAGCATGCCATGGAGCTGCTGCCGATCATTGGCACCGTTGCCAGCACCTGGGCGCTGTTTCGTTGCAAAGGGCTGACCGTGCGCTGCGTGATGTGGTGCTCCACCGCCTGCTGGGTCACGCATAATCTGTGGCTGGGTTCGATTGGCGGGACGCTGATTGAAGGCAGTTTTCTGATCGTCAACGGGCTGAATATCATTCGCTTCCGCCGGATGCAAAAGCGCGGCATCGATCCGTTTAAGGTTGAAAACGCAGTCCAGGAAAAGAGCCCCTCCGCCCGATAGCAGAGGGGAAAGGCATTAGCTGCGCAGGGCGTTTTTCGCGAGCTGGTCGTCTTCCGCTATGCAGGCCGCGGCGGTAAACAGGGCGTCGGTGGAGGAGTTCAGCGCGGTTTCGCAGGAATCCTGCAGCACGCCGATAATAAAGCCGACGGCAACCACCTGCATCGCGACATCGTTCGGGATCCCAAACATATTACAGGCCAGCGGGATCAGCAGCAGCGAACCGCCCGCCACGCCGGAGGCGCCGCAGGCGCACAGCGAAGCGACCACGCTCAGCAGCAGCGCCGTCGGCAGATCCACCGGAATATTCAGCGTATGCACCGCCGCCAGCGTCAGCACGGTGATCGTGATCGCCGCGCCCGCCATATTGATGGTCGCCCCCAGCGGAATGGAGACCGAATAGGTATCGCGATCCAGATTCAGCTTTTCACACAGCGCCATATTCACCGGAATGTTGGCGGCGGAGCTGCGGGTGAAGAACGCGTAGACACCGCTTTCGCGCAGGCAGGTCAGCACCAGCGGATAGGGGTTACGGCGGATTTTCCAGAACACCAGCAGCGGGTTAATCACCAGCGCTACCAGCAGCATACAGCCCACCAGCACCAACAGTAGCTGGGCGTAGCCCCACAGGGTCTCGAAACCGGTGGTCGCCAGGGTGGAAGAGACCAGACCGAAGATCCCCAGCGGTGCAAAACGGATCACCACTTTGACGATGAAGGTCACCGCGTGGGAGACATCGTTGATCAGGTTTTTGGTGGTGTCGTTACCGTGACGCAGGGCGAAGCCCAGCCCCACCGCCCACACCAGAATGCCGATATAGTTGGCGTTCAGCAGGGCGTCGATCGGGTTGGATACCATACTCATCAGCAGGCCGCGCAGCACTTCGACAATCCCCGATGGCGGCGTGATGCTGTCGGCGGCGGTGGTTAAATGCAGTGATGACGGAAAGACAAAACTAAACAACACCGCGGTCAGGGCTGCGCTGAAGGTGCCCAGCAGATAGAGAAACAGAATGGGGCGAATACTGGTTTTTTGTCCGTGCTGATGGTTAGCGATGGAGGCCATCACCAGCATCAACACCAGCACCGGCGCCACCGCCTTTAACGCGCCGACGAACAGGGTCCCCAGCAGACCGACGGCAATGGCCGCTGGCTTAGAGACCAGCGCCAGCAGCACGCCAAGCACCAGACCAATTAAAATTTGTTTCACCAGGCTGCCTTGCGCCAGGCGTGAAATCCACCCCGATGGGGGAGTGCGTGTTGTCATAATTCATTCCTTCCAGTGATGTAGCAAGCCATCCCAGCCACGTATTATTTGTTACGTTTATGTCAGGATGTAAGTAGATGTTTGCATAGTCGAGTATACGGAAAGAATGGCAGGCGGGAAGCGTAAAATGCTGTGATTTTAATCTGGATCTTGTTTTTTAACTATGTTGCAACATCGATGTGACATAAGCGTGGTTGCCGCCGGCGATGGCCGACGGCGCGTTGCGCAGGTTACTCAGGCAGTTTGCGCTGCTTGTCGTGTTGCTTGTTGACCCAGGCGTTAATCAACAGCGTGACGGCCAGGATGCCCCCCACCACGCCCAGCGAGATGGCGACCGGGATATGGTAGAAGTCGACGATGAGCATCTTCACGCCAATAAACACCAGGATCACCGACAGACCGTATTTGAGCATCGAGAAGCGCTCGGCGACCCCCGCCAGCAGGAAGTACATCGCGCGCAGGCCGAGGATCGCGAACAGGTTAGAGGTCAGGACGATGAACGGATCGGTGGTCACTGCGAAGATCGCCGGGATACTGTCGACGGCGAAAATCACGTCGCTCAGTTCCACCAGAATCAGCACCAGCAGCAGCGGCGTGGCGAACAGCACCCCGTTTTTACGGGTGAAGAAGCGCTCGCTCTCGATTTTATCCGTCATTCGCAGATGGCTGCGGATCCAGCGCACCAGTGGTTTATCGCCGATGCCGGAGTCATCTTCTTTCGCCAGCGCCATCTTCACGCCGGTAAACAGCAGGAAGGCGCCGAAGACATACAGCAGCCAGTCGAACTGCGAAATCAGCCAGCTGCCGGCGAAGATCATGATGGTACGCAGAACAATCGCGCCCAGCACGCCATACACCAGCACCCGGCGCTGCAGAGCAGGCGGTACGGCGAAATAGCTGAACAGCATCAACCAGACGAAGACGTTATCGACCGCCAGCGCTTTTTCAATCAAATAACCGGTGAGGAAGGCTAAGGCCTGCGGGTCAGCGACGGCCCGGCCCTGGGTTTGTACCAGATACCACCAGAACGCGGCGTTGAACAGCAGAGAAAGTGTAACCCAGAGGATTGACCAGCCCGCGGCCTGCTTCATGGTCATGCTATGCGAACCGCGTCGTCCCTGAAGCAGCAAGTCGATCGCCAACATGATCGCGACGACGACAGCGAATCCACCCCATAGCAACGGCGTGCCGACAGTATTCATTTGATATTCCTTACATAAAAACAAAACGGCTGACGTCGGAAGACGGCAGCCGCTGCGCTTTTATGCATAGACCTCGCCTTCCGGCAAGGTCTCACTTACAACAACCAAAGTACATCGCGATGGGCTTTGGTTATTGCCCGGCGACCGGATGCGGTATTGCACGCATCGTAATGACGATCAACCGGCAAGGAAGTTACTCCCCTTTGCACGTAACAAAATATGTCACAGGGCGGTTTTCGTCAATGGCGGCCGGTCCGGCCTTTACACTCTTTTACGCCAGCGGCTGCGTATCGGCCGGGAAGATCACTCCGGTCTGGCGACGAATTTCGCTCGACAGTTTGGCCGTGATCCGGCTCACTGCCAGGCCCGGGTGATCAACATCCTGTGTCTCCACCAGGCGCGCAAAGGTCTCCGCCTCATACAGCATAGTATTGATGTGCTGAGGCTGGGTGAGATCCTGCGCTTTGCCGCCGCGTGGAATAAAGGCTACCTTCTGGCATTCGGAGATTTTCTCAATCACCAGCGCGCCCTCTTCGCCCTGAATTTCACTGGGGATCGCGGAATCGCTAACTTTGGAGTGATGCAGCGTCACGTCGAAGTCGCCATAGCTCAGCACCACGGTGCCCTGGGCGTCTACGCCGCTGTCCAGCAGGCTGGCGGTGGCAAGAACGGCCCGCGGTTCGCCCCACAGCGCCACGGCAGACGCGAGGCAATAGAAGCCGATATCCATAATCGAACCGTTAGAGAACGCCGGGTTAAAGGTGTTGGGGTTTTCGCCGTCAAGGTAGCGCTGATAGCGCGAGGAGTACTGACAATAGTTGATGAAGGCTTTGCGCAGTTTGCCCACTTTAGCGAGCGTCTCTTTCAGTAGCAGAAAGTTAGGCAGACTGGCGGTTTTAAAGGCTTCAAACAGCACAACGTTATTTTCTTTCGCCAGCGCTATCGCCGCCTCGACTTCCTGCAGGTTCGATGCCAGCGGCTTTTCGCAAATGACGTGCTTCTTGTGGCTCAGGAACAGCCGGGTCTGTGGGAAGTGCAGCGAGTTCGGGCTGGCAATATAGACCGCGTCAACGTCAGGGCTCTGTGCCAGTTCATCGAGCGAGGTAAAGAGATGCTCGACCGGATAGTCATTGGCGAAGGCTTGCGCCTGTTCGAGGCTGCGGGAGTAGATGGCGGTAAGTTTATATTTGCCGGTTTCATGGGCGGCATCGACAAACTGCTTGGTGATCCAGTTTGTGCCAACAACTGCGAAACGTATCATAAACGTTGACGAACTCCATTAAAGGGAACCTGTCGTCACTCTATCATGCCATCATGACAAAACCAGTGCGTCACTACGCAGAACGATTTAACGAAAGGTGCGTCAGCCACAGGCGGGTATCGAACTCCAGTTGATGGTACTGCGGCTCCATATGGCAGCACAGTTGGTAGAAAGCTTTGTTGTGATCCTTCTCTTTCAAATGCGCCAGTTCATGGACCACGATCATGCGCAGAAAGGCCTCCGGCGCGTCGCGAAACACTGTCGCTACGCGGATCTCCGCTTTGGCTTTCAGCTTGCCGCCCTGAACGCGGGAAATCGCGGTATGCAGGCCGAGCGCATTGTTCAGCACGTGGATTTTACTGTCGTACATCACTTTGTTGATCGGCGCCGCTCCGCGCAGAAAGCGGGCCTTCAGATCCTGGGTGTACTGATACAGCGCTTTATCGCTGTTAACGTCATGCCCCTGCGGATAACGCTTTTGCAGCACCTCGCCGAGGCGGTCTTGCTCGATTAAGGTCGTCACCTGCGACAGCAGCGATTCAGGGTAGCCCTGAAGGTAAGGTAGCGTGTTCATGGTGAAAAAAGTTTACTTCTCCGGAGAATTGAGCGATAACACGCGCGAATTTTAGCATTTCGGAGGGGCGATGAGCCAGGCAGAGTTAAACGGTGAGTTATTCACATTAGAGCGGTTCCCACCTAACGCTGAAGAAGAAGCGCTACAGGCATGGGAAGCGGCGGATGAATATCTGCTGCAACAGGTGAATGACGTCGACGGCCTGACGCTCATCTTCAACGACGGCTTCGGCGCGCTCGCCTGCGCGCTGGCGGAGCGCAACCCGGTCAGCATCAACGATTCCTTTATCTCTGAGCTGGCGACCCGCCACAACCTGCGGATGAACGGTATCGATGAAGAGAGCGTGCGCTTTCAGGATAGCCTGAGCCCACTGCCGGCAGCGCCGGCGCTGGTGCTGATTAAGGTGCCAAAACAGCTGGCGCTGCTCGAACAGCAGCTGCGCGCCCTGCGCGAAGTGGTGACGCCGGAAACCCGCATTATCGCCGCGGCGAAAGCCCGTGATGTGCACAACTCGACGCTGGCGCTGTTTGAAAAAATCCTTGGCACCACCACCACCTCGCTGGCATGGAAAAAAGCGCGTCTGATCCACTGCGTTTTCACCGCGCCTAAGCTTGCCGATGCGCCGCAAACCTACAGCTGGAAGCTGGACGGCACGCCGTGGACCATCCATAACCATGCCAACGTTTTTGCCCGCAGCGGCCTGGATATCGGCGCGCGCTTCTTCCTCGAACATTTGCCGTCCGATCTGGAAGGCGAGATCGCCGATCTCGGCTGCGGCAACGGGGTGATTGGCCTGCAGGCGCTGGCGCAGAACCCGAACGCCAGCGTGATGTTCACCGATGAGTCGCATATGGCGGTGGCTTCCAGCCGTTTGAACGTCGAGCACAACCTGCCGGATGATATCGAGCGCTGCGAATTTATGGTCAACAACTCGCTCTCCGGCATTGAGCCGGATCGCTTTACGGCGATTCTGTGCAATCCGCCGTTCCATCAGCAGCACGCGATTACCGATCATATTGCCTGGCAGATGTTTAACGACGCCCGTCGCAGCCTGAAATACGGCGGCGAGCTGTACGTTGTCGGCAACCGCCATCTTGATTACTTCCGTAAACTGAAGCGCGCGTTTGGTAATTGCACTACCATTGCGACCAACAATAAGTTCGTGGTTTTGAAAGCAACCAAGGTGCGCAAGCAGCGCTGATTCGTGTCGCTGTTTCCCCGGCTTGCGGCTGTCGCCTTAGCCGGGCTACCGACTATTGCGACCAATAACAAGTTCGTGGTTTTGAAAGCAACCAAGGTGCGCAAGCAGCGCTGATTGTTGTCGCTGTCTCCCCGGCTTACGGCTGTCGCCTTAGCCGGGCTACCGACTGTCGCCTTATCCGGGCTACCGTCCGGGATTATCGTGGTAGCCCGGGGAAGGCGCATCGCGCCGCCCCCGGGACAGCGCTAAATCGCCAGCGCCAGTTTAGTGCCCTGGGCAATCGCCCGGCGCGCATCCAGCTCTGCCGCCACGTCGCAACCACCGATTAAATGCACCGTTTTCCCCGCCGCGCGCAGCGGATCCGCCAGCTCGCGGCGCGGTTCCTGACCGGCGCAGATAACCACCTGATCGACCGCCAGCAGTTGGCGCTCGCCGCCAATAGTCACATGTAACCCTTCATCATCGATCTTTTCATAACTGACCGCCGGGATCATTTTTACGCCGCGCGCCAGCAGCGTCGCGCGGTGGATCCAGCCGGTGGTTTTGCCGAGCCCTTCGCCCGGTTTGCTGGCTTTGCGCTGCAGCATCACAATCTGTCGTGGGCTTTTACTCAACTGCGGGCCTTCAGGACGCAGCCCTCCCGCCGTTTGCAGGCTGGTATCGATGCCCCATTCGCGGCAGAACTCGCCGATATCCTGGCTGGTGGCCGCGCCTGACTGGCTTAAATACATCGCGGTATCGAAGCCGATACCGCCGCAGCCGATAATCGCCACCTTCGTGCCAACAGGTGCTTTATCGCGTAAGACATCCAGGTAGCTCAGCACTTTAGGATGATCGATCCCGGCGATCGCCGGCAGGCGCGGGGCGATACCGGTGGCGAGGATCGTCTCATCGAACGCCAGCAGATCGTCTGCCGTGGCGCGGGTGTTCAGGCGTAGATCGACACCATGAAGATCGAGCATGGTGCGGTAGTAACGCAGCGTCTCGTGGAACTCCTCTTTTCCGGGGATCTGTTTGGCGATATTAAACTGACCGCCGATCTCCGGGAGCGCATCGAACAACGTGACGTGATGGCCGCGGGCGGCGGCGTTAACGGCGAAGGCCAGACCGGCAGGACCGGCGCCGACGACCGCCAGCCGTTTAGGCGCGTTGGCAGGCAGGACCGGCATCAGGGTTTCATGACAGGCGCGCGGGTTGACCAGACAGGAGGTAACTTTGCCGACGAAGATCCGATCGAGACACGCCTGGTTACAGCCGATGCAGGTATTGATCTGATCGGCACGATCGTTCTGCGCTTTTGACATAAATTCGGCGTCAGCGAGGAACGGGCGGGCCATCGATACCATATCGGCATCGCCGCGGGCGAGAATATCCTCCGCGACCTGCGGATCGTTGATGCGGTTGGTGGTGATCAACGGGATCGACACCGCGCCTTTCAGCTTGCGGGTGACCCAGCTGAACGCTCCGCGCGGTACCGGCGTGGCGATGGTCGGAATGCGCGCTTCGTGCCAGCCAATCCCGGTGTTGATAATTGTCGCCCCCGCCGCTTCAATCGCTTTAGCCAGTTCGGTGACTTCCGCCAGCGTGCTGCCGTCGTTGACCAGATCGAGCATCGACAGGCGGTAGATGATAATGAAATCGTGGCCGGCGCGCTGGCGCACCGCCTTAACCACTTCAATGGCGAAACGCATGCGCCTGGCATAATCGCCGCCCCATTGATCGTCGCGCTGGTTGGTACGCGCGGCGAGAAATTCGTTAATCAGATAGCCCTCAGAACCCATCACTTCGACGCCGTCATAGCCCGCCTCCCGTGCCAGCTGGGCGCAGTGGGCAAAATCATCGATCAGCGTCAGGATCTCATCGTGGCTCAGTTCATGGGGCGTAAAACGGTTAATCGGCGCCTGTAGCGCCGAGGGGGCCACCAGCGCGGGCTGATAGCTGTAGCGCCCGGTATGCAGGATCTGCAGGGCGATTTTGCCGCCTTCCTGGTGTACCGCGTCGGTAATATGGCGATGGTGCGCCAGGTGGCTGGCATCGTTGAGTACCGCGCCGCCGGCCATGGTAACGCCAGAGGACGCCGGAGCGATGCCGCCGGTGACGATCAGCGCCACGCCGTGACGGGCGCGTTCGGCGTAAAAGGCCGCCAGCCGCTGCGCGCCGTCCGGCAGTTCTTCCAGCCCGGTGTGCATCGAGCCCATCAACACGCGGTTTTTGAGCGTTGTGAAGCCCAGCTCAAGCGGGGCGAAAAGCGACGGATAGCGGCTCATAGTGGCTTCCAATGTAAAATTATTGTTATGTGGTCGGATGAGTTACTAATTTAGCCGTCGCGGAGAAAAAGGGAAAAGGGGAGTGCGGTGATTGTGATGGGATTCAAAGAACGGAACTCGTTGTCCCTCACCCCGGCCCTCTCCCAAAGGGAGAGGGCCGGGGTGAGGCGGAGCGGCACCGGTAGTTAGGGTGAGGGGGAAGACGCAACACGCTGGCGGCGCTCCAGGCCCGGCGCCTGCCACATTGAGGTGGTCAGCCCGCTATCGACAAGGCCAAGCTGATCGGCGTACACCGTCTGCCACTTGCTCATCATCTCCTGATACAGCTCGCGATGCTGCGGATTTGGGGTGAACTCGCGGTGCCAGCTCACTAACCGTTCTCCTGTACTGGCCATATCGCCATACAGTCCGGCGCCGGTTCCGGCGGCGATAGCGCAGCCCAGAGCGGTGGCTTCGCGGACCACCGGCACCCGCACCGGCAGGCCGGTGACGTCGCTGAGGATTTGGCTCCATAGCGCCCCCTTCGAGCCGCCGCCGGCAAACACCAGGCTCTCGAATGTTACCCCGGAGAACTGCGAAATCTGGGCCAGGTTGCAGGCGGAGACAATCGCCGCGTTCTCCTCCAGCGCGCGGAACAGGGTCGCTTTATTGCACTTTTCCGGATCGATGGAGAGGTTAATAAACGACGGCGCAGCGTGGTACCACTGCTTAAAGTGCATGGCGTCGGAAAAAATAGGCATCACGCCGTGGGAACCGGCGGGCACGCGGCTGGCCATCTCCTCCAGCAGCGAATAGGCATCGACGCCGAGCCGCTCGGCAATCAGTTTTTCTTCAGCGCAAAAGGCGTCGCGAAACCAGCGCATGGTCAGACCGGTAAAGAAGCTGATCGATTCCGCCTGCGCCATGCCGGGAATGACATGAGGATTAACACGAATATTCATCTGCGGATCGGTACGCACCTGCGGCAGGTTGACCACCTGCTGCCAGAAAGTGCCGCCGAGTACCGCAGTTTGCCCGGCGCGCACCACCCCAAGGCCCAGGCAGCCGAGCTGGACGTCGCCGCCGCCCATCACTACCGGCGTCCCGGCGCGCAGCCCGCTCTCATGCGCCGCCGCTTCGGTGACGGCGCCCAGCAGGGTACCGGTCTCTTTGACCGGCGACAGCATATCGGCGCGCAGCCCGGCCATATCCAGCAGCGCCGGACGCCAGTCGCGGCTGA
This sequence comes from Klebsiella sp. H-Nf2, assembly GCF_002806645.1. Taxonomy (NCBI): domain Bacteria; kingdom Pseudomonadati; phylum Pseudomonadota; class Gammaproteobacteria; order Enterobacterales; family Enterobacteriaceae; genus Klebsiella; species Klebsiella sp. H-Nf2. The sequence goes on from NZ_PIBL01000002.1 coordinate 109,847, forward strand.
ACAGATCGAGCATGCCGGTGGTGCCCGCGTTTGACGGGTCGACCGCCAGCTCGCCGGAAAGCTTCGCTGCCAGCCAGTCGCTGATCATGGTGATGGTCGCCGCTTTACGGTAGATATCGGGGCGGTGGTGCGCCAGCCACAGCAGGCGCGGCATGGCGCTTAGCGCCAGGGTTTGTCCCGAGACCTCGTATACCTCGGATTCAAAGCGATAGTCGTGGATCTCTTTCAGCTCCGCCACTTCGCGGCTGGCACGGGCATCGACGTTGGCGCAGGCCCAGATGGCCTCGCCGTCGCGGTCATAGAGGACGATCCCTTCGCGCATCGAACAGCAGGCGACGGATTGAATATCGGCGGCAGAGAGCCGGGCGACGTCAAGCGCCTGGCGAATGCACTGGCAGGCCAGCTGCCAGTTGGTGGTAAGGTCGAACTCCATCGAGCCGGGGACGTTTTCAACGCTCAGGTGTTTCCATTCGGCCTGGCCCACCGCCAGCTGGTGGCCATTGAGATCGAAAATGACCGCCCGAATGCTGCCGGTCCCGGCATCTAACGCTAACAGGTAACTCATGACATGCGCCTCGCTGTTGTCGCGCGGCGCCAGGCCGTCAGGAGGCCAGTGCGAGCACCGCGCGTGCTGTTGTCTCTTCCGTTACCAGGCCATTAATGCGCTTGCCAATCAGAGCGGCATGAATCGCCTGCGCTTTTTGTTCGCCCCCGGCGACGCCGACGATGGTTGGCAGCTGCGCCAGTTCATCGAGGGTTACGCCGAGGAGTTCCCGATGGATCTCCAGTCCTTCTACCGGCCGGCCGTCGGCCTGCAGGAAATAACCTAAAATGTCGCCGACCGCGCCTTTGCGCGCGTACATCAGCTGTTCACCCTCGCTGATATAGCCGGAGCGTAAAATGGTGGCGTCGCGCCGCTGATCGATGGCGCCAATGCCAACCACCGCCGCGTCCGCCGCCGTTGCCGCCAGCATCACGTCGCGCACGCTCGACTCGCGGCGCAGGATCTCGGCGACATCCGCCGAAGAGACCCGCAGCGGCGCCGGGATAATGCTGACGCTACAGGCGGCATCAAGCTGGCCGATGCCGGTCATATAAGGGCCGACGCCGCCGGAGAGGGTCACCAGCCGCACCTGCTGCGAGCCAATAAAGCCGCTGAGGTGCTGCAGGCAGCTCATGGTGGCTTCGCCGAAGCCGACTGCCAATAATTGCCCCGGTTGCAGAATGCCCATCAGCGACTGCGCCGCGCCGATCCCCAGCCGGGTATTCATCGGCGGGGTGTTGAGCGCCGGCAGCACGCGGGCAATCTTGAGGCCAAAGCGTTGCTGGAGTTCACTTTCCAGCGCCAGACAGCCCTCATAGCGCGAGTTGATCTGCACGCGGATCACCCCGGACTGACGGCCTTTCTCCAGCAGGCGAGAAATCTTCAGTCGCGGCAACCCTAAACGCTCGCCGATGTCATTTTGCGTCAGGCCGTCGTGGTAGTAGCACCACGCCACCCGCGCCACCAGCTCTTCCTCGGCTAACGCCAGCCCGGCGTAGCGGTTCTCTTCCGTAATGCGTTTTTCGCTCATAAATTGAACTCTTATAAAAATTTAGATCATATGTTCGCTATTGCGCGGTCGGAAAGTGTGAGCCGACTGGCAAAACGGATCTTTCATCGCTGGCGCCTTTCTTCCTGACGATCTAAAGCGCCAAACTGTGATCTTCGCACGGTTGTAAATATAGTTCACCGTCTACGCTTTTGAACATTATTAAATCTAAAAATCATTTGTTCAATCGAGGCGCGACGATGAAGCCACTGCTTGAAGCTCGCCAGATTTGCAAACAGTTCTCCGGCGTTGCGGTGCTGAAAGGCATTGATTTCACGCTAGGCGCGGGCCAGGTGCATGCGCTGATGGGGGGGAACGGCGCGGGTAAATCGACGCTGATGAAGATCATCGCCGGTGTTGAAACGCCGGACAGCGGTGAACTGACGATCGGCGACCGCGCGTTTGCGCGCCTCAGCCCGGCGCTGGCGCACCAGCTTGGCATCTATCTGGTGCCGCAGGAGCCGATGCTGTTTCCCAACCTCAGCGTGCGCGAGAACATTCTCTTCCGCCTGCCGAAGCGGGCGGATACCGCCGCGCGGTTGCAGGACAAACTGCAGCAGCTGAACTGCCAGATCAACCTCGATGCCAGCGCCAGCACGCTCGAAGTGGCCGATCAACAGATGGTCGAGATCCTGCGCGGGCTGATGCGCGAAGCCAGGATCCTGATCCTTGATGAACCCACCGCCTCTTTAACGCCGGGTGAAACCGAGAGACTGTTTAGCCAGATCCGCGCGTTACAGGCGCTGGACGTTGGGATCGTCTTTATCTCACACAAATTGCCCGAAATCCGCCAGCTTGCCAGCCATATATCGGTGATGCGCGACGGCGCGGTGGTGCTGAGCGGCGAGACCGCGGCATACCGCGATGAGCAACTGATTAACGCGATGACGCCGGTCAGCCGCGACCATACGCTGAGCGACACGCAAAAGCTGTGGCTGTCGCTACCGGGCAACCGCCGTACTCAACCGCAGGACTTTCCCGTGCTACGGGTGGAGGATCTTACCGGCGAAGGTTTTATCGATCTCAATCTGGAGATCCGCGCCGGAGAGATCGTCGGTCTGGCCGGGCTGGTAGGATCCGGGCGCACCGAGTTTGCTGAAACCCTATACGGCCTGCGTCCACCGCGCGCCGGGCGGATCTGGCTTGAGAACCGCGAGATTAGCCGCGACAGCACCCGCGCCAGGTTGGCCTGCGGGCTGGTCTATCTGCCGGAAGACCGCCAGGTCTCGGGGCTGTTTCTTGATGCGCCGGTGCGCTGGAACACGGTGATGTTCAATCAGCCGTCGTGGTGGCAGCAGGGGAAACGGGAGGCGGCGGTGGTTGAACGCTATCACCGGGCGCTGGGGATCAAGCTGGCCGATGGCGATCGGCCGGTGCGCACGCTCTCTGGCGGCAACCAGCAGAAGGTGCTGCTGGCTCGCTGTCTGGAAGCTAATCCGTTACTGCTGATTGTCGATGAGCCGACGCGCGGCGTGGATGTCTCCGCCCGCGCCGATATCTATCAACTGCTAAAAAGCGTTGCCGCGCAAAACGTGGCGGTGCTGATGATCTCCTCCGATCTGGATGAGTTCGTCGGCCTTGCCGACCGGGTGCTGGTGATGCATCAGGGCCGCTACAGCGGCGAGCTGGCGCGGCAGGCGGTGACCGTCGATCGCATGATGACCCTGGCCTTCGGAGGGCAGGCATGAAAACGTTACTGAAGAATCGCGAACTGAGCGCCTTCTTTGCCATCGTGGCGCTCTTTGTCGTGCTGGTGGCGCTCAATCCAGCCTATTTCAGCCTGCAGACCCTGGCGATGATTTTCGCCAGCTCGCAGATCCTCTGCCTGCTGGCATTGGGCGCGACGCTGGTGATGCTGACCCGCAATATTGATGTGTCGGTAGGCTCGACCGTTGGGCTGTGCGCCATCGCCGTCGGCGTGGCGCTGAACAACGGTTACGGGCTGGCGACGGCTATCGCCTTCGCGCTGACGATTGGCGCGCTGGCCGGGGCTTTTAACGGCCTGCTGGTCGTGGGGCTGCGCATTCCGGCGATCGTCGCGACGCTCGGTACGCTGGGGTTGTATCGCGGAGTGATGTTGCTGTGGACCGGCGGGAAATGGATCGAGGGCTTGCCCGACAGCCTGAAATCGCTCTCGGAGCCCGCGTTTATTGGCGTGTCGCCGCTGGGCTTGCTGGTGCTGGCGCTGCTGCTGGCGGGCGGCTGGCTGCTGTCGCGCACCGCCTTTGGTCGTGATTTTTACGCCGTTGGCGATAATCTCGCCGCCGCGCGTCAGCTGGGCGTGGCGGTCAACCGTACGCGGATGCTGGCCTTTACCCTCAACGGCATGCTGGCGGCCTGCGCTGGGATCGTCTTCGCCGCGCAAATTGGTTTTGTGCCTAATCAGACCGGCAGCGGGCTGGAGATGAAAGCCATCGCCGCCTGCGTACTGGGCGGGATCTCGCTGCTCGGCGGCACCGGTACGCTGCTCGGCGCGTTTCTCGGCGCCTTTTTCCTCACCCAAATCGACACCGTGCTGGTGCTGTTCCGCCTTCCCGCCTGGTGGAATGACTTTATTGCCGGCCTGGTGCTGCTCGGCGTGCTGGTGCTTGATGGCCGCCTGCGCCAGGCGCTGGCCCGCCATCAACGGGCGCTAAAGTACTGCCGTTTCCAGCCCGGTAACAAAGGGGGCAAACAGATTGCCCGCTTTCCCGAACGCAAAAGCAAAGAGGTGGCTTAAATGAAGCTGAAGCTTAACTGGGAAAGCGCGCTGCTGGCGTTACTGATCGCGGAAATCCTGCTATTCGGCGCGTTGAATCCGCGCATGCTGGATCTCAATATGCTGCTCTTTAGCACCAGCGACTTTATCTGCATCGGCATCGTCGCGCTGCCGCTGACGCTGGTGATCATCAGCGGCGGGATCGATATTTCGCTGGGCTCGACCATCGGCCTGTGCGCCATCGCCCTCGGGGTGATGACCCAGGCGGGCTGGCCGCTGTGGCTGGCGGTATCGCTGACGTTGCTATTGGGGCTGCTGTGCGGGTTACTCAACGCCGCGCTGATTCACTACACCGGCATCAGCCCGCTGGTGATCACCCTCGGGACGCTGTATCTGTACGGCGGCGGCGCGCTGCTGCTTTCCGGCATGGCCGGCGCGACCGGTTACGAGGGGATTGGCGGCTTCCCCGATAGCTTCACCGCCTTCGCCAATTTAACTTTCGCCGGACTGCCGCTACCGCTGGTGCTGTTCGCGATTATCACCTTTTTCTTCTGGCTGCTGGCCCATCGTGGTCGCTTTGGCCGCCATCTCTTTTTACTCGGGCAAAATTCGCGCGCCGCGCGCTATGCCGCGCTGTCGGTGAACGGCATCCCGTACGTGCTGTATGGCCTGGTTGGCGTCGCCTCGGCGGCCGCGGCGCTGGTGATGGTCTCCTATTTCGGCTCGGCGCGTTCGGATTTAGGCCGCGACCTGCTGATGCCGGCGCTGACCGCGGCGGTGCTCGGCGGGGCCAATATATACGGCGGCTCGGGATCGATACTGGGTACCGCGCTGGCGGCATTGCTGGTGGGGTATCTGCAACAGGGTTTACAGATGGTCGGCATCCCCAACCAGGTGTCGAGCGCGCTGTCAGGGGCGCTGTTGGTTGTGGTGGTGATGGGGCGTTCGCTGAGCCTGCACCGTGAATGGGTGCGCGCGACCTGGCGGCGTCTTTTCTCGCATAAAACAATCGGAGCATAAAATGAAATTAAAACTGATCGTGCTGGCGCTGGCGATGAGCGTAGTCACCGCACAGGCGGCGGACCGCATCGCCTTTATTCCTAAGCTGGTCGGCGTCGGCTTCTTTACCAGCGGCGGTAACGGCGCGAAAGAGGCGGGGAAAGCGCTGGGCGTGGATGTCACCTATGACGGTCCCACCGAGCCCAGCGTCTCCGGCCAGGTGCAGCTTATCAACAACTTCGTCAACCAGGGCTACAACGCGATTATCGTCTCCGCCGTCTCGCCGGATGGCCTGTGTCCGGCGCTGAAGCGGGCGATGCAGCGCGGGGTGAAAGTCCTGACCTGGGATTCCGATACCAAGCCGGAGTGCCGCAGCATCTATATCAACCAGGGCACGCCGCAGCAGCTCGGCGGCCTGCTGGTCGAGATGGCGGAAAAGCAGGTCAGCAAACCTGCCGCCAAAGTCGCGTTTTTCTACTCCAGCCCAACGGTGACCGACCAGAACCAGTGGGTGAAGGAAGCCAAAGCCAAAATCGAAAAAGAGCATCCGCAGTGGCAAATCGTCACCACCCAGTTCGGCTATAACGATGCCACCAAATCGCTGCAAACCGCCGAGGGGATCTTAAAAGCCTATCCGGATCTCGATGCCATTATCGCGCCGGATGCCAATGCGCTGCCGGCGGCGGCGCAGGCGGCGGAGAACCTCAAGCGTCAGGGCGTGGCGATCGTCGGCTTTAGTACACCGAACGTGATGCGCCCGTACGTTGAGCGCGGCACGGTAAAAGCGTTCGGCCTGTGGGATGTGGTTCAGCAGGGCAAAATTGCGGTTAACGTCGCCGATCGATTGCTGAAAAAGGGCGATCTTAACGTAGGCGATAGCGTTGAGGTGAAAGATATCGGCTCGCTGAAGGTCGAACCGAATAGCGTGCAGGGCTACCAGTATGAGGCGAAGGGCAACGGTATCGTGCTGCTGCCGGAGCGCGTGGTGTTCAGCAAAGAGAACATCAATAACTACGACTTCTGACGGAGGATGAGATGGCTGATTTAGACGACATCAAAGAAGGTAAGGACTTCGGTATCGACCGCCCGCAGCAGAATACGCTGTATACCCTGAAAGGCTGCGGCTCGCTGGACTGGGGGATGCAGTCGCGGATGGCGCGCATCTTTAATCCGCACAGCAACCGCACGGTGATGCTGGCCTTCGATCATGGCTACTTCCAGGGGCCAACCACCGGGCTGGAGCGTATCGACCTGTCGATTGCGCCGCTGTTTGCCGACACCGATGTGCTGATGTGCACCCGCGGCGTACTGCGCAGCCAGGTACCGGCGGCCACCAATAAGCCGGTGGTGCTCCGCGCCTCCGGCGGCAATTCGATTTTGAGCGAACTCTCCAACGAATGCGTGGCGGTGGCGATGGAAGACGCGCTGCGTCTCAACGTTTGCGCGGTGGCGGCGCAGGTCTATATCGGCAGCGAATACGAACATCAGTCGATCAATAACATCATCAAACTGGTGGATGCCGGCAATCGCTACGGTATGCCGGTCCTGGCGGTTACCGGCGTCGGCAAAGAGATGACCCGTGATGCGCGCTACTTCTCGCTGGCCAGCCGGATTGCCGCCGAAATGGGGGCGCAGTTCGTGAAGACCTACTTTGTTGAGGAAGGTTTTGAAAAAGTGACCGCCAGCTGTCCGGTGCCGATCGTGATCGCCGGCGGTAAAAAACTGCCGGAGCATGAGGCGCTGGAGATGTGCTGGCGGGCGATCGATCAGGGGGCGTCCGGGGTGGATATGGGGCGCAATATCTTCCAGTCCAGCGCCCCGCGCGCGATGCTGAAGGCGGTGAAAAAGGTGGTGCATGAGAATCTGAACGCGCGCGAAGCGTATCAGTTCTGGCAGGAAGAGAAACAGGGAGAGCTGAAATGAACGTGACGCTGGTGGAGATCAATATTAAACCCGAGCGGGTGGATGAGTTTCTCGAGGTGTTTCGCGCCAACCACGAAGGCGCGCTGCAGGAGCCGGGCAACCTGCGCTTTGATGTCCTGCAGGATCCCGAAGTGAAAACCCGCTTTTTTATCTACGAAGCCTATAAAGACGATGAGGCGGTGCTGGCGCATAAGAAGACGCCGCACTATTTAGCCTGCGTCGAAAAGCTGGAGGAGATGATGTCGCAGCCGCGGCAGAAACGCAGCTTTATCGGCCTGTTACCGCAGATGTGAGGGAGTTCCTTCACCCTCACCCTTTCTCTGAGGGAGAGGGTGAGGGGCACTTATTACGCTTCTTCAACCGAGACGCGCAGGGCCGCCAGCGCCTTACGCGCCGCTTTCAGCACCTGCTCGCACTGCTCCAGGGTGAGGGTCAGCGGCGGTTCAACGCGGATCGTCTTGGCGTTGTTTAACGTCCCGGCGACCAGCACCCGCTGTCTGAACATCTCGCTGGAGAAGTTATAGCCAATCTCGTTATCGACAAACTCGATGGCCATCAGCATGCCTTTCCCGCGCACTTCATTCACCAGGTCCGGATACTCCTGCGCCAGCAGGCGGAAACCGTCCAGCAACATATCGCCTTTCTGCGCCGCCTGCGCCGGCAGGTTTTGCGTCAACAGCACGTTGATCGTCGCCAGCGCCGCCGCACAGGCCAGCGGGTTACCGCCGAAGGTGGTGGTGTGCAGGAACGGGTTGTCGAACAGCACCGAGAAGACCTCTTCCGTCGCCACCGTTGCGCCGATCGGCATCACGCCGCCGCCGAGCGCTTTCGCCAGACACAGAATGTCGGGCTGGACGTTCTCATGCTCGCAGGCGAACATCTTGCCGGTGCGGCCCATGCCGGTCTGCACTTCGTCGAGGATCAGCAGGGCGCCAAACTCATCGCACAGCTTACGCACCGCCGGCAAATACCCCTGCGGCGGGAGGATCACGCCCCCTTCGCCCTGAATCGGCTCGAGGATCACCGCCGCGACGTCGTCGCCGGTTTTCTTGCACTCGCTAAGAATGGAGCGCATGGCGTTGATATCACCGAACGGCACGTGGCGGAAACCCGGCAGCAACGGCATAAACGGTTTACGGAAGGTCGATTTCGCGGTGGCAGACAGCGCGCCCAGCGATTTACCGTGGAAGGCGCCGCTGGTGGCGATGAAGGTAAATTTACCGCGCGGCGACTGATAGGCTTTCGCCAGCTTGATGGCCGCCTCTACCGATTCGGTACCGCTGTTGCAGAAGAAACTGTACTTTAGTTTGCCGGGCGTTAAGGCCGCCAGGGTTTTCGCCAGCATCGCGCGTAGCGGATCCAGCAGTTCCTGACTGTGAAGCGGTTGTTTCGCGAGTTGATTCTCGACGGCGGATACCACAACTGGATTACGGTGCCCTACATTGAAGATGCCAAACCCACCAAGGCAGTCGATAAATTCCTGTCCCTGGGTGTCGACAAGCGTATTTAACCCTCCCGCTTGCCACTCTACGGCTCCGTAATCCCCGCCGGCTGTGACCGATTTTCGATACTCTAAAAACCCCGGATTCACATGCTCTTTAAAGTATTCCCTGACCTCCTGGTTAAGTGCTTTCATTTCCTCATGATCAAGCGTGCGCTTTTCAATGAGATTCAGTGCGTGTGCGCTGCAGGCCAGAGCCGATGCGCTGGAAGGTAACCTGTTCAAAATGTGCTCCTGGGGCGGACGTATCACACGATACTGGATTAAGTATTGCAGGGATTACGCCAGTTCGGCAGAAGCGGTGAAAATCGGGATAAATGCAAAGTAAAAGACGAAATGTGTAAAATTTAATCTCATTGCGCCACTATTGGCACGTTTTATTCCTGAGCTGACGAGATTTTCTGCCTGGCGGCGATGAACGGGGCGATCCGTCGTGGTGCGAGCTGCCCCAGGGCGGGGCAGCCGGTGGTAACAAAAGAGGCTTAGTCGAGCTGAGAGATCTCCATCGCCGCCCGGTCGATAATGCCGATGATCTGCTTGAGCTGGGCGGCACTGCTGGCCTGCTGGTTCACTTTCAGGTCGAGAACCGCTTTGAAGTTTTCCAGCGCGCGCTTCATCTGCGGATCCCGGCGCAGCTCGCAGCCGACCATCCGCGCCTGGAGACGCTCCTGGATATGGGCCAGGTGCTCCTGGTTCTCCGCGTGCAGCTGTTTTCCCTCCTCGCTGATGACGATTTTTTTGCGTCCGTTGTCGTCTTCCACGCTGATAAGGCCCTGGTCCTGGAGCAGATCCAGCGTCGGGTAGATCACTCCCGGGCTGGGGCTGTAGTTCCCCTGGGTAAGCGTTTCGATCTCTTTGATCAACTCATAGCCGTGACTGGCGCTGCGGCTGAGGATGTCCAGAATGATCAACCGTAGCTCGCCGTGGCCAAAGAAACGCTGGCGACGTCCGCCGCCGCGGCGGCCATGGTCGCCGTGTTCGCTGGGGTCACCGTGGCGCCCGCGTGGCCCACGCCCTTCTTCATGATGATGTCGCATGGTTACCTCCTGTTGTGTTTTGATATATCTAATTTATATCTAAAAAATGAATGTTCGCAATGCTGGTTGCCATTTGTTTTTTAAGGTGTTGATATTTATGTTTTTATTTTTGAGTTGTGGATTTTGATGCGGTTTGTTTTGACTATATCAAAAAAAGACTTGCATTGTTTTTAGTTGGCAATCATTATCATTTGCATCAAATTTAGATATATCTATTTCCTGTCACGAAGGCGAACGATGATGACAAAAACAAAAGCAGACAAGTACCCGCAGCGTGTCCGCAATGAGCTGCGTTTCCGTGAGCTGACGGTCCTGCGCGTGGAGCGCGTTGGCGCGGCGTTCCAGCGTATCGTGCTGGGAGGCGAGGCGCTGGCAGGCTTCGCTTCTCACGGTTTTGACGACCATACCAAGCTTTTCTTCCCGGAGCCGGGCGCGGCATTTGCCCCACCGCAGGTGACCGAGGAGGGGATTGACTGGGGCGAGGGCGTGCGGCCAGCCACCCGCGACTATACGCCGCTGTACGATGCCGAACGTCACGAGCTGGCTTACGATTTCTATATCCACGATGGCGGAATTGCCAGCCGCTGGGCGCTGGAAGCAAAAGTGGGCGATAAGCTGGTGATCGGCGGGCCGCGCGGCTCGCTGGTGGTGCCGGAAGATTATGCCTGGCAGCTGTATGTCTGCGATGAGTCCGGCATGCCGGCGCTGCGCCGTCGTCTGCTGGGATTACGCCAGCTGCCGGTGACGCTGCAGGTGACGGCCATCGTCACAATCGCCGATGCGTCATATAAAGATTATCTGGCGGATCTCGACGGCTTTAACATCGAGTGGGTGGTGGGCCACAACCCGGCGTTCGTCGCCGAGCGCCTGGCGCAGGTTAAGGTGCCGGCGGAGGATTATTTTATCTGGCTGACCGGCGAAGGCGCGGTGGTGAAATCGCTGCTGGCGCGCTTTGAAGACGAGAGTATCGATCAGCAGCTGGTGCGTTCCCAGGCGTACTGGCACAGTAAGTAAAAAGCCATCGTGGTAAAACCCGGATAGCGGCTTGCGCCTTATCCGGGCTACGGTTGGCGCCGATTTGTAGCCCCGGTAAGCGCAGCGCCACCGGGGGAGACTTATCGTTCCGCGAGCGCCTTAAACACCATCGCCACCGCGTGGGCGCCGGGGTCCATATTGCCGAGCAGGCTATCGCTATTGAGATAGGACGCGCGTCCGGCGCCAGCTTTGCCCGACTGGCAGGTGCGATCCGCGCCGGCCTGCGCCGCGGCAAAAGCGGCCTGCAGATTATCCGGTTCGGCGAGCAGCGTCGCCAGCGCCGGCTGCAGAGCGTCGATCATCGTCCTGTCTCCCTCATCGGCGCCGCCGTAAAACTTCATCTGCTCCAGGCCGGCGTTCAGCGCCTCGGCCACGCTGGCGCCTTGCCCCAGCTTCTGCCCGGCAGCGGTGAAGAAGATCGACATCAATACCCCGCTGGAGCCGCCCATCACCACCGTCAGGCGTTCGCCGATCAGCGCGAACAGCGTTGGCAGATCGTTTAGCGGCAGCTGCTGGCGCTGCAGCAGGTCGGCAATCTCACGCGCCCCGGCGGCGAAGGTGGAGCCGGTATCCCCGTCGCCCACTTTGGCGTCCAGCGCGTTGAGATGGGCTTCAAGGCCGGAGAGGGTGCTGGTCACCTGCGCGACGTAATCGCCCACCTGCGGGTTGGTTGAGGGCGTAAAGTCGACGCGCGCGCTGGCGAGAGTGGACGGCATGATGTTAACTGCCCGCGGCTGCACCGGCTTCTGCCAGCTGGCGGTTTCCACATCCGACAGCAGGGCTTTCTCAATACTCTCTTCCAGCACGATGGTGGTCAGCGAGAAGCCTTTCATATCCAGCGCTGTCACCAGCGAGGCCGGGCCTATCAGCCAGTCAACGCGCGCCTGCAGCGGGGTGTTGGCCAGCTCGCGGGTGAGGATCGCCATCTCAGCCACCGACACGCCGCCGAGGTTATTAAGCATCACCGCCAGGCGGCCGGTTTCCGGCAGGGCGTCAGTCAGTTTTTCCACCATCAGGTTGACGATTTCCGCGCTGTTATGCGTGGCGATGGTTGAGGCCCCGGGCTCACCGTGGATGCCCATTCCCAGCTCGGCGTGACCGGCCTGATGGCGCGGTGCGCTTTCCGCTTCCTGCGGCAGATGACAGCTGGCCAGCGCCACCCCGATACTGGCGGTATGGTTGGCGGCGTATTGCGCTTCACGCAGGACGGTGGCGAGGTTGAAGCCGCGCTCGGCGAAATAGCCCGCCACTTTATGTACCAGAATGGTCCCGGCGATGCCGCGCGGCTGTTTGTTATCCGGCAGCGAAATGTCGTCGCCAACGATCAGCATTTCAACGTTATAGCCGAGTCGGCGCGCTTTCTCCGCCGCCAGGCCGAAGTTAAGCCGGTCTCCGGTGTAGTTTTTGACGATCAGCAGGCAACCTGCCTCGCCGGTCACCGCCTGAATAGCGGTAAGCACCGCGTCGACGCTCGGTGAGGCGAACAGATCGCCGCAGACTGCAGCGGTCAGCATGCCTTTACCAATAAAGCCGACGTGCGCCGGTTCATGGCCGGCGCCGCCGCCGGAGATCACCGCCACGTTGTTTTTATTCAGGTCGCGACGGACCACTACCCGGATCGCCGGGTCGCTCTCCAGCCGGGCGAGGTTATTCCACGGGCTGGCGATAATGGTTCCCTCAATCACATCGTTGACGAGGCTGGCGCGCTGGTTAAAAAAGAATTGAGACATAGTGGTTCCTGAAGAGTAAGCGAAAACTCACCCTCCGGAGGCAGGCCTCCGGAGCGGTAACGGTCAACGTGAATTTTAGTCACGGATAAGGCGTTGGTTACGCATATCGAGCGCGATAGTCTCGCCGGGCTGCACGCTGTTCAGCGCCTCGCCCTGCTGGCACAGCCAGACGATCCCCGCGGCGCGGGCGATAATCGCGCCGTGGGCCTGTTCGCTGCCGTCGCGCAGGCACAGGCCTTTGACGAGGCTGGCATCCAGCTGTAAGACGGTCGATGGATAAATGTTGTCGGCAATAATAATCGTCGGCTCGCCGGGCGTCGGCAGCGTCTCCTGAATACCCTGCAGATGGCGCAGCGTGCGCTGCAGAATATCTTCGATATCGATATAGCGCGCCTGCAGATAGGGGTCATCCAGCTGGCGGTACTGGTGGCTGATCTCCATCAGCACCTGATGCCACGCCCATTCCGCCGAGCATTGTTCGGTGAGCAGACGATCGTTGGCGGCATCAAACAGATCGTCATCATCGAGCAGAGTGTGGTGCCCGGCGAAGATCGCCGCGATGTCGGCGTTTAATTTATTTTCTGCCAGCTCGGTCAGGGCGGTGAGATCCGCCAGCGTCTGGTCGATGGCCTGGCGCAGGCGCTGCTGTTCGCGGGCGACATCGGCGGCAGCCGGGCTGACTGGCTGGATCAGGGCCAGCGGATAGCGCAGCGCAACGCCTTCGACGCGCTCGGGCGTTGCCGGAGCCGCTGCCGGTTGCCCCGCAGGTGATTCACCGAAGTTATCGGCGGCCAGCGCCTGAAACGCCGCCAGCGCCGCGTCGGCATCCGGACCGCGGGCCAGCAGCCGCAGTTTATCGTTACGGCGCACCTGCAATAGCGCGATTTGGTTAAGGCTGTCCGGTTTGACGCACTTCCCGTTTTTCTCCAGCAGCAGATCGGCATTAAAACCCGCCAGCGCGGCGACCAGCTTCGACGCCGGTCGCACGTGCAGGCCGTTGTGGTTCTGAATGATCACCGCAAGCGATTTGCGGTCGCCGTCGTCGGCAAGCGTCGGCGCCGGGGCGGCGTCAGGGGTTGGCGAAGGTAAACCCAGCTGGATCCGCTTGGCTTCCAGAGCGCTCATGGCGTCGGCTATCACCTTGTCGATCCCGGCGCCGGAGGCAGCGCTGACGGTGGCCGCCAGCGTCCCTTCCACCAGCGGCGCGGCGCAAAGCCGCACCTTCGCGGCTATCGCCGGATCGAGCAGATCGAGGGCGGTTTCGGCGCTGAGCAACGCGCTGCCGATATCCATCATCACCAGCACGTGATCGGTATCGGCCACGGATTCGATCGCCTCCATGACTTTTATTGGATCGGTGCCGATCGGGCTGTCGGGATCGTCGATCCCGGCGGCGATCGCCAGCTTGCAGCCATCGTTCATTAACATCTGCCGGGCCAGTTCTCCGACACCTTCGCCCAGCCGGGCGCTATGAGAAACAATAACCAGGTTTACCATCGCGATTTCCTTACTCTTTGGCGGCGGCGGCCAGCATCTGAACCATAAATAGCACCGAGGTTGCGCCGGGATCCTGATGTCCGATGCTGCGCTCGCCGAGATAGCTGGCGCGGCCTTTACGCGCCTGCATGGTGATGGTGGCGTGGGCCGCACGCTCGGCCACTTCGCAGGCGGCATCCAGCGCGGCGGCGATCGACAGGTGCTGCTCGCTGGACTGGCGCAGGGAGTCCGCCACCGGCAGCCAGACGTCGCACATGGTTTTATCCCCTGGCTCCGCTTTGCCGCGGTTGACCACCCCGTCCGCACCTTCGCGGATCATCAGGTACAGTTCGTCAAGGGTCAGGCTTTGGTGGGCCTGGGTGACCTGCGCGGCGCGAATAAAGAAGGTGCCGAACAGCGGGCCGCTGGCGCCGCCAACGTTGGAGAGCAGCGTCATACCGGTATTTTTGAGAATAAAGCCGATGTCTTTATCGGCGATCGACGGCAGCTTTTCCACCACCTTGCTGAAGCCGCGGTGCATATTGAGGCCGTGGTCAGCATCGCCGATCTCTTTATCGAGGCCGGTGAGAAAATCGCTCTGTTTGGTGAAGATATCGCCGCAGCGGTACAGCCAGTCGACGATTTGCGTTCTGTTCAGTGACATGGTGTGCTCCTTAGTTTCCCCAGTTCAGCGCCGGGGTATGAACCGGGGCGTCCCATAGCGCCAGCGTCTCATCATCCACTTTCAGCAGAGTGATGGAGAAGCCCGACATATCCAGCGAGGTACAGTAGCTGCCGATGAGGTTGCGTTCGATGATGATGCCGGACGCTTCGCAGCGCTGGGCGAGGCGGTGATACACGCCATACAGTTCAGAAAGCGGGGTGGCGCCGAGGTTATTGACCAGCGCGATAACCCGGTCGCCGTTTTGCAGCGCGGTTTTGTTCTGCTTCACTTCCTGCCACGCGCCCTTGACGGTATCCCACTGGCGCAGCGTGCGGCTGTAGGCGCCGTTTTCCAGCAGGGTATCGAACATCTCATCGACGGTTTGGTCCAGCGAGCTGAAGCGGCGGCGGTCGATGCCCGGCTCGCCGTGAATGCCGACGCCAAACTCCATCTCGTCATCTTTCAGCGTAAAGGAGGGCTGCCCGGCGGCGGGTACAGTGCAGGCGCCGAGGGCGATACCAATCGAGTGGCCGAGATTGTTAAGGCGGCGGCCCAGTTCAGCACAGGCTTCCAGCGAGTCGCCGCGCTCGGCGGCGGCGCCGACCAGTTTTTCGATCAACACGGTATTGGCGACGCCGCGGCGACCGGCGGTATAGAGGCTGTCTTTCACCGCCACGTCGTCGTCGACCACTACGGTGGTGACTTTAATGCCGCTCTCATGCAGCAGCTCGGTGGCGGTTTCGAAGTTCAGGATGTCGCCGGTATAGTTTTTGATAATCAGCAGAACACCTTCGCCACCGTCAATTTGCATCGCGCATTCGAACATTTTGTCCGGCGTCGGCGAGGTGAAGATTTCCCCCGGGCAGGCGCCAGCGAGCATCCCCTGGCCGATGTAGCCGCAGTGCATCGGCTCATGGCCGCTGCCGCCGCCGGAGAGCAGGGCAACCTTGCCGGCCACCGGCGCGTCGGCGCGGGTGACATACAGCGGGTCCTGATGCAGGGTCAATTGCGGATGGGCTTTAGCCAGCCCCTGTAATTGTTCATTCAGTACATCTTCAACACGGTTAATCAGCTTTTTCATTATTCAGTGCTCCGTTGGAGAAGGTTCGATGCAGCCTCTCTGCTGACGGAGGCGGTCATCGTGTAGGGGTATCGTCTGACGGTGCAGCGTGCCTGGCGATATGATGATTCTGGCTGAGCGGGCGAAAAAAAGAATGCCCCGGCGATTAGGTTCCATTACGAAACATTGCTTCCTGGTTTTGTTTCTTTATGGAACGTTTTTGCTGAGGAAACGATGAAAATGCGAGCTGGCGCGCTTTTTTTCTCCTGCCATAGGCGCCGGTCAGGGTGGCTGACGAAGCGGGTGGGAAAAAATTTTTTGCTGATTTTCATCCGACAGTGGGAGAAAAGACGGCCGAAAAAGGGGGATGGTAAGGGCATTATGCGGCAGAGGAGCGGATCGCGATCGCAATCCTGACGGAGAGTAGGGTTTTTTGTTCCAATATGAAACGTAAAAATTTAAGCTGTGTTTCATATCAGAACAAAAAGGCGAAAGATTTTTTTGTTCCCTGCCGGCCCTACAGTGATCGCACTGCTCCGGTACCGTTCCATTCAGGCCGCGTTTTACCGGCCGGCGCGGATAACGCCAGGGCTCATCATGTCTACATGCGCACTTATTTGAGGGTGAAAGGAATGCTAAAAGTTATTCAATCTCCAGCCAAATATCTTCAGGGTCCTGATGCTGCTGTCCTGTTCGGTCAATATGCCAAAAACCTGGCGGAGAGCTTCTTCGTCATCGCCGACGACTTCGTGATGAAGCTGGCGGGGGAGAAAGTGGTGAATGGCCTGCAGAGTCACGATATTCGCTGCCATGCGGAACGGTTTAACGGCGAATGCAGCCATGCGGAAATTAACCGGCTGATGGCGATTTTGCAAAAACAGGGCTGCCGCGGCGTGGTCGGCATCGGTGGCGGTAAAACCCTCGATACCGCGAAGGCGATCGGTTATTACCAGAAGCTGCCGGTGGTGGTGATCCCGACCATCGCCTCGACCGATGCGCCGACCAGCGCGCTGTCAGTGATCTACACCGAAGCGGGCGAATTTGAAGAATATCTGATCTATCCGAAAAACCCGGATATGGTGGTGATGGACACGGCGATTATTGCTAAAGCGCCGGTGCGTCTGCTGGTCTCCGGCATGGGCGATGCGCTCTCCACCTGGTTTGAGGCCAAGGCCTGCTACGATGCGCGCGCCACCAGCATGGCCGGGGGGCAGTCCACCGAGGCGGCGCTGAGCCTCGCCCGCCTGTGCTATGATACGCTGCTGGCAGAGGGCGAAAAGGCGCGTCTGGCGGCGCAGGCCGGGGTGGTGACCGAAGCGCTGGAGCGCATCATCGAGGCGAACACCTACCTCAGCGGCATTGGTTTTGAAAGCAGCGGCCTCGCCGCCGCCCATGCGATCCACAATGGCTTCACTATCCTCGAAGAGTGCCATCATCTGTATCACGGTGAGAAAGTGGCCTTCGGTACCCTGGCGCAGCTGGTGCTGCAGAACAGCCCGCTGGACGAGATTGAAACCGTGCTGGGCTTCTGTCAGCGCGTTGGTCTGCCGGTGACGCTCGCGCAGATGGGCGTCAAAGAGGGGATCGACGCGAAAATCGCCGCGGTGGCGAAAGCCACCTGCGCGGAAGGGGAAACCATTCACAATATGCCGTTTGCAGTGACCCCGGAGAGCGTTCACGCCGCTATCCTCACCGCCGATCTGTTAGGCCAGCAGTGGCTGGCGCGTTAATTCGCTGTGACTAAACCGCTGGCGCAGGTCAGCGGTTTTTCTTTCTCCCCTCTGGCAGTTGCTGCCGGAGGGGTTCTCTATGGTAAAACGCGGAAAAGGATATGACTGTTCAGACTCAGGATACCGGGAAGGCGGTCTCTTCCGTCATCGCCCAGTCATGGCATCGCTGCAGCAAGTTTATGCAGCGCGAAACCTGGCAAACGCCGCACCAGGCCCAGGGCCTGACCTTCGACTCGATCTGTCGGCGTAAAACTGCGCTGCTGACCATTGGTCAGGCGGCGCTGGAGGACGCCTGGGAGTTTATGGACGGCCGTCCCTGCGCGCTGTTTATTCTTGATGAGTCCGCCTGCATCCTGAGTCGCTGCGGTGAACCGCAAACCCTGGCGCAGCTGGCTGAACTGGGATTTCGCGACGGCAGCTACTGCGCGGAGAGCATTATCGGCAGCTGCGCGCTGTCACTTGCCGCGATGCAGGGGCAGCCGATTAATACCGCCGGCGATCAGCATTTTAAGCAGGCGCTGCAGCCGTGGAGTTTCTGTTCGACGCCGGTGTTTGATAACCACGGGCGGCTGTTCGGCTCCATCTCCCTCGGCTGCCTGGTGGAGCAGCAGTCCAGCGCCGACCTCTCCCTGACGCTGGCCATCGCCCGCGAAGTGGGTAATTCCCTGCTCACTGACAGCCTGCTGGCGGAGTCCAACCGCCACCTCAATCAGATGTATGGCCTGCTGGAGAGCATGGACGATGGCGTGATGGCGTGGAACGAGCAGGGCGTCCTGCAGTTTCTCAATGTTCAGGCGGCAAGACTGCTGCATCTTGATACCCAGGCCAGCCAGGGAAAAAATATCGCCGATCTGGTGACCCTCCCGGCGCTGTTGCGCCGCGCCATCAAGCACGCCCGCGGCCTGAATCACGTTGAAGTCACTTTCGAAAGCCAGCATCAGTTTGTCGACGCGGTGATCACCTTAAAACCGATTGTCGAGGCACAAGGCAACAGCTTTATCCTGCTCCTGCACCCGGTGGAGCAGATGCGACAGCTGATGACTAGCCAGCTGGGTAAAGTCAGCCACACCTTTGAGCAGATGTCAGCCGACGATCCGGAAACCCGGCGCCTGATCCACTTTGGCCGTCAGGCGGCGCGCGGCGGCTTCCCGGTGCTGCTGTGCGGCGAAGAAGGAGTCGGGAAAGAGTTGCTGAGCCAGGCCATCCACAATGAAAGCGAGCGGGCGGGCGGCCCCTACATCGCCGTCAACTGCCAGCTGTATGCCGACAGCGTGCTGGGCCAGGACTTTATGGGCAGCGCCCCCACTGACGATGAGAATGGCCGCCTGAGCCGGCTTGAGCTGGCCAACGGCGGCACCCTGTTTCTGGAAAAGATTGAGTATCTGGCGCCGGAGCTGCAGTCGGCCCTGCTGCAGGTGATTAAGCAGGGGGTGCTCACTCGCCTCGACGCCCGGCGCCTGATCCCGGTGGATGTGAAGGTGATTGCCACCACCACCGTCGATCTGGCCAACCTGGTGGAACAGAACCGCTTTAGCCGCCAGCTGTACTATGCGCTGCACTCGTTCGAGATCGTCATCCCGCCGCTGCGCGCCCGGCGCAACAGTATCCCATCGCTGGTGCATAACCGGCTGAAAAGCCTGGAGAAGCGTTTCTCTTCGCGACTGAAAGTGGACGATGACGCGCTGGCGCAGCTGGTGGCCTACTCGTGGCCGGGGAATGATTTTGAACTCAACAGCGTCATTGAAAACATCGCCATCAGCAGCGATAACGGCCACATTCGCCTGAGTAATTTGCCGGAATATCTCTTTTCCGAGCGGCCGGGCGGGGATAGCGCGTCATCGCTGCTGCCGGCCAGCCTGACCTTTAGCGCCATCGAAAAGGAAGCCATCATTCACGCCGCCCGGGTGACCAGCGGGCGGGTGCAGGAGATGTCGCAGCTGCTCAATATCGGCCGCACTACCCTGTGGCGTAAAATGAAGCAGTACGATATTGACGCCAGCCAGTTCAAGCGCAAGCATCAGGCCTAGTCTCCTCGATACGCGCCATAGAGAACAGGGCATCCGACAGACGATTGCTGTAGCGTTTGAGCGCGTCGCGCAGCGGATGCGAGCGGTCCATGGCCATCAGCAAGCGTTCGAGCCGACGGGCCACCGTGCGCGCCACGTGCAGCTGGGCGGAGGCGAGATTCTTCCCCGGGATCACAAACTGTTTTAACGGGCCGCTCTCGGCCATATTGTGGTCGATAAGCCGCTCCAGGGCGGTGATCTCCTCTTCGCCGATCGTCTGGCTCAGGCGGGCCAGGCCCCGCTCATCGCTGGCCAGTTCAGCCCCCAGCACGAACAGCGTCTCCTGAATCTGATGCAGGCTTTCCCGCAGCCCGGCGTCGTGGGTCGTGGCGTAGCAGACGCCCAGCTGGGATATCAGTTCATCGACGGTACCGTAAGCTTCGACGCGAATATGGTTTTTCTCGATGCGGCTGCCGCCGTACAGGGCGGTGGTGCCTTTATCCCCGGTGCGGGTATAGATACGGTACATTCAGTTTCTCTCACTTAACGGTAGAACTTTTACCAGCTGCCCGGCGTTGGCGCCGAGCGTACGCAGATGATCGCCGCTATCGGTGATGTGCCCGGTAGCCAGCGGCGCGTCCGCCGGCAATTGGGCATGGGTTAGGGCTATCTCGCCGGACGCGCTGAGCCCGATGCCCACCCGCAGGGGCGAGCTTCTGGCTGCCAGCGCGCTTAGCGTACCGGCGTCACCGCCTCCGTCATAGGTTATGGTCTGGCAGGGGACCCCCTGCTCCTCCAGCCCCCAGCACAGCTCATTGATGGCGCCGGCATGGTGCCCGCGCGGATCGTAAAACAGGCGTACGCCTGGCGGTGAAAGCGTCATGACGGTCCCCTCGTTAACCCTTAGAAGGCCTGGCGGAAAATCACGGCAATCTCCTGCTCGTTGCCTTTACGCGGGTTCGAGAATGCGTTGCCGTCTTTCAGGGCCATCTCCGCCATGTACGGGAAGTCGGCCTCTTTTACCCCCAGATCGCGCAGATGCTGCGGAATACCGATATCCATCGACAGACGCGTGATAGCGGCGATCGCTTTTTCCGCCGCGTCGAGGGTGGACAGTCCGGCAATGTTTTCGCCCATCAGTTCAGCGATATCGGCGAATTTTTCCGGGTTGGCGATCAGGTTATAGCGCGCCACGTGCGGCAGCAGGACGGCGTTGGCCACGCCGTGCGGCATGTCGTACAGCCCGCCCAGCTGGTGCGCCATGGCGTGCACGTAGCCGAGGTTGGCGTTATTGAAGGCCATCCCGGCCAGCAGAGAGGCGTAGGCCATGTTTTCCCGTGCCTGAAGGTTGCTGCCGAGGGCCACGGCCTGGCGCAGGTTGCGGGCGATGAGGCGGATCGCCTGCATGGCGGCGGCGTCAGTGACCGGGTTGGCGTCTTTGGAGATATAGGCCTCGACGGCGTGGGTCAGGGCATCCATCCCGGTCGCCGCGGTCAGGGCGGCCGGTTTGCCGATCATCAGCAGCGGATCGTTGATGGAGACCGACGGCAGGTTGCGCCAGCTGACGATCACAAACTTCACTTTGGTTTGGGTGTTGGTCAGGACGCAGTGGCGGGTGACCTCGCTGGCGGTGCCGGCGGTGGTGTTGACCGCGACGATGGGCGGCAGCGGGTTGGTCAGGGTCTCGATTCCGGCATACTGGTACAGATCGCCCTCATGGGTGGCGGCGATGCCGATGCCTTTGCCGCAGTCGTGCGGGCTGCCGCCGCCCACGGTGACGATGATGTCGCACTGTTCGCGGCGAAATACGGCGAGGCCGTCACGCACGTTGGTGTCTTTTGGGTTGGGCTCGACGCCGTCAAAGATCGCCACCTCGATACCGGCCTCCCGCAGATAATGCAGGGTTTTATCCACCGCGCCATCTTTAATTGCCCGCAGGCCTTTGTCGGTGACCAGCAGGGCTTTTTTCCCCCCCAGCAGCTGGCAGCGTTCGCCGACCACGGAAATAGCGTTGGGGCCGAAAAAATTAACGTTTGGCACCAGATAATCAAACATACGATAGCTCATAATATACCTTCTCGCTTCAGGTTATAATGCGGAAAAACAATCCAGGGCGCACTGGGCTAATAATTGATCCTGCTCAACCGTACCGCCGCTAACGCCGACGGCGCCAATCACCTGCTCATTAAAAATAACGGGCAGGCCACCGCCAAAAATAATAATTCGCTGTTGGTTGGTTAGCTGGAGACCATACAGAGATTGTCCGGGCTGGACCGCTGGCGTAATTTCATGGGTACCTTGTTTGAGGCTGCAGGCGCTCCAGGCTTTATTCAGGGAAATATCGCAGCTGGAGACGAAGGCCTCGTCCATCCGCTGGATAAGCAGCGTATTACCTCCGCGGTCGACCACGGAAAATACCACAGGTACGTTGATCTCAGTGGCTTTTTGTTGCACCGCCGCCGCCATTTTCTGGGCGGCGGCCAGGGTGATTGTCTGAACTTGTTGGCTCTTTTTCATCATTCTCTCCCGCGCCAGGATAATGCTGTCGCGCATAGTCAGTAGGGGGCGATAGTAAAAAACTATCACCAGACGGTTGTCTTGCTTTATTTTTGTTAGCGTTATTTTGTCGCCCGCCATGATTTAGTCAACAGGTCTAAAACGGCTTCGGAAAAACGCGAGGGGAGGCTTTTTTCATTAATTGATTTATATCATTGCTGATGATCACATTTTTTATTTTTGCCGTGGAGATGGAGTTTCATAGTGAAACTGTTTGCCGATTTAACGTGCCAAATTGAAACGAAATTAATTTTATTTTTTTCAGCACTGGCTCATTTAAAGTTCCGCTATTGCCGGTAATGGCCGGGTGGGCGGTGACGCTGGCCCGGCGTGTTCGCTACCGCCTGCGGATTTCACCTTTTGAGCCCATGAACAATGAAAAGATCAAAACGATTTGCAGTACTGGCCCAGCGCCCTGTTAATCAGGACGGATTGATTGGCGAGTGGCCTGAAGAGGGGCTGATCGCGATGGAAAGCCCCTTTGACCCGGTCTCGTCGGTAAAAGTGGAAAACGGTCTGATCGTCGAGCTGGACGGCAAGCGCCGGGACCAGTTTGACATGATCGACCGGTTTATCGCCGATTACGCGATCAACGTTGAGCGCACGGAGCAGGCGATGCGCCTGGAGGCGCTGGAGATAGCCCGCATGCTGGTGGATATTCACGTCAGCCGGGAGGAGATCATTGCCATCACCACCGCCATCACGCCGGCCAAAGCGGTTGAAGTGATGGCGCAGATGAACGTGGTGGAGATGATGATGGCGCTGCAGAAGATGCGCGCCCGTCGGACCCCCTCCAACCAGTGCCACGTCACCAACCTCAAAGATAATCCGGTGCAGATTGCCGCCGACGCCGCCGAGGCCGGGATCCGCGGCTTCTCCGAGCAGGAGACCACGGTCGGTATCGCGCGCTACGCGCCGTTTAACGCCCTGGCGCTGTTGGTCGGTTCGCAGTGCGGCCGCCCCGGCGTGTTGACGCAATGCTCGGTGGAAGAGGCCACCGAGCTGGAGCTGGGCATGCGTGGCTTAACCAGCTATGCCGAGACGGTATCGGTCTACGGTACCGAGGCGGTATTTACCGACGGCGATGATACGCCGTGGTCAAAGGCGTTCCTCGCCTCGGCCTACGCCTCCCGCGGGTTGAAAATGCGCTACACCTCCGGCACCGGCTCCGAAGCGCTGATGGGCTATTCGGAGAGCAAGTCGATGCTCTACCTCGAATCGCGCTGCATCTTCATTACCAAAGGCGCTGGGGTGCAGGGGCTGCAGAACGGGGCGGTGAGCTGCATCGGCATGACCGGCGCCGTGCCGTCGGGCATTCGGGCGGTGCTGGCGGAAAACCTGATCGCCTCCATGCTCGATCTCGAGGTGGCATCGGCCAACGACCAGACCTTCTCCCACTCGGATATCCGCCGCACCGCGCGCACCCTGATGCAGATGCTGCCGGGTACCGACTTTATTTTCTCCGGTTACAGCGCGGTGCCGAACTACGACAACATGTTCGCCGGCTCGAACTTCGATGCGGAAGATTTTGATGATTACAACATCCTGCAGCGTGACCTGATGGTTGACGGCGGCCTGCGTCCGGTGACCGAGGCGGAAACCATTGCCATTCGCCAGAAAGCGGCGCGGGCGATCCAGGCGGTTTTCCGCGAGCTGGGGCTGCCGCCGATCGCCGACGAGGAGGTGGAGGCCGCCACCTACGCGCACGGCAGCAACGAGATGCCGCCGCGTAACGTGGTGGAGGATCTGAGCGCGGTGGAAGAGATGATGAAGCGCAACATCACCGGCCTCGATATTGTCGGCGCGCTGAGCCGCAGCGGCTTTGAGGATATCGCCAGCAATATTCTCAATATGCTGCGCCAGCGGGTCACCGGCGATTACCTGCAGACCTCGGCCATTCTCGATCGGCAGTTCGAGGTGGTGAGCGCGGTCAACGACATCAATGACTATCAGGGGCCGGGCACCGGCTATCGCATCTCCGCCGAACGCTGGGCGGAGATCAAAAATATTCCGGGCGTGATTCAGCCCGACACCATTGAATAAGGCGGTATTCCTGTGCAACAGACAACCCAAAATCAGCCCTCTTTTACCCTGAAGACCCGCGAGGGCGAGGCGGCTTCTGCCGATGAGCGCGCCGATGAAGTGGTGATTGGTGTCGGCCCTGCCTTCGATAAACACCAGCATCACACCCTGATCGATATGCCCCATGGCGCGATCCTCAAAGAGCTGATTGCCGGAGTGGAAGAAGAGGGGCTTCACGCCCGGGTGGTGCGCATTCTGCGCACGTCCGACGTCTCCTTTATGGCCTGGGATGCGGCGAACCTGAGCGGCTCGGGGATCGGCATTGGTATCCAGTCGAAGGGGACCACGGTCATCCATCAGCGCGATCTGCTGCCGCTCAGCAACCTGGAGCTGTTCTCCCAGGCGCCGCTGCTGACGCTGGAGACCTACCGGCAGATTGGCAAAAACGCCGCGCGCTATGCGCGCAAAGAGTCACCTTCGCCGGTGCCGGTGGTGAACGACCAGATGGTGCGGCCGAAATTTATGGCCAAAGCCGCCCTGTTTCATATCAAAGAGACCAAACATGTGGTGCAGGACGCCGAGCCCGTCACCCTGCACGTCGACTTAGTAAGGGAGTGACCATGAGCGAGAAAACCATGCGCGTGCAGGATTATCCGTTAGCGACCCGCTGCCCGGAGCATATCCTGACGCCTACCGGCAAACCATTGACCGACATCACCCTCGAGAAAGTGCTCTCTGGCGAGGTGGGCCCGCAGGATGTGCGGATCTCCCGCCAGACCCTTGAGTACCAGGCGCAGATTGCCGAGCAGATGCAGCGCCATGCGGTGGCGCGCAATTTCCGCCGCGCGGCGGAGCTTATTGCCATTCCTGACGAGCGCATTCTGGCTATCTATAACGCGCTGCGCCCGTTCCGCTCCTCGCAGGCGGAGCTGCTGGCGATCGCCGACGAGCTGGAGCACACCTGGCATGCGACGGTGAATGCCGCCTTTGTTCGGGAGGCGGCGGAAGTGTATCAGCAGCGACATAAGCTGCGTAAAGGAAGCTAAGCGGAGGTCAGCATGCCGTTAATAGCCGGGATTGATATCGGCAATGCCACCACCGAGGTGGCGCTGGCGTCCGACGACCCGCAGTCGAGGGCGTTTGTTGCCAGCGGGATCGTCGCGACGACGGGCATGAAAGGGACGCGGGACAATATCGCCGGGACCCTCGCCGCGCTGGAGCAGGCCCTGGCGAAGACGCCGTGGTCAATGGCCGATGTGGCTCGCATTTACCTTAATGAAGCCGCGCCGGTGATTGGCGATGTGGCCATGGAGACCATCACCGAGACCATTATCACCGAGTCGACCATGATCGGTCATAACCCGCAAACCCCGGGCGGGGTGGGCGTTGGCGTGGGGACGACCATCGCCCTCGGGCGGCTGGCGACGCTGTCGGCGGCGCAGTATGCCGAGGGGTGGATCGTACTGATTGACGACGCCGTCGATTTCCTTGACGCCGTGTGGTTGCTCAATGAGGCACTCGAGCGGGGGATCAACGTCGTGGCGGCGATCCTCAAAAAGGACGACGGCGTGCTGGTGAACAACCGCCTGCGTAAAACCCTGCCGGTGGTGGATGAAGTGACGCTGCTGGAGCAGGTCCCCGAGGGGGTGATGGCGGCGGTGGAAGTGGCTGCGCCGGGCCAGGTGGTGCGGATCCTGTCGAATCCCTACGGGATCGCCACCTTCTTCGGGCTAAGCCCGGAAGAGACCCAGGCCATCGTCCCCATCGCCCGCGCCCTGATTGGCAACCGTTCAGCGGTGGTGCTCAAGACCCCGCAGGGGGACGTGCAGTCGCGGGTGATCCCGGCGGGCAACCTCTACATTAGCGGCGAAAAGCGCCGCGGAGAGGCCGATGTTGCCGAGGGCGCGGAAGCGATCATGCAGGCGATGAGCGCCTGCGCCCCGGTACGCGACATCCGCGGCGAACCGGGTACCCATGCCGGCGGTATGCTCGAGCGGGTTCGCAAAGTGATGGCGTCCCTGACCGGCCATGAGATGAGCGCGATATATATCCAGGATCTGCTGGCGGTGGATACGTTTATTCCGCGCAAGGTGCAGGGCGGGATGGCCGGCGAGTGCGCCATGGAGAATGCCGTCGGGATGGCGGCGATGGTGAAAGCGGATCGTCTGCAGATGCAGGTTATCGCCCGCGAACTGAGCGCCCGACTGCAGACGGAGGTGGTCGTGGGCGGCGTGGAGGCCAACATGGCCATCGCCGGGGCGTTAACCACTCCCGGCTGTGCGGCGCCGCTGGCGATCCTCGACCTTGGCGCCGGTTCGACGGATGCGGCGATCGTCAACGCGGAGGGGCAGATAACGGCGGTGCATCTCGCCGGAGCGGGGAATATGGTCAGCCTGCTGATTAAAACCGAGTTAGGCCTCGAGGATCTTTCGCTGGCGGAAGCGATTAAAAAATACCCGCTGGCCAAAGTGGAAAGCCTGTTCAGTATTCGTCATGAGAATGGCGCGGTGGAGTTCTTTCGGGAAGCCCTCAGCCCGGCGGTGTTCGCCAAAGTGGTGTACATCAGGGAGGGCGAACTGGTGCCGATCGATAACGCCAGCCCGCTGGAAAAAATTCGTCTCGTGCGCCGCCAGGCGAAAGAGAAAGTCTTTGTCACCAACTGCCTGCGCGCGCTGCGCCAGGTTTCACCCGGCGGTTCCATTCGCGATATCGCCTTTGTGGTGCTGGTGGGCGGCTCATCGCTGGACTTTGAGATCCCGCAGCTTATCACGGAAGCCCTGTCGCATTATGGCGTGGTCGCCGGGCAGGGCAATATTCGGGGAACAGAAGGGCCGCGCAATGCGGTCGCCACCGGGCTGGTACTGGCCGGTCAGGCGAATTAAACGGGCGCTCGCGCCAGCCTCTCTCTTTAACGTGCTATTTCAGGATGCCGATAATGAACCAGACTTCTACCTTAACCGGGCAGTGCGTGGCCGAGTTTCTTGGCACCGGACTGCTCATCTTCTTCGGCGCGGGCTGTGTCGCTGCGCTGCGGGTCGCCGGGGCCAGCTTTGGTCAGTGGGAGATCAGTATTATCTGGGGCCTTGGCGTCGCCATGGCCATCTACCTGACGGCCGGCGTCTCTGGCGCGCACCTTAATCCGGCGGTGACCATTGCCCTGTGGCTGTTCGCCTGTTTTGAACGCCGCAAGGTGCTGCCGTTTATTGTCGCGCAGACGGCCGGGGCTTTCTGCGCCGCCGCGCTGGTGTATGGACTCTATCGTCAGCTGTTTCTCGATCTTGAACAGAGCCAGCATATCGTTCGCGGCACTGCCGCCAGCCTTAACCTGGCCGGGGTCTTTTCCACGTACCCGCATGCGCATATCACCTTTACACAAGCGTTTGTCGTGGAGACCACCATTACGGCTATCCTGATGGCGATGATCATGGCCCTGACCGACGACGGCAACGGAATTCCGCGCGGGCCGCTGGCGCCGTTGCTGATTGGCTTACTGATCGCTGTGATCGGCGCGTCGATGGGACCGCTAACCGGCTTTGCGCTGAATCCGGCGCGCGATTTCGGCCCTAAACTGTTTACCGGTCTGGCCGGGTGGGGCTCGATTGCCTTTACCGGCGGGCTGGCGATCCCCTACTTTCTGGTGCCGCTGCTGGCGCCGGTGGTGGGGGCGATTATGGGGGCGTTTTTATACCGCAAGCTTATCGGCCACCATCTGCCGTGCGAATGCGGTATCGATAAGTGAGACGGGGCCCGCCGCGTCACGGCGGGTAACGAGGTTAACTTTCCCCGGCGGAACGCCGGGGAGCAGGATTATTTTTTGATGACCGCGCTGAGGTCGCCGAGTTTAGCGGCGGGGTTCTTGTGGCACTGCTGCAACATTTTTGGCACCGAGACGGTCTCGACTTCATGCCAGTCGACATAGTCGCCGCCGCTGAAGTCGGTGTTGCGATTCACGACCCAGAAGGCCACGGGGGTCATGCTTTTCGGGTTCATATCCATAAATTCCTGACAGGTCATATTCTGCGGTGTGGTTTCCTGAACCGCAAACGCCGGGCTGGTCATCAGACAGAATGTGGTGGCCGCCGCGGTCAACACGAGTGCTTTAGGTAAATTCATTTTCTTCTCCAGTGATAAAATACGGCTTAAGCCTGAGCATGCTTCATCTTATTGCGCAGGACCAGAAAGCCGATGGCGCTAAATATCATTTCAACGCCGATAAATGCGGTGATAAATAACCAGCTTTGCTGCGGGTTCATTGCCAGCCACAGGCAGGCGATAATTAAATCCAGCAAACCGATAAAAATATTCCAGCCAGCGCCGCTTTGTTTTCGGGTTTTACATCCGCTGACGATGCGGGAAATACCGCCGAGAACAAATAAAAAGCCGAATAAGAAGGCCAGACTGCTCATGCCATTGAGGGGATTGACGACAAAGCTCAGGCCGAGCACGATCCAGGCAATGGCGAAGATCAGCGCCACCAGGCGCGATTTCCAGTGCTGCTGACGGAAGACAATCAAGCTGTACAGCGAATAGAAACCACAGATCATCAACAACATGCCGGTGACGACGGCGAGATACCAACCAGCGACCAACGGCCAGGCCAGGCAACAGGCCCCGCAGATAAACAGCAGGGCGGCCATCATGCCGGCATGCCGTTTATATCGTAAGAAGACGCGTGGGCTAAACGCATTTAAGGTGTAATGGCTAAACATAAACATAATTGCTCCGCAGATCCCGGTTGGCGGCCTGGCGCTGAAATAAATGTATGGTTTATTCAGCGGGCCAAAATAAATGTCTAATGAAAATAGTAGGCCGCGCTATCGCCAGGCGTAAATAAGAGCGCCGAGGTCACTTTATACGCCTGGTCTGACAGCTGTCAGACAAGGCCCGCAATATTGCTTCCGGGCTCTGATTCTCAATAACCACGATATTTTTTAAGCTGGCTGCGTTTGGTGATGCTTACCGATTTTAATCAGGAGTCAACAATGAAAAAAGTTATTCTGGCGAGCCTGCTGGCAACCATGATGAGTACCTCTCCGGTGTGGGCGGCAGACAGCGCGACGGCAGCGCCAGCCGCGGCGGCCACGGCGCAGGTTCAGAAAGAAGCTGCCGATGTGCTGCAGGTGGCGGTGCAGGGCGCGAACGCGATGCGCGACGTCCAGTTCGCCCGTCTGGCGCTGTTCCACGGCCAGCCGGATAGCGCCAAAAAACTGACAGACGACGCCGCCGCGCTGCTGGCCGCCGATGACGCCAGCTGGGCAAAGTTCGTGAAAACTGACGCCACAGCAAAAATGATCGCCGATCGCTATGTGGTGATCAACGCGACCGTCGCCCTGTCTGAAGACTACGTGGCCACGCCGGAAAAAGAGAGTGCCATTAAATCTGCCAACGAAAAGCTGGCGAAAGGTGACCAGAAAGGGGCTATCGATACCCTGCGCCTGGCTGGCATTGGCGTGATCGAGAACCAGTATCTGATGCCGCTCAACCAGACCCGCAAAGCGGTGGCGCAGGCGCAAAAACTGCTGAAAGCCGGGAAGTATTACGAAGCGAATCTGGTGCTGAAAGGCGCTGAAGAGGGCATTGTGGTGGACAGCGAGATGCTGGTGGCAGGCAACTGATCCTCGTTCCACCCTGAGAGAGCGCAGAGGAAGAAACTGACAAGGATGTCCCCTTAACGCTCGGGCAGCGGACTGCCCGAGCGGAACGGCTAGCGGCCGATCAGGGCGTTGATTTCGCCGTCGATCTCGCGCATGACGCCGGTGATGTGCTGTACCACCTCCAGACAGCTTGCCGGCGTCAGCGAATCAGGTCGCTTAGCCTCAAAAGGGGCGCACAGTTGTTGTAGCGCAGTAATCCCCAGAATTTGTGCTGAACCGTGCAGACGGTGCAGCGCCCGCAGAAAGATCTGCGGTTCATGCCGGACGATAGCCTGTCCGGCGGCCTGCAAATCTGTGGCCGACGCATCGCGGAACGTCTCCAGCATTTCAGTCATCAGCGCCTGGTCTCCCCCGGTATTTTCGGTCAGCACGCTGAGCTTCAGGTGCCGGGTAGCGTGAGGTGATGCGTGGCCCTCCGCTAAACGGCTGAGCTCATGGCTCAGCGTCTGAACCGACACCGGCTTAAACAGACACATATTCATCCCGCTGGTCAGACACGCCTCACGCGACTGCGGGAGTGCGCTGGCGGTCACGCCCCAAATGACCAGGCCCGGATAGCGACGTCGTAACGAGGCCGCCAGCGCCAGACCATCTTTCTTCGGCATATTGAGGTCCGTTATCAGCAAATCGTAATGTTTGCTGGCGAGCTTATTCTCCGCCTCTTCACCGTCGCAGGCTTCATCGACGCTATAGCCGATGGTGCTGAGCTGGCGTTTAAGTAGCAACCGGTTGGTGGGATGGTCGTCCGCTATCAAAATCGCCAGCCCGGGCAGGGCCTGCGGCCTGGCGGGCAATGCCTGCGGCGCATGAATCGCGCAGCGACTCGCCTTGACCGGCAGAGTGAGGGTGAAAGTTGTCCCTACACCCGGGCGACTGACCATCTCCAGCCGACCCTGCATCAGCGCAACCAGCTCTTTGCAAATGACCAACCCCAGTCCGGAGCCGGTCTGCTGGCGCCCCTGGCGCGCCTGAGCATAGCGGTGGAAGAGGGTAGCCTGCTCTGCTTCACTGATCCCGCAGCCGCTGTCGCTGACGGTGAGGGTCAGCTCCCCCTGCGTCTCATCCGCTTGCACCAGCCGGCAGCTGACCTGAATCGCGCCCTCGGCGGTGAACTTCAGCGCATTGCCGATGAGATTATTG
Source organism: Klebsiella sp. H-Nf2 (assembly GCF_002806645.1). Taxonomy (NCBI): domain Bacteria; kingdom Pseudomonadati; phylum Pseudomonadota; class Gammaproteobacteria; order Enterobacterales; family Enterobacteriaceae; genus Klebsiella; species Klebsiella sp. H-Nf2. Next base: position 140,670 of record NZ_PIBL01000002.1, read on the forward strand.
AGGATTTGCCGTAGCGCCTGCGGGTCGAGCCACAGCATGGTCCCTTCCTGCAGCGCGTTATGGTGGTGCAGAACGATGCCCTTTTGCTGCGCCAGCGCGCCGAAGGTGTGGCACTGCTGGGACACTAACTGTGCGACATCGCTCCACTGCGGGGTGACCTGGTATTTTCCCGATTCAATCTTGTCGATATCAAGAATATTGCCGATAAGCCCCAGCAGGGTTTGCGCCGTTGACCCCGCCAGCTCGATCGCTTCTTTACGCTGGCCGACGTTCAGCTCCGGGTTCGCCAGCAGTTCCAGAAAGCCGACAATGGCGCTCACCGGCGTGCGCAGCTCGTGGCTCATGCTGGCCAGAAAGCGGCTCTTCGCCTTTGTCGCCTGAATCGCTTTATCTTTCTCGTGCTCCAGCGCACAGGAGAGCGCCTCCTTCTGCGCCAGTTCTTCTTCCAGCCGCTGTTGGGAGTCTTTGCGTTTGCGCACTTCCCGGCACAGGGAGAGTCCCCAGCCGAGGCTGATGGCGATCAGCACCAGCGCAAAGGCGATCAGCTGGTAAAACTGTCGGCTGTACTGGCTCCAGTTCTCTATTTGCTGGCTGGATATTTTCGACCACTTCTCGGTCATCTGCAGAATATCCCGTGGCGGAATCGCCTGCAGCGCTTTGCCAAGAATGGCGGCCAGCACCGGTTCATCGCGCGGGATGGCCAACCGAATGGCGGCGACCGGGAGTCCGTCGATGCGGGTGTAGTGCAGACCCTGTGGATAGTAATGATCGATCATATAGCGGGCGGAGAGTTCCGAGGCCACTGCGGCATCCACTTCGCCTTCTTCCACCATCTTCATGGCGATACCAATGTTATCTGTCTCCACCCAGTTGACCTGTGGAAAGCGCGCTTTCAGGTCGTGGGCGGCAATCGGCCCCACTGGCAGGGCGATCCGCGCCGCTCGCGTCAGCAGACGCTGGTCAGCCGCGCTGCCGCGAGCGACCAGCACAAAAGCCACGTTAATGAGCGGATCGCTGAGGGTGATATAGTCCTGCGGCTGCGAATTGAGGGTGGCGGCGGGCATGATCGCCCAGTCCTCTTTTTCCATGCGCTTTGCCAGATCGTGGCGATTGCGCACCAGGATGGGTTCAAACTGTAGTCCGGTCTGCAGTGAGAAAATATTCAGCATATCGGCCATGATGCCGCGTAGCTCATCTTCGTCATCCACCAGGGTAAAGGGCGGAAAATAGGGGTTGACCAGCAGGCGGACGCGACGATGCTTCTGCAGCCAGCGCTGCTCCTCGGCGCTAAAGGGGAGGGGGGTATTGAGAAACGACAGATCGCCGCGGTTGAGCCAGTTTTGCATGATCCGCATCGCGGTATCGCTGTCGATGGCATGAATGAAACGATCGAGGATCTGGTGTAACTCCGGCCGATCGTCGCGGGTGACGAAGCGGTTGTGTTGTTCCTGCTGACGAAAATAGTGCGCAATGACCAACGATTGCGAGAAATACTTCGAGATACAGTGGCCAGTGGTGATGTTGTTGCCAATGAAATACTGATTTTCACCGCTGACCACCGAGGCAAGCGCCTGGTAGTCGCTATCGTAAAGGGTGATTTTGGCGTTGGGAAACGCCTGCTGAATAATATCGAAAAAGGCGCATTCGCGGGTGCAGGCCAGCGTGACGCGGCGGTCAGTGGTCAGCGGCGGCAGGGGGGACTTCAGCGAGGTAACCAGCGCCGGCCAGGTTTTAATCAGCGGTGCGGTTCGCTCCAGGCCCGCGGTGAGCGCATCCCGGTGCGCCACCTGAGTGAGCAAGGTATCGACCTGCCGATCGTCCAGGGCGGCCAGCGCCTGCTGCTCGGTGTCATACTGGCGGATAATCACCTTCAGTCCGAGGCTGCGCTTCATCAGCGCCAGATAGTCAGCGTTAATCCCCTGATAGCTTTCCTCATCGCCGTCATAGACGATGGGCGTCATCTCGGGAAGCCAGGTGCCGATGGTCAGCGTCGGTTGCCCGGCAAGCCAGGCTTTCTCCTTAACGCTAAGCGGGATATCGATCGCCGCGATATGAGAATGGCTCTTCAGCTCCAGCTGTTTCATGGCATATGCGGCAGGAGACAGGCTCAGCGTCAGCCCGACAACGACGGATAAAATAAGACGAACCACCATGCCATCACCCTATTTTATTGCGTTGCGCAAAGTCATAAAGCTCAAGCAGGGAGCTGCAGCCTAATTTATCCATCAGACGGACCTTATAGGTACTTACCGTTTTATTGCTGATATTCATTTTGCTGCCGATGGTGGTGTAGTCGACGCCACAGAGGATATAGCGGAAGACCTTCATCTCCTGCGTTGACAGCGTATCCAGCCGGTCCTGATCGGTGATGCCGTGTGTGCAGAAGCGCTCCAGTGAAAAAGGGAAATAGCTGTAGCCATTATTGGCCGCGTCGATCGCGGCGAGAATATTATTCATTCCCTCTTTTTTACTCACAAAACCATTGGCCCCGCAGTCGGCGCTGCGTTTGCCGTAGAACCGTTCATTCTTTGCGGAAATGACGATGATTTTTCCCTGGTAGCGGCGTTTGCGCAGCTGCTCCAGAACGTCGATGCCGCTGAGCTCGGGAATATCGACGTCGACGATCAGCAGGTCAGGCTGCATGCTTTCTGCGGTCTGCACCGCATGGGCGCCGCTGTCGAGTTCTGCCGCGACGGTAATGCCGTTGGTATCGAGAAGGTTGCGAATGGCAATACGTGCCAATGGATGATCGTCAATGATTATCGCATTCATGGGGGTGTAAATCCTGATATAAAAAAGAATAGCGATGCCTGGTGCAGGTGCGGCGGGGATTATTTTTTATAGGTGCCGGAATAAGTCGCAATTGTAACACAAATCGTTTTCGGCCGGGAAAATATTGTGGATGAGTGCTTGTTGAATATATTTGCATATCTGGATGACAGTTGTAGGAACAGGCGTTCACTGACTTCAGCGCTGTCTGCTGTTAAAAAAAATGCAAACGATTAATCTGCTCTTTTTAAGGTGAGTTGCCGGGAATTCTCTCCGGTGACAGCTGGCAGGTAAAATAATAACAATGGCAAAAGAAAAGCACACTCTCTGGCGAAAATGGGTTTGGAAACGTCTGATGGCAGGAATAATCGTATTGGCAATGAGTAGCGCGGTGGTGGGAAAGGAGGTAGCGCCCGATGTGGTGCAGACCCGCGATATGATGCGCTGTCAGGATTATCTGCAGCTGGACCCGCGCACCTGGACGCCGATGGTGATCTGGTTGATGAACGATCCTTTTTCACTGCAGCCGTCAGAGTGGACCGACTTTCATGAAGCTGAACTGGTGTTGACGCCGATCCTCACCGAAATCTGCCGCCAGGAACCAGATGCGTGGCTGACTTCGCTGCGTGAACGGCTCAACTCTTACCAGCAGGTGCGGTCGCTGAATTAAGCGACCGCGGTAAAGCGGCAGAAAAAGTGACTAAATGTGCAGTTAACGGCCTTCTGCTGCTCGGTGAATTAGCAGCGGCCCGCTTGTTTTGACAGGGCGTCGCAGGTTTTGTTCGCTGACGTCGGGTTGCTGCCTGCACAGATGGCATCCGAGACGGTGCTACCACCCATTGGGATCAGCCCGTAAAGCTTTGGCCCGTCGGTCTTGGTCACATAGCAGCGATGGCTGGTTTTGCCGATAGTTGCCACAAAGTTGGTTTTCACATCCTGCTGCTTCGCATCGGAAATTGTCACCTGCGAAGCATCGACATTAAAAGCAAAGGCGGCCGCCTCTTTCATTTCACTTTCCGTCGCCATTGGCGGTTTAGCTACGCAACCCATCAATAACAGTGCCAGACAAGTACTGACTGATATATCCCGTATTTTCATCATTTCATCCTTTTTGTGAGTCAACGGGTTATATATAAGAGCGGCGGGAAGAGAGTATTGATTTTGATCAGCTGGAGCAGGCTATGGTTATTTTTCGGAAATTGACCTGAAATTTAACGAGCCTGGTCGCTGCGGCCGCTGCCGTTTGCTCTCCTGCGTGCCGGCTACCTTCTTTTTCATTCATTTCCCGGCGGCAGAAAAATGTAGTTTTAGCCCAACGCCGACCTCATTAATTTTGATAAAACGCGCCAGGCTAATCTTAGCCGCAAGATCGGTACAATGGCATGGATAGAGGGAATCTGGGGACAATGCTTTAAGGTAATCCCCTGTCTGTGTGAGGCGATCTTCATCGGCATTTTGCAGATGGAACCCACCAATGACCGAAACAATGTGATTTTCTCCGGTAACCTGTTTTGCATATTCGATAATGTTAGCTATTCCCGCGTGAGAACAGCCTGTGACTACCACCAGTCCATCTTCTGTCTTTATTGCCAACGCAGAATCATCCATAACGTAATCATCAGTGATTTCGCCTTTATCATCTACCGTTTGGCCAACCGGTGTCAGCATCTCGAATTTATTGTCCCTTGGTATTTGACCAAGGAAGATGATGTTTTCAGAGAGTGGATAAGGTTTTATGCTGCAAATTTTGTCGAAGAAGAGATCATTTTGATCGAATCTGTAGTTGATCCCTATAGATTTTGCATCAAAATACTTTGGGTTTAATGCATCTGGATGGCAAACTAAGTTTATCTTTTTCTCAGGCGTGAAATTTAGGCGGTCATAATGTTGGGTTAAATGATTGAGGCCCCAGGTATGATCGTTATGCCCATGAGATAAAACGATACTATCGATAGTGGTTAAATCAATTTTCAACGTTTGCGCATTCTGCAAAAAAACATCCGAATATCCGGTATCGAAAAGGATTTTTTGTCCATCATGCTCAATCAGATAGGATACACCAGGCTCACCGACAAGATACCTGTCAATTAATGTATTATTATCAACCAGAACCGTTAATTGCATCAGCAAATCCTCGATGTTGCGCCAACAATATGAAAAGGAAACTCTTTCTATTATGGACCGGTGTTATGCCACATTCATTGCGGATAAGCAATTCACCAACATTTGGCTTGCAGGTTAATGCTGACTAGCCACCTGCAGGAAAAAGAATGCGCATCGCTAAAAAATTCGCAAAGCCCGCTTCTTGCTTGAGTTAGCCATTAATGCAGGCGCTGCAATTATCATGTCAATGAAGACGGTGGCAGGGCAATCGCTGTCTTTCATCCCTGACAACTTAACCAGTCTATGAGTATACCGGCATTGCGCTACGCCCTCGTGGTCGACCGAATGAACGCGACCGTCAGGTCGGGCCGTTCGACATCAACGATCCTGAGGGTAGCAGGGATGGAAATGCGCAATTGCCCGCATCGCTGACCTGACTTGAGAAACATCGTATCCAGTAGCATTGCTAATATTGATATATATTATTTCTATTTGTTATTAATGAATCATTGACAGTATTTGGCTGAACTGATTCAGCTTTGGCCCCGCAGGATAAAATTTTGTAAAAATTATGTAGTTAAAATTTAAAGGTTTGTAATCAGCTCGCAAGGTAGAAAGATCGTCTGGATTTTATCCGCTATCTTGAAGGGGTTAATAAATCTGCGTTATAAATTAACCGCACTATTTAGAATGAAATGGAAATATCTGAATGCGTTATTCAGATAAATAGTGAAACAAATCTTATTATACTGGTAGCTTCAGGACAGGGTATGTTTATGAAGAATGGAATTATTCTATCAATCGCAGATCGTATCAAAGACGCGCTTCCCATACCAACAGACGAATTCAGGAAAAGGCTTGAAGAGGACTGTTATGTAATATGGAAATTGCCACAATTTGATGCACAAGAAATCACCCAAACCCCCGTCGTTCCCTCCTATGCTGATTATGTAGAATCAAAAAACGCAGAGTTACATGGCGCTTATCTTTCTGCACATTTTCAGGCCGGCTTATGGCCTGTGGTATATCAGGGGGAAAATGACGGACATCTAATAAGGCATGTCTGCCCGATGCTCCAGGCGGAAGAGAAAATAAGTTCTCAGGGCGCTAAGTATGACTTTTACCCTCATGTTGATAATCCCGACCTGTACATTACCGGGGAGACACCCTCTAACAGGCTTGGCGGCTGTCCTGATACCCTGACGTTATTGTGCCTCAGGAAGGAGGAGGGCGTGCACACCAGTCTGTTAAAACTGGATCAGATTCTGGATAAGCTTTCTGATAAGGATATCGCTATTCTTGCCAGACCCTCGTTTAAAATTAAGCGACCAGCCAGCTTTACAGAGGGAGCCAGTATTGAGGGGGTACCGATTATTGTTAAAGATAAAGGCGTTTGGTATTCGCGATTTGACTGGCATAACACTCAAGGTATGACCCTCGAGGCCGAAGCCGCGCTGGAAAAAATGCGATTTATCACCCTGGAACATGGCCTGTGGTTTAATGTTCCGCTGGAGCCTGGAGATGCAGTGACTTTTTTAAACCAAAGGACAATGCATACCAGAAATGCTTTTGAACCTCGTTTTGATGGCTCGGACAGGTGGTTATTACGGGTTTTTGCTATGAAAAACAGACCCACCGATACGCAGCTTGTCGATTCTTCAGTTTGTCTTCATCACCTGCGCACAATATAACGGTACGAAAAATGTCAGATTTAGTTAATCACTCAATGTTCATTGAGGGAAGCGTTATTGCTCATTACCTGGTTCTCGGGTTGGTCCTGCTGGTTATTGCATCATTTATCGCGGGTTATATTGATGCGATTGCTGGCGGGGCTGGTCTGGTGTTAATTCCAGCCTTCATCCTGACAGGCCTGCCACCTCAGCTTGCGCTGGGACAGGAAAAACTGGTCAGTACCATTGGTACCATCGCTGCCATCAAGAACTTTGTTAAAAATAAGTCCGTGATATGGCGCGTTATCCCTGCGGGATTGATTTCTGCCCTGGCGGGAGCCTATGTGGGCGCGAAGGTGATATTACTGTTGCCCGTGGAGACCTTATCGATCGTCATCGTTGTGCTATTACCGGTTGGTTTACTCGCAGCAACGATCAAGGGAAAAATTAAAGAGTCCGCAGACGACTCCGCCAGGACTAACTTCCTGGCAATCTTTGTCGTGTGTTTTATCGTTGGTTTTTATGATGGTTTTTTTGGCCCTGGGACCGGTAGCCTTTTCATCATTGCATTAACGGTTATTAATAAGTTTGGACTGCTGCAAGCGTCCGCAACCAGCAAAATATTTAATTTTGCATCCAATATAGGGGCGTTTGTTGCTTTTGCGATTGCCGGTAAGATGGCTTATTTAATCGGCATTCCGATGATTATTGCCAGCCTGGCAGGTAATCACATTGGCAGTCTGCATGCCATTAAAACCAATGGTGAAATCATTCGCAAAGTTCTGTTTGTCACCGTAGGTGCGATGATGGTGACGCTTTCAGTAAAATATTTTACAGGAGTATGAAATGGCAATGGTCAATGAAAATATCGTCATTCGTCTGGCGCAAGATGCAGACATCCCTGAGGTGAAACAACTGCTGGAGCGCTATCATGCAAAAAATCTTGCAGGCGAGCAGCGGGCGAATGGATTTGTCACCACCGATATGACGGAGCAGCAATTAAGTGAACTGAGTTCAGCCGAAAGTGGTGTGGTGATCGCTGTTGATCGTTCATGCGACAAGGTCATTGGCCTGCTGCTCGGCGGATCGTGGCAATTTCTCAGCCCCTGGCCCATGTTTAAATACATGGCAAGTATTCTCAACGAATATCGCTACCAGGGGAAAAAACTGGATGCGGCTAGCTCATATCAGTATGGCCCCATCTGCGTCGCAGAAGAGTATCGTGGTCAGGGTGTGGGCGAGTTGCTGCTTGAGTATCAGCGCAAGGTGTTCGCCCCGCGTTATCCCGTCATCGTTACTTTCGTCAATGTACTGAACCCGCGCTCGTATGCGTTTCATACCCGAAACCAGTTCGAAGACGTCGGTTTCTTTAACTTCAATGGCAATAAGTACCACATGATGGCATTACCGACCTCCTGAGCGTTGGGCTGAAATAGTGCGGTATACCCGGCGGGCGTCTTCGGCGCCTGCCGGCATAAGCGCAGGTCCAGGTTAAGCCGGTGGTTTGCCGATCGCTGTTCTCTTCAGGGAAGGCTGAAAAGGAAAAGGGCCTACGTTTGCACGTAAGCCCTTGATATCTGGTGGCCCCTGTTGGGTTTGAACCAACGACCAAGCGATTATGAGTTCCTGTCAAAACAACCGAAAAACAATATGTTGCTTTATAAATCATATGGATAATGGGCCACTAATGACCAATCAAGGGCCAATTTGAGCCATCCCTACCGCCACTTTATCGCCACTTATCCAACTCATTTTAAAAAGGGGTATTTTCGTCAAGTCCATAAAAGTTATGCAATGGGGAAATTGCTTGGCGTTGGCTTTGACCCGTAATTTCATGATCATCATTTTCTTCTTCTTCCCCGTACCATGACGAAGTATCTACCTCTAGGTCTTTAGAAAGAATCTCAAGCGTTTCTGGTGAATCTAGACGAGATCGCATTCGTACAGAGAAAGGATACTCTTCGTCAAGAACTAGGGCGTCATTACTTGGGCCATACTCTTGCGTAACACTGACAGTCCCTGAGGCATGAATGTTGATGAACTCATCATCAAAGGATTCTATTTCAAAATCCTCTACGCTTGCATATTCAATGTTTGAATGATTTGCAATGATTGACAATTCATCTGGAAGACTACTAGTAGCCATATCGTCAACTGCATCATGTATTTTGTCTTTAAGAATAGAGATTATTTCATCTTTGCAATCTTCAATAGCCTCTAAAATTTGTGTTGCTGTCTGAATTATATATCTTGCAGTGTTAAAAAAATCTACAGGGGAGGGGGTTAAGTACTTTTCCGTTATATGGGTATGTTTGTTTAGGTAAACATATCCTGCTTCCATCTCTTTTAACGATTCATCTAGGATTTCTAAAAATTCTTCCCCCAAATATTCATCAGACAATTTGTATTGTGCGCAATACTTAAGCTGCTGTTTTCTTGTTACATCTCTAACTTCGCTGATCTTCTTATACCATGGTGCCTCCATTACTTTTGTCAATGGAGCCTTTCGAGCGATGATATGGTTCATTAGTTCTCTAAATACAAAAGCGAAGTTATGAAATCTTAATGGGTTTCCATGCGAGGCGTAATTCCGAAGACATGAATTAAATAGGTTTTTTTCAAAATCAGTTTCTAATTGTCTACTGAAGCGTTGTATAAAATCCAAAGTTTGTAGTCTTTTGAGTTTCATGATTTTTCCTTGTGATTATTTAAGATTTGATAATGGGTTTAGTTTTACCGCATCTTCAAGGTGATCCGGAGCGAAATGCGCGTACCGCATCGTCATTTTTATATCTGTATGGCCAAGCACACGCTGTAGCACCAATATATTCCCTCCATTCATCATAAAATGGCTAGCGAAGGTGTGACGTAATACATGGGTAAGTTGCCCTGCAGGTAGTTCGATTCCTGTCCTTTCCAGCGCAGACCGGAATGCGCCATAACAATCACTAAACAGTCGACCTTTTCTGTCATCAGGTAGGGAGTCATAAAGCTCTTTGCTGATGGGAACTGTGCGGTTTTTTCTGCCTTTTGTGTTGGTGTAAGTGATTTTGTATTTCGCGAGCTGGCTTTTTTTCAGACTCTCAGCCTCTGACCATCGAGCACCAGTGGCGAGACAGATTCTTACCACGGTTTCTAAATCATGGTGGTCATGCCGTTTGCACTCGCCAAGCAGTAGCGAAATCTGGTCGTGAGTTAGCCAAGCCATTTCCATTTCTTCCGTGCGGAATGGGCGCATATTTTTCAGTGGGTTTTCCCCCTTCCATTCTCCGAGGCGGTTTAGCTCATTGAACACTGCCCGGAAGTAGGCCAGCTCAAGATTAAGCGTGCGAGGCGATACTTCTTTCACTCTGTTTGAACGGGCATACTCACCTTTTAACCGTTTTTCCCGGTAGCGGGAAAACATCTGCGCATCGAAATCGCATGCGAGTGGTTCGCCCATACACTCAAAGGCATGGTACATAGCTAGCTGGCGTTTTAGTCCGTCTCTCAAGGTAATACCATGAGCGCTATACCATGCGTCGACCAATTCTTTTAGCGTTCGCCTGTCTTCCTTTTCCTCCTGCCACGGATTTTGTAAGGTGTATTGTTCAAAGGCCAGCGCCTCACCTTTGGTGGCGAATTTTTTTCTGATACGTTTGCCTTTTGCCCCGTTAGGATAAAGCTCGCAAATCCAACCTCCAGCGGGGTTTTTACGGACAGTCACCAATTAACCTCACTGTACACACCTACTACTCTACCCAGCGTCTTTATGTCATCAATACCGCACTCAAAAGGAACCTTTCCACCAGTAACGTGCAATTTTCTACCCGGGAGTTTTGTTAGCTCTCGAATACTAATTCCACCCTCTATGTCGACCAGCCAAAGGCCGTCAGAGAGTGATGCCTGCTTATCAATGAAATGGAGTTTTCCTTCCGTTCTTATAGCCATCGCATCTGTAAGCGGCTTTGTGAAAAAATGAGCGTCGACTGTAATAGAACCATCACTTTTGAGAATTTCTTCACTTAATGTGAATGACTCAATGCTCATTGTGTCCTCGGCTGACGCAGAAGATGTGAACGGTTGCCCTTTTCCAGTAAGTAACCACTGCAGATTGGCCCCTGTTTCAAGAGCGCAGTGTGCCGCAAAGTCATACGAAATAGCGCCTCGGGTATATCTGTTAGAGAGGGAGCTCGATGCAATATCGAAATGGTTAGCGAGCTGAGTTTTCTGTGAAAATCCGTAAGCCTCGCAGATGCGATCCAGTACATCAACGTTGCTCCATCCTAAAGAATCTATTCTCATATCGATAAAACCTATTTACTACTTCTCAATTGGGAAGTATATTTTGGCTAAACCTACGCAATTGATGGCCCTATGTTGGCAAACGATGGCCCTTTAATTGCAATCTTTGGCAAATAGGGAATCATGCAACATGGCTTCTGAAATCGCAATCATCAAAGTGCTTGCACCCATCGTTACCCTGCAACAGTTTGCAGAACTTGAGGGGGTGTCATACCGCACCGCGCGCCGCTGGACTACCGGAGATAATCCGCGTTTACCTATCGAACCTCGCGTTATCCGTAAGGGCTGTAAACGTGCTGGCGGTCAGATTCGTATCTACTATGCACGCTGGAAAGAGGATCAAATGCGTAAGGCATTGGGGCATTCCCGTTTTCAACTCGTCATCGGCGATTAATTCACTTTATGTGAACTGTAAGGATGCAGCATGTTAGATTTTCGCATTTCGTCACATGCACACTTTGATGATGCATGCAGAAAATTCGCGGCCACGCATAACGTGAAAGAACTGGCGGATAAAGCCGGTATCAAGCCGCATACGCTTTACAACAAACTAAACCCGGAACAGCCGCACCAGTTAACGCCGCGCGAAATCTGGACGCTGACAGACCTGACCGAAGATTCGACCCTCGTCGATGGTTTTCTGGCGCAGATCCATTGTTTGCCATGCGTGCCGGTCAACGAGCTGGCAAAAGAGAAACTGCAATCCTACGTCATGCGCGCCATGAGTGAACTCGGCGAGCTGGCGAGCGGTGCCGTTTCAGGAGACCGTCTTACCCCGGCCAGTAAGCAAAACATGATTGCGAGCGTAAATGCGGGTATCCGCATGCTGTCCCTGTCGGCAATGGCGTTGCAGGCCCGGCTCCAGGCTAACCCGGCAATGACGAGTGTCGTCGATACCGTCAGCGGCATCGGCGCGTCATTCGGTTTGATTTGAGGTGCTTATGTTGACTAACGAACCGTCATTCGCCTCTCTGCTCAAAAAACGTAGCCCATCTATGCACTACGGGCACGGCTGGATAATGGATAGCGACGGCCAGCGCTGGCACCCTTGCAGCTCTCAGTCCGAATTGTTGAACGGCTTAACAGAAAAAAAAGTCTCTGCGGTTAAGCGGCTTTTAAATGCATTAATGGGGGCAAAATGAACGAAAGAATTTCAGCTCATGACACCCAGGCGAGCAAGCTTTTTAGCAATGTAGATTGTTCTACTGAGCAACCGAAGACCATGACCGGCGAAGAGTGTTTTGCACGGTTTCATCAAAAAATGAAAGCAACAGAAAATAAGGCCCTGCGTAATTTCAATAAGCTTGATGAAGATTTTAAATTTGTGGTTTTAACGCTTGCTAACCGAAATAGCCCGGGCGTGTTTCGCTCTGATGAAGTCGGTAAGCCATATGAATATTTTGACATGGATCGCCGCAAGCTAATTATTGCGTCAATGAATAAAATTTCCCGCTGGGGTGGGATTTTACCACGGCATATTTCCATCCATGAATGCTTTTTAGCTAATTAAATAAACTCGTAATTAATGGCGTAAACCCGCCGGGCTTCTTATTGCCCGAAATCAGGAGAGTCAATTATGTGTAATACCGCAACTCGTACCACTAAAACCACAGTAGATAAGTCTGGTCTTAACCAGTTGCTGACGGACGCGCGGATGCAAGAGCGCCGCGCGCGCGGAAGTTATGGCAAGCCGTATGGTTAACCTCGCTAACCACATTAAAACCAACCAACTCGACATTAACGAGGCGCTGGAGCTGTTGTTGCAGGAAAGCGAAATTTACCGCCATCAGGCTATGGAGATCCACTAATGGCCGACGCAATGGATTTAGCACAACTGCGCGAGCAAGAAGACCGCGAACGCCACATCAACAACGCGCGCAGCCGTATCGCTGCACCTTCCCGCTTTCTCTGTGAGGAATGTGACGCACCAATCCCGGAAGCTCGCCGTATTGCGATTCCGGGCGTGACCTTTTGCGTGACCTGCCAGCAAATTGCCGAGCTTAAATTAAAACACTATCGGGGGGTATGAATTGGCTGTTCAATTCGCTTTTCCGTGGAATGCTCCACGGTCGGCAATAGCCAGCCCATATCTTACCTATGACCAACAGCATCGCCGCGATCGTATGTTCGCGGCTTTGCTGCATGCGAGAAAGGTGCTTTCTCTCCAGCCTGAGTGCGTGCGTTTTGATGTTTATCGCACTGCTGCAGTACTGGAGCAAAATCAGGGCAGTCAACGAGCGAATGCCTTTTTAATCAGCTTCTGTAAAAAGGCATTGCCACGTCTTGAACTGGTCGCAAAAAAATACGAGGGCGCGGGTATCAACAGCAATGTATCAGTCACTGTTTTTGGTGGTCATTTTGATACCCAGCTTATGCAATATCTGGCGTCACGTATGGTCAATATGGTCGCCAGATATAACCGCCTCCCGGATATGTCGCGTGCCGATATTGACCTGCTGGCCGGTGACATTGCTAATTTCATTCGTTCTGAGCTGGCAAATATTGATGATTCAGGTTTTGGTGAGCTCAAAACGCTATACACCTGGTACATGCATGCTGGTTTTATTTCTCTGCAATTCAATGTCACCCCTCCTCATTGGGATCGCGTGACAAATAAATACTTCAACAAAGATGATATCGCCCCCGCAGCAATCCGTATGTTTACTGAGTCATGGTGGCGTAGTCGTCTGCGTCGTGTCGCGTCGGCATGGTGCGAACATCTACAAATTGCAGTTGGCAACGTCAGCAAGAAACGACACGCCTACGCGAGTAAAAACTGCGTGACTGACTGGCGCGAGCAGAAGCGCCGCACGCGCGAATTTCTCAAGGGACTGGATCTCGAAGACGAAGACGGCAACCGCATCAGCCTGATAGAAAAATATGACGGCTCAGTCGCTAACCCAGCAATACGCCGGTGTGAGCTGATGACTCGCATTCGTGGGTTTGAAAATATCTGTAATGAGCTCGGTTATGTCGGGGAGTTTTACACCCTGACTGCACCGTCTAAATATCACGCAACTACTAAAGCGGGATACCGTAACAGCAAATGGAACGGAGCCAGCCCGTCGAACACGCAGAACTATCTAACCGGCATTTGGGCGCGCATTCGCGCCAAGCTGCATCGGGAAGAAATCCGCATTTTCGGCATACGTGTTGCCGAGCCTCATCACGACGGAACGCCGCACTGGCACATGCTTATGTTCATGTTGCCGGAAGACGTCGAGCGCGTGCGCCTTATCATCCGTGATTATGCGTGGGAGGAAGACCGCCACGAACTGAGAAGCGATAAAGCAAAAAAAGCGCGCTTTCATGCTGAGGCCATTGACCCGGAAAAGGGCAGCGCAACCGGCTATGTTGCTAAATACATTTCAAAAAATATCGACGGCTATGCTCTTGATGGTGAAACCGATGACGAAAGCGGTGAGCTGCTGAAAGATACAGCTCCTGCCGTAGCAGCATGGGCGGCGCGCTGGCACATTCGTCAATTTCAGTTTATCGGTGGCGCGCCGGTGACGGTATATCGTGAGTTACGTCGTCTCGCTGATACCGAGACCGCGCACGGTTTAAGCGTTGAGTTTGCCGCAGTTCATGATGCCGCTGACGCCGGTGACTGGGCTGGTTACGTTAATGCGCAGGGAGGCCCGTTTGTCCGTCGCGATGATTTACAGGTGCGCACGCTATATGAACCGCGGGCCGAGTTTAACCAGTATGGCGAGGAAACTGTCTGCATTCGTGGCGTGTACGATTCCGCTGTCGGCGCTGACACCCCGATTTTAACCCGGCTAACGCAGTGGAAAATTGTGCCGAAGCGTGCCGTTGATTTGGCCGTTGACGTTAAGGGCGCTCCTGCGCCCTCTCGGAGTTCTGTCAATAACTGTACGGGAAGCGAAAGCGATCCGCCGGAGCTGGATTTATCCAAACCGTTGAGTCGAAGTGAAAAGCGGAAGCTAACGACCAGACTCAGGGACAAAAAACGGGCCACCCGGCGTGATTTTGTCCACGGAACGGATAAACAAAGCGCAGCCATTGACAGGACAATAGACGAGATTCAGCTCACGACCGGCGAAACCATCAGCCGGGGGGAGGCCCTGCACCTGATGACTGGTGGCAAAAGTTGCATAAACGGCAAATGGTGCCGTGGTTCAGCAACCGGTGATATTTTCCCGGCAGCACCGTCGCACCAGGCGCAGGCCAGACAAATCCTAAATCGAGTCGCGGGGTTAGCGTCTGTTACTAAGTTGAGACTGTAACTAATTCATATCCATATCATGCACATACGTCATTCTGTGGCGTAAGTTTTTCTTTCATCTTTTTACCGACACGTGATACTGTTTATTTATACAGTATTTCGTATTGGAGGTTGTGTGGATAGAGAGTTAAACGAGCAAGTCATGATTGAACGGGTCGAGATGATTGCGCGTCTGACGACAGAGGGTGTTTGTCAGGAAAGAGATCGTGAAATTGCTTTGAATTTAATTGCGGAAATTGCGAGAGGGAACTTGATGAAAAACAAATCTTTTTCAGTTGTTTTCGCTCCCACTCCTGTTGAACAAAGATTAAAAAAAAGCGATGAAGTGAGGGTTAACATCACGTTGGATAAAGACCAAAAAATTGGGCAGCAGGTTGTCGATGCTTTTCAGTGCGAGTTGACTCGACGCGTACAATCAATTTTCCCATCAACGAGAGTGACGGTAAAAAAAGGGTCAATGACAGGAGTAGAGCTGGTTGGGTTCGACCAGGAGTCAGACCGAGAAGCGTTGGACGGTATCCTTCAGGAAGTGTGGGAAGACGAGAACTGGCGTTAGTTCCTGAAAAGTGTGCAAGCCTAGACCCTATGTTTTATAGCATGGGGTTGTCTTTTCTGAGGATTAAAGATATAGGAAAATCATAAGTTGAACTCGTATTTTGATGCGCCTTCGATCCAGATGAACAAAGCAGAACACTAGCTGCTGCGCTCATTCGTTACAAACTGATGCAACTAGTAGCTATACTAGGCAGTCTTGGGCACTTCAGAACTTGGTTTATGGGGGAGCAAATAAATTTTTAAGGATAAACAATAAATTATCCAACTTGACTTGGAGTTCTTGGGAGCGTAATAGTGCGAGCTATAGCGAAAAAAGTTTAGTTCCGTACTATCTACAAAATTTGATACAACCAATTGAAAAAGGTGCGAAAACGTTGTTAAATGCGACGATTTCCTGAGGGGGCGAAATGAAAAAAATAACCAAAAGAGAGAGAGAGAGGGATATCTTACGTGCTTATTTACATCGCACAGGAAGAGATATCTTGGAGGCTGGTCGCGCCAAAATTACCCCTATTTCAAAAGCATCTAAAATTAATCGTTGGATCACTGCCCAAATCAAAAGTGGATTGGATTGTGAAATCAAGAGAAATAGAGATCTTTTTCTTACATTACCAACAGTAATGAATTTTTCAAACAATTATCATAGAACAATGCAGGCGATACAAACGATAAGACACCTTACAGGGCGTAGGATGTTTAATAATCAATGTTACCGACTTTGTTTTGTTGATTTTTCAAAGATAAGATACATCTCTGCTTCTGCTGCTTTGGTATTAACGGCGGAGTTATCAAAATGGGATGACTCTGTAAGGAAGCGTTTGCGACCGAAAGTTAAATCTTGGGATAAAAACATACTTTCTCAATTCGATGAGTTAGGTTTTTTTGATTTATTTAATAATAAAGATAGTTTCGAGCTTGAAAAAGAAAAAGAACCAAGCAATATTAGTTTTGTAAAGTATATGAAAGGCCACTTGCATGACGATGAAAAAACTCAACATTTGAAAAGAGAAATAAAACGTATCGTTGGGGAGGACTTAGGGAAATGGACTTTTCTGTATAGTGGATTATCTGAAGCTATCACAAATGTTGTTCATCATGCATATCCTGACAATAAAGGATATCATGAAGATGATAAAAAATGGTATTTGACAGCTTCATATGATGGTGAGAATAGAATTATAAAGGTAGTCTTTTACGATCAGGGGATAACCATTCCTGGTTCACTACCTGAATCTAAAATCCATGAAAAAGTATTGAGCTATCTTTCTAAGTTACCTCTGGCAGAGCGTAAAAGAGATGAGCAATTATTAAAAGCGGCTGTTGAAATTAAACGTTCAAGTACTGGTGAGATAGATAGAGGTAAAGGCCTGCAGGATTTGTTGGAATTCATCAAGCAAAGAGGCGAAGGCTATCTTTCCATTATGAGTGGTAAAGGACTTTACAAATATTCACAGCACAATAACAAAACTGAGGTAAAATCAGTAAGCTTCACTCTACCTGTTTGTGGTACACTGATAGTATGGAGTACAAAGCTATGATTGTTAAATTGGTTGCTAGCCTCATGAAAACATTGAAGATTGGTTCAGAGTTCTCAAAGGTCCCTAGAGGCCGATACCGTAGCGACGGGACGGCAAGTGGCGAGCGTTTCAGAGAGGATTTTTTACGGAATCGTCTTAATTCGCTGCACTCCGGGGAAAAACTACAGATAGTCATCGATGATGATGTCGAAGGATATGGTTCGTCTTTTTTAGTGGAAGGCTTTGCGGGCATGGTGAAATATGGATACATGCAAGCAAATGAGTTACTTGCTAAAATTGAAATTAAATATACCAACCCTGACTTCGAGTTCTATAAAAAGAAAATAGAACAATATATCAAAGAGGCACAGTTTAATTCAAAACCATATGAGCCAACTGCCGAATAATACGATATTTATTTTAGGTGAAAACTCTAGCAAGTTTTCACCTAATTTACTGATTGTTAAGACGGATGATTCTGAAGTATTGAGTTCCAATCATCCGGTGAAAGATATTGGTGCAATAATTGAAGTTGCCAGTTCGAATATTGTTGATGCAATACAAAACCCGCCTAAGGCTCCTCTTGTATCATCTTCGCTTATCACTGCCTTGATAAGCACAACGTGCGCTGCTACTGCTGCATTTATTTATAATAAAATACATTGGCACTCTGTTATCAAGAGAGAGGCTAAGACCAAACTGCTTGAGAGCATTTCAGATGTAGTTAACGAATTACGTACAGATGCAATAAGTTATTGGTTGAAAGGTTATTCAAAAAAATCAGCTAAATCTCTTTTAGAAGAGGAAATGAGAATTAAAGCGAGTTTGAATATAATAAATTCGACTATAACTATATATGTTGCACAGGTGTCCAGGTTAAAAAGAAAAGAAATTGAGTTAAAGTTAAGGGGTTTCCACAATGAGCTTTTTGATATCATAACCGGTGATGACTTTGAAACTCAGACCAGAAAACAAGATAAAGGTAAGGTTTCTGCTATCTCAACAAAGTGTGTGGCATTTCGCGTGTTGTTGAATACCATTAAATTCTAAATAGGTCATGCATTTGCTTGATGCATGAATTTGCATTCATTTTTTAAATCAGGTTTTGTCGCTCGACTCTGGTGTTTATACGGCGTGGGCGATGAATGCAACTGCATTAAATCCGACCCACGAAGCGGGCAGGCGAGGCGGGGAAAGCACTGCGCGCCAGCGTACGTTTGCGCATTTATTTTCGCAGCCTGAGCGCGTCGCTATGCCGCGCGGGTTCGCGAGGGCGTCTGTGGGTGGTGCGGTGGTATTTGAGGGAGTGGCGGGCTTCTGAGGCGGTCAGGGGTGGGGGTGAGAAAAAGCCGCCCGGAGGCGGCGGAAATCAGTCACTTTCGGTGTCGAGGGTGTAACTTTTGAACCGGATCACCTCCTGACCGGCCCACGCGTTGACCTCGCGCATCCGGTCTTGTAGCGGGATGAGCTCGTTACGGACAAACACCTTTGCCACCTTCTCGATATCGCCGAGCGAACCGACGTTTTCCGGCTTGCCGCCCATCAGCTGGAACGGGATGCGGTGAGCGTCGAGCAGGTCGGCGGCGCTGACTTTTTTGATATTGAAGAAATCGTCTTTCGTTGCCACCTCACTGAGCGGGACAATTTTTATGCCGTCCGGTTTTCCGTGCGGTGCGTAGAAAAACAGATTTTTGAAGTTGCCTAGCCCCTTCGAACTGCGCATCGCATCGCGCAACGCCTCAACATCGCTACTGCTTTGCGCGGCGTCCGTCACATACATGATGTAACCCGCATGAGCCCCGTTCTGGTAATACTTGCGACGGAAGAGCGTCGCCGCTTCATTCAGCCAGGCGGAGTTTAGCGCGCTGAGATATTCCGGCATGCCGTACAGCTCCTGGTTGATGTCTGGCTCCAGTAGGTGGAATACGGCTCCCGGCGCGAACGGGTGCGGCTGGTCAAATGACGGCACCCACCAATAGACATCATCTTCAATACCACGTCGCGTGTATTTTGCCGGTGACGCTTCCAGCTTCAGAGGGCGACCGGTGACACTCTTTCGAAGCTCTAAAAACGCGTTGCCAAACACCAGAAAATCAAGCGCGAAGCGGCTAAAGTCCTGTTGTGACAGTAGCGGGTGCGGAATAAACGTTGAGGCCAGAATGTTGCGCTTAACGTAAATCGGCGAGCTGTGATGAACGGCGGCGCGCAGGCTTTTCGCCAGCCCGTTAAAGCTGACCGGTGGTTCGAACCACCGGCCATTATTGACGCATTCCACGTAATCCAGAATATCGCGGCGGTCGAGCACGGCGCTCGGTTCACCAAAGGTAAACGCCTCCATTTTTTGGGGCCCGCTGTCTTTCATGTTGCGCGGGCGCTTTTGGGGCTGTGGCTTGCGGCCTTTGTATTTACTCATCAGTTGAACTCCAGAATGGAAGATGTTGCCTGGCCGCTGCCAGCGGTGAGCGGTTCGTTTAATAGCGCGTGCATGGTCGCCCAGGCAACGTCCGCGTGACTGGCCTCCTCGGTACGGCTGGCCTCATAGGTGGCACTGCGCCCGCTGCTGGTCATGGTTTTGCGGATTGCCATAAACGAGGTGGTGATGTCGGTGGCGCTGACGTCATATTCGAGACAGCCGCGGCGAATAACGTCTTTTGCCTTCAGCACCATCGCGGTTTTCATTTCCGGCGTGTAGCGGATATCGCGGGCTGCGGGATAAAACGAGCGAACCAGCTGGAAGACGCCAATACCGAGTCCGGTCGCATCGATACCGATGTACTCGACGTTGTATTTTTCGGTGAGCTGGCGAATGGATTCGGCCTGCGTTGCAAAGTCCATCCCTTTCCACTGGTGACGCTCCAGAATGCGGAACTTGCCACCGGCGACAACCGGCGGCGCGAGCACCACGCACCCGGCACTGTCGCCGCTGTGCGAGGGGTCGTATCCCACCCACACCGGGCGGGAGCCGAACGGATTGTCGGCGAACGGCGCAAAGTCCTCCCATTCTTCCAGACTGTCGACCATGCAGCGTTGCAAATCCTCGAACGGGAACACCGACGCCTTGTCGTCAACGAACTCGCACATAAACAGGTTACGGAAGTCGTCGACGCTGTTTTCCTGCCGGAGTTGCTCAAGGTTAAACAGCGTACAGCCCCCGGCGAGCGCATCCTCAATGGTGACAATCTGCCGCCACTGGCCGTCAGGACATGCCACGCCAGCGGCGAGGGCATCATGACTGATATCGATGTCGACGCGTTCACTGACGCGGGCGCGGCCACGGTTAAATAATTCCCCGGACCAGAACGGGTAAGCGCCGTGCGCCAGGGTGGACGGTGTTGAAAAATAGGTGCTACGCAGGTGGCTTTGTGAGGCCATGCCCGACGATACTTTGCGCAGTTTCTGGAAGTTGGGGATCCAGAAAATTTCATCGACATACAGGTCGCCGTTATGACTCTGCGCGGTGTTTGAGTTGGTGCCGAGAAAAATCAGTTTTGCGCCGTTGTTGCCGATAACAATCGGGTCGCCGGTCAGCTCAACATCAACCCGGCGGGCAAACTGGATGATGTACTCGCGGAATACATACGCCTGCGTTTTACTCGCCGACAGAAAAATCTGGTTATGGCCGGTTTTCAGCGCGTGCAGCAGCGCCTCGCGGGAAAAGTAGAACGTCGCCCCAATCTGGCGTGATTTCAGGATGTCGCGAATGCGGTGCTCAAGCCCCGCGCGGTGCCAGCGGAGCTGATATTCGAAAGACTCCGCGAAAAAAATCTCTTCCAGTTTTTCGATAGCCTCGTCGCTGAAAAAGTTCTTTGTCGGCTTTTTACGTTCACCTTTGTTGCGGTTGGCCACGCGGGGATTCAGGTCAGCCTCGTTTCCGGTCTGGCCATAGCGGTTAATCCGCGCGAAGCGCTCCATCTGCCGGGCCAGAAAATCGGCGACCTTGAAATCATGGGGCGTCAGGCTGGGTTTCGCATAAAGCTGAATCAGCCGGGCCTCCAGGGTGCTTTCGACCCGGTTCAGTGGTGCCGTGTCCTCCCAGTGGTCGCGCTGTTTCCAGCTTTGCACCGTGGGGCGTTTGGTCTGCAACATGTCGGCAATCTGCGGCACGGAGAATCCCTGCCAGTACAGCAAGGCCGCCTGGCGTCGCGGGTCGTTTAACAAAGTGGTGTCGGTGGTGATGGTCATGGATGCCTCGCCGTGATTGATACAGGGCAAGGCTAAAGAAACGGGGGATGTGAATCGCTAAGGTGCTGTTGTGTGAGGGATAAGCCATCCGGGACTGATGGCGGGAGAGTGGCGACGTCGGGAAACTAGCCCCGACCCGTTAACCCGACATCAGGACTCCTGACAATGGCAAAAAAAGTTTCAAAATGGTTTCGCATCGGCGTCGAAGGCGATACCTGTGACGGCCGCGTTATCAGCGCGACGGATATTCAGGAAATGGCTGAGACCTTTGACCCCCGCGTCTACGGTTGCCGCATTAACCTCGAACACCTGAAAGGCATCCTGCCTGAGGGTCCGTTCAGCCGTTACGGCGATGTGGTTGAGCTGAAGTCTGAAAAAATTGACGACGACTCGGTACTGAAAGGCAAGCTGGCGCTGTTCGCTAAAATCACCCCGACCGATGACCTGATCGCAATGAATAAAAAATTGCAGAAGGTTTACACCTCCATGGAAATCCAGCCGAATTTTGCCAATAGCGGCAAATGCTACCTGGTCGGCCTCGCCGTGACCGATGACCCGGCCAGCCTCGGCACTGAATACCTCGAATTTTGCCGGGGGGCCAAATTCAACCCCCTTAACCGCTTCAAAGCCGCACCGGGCAACCTGATTTCTGTTGCCACCCTCGCCGAGCTGGAGTTCGAAGACCTGCCGGAAAATGTCTTTACCGCCCTGAGCGACAAGGTGAAGACGATTTTCAGCCGCAAACAAGCCAGTGATGATGCCCGTTTTCAGGATGTGCATGAAGCCGTGACGACCGTCAGTGAGCATGTGCAGGAAAACCTCACCGCTACCGGGCAACGTCTTGCCGAACTGGAAAATGCCTTTGCGACACTGAAACAGGACGTCACCAGTAAAGCCGACCAGACCCGCCAGGCATTCAGCCAGTTAAAAACGTCGCTGGATAACACCGAAAGCACCACGCAGCCACGTCGCAAGCTCTCCACCGGTGGCGGTGGCGATGAGCTGCTGACCGACTGCTAAACGGTCGTGAATTTATCGCCGGGCGACAGACCAGCCCGGTCAGACAACCCGATTTAACCCAACAGGAAAGACTATGCGTCAGGAAACCCGTTTTAAATTCAATGGCTATCTGTCCCGCGTTGCCGAGCTGAACGGCATTGACCCGGACGATGTGAGTAAAAAATTCTCCGTCGAGCCGTCCGTCACGCAAACCATGATGAACACCGTGCAGATGTCCTCGGCCTTTTTGCAGAAAATTAATATCGTGCCGGTGGATGAGCTGAAGGGGGAAAAAATTGGCGTCGGCGTCAATGGCACCATCGCCAGCACCACCGACACCAACAGCGGCAAGGAGCGTAAAACCGCCGACTTTACCGCGCTGGAGTCCAGAAAGTACGAATGCGATCAGGTCAACTTTGACTTCCATTTCAAATATAAAAAGCTGGATTTGTGGGCGCGCTTCCAGGACTTCCAGCGCCGTATTCGCGATGCCATCATCCAGCGACAGGCGCTTGATTTCATCATGGCCGGGTTCAACGGCGTTGAGCGTGCCGAAACCTCTGACCGCAAAGCCCATCCGATGTTGCAGGATGTCGCCGTGGGCTGGCCGCAGAAATACCGCAATGAAGCGCCGACCCGCGTGATGAGCAAAATCGTCGACGAGGAAGGGAAAGTGGTTTCCGCTGTTATCCGCGTCGGTAAAAACGGCGATTACGTTAACCTTGATGCGCTGGTCATGGATGCCACCGACAACCTGATTGATGAGATTTATCAGGAGGATTCGGAGCTTGTCGCGATTGTGGGGCGTAAACTGCTGGCCGACAAATATTTCCCTATCGTCAACAAAGACCAGCCGAACAGCGAAGCGCTCGCGGCTGACATCATCATCAGCCAGAAACGTATCGGCAACCTGCCTGCCGTGCGTGTGCCGTATTTCCCGCCGAACGCGATTATGGTGACGCGCCTGGATAACCTGTCCATCTATTTCATGGACGAAAGCCACCGCCGCTCCATCATCGAAAACCCGAGACTCGACCAGGTGGAAAACTACGAATCAATGAACATCGATTACGTGGTCGAAACCTACGCTGCCGGGTGCTTCATCGAAAATATCAAGCTGGGCGATTTCTCTGCTGCGCAACCGGAGGGCTAACCGATGACGAGCCCCGCACAGCGTCACATGATGCGGGTCTCGGCCATTGAAACCGCGCAGCGGGAAAATAACCCGCTGCGGCATGCCACTGCCTACGAGCAGATGCTGGTTAAGCTGGCCGCAGACCAACGCACGTTAAAAGCCATCTTTGGTAAAGAGCTGAAAGCCAGGAAAAAGCGCGAGTTGCTACCGTTCTATCTGCCGTGGATCAGTGGCGTGCTGGAACAGGGCAAAGGCGCGCAGGATGACATCGTGATGACCGTCATGCTATGGCGTCTTGATGTCGGCGATATCGGCGGCGCGATGGATATTGCCCGCTACGCGTTTAAGTACGGTCTGACCATGCCTGGCAAACACCGCCGCCCGCCGCAGTACATGTTTACCGAAGAGGTGGCGCTCGCCGCTATGCGCGCCCATGCCGCCGGTGAACCTGTCGTCATCAGCCAGTTGCTCGACACGCTGGCGTTGACCGCCGCCGCCGATATGCCGGACGAAGTGCGCGCAAAACTGCACAAAATCGCCGGCCAGGTGTTGCGGGATAACAAACAGCCCGCCGACGCGCTGGCTCACCTCAAACGCGCGATGCAGCTCGATTGTCAGGCAGGCGTTAAAAAAGACATTGAACGGCTTGAGCGTGAGCTGAAGCCCAAACCGGCAACGGTCGTTAAAGCCCCGGTAAGAGCGCCTCGCGCCGTGAAAACCACGGCACCGGCTAAACGTGGCCGACCGAAAAAGAATCCCGGTTAACAGAATGCGCCCCGCGCCAGGGCGGCACGCCGGTCGATGAGGGTGTTTTACCCGACCTGAGACCGGCGTCCACCGCCCACCTATTCAGAGGTAGTCATGACGACGCTGATTATTAAAAAGAACGATGAGCCGCAGTTGGGGGGCATGGTGGTTATCCCGCCGCCTGCCAGCGATGAGCCGGTGGTTAAAAATACCTTTTTCTTTCCTGACATCGACCCGAAACGCGTGCGTGAAGGGATGCGTCTTGAGCAGACTGTTGCCCCGGCCCGGCTGCGTGAGGCCATCAAAACCGGCATCGCCGAAACCAATGCCGAGCTGTTTTTGTGGCGGGAACAGCAGATTGCCTGGGGTTTTAGCAAGCTGGCCGACGTACCGGCTGACGACCTCGACGGCGAGAGCGTGCGCATTTTCTATTACCTGCGCGCCATAACTTCGATGGCGACCGCCACGCTCTACGAGCGTTATCGCGGCGTGGATGCCAGCGCCAGAGGCGATAAAAAGGCAGACAGTATCGACACCACGGTCGACGAGCTGTGGCGGGACATGCGCTGGGCCGTATCACGCGTCCAGGACAAACCCCGCTGCATCGTGAGCCAAATCTGATGCAGGCCATCGCGCAACAGGGCGACACGCTCGACATGATTTGCGCCCGCTATTACGGGCGTACTGAGGGGGTCTTCGAGTCGGTGTTGGCCGCCAATCCGGGGCTGGCCGAACTCGGCGCTGTGCTGCCACATGGCACGGTGGTCGAATTGCCCGACGTCCAGTCATCCCCCGTAACTGAAACAATTAATCTCTGGGAGTAAACACATGACGGAAGGTGAAAAAAGCGTCCTGTCCCTCTTTGTTATCGGCGTGCTGATTGTCGTCGGTAAAGTGCTGGCCGGTGGCGAGCCCATCACCGCCCGGCTTTTTATTGGTCGCATGTTGCTGGGCGGCTTTGTCTCAATGGTGGCCGGGGTGGCCCTGGTGCAGTTTCCCGACCTGCCGCCCGCCGCCGTGTGCGGATTTGGCTCCATGCTGGGTATCGCCGGTTATCAGGCGGTGGAGATTGCGATCCAGCGCAGGATTAAAAAAGGGGAAAGCGATGGCGGTCATTAAGACACACCCCAACGTCGCGGCATTCCTCGACACGCTGGCGTTTTCAGAGGGGACGGCGACGCACCCGCTGACCAGAAACAATGGGTACGATGTCATTGTCACCGGCTTCGATGGCAGGCCAGAGATTTTTACCGATTATCGTGAACATCCATTTGCCGGTGGGCGCCCGGCGAAGGTCTTTAATCGTCGCGGGGAAAAATCCACGGCATCCGGGCGTTACCAGCAGCTTTACCTGTTCTGGCCGCATTATAAAAAGCAGCTTGCTTTGCCGGATTTCAGCCCGGCATCACAGGACAGGCTCGCTATTCAGCTGATTCGTGAGCGCGGCGCGCTGGAAGACCTGCAACAGGGGCGCATTGAACGCGCCATTTCCCGCTGTCGCAACATCTGGGCATCATTGCCGGGCGCGGGGTATGGTCAGCGTGAGCACAGCCTCGACAAACTGGTCGCCGTGTGGCGCAGGGCCGGAGGGGTATCCGCATGAAAATAGTTATTATCCTGCTGGCGCTGGCCTGTGCGGGTCTGTTGTGGATGCGCCACGATAACAGCAATCTGCGCACCTCATTTGAGCGTGCGAACCGGGTCGCCAGTGAACACAAAACGACAATCACCATGCTGAAAAATCAGCTCAACGTTGCCGCAGAGCAGTCGCAGCGCAAAGAGCGGGCGCAGGTCGCCATGAGGGATAAGCTCACGGCGGCTAACCTGCTGGCTTTCAGGCGTGAACAAACTATCACGAGGTTACTCAATGAAAATGACGTGTTTCGCCGCTGGTATCGCGCTGATTTACCTGATGCTGTGCGCCGGTTGCACCAGCGCGCCGCCTGCACCAACGCCGCCGCCGGTGATTGTTTACAACGCCTGCCCGAAGGTCAGCCCCTGCCCGATGCCTGGCAGCGACCCGCTGAGTAATGGCGACCTGAGTGCGGATATACGCCAGCTCGAAAACGCCCTGAAAAGCTGCGCAATCCAGGTCGATACGGTTAAACAATGCCAGGATGAAACCGATGCAAAAGCCCAACAGTCTGCGAAAAGCCTTAACTGATGCGGTGCCGGCACTGCGTACCAACCCCGATATGCTGCGCATCTTTATCGATAACGGGAACAACACGGCGACGCTGGCGCGCTCACTGTCATTTGAAAAGCGGTACACGCTCAACGTCGTGGTCACGGATTTTACCGACGATATTGACCTGCTGTTTGTGCCGGTTATGGCCTGGCTGCGCGTCAATCAGCCGGACATCATGACAACCGAGGAAGGGAGAAAAAAGGGCTTTGTCTGGTATGCCGATATCAATAATGACAGCAGCCTCGATGTCAGCATCAGCCTGTTGCTGACCGAGCGCACGCTGGTCAAAGAGGCCGACGGCGCGCTGCATGTTGAGAACATCCCGGAGCCGCCACCGCCGGGGCCGGTGACGCGGCCTGTCGAGATGTGGAGTAATGGCGAACGGGTGAGTAAATGGGATGAATGACTTCAAACCCTTTGAGGACAAGCTCGCCGGGTTGATAGCGGCGCTTTCCCCTGCCGGGCGGCGTCGGATGACCGCCGACATTGCGAAGAAACTGCGCCAGCGGCAACAGCAGCGCATTAAATCGCAGAAAGCGCCGGACGGTTCGCCCTTTGCCCCGCGTAAGCGCCAGCCCGTCAGGGCAAAGAAAGGCCGGATTAAGCGCGAGATGTTCGTGAAACTGCGTACCAACCGCTATATGAAAGCGAGCGGCAACGACAGCGCTGCGGTTGTGGAATTTACCGGGAAAGTGCAGCGTATCGCCCGTGTGCATCAGCTCGGGCTGAAGGATGCACCGACTAGGAATAGTAATTTTGTGGATTATCCATCACGTAGATTATTGGGTATCTCGGTTTATGATAGAGAATTCATTGAGGCCAGAGTGGTTGGTTATATAAATTTTCATAGCTAAGGGGTTGAGCATTCATTTTTATTTAAATGAATGCTTTTGCATTTGATTAGGATGCTTTTATGGTTTTGATGAGGTTCGCTATTTGTTCTACTCCATCAAAGGTTGGTGGTATTCTGTCATCGCTAGTCATAATATTTGAAAAGATAATGTCTTCAAATTTCTTTAATGTGTCAGGGTTTCCGTTGCTAATTTCTTTTGCATGTTTGGGATAGTCCTGAATGAATTGGATTAAACTCTTTCTTAATTCAAGTTGTATGATTTGTGCGCGCAGTGAATTGTAGTTTGATAAGGCCACCCTGAAAAAATAAATAAATATTATTGTGATCGACATAACTGGAATTAAAGATGGTAATGCTGCTGTTAAGTTAATGGGCTCGGCTGAAGTATGAGTATAGTAAATCTCGTAAATAAGAGGTGTGAGAATTAGTAGTGATAGTATAAACAGCAAGGTTCTGGTCCAGAATATATCTCTATTTTTTTTATTGCTAAGATTGTTAAATCCTTCGTGTAGTAATGTGAAATTGGCACTGGTGTAATATTTGTCTAGCTCACCTTTAATTCTATCTACCGCATCTTTTTTTGAGTTAAAGTCACTCTGCCAGCTATTATTAAATTCTTTTGCGTCCTTTAGATTGGTTGTTATGTTTTTATAGGGTTGAATCTCGTTGCTGTTAATGAAGGTTTTCAGCATCCTTATAGGCATTTCCCTAAGGGTGAAGTCTATAAGTATTTTGCTTTTTTCGTCAAATTCACTGTGTCTATATATTCCAAAGTCTTTAACTCTCTTTGATAGACTGAAAGTTTCTTCTATTTGATTTGATAAAATATAAGCTTCAAGAATAAATTCGTAACATATGGAAAACACTAGGTTGATATTCTCATCATTGATGGGGCGGTCGCCCAAGGCTTCCAAAAGATAGCCCCCGCTATTTTTTGTGTTATAGGTTGAGCTTTCAAGCCAAAATGTTGGGTTGCCAATGAAGTTTTTTAAAATTGATTCTGTAAGATTGTTTCTATCTTTCTGAAAGTTAGTCTCACTACCATATTTTTCTAATTCATTTAAAAATTTATTAATTGCGCTAGTGGTTTGCTCATGACTAAAAAAATTAGTATCCATGCTTTTCCCTTCTTGTTGGGTTGTGTGGTGCGTAACAAAACAGTGTTAAGTACTTTTCACTATCTATTACTTTTATTATGCCAACATGATTAGTCAACTCAATGAGATTTTGCGTTTAGTTCGCAACATAGTTCGCACCGGCATCGTCGTCGAAACTGACCTCGACGCCGGGCGCTGTCGCGTGCAGACCGGCGGCATTTATACCGACTGGCTCCAGTGGTTAACCCACCGCGCCGGGCGCTCGCGCACCTGGTGGGCCCCCTCTGTTGGTGAACAGGTGATGATTCTGGCCGTGGGCGGTGAACTCGACACTGCCTTTGTGCTGCCGGGCATTTATTCCGACGACAACCCCGCACCCTCGGCCTCGGCGGATGCCTGGCACGTTGAGTTTCCCGACGGTGCTGTCATGAGTTATGAGCCGGAAACCGGCGCGCTGACCGTCACCGGCATTAAAACGGCCGATGTGACCGCATCCGGTTCGGTTGCCGTCAGCGTGCCGGTGGTGCTGGTCAAAGCCTCCACCCGCGTCACCCTCGATACGCCGGAGGTGGTCTGCACCAACAAGCTGACGACCGGCACACTCGAGGTGAAGCAGGGCGGAAAGATGTCCGGCGATATCGAGCACAGCGGCGGTGCTTTCACTTCCAATGGTGTTCAGGTGGATAAACACGGTCACGGCGGCATCAGGCGCGGCGATGAATGGACGGAGGGGACCCGATGACCGCCCGTTACCTTGGTATGAACCGCGCGACCGGCGAGCGCATTGCAGACGTGGACCATATCAGCCAGAGCATCGGGGATATTCTGCGCACGCCCGTTGGTTCCCGCGTCATGCGTCGTGAGTACGGCTCGCTGTTGTCGCAGATGATTGACCAGCCCCAGACCCCGGCGCTTGAGCTGCAAATTATGGCGGCGTGCTACATGGCGATCCTCAAATGGGAGCCTCGTGTCAGGCTGACCGGTATCACTACCGCGCGCCAGTTTGACGGGCAGATGGGCGTCGAGGTGACCGGACAAATCACCGATACCGGCGAGAGCCTTTCCTTAACCATTCCTGTGAGTTGAATCTATGGCAGTTATCGACCTGAGCCAGCTCCCCGCGCCAGATGTGGTGGAAACGCTGGATTTTGAAACCATCCTCGCAGAGCGTAAGGCTACGCTGGTTTCGCTCTACCCGGAGGATGAGCAGGAGGCGGTCGCCAGAGCGCTGACGCTGGAGTCAGAGCCACTGGTGAAATATCTGGAAGAGAATGCCTACCGGGAGGTGATTTTACGCCAGCGTATTAACGAGGCGGCACAGGCCGGCATGGTGGCCTATGCCATTAAAAACGACCTCGACCAGCTTGCGGCAAATAATAACGTTGAGCGCCTGGTCATCACCGCCGCAGACGACACCCAAATCCCGCCGGTGGCGGCGGTCATGGAGTCCGACAGCGATTTACGTCAGCGCATCCCGGCGGCCTTTGAAGGCATGAGCGTTGCCGGGCCAGCCGGTGCCTATGAATTTCACGCCATGAGCGCCGATGGTCGTGTGGCGGATGCCTCGGCGAACAGTCCCGCCCCCGCAGAAGTCACTGTCGCGGTGTTGTCGCGGGAAGGTGACGGCACGGCATCGAATGATTTGCTGCTGGCCGTCAGTACGGCGCTGAATGATGAGACGGTACGCCCGGTCGGTGACCGTCTGACAGTCGTCTCGGCTGAGATTATCCCTTATGCGGTCGACGCCGTGCTGTACGTGTACCCAGGTCCGGCGACTGAGCCCATTCTGGCCGCCGCCAGAACACAGTTAACTGCCTATATCACTGAGCAGCGCCGCCTCGGTCGTGACATCCGGATGTCAGCGATATACGCCGCACTGCATGTGCAGGGTGTCCAGCGCGTTGAGCTGCTTCAGCCACGGGCGGATGTGGTGCTCGATAAAACTCAGGCCGCGTACTGCACCGACACCCGCGTGGTGATTGGGGGCTCGGATGAGTAATTCACTGATGGCGACCGGGTCATCACAGCTGGAACAGCGCGCTGCCGCCGCGTGTGCCGTCATCAGTGACCTGAATGTCCCCTTGCGTGACCTGTGGGATCCGTGGAAATGCCCGGTGAGGTTCCTGCCGTATCTGGCGTGGGCGTTTTCCGTCGACCGCTGGGAGGAAACCTGGTCAGAGAGGGAAAAGCGCCAGGCGGTCAGCGATGCGTTCTGGATCCACCAACGTAAGGGGACGGTGGCGGCGGTTCGCCGGGTGATTGAAAACCTCGGCTACAGCATGACGTTACAGGAGTGGTGGGAGGTGGCCGACCCCGCCGGGACATTCCGCCTTGAGATTGACCTGAATGATATCGGTATTACCGAGACGATGATTAAGGAGCTGGAACGGATTATTGGCGATGCGCGACCGGTCAGCCGCCATATTGCCCGCCTGTCACTGTCAGCGGGGACCACCGGTCCGGTGTATACCGGCGCGGCTTCGTGCGGCGGGGAGGTTATCAGCGTGTATCCGCCGGAATATACGCCGGATGAGGCCGCCCGTTACGACGGCGGCGGGTTCCATTCCGGGTCGGTCACCTATACCGAAAATCAGCGCGGGGAAGACCCTCATCGCTATGACGGGCGCACTTTTCACGATGGCCGTGGCGTTTACGCAGGAGAATAACATGAGTGCAATTAACGAACAGACGAAATGGGAAGATGAGGTTTACCTGCTGGCGCGTGAAGACCGGGTGGAGGGCGGGATTTATGGCCCGTCAAACAAACAGGCCCGGCAGCTGGCGAACCGTACCCGCTATTTAAAAACCGCCGTTGAGTCGCTGCAGGACTACCGGGATTACACCTTCTTCATGACCCAGGATGACCCGGACGGCACCCTTGCG
Source organism: Klebsiella sp. H-Nf2 (assembly GCF_002806645.1). Lineage (NCBI taxonomy): Bacteria > Pseudomonadati > Pseudomonadota > Gammaproteobacteria > Enterobacterales > Enterobacteriaceae > Klebsiella > Klebsiella sp. H-Nf2. The sequence goes on from NZ_PIBL01000002.1 coordinate 171,901, forward strand.
GGGCTTGCCGGTACGCCGGAGGGGAAACTCTTTCGCGTGGTGGTGCCTGACAGTGAGGGGCAACTGCTGGCCTTTATCTATTACCAGAAGCGCAACGGCCAGGCGAACCGGCTGAATGCGCTGGCAAGTCAGCAGGCGATTACGTCCCTGCGCCAGCAACTGGAGCAGGACACCGGCGCGGCGCTGAATGGCCTGACCGCGTTGCAGTCCGGTCTCCAGTCGCTGACGGCCGCCCTGATGCAGCTCGGTCTCGATGAGATGGCCGCGCAGGTGACCAGCATGGCCGCCTCGCAAAAAAGCCAGTCAGACCAGATTCAGGCGCTGATGCTGGCGTTTCAGTCCGGTATGCGGGCGCTGGCTCTGGTGGAGGCCACCCCCGAGGAGGTGGAAAGTCATCAACTGAGTAACCTCTATGCCTTCCAGGTGCTGGCCCGTCAGCTGCTCCCGCTCGACGGCTTCGACCCCTCAGCGGCAGGCACCGGCACGGGAAACCGGGAGGCGCAGGCGAAATATCCGGGCGTGTTTGCCTTCGGTGAGCCGCGCGGTCTGATTCGCCTGGACGTGACCTCCGACAGCGGCGCGCCGACCAGCAAGGATAACCCGGTTAACGGCACCTTAAAGGTGGACGTCGACGGGGAGGTGTTCACGGCATACGTGTCCTTCAAGGTTCAGGGGGCCTCGTCGGCGGGATACCCGAAAAAGAACATGAAATTTGAGCTGTTTGCCGACGCGGCACATACCGAAAGCGTCAGCCTGAAAATCGGCGATGTGGTGCCGAAGGACAAATGGATTTTCAAGGCGAACTGGATTGACTCGACCCATCTGCGCAATGTGCTCTGCTACAACCTGTGGCAGAAGGTGATGGCGACCCGCAGCGGCTGGCCGCGCCGGGATATTGATAACAGCTACGTGGGGAAGCTGGGGGCCAGCGCCATCGATACCGGTGCCATCGGCTGCCCGAAGGGGTACGCCTGCGTGCTGTATATCAACGGTGAGTTTTACGGGATAGGGGATTTTCTCTACAACTCGTCCCGCAAGGATTACAACATCGCCAAAAACAGCCCGGAGCAAATCATGATTATCTGGGACGGGGCGATTAACATCCCGGCGCTCACGGATAACGGCACCTGGGTGATGGACTCACCTTCGAAACCCACGGCGGAAACGGCTGCCTGCCTCGACCGCTGGCGGGACTTCGCGCAGTCCGCGCAGGACGCGTTTACCGCCGCTGCCGGTACGCATCTGGATAAAAACAACGTGGTGGATTTCTACGTCTTCCTCAGCTTTATCTGCGCCCCGGACTGCGTGCAGAAGAACACCACGTTTATCACCTGGGACGGCACAAAATGGTTTTTCATGCCCTATGACCTGGATACCACCTTTGGTCTGCATTACGCCGGGACGTCGATTGCCTATCCGCCAGACCTGAATCTGTTTGATAACGGCCTCGCCATGCAGGTCAACCGCACCTTCTGGAAGAAGGTCCGTACCACCTTCCAGGCGGAAATGAATGCCCGCTATGCCGAGCTGCGGGATAACGGCCTGTTTTCACAGTGCGGCGTGCTGGAGCTGGCCCGCGACCTGCTGGGGCGCTACACCCCGGAACTGATGCAGGCTGAATATGAAAAATGGCCGAATGTGCCCTCCCTGAGCATCACCAGTCTGGACCAGATGATGGACTGGACCCGACAGCGTATTGCATACCTGGACACTTTTTTCAGCTACCACCAGTAAGGACACCACCATGACCACGATTTTAGTCAAAGATGCGCTGCGGACCTCCGTCGAGGCGGCTTCGGGCGGAAAACAGACGGTGCTGTATACCCCGAAGGGACAGCCGACCTTTGTGAATATTATCCCGAAGGTGAGTATCGAAAGCCTGAACCCGGCGCTGGGGATTTCCGGCGTACACCCGGCCTTTAAGCAGGGCGACAGGGAAATCCCGTACCTGTATGTCGGAACCTATCAGGGATGCGTGCTGAACGGCGAGGTCCTGAGTCTGCCCAACGTGGATGCGAATGCCTGTAACGCAACCAGCGCCACTCTTATCCCGTTACTGAAAGCGATGGGCAGCACCTGGCACGGCATGACGTCGGTCGAGTGGGCGCTGATGCAGGCGATGGCAGTGAAAAGCCGGTACAGTCCCCTGGGTGCCGATGTGTACGGCAAGTCCGCGCTGGATGCGACCCAGACCGGACGCCGTATCGACGGCAAAGAGGCGGGCGATTTGTCCTCGCAGTCTCCGCGCATTTATACCGGCTCCGGTCCGGTCTCTTATCGCCAGGACAAAAAATACAACGGCATCAGCGACCTTGCCGGAAACGTCTGGGAGCGTACCTACGGCGCACGTGTGGTGGGTGGCGAAATCCAGCTCTACGGGACCGGCAATGAGGCCGCGCTCGCCGCCTCCGCGGTGTTCAGTGCGCATGGCGCTGATGTGCCGGGCTGGTACGCCATCCATGCGGTGACCGGGGCCTTTATCACCCCGACACATACCGGGAACACCACCACGGCGGACTATGTGGCCACCACCCCCAACAGCGTGCGGGCGGTGACAAAGACCACCGGGCTGGCTGACAACGAGTTTTATCACCCGGCCTGGGGCGGGACCTTCGTTCAGCCGCAGAACACGCTGCCGGAAGCGGTAAAAAATCTTCTGGAGCTGTATGGCGTGTGGCCGTCCCTGACCGGGAAGGCGATTGTCCCGGCAGGGTCCACCGTCAACTACAACGCGGGCGCGACAAGCTGCATGCATCCGGTGCGCGGTAAGAACGATATTTTCCAGTTTGGCTTTGCCAACAATATCGAGGTGTTGAATTCCGAGATGGGCCTGCGTCCGGTGTATTACGCGCCCCTGAGTTAATCACGAGGCCGCCCCGCTCCGGCGGGGAAGCCCGCTATTACGGACTGCCTTATGAGTAAAAAATTCAGCGCCATACTGACCACGCAGGGGGCTGAACGTCTGGCCGCTGCGGCGGTGAAGGGTATCCCCCTGGGTATCACTCACATGGCCGTCGGCGACGGGGGCGGCGTCCTGCCGGTGCCGTCCCCGGACCAGACCGCCCTGATGAACGAGCAGTACCGCGCACCGTTAAACCGGCTGGTTATCGCCGACCAGGCGGCAAATGTTATCCGCGCCGAAATGATTATGCCGCCGCAGGCCGGGGGCTTCTGGATACGCGAGGCCGCCCTCTTTGACGAGACCGGCATCTGCCTGGCGGTGGCGAACCTGCCCGAATCCTACAAGCCGCTTCTGGCGGAAGGCTCAGGACGTTTTCAGGTGATTAATATCTGGCTGATGGTGAGCCAGACTGCCGATGTGCAGATGATTGCAGACCCGTCAGTCATTCTGGCGACGGTGGAAGAAGTCCGCCGGGCGGGGAACAACGCCAAAGATTATGCCGATGACATTGTTTCCACCCTGGAGAATGAGACAAGGGAGGCCATTGCATCAGCGGTCAGCACCGCCATTCGTGATTTCTGGGAAGCGGAAAACCCTGTCGGCACGGTCCGGTTTTACAGCCAGCATGTGGATCCGAATGAACGCTACCCGTGGTCAACGTGGACGTATACCGGTGAGAACAGAACCATCCGTGTGGCAAAAGCGGACGGTTCGAACGTCGGCGCCAACGGCGGCAGCGATACCGTAACCCTGCAGCGGGCTAATCTCCCCGCGGTGCAGATTGATGTAACCGGCTCAGCCTCTGAGGTGAAGGAGCAGAAACTGAGAACCGGCAAAGGCGGCGGACATAAGCACAAAGGCGGGATGGCGGGGCCAGGCGAGGCCTGGGACAGTAATTACATTGTGGGCTCCGATAATGACAGCCGCAGGACGCGAAACTATACCTCTGACGAAGGTGAGCATGACCACGAATACACGGTACCCGGTCACGGTCACTCAGTCAGCGGCAAAACCGATAACCTCGGCGAGAGTAAATCTTTCAGCGTGGTGGAGGCTCACACTCTGCTGATGTGCTGGAGCCGCGTTGCCTGACTCTCTGACGGTCATTCCTGTTGTACTGCCCCTGTCCCAACGGGGATGACTCGTCACTCTTTCCCCCACGACTGAAAATAATGCTCACCCTTAACCACGGAGTTAAACGGATGAGCGATTTTCATCACGGCGTCCAGGTTGTCGAGATTAACGACGGCACCCGCGTCATTTCCACCGTATCCACAGCGATTATCGGCATGGTCTGCACGGCCAGCGATGCCGATGCCGCCACCTTCCCGCTCAACAAGCCCGTCCTGATCACCAGCGTGCAAAGCGCCATTGCGAAAGCGGGTACCAAAGGCACCCTGTCTGCCTCCCTCCAGGCGATTGCCGACCAGTCAAAACCGGTCATTGTCGTTGTTCGTGTTGCTGAAGGGGCGGGCAACGATGCCGAAGCACAGACCATTTCTAATATCATCGGCGGCACCGACGAAAGCGGCAATTACACCGGGCTGAAAGCGCTGCTCACGGCGGAGGCCGTCACCGGCGTTAAGCCGCGCATCCTCGGCGTGCCGGGCCTCGACTCCCTCGAAGTGGCGACCGCGCTCGTGCCGGTTTGTCAGAAGCTGCGCGCCTTTGGTTATATCAGCGCCTGGAACTGTCAGACCCTTTCCGAGGCCATGCTTTATCGTAAGAATTTCAGCCAGCGCGAGCTGATGGTTATCTGGCCGGATTTTCTGGCATGGGATACCACGGCGAACGCGACCGAAACCGCCTGGGCGACCGCCCGCGCGCTGGGCCTGCGCGCCAGAATCGACCAGGAAACAGGCTGGCATAAAACCCTGTCAAACATCGGTGTGAATGGCGTCACCGGCATCAGCGCGTCGGTGTTCTGGGATTTGCAGGAGTCCGGCACCGATGCCGACCTGCTGAACGAGGCTGGCGTCACCACACTCATTCGCAAAGACGGTTTCCGCTTCTGGGGCAACCGCTGTTGCTCTGATGACCCGCTGTTCCTGTTTGAGAACTATACCCGCACCGCGCAGGTTATCGCCGACACCATGGCCGCCGGTCACATGTGGGCAGTCGACAAGCCCATCACCGCCACCCTGATCCGGGACATCGTTGCGGGTATCAATGCGAAATTCCGCGAGATGAAAACGGCGGGCTATATCGTCGATGCGATCTGCTGGTTTGATGAAGCGGCCAACGACGCGGCAACCCTCAAAGCCGGGAAATTGTATATCGATTACGACTATACGCCGGTTCCCCCTCTCGAAAACCTGACGCTGCGCCAGCGTATTACCGATAAATACCTGGCGAATCTGGTGTCATCGGTGAACAGCAATTAAGGAGCCTTAACCCATGGCAATGCCGCGCAAACTTAAATTCCTGAACACATTTCTGGATGGCGTCAGCTATCTCGGCGTTATCGAGTCCGTCACCCTGCCAAAACTGACCCGTAAGCTGGAAAACTACCGGGGCGGCGGGATGTCCGGCTCAGCACCGGTCGATTTCGGCCTCGACGATGATGCGCTGACGATGGAAATTTCCCTCGGCGGCTTCCCTGACGATGCTATCTGGTCGCTTTACGGTGCCGTCGGTACCGGGACGCTGCTGCGCTATGCAGGCTCGTACCAGCGGGACGATACCGGCGAAACCGTGGCGGTTGAAGTGGAGACCCGTTTCAAGGTGAAGGAAGTCGATAACGGCGAGAGCAAACAGGGCGAGGATACCAGCAGCAAATTATCGCTGGTCTGCACGTACTACAGGCTGACCATGAACGGTAAAGAGCTGGTCGAAATCGACGTCCTCAACATGATTGAGAAGGTGAACGGCGTCGATCGACTCGACCAGCACCGCCGCAATATCGGTCTGTAATTTTCCCCCGGTCAGCACGGCTGGCCGGTTAACCCCGAATCCGTAAACAGCGAGAAACTTATGAGCAAAGAAAATATCGTCACCCTGGAAAACCCCATCAAACGCGGCGAGCAGGTCATCGAAACCATCACCCTGATGAAGCCCAACGCCGGAACCCTGCGCGGCGTCAGCCTGGCCGATGTCGCCCGCTCTGAAGTCGACGCCCTGATTAAGGTGCTGCCGCGTATGACCAGCCCGTCACTGACTGAGTCGGATGTCGTGATGATGGATTTGCCCGACCTGATGGCGCTGGCAACGAAGGTGATCGGTTTTTTGTCGCCGAATTTGGCGGATTAAATTTCCCGAAAAACCTGTCGGTCGATGACCTGATGGCGGATATCGCGGTGATTTTTCACTGGCCGCCATCAGAGTTGTATCCCATGAGCCTGACCGAGCTCACCACCTGGCGAGAAAAGGCCATTCAACGAAGCGGAAACACGAATGAGTAGCGACGTTAAATTACAGGTTTTACTCAAGGCTGTTGACCAGGCGACCCGCCCGTTTAAAACCATCCAGACAGCGAGCAAAGCGCTGTCCGGGGATATCCGGGACACTCAAAAATCACTGCGTGAACTGAACGGTCAGGCCTCCCGTATTGACGGGTTTCGCAAGGCCAGCGCGCAGCTCGCCGTTACCGGTCATGCGCTTGAGAAAGCCAAAGCAGAGGCAGAGGCGTTAGGTACTCAGTTTAAAAATACTGAGCGCCCGACCCGGGCACAGGCGCAGGCACTGGAATCCGCTAAACGTTCTGCGGAAGGGTTACAGAAGAAATACAACAGCCTTACTGAGTCAGTGAAACGGCAACAGCGTGAACTCGGTGCCATGGGCATTAATACCCGCAATCTCGCTAACGACGAAAAAGGGCTAAAAAACCGAATCAGCGAAACGACAGCGCAGCTTAATCGCCAGCGCGAGGCACTGGCGCGCGTCAGCGCGCAACAGGCAAAGCTCAACGCGGTTAAGCAGCGATATCAGGCCGGTAAAGCGCTGGCCGGAAACGCGGCGACAATGGGGGCTGCCGGTATTGGTATGGCGACAACCGGCACGCTTGCCGGGGTGGCACTGATGAAGCCCGGTTATGATTTTGCGCAGAAAAACGCTGAGTTACAGGCGGTGCTCGGTGTGGCAAAAGACTCGGCAGAAATGTCAGCGCTGCGAAAACAGGCCCGGCTGCTGGGCGACAATACTGCCGCCTCCGCCGATGATGCGGCCGGGGCTCAGATTATTATCGCGAAAGCGGGCGGCGATGCGGCAGCAATCCAGGCGGCGACCCCCGTCACGCTGAATATGGCGCTTGCTAACCGTCGGACGATGGAGGAGAACGCCGGTTTGCTGATGGGGATGAAATCAGCTTTCCAGCTTACTAACGATCAGGTCTCTCACATCGGTGATGTCCTGTCGATGACAATGAATAAAACCGCCGCAGATTTTGACGGATTGAGTGATGCGCTGACCTATACCGCGCCGGTGGCGAAAAATGCCGGTGTCAGTATTGAGGAAGCCGCTGCAATGGTTGGCGCACTTCATGATGCGAAAATTACAGGTTCAATGGCAGGGACGGGGAGTCGTGCCATTTTAAGTCGACTACAGGCACCCACCGGGCAGGCATACACGGCGATTAAAGAGCTCGGGATTAAAACAGCAGACAGTAAAGGAAATACCCGCCCTGTATTTACCATCCTGAAGGAAATGCAGGCCAGTTTTGAAAAAAATAAGCTGGGTACCGGTCAGCGCGCTGAATACATGAAAACGATATTCGGTGAAGAGGCCAGCTCGGCCGCCGCTGTTCTGATGAACGCAGCGCAATCGGGAAAGCTGGACCAACTCACTGCGGCATTTAAAGCCTCGGACGGCAAGACAGAGGAACTGGTTAAGGTTATGCAGGATAACCTCGGCGGCGACTTTAAAGAATTTCAGTCTGCTTATGAGGCCGTGGGGACTGACCTGTTTGACCAGCAGGAATCCTCTTTACGCAGACTGGTGCAGACTGCAACCGGCTACGTGCTCAAACTTGATAAGTGGATCCAGCGTAATAAAGCGCTCGCGCAGACCCTTGGCGTCATTACCGCCGTGGCTATCGGTGTCGTGGGTATGATCGGGACCATTGGGCTGATTGCCTGGCCGGTGATAACAGGCGTGAATGCCATCATCGCCGCTGCGACTGCTCTCGGTGCCGTATTTACTACGGTGGCCGGCGGCATCATTACCGCTATCGGCGCGATTTCCTGGCCGGTTGTTGCGGTCGCGGCCGCCATTGTCGCCGGGGCATTGCTCATCCGTAAATACTGGGAACCTGTCAGCGCATTTTTCGGCGGTGTAATTGACGGCTTGCGGGCCGCCTTTGCGCCAGTAGCTGACCTGTTTGCGCCACTTAAACCGATGTTTGACTGGCTGGGAGGAAAGCTTAAAGCCGCGTGGGACTGGTTTAACAACCTGATCGCGCCGGTCAAATCCTCGCAGGAGACGTTAAACCGTTTTCGTGATGCCGGTGTGTTGTTCGGCCAGCGACTGGCGGATGCCTTAACGCTGCCGCTGACGGCATTTAATAAGCTGCGCAGTGGTATTGACTGGGTGCTTGAGAAGCTCGGCGTTATCAATAAAGAGTCCAGCACGCTTGACCAGACCGCCGCGAAAGCCAATGCCGCTACGCAGGGAGGCACTTATATCCCGGCAACCAGCGCTTACGGCGGCTATCAGGCATATCAACCCATCACCGCACCGGCGGGCCGTTCTTATGTCGACCAGAGTAAAAACGAATATCACATTGACGTTCAGGGGGGCGGCAGCGGCACGCCGCTCGATCGCCAGCTACAGGATGCGCTCGAAAAATTTGAGCGTGAGAAGCGCGCCCGCCAGCGCGCCAGCATGAACCACGACGGCTAAGGAGGTCATCATGATGCTCGCACTCGGTATGTTTGTTTTTATGCGTCAGACGTTGCCACACCAGACGATGCAACGCGATGCAGAGTATCGATGGCCGTCAAATTCCCGCGTCGGGAAACGGGATTCGTTTCAGTTTTTAGGCCCGGGTGAGGAAAAAATCACCCTGGCCGGAACGCTTTACCCGGAGCTCACTGGCGGAAAGCTGACGATGACGGCTATCCGCCTGATGGCTGACCAGGGGCGCGCCTGGCCGTTACTGGATGGCACCGGCACGATTTACGGTATGTACGTCATTAATAATATCAGCGAGACAGGAAGCCTGTTTTTTGCTGACGGCACGGCGCGCAAAATTGATTTTACGCTGACGCTCACCCGCGTGGATGAATCCCTTGCGTCGCTTTATGGCGATATCGGCGAACAGGCAAAATCACTGATTGGCAAGGCGGGAAATATGGCCTCGTCAGTGGCTGGCATGGTGGGGATTAGCTGATGCTGAATCTGAATGCGGGTGGCGTACTGACGCCCGATTTTATGCTGATGCTCGACAGCAAAGATATTACCGGCAATATCAGTAACCGGTTGATGAGCCTGACGATGACCGACAATCGCGGATTTGATGCCGACCAGCTCGATATCGAACTCGACGATGCTGACGGGCTGGTCGAGCTGCCGTTACGCGGTGCCGTACTGACGCTTTACCTCGGGTGGAAAGGTTTTGCGTTGATGGGTAAGGGAAGTTTTACCGTCGATGAGGTTGAACATCATGGCGCGCCGGATACGGTGACCATTCGCGCCCGCAGCGCGGATTTTCGGGGAACGCTGAACTCACGTCGTGAGGAGTCCTGGCATGATAAGACGCTCGGCGAAATCGTGGCGGCGATAGCGACACGTAACAAGCTGACGTCGAGCGTTATACCGGAGCTGGCCGGAATAAAAATTCCGCATATCGACCAGTCACAGGAATCGGATGCCAAATTTTTGACACGGCTCGCCGAGCGAAACGGTGGTGAGGTTTCGGTAAAAGCGGGAAAGTTGCTTTTTCTGAAAGCCGGTCGTGCGTTAACAGCCAGTGGAAAGGCTATTCCACAAGTCACGATCACCCGCAGCGATGGCGACCGCCATCAGTTTTCGATTGCTGACCGTGGGGCGTATACCGGCGTTACGGCAAAATGGTTGCACACTAAAGACCCGAAGCCACAAAAGCAAAAGATCGCCCTAAAACGCAAACCCAAAGAACAGCATTTACGCGCGCTACAGCACCCCAAAGCCAAACCGGTAACGAAGAAAAAAACGGTGAAGACGCCGGAAGCCAGGGAGGGTGAGTATATGGTCGGTGAGGATGACAACGTGTTTGCCCTGACGACGATTTTTTCTACCAAAGCGCAGGCCATGCGAGCCGCCCAGGCCAAATGGGACAAACTACAACGTGGGGTGGCTGAGTTTTCTATCAGACTGGCGATGGGGCGCGCAGACCTCTACCCTGAAACGCCGGTGCAAGTGTCGGGGTTTAAGCGCGTCATAGACGAGCAATCATGGACAATCACGAAGGTTACTCATTCTCTAAGTAATATCGGCTTCACGACGAGCCTGGAGCTTGAGGTTAGATTGTTGGATGTAGATTACGGTTCTGAAGAGGCAGAAGAATAAAGTTATTCTCAAATGGTGAAAATGTGAGTATCATTTATTCACTTTATGTGAATTTATTGGGTGTGAAATGTTCCATTGTCCGAAATGTCAGCACGCGGCACATGCGCGCACCAGTCGCTATCTTAGTGAGAATACCAAAGAGCGTTACCATCAATGCACGAACATAAATTGCAGTTGTACGTTTGTAACGATGGAATCGGTGGAACGTTTTATTGTTACACCTGGTACGATAGTTCCGGCCCCACCGCACCCGACTGTTGGTGGTCAGCGGCCATTGTGGCTCTGATAAATTTCTGCTAAATGCCCGCCGCGTGCGGGTTTTTTTATGCCCTCAGTTTAGTGGCGGTAAAAAATCCACCGCCATTCTATCGCCACTCAAAAACAAGACAACAAAAAAGCCACTCTTTTGAGTGGCTTAATTATATGATTTTAAAGCTAAAATTTGGTGGCCCCTGCTGGACTTGAACCAGCGACCAAGCGATTATGAGTCGCCTGCTCTAACCACTGAGCTAAGGGGCCGTGGCGAGGGATTATAAAGTAACTGACGGTTGCAATCCAGCGTAAAGCGCGCAGCTGCTGTTTTTATAAACAATGCATTTTCAATCCTTTATAATCATGTTTTAGCCATACAGCCGGAGAAAACATGATTAGCGATATCCTTGCGCCGGGCCTGCGCGTGGTCTTTTGTGGTATCAACCCGGGGAAGTCTTCCGCCCATACCGGCTTTCATTTTGCCCATCCTGGCAATCGCTTCTGGAAGGTCATCCATCAGGCCGGGTTTACCGATCGGCTGCTGAGGCCGGAAGAGGAGCTGCAGCTGCTGGATACGCGCTGCGGCATCACCATGCTGGTTGAGCGTCCGACGGTGCAGGCCAGCGAGGTCGCCCTGCAGGAGCTGCGCAGCGGCAGTCGTGAGCTGGTTCGGAAAATAGAGGAGTATCAGCCGCGGGCGCTGGCGGTTCTCGGCAAGCAGGCCTTCGAGCAGGCCTTTAACCAGCGCGGCGCGAAGTGGGGCAAACAGGCCATGACTATCGGCATGACTCAGGTGTGGGTGCTGCCCAATCCCAGCGGCTTAAACCGGGCGACGCTCGATAAGCTGGTGGCGGCCTATCGTGAACTGGATGATGCCCTGGCGACGCGCGGCCAGTAGCGGAGATATGCCACTTTCCTCGGATGGCCACCAGAACGCCATAAAAAAAGCTCCCCGCAGGGAGCTTTTTAACAGGCTGTGAGCGCTGTCCCGCGACGATTAATCGTCGAGGAAGCTACGCAGCACTTCAGAACGGCTTGGGTGACGCAGTTTACGCAGCGCCTTCGCTTCGATCTGACGGATACGTTCGCGGGTAACGTCGAACTGTTTACCCACTTCTTCCAGCGTGTGGTCGGTGTTCATGTCGATACCGAAACGCATACGCAGGACTTTCGCTTCACGAGCGGTGAGGCCGGCCAGCACGTCGTGCGTTGCCGCGCGCAGGCTCTCGGTGGTCGCAGAATCCAGCGGCAGCTCGAGGGTGGTATCCTCGATGAAATCCCCCAGATGCGAATCTTCATCGTCGCCGATCGGCGTTTCCATGGAGATAGGCTCTTTGGCGATCTTCAGCACCTTACGGATTTTGTCTTCTGGCATCAGCATGCGCTCAGCCAGCTCTTCCGGCGTCGGTTCACGTCCCATCTCCTGCAGCATCTGACGGGAGATACGGTTGAGCTTGTTGATAGTCTCAATCATATGCACCGGAATACGGATGGTGCGCGCCTGATCCGCGATGGAGCGGGTAATAGCCTGACGGATCCACCAGGTTGCGTAGGTCGAGAATTTGTAGCCGCGACGGTATTCGAACTTATCGACCGCTTTCATCAGACCGATGTTGCCTTCCTGAATCAGATCGAGGAACTGCAGACCACGGTTGGTGTATTTCTTGGCGATAGAGATAACCAGACGCAAGTTCGCTTCCACCATCTCTTTCTTCGCACGGCGGGCTTTCGCTTCACCGATGGACATGCGACGGTTGATGTCCTTCACCTGCTCGATGGTCAGGCCGGTTTCTTCTTCGATCTGGTGCAGTTTCTGCAGACCGCGCTGCACGTCTTCTTTCACTTCCAGCAGCTTCTCGGACCACGGCTTGTTCATCGCTACCGCAGCGTTGAACCAGGTTTCGCTGGTTTCGTTGCCGGTGAACAGGGTGATGAAGTTTTTCTTCGGCATTTTGCACTGCTCAACGCACAGCTTCATGATGATACGTTCCTGAGTACGAACGCGATCCATCATGCTGCGCATGCTGTTGACCAGGTAATCGAACTGCTTCGGCACCAGGCGGAACTGCTTGAAGACTTCAGACAGCTTCAGGATCTCTTCCTGCGCGGTGGCATGGCTACGACCTTTGGCTTTGATGGTGTCGCGCGTCAGCTCGTACTGGGTACGCAGCTCGGCGAACTTCTCGCGGGCCAGCTCAGGATCGATGCTGTTGTCGTCATCGCTGCTGTCGTCGTCGGCGTCTTCTTCGTCTTCGTCTTCGTCGTCATCCATCTCTTCCTGAGACAGTTCGGAACCAACGTGGGTGGCGGTCGGCGCCATATCTTCTTCGGCGTTCGGATCGACGAAACCGGTGATCAGATCGGACAGACGGGCTTCTTCCGCTTCGACGCGGTCGTACTGCTCAAGCAGGTAGGTGATCGCTTCCGGGTATTCGGCAACGGAGCACTGAACCTGGTTGATCCCATCTTCAATACGTTTGGCGATGTCGATTTCGCCTTCACGGGTCAGCAGCTCTACGGTACCCATTTCACGCATGTACATGCGCACCGGGTCGGTTGTCCGCCCGATTTCGGATTCTACGCTGGAGAGCACCTGCGCGGCAGCTTCGGCAGCATCTTCATCCGCGGTGTTTTCGGCAAGCATCAGATCATCGGCATCCGGTGCTTCTTCCATCACCTGAATGCCCATGTCGTTGATCATTTGGATGATGTCTTCGATCTGATCGGAATCGACGATATCTTCCGGCAGATGGTCATTGACCTCGGCATAGGTCAGATAGCCTTGCTCCTTACCACGTTGGACAAGAAGCTTCAGCTGTGACTGCGGGTTTTGCTCCATAAGACGGTATCCACACTTAATTCGTTTGATTGGTGTCGGCAGCGGGCTGTCGACATTTAAAGCGAGGGCGTACTTATATTATTGCCGCTGCGCCTCTGCGCGGCTGTCGGGGGCTTCCCGATCGATACTCGGCACTTAAGCCGTTAAATTCTGATCCTTCACGTTGTTCTGCGTTTTCTTGCTGCCTTGATACAACGTGAATGATGTTGTCTGTCATTTATTTTTTCGCCAGCTCCTGGCTGATAGTCCAGAGTTCCCGGCGTTCTTCACTGCTTAAACCGTGTGTGCGATCGCGAGCTATCAACTCTTCTTGTCGCAGTTCCAGCAGTGAATCAAACATATGATTGAGCGAGTCGGTGAAGGTCTGTTCAGCGATATCTTTATCTGCTATATCGTCCCACATCGACAGTTTTTCAAGGGTTGCGGCCTCTTTTGTGCCGCGATATTGCTCTAAAAGTTGCCCGGTTGTCAGACCAGGCTGCGCCAGACAGCTTTTCACCAGTTCGCTGAACAGGCTAAGCCCTGGCATTTTGCGCGAGTCCAGTCCCTCCAGCGGTGGGACTAACGGCGCCAGATCCGGGTTTTGCACCAGCAGTCCTATCAGTATACGCATGGTCGTGCGTTTTAGCTGTGGTACGGGACGCGGCGCGCCATTTTCAGACTGTTTTGGCATTAAACGTTCAAGCTGTGCGTCATCTAAAATGCCCAGCTTGTTGCCCAGTTCCTGACGCAAATAGATGCGCAGCGTTTCGCCGGGTACCTGAGTGATCAGCGGCAGCGCCAGCGTGCTCAGCTGCGCGCGCCCGTCTGGGGTACTCAGATCGACCTGCGGCAGCAGGCTGTTAAACAAGAACGTGGAGAGCGGCTGAGCCTGCTCCATCCGCGCCTCAAACGCCGCTTTGCCCTCTTTACGCACCAGCGTATCCGGGTCTTCGCCGTCAGGCAGAAACATAAAACGCAGCTGGCGACCATCGGTCATGTACGGTAGCGCCGTCTCCAGCGCGCGCCAGGCGGCATCGCGGCCAGCCCGATCGCCGTCGTAGCAGCAGATGACGTTATTGGTCACCCGAAACAGCAGCTGGATATGGTCGGCCGTGGTCGAGGTACCCAGCGAGGCCACGGCATAGTTGATGTCGTATTGCGCCAGCGCTACGACGTCCATATACCCTTCGACAACCAGCAAACGCGGTGGTTCGGGGTTGTCCTGCTGTGCTTCATACAGGCCATACAGCTGGCGGCCTTTATGGAATATGTCGGTTTCCGGGGAGTTCAGATACTTCGGCAGGGCATCGCCCAGCACTCGTCCGCCAAACCCAATCACCCGGCCTCGCTTATCGCGGATGGGGAACATCACCCGTTCGCGGAAGCGGTCATAACTGCGTCCCTGATCGTTGGTGACCAGCATGCCGGCATCAATAAGCGACTGGCGGTTTTCTTGATTGCCGCCAAAACGTTTTAAAACGTTATCCCACCCGGGGGGAGCATAGCCGATGGCAAAGCGCGTAATCACCTCGCTGCTTAACCCCCGTTTTGCCAGGTACTGGCGCGCAGGGTCGGCGGCGGGCTGCATCAGAGACTGTTGGTAAAACGCATTCAGACCATCCAGTAACTGGTAGAGATTTTGCCGTTGATGGCGCTCTATCTGGCTGGGTCCGTTGCCTGCTTCATAAGGCACTTCGAGGTTGTGCATGGCGGCCAGCTCTTCGACCGTTTCCACGAACTCGAGCTTGTCGTAGTTCATCAGGAAGTCGATAGCATTGCCGTGCGCCCCGCAGCCGAAGCAGTGGTAAAACTGTTTTTCACCATTGACGGTGAAAGAGGGGGTTTTTTCGTTATGGAACGGACAGCACGCGTGAAAATTTTTGCCCTGCTTTTTCAGCTTTACCCGCGCATCGATCAAATCGACGATGTCGGTTCTGGCAAGCAGATCGCTAATAAATACACGTGGAATTCGTCCAGCCATAAGCCCCGTTATTTCTGATGACTATAAACGAAAATAAGCCGCGCATTCCTTTCGGAAGCACGGCCTTACAACTACAACTCGGTCTGAATTGAGAGCGTCGCTCTCAACAGATTAGTACAGACGAGTACGGCGTGCGTTTTCGCGAGCCAGTTTCTTCGCGTGACGTTTCACTGCAGAAGCTTTAGCGCGCTTACGTTCGGTAGTCGGTTTTTCATAGAACTCACGACGACGAACTTCCGCCAGAACACCTGCTTTTTCGCAGGAACGCTTGAAGCGACGCAGAGCTACGTCGAACGGCTCGTTTTCACGTACTTTAATTACCGGCATGTGCCTCTCACCTTTGATTAATTCGGTTTGCCGCTGGCCGCAATGCCAGCTTATTTCAAAATGGTGCGGAATTTTACTGCAACTACTGCTGCTTTGTAAAGCACCGGCGCCTTTTTTGAAAGGGACTTTTATAAGGGTGAGGAGTATACACGAACAGAGCACCAGGGGTGAGCAAAGTTTTACATCGCCGGTCATTGGACCTACACTGCGCGGTATTGAAGCGAGGTAAAACAACTCATGCGTGTACTGGGCATTGAAACATCCTGCGATGAAACCGGCATCGCGATTTATGACGACCAGCAAGGTCTGTTAGCCAACCAATTGTATAGTCAGGTGAAACTGCATGCGGATTACGGCGGCGTGGTGCCGGAGCTGGCATCGCGTGACCATGTGCGCAAAACGGTGCCGCTGATCCAGGCGGCGCTGAAAGAAGCCGGTCTGACGGCGAAAGATATCGACGCCGTCGCTTATACGGCGGGCCCTGGCCTGGTTGGGGCGCTGCTGGTCGGGGCGACCGTTGGCCGGTCGCTGGCCTTCGCCTGGAACGTGCCGGCGATCCCGGTACACCATATGGAAGGGCATCTGCTGGCGCCGATGCTGGAAGATAACCCGCCGGCGTTCCCGTTCGTGGCGCTGCTGGTTTCCGGCGGCCACACCCAGTTGATTAGCGTCACCGGTATTGGTCAGTATGAACTGCTGGGCGAGTCGATTGACGATGCGGCGGGCGAAGCCTTTGATAAGACGGCGAAACTGCTGGGGCTGGATTATCCCGGTGGGCCGATGCTGTCGAAAATGGCCGCTCAGGGCACCGAAGGCCGCTTCGTCTTCCCGCGGCCGATGACCGACCGTCCGGGGCTCTATTTCAGCTTCTCGGGCCTGAAAACCTTCGCCGCCAACACCATTCGTAATAATGGCGACGATGAGCAAACCCGCGCCGACATCGCCCGCGCGTTTGAGGATGCGGTCGTCGATACGCTGATGATTAAATGTCGCCGCGCGCTGGAGCAAACCGGCTTTAAGCGTCTGGTGATGGCGGGAGGCGTGAGCGCCAACCGTACCCTGCGGGCGAAGCTGGCGGAGATGATGCAAAAACGCGGCGGCGAGGTGTTCTACGCCCGCCCTGAGTTCTGTACTGACAACGGCGCGATGATTGCCTACGCCGGCATGGTGCGTCTGCAAACCGGCGCCAAAGCCGAGCTCGGCGTGACGGTTCGTCCGCGCTGGCCGCTGGCCGAGCTGCCTGCCGCCTAACGCCTCCTGAAACAGGCCGACGTCACGTCGGCCTGCCTTCCTGACTACTCCATACTTTTACACAGCGAACAGATCGCTCCCTGATGCTTGTGCGAGTGCATCACGTCCGGGCGCTCATACTCTTCCTCACAGCTAACGCATTGATACACGGTGGTGGAGGCGTTCCCCGCCGCGTCATAGCGCGGTTCGGCGATGCCGTCATCCACCTGCTTAATATAGTAGCGCCCGCGGGTAAGGATCCCCATCAGCGGGGTCATGACAAAGGCGACGACCAGCGCAATCAGCGGCGAGAACGGTGCCAGCGTCGCGCCCAGCAGGCCGAAGAAGGCGCAGATCGATAGCCCGGCGGCCAGGCCAAAGGAGACCACGCCCACCGGGTTAACGTTGTAGATCATGCCGCGACGATACTCCGGCTGCGCCGGCGCCAGCTTGAGCAGGCCTTTATTAAAGGTGATGTCGGTCGCCACCACCACGACCCAGGCGATGGCGAAGTTGGAGTAAAAGCCGAGGATCCACGACAGGGCGCTGAACATATCACCTTCCATCAGCGCCAGGGCAATCGCCAGGTTGACCACCACAAAAATAATCCGTCCCGGATAGCGTTTGGTGGTGCGGGTCCAGGCGCTGGTCCACGCCAGCGAGCCGGAGTAGGCATTGGTGACGTTAATTTTGATCTGCGAGATCACCACCAGCACCACCGCCAGCGTCAGAGCCAGCCAGCCGGGCACCAGGTTATCGAAGACGCTGACGAACTGCTGCACTGGTTCGGTATTGTGCACCGCCGGGAAACGGGTCAATAGATAGAAGCCGAGGAAGGCGCCGATGATCTGTTTGATCGCGCCTAACACCACCCAGCCCGGGCCGGCGGAAAAGACCGCCAGCCACCAGCTTTTACGGTTCTCAGCGGTTTTAGGCGGCATAAAGCGCAGGTAATCAATTTGCTCGCCAATCTGCATGATCAGCGACAGGCATACCCCGGCGCCGAGCATGATGGCGGTGATATCCACCGTCGACGCGCTGTTTTTACCGGCGAAATGCAGGAAGCCGTCCACCAGTTGCGGATCTTTGACAATCAGCCACACCACCGGCACCACCATCAGCACCAGCCATAGCGGAGTGGTCCACACCTGCAGGCGGGTCAGGGCTTTCATGCCATAGACCACCAGCGGGAGCACCATCAGGGTGGCGATCAGATACCCCATCCACAGGGGGATCCCGAGGCCCACCAGCAGCCCCTGGGCCATGATCGAGCCTTCAAGGGCGAAGAAGATAAAGGTGAAGCCGGCAAAAATAATACTGGTGATCACCGAGCCGAAATAGCCGAAGCCGGCGCTGCGGGTGATCAGGTCAAGGTCAATGTTGTAGCGCGCGGCGGTGATCGCCAGCGGAATGCCGGTGAGGAAGATCACCAGCGCCGCCACCAGGATCGAATAGATGGCGTTGCTGGTACCCCAGGCCATACCGATGCTGGCGCCGATGGAAAAGTCGGCCAGGTAGGCGATGCCGCCCAGCGCCGTGACCGCGACGACGCCAGGTCCCCAGCGGCGGAAGCTCAGCGGGGCATAACGCAAGGTGTAATCTTCTAAGGTTTCCCGGGAGCCGGAAGTCCGCGTTGTCGCAGGTAATTCAGGGTTGAGATCCAGTGATGACATAGTCATTCCTTAATGGTTAGGCATGACTTGAATTAGCAAACCTTATGCCATATTGCAGGGCAGGCGTGGCGGGGAGGGTGGTGCAGGGTGATAGAAGAGAGAGCAGGGGCTGCACCATCCGGACGCGCCTGCGCCCGGCTGGTGCAAAAGGTCTATTTGCCGAGCATGCCTTTGTCTTCAAGGAAGGCGATAATGGTGCTCAGGCCGTCGCCCTGCTTCAGGTTGGTGAAGGTCCATGGGCGATCGCCGCGCATACGCTGGGTATCGCTCGCCATCACTTCCAGCGACGCGCCCACATAGGGGGCAAGGTCGGTTTTATTGATCACCAGGAAATCGGATTTGGTGATCCCCGGCCCGCCTTTGCGCGGGATCTTCTCCCCTTCAGCCACATCGATGACGTAGATGGTCAGATCCGCCAGCTCCGGGCTGAAGGTGGCGCTCAGGTTGTCGCCGCCGCTTTCCACGAAGATAAGGTCGAGGTTACCGAATTTTTCGCTCAGTGCTTCCACGGCAGCGAGGTTCATCGAGGCATCTTCGCGGATCGCCGTATGCGGGCAGCCGCCGGTTTCCACACCGACAATGCGTTCAGGCGCCAGCGCGCCCGCTTCGGTAAGGATACGCTGATCTTCTTTGGTATAGATGTCGTTAGTGACCACCGCCAGCTGCCAGGTATCGCGCATCGCTTTGCACAGCGCTTCCAGCAGAGCGGTTTTACCGGAGCCGACCGGGCCGCCGACGCCGACGCGCAGTGGGTGTTTATAAGAATTCATGGCTTCTCCTAGGAACGGAATAATCGGGAGTATTGGGTTTCATGCCGGGCAGAGGCGATGGCGGCGAGCGGGGTGGCCGATCCGATATCGCCGTCCGGCGTGGCCAGCGCGCGGGGCATCTCGGCCGCGTAGTGGTCGCAAAGACGTAAAATCAGCTGCTGGGCGGCCTGCTGGCCGAAGGGCACCAGCTTGACGCCAGCCATCACGGCGCTCTCAATCCAGCTGTAGCCCAGGCTGAGGGCCATCTCGGGCAGCGCGATGCGCCAGCGAACGCCGAGCCAGGCCATCCCGGCGAGCTGGCTTTGCTGGCACAGCGTGCGCCACGGCGGCGGACAGTCCGGCTGCCAGTCGCTCAGCAGACGGGCAAACGCCGCGCCGCGGTTGCGCTCTTCGTCCCGCAGCTCACGGGTTTCCCGGCAGGCCAGCAGATAGGCGGTCCAGCGCTGGGCCGCAGCGATATCGCCTTGTTCGCAGGCGCGGTACAGGCGGGCGAACAGCGGCAGGTCAACGGTAAAAAAGCCCGCCGTCATCTGCCGCCGCTGCCAGCGCTCGAAGGCCGCGACATCCGATACCCAGCCGGCTTCCACAGCCCACTCCAGCCCCTGGGACCAGCTGTAACCGCCTACCGGCAGGTTGCTGCTGGCCAGCTGCATCAGCCGCAGGCGTTGTTCTGCTGTCGACATGCTAGTGGCTGTGAGCGTGGTGGGCATGATGAGTATGATGATGACCGTGGCTCTCGCTGGCGTAAGCGCCGGCTTCCGGCTCGAACGGCAGCTGGGCAAAGGTCACCGTCAGGCCGAACTGGCGCAGCATATCGTCCAGCACGTGATCGTGATGGTAGCGCAGCTCGCCTGGCATGATCTGCAACGGCACGTGACGGTTGCCGAGGTGGTAGCAGGCCTTCGCCAGCGTAAACGGATCGTCGCAGCGCACCACCGACACCCCTTCATCAGCGGCAATCACCTGCACAAACTCGGTGCCTTCTTCGTTGCTGAGCACATCGCCGCCGCGCAGCAGCAGGCCGCGGGGCAGCAGCAGGCCGGCTTCCCGGCCATCGTTGAGGGTGACCTTAACCCGGCTTTTGACGCGAACATCAATCGGCAGCGTAACGCTGGCGGTCGCGGCGCTGGGGATCTCCAGACGTTGAGTTAAATAAAGCATCCGCTCTCCTTAAAACAGAAAATACCGTTGCGCCATCGGCAGAACGTCTGCCGGCTCGCTGGTGATGAGTTCCCCATCCACCCGCACCTCATAGGTTTGCGCGTCGACGGTAATGTTAGGCTGCAGGCTGTTGTGCACCATGTCGGCTTTCTGCACCGTACGGCAGCCTTTCACTACGGCGATCGCACTGTGCAGGTTCAGCCGCTCGGCAACGCCGTTGTCCGCCGCCGCCTGCGACAGGAAGGTAAGGCGGCAGTGATGACGAGCGCTGCCCAGGGCGCCAAACATCGGACGGTAATGCACCGGCTGCGGGGTCGGAATCGAGGCATTGATATCGCCCATCGGCGCGATGGCGATCATGCCGCCTTTGATCACGGTAGCGGGTTTCACACCAAAGAAGGCTGGTGACCAGACCACGAGGTCCGCCAGCTTACCCACCTCAATGGATCCGACTTCGTGCGCGATGCCGTGGGTCAGTGCCGGGTTGATAGTGTATTTGGCGATGTAGCGCTTCACACGGAAGTTGTCGTTATCCCCGGTCTCTTCCGCCAGCGCTCCGCGTTGTACCTTCATGCGATGCGCCACCTGCCAGGTGCGGAGGACCACTTCCCCGACGCGACCCATGGCCTGCGAATCGGAGGAGGTGAGCGAGAAGGCGCCGAGGTCGTGCAGCACGTCTTCCGCGGCGATGGTTTCCCGGCGAATACGCGACTCGGCAAAGGCCACGTCCTCGGCAATGTCCGGGTCCAGATGGTGGCAGACCATCAGCATATCGAGATGTTCATCGATGGTGTTGAGGGTGTAGGGCAGCGTTGGGTTGGTGGACGACGGCAAAATGTTCGGATGGGCGCAGGCGGTGATGATGTCCGGCGCATGGCCGCCGCCGGCCCCTTCGGTATGGAAGGTGTGTATGGTGCGCCCGCCGATGGCGGCGAGGGTGTCTTCCACAAAACCGGACTCATTGAGGGTGTCGCTGTGCAGGGCGACCTGAATATCCATTTCATCGGCGACGGTTAACGCACAGTCGATCGCCGCCGGCGTGGCGCCCCAGTCCTCGTGGATTTTCAGGCCAATGACGCCCGCCGCCACCTGCTCGCGCAGGGCATCCGGCTGAGAAACGTTGCCCTTGCCCAGCAGGCCGATATTGACCGGCAGGCTGTCGGCCGCCTGCAGCATGCGTGAGATATACCACGGGCCCGGGGTACAGGTGGTGGCGTGGGTGCCTGCGGCCGGGCCGGTGCCGCCGCCGACCATGGTGGTCACGCCGGAGACCAGCGCCTCTTCCGCCTGTTGCGGACAGATCCAGTGAATATGGGTATCGATCCCGCCGGCGGTGACGATCTTGCCTTCGGCGGCAATCACTTCCGTCGCGGCGCCGATGGGGATGGTGACGTTGGGTTGGATGTCGGGGTTACCGGCTTTGCCGATGGCGAAGATCCGCCCGTCCTTCACGCCGATATCGGCCTTGACGATCCCCCAGTGATCGACGATCAGCGCATTGGTGAGCACCAGGTCGACACAGTCGGCGGCCAGCATTTGTCCCTGGCCCATCCCGTCGCGGATCACTTTGCCGCCGCCGAATTTGACCTCTTCTCCGTAGGTGGTCAAATCATCTTCCACCTCGATCCACAACTCGGTATCCGCCAGGCGCACCTTGTCGCCGACGGTGGGGCCGAACATATCGGCATAGGCCTGGCGTGAAATATTACTCATCAGTTGCCTCCAGAGGGCCCATGACCTCGCCGCGGAAGCCGAAGACGGCGCGGTGACCGGCGAAGGCCACCAGCTCGACCTCGCGTTTCTGGCCGGGTTCAAAACGTACCGCCGTGCCGGCCGGGATATTCAGGCGATAGCCAGTGGCCTGCTGACGGTCGAACTTCAGCGCCGGGTTGACCTCGGCGAAATGGTAGTGCGAACCGACCTGAATCGGTCGATCGCCGTGGTTCTCAACGACCACGCGACAGGTCGCCCGGCCGGTATTAAGGGCTATCTGACCGGGCTTAACGTGATATTCACCGGGGATCATGGCGCTACCTCAGATAATCGGGTTGTGAACGGTGACCAGCTTCGAGCCGTCCGGAAAGGTGGCTTCGACCTGGATATCCGGGATCATTTCCGGGACGCCCTCCATCACCTGCTCGCGGGTCAGGACGTGACGGCCTTCCTCCATCAGTGAGGCCACGCTTTTGCCGTCGCGGGCGCCTTCCATAATAAAAGCGCTGATCAGGGCCACGGACTCCGGATAGTTGAGCTTCAGGCCGCGGGCCAGGCGGCGTTCCGCCACCAGCGCGGCGGTAAACAGCAACAGCTTGTCTTTTTCTCGGGGGGTCAGTTCCATAACGTTCTCTTAAGTCAGCCAGATTCGGGGAAGTACGGGAGACTTGCCGGTGAGATGAGGGCGCAGAAACTGCCAGACGTCGCGCATCACCTGCTGGCAAATCAGATTATCGTCACTGAGGAAACGCACCGTTAGCAGGCGGTCGGTCAGGCTGGCGCCAGCGTAGAGACCGAGCGGCGCCAGCGCGTCGCGCACCCCGTCGAGCAGGGCATCGGTAGCCGGATAGCACAGCAAAGTGCCGACCCAGGGACGTTCGGCGACGCTGGACAGCTCTCCCTCCTGCAGGTGCAGGCGCTCAACCAGCAGCGGTATCTCATCCACCCACACTTCCAGCCGGTTGCTGAGGGTGCCGTGGCTGAAGGTTTCGCCAATCACCGGGCGGCCAAGGCAGAGCAGATCCCAGGCCAGCAGCGTGCTGGAGGCGCAAAGATGAAAGGTGGTGGACAGCCGGGCATTCGCCCCGGGAAAGAAGATGGCATCCTGCGGGAGCCACTCCAGGGTCGCCTGCGGGGCGAGGGTCAACTGCTGGCGCAATAGCGCTTGCGCACCGCTGCTGCGGTAAAACTTGCTGGCGCCAGGCATGGTTATCAGCGTATGGCAGCCGGGGTCAACGTGGGCGCTAATTGTCAGCTCATCACCGCCGACGATGCCGCCGGGCGGGTGAAGCAGATAGAGGTGACAGGTCTCTTCTTCCGGGTAAAACGGGCGCTGGACGGTCAGCGGGCCGACGTGTTGGGCGCGGGCGAGAACGGTCTTGCCTCCGGCCTGCTGAAAGCGGAGATCCAGCGTGGCCTGCCAGCCTTTTTTGAGTGGTGATAACACGGTGCCGTGCAATGTTGCGCCCCTGCAAAATCAAGATAAAACAGCAGCAATGAGTATTGATCGGTGGGAGATTATCCCGGTCATATGAAACGCTTATGTCATCCGTTACCCGGCGCGTCGCGACGGGCGCGAGGGGAAAGCGGCATAACCGCTCTGAATTATTCACCCGGATAATCTTTGCCGTCAATATCCTTATCCGCCGACTGGCCGCGGCGGATAAGGCGGGAGGACGGGCCCATCCGCGATGCCAGCAGGCGGCGGAACTTTTGCTTTTAGTCACGGCTAACACGTTGTTACAAAAGGGGGATGTGGCGATTACCACGTATCATGACGACGTGGAGCAAAAGTGCGGGTGAGATGGGTAAACCGGACCGAGGATCCCCCCGGCATGGGGGGCCGGGAGGGGAGATTACTTCTGCTCTGGCGTTTTTTTCTTCTTCACCCGGGGCCAGATTTTGCTCTCCTGGCGACGCCACAGACGCTGAATGTTGTCATGATGGCGCAGGAGGATCAGGCAGGAGAGCATCGACACCGGAAAGGTGTACTGCGGTTTAAACCACCAGACGTAGAAAGGGGCGATAAGCGCGCTGACGATAGCGCCAAGGGACGAGTAGCCGCTGAGCAGGATGGTCAGCAGCCAGGTCCCGGCCATCACCCCGGTCAGATCGAGACCGATGGGCGCGATAGCGCCGAAGGCCGTGGCGACGCCTTTACCACCGCGAAAATGAAAGAAGATGGGCCAGATATGGCCTACACAGGCGGCAATCGCCACTAACCCCAGCCAGAACGGCGTAAGGCCCAGCGCCCAGGCGCCCCACACCGGGAGCATGCCCTTCAGCACATCAAAAATAAGTACCGCTACGGCCGCCCCTTTTCCGCCAATTCGTAGTACGTTAGTGGCCCCGGGGTTGCCTGAGCCGCTGTCGCGTGGGTCGGGCAGGCCAGCAAGGCGACATACCAGAATGGCGCTGGAAATGGAGCCGCAGAGGTAGGCGAGGAGTACCAGTCCAGGCGCGATTGCACTCATAACGCTGTTCCGTTTTGAAAATGTCGTTGTATTCTCTGCATCTGTGGATAATACGCATAATTCGCCGGAAGTGGTATCCGGTTTAGCTAAAAAGCAGGCAGGGCGTGATGGATATTGTATTTATAGAGCAACTTTCGGTAATCACCACCATTGGTGTTTATGACTGGGAACAAACCATTGAGCAGAAGCTGGTGTTCGATATCGAAATTGCATGGGATAACCGCAAGGCCGCTGCCAGCGATGATGTCAGCGATTGCCTCAGCTATGCTGATATCAGCGAGCGAGTGATCGCGCATGTGGAGGGGGGGAAATTCGCGTTAGTGGAGCGGGTGGCGGAAGAAGTGGCCGACCTGCTGCTGGAAACATTCCAGTCGCCATGGGTGCGTATTAAAGTCAGCAAACCTGGCGCCGTGGCCCGCGCGGCAAATGTCGGTGTGATTATTGAACGTGGCCTTAATCTGAAACAAAACTTTTCAGGTCATACTTGTTAAACAAATTGCGTTTATACCGGTCATAGCATCCGGTCATCAGGCGATTTAACTGGCGATGTTCTTTCAGAACGGTGAGCGAATCCTCGTGTACTCCGTGTACGCTGAGGGGGGCTTGTGCGGTCTGGCTGCCGGGTTGTGTCTGTTGAACGATAGCGTGTTCCTGGTTTTTTTCATTTTACTTTTTAAAGGGTTTAATTGAATGAGCGATATACACTCGCTGCTGGTGGCGGCAATATTGGGTGTGGTTGAGGGGTTGACAGAGTTTTTACCTGTTTCCAGTACCGGTCATATGATTATTGTTGGACACCTTCTGGGGTTTGAAGGTGATACGGCAAATACCTTTGAAGTGGTTATTCAGCTAGGCTCGATACTCGCCGTGGTGGTGATGTTCTGGCGTCGTCTGTTCGGTTTGATCGGCATTCATTTCGGCAGGCCGCCGGAGCATGAAGGCAAAGGCAGCGGTCGCTTGTCGCTTATCCATATCCTCCTCGGTATGATCCCCGCGGTGGTGCTGGGGCTGATTTTCCACGACACCATTAAATCCTTATTTAACCCGGTAAACGTGATGTACGCCCTGATTGTCGGCGGCGTATTGCTGATTGCGGCGGAAGTACTCAAGCCGAAACAGCCGCGCGCGGTCGGCATTGACGATATGACCTATCGTCAGGCGTTTGTCATCGGCTGCTTTCAGTGCCTGGCGCTGTGGCCGGGTTTCTCGCGCTCCGGGGCAACCATTTCCGGTGGCATGCTGATGGGCGTCAGTCGTTATGCGGCGTCGGAGTTCTCTTTCCTGCTGGCGGTACCGATGATGATGGGCGCCACCGTGCTGGACGTTTACAAGAGCATCGGCTTCCTGAACGCGGGCGATATCCCGATGTTTGCCGTCGGCTTCGTGATGGCGTTTATCGTGGCGCTGATTGCGATTAAAACCTTCCTGCAGCTGATCAAACGGATCTCGTTTATCCCGTTCGCTATCTACCGCTTTATCGTGGCGGCAGCCGTTTACGTGGTCTTTTTCTAAGACCAGTGCCCTCAGCCTTGCGGCTGGGGGCAACGTTGTTCCTTCCACTGCGCCACCGCCGCAATTCTCCGCCGCGTCAGCTCTTCGCGAATTTCCACCCCTTTAAATCCCGTCGCCACCACCTCTTTGGTGGAGACAGACTGCGCCACTTCCCACGCCTCCAGCAGCAGACGCCCTTGTGGGTAATCGCTGGCCTCGAAACCGGTGCGTCCGCGGACGTCGGCTTCGCTGGTGAGGGCTATCTGCTGTACGCGCTGCGGTTTGCGCCAGGCGTCAATGCTGTCGAAGAGTTTGACGAGGGTTTTCGGCTGCAGGATCGGCAGGGTGTGGATCAAGTCATGGTACTCCGCCACCAGTTTCGCGAGATCGCGGATATCGTTTGGCACCCGCAGACGCGCGCAGAGCTGTTCTACCAGCTTGACGCCCGCCGGGCCATGGCCGTGGTGACGCGGCCAGAGCGCTTTCGGCGTCAGCCCTTTACCGAGGTCATGACACAGGGTGGCGAAACGCACGTCGACATCCGGCGACAGCATCGCGGCCATCGTGACGGTCATCAGGGTGTGCAGGCCGGTGTCGATTTCCGGGTGCCACTTCGCCGGGGCGGGCACGCCGTACAGCGCGTCAATTTCCGGGAACAGCACCTTAAGAGCCTGGCAGTCGCGCAGCGTCTGGAAAAAGACCTGCGGATTGCGGGTGGTTAACGCGCTTTCCGTCTCTTTCCACACCCGCTCCGGCGTTAAATGCGCCAGCTCACCGGCCTCAACCATCGCATGCATCAGGGCCTGGGTTTCTTCGGCAATGCGAAAGCCCAGATGCGCATAGCGGGCAGCAAAGCGCGCCACACGCAGCACGCGCAGCGGATCTTCGCTAAAGGCGGGAGAGACATGGCGCAGCAGGCGCAGGCGGAGATCGTTTTGCCCGCCGTAGGGGTCGATGATCGTGCCATCGGCATCCTGGGCGAGGGCGTTGACCGTCAGGTCGCGGCGCAGCAGATCGGCTTCGAGGGTGACGTCCGGGGCGGCATAGCAGGTAAAACCGGTATAGCCCGCGCCGGATTTGCGTTCGGTGCGGGCCAGGGCATACTCCTCCCGGCTTTGCGGATGGAGGAACACGGGAAAGTCGCGGCCTACCTGTTGGTAGCCCGCGTCAAGCATCTGTTGCGGGGTGGCGCCCACCACCACCCAGTCTCGGTCTTTGACCGGCAGTCCTAATAGCGCATCGCGCACCGCACCGCCGACCAGATAGCTCTTCACGCCCGATTCTCCCGTATCTGTTTTTCGCAAGATGATACGTAAGTCTGGCAGAGAAGACGAATTAGTTCATCCACCGGTCTTTACGTTTGCGGCTTGGCACCAGATGCGGCAGCACCAGACCCAGCAGCAGACCGACGCCGAGCACGCCGCCGCCGTACATGAACCACTGCATGATAATGGTGCGCTGTTTGTCATCAAGCTGCAGATTCGCCGCATTCACCTTCTTCTGCGCGACCACCAGCTCGTTTTTCAACTTCTGGTTCTCGTCCTTCAGCGCGTTAATCGCGCTGTCGCTGCCGGCGACTTTCTTCTGCATATCCGCCGTGCGCTGGTTCCAGGTGGCGTCGATGTTGTTCAGTTTATCAGTCAGCGTTTTGACCTGGTTTTCCAGATCCGGGACGCGGGTGCGCAGGCTGGGCTCATTGCTCAGCTCTTTCAACGGGATCCAGGCGGTACGGCCATTGCTGTCGCGGACCTGCGCATAACTGGTGCTGTCGTTTGTCTGCAGCACAGACACTTCTTCCCCGGCGTTGATGGTGCCGACCAGACGATAATTATCGCCCGGGCCGCTGCGAACCCAGGTGTTCAGCTCATCGGAAACGTAGCGCTTTTCTTCTGCGTGAACCGCCGTAGCGGCGCTAAGCGCGAGCAAAGTAAAAGTAATCAGGCGTAATTTTGGCATCAGGTCATCGTTTGGTCATAAAAAGTGGAACGATAGTAGAGGCATCGCCAGAGCGACGCAAAGTTTTCCACCACAATCGGAATCATCCAGGAGGTGGCCCGGCAAAAAGCGCGTTGCATGGCGATTCGCCGCAAAATACTATCTACTGACAAAAAATATCGTCGTAAGTTCGCCGCAATTTGTCGGCGCAGCACAGAAGCGGAAGAATTCAGTCATGGCTCAAGAAATCGAACTCAAGTTTATCGTCGCTCAGAATGGGGTAGAGACGCTGCGCGAGCAGCTCAATGCGCTCGAGGCGAAACATACGCCTGCGGGCCAGTTACTGAACATTTATTACGAAACCGCCGATAACTGGCTGCGTCGTCACGATATGGGGCTGCGCATCCGCGGCGACCAGGGGCGTTATGAAATGACGCTGAAAATTGCCGGCCGGGTGGTAGGGGGGCTGCACCAGCGTCCGGAATACAACATTCCACTGGATAAACCGGAGCTGGCGCTTGAGCGTCTGCCGGAGGTGGTCTGGCCGCAAGGCGAGCTTCCGGCCGCGCTGGCGGAGCATGTCCAGCCGTTGTTCAGCACTGATTTTGCCCGTGAACGTTGGGTGATACAGGAAGGGAATAGTGAGATTGAGATCGCCCTCGATCGCGGCGAAGTGAAGGCTGGCGAACATCAGGAGCCGATCTGCGAGCTGGAGCTGGAGCTGCTTGCCGGGGAGACCGCCGATCTGCTGCGCCTTGCGCACCGTCTGCTGGAGAGCGGCGTACTGCGCCAGGGGAGCCTGAGCAAGGCTGCACGCGGGTATCATCTGGCGCAAGGCAATGGCGAGCGTCCCGTCACCTCGCTGACGTTGCTAACGGTGCCGGCGAAGGCCAGCGTGGAGCAGGGGCTGGAGGCGGCGCTGGAGAGCGCCCTGGCGCACTGGCTGTATCACGACGAAGTATGGCTGCGCGGCAATGCGAAAGCCAAAGCGGAAATCCTTCTGGCGTTAGCCCGCGTGCGCCATACCCTCGTGCTGTTCGGCGGCATCGTGCCGCGTAAGGCGACCACCCAGCTCCGCGCCTTGCTGAACGACGCCGAAGCCGTTCTGCTGGCCGCGGACACCGCCGACGAGGCGTTATTCCGCACCGAGGTCGTCGGCGCCAAACTGGCCCTGACCGAATGGCTGGTCCAGCGCGGCTGGCGTCCGTTCCTCAACGAGGCGGGAGAGAAAAAAATAGCCGGATCTTTCAAACGCTTTGCCGATATTAACCTCTCGCGGGTGGCGGCCGAGCTGCGCAGCGCCGTGCAGCATCTGGCGGTCGAAGATGCCGCCGACCAGTTGCCGAAGCTGTCCCGTGACATCGACAGCGTCCAGCTGCTGGCGGGCGCCTATGGCGACGCCGTCGCGCCGTGGCTGGAGAACTGGCAGGAGCTTCACCGTGCAATAGAACATGACGATCGCAGCGTCTTTGAATATTTCCGTCGCCAGGCGCTGGCTGCCGAGCCGTTCTGGCTGCATAGTGGAAAACGATAATTTCAGGCCAGGGAGCCCTTATGATGCCGCTTTCTCCGCAATTACAGCAGCACTGGCAGACGGTCGCTGACCGTCTGCCAGCGGATTTTCCCGTTGCCGAACTGAGCCCACAGGCCAGGTCGGTAATGGCGTTCAGCGATTTTGTCGAACAGAGTGTGATCGCCCAGCCGGGCTGGCTGAATGAGCTTGCGGACTCCTCGCCGGAGGCGGAAGAGTGGCGGCATTACGAGGCCTGGCTGCAGGATCGCCTGCTGGCAGTCACTGACGAAGCGGGGTTGATGCGAGAGCTGCGTCTCTTCCGCCGCCAGATGATGGTCCGCATTGCCTGGGCGCAGGCGCTGTCGCTGGTGAGCGAAGAAGAGACTCTGCAGCAGCTGAGCGCGCTGGCGGAGACCCTGATTGTCGCCGCCCGTGACTGGCTGTACGCCGCCTGCTGTAAGGAGTGGGGAACGCCATGCAATGCCGAGGGCCAGCCGCAGCCGCTGCTGATCCTCGGGATGGGAAAGCTGGGCGGCGGCGAGCTGAACTTCTCTTCCGATATCGATCTGATCTTTGCCTGGCCTGAGCATGGCGCCACCCGCGGCGGCCGCCGCGAGCTGGATAACGCCCAGTTCTTTACCCGTCTGGGGCAGCGGCTGATCAAGGCCCTTGACCAGCCAACGCAGGACGGCTTTGTCTATCGGGTTGACATGCGCCTGCGGCCGTTTGGCGACAGTGGACCGCTGGTGCTCAGCTTTGCGGCGCTTGAAGATTATTACCAGGAGCAGGGTCGGGACTGGGAACGCTATGCGATGGTGAAAGCGCGGATCATGGGAGATAACGACGGCGTGTACGCCAGCGAGCTGCGCGCGATGCTCCGTCCCTTCGTCTTCCGCCGCTATATCGACTTCAGTGTGATCCAGTCGCTGCGTAACATGAAAGGCATGATCGCCCGCGAAGTGCGGCGCCGCGGGCTGAAAGATAACATCAAGCTCGGCGCCGGCGGGATCCGCGAAATTGAGTTTATCGTTCAGGTCTTTCAGCTGATCCGCGGTGGTCGCGAACCTGCGCTGCAACAGCGCGCCCTGCTGCCGACGCTGGCGGCGATTGATGAGCTACATCTGCTGCCGGAAGGCGACGCGGCGCTGCTGCGCGAGGCTTATCTGTTCCTGCGCCGGCTGGAAAACCTGTTGCAAAGCATCAACGATGAGCAGACCCAGACTCTGCCGCAGGATGACCTCAACCGCGCCAGGCTGGCGTGGGGGATGCATACCGAAGACTGGGAGACGCTGAGCGCGCAGCTGGCGAGCCAGATGGCCAACGTGCGGCGAGTGTTTAATGAACTGATCGGCGATGATGAGGATCAGTCCCCGGATGAGCAACTGGCCGAGTACTGGCGCGAGCTGTGGCAGGATGCGCTGGAAGAAGATGACACCAGCCCGGCGCTGGCGCATTTAAACGATACCGACCGCCGCAGCGTGCTGGCGCTGATTGCCGATTTCCGCAAAGAGCTGGATCGGCGCACCATCGGCCCGCGCGGCCGCCAGGTGCTGGATCAACTGATGCCGCATCTGCTGAGCGAAATCTGCTCGCGTGCCGATGCGCCGCTGCCTCTGGCGCGGATCACGCCGCTGTTGACTGGCATCGTCACCCGCACCACTTATCTTGAGCTGCTGAGCGAATACCCCGGCGCGCTGAAGCACCTGATCACGCTCTGCGCGGCGTCGCCGATGGTCGCCAGCCAGCTGGCGCGCCACCCGCTGCTGCTGGATGAGCTGCTGGATCCCAACACCCTCTATCAGCCGACGGCGACCGATGCCTATCGCGACGAGCTGCGCCAGTACCTGCTGCGTGTGCCGGAAGAGGATGAAGAGCAGCAGCTGGAGGCGTTGCGCCAGTTTAAGCAGGCGCAGCAGCTGCATATCGCGGCGGCGGATATCGCTGGCACCCTGCCGGTGATGAAGGTCAGCGATCACTTAACCTGGCTTGCCGAAGCGATCCTCGATGCGGTGGTGCAGCAGGCATGGGGGCAGATGGTGGCCCGCTATGGCCAGCCGACCCACCTGCACGATCGCCAGGGGCGCGGCTTTGCCGTCGTCGGCTACGGTAAGCTCGGTGGTTGGGAGCTGGGCTACAGCTCCGATCTCGATCTGGTGTTCCTCCATGACTGCCCGGCGGAGGTGATGACCGACGGCGAGCGGGAGATCGACGGCCGTCAGTTCTACCTGCGGCTGGCCCAGCGGATCATGCATCTGTTCAGCACCCGTACCTCGTCCGGTATTCTCTACGAAGTGGACGCCCGGCTGCGCCCTTCTGGCGCGGCGGGGATGCTGGTCACCACCGCCGACGCGTTTGCTGACTATCAGCAGAACGAAGCCTGGACGTGGGAACATCAGGCGCTGGTGCGCGCCCGCGTGGTCTATGGCGACCCGGCGCTGCAGGCACGCTTTGACGCCATTCGTCGCGATATTCTGACCACCCCGCGGGAGGGCGCCACCCTGCAGACCGAGGTTCGCGAGATGCGCGAGAAGATGCGCGCCCACCTTGGCAACAAACATCCCGATCGTTTTGATATCAAAGCCGATGCCGGTGGGATCACGGATATTGAATTTATTACCCAGTATCTGGTCCTACGCTATGCCAGCGACAAGCCGAAGCTGACCCGCTGGTCTGATAACGTGCGTATTCTCGAGCTGCTGGCGCAGAACGACATCATGGACGAGGAGGAGGCGCGCGCCTTAACGCATGCGTACACCACCTTGCGTGATGCGCTCCATCATCTGGCCCTGCAGGAGCTGCCGGGACACGTGGCGCCAGAGGCCTTCAGCCGGGAGCGCGAGCAGGTCAGCGCCAGCTGGCAGAAGTGGCTGATGGCTTAACTATAAAATCGGGTGTGCTATTATCGCGCGCAAAGTTTGCGTCTCGCAGGAGAGAGTCATGAAAGTAACGCTGCCGGAGTTTGAACGTGCAGGAGTGTTGGTGGTGGGTGATGTGATGCTGGACCGCTACTGGTACGGCCCCACCAGTCGTATTTCCCCGGAAGCCCCGGTGCCGGTGGTGAAGGTGGAAAATATCGAAGAACGTCCTGGCGGCGCGGCAAACGTAGCGATGAACATCGCCTCCCTGGGGGCAACGTCGCGCCTGGTGGGATTGACCGGGATTGATGACGCTGCCCGCGCGCTGAGCCAGGCGCTGGCCAATGTTAATGTGAAGTGCGACTTCGTCTCCGTTCCGACTCACCCGACCATCACCAAGCTGCGGGTGCTGTCGCGCAATCAGCAGCTGATCCGCCTCGACTTTGAAGAGGGTTTCTCCGGCGTGGATCCGCAGCCGATGCACGAGCGCATTCAGCAGGCGCTGGGATCCATTGGCGCGCTGGTCCTCTCGGACTACGCCAAAGGGGCGCTGACCAGCGTCCAGACCATGATCGCGCTCGCACGTGAAGCGGGCGTGCCGGTGCTGATCGATCCGAAAGGCACCGATTTCGAACGCTACCGCGGCGCGACGCTGCTCACCCCGAACCTCTCTGAGTTTGAAGCGGTGGTGGGCAAGTGTCAGGATGAAGCGGAGATCGTTGAACGCGGCATGAAGCTCATCGCTGAATTTGAACTGTCGGCGCTGCTGGTGACGCGTTCTGAGCAGGGGATGACGCTGCTGCAGCCGGGGCGTCCGCCGCTGCATATGCCGACCCAGGCACAGGAAGTGTACGACGTGACCGGCGCCGGCGACACGGTGATTGGCGTGCTGGCGGCGACCCTGGCGTCCGGCAACACCCTGGAAGAGGCCTGCTATTTCGCTAACGCCGCGGCGGGCGTGGTGGTCGGCAAGCTGGGGACCTCCACCGTTTCCCCTGTCGAGCTGGAAAACGCGGTCCGCGGCCGGGCTGAGACCGGCTTTGGCGTGATGAGCGAAGAGGAACTCAAACAGGCGGTTGCGGCGGCGCGCAAGCGCGGCGAGAAAGTGGTGATGACCAACGGGGTCTTCGACATTCTGCATGCCGGCCATGTCTCCTATCTGGCGAATGCGCGCAAGCTGGGCGACCGTCTGATCGTGGCGGTTAACAGCGATGCCTCAACCAAACGTCTGAAAGGCGAAACCCGTCCGGTGAACCCGCTGGAGCAGCGGATGATCGTGCTGGGGGCGCTGGAGGCCGTCGACTGGGTGGTCTCCTTCGAGGAAGATACTCCGCAGCGACTGATTGCCGGCATCCTGCCGGACCTGCTGGTCAAAGGCGGCGATTATAAGCCGGAACAGATCGCCGGCAGTGAAGAGGTCTGGGCTAACGGCGGTGAAGTGCTGGTGCTCAACTTTGAAGATGGCTGCTCGACCACCAATATTATTAAGAAAATACAAAAAGATAGCGACAAATAAGCTTTCCGCTATTCACTGGCTTGTACGGTGAAGCATCACGGCCCGCGATAGAGATATCGCGGGCCGTTTTTATTTAATCATGTGGAAAATGATTTAGCGCAATAAATAATCATGTTAAGCGCATTTTTCGTACAAATGGCGTTAAGGTAAGCGTAAATACTGAAGTAAGTAAAAGGCATATGACTGATCAGAACATCCACCGCTGAAGGAGTATGCGCATGAACCATAACGATATGTATTCAATGAAGAATTTTGATTTTTTGGCGCGGAGTTTCGCCAGAATGCACGCGCAAGGCCAGCCAGTTGATCTTCAGGCCATTGTCGGCAATATGGATGAAGAGCATCGTGAATGGTTTTGCCAGCGTTATGAACTTTACTGTCGTCAGGTGAACAGCCCGGCGGAAGCCGCACACTAAGCCAAACGCAAAACGGGCCCCCAGGGGCCCGTTTTTTACTGCTGCTCTTCGCTGCCAGGCGTCGCTGCCGGGCGGTTTTCGAGGTCATTCAGACGCTGCTCCAGCAGCGCCAGTTTTTCGCGGGTCCGCAGCAAAACCTGAGTCTGTACGTCAAACTCTTCGCGGCTGACCAGATCCAGGCGGGTCAGCTGCGACTGCAGCGCCTGGCGGATTTTCTTCTCAACATCCTCACCCAGATCGCGAAGTCCTTTTGGCATCGACTCATGGACCTGGCGGGCGATTTGTTCAATTTTTTTCGGGTCAATCATGGTGGTTTCCTGCTCGGGTCGGATGATTGATCATTGTAGTGCGAACCAGGCCGCCTATAAACCAGAAATGTTTGAAGCTTATGCATTGCCGAGGATAGTCAATAGCGTTATAGTTATCTCGCTTATTCTCAGGGCGGGGCGAAATTCCCCACCGGCGGTAAATCAACCATTGCGTTGAAAGCCCGCGAGCGCTTCCCGTGACTACGGGAAGGTCAGCAGATCCGGTGTAATTCCGGGGCCGACGGTTAAAGTCCGGATGGGAGAGAGTAACGGCACAGTCGGGCCCAGGCCCGCTCACGTTGACTTTTGCCGCTAAACCGGCGCTCCTAAGACTGCCCTGATTCTGGTAACCATAATTTTAATGAGGTTTTTTTACCATGAATCAGACGCTCCTTTCTTCTTTTGGTACCGCTTTTGAACGTGTGGAACACGCTTTGGACGCCCTGCGCGAAGGCCGCGGCGTGATGGTGCTTGATGATGAAGACCGTGAAAACGAAGGCGATATGATCTTCGCCGCCGAAACCATGACCGTTGAGCAGATGGCGCTGACCATTCGTCACGGCAGCGGCATTGTGTGCCTGTGCCTGACCGACGATCGCCGCAAACAGCTGGATCTGCCGATGATGGTGGAGAACAACACCAGCGCCTACGGCACCGGCTTTACCGTGACCATCGAAGCGGCCGAAGGTGTGACCACCGGCGTCTCCGCTGCCGACCGTGTGACCACCGTCCGCGCGGCCATCGCCGACGGCGCGAAACCTTCCGATCTCAACCGTCCAGGCCACGTCTTCCCGCTGCGTGCGCAGCCGGGTGGCGTACTGACCCGCGGCGGCCACACCGAAGCCACTATCGATCTCGTGACCCTGGCTGGCTTTAAACCGGCAGGCGTGCTGTGCGAGCTGACCAATGACGATGGCACCATGGCGCGCGCGCCGGAGTGCATCAAGTTCGCTCAGCAGCATAATATGGCGGTGGTCACGATTGAAGATCTGGTGGCCTATCGTCGCGAACATGAGCGTAAAGCCAGCTAAATAGTGGTTCGCTACGCCTGAACACAGCCCACTTTTTAGTGGGCTGTGTTGTTTCTGCGCCTTACCCGATGCCCATCGTCTGGAGTACCACCAGGCTCAGCCCCATCACCGTCATCCCGCACAAAACGCCATAGCTTGGGTTGCTTTGCGGATCGATCTCTTTCGCCAGCGGCATCAGTTCATCGACGGACAGTGCCACCATAATCCCGGCGACGGCAGCCATGATCGCGCCCATCACCAGCGGTGAGACCAGGCTGCCCAGAATCAACCACGCCAGCACGCCGCCCAAAATTTCCGCCATGCCGGAAAGCCCGGCCCAGAGCACCGCCTTGCTGCGCGATCCGGTGGCGGCATACACTGGCCCGGCAACGGCCAGTCCTTCAGGAATATTGTGCAGGGCAACGGCGAGGGCCACGCCCATGCCGAGTTCCAGGTTGTTGCTGGCCGTGACATAGGTGGCGATCCCTTCCGGGAAGTTATGCAGGCTGATACCCAGCGTCAGCAGAATAGCGGTGCGACGTAAATTACGCGGGCGTGGCGTGGCGGGGGTCATCAGATCCTGCGGGTGGGCGTGCGGCAGCAGGCGGTCAAGGCCAAAATAGCCCAGCAGGCCGATGACAAACATCCCGTAACCGAGTAGCGGCGACATGCCTTCTGCGGCCAGCGCGGCAGGCAGCATTTCCATCAACGAAATCAATAGCATGATCCCGGCGGCAAAGCCGAGGGAGAAGCCAAGCAGACGGTTAGAG
The DNA here is from genome assembly GCF_002806645.1 of Klebsiella sp. H-Nf2. NCBI lineage: Bacteria > Pseudomonadati > Pseudomonadota > Gammaproteobacteria > Enterobacterales > Enterobacteriaceae > Klebsiella > Klebsiella sp. H-Nf2. Next base: position 208,501 of record NZ_PIBL01000002.1, read on the forward strand.
GGTTTCTGACCAATCACGCCAAATATGGCGCCAATAAAGGTTGCGCTACCGGCTAACAGCGTCAATATTAAGGGTGATGACATCGCTACTCTCCCTGTGAAAATAAGTGCATATGAGTATATTGCCTGAGGATGCGCGTACGGGACACGTCCCTTTACCGCGAATTACATTCAAATTTTCTGACGATCATCATCATGGTTATCTGAGTTTATCCTGGCGCAAAAGCGCGTAATGTGAGCACATCACATTGACACCCTAAGGATATCATCATGTCCCGTACCCGAATGCCCGCGTTGTTTCTCGGCCATGGCAGCCCAATGAACGTGCTGGAAGACAACATTTATACTCGCGCCTGGGCTCATCTGGGCGAAACCCTGCCGCGTCCGAAGGCGATTGTGGTGGTCTCTGCGCACTGGTTTACGCGCGGTACGGGCGTGACGGCGATGGAAGCCCCGAAGACCATTCACGACTTCGGCGGTTTCCCGCAGGCGTTGTATGACACCCATTATCCGGCGCCGGGCTCTCCGGCGCTGGCACAACGCCTGGTGGAGCTGCTCTCGCCAGTGCCGGTCACTCTCGATAAAGAAGCCTGGGGATTTGACCATGGCTCGTGGGGCGTGCTGATTAAAATGTATCCGCAGGCGGATATCCCGATGGTTCAGTTGAGCATCGACAGCACCAAACCGCCGGCCTGGCATCTCGAAATGGGGCGGAAGCTGGCCTCGCTGCGTGATGAAGGCATTATGCTGGTGGCCAGCGGCAACGTGGTGCATAACCTGCGCACCGCCCGCTGGCACGGCGAGAACACGCCGTACCCATGGGCAGAGTCCTTCAATAACTACGTGAAGGCGAATCTGCAATGGCAGGGGCCGGACGATCAGCACCCGCTGGTTAACTACCTGGCGCATGAGGGGGGATCGCTCTCCAACCCAACGGCGGAGCATTTTCTGCCGCTGCTGTATGTCCTGGGAGCGTGGGATGGTGTTGAAGCGATTACGATCCCGGTCGATGGCATCGAGATGGGCTCACTGAGTATGCTGTCGGTGGTGGTGGGCGCCTGATAAGAGATTGTGCTCCGGCGGCGATATCGTCGCCGGAGCGCGACATTATTCGACGAAAATGTGCGGATAGAAGCGCGACAGATCCTGGGTGATCAGCGCCCGATCTTCGCGAATGCCGATCCCGGCGGGCTGATCGTTGATGAGCCAGCTGCCAATCAGCGTGTAGCTGTCACCAAACTTCGGCAGGGGGTAAAACTCCTGCACGATGGTCCCTTCTTCCCCGTACGGACCTTCCACCGACTCCACGACCTTGCCCTGCTCAACAATGGAGACGTTGGCCCCTTCACGGGAGAAGATCGGCTTAATGACGTACTTCTCCATCTCCGGGTGGGCATCTTCGCTGAAGTAGGCCGCCAGCAGATTCGGGTGATTGGGGAACATTTCCCACAGCATCGGCAGCAACGCTTTGTTGGAGATAATGCTTTTCCACGCCGGCTCCAGCCAGCGGACGCCGGCGTCTTCCAGCTTGGTGGAGAACATCTCCCGCAGCATAAACTCCCACGGATAGAGCTTGAACAGGTTACCAATCACCTGATCCTGCAGATCGGTAAACTGGCCTTTTTCGCCAAGGCCAATATCTTCGATGTAGAGGAATTCCGTCGCCAGGCCAGCTTCGGCGGCGCAGTCCTGCAGGTACTGCACGGTGCCGCGATCTTCAACGGTATCGCGGCAGCAGGCCATATGCAGCAGTTGGAAGCCAAACTGCTCGCGCAGCTCGCCGAAGCGCTCGATGAGCTTTTCCTGCAAGCTGTTGAACTGGTCACTGCCCGCTGGTAGCTTGCCAGCGTTGAGCTGGTCTTCCAGCCAGATCCACTGGAAGAAGGCCGCTTCATACAGCGAGGTCGGGGTGTCGGCATTGTTCTCCAGCAACTTCGGTTCGCCAACACCATCCCAGGCCAGGTCGAGACGCGAGTAGAGCGACAGCTGGTTGGTTTTCCACGACTGGCGCACAAAGCCCCAGGTGTGTTTAGGGATGCGGAATTTGGCCATCAGCTCATCGCTGGCGATCACTTTCTCCACCACCTGGAGGCACATTTGGTGCAGCTCGGCGGTGACTTCCTCCAGCTTTTCCACCTGCGCGAGGGTCAGCTTGTAATAAGCCTCTTCGCTCCAGTAGGGCTCGCCGTACATGGTGTGGAAGTTGAAGCCGTACTCGGTCGCTTTCTCGCGCCAGTCCGGGCGCTCAGTAATACTGACTCTTTCCATGCGAGTTAGCCGCCCATCGAGCGAGAAGAGGACGTTGAGCCTGCGGCGCTACGCTGCATGGTCGACTGCTTCGCCACCGACTCGCCGAAACCTCCGCGGGTCACGGTGGTGGTGGTGGCCGGCTTCGGCGCCATCGCGGTTTTCGGCACGTTCATGGTGCGCCCTGGCTGGGCGGCGCCATAGTTCTTGCCGCTGGCGTCGGTGTACTGACCATAAGCCGGGCTGGCCGGATTTTTCGAGCTGAACAGCGGCTGCTGTTGCGCCATGCCGCCGCCCATCAGGCGGCCCATCATATAGCCGGCCATCAGCGGCATCCAGAAGCTGCCGCTGCTTTGCGCCTGCGCCTGGTTTTCCGGGGCGACGCCCGCCTGGGCTGGCGTCTGCTGGCACTGGCCTTCGCCAAACTCGGCGACGCAGTCTTCACGGGTGGCATATTTCGGCGCGGTGCGTTCGGCTTCTTTTACCGCGTTGGTGTAGGCCGTGGTGCACTCAGCTGCTTTGCCCGGGTTAGCGGCGGAGCAGTCATCAGCGTTCTGGTACAGCGACACCGTTTCGTCGCTTTTTTCACAACCGGCAAGCATAAAAACCGCGGTGACGGCCAGCGCGACCGGCGTCAGATGACGTGCGCTCCAGCTTTTGCGGAATGACGAGTGATTAATTTTTTTTGTCCGTTTCATATTTGTCTTCCAGGACCCAGTGGTATGGCGTGTGTTAACGCTCAGGATAGAGGATGAGTGGTGGAAAATGAAGCGAAGAGGGGCGATAAGCGGGGGATCTTTACGTTGCCTTACGTTTAACGCATCGCCTGTCCGACGGACAGGCGATGCACGTCACAGTAATGCGAATTACTGACGGAACGGATTGCTGCTGCTGGTCTGCGTCGTCCGCGTGGACGCCGGTTTCACCGCTGCGGTGGTGTTGCCATAGCCATCGGCGGTGGCATCCTGCTGCGGATTTTCCGGCGCGACGCTGTCCGCGGAGGTGGGGATCGGTTTGCCCAGCGTGTTGTTCAGCGCCACCAGATCCTGCTCGTTCAGGGTACCTAACGCCGACTTGATATTCAGCTCGTTGATCAGGTAGTTATAGCGCGCATTAGAGAGCTGCTGCTTGGCGTTATACAGCGTAGTGGTGGCGTCGAGGACGTCAACGATGGTACGCGTACCCACCGAGTAGCCTGCTTCCATCGCATCCAGGGAGCTTTGCGCAGAGACCACCGCCTGTTTGTAGGCGTTGATGCTGCTGATGGAGGCATTCACGTTGTTAAACGAAGAGCGGACCGTTTGCACGACGCTACGGTGGGCGCTTTCCAGCTGCTCGCTGGCGCCAACGAAGTTGTATTGCGCCTGTTTGACCTGCGAGGTCACCGCGCCGCCCTGATACAGTGGCAGAGAGAAGTTCAGGCCGATTTGGTTCTGCCCTGCATCGTTATCCTGGTATTGCTGAGGATTATTATGGGTTTTTGAACCACTGTAGCTAGTATTCGATACCCCACTCGACGCGGATAGGCTGAGCGTCGGCAAATGCCCGTCCTGCGCCTGGCGAATCTGCTCGCGAGCCAGGTCCTGGTTCAGACGCGCCTGCAGCAGCGACAGGTTGCGGTTCTCCGCTTCCTTCAGCAGGGCGTTGACCGCCTGCGGCTTGTTGGTTTTGAAGCCATTCACGTTCAGCGAGGCCAGCTCCGGGTAGTAGTTGCCGGTGACCTGGCGCAGTTCTTCGACGGCGTTGTCGAGATCGTTACGCGCGGTGACTTCGTTCGCCAGCACGGCGTCGTATTGTGAACGGGCGTTCTGCACGTCGGTGATTGCCACCAGGCCTACGTTAAAGCGCTGCGTGGTTTGATCCAACTGACGGTAAATAGCCTGTTTCTGCGCTTCGGTATAGGAGAGCGTGTCGATGGCGGCCAGCACTTTAAAATAGGCCGTCGCGGTATTCAGAATCAGCGTTTGCTGATCGGTCTGATACGTGACATCCTGAATCCCTGCCGTTTTTTCCTGCAGCGTCAGGGCGCGCCATTTCGACATATCAAACAGAACCTGCGTTAACTGCAGCGAGCCGCTGGTGACGTTTGAATTGATGCCGTTGCTGTCGCGGTAGCCATTGTTATAGGTATAATCCGCTCCCAGCCCAAGCTGAGGCAGTAATGGACTGCGCGCTTCATTGATCTTTTCGAACGCGGCGTCACGATCGGCTGCCGATTTACGCAGATCGGGGTTGCTGATGCGCGCCTGCTGGTAAACCTGAAGCAGGTTTTCCGCCTGGCTCATGGCGCTGAACCCGGTCAGGCTCAGGCCGATAAGAATGGGGAGCAATTTCTTCATTTGCATTCCTTGTTGTGAAGCATTTAGCGCTGGTCTAATTCTAAGAAAAATTCCGCTGATTGTATCGATTCTGCCGCCGTAAAAAGTTGGCGTTACGTGCCATCCGGCGGTAATTTGCACCAATCTAACATACGGACCGTAAAACGGTAGCCAAACGGTCTGGAAATCCCTAATTTCGGATTCGCAGGACATGACAATGAGCAAACCCATTCAGCAGGGAATTACCTTCTTCAAAAATGATGTAGAAATTATTGCACGCGAAACGCTGTATCGTGGTTTTTTTTCGCTCGATTTATACCGTTTTCGCCACCGTCTGTTTAACGGCGGCATGAGCGACGAAGTCACCCGTGAAATTTTTGAGCGCGGGCATGCCGCCGTCTTGCTACCCTTTGACCCGGTGCGGGACGAAGTGGTGCTCGTCGAACAAATCCGTATCGCCGCCTATGATACCAGCGAGAGCCCGTGGCTGCTCGAAATGGTCGCTGGCATGATCGAAGAGGGGGAAACGGTGGAAGACGTTGCCCGTCGTGAAGCGCTGGAGGAGGCCGGACTTGAAGTCGGGCGGACGAAACCAATATTAAGCTATCTGGCCAGCCCTGGCGGCACCAGCGAACGGTTATCGATCCTGGTGGGAGAAATTGATGCATCCACGGCAAAAGGCATTCACGGCCTGGCCGAGGAAAACGAGGATATTCGGGTGCATGTGGTGAGCCGGGAACAGGCTTACCAGTGGGTAGAAGAGGGGAAAATCGATAACGCAGCCTCTGTCATCGCCTTGCAATGGCTGCAATTGCATTATCACAATTTACGAAACGAGTGGACAAAATGAAGCGTTATACACCTGACTTCCCTGAGATGATGCGCCTGTGCGAGACCAACTTCGCGCAGTTGCGCCGCCTGTTGCCGCGAACGGATGCAGCGGGTGAGAAGGTAAGCTATCAGGTGGGAAGCGCGCAGTATCGGTTAACGATAGTTGAATCGACCCGCTACACTACTCTGGTGGCGATAGAACAGACTCTGCCTGCGGTGAGCTACTGGAGCCTGCCATCCATGACCGTTCGCCTCTACCATGATGCCATGGTGGCCGAAGTGTGTTCGAGTCAGCAGATCTTTCGCTTCAAAGCGCGGTATGATTATCCTAATAAAAAGTTGCATCAACGCGACGAAAAGCATCAAATTAACCAGTTTCTGGCCGACTGGCTGCGTTACTGTTTAGCACATGGAGCGATGGCGATTCCGGTTTGTTAGCGTCGTTAAACCTAAGGACACCATTTGGAAAGCCTGTTAAACCTACCTCTGGCTGGTGAGGCCAGAGTCAGGATCTTACAAATTACTGATACTCACCTGTTTGCTGAAAAACATGAAACGTTGTTAGGCATTAATACCTGGGAAAGTTATCAGGCCGTACTGTCGGCTATTCATGCCTCACAGCGTCCATGTGATCTGATTGTCGCAACAGGCGATCTGGCGCAGGACCACTCCTCCGCGGCCTATCAGCATTTTGCTGAGGGTATCGCGAGTTTTGCTGCACCCTGCGTCTGGCTACCGGGTAACCATGATTTCCAGCCGGCGATGTACAGTACGCTGCAGGAGTCAGGCATTTCACCCGCCAAACGTGTGTTTCTCGGCGACCACTGGCAGATCCTGCTGCTGGACAGCCAGGTATTTGGCGTTCCCCATGGCGAGCTGAGCGACTTCCAGCTGGAGTGGCTCGAACACAAGCTGGCGGAAGCGCCGGAGCGTTATACCTTACTCCTGCTGCACCACCATCCGCTGCCTGCTGGTTGCAGCTGGCTGGATCAGCACAGCCTGCGCAACGCTGGCGCGCTGGACCGCGCGCTGAGCGCCTGGCCGCGGGTGAGGCATCTGCTGTGCGGCCATATTCATCAGGAGCTGGATCTGGACTGGAATGGCCGGCGCATGATGGCGACGCCGTCGACCTGCGTTCAGTTCAAACCGCACTGCGCCAATTTCACTCTGGATACCGTCTCACCCGGCTGGCGCTGGCTGGAGCTGCATCCTGATGGGACGCTGATCACCGAAGTGTGCCGCCTGGAAGGCGCCGAGTTCCACCCGGATATAGCTTCAGAAGGCTACTGATGGCGACGCTTCTTTATCTGCACGGCTTTAACAGTTCCCCGCGCTCGGCGAAGGCGATGGCGTTAAACACCTGGCTGTCGCAGCAGCACCCCGACATCACCATGGTGGTACCGGAGCTGCCGCCTTATCCGGCTGAAACGGCAGAGCTGCTGGAATCTATTTTGCTGGAGCATGGCGGCGAGCCACTCGGGGTTGTGGGGTCGTCGCTGGGCGGCTACTACGCGACCTGGCTGTCGCAGTGCTTTATGGTGCCGGCAGTGGTCGTCAACCCGGCGGTGCGCCCGTTTGAACTGCTGAACAATTTTCTCGGCCACAATGAGAATCCATACACCGGGCAGCAATATGTGCTAGAGTCTCGCCATATTTACGATCTCAAAGTCATGCAAATCGACCCGCTTGAAGCGCCGGATTTACTCTGGTTGCTGCAGCAGACCGGGGATGAAGTGCTTGATTACCGCCAGGCCGTTCATTACTACGCCTCCTGCCGGCAAACGGTGGAGGAGGGCGGTAATCACGCATTTGTCGGCTTTGACGATCATTTCACTCAGATTATCGAATTTCTCGGCCTGTGCTAAACGGCCCTGAACGACCTACGAATACACACCATGACGCAATCTTCATATAACGCTGATGCCATTGAGGTACTCACCGGGCTAGAGCCGGTGCGCCGCCGTCCGGGCATGTATACCGACACCACCCGTCCTAACCATCTTGGTCAGGAAGTTATTGATAACAGTGTGGATGAAGCGCTGGCAGGCCACGCCAAACGCGTGGAAGTTATCCTTCATGCCGACCAGTCCCTGGAAGTCATTGACGACGGGCGCGGCATGCCGGTCGACATCCATCCGGAAGAAGGGGTGCCGGCGGTCGAGCTGATCCTCTGCCGACTGCACGCGGGCGGGAAGTTTTCCAACAAAAACTACCAGTTTTCCGGCGGCCTGCACGGGGTCGGGATCTCGGTGGTCAACGCCCTGTCAAAACGCGTAGAGGTGAATGTTCGTCGCGACGGTCAGGTCTACAGCATCGCCTTTGAAAACGGTGAAAAAGTAGAAGATCTGCATGTCACCGGTACCTGTGGCAAACGCAATACCGGGACCAGCGTCCATTTCTGGCCGGACGAAAGCTTCTTCGACAGCCCGCGTTTCTCCGTTTCGCGTTTGACCCACCTGCTAAAAGCGAAAGCGGTGCTGTGCCCCGGCGTGGAAATCGTGTTTCGCGATCAGGTCAACGACAGCGAGCAGCGCTGGTGCTATGCCGATGGCCTTAACGACTACCTGTGCGAAGCCGTAAACGGCTTGCCGCTGCTGCCGGAAAAACCGTTCGTCGGCACCTTCTCCGGCGAGACGGAAGCCGTGGACTGGGCGCTGCTGTGGCTGCCGGAAGGCGGCGAGCTGCTGACCGAAAGCTACGTCAACCTAATCCCGACCATGCAGGGTGGGACGCACGTTAACGGTCTGCGTCAGGGACTGCTGGATGCGATGCGGGAGTTCTGCGAATACCGTAATATCCTGCCGCGCGGCGTGAAGCTGTCAGCGGAAGATATCTGGGATCGCTGCGCCTATGTTCTGTCGGTGAAAATGCAGGATCCGCAGTTCGCCGGGCAAACCAAAGAGCGTCTGTCGTCGCGCCAGTGCGCGGCGTTCGTCTCTGGCGTGGTGAAAGATGCCTTCAGCCTGTGGCTGAACCAGAACGTGCAGGCTGCTGAACTGCTGGCGGAGATGGCTATCTCCAGCGCCCAGCGTCGTCTGCGCGCTGCTAAGAAAGTGGTGCGTAAAAAGCTGACCAGCGGTCCGGCATTACCGGGTAAGCTGGCGGATTGTACCGCGCAGGACCTGAACCGCACCGAGCTGTTCCTCGTCGAAGGGGACTCGGCGGGAGGCTCGGCGAAACAGGCGCGCGATCGCGAATATCAGGCGATCATGCCGCTGAAAGGCAAGATCCTGAATACCTGGGAAGTCTCTTCCGATGAAGTGTTAGCTTCGCAAGAAGTGCACGACATTTCGGTGGCAATTGGTATTGATCCGGATAGCGATGACTTAAGCCAGCTGCGCTACGGCAAAGTTTGTATTCTGGCGGATGCGGACTCCGATGGTCTGCACATCGCTACCCTGCTGTGCGCGCTGTTTGTGAGACATTTTCGTACTCTGGTGAAAGAGGGGCACGTCTACGTCGCGCTGCCGCCGCTGTACCGTATCGACCTTGGTAAAGAGGTCTACTACGCGCTGACGGAAGAAGAAAAAACCGGCGTGCTGGAGCAGCTGAAGCGCAAGAAGGGCAAACCAAACGTCCAGCGTTTTAAAGGTCTGGGTGAGATGAACCCAATGCAGTTGCGGGAAACCACGCTTGATCCGAACACCCGCCGCCTGGTGCAACTGGTGATCAGCGATGAGGATGAGCAGCAGACCACGGCGATGATGGATATGCTGTTGGCCAAGAAGCGTTCCGAAGACCGTCGCAACTGGCTGCAGGAGAAGGGCGATATGGCGGACCTGGAAGCCTGAGTCTGCACGTTTCACCAGACGTAAAAGGGAGCCTCAGGCTCCCTTTTTCATTTCACGACTGCGTCGGCGGGCTTAGACGCCAGGCTGCAGGATACGGATGGTGGTTTCCAGCACATCGCCTTTGACCGCTTCCGACCAGGCTTTCATGTGTGGCGTCTGCAGGTGCGCTTCAAGATGCGCGACGCTTTCCCACTGCTCCACCATGACGATAGAGTCGGGGGCCGTGGTCTGGAAGCTGACGCCGGCGGCATGATCTACCATCGGCGCGTAGCCGTGGCAGCCGGCCTCCTGCAAAACGGTCGGAATGATTTTCGCGAACTGATCGAGAACCGCCTGACGGTGGTGCTGGCCCGGGCGGGTACGGATTTCTGCAATCACTGTTAACATGGTTAACTCAACTCCTTCTGTGTGTATCTCGTCATACTCCAGGTTCGAATAACTCGAAATATGTAGAGCGTAGACTTGTAGTTAACCAAAAATTTCCGCCAGATGCTTGCGATATTCTGCGATATACCGTGGGACATCAGGCATTTTAATCACGTCGTTGGCGATAAAGGTCGGCAGCGCTTCCATTCCCAGGAACTGGTTGGCTTTATGGAACGGCAGGTAAACGCCGTCAACGCCAACGCCGTGGAAGAACTGGTCTTCGTCGGTGAAGGCTTCCATCGGCGCGTTCCAGGTCAGGGAGAGCATATATTTTTTCCCCTGCACCAGGCCGCCGGAGCCATATTTTTTGTTGGCGTCGGAGCGGGTACGACCGTCGCTGGCGTACAGCGAGCCGTGGCCTTCAGTAAAGACGTCATCCATATATTTCTTCACCGTCCACGGCGCGCCCATCCACCAGCCAGGCATCTGCCAGATCACCACATCGGCCCACAGGAAATTCTGCACTTCTGCTTTTACGTCGTACTCGCTTTCGGCGCGAACGCTTTTAACATCGTGCCCGGCGTCGCGCAGATAACTCTCCGCGACCTCGGTCAGGGTGTCGTTCAACTGGCCATTGGAGTGTGCGAACTTTTTTGCGCCATTAATAATCAGGATGTTGCTCATCATTTGTCCTCAATCTTGAAAATTTGCCGACGATCTTACCCCGCGAAGCGGGGCAGTAAAATGAGCAAAATGTGCAAAGTCTTTTGCCAAATGAGCAATAATCTCGCTACCAGTACACGCGGGCTTCGAAGCCGCCGTCGCGCGCGTTGGCGAAATCAACCTGCATGCCATGCAGCGAGGCGATGCGCCGGACGATCGACAGGCCCAGGCCGCTGCCCGGCGCGTCCTGCCCCGGCGGGCGATAAAAACGCTCGCCGATGCGCGCCAGTGCCTGCGGGCTAATGCCTGGGCCGTTATCACGCACCCGAAACTCGCGGGCGTTGAGCGTGATATCAACCTGGCTGCCGCGCGGGCTGTAGCGTACGGCGTTATCCAACAGGTTGCGCACCAGCAGGCTGAGCAGCAGCGGCTGGCCGGTGCGGGCGATGCCGGCGGCATTAAGATGCAGGCGCAGCTCAATCCCGGACTGCTGCGCGTGGTGATACATCTCCATCACCGCCGACTGTAGCAGGTCGTCGATGGCGACCGGTTGCACGTCGTCCAGTTGGGCGAGTGAGTCCAGCCGCGACAGCGTCAGCAGCTGATCGACCAGCCGGGTGGCGCGATCGATCCCCTGGTGGAGCTGGGCCAGCGCTTTCTCACGTCCTTCTGCATCGTCCATAGAGAGCTGGGCGACTTCGGTCTGCACCTTCAGCGCCGCCAGCGGGCTGCGCAGCTCATGGGCGGCGTCAGAGGTAAATCGACGTTCGCGCAGCATGGCGTCGTGGGTGCGCTGGAACAGCTGATTCAGGGCCTCGACCAGCGGGCGGACTTCGGAGGGGATCTTCTCCACGCTGAGCGATTCCGCTGAATCCGGCGCGCGCAGGCGCAGCGTGCGCGCCAGCTTTTTCAACGGCGCCAGTTCGCGGCTTAACAGCACGATAAGCAGCACGAACATCAGCGGCAGGGCGATCATCCACGGGGTGAGCTGCGAGGTCACGATATCCATCGCCATTTCACGCCGATAATCCCACTCCTGGCCGACGGCGATGCGATGGCGACCGTCGGCGGTGGTTAGCCACAGGAAGCGCCATTCGTCATCATCGCCGCGCAGGTAGCCATCACTGAACCCCTCGCGCTGCGAGCTCCACTGGATATCCTCCCCGTTCTCGCCGTCGTTGAGCACCATGGTGCCGTCGCGGGTGAAGATGGCGAACGCCAGCGCGTCGTCGTCGATGTGTCCATGCCGCACCTTTTTCTTTTCACCGAGCGATGCGGGTGGGGCGCGGAGTTCATCGAAATGCATGGCGCTCAGGCGGCGGGCGAACAGCAGCTGCTGGGTATCGAACAGCTTATCCAGCTTTTTGCTGGTTTGCTGCCAGGCGATCACGCTGGCGACGCCCCAGGCGGCCGCGGTCAGCACAGCAAACAGCAGCGTCAGACGGACGCGCAGGCTCAGGCGGGCAAGTCGTTTCATGCGTCACCCAGGGTATAGCCGATGCCGTGGACGGTGCGGATAAACCCGCTGCCGAGTTTGCGGCGCAGATGATGGACATGAACTTCCACGGCGTTGCTGGAGACCTCGTCGTCCCAGGTGTAGAGCTTTTCTTCGATAAGCTTGCGCGGCAACACGCGACCGGCGTTACGCAGCAGCAGTTCCAGCAGGGCGAACTCTTTCGGCTTTAATACCAGGCTCTCGCCGTCGAGGCTGGCGGTTAAGCGGCTCGGGTCGAGGCTCACCTTGCCGTGGCGCAGCTCGCTGCTGCTCTGGCCGTGCGCGCGACGGATCAACGCTTCAAGACGCGCCGCCACTTCAATCAGGGCGAAAGGTTTGCACAGGTAGTCATCGGCGCCGAGCCGTAGCCCCTCCACTCGCTGGCTGAGCGCATCGCGGGCGGTGAGGATCAGCACCGGCTCATGGTGGCCCTTGTCCCGCCATTCGCGCAGAATATCGAGGCCATCGATGCCGGGGAGGGTGAGATCCAGGATTGCGGCGTCGTAGGGGGCGCTGTATAAGGCGTTTTTGCCCTCCAGTCCGGCGGTAAACCAGTCGATGCTGAAGCCCATTTTGCTTAGGCCGGCTTTGATGCCGTCACCGATCAGCTTGTCATCTTCCACCAATAATATGCGCATGTTTCCCTCCGACGATCCTGTTTCTTAGCGCAGTAAACCGCGTTGAAGCCGGCGATGTACAGCATTAAAATTTCTTTTTTCCGCTTAAGAAGTCGTTAAGTTTTGTCAGGCGTAATAGGAGCCATATCAACACGAAGGGAGAACACATCATGAAGAAAATTGCTGCGATGACCGCGATCGTTGCCCTGGTTTCCATGCCGGTGCTGGCTGCCGAACAGGGCGGGTTTACCGGTCCTTCTTCGACCGCGCAGGCTGGCGGATTCACCGGCCCGAGCGGCGCGGTGACCACTGTCGCCAATGCCAAATCGCTGCGGGATGATACCTGGGTGACCCTGCGCGGCAAGATAACCGAGCGCATTTCTGACGATCTGTATAAGTTTCAGGATGCTTCCGGGGTGATCAATGTCGATATTGACCACAAGCGCTGGAACGGCGTGACCGTCGGCCCGCAGGACACGGTAGAAATTCAGGGGGAAGTCGATAAGGACTGGAACTCGGTAGAAATCGACGTTAAACAGATCCGTAAAATCGCGCCATAAGTCTTCGTCAGATAAGCGCAAGATCGGTCAGGAATCGCTATCCTCGCTCTGTCAGAGTATGTCGCGAGGAGGAGACGATGAACGATATTAAGGCCAGCCCGGCGTATGCCGGGCGCTTCCAGCGTGTCTGTAGGTACATTGCGCGCCATCTTGATGAGCCGCTGTCGCTGGAGGTGCTGAGCGCGATAGCGCACAGTTCGCCTTACCATTTTCACCGGCAATTTAGCGCTTATACCGGTATTCCATTGTACCGGTATATTCAGTGGTTGCGTCTGCGACGCGCCTGTTGGCGCCTGGCGTTCAACCCACGCGATAAAGTCATCGATATTGCCCTTGATGCCGGATTTCAGAATGCGGAGTCGTTCAGTCGTGCCTTCCGTACCGCGTTTGACCAAAGCCCGACCCAATTTCGTCAGCAACCGGACTGGGCCGAGTGGCATCGACGCGTACCGAAACATACGCTACAGGAGCAAACGTCGATGGACGTCAATATTATTTCGTTCCCCACCACCCGGGTAGCCGTACTGCAGCATCGCGGTAGCCCGGACCTTGTCAACGCTACCGCCGCGCGTTTTATCGCCTGGCGTAAGACGAGCGGATTATCGCCCGTCGCCACCAGCGATACCTGGGGGATCGCCTGGGACGATCCGCAGACCACCCCGCAGGAGGCATTTCGGTTTGATATCTGCGGCACGGTCGAACGGCCGGTCGGTGAAAACGCCTTTGGCGTGATTAACGGCGAAATCCCCGGCGGACGCTGCGCCGTCGTGCGCCATCACGGCTCGCTGGACACGCTGGCGAACAGCGTCTGGTTTCTCTATCGCGACTGGTTACCCGCGTCAGGCGAGACGTTACGGGATTATCCGGTGTACTTCCGTTACCTCAATTTTGTCCATGAGGTGGCTGAGCATGAACTGCAAACCGATATTTATCTGCCGCTGGCCTGATTAAGCGTGACGGAATCCTCAGCCGATCTCACGCCCTGTGACTCAGGGCGTGAGATCGGGTATTATCGCGGGTAGTTTTGCCGTCCGAACGGTCGGTACCCAGATTGAGGATCCACGATTAATGAGCGATATGGCAGAGCGCCTTGCGCTGCATGAATTTACGGAAAATGCTTACCTGAACTACTCCATGTACGTGATCATGGACAGGGCATTACCGTTTATTGGCGATGGCTTAAAACCGGTCCAGCGTCGCATCGTCTATGCGATGTCCGAGCTGGGGCTGAACGCCAGCGCGAAATTCAAAAAGTCCGCCCGCACCGTCGGCGACGTGTTGGGTAAATATCACCCGCACGGCGACAGCGCCTGCTATGAAGCGATGGTGCTGATGGCGCAGCCGTTCTCTTACCGCTACCCGCTGGTAGATGGGCAAGGGAACTGGGGGGCGCCGGACGATCCGAAATCCTTCGCGGCTATGCGTTACACCGAGTCCCGCCTGTCGAAATATGCCGAACTGCTGCTCAGCGAACTGGGGCAGGGCACCGTTGATTGGGTACCGAACTTTGACGGTACGATGCAGGAGCCGAAAATGCTGCCTGCGCGTCTGCCGAACATCCTGCTTAATGGCACCACCGGCATCGCGGTGGGCATGGCCACTGATATTCCGCCGCACAACCTGCGTGAAGTCGCCAAAGCGGCCATTACGCTGATTGAGCAGCCGAAAACGACCCTCGACGAACTGCTGGATATCGTGCAGGGGCCGGATTTCCCGACCGAGGCGGAGATCATCACCTCGCGGGCGGAAATTCGCAAAATCTACCAAAACGGACGCGGCTCAGTGCGCATGCGCGCAGTGTGGAGCAAAGAGGACGGCGCGGTGGTGATTAGCGCGCTGCCGCACCAGGTCTCCGGCGCCAAAGTGCTGGAGCAGATTGCGGCGCAGATGCGCAATAAAAAGCTGCCGATGGTCGACGACCTGCGCGACGAATCGGACCACGAAAATCCGACTCGTCTGGTGATCGTCCCGCGCTCCAACCGGGTGGATATGGAACAGGTGATGAACCACCTGTTTGCCACTACCGATCTGGAAAAAAGCTACCGCATCAACCTCAATATGATCGGCCTCGACGGACGCCCGGCGGTGAAAAACCTGCTGGAGATCCTCAGCGAATGGCTGGTGTTCCGTCGCGATACCGTGCGTCGCCGTCTGAACCATCGGTTAGAGAAAGTGCTTAAGCGCCTGCATATCCTCGAAGGTTTGCTGGTGGCGTTTCTCAATATCGATGAAGTAATCGAGATCATCCGCACCGAAGATGAACCGAAGCCAGCCCTGATGTCGCGCTTTGGCATCAGCGAAACCCAGGCGGAAGCGATTCTGGAATTAAAACTGCGCCACCTCGCCAAACTGGAAGAGATGAAGATCCGCGGCGAGCAGGACGAGCTGGAAAAAGAGCGCGACCAGCTGCAGGCGATTCTGGCTTCTGAACGTAAGATGAACAACCTGCTGAAAAAAGAGCTGCAGGCTGATGCCGATGCTTTCGGCGACGATCGCCGCTCGCCGCTTCACGAACGTGAAGAAGCGAAAGCGATGAGCGAGCATGATATGCAGCCGTCTGAGCCAGTGACAATCGTCCTGTCGCAGATGGGTTGGGTGCGGAGCGCCAAAGGGCACGACATTGACGCCCAGGGCTTGAGCTATAAAGCGGGCGACAGCTGGAAGGCCTCGGCGAAAGGCAAGAGCAACCAGCCGGTGGTGTTTATCGATACCACCGGGCGCAGCTATGCCATCGATCCGATTACCCTGCCTTCCGCGCGTGGCCAGGGTGAGCCGCTTACCGGTAAGTTGACTCTGCCGCCGGGTGCGACCGTGGAACATATGCTGATGGAAAGCGACGATCGCAAGCTGCTGATGGCTTCCGACGCTGGCTACGGTTTTGTCTGCACCTTCAATGATCTGGTGGCGCGCAACCGTGCCGGTAAAGCGCTGATCACCCTGCCTGACAATGCGCACGTGATGCCGCCGCTGGTGATTGAGGACGAGTCCGATATGCTGCTGGCCATCACCGCCGCCGGGCGGATGCTGATGTTCCCGGTGAGCGATCTACCGCAGTTGTCGAAAGGCAAGGGCAACAAAATTATCAGTATTCCGGCGGCGGAAGCCGCAGCCGGGCAGGATGGCCTGGCGCATCTGTTTATCCTGGCTCCGCAGAGCACGCTCACCATCCATGTTGGCAAACGGAAGATCAAACTGCGTCCGGAAGAGCTGCAAAAAGTCACCGGCGAGCGTGGCCGTCGCGGTTCGTTGATGCGCGGACTGCAGAAGATTGACCGTGTCGAAATCGACTCGCCGCGCCGCGCCGCGGCAGGCGATAGCGAAGAGTAAACGCCACTCCTCCCGTCGTTGACGGGAGGAGGCGAAAAAATGCCGCAAAATCGTTGTTTATTCAGACGTTGCGATTAACAATGTCCATCACCAGGGACCCAGGAAGAACGGTCCCGGCCTGCGCAGAACTGATGAGCCTGCCTTCTGTCAGCAGCGAATAATTCTAAGCGATTTGGGTTTTAGAGGTAGCTATGCTATTAATTTTTCGAGTAATTTTTGTGGTCATTTATTGCATCGTAGTGTGCATACTTGGCTGTTTGTACTGCTTGTTCAGCCCGCGTAATCCAAAACATGTCGCCACTTTCGGCCATCTGTTTGGCCGCTTATCTCCGGTATTTGGCCTGAAGGTAGAACTGCGTAAACCTGCCGATGCGGAAAGCTATGGCAACGCGATCTACATCGCTAACCACCAGAACAACTATGATATGGTGACGGCGTCGAACATCGTGCAGCCGCCGACGGTCACCGTGGGTAAAAAAAGCCTGCTGTGGATCCCGTTCTTTGGCCTGCTCTACTGGCTGACGGGCAACCTGCTGATTGACCGTAATAACCGAACCAAAGCGCATGGCACCATTGCTGAAGTGGTGAATGCGTTTAAAAAGCGTAAAATTTCGTTCTGGATGTTCCCGGAAGGAACCCGTAGCCGCGGCCGCGGCCTGCTGCCTTTTAAAACCGGTGCCTTCCACGCAGCGATTGCCGCCGGAGTGCCGATTATTCCGGTGTGCGTGTCCAACACATCGAACAAAATTAAGCTCAATCGCTGGAACAACGGTCTGGTGATTGTTGAGATGCTGCCGCCGGTGGATACCAGTCAGTTCGGTAAAGACAACGTGCGCGCGCTGGCGACGCATTGCCGCGAGCTGATGGCCGCCAAAATTGCTGAGCTGGACAACGAAGTGGCCGAGCGCGAAGCGGCTAAAAAGTCATAAGACAGGAAACGCCGCCAACGCGCGCGTATTGCTGGCGGGAAACGAATTCCCTTTTTCATTTGTCAGTATGTCATGGAGTTAATATGTCACTCAGTCGGCGTCAGTTTATTAAGGCTTCCGGCGTAGCGCTGTGCGCTGGCGCCGCGCCGCTGAAAGCCCATGCCGCCGGCCAGCAGCTCGCGCTGCCGGTTCCGCCGCTGCTGGAATCGCGTCGCGGTCAGCCGCTGTTTCTGACGCTGCAGCGTTCGCACTGGTCGTTTACGCCAGGCACTCGCGCCCCCGTCTGGGGGATCAATGGCCGCTACATGGGGCCGACGATCCGCGTCTGGAGCGGGGACGACGTCAAGCTTATCTACAGCAACCGTCTGACAGAGAATGTCGCGATGACCATCCGCGGCCTGCAGGTGCCTGGCCCGCTGATCGGCGGCGCGGCGCGCATGATGTCGCCGAACGCCGACTGGGCGCCGGTGCTGCCTATCCGCCAGAGCGCTGCCACCTTGTGGTATCAGGCCAACACGCCGAACCGGATGGCGAAGCAGGTATACAACGGCCTGGCCGGCATGTGGCTGGTGGAAGATGAGGTCAGCAAGAACCTGCCAATCCCTAACCACTACGGCGTTGATGACTTCCCGGTGATTATTCAGGACAAGCGGCTGGATAACTTCGGCACGCCGGAATATAGCGAACCGGGGAGCGGCGGCTTCGTTGGCGATACGCTGCTGGTTAACGGCGTGCAGAGCCCGTATGTCGAAGTGTCGCGCGGCTGGGTGCGCCTGCGCCTGCTGAACGCCTCCAACTCGCGGCGCTATCAGCTGCAGATGAGCGATGGCCGACTGCTGCATGTGATTTCCGGCGACCAGGGGTTCCTGCCGGCGCCTGTCTCGCTCAAACAGCTGTCGCTGGGGCCAGGGGAACGGCGTGAAATTCTGATCGATATGACCAACGGCGATGAAGTGTCCATTACCTGCGGCGAAGCGGCCAGCATTGTTGACCGTATCCGCGGCTTTTTTGAACCGTCAAGCATCCTGGTCTCCACGCTGGTGCTGACCTTGCGGCCGACCGGGCTGCTGCCGCTGGTCACCGACAGCCTGCCGGTGCGCCTGCTGCCGACCGAACTGCTCTCCGGCACGCCGATCCGCAGCCGGGATATCACCCTCGGCGACGATCCGGGTATCAACGGCCAGCTGTGGGATCCGCAGCGTATCGATATCACGGCGCAACAGGGGACCTGGGAGCGCTGGACGGTGCGTGCCGACCGCCCGCAGTCGTTCCATATTGAAGGGGTGATGTTCCAGATCCGTAACGTCAACGGCTCGACGCCCTTCCCGGAAGACCGTGGCTGGAAGGACACCGTGTGGGTCGACGGGCAGGTTGAACTGCTGGTCTACTACGCCCAGCCATCGTGGTCGCACTTCCCGTTCCAGTATCTGAGCCAGACGCTGGAGCTTGCCGACCGCGGCTCGATTGGCCAGATGCTGGTGAATCCGGCGCCGTAATCTTCGCAACCCTGGCCGGAACACGGTCAGGGTTTGAGAAAATCCTCCTTCATTTCCACTATCATTCCGGCTTATAATCCACGCCCTTTTGGTTATTTTTTTATCATTTCCCCCGGAAGCAATATGAGCGCAATATCCCTGATCCAACCGGATCGTGACCTTTTTTCCTGGCCGCAATACTGGGCTGCCTGTTTTGGCCCTGCGCCATTTTTACCGATGTCGCGTGAAGAGATGGACCAACTTGGCTGGGATAGCTGCGACATTATTCTGGTGACCGGCGACGCCTACGTCGACCACCCGAGCTTCGGGATGGCCATCTGCGGCCGTATGCTGGAAGCGCAGGGTTTCCGGGTAGGGATCATTTCCCAGCCGGACTGGAACAGCAAAGAAGACTTTATGCGCCTGGGTAAGCCGAATCTGTTCTTCGGCGTGACGGCGGGCAATATGGACTCGATGATCAACCGCTACACTGCCGACCGTAAGCTGCGCCATGACGATGCTTACACCGCTGGCAACGTGGCGGGCAAGCGTCCGGACCGCGCCACCCTGGTCTACACCCAGCGCTGTAAAGAGGCGTGGAAAGACGTGCCGGTGATCCTCGGCGGCATCGAGGCCAGCCTGCGCCGTACCGCGCATTATGATTACTGGTCCGATACCGTGCGCCGCTCGGTGCTGGTGGACTCCAAGGCCGATATGCTGATGTTCGGTAACGGCGAGCGCCCGTTGGTGGAAGTCGCGCATCGCCTGGCGATGGGCGAAACCATCGACCAGATCCGCGATGTGCGCAATACCGCCATCATGGTGAAAGAGGCGCTGCCGGGCTGGAGCGGCGTCGATTCCACCCGCCTGGATACCCCGGGGAAAATCGACCCGATCCCGCATCCGTATGGTGAGGATCTGCCGTGCGCCGATAACAAACCGGTTGCGCCGAAAAAGCAGGAAGCCAAAAGCATCACCGTGCAGCCGCCGCGGCCCAAACCGTGGGAAAAGACCTACGTGCTGCTGCCTTCCTTCGAGAAGGTGAAAGGCGATAAAGTCCTGTACGCTCACGCTTCGCGTATTCTGCACCACGAAACTAACCCTGGCTGCGCCCGGGCGCTGATGCAAAAGCATGGCGAACGCTATATCTGGATCAACCCGCCGGCAATCCCGCTCTCGACTGAAGAGATGGACAGCGTCTTCGCGCTGCCTTACAAGCGTGTGCCGCATCCTGCTTACGGCGACGCGCGTATCCCGGCGTATGAGATGATCCGTTTCTCGATCAACATCATGCGCGGCTGCTTCGGCGGCTGTTCGTTCTGCTCAATCACCGAGCACGAAGGGCGCATTATCCAGAGCCGTTCAGAAGATTCGATCATTAATGAAATCGAAGCCATTCGCGACACGGTGCCCGGCTTTACCGGGGTGATCTCCGATCTCGGCGGACCAACGGCCAACATGTACATGCTGCGCTGTAAATCGCCACGCGCCGAGCAGACCTGCCGCCGTCTCTCCTGCGTCTACCCGGATATCTGCCCGCACATGGATACCAACCATGAGCCGACGATCAATCTTTATCGCCGCGCCCGTGAGCTGAAGGGCATCAAGAAGATCCTTATCGCCTCCGGCGTACGCTATGACATCGCGGTAGAAGATCCGCGCTATATCAAAGAGCTGGCAACCCACCATGTCGGTGGCTATCTGAAGATCGCTCCGGAGCATACCGAAGAGGGGCCGCTGTCGAAGATGATGAAGCCGGGGATGGGCAGCTACGACCGCTTTAAAGAGCTGTTTGATACCTATTCGAAGCAGGCGGGTAAAGAACAGTATCTGATCCCGTACTTTATCTCCGCCCACCCGGGAACGCGCGATGAAGATATGGTGAACCTGGCACTGTGGCTGAAGAAACATCGCTTCCGTCTTGATCAGGTGCAGAACTTCTATCCGTCGCCGCTGGCGAACTCGACCACCATGTATTACACCGGCAAGAACCCGCTGGGTAAGATTGGCTATAAGAGCGAAGAGGTGGTGGTGCCGAAGGGCGAGAAACAGCGCCGTCTGCATAAAGCGCTGCTGCGTTATCACGATCCGGCAAACTGGCCGCTGATCCGTCAGGCGCTGGAGTCGATGGGCAAGAAGCACCTGATTGGCTCACGTCGCGACTGCCTGGTGCCAGCCCCGACGCTGGATGAGATGCGCGAAGCGCGTCGCCAGAACCGCCATACCCGCCCGGCACTAACCAAGCACACGCCAATTGTGCATCAGCGTTCTAACGGTGAAGCGACGGCGAAAAAGCCCGTCAAACGCGGTAAAGTCGCCGGGCGTTAAGCCTGACGTTGTGCCCGGTAGCGCTTTGCTGACCGGGCCAGCTTGAGAGCCGGACAGGCGTCAGCGCTATCCGGCTTTTTTATATGTTAGCCGCCAAACTGATCCGGATCGGGCCCTAAACGCTTGCCCTGGTCCAGCTTGGCGATTTCGCTGAGTTCGTCTTTGTCGAGACGGAAATCCCAGACGTTAAAGTTCTCGGCGATACGCGACGGCGTCACTGATTTCGGGATCACCACCAGACCGCTATCAAGATGCCAGCGGATGACAATCTGCGCCGGCGTTTTGCCGTATTTATCGGCGAGCTGGTGGATGACTTTCTGATCGAAAACCCCTTTACCGCCCTGGGCCAGCGGGCTCCAGGATTCGGTCTGGATCTTGTGGGTGGCGTTCCAGGCGTGCAGCTGACGCTGCTGCAGCAGCGGATGGAGCTCAATCTGGTTGATCGCCGGGGCGACGCCAGTTTCATCAATCAGCTTCTGCAGATGCGGGACCTGGAAATTACACACGCCGATACTTTTTGCCAGCCCCTGCTGTTGCAGTTCGATCAGCGCCTGCCAGGCCTCGACGTAATGGCCGATCGCCGGCACAGGCCAGTGGATTAAATAGAGATCCACATAGTCCAGCTTCAGCTTGCTGAGACTCTCTTTCAGCGCCTCGTGCGGCCGTTTTTGATCGTCGTTCCACAGCTTGGTGGTGATAAAGAGCTCATCGCGATTGACACCTGCGCTGTGCAGCGCGTTGCCGACACCAGCCTCATTTTGGTACGCGGCGGCGGTGTCAAAAGAGCGATAACCGACTTCCAGCGCCTTATGAATGGCAGAGACGACTTCCTCGTTGCCAGCTTTCCACACGCCGAGACCCAGCTGCGGCATCAGGTTGCCGTCGTGTAGTTTTATAACGGTTGGATGTGTCATGCCTTCCTCCTGTTAATGAACTCGGCGAGGCAGAATCCGCCGAGGGGTAGCATTAAGTCTGGACGAAATAGCTAAAAACGGTAGTAAAAACACCTCTCCCCGACGTTTGTTTAACGTAAGGAGAGGTGAATCAGGCGGGGATAAATTAGCGGGCTGCCTCGTAAATACGGCGGCTGACGTCCAGCGTGATATCCTGATGTTCGCCCAGTTTGGTCATGCCGTGCTCTTCCAGTTTCGCCAGCAGCGCCGGGATGGAGCTACCGTCGAGACCGTAATCGGATAGACGGGTCGGCACCCCCATCTGCTCGAAGAACTGGCGCGTCGCGGCGATGGCGGCATCAATACGTTGGTCGTCGGAACCCTCGGTGATATTCCACACGCGCTCGGCATACTGCAGCAGTTTCGCACGTTTGCTGTCGCGCTTCTCATTCCACAGCGCCGGCAGAACGATAGCCAGCGTCTGGGCGTGATCCAGGCCGTGCATCGCCGTCAGTTCGTGGCCGAGCATATGCGTCGCCCAGTCCTGCGGCACGCCTGCGCCGATAAGACCGTTCAGCGCCTGAGTCGCCGCCCACATAATATTGGCGCGCACATCGTAGTTCTCTGGCTCCTGCAGCGCTTTCGGGCCATCTTCCACCAGCGTCAGCAGAATGCCTTCGGCGAAACGGTCCTGAATTTTGCCGTCAACCGGGTAGGTGACGTACTGTTCAACGGTATGGACGAAGGCGTCAACCACGCCGTTGGCGACCTGGCGCGGCGGCAGAGTATAAGTGTAAACCGGATCGAGGATTGCGAACTGCGGCTGAACGTGCGAAGACATAAACGCGCGTTTGTCGCCGGTGGTTTTCCGCGAAATGACCGCCCCTTTGTTAGACTCGGAGCCGGTCGCCGGCAGGGTGAGTACGGAACCCATTGGAATGGCGCTGGCAATATTGCTGCCATAGGTTTCCAGAATTTCCCACGGATCGATAGCGACGTCGTAATGGGCCGCCGCGGCGATGAACTTGGTGCCATCCAGTACTGAACCGCCGCCGACCGCCAGCAGGAAAGTGACCTTCTCTTCACGGGCGAGCTTCACGGCGTTCATCAGGGTTTCGTAAGACGGGTTCGGCTCGATGCCGCCAAATTCAAGGACATCCAGGCCATTCAGGGCGGTGAGTACCTGATCCAGGACGCCCGTTTTTTTCACGCTGCCGCCGCCGTAGGTGATCAGTACGCGAGCCTCCGCCGGGATCTGTTCACGCAGCTTTTCAATCGCGCCTTTACCAAACAGAATGCGGGTTGGGGTATGCAGGTCAAAATTATTCATTGCTAGTGTCCTCAAAAGAGTAAAACCGCCGACAGGGACGATACCGCTGCCAGATGACGGTTATTGTGGTCCTGGCGCCGTTGACCCTCAATGCACATTTCTGCCGATGTCTTGCCTATTTCTCCATATGGCTGGAGAATTTTCGCCAGCCTGCGCACAATGTACGGGTGAAGAAACATCGGGAGGGACGGTGGCAATGCAACACGCACAGATATGTCAGATATTGACAGAGAAGGTTAACCATCTGAAAGATAAGCACGAACTGTTAAGTTCGCTGCTGCCTGACGTCCGCCTGCTGTATGGGACACAGCCGGGTACCCGGACGCCAGTGATGTACCTGCCAGGGATCGTTTTTCTCTTTTCGGGCCATAAAATTGGTTATATCAATGAACGGACATTTCGCTACGACACAAATGAATATCTGCTGCTGACCGTGCCGCTGCCCTTCGAGTGCGAAACCTTTGCGACCCCCGAGGTGCCCCTCGCCGGGATGCGTCTGAACGTCGATATCCTGCAACTGCAGGAGCTGCTGATGGATATTGGCGAGGATCCGCTGTTTCAGCCCGCCGTTGCCTCCAGCGGAATAAATTCGGCAGTGCTTTCAGAAGATATTTTGTGCGCTGCCGAACGGCTGCTCGACGTCATGGATCGGCCGCTGGATGCCCGTATCCTTGGCAAGCAGATTATCCGCGAAATCCTCTACTATGTGCTGACGGGCCCCTGCGGCGGCGCACTGCTGGCGTTGGTCAGCCGGCAGACCCATTTCAGTTTGATAAGCCGCGTGCTGAAACACATCGAGAGCCAGTACACCGAAAACCTGAGCGTCGATCGGCTAGCGGCAGAGGCGAATATGAGCGTCTCAGCGTTTCACCATAATTTTAAATCGGTGACCAGTACTTCACCGCTACAGTATTTGAAAACCTACCGTTTGCACAAGGCGCGCATGCTGATGATCCATGACGGCATGAAGGCCAGCGCGGCGGCGATGCGGGTGGGGTATGAAAGTCCTTCGCAGTTCAGCCGCGAGTTTAAGCGCTACTTCGGTATGACGCCCGGGGAAGATGCCGCACGAATTCGCACGATGCAGGGCATGTAATATCGGGAAGGGCAAGCCGGGTGGGCACAGGCCCCCCGGCAGGTGGCCGTCAGGCGCTGCAGTATTTCTTTTTGATAACCACGAACAGCGTGCCGAGCAGGCCCGCGAGCAGCAGGACAATCGGCAGGATCATCAGGCAGGTCATCACCTGATCTTCATGGCGCTTCACAAACGGGATCATGCTCAGCGCATAGCCAAGACCGGTGACCACGCCAACCCACAGCAGGGCGCTCAGCCAGTTGAAGAACTGAAAGCGGCGGTTCGGCAGGCCGGAAATCCCCGCCATGGTTGGCAGCAGAGTGCGGACAAACGCCAGAAAGCGGCCAGCGAGCAGCGCCAGCAGACCGTGGCGATCAAACATACAGGTGGCGCGCTGATGGTACTTATGCGGCAGATGCGCCAGCCAGCCTTTCACCGTTTGCGTATTGCCCAGCCAGCGCCCCTGCACATAGCTCAGCCAGCAGCCGAGGCTGGCGGCGGCGGTCAGAATGGCGATAGTGGGCACAAAGTCCATGACGCCTTTAGCAATCAGCGCGCCGGCGAGCAGCAGCAGGCTGTCTCCCGGTAAAAAGGACGCGGGCAGCAGCCCGTTTTCCAGAAACAGGGTGGCGAACATAACCAGATATACAACGCCCACAACGTGAGGGTTCGCCAATGCGGCAAAATCATGTTGCCACAGCGCGGCGACAATCTCTTGAATGACAACCATGGACTTTCCTAAGTGGTACCGTATTGTTGACTAGTGTACTCCTGAAGAGACCCGAGCACCTTGATCCCGGGCGCAACAAAAGCGGCCGCTTCGATAAAAAACGTCCGCCATTGTTGCCACTGACTGTCACTTTACACGATACGCGCGAAGCCCGCTGCTAAATCCGCCTGCAGATCGTCAACATTTTCGAGACCAATGTGCAGGCGGATCAGCGTGCCGCTGAAATCCACTTCAGCCTCCGGCCGAATATGGGCGATTTGCTCCGGCTGATTGGCCAGAATGAGCGATTCAAAGCCGCCCCACGAGTAGGCCATGCTGAACAGGCTGAAATTGTCGAGGTACTCGGCCAGCTCGGCGTCGCTAAGACGTTTGTTGAGCACAAACGAGAACAGACCGCTGCTGCCGGTGAAGTCGCGCTTCCAGAATTCATGGCCTTTACTGCCGGGCAGGGCGGGGTGGTTTACCCGCGCCACCTGCGGATGTTGCGCCAGCCACTCAGCGATGCGCAGGCTGCTTTCATGGTGCTGACGCAGGCGCACGCCCAGGGTGCGCAGACCGCGGCTGGTCATATAGGCGGTATCGGCGTCCAGCATTTGCCCCATCAGGTAGGCATTCTCACGCAGCTGCGCCCAGCAGCGCGCATTCGCTACCGCGGTGCCGACCATGCCGTCTGAGTGGCCGATCAGGTATTTGGTGGCCGCCTGAATGGAAATGTCGATGCCAAAATCCAGCGCTTTAAACAGGATCCCCGCCGCCCAGGTGTTATCGATCATGATAATCGCTTCCGGGGCGACTTTACGCACGGCGGCGACAATTGCAGGCACATCATGCACTTCCATGGTGATGGAGCCAGGCGATTCCAGGAACACCACGCGGGTCTCCGGCCGAATAAGTTGGGCAATATCGGCGCCAATGAGGGGATCGAACCAGCTGGTGGCGACGCCGAGTTTAGCGAGAATTTTGGTACAAAAATCCTGGCTTGGCTCATAGGCGGTATTGGTCATCAGCACATGGTCGCCCTGTTCGACGAACGCCAGGATGGTGTTGGCCACCGCGGCCGCGCCGCAGGGGAAGAGGGCGCAGCCGGCGCCGCCTTCCAGCTCGCACATCGCTTCCTGCAGCGAGAAGTGAGTCAGGGTGCCGCGGCGTCCGTAGAACAGCTCGCCGTTGGCCCGGTTGCGGGTGGCATGTTTTTTGGCTTCTACGGTGTCGAAAACCAGCGATGAAGCGCGCTGGATCACGCTGTTCACTGAGCCTTGAGTATATTTTTTGCTCCGCCCGGCGTTGACCAGCGCGGTATCAAGATGTTTATCAGCCATGTTGATGAACCTGTTTTTATACGTCTGGACGTCTAAACTAGCATGAATCTTCTTTTCTGTACCAGCGCGGCGCCGATACAGGCGAAAATTTTACCAGGCCCGCGGTAAGCCGCTTTTTTACTGCGTGAGCGCAAGGAAAATAAACGTGATTTGCTGCACAGTGTAAATACTAATGAGAACCACTATCAATTCGATGTCGTTTTGATATTATTGTGGGCAGATTTTGTGATTATCGTCGTGGAGATAGAGCGTGGGTAATAATTTGATGCAGGCGGATCTCTCCGTTTGGGGTATGTATCATCATGCCGATATTGTCGTTAAGGTGGTGATGATTGGCCTGATTCTGGCGTCGGTCGTCACCTGGGCCATCTTTTTCGGCAAGGGGGCGGAAATCCTCGCCAGCAAGCGCCGCCTCAAACGTGAACAGCAGCAGCTGGCAGAAGCCCGCTCTCTCGATCAGGCCAGCGATATCGCCAGCGCCTTTGAAGCGAAAAGCCTGACCACCCAGCTTATCAATGAAGCGCAGAACGAACTCGAACTCTCTGCCGGTGCGGAAGACAATGAAGGCATCAAGGAACGCACCGGTTTCCGCCTTGAGCGCCGTGTCGCGGCGGTCGGTCGCCATATGGGGCGCGGCAATGGTTATCTGGCCACCATCGGCGCCATTTCGCCGTTTGTGGGTCTGTTCGGGACCGTCTGGGGCATCATGAACAGCTTTATCGGTATCGCCCAGACGCAGACCACCAACCTTGCGGTGGTAGCCCCGGGCATCGCGGAAGCGCTGCTGGCGACGGCCATCGGCCTGTTCGCCGCCATCCCGGCGGTAGTCATCTATAACATCTTCGCCCGCATGATCGGCAGCTACAAGGCCTCGCTCGGCGACGTCGCCGCTCAGGTGCTGCTGCTGCAAAGTCGCGACCTGGACCTCAGCGCCAGCGGTGTGAAGCCGGTGCGCAGCGCGCAGAAATTACGGGTAGGTTGATCGGCTATGGCGATGCGTCTTAATGAAAATCTGGACGATAACGGCGAAATGCATGAGATCAACGTGACGCCGTTTATCGACGTCATGCTGGTTCTGCTGATTATCTTTATGGTGGCTGCGCCGCTGGCGACGGTTGACGTAAAGGTGAATCTGCCGGCCTCTTCCAGCCAGCCGCAACCGCGACCGGAAAAACCTATCTATCTGTCGGTGAAGGCGGATAAGAGTATGTTCCTTGGCAACGACCCGGTGACCGAAGCGAATATGATTAACGCTCTGGATAGCCTGACTGCCGGCAAAAAAGATACCACCGTCTTCTTCCGCGCGGATAAAACCGTCGATTACGAGACGATGATGAAAGTGATGGATACCCTGCATCAGGCGGGCTATCTCAAGATCGGGCTGGTGGGCGAAGAGACCGTCAAAGCCAAATAATCCGATGACGCTTCTGAAAGGCTGGCCACGCGCCGGCCTTTTTTTATGGCCGTTTGTCGGCGACGTGTTGGCCTGGCGTTGCCATCACGTTATCTGTCTGAGATATAATGTCGCTTCTTTTTGTTAACTAACAGGATTATATGGAACGCTTTCTGGAAAACGCTATGTACACTTCGCGCTGGCTGCTGGCACCGGTTTATTTTGGCCTTTCGCTGGGGCTGGTTGCGCTGACCATCAAATTTTTTCAGGAGATCGTCCACGTTCTGCCGCATATCTTCAGCGTCAGCGAGTCGGAATTGATCCTGACGCTGCTGTCGCTGGTGGACATGACCCTGGTGGGTGGCCTGCTGGTGATGGTGATGTTCTCGGGCTATGAAAATTTCGTGTCGCAGCTGGATATCAATGAAGGGAAAGAGAAGCTGAGCTGGCTCGGTAAAATGGACGCCACCTCTCTGAAGAATAAAGTCGCGGCGTCAATTGTGGCGATCTCATCTATCCACCTGCTGCGGGTGTTTATGGATGCGAAAAATGTGCCGGACAACAAGCTGATGTGGTACGTGATTATCCACCTGACCTTCGTCCTTTCGGCCTTTGTGATGGGCTATCTCGATCGTCTGAACAAAGTGAAACACTGATCTCTTCTCTCCCGGCGGTGTTAGCCGCTGGGCTTTTTTCTCCCCCGTTTCTGCTTCTCTGCGCTGGCGTATGTCCGGGCTTCTGCTTTGCTTAAAGGGCGCTTAACAACGGAGGCAGGGTGATGACGCGATTAACGGCCAAAGATTTCCCGCAGCAGCTGCTCGAGTATTATGACTACTATGCCCACGGCAAAATCAGCAAACGCGAGTTTCTCCAGCTGGCGGGGAAATATACTGTCGGCGGGATGACCGCGCTGGCGCTGTTTAATCTGCTGAAGCCCGACTATGCCCTGGCAGAGCAGGTACTGTTCACCGATCCGGATATCCGTCCGGAGTATATTCATTATCCCTCTCCTGACGGCCACGGCGAAGTGCGGGCTTACCTGGTGACGCTGACGAAAATAGCCGACAAAGCGCCCGCCGTTGTGGTGGTACATGAGAACCGAGGCCTGAATCCCTACATTGAAGACGTAGCCCGGCGGGTAGCGAAAGCGGGATATATCGCGCTGGCGCCTGATGGCCTGAGCTCCGTCGGCGGCTATCCGGGGAATGATGATGAAGGCCGCTTGCTACAGCAGAAAGTCGATCCCGTGAAGCTGATGAATGATTTTTTTGCGGCGGTCGCGTTTATGGCGAAGCATCCACAGGCGACGGGGAAGGTCGGTATCACCGGTTTTTGTTACGGCGGCGGCATCAGCAACGCGGCGGCGGTGGCGATCCCGGAGCTAGCCTGCGCGGTGCCGTTTTACGGCCGCCAGCCGCCGCTGAAGGAGGTCGATAAAATTAAAGCGCCGCTGCTGCTGCACTATGCCGGCCTCGATAGCGGCATTAATGAAGGCTGGCCCGCCTATGAACAGGCGTTGAAGGAACACCATAAAGTTTACGAGGCCTATCTCTATCAGGGCGTGAATCACGGCTTTCATAATGATTCCACGCCGCGCTACGATCGGGCTGCGGCTGATCTGGCCTGGCAACGAACGCTGGCATGGTTTGAGAAGTATTTACGCTAGCGCAAACGACATAAATAGCGCTACCGCTCGCTCAAAAAAACGCTATATAATTTATTATATAGCGATTGGAGGGCGCGATGGAAAATCATTTTGGAAAAGGCTTAATGGCGGGGCTACAGGCATCCTATGCTGACACCGCCGCGCATGCGGTGAATTTTTGCGCCGACTATAAACGCGGGTTTGTGCTCGGTTACTCGCACCGCATGTTTGAAAAAACCGGCGACCGCCAGCTCAGTGCGTGGGAGGCGGGGATCCTGACCCGTCGCTATGGCCTTGACAGAGATATGGTGATGGATTTCTTCAAAGAAGGGGATTCGGGTATGGCGATGCGCTATTTTCTGGCGGGATATCGGCTGGAAAGCTAAACAGGACGGCTTCGCAGGCGGAGCCGTCCTGTGGTGTGTGCCCTTTCCCGTCAGCGGGAAAGGGTAAAGACCTTACGCCTGGCGCTTATCTTCCGTTTGGGTGTCAAAGTCGCGGGCGTCGTGGCGCTCATGCAGCTGCTCATTGAGCGGGCCGTTGGTGCGGTTGACGATGCGTCCGCGCTTGACGGCCGGACGGTTGCCGACATCCTGCGCCCAGCGCAGCACGTTTTTATAGCTCCCGGCGTCGAGAAACTCCGCCGCGTTATAGACATTGCCCAGCACCACGTTGCCGTACCACGGCCAGATAGCCATATCGGCGATGGTGTACTCCTCTCCAGCTACATAGCGACCACGGGCGAGCTGTTTGTCCAGCACGTCGAGCTGGCGTTTGGCTTCCATCGTAAAGCGGTCGATCGCGTACTCGATCTTCACCGGCGCATAGTTATAGAAGTGGCCGAAGCCGCCGCCGAGGAACGGCGCCGCGCCCTGCAGCCAGAACAGCCAGTTGAGGGTTTCGGTGCGACCTGCAGGATCTTTCGGCAGGAAGAAGCCAAATTTTTCCGCCAGATAGAGAAGAATGTTGCCGGACTCAAATACCCGGGTCGGCGGCGTGGTGGAGTGGTCGCTGAGGGCTGGGATCTTCGAGTTCGGGTTGATGTCGACAAAGCCGCTGGAAAACTGATCGCCTTCGCCGATGCGTATCAGCCAGGCGTCGTATTCCGCGCCGCTGACGCCCAGCGCCAGCAGCTCTTCCAGCATGATGGTCACCTTCTGGCCGTTGGGTGTACCGAGTGAGTATAGCTGGAGCGGATGGGTGCCGACCGGCAGGACGCGTTCATGGGTCGCGCCGGAAACGGGACGGTTGATATTGGCGAACGCGCCGCCGCTGTTTTGCTTCCATTCCCACACTTTTGGTGGCTGGTAGTTTTGCTCTGACATGCTGGTTTGCCTTTTTCGTGGATGTACAAAAAGTGTAGCAGGTGACCTCAGGCCATAATGCGCGCAGCCCACACGCTGACATCATCGCCGCTGCCCAGATCCGGCTGCACCAGGCCATTGACCATAAAGGTCGGCGAGACGTGGATGCCGTTCTGACGGGCGTATTTACTGTGCCACTTGATCACGTCCTGCAGCTCCGGGCGGGCAAAGGCGGCCCCCAGCAGCACGTGACTGTAACGTTCAATGCGTTCAATGATTTGCTGCGGCGTGGCGTTCATGTTCGGCCCGCTGCAGTGATCGGTAAACTCAAACTCTTCCCGATGGTCGGCCACGGCCTGCATCACCTTATGCGCCTGCTCTCTACCGTGCGGCAGGGTGGACGCGGCGAGGATGCAGCGGACGATAACCCCGGAGAACAGATGCCACGGCTGCGACTGCAGGCGTATCTTGATGGTGACGTTATCGGCGCCGACCTCATCAAGCAGGTCGTCGAGTTTATTAAACGCGCGGACAGAGTAGGGGCAGGTGGGCTCAAGGAACACCTCAAACGTCCGCGGGCCGTGTCCCCAGACCAGCGGTTGGGCATTCAGATGCGAGGGTGTGCTCATTGTCGACTCCTGATGTTGCGTTGTTTTTTTGTTATATCACCGATAACGATATCACTTTTGCTTCCGGCTGCAGGGTTATTTTCCTTAACGGCACGATTAGCGAAACGAATGAGTGGTATCATCGTTACACCTCTGTCTGGTAAGTGCCTGCGGCAGGATAAGAAGAGGGAGTTTTGTTTCGCCAACTGCCCGGGCTGCATTAATTTGAGGTCAGGCTAAATGAGCAAAGGATCGACAAGCAGTGACGCCCCGTTTGGGACATTGTTAGGCTACGCGCCCGGCGGCGTAGCGATTTATTCATCGAATTACAGTAGCTTAAATCCGCAAGACTACCCGGATGACGCGACCTTTCGCAGCTACATCGATAATGAGTATATGGGACATAAATGGCAGTGCGTCGAGTTTGCACGCCGCTTTCTGTTCCTGACCTACGGGTTTGTCTTTACCGATGTGGGGATGGCGTATGAAATCTTCTCCCTGCGTTTCCTGCGTGAAGTGGTCAATGACAATATTCTGCCGCTGCAGGCCTTCGCCAACGGTTCCCGCCGTCCGCCCATCGCCGGTTCGTTACTGATCTGGCAGAAGGGAGGCGAGTTTAAGCACACCGGCCACGTCGCGGTGATCACCCAGCTTGTCGGCAATAAAGTGCGTATCGCCGAACAGAACGTCATTCACTCGCCGCTGCCGCAGGGCCAGCAGTGGACCCGCGAGCTGACCCTCGAGGTCAACGCCGGCCAGTACACCATCAAAGATACCTTTGCCGATACCGAAATTTTAGGCTGGATGATCCAGACCGCCGATACCGAACACAGCCTGCCGCAGCCGGTGCTGCCGGGTGAGGCGATGGCGATCAAAGGCGCGCGGCTGCCGAACAACGGCCAGTTCCGCGGCAAATGGCTGAACGAGAAAGATCCGCTGCAGAAAGCCTACGTGGCGGCCAACGGCCATTTCATCAACCAGGATCCCTACCAGTATTTCACCATCAGCGAAAGCGCCGAACAGGAGCTGATCAAAGCGACTAACGAGCTGCACCTGATGTATCTGCACGCCACCGATAAGGTGATGAAGGATGATAACCTGCTGGCGCTGTTTGATATCCCGAAAATCCTCTGGCCGCGTCTGCGTCTCTCCTGGCAGCGCCGTCGTCATCATATGATCACCGGGCGCATGGATTTCTGCATGGACGAGCGCGGGCTGAAGGTGTACGAGTACAATGCCGACTCCGCCTCCTGCCATACCGAAGGCGGGCTGATCCTTGAGCAGTGGCTGAAGCAGGGCTACTACGGCACCGGCCACAATCCGGCGGAAGGTCTGCTCGATGAGCTGGCGGGGGCGTGGAAACACAGCCGGGCGCGGCCTTTCGTGCACATCATGCAGGACAAAGATCTGGAAGAGAATTACCACGCGAAATTTATCCAGCGTTCGCTGACCCAGGCCGGTTTTGAGAGCAAAATTCTCTTTGGCCTTGATGAGCTGCGCTGGGATGCTGCCGGCCAGCTGATTGACGCTGACGGGCGGCTGGTCAACTGCGTCTGGAAAACCTGGGCATGGGAAACCGCCATTGAGCAGGTGCGCGAAGTCAGCGCTGATGAGTACGCGGCGGTGCCGATTCGTACCGGACATCCGCAGAATGAGGTGCGACTGATTGACGTCCTGCTGCGTCCTGAAGTATTGGTATTCGAACCCCTGTGGACGGTGATCCCGGGCAACAAAGCGATTCTGCCGGTGCTGTGGTCGCTGTTCCCGCATCATCGCTATCTGCTGGATACCGATTTTGTGGTTAACGACGAGCTGGCGAAAACCGGCTACGCGGTTAAGCCCATTTCCGGACGCTGCGGGAACAATATCGATTTGATCGGTCCTCAGGATGAGGTTCTGGATAAGACCAGCGGCCAGTTTGTCGATCGCAAGAATATCTACCAGCAGCTGTGGTGCTTGCCGAAAGTCGACGGTAAGTACATTCAGGTGTGCACGTTTACCGTTGGCGGTAATTACGGCGGTACCTGTCTGCGCGGCGATACGTCGCTGGTGGTGAAAAAAGAGAGCGATATCGAGCCGCTTGTCGTATTGAAAGACAAAGCGTGATGTACGCAACCCGGATAGCGGCTTACCCCGGTCCGGATGACAACGTACTGAAAAGGATAGCCCCGGCATGGTACGCGCCGCCGGGGAACACCTGCAACGAAGCGAAGATAATTAACACAACAACAAGACAGAAAAGGAAAATAGTATGCACGATCGGCGTCTCGCCGCCCGCGCGGGTGAACTCAAGCCCTCCGCCGTCCGCGAACTTCTCAAGCACAGTAAACTGCCCGGCGTGATCTCGCTTGGCGGCGGCATTCCGGCCCCGGAACTGTTTGATACCGCAGGCCTGGAGCTGGCGGTGCAGAAGGTGATGAGCGAACGTTTTCATGACGCATTCCAGTACGGTCTGACGGAGGGCTACCCGCCGCTACGTCAGGCGGTGAGTGAAATCTGCCACGCCCGTGGCGTGACCTGTTCTCCCGCCCAGGTCTATATCACCTCCGGCTCGCAGCAATCGCTGGATATCGTTGCCCGTACGCTGCTCGATCCGGGCGACACAGTCGTCGTTGAACGTCCCACCTATCTGGCGGCGCTGCAGGTGTTTCAGCTGGCGCAGGCCAATATCCTCAGCGTCGACACCGATGATGACGGGATGCTGGTGGATCAGCTGGCCGACCTGCTGGAGACCACCCGCGTCAAAGCCGTTTATCTGGTGCCGACGTTCGGCAACCCCGGCGGCAAAACGCTGAGCGAGACGCGTCGTCGCCGGCTGGTTGAGCTGGCGAAAAAATATGACTTCGTCATTCTGGAAGACGATCCCTATGGCGAAATTAGCTTCACTGACGCCGTTCGACGCCCGCTCTATCAGCACGCGGTTGAGCTGGGCTGTGAAGATCAGGTGGTCTACACCTCGACCTTTTCGAAGATCCTCGCGCCGGGGATGCGCATCGGTTGGGTCGTGATGCCGGACTGGCTGGCTCAGCAGACGGTGATCGTGAAGCAGGCGGCGGATCTGCATACCAATATGCTGTCGCAGGTGATTACCGCGGAGTACCTCGGCATGAACCGGCTGGAGAACCAGATCGCGTTGATTCGCGAAGACTACCGCAAGAAGTGTGTGGCGCTGGCCGACGCGCTGGAAAGCCGCCTTGGCGAGCACCTGGAATTCAGCCGCCCGCAGGGTGGCATGTTCCTGTGGGCGCGTTTCCGCTATCCGTTCGATACCATGGAATGGATGAAGAAAACGCTGGAAAACGGCGTGGTCTACGTTCCTGGTGAAGCGTTCTATCACGATAAGCCGGATACCCGTACTCTGCGTCTCTCCTACTCCACGGTGTCTGAGGCCGGGTTGCTGACGGCCGTAGAGCGGCTGGCGGCCTCCCTGTAACGACTCTGCTGTGCGCCGCTTAACGACGGCGCACAGCCCTTCGCGACGAGAGCGAGAGGAACTGACGTTAGCGTCCAGCCCCAGGATCAATCTGTTTCGGCGATCCGGTCATCCAGCCAGACCAGCATCAGCGATGCGAGAAAAGCAACCGCAAAGGTGCCAATAAACAACCACATAAACGTCCCTCGCGGGTTAATTATTTTTCTGAGTTTACCGGAGAGCGATCGTTTCGGTCGGAGATGGAGATTTTTGTCCCAGCAGAATGGCTGGCGAGAGAGAAAAAGTCATCGGCATCAATATCGAAGTTGAGAATAATTTCTCTGTATTTCCCACCGTTAATCAACGCTTTGGCTTCTTTAATACTACTGGCAATAATGACTGGCATCAGTTTTATCTCATTTTGAAAACTGAGAAGCAAAATAAGAGTTAGTTCGTACCAGATCAACTACTTTTTATAGTATGTCGCTGCAGAAAAAAACGTCATATCGCGGCCTCGCAAGGGCGGGGGGTTTTGTGGCAGTCATCTGGTCATCAACAGCACAATCTCATTCGACGCTGAAGATATACTGCGATTTCGCCACCCATCAGGATGATTTTCCCTGCTGTTTTTCGCGCAATATCTCGCCACAGCGCTGCCGATCTTCGCTCAGTGTTTGCTGCTCCTGCGCGCTGAGCTGGCGCCAGGTGTCCAGCATCCGCTGCCCCAGCGCCGGCAGGTAATGGGTTTTATGCAATGCATAGTCAGAATTTCCCCCTTCGACGATATTTTGCATATCGTGGAGGAACTGGCGGCTGTCGTCATGATCGATCATGCAAAAGACTGCCCGGTAGTAGGCTTCTTCATCTGCGGTGTAATGCGGGGTGAACCACCAGACCAGCAGCGCGATAAGCGCCAAAAGCGGGATAATAAAAGGTAATTTTTTCAACATCAGTTTTTCGGCCGGAGACAATCAGCCGTCAGTGTACCTGCAATGACGGCCTGATGTAAGCGCCGGCCCCGGCGGGCCGGCACAGGCTAGTAGCCGACCGGGTAGATGCGGCCGGTCTGAACGCCTTCAATGCTGCGACGATAGGCCTGCGCCACAGCGGCGGCGGGGACGCTGGCAAAGCCCGGGAAAAAGTCGCCGTAGGCCGCCAGCGACTCGCTGAGCACGGTGGGGCTGATGAGATTGATGCGGATCCCGCGCGGCAGTTCGCAGGCGGCGGCGCGCACAAAGCCTTCCAGACCGGCGTTGACCGTCGTGGCATTGACCCCCTGAGCAATGGGCTCCTGGGCGACAATACCGCTGACCAGGGTAATCGACCCGCCGTCACGCAGGAAATGCTGCCCGATCAGCGCCAGGCGAATTTGCCCCAGCAGCTTGTCCTGCAGCCCGAGGTTGAACTGGCTGTCGGTCATGGCGCTTAACGGCCCAAAGTGCAGATTGCCGGTGGTGGAGACAATCGCATCTACTTCGCCCGTTTGGGCAAACAGCGCCTGGACGCTCTCCTGCGAGGTGATATCCACCTGATAATCCCCCCGGGTGCGGCCGACGCGAATAACGTCATGTCTCTGGCTCAGCTCTTCGCTGACCGCACGACCGATGGTGCCGCTGGCACCGATAACGATAATTTTCATGGCTGTCTCCTGATGAGGTGAGAGGCTATTCTTTAATAAAACTAATATCGGATAAACTGGCTAAAAGTTAGAACATTACTAACCAGAGGTTAGCAATATGGATAAGTTACGAGGGATGGAGACGTTTATTGCCGTGGTGGAGTGTGGCAGCTTTACCGGGGCGGCGTCGCGCCTGGGGCTGTCGGCGGTGATGGTCGGGAAATATATCGCCCAGCTGGAAAGCCAGCTGGCGACGCGTCTGCTGGAGCGTAACACCCGACGCCAGAGCCTCACCGACGCCGGGCGGGTCTATTTTGACGAAGCGAAACGGGTGATGGAGCAGGTCTCCATCGCCGAAAGCGCGGTCGAGCGGCTACGGCTGGCGCCCGCCGGCACTCTGCGAGTGAGCGCCCCCACCTCGTTTGGCGCCAGCGTGATCGCGCCCCTGACCGCCACCTTCCTGCAGGCCTGGCCTGCGGTCCGGGTGGAGCTTGATCTGACTAACCGGATGGTCGATCTGGTGGATGAGGGGGTCGATCTGGCGATCCGCATTGGCGAGATCCATCAGGAGGATCTGGTGGCCCGCTATCTGGCGCCGTATCGGATGGTGATCTGCGCCGCGCCGGCTTATCTGGCGCGTTACGGGACCCCCGGGACGCCAGAGGATCTCGCCGATCATCTCTGCCTGTCCCATACGGTCTGGACCGCCCGCAACGAGTGGCGGCTGCCGGGCATGGAGGGGGAAGTGCGCTGGAAACGCGATGCGATTTTACGCTGCAATGATGGCTACGCGCTGCGCCAGGCGGCGATCGCCGGGGCCGGGCTGCTGATGCAGCCGGAGGTGCTACTGGCCGATGCGCTGGCCAGCGGCAGTCTGATGCGGGTGCTGGAGGCATGGACCCCGCAGCCGAGACCCGTGCATCTGCTCTGGCGCCAGGATCGTCGGCCCCTGCCGAAGCTGACGCAGTTTATCGCCCATCTTCAGCAGGGAATGGCCGACGCGCTGACAATGACCCGCGCGTCGGAATAATCACTCCTCCCGCAGCGCCTGCTGCCAGTCGGCAATCAGATCGTTGGGATCTTCGATCCCCACCGACAGGCGGATCAGCTGGGGCGTGATGCCGTTCGCCAGACGTTTCTCCAGCGGGATCGAGGCATGGGTCATGCTGAAGGGCTGGCTCACCAGACTCTCCACGCCGCCCAGGCTCTCCGCAAGCGTAAACCAGCGCAGCTTGCTGATGATGCGCTCGGCGTAACCTTCATCGCCCTTCACCACCACCGAAATCATGCCGCCGGGCAGCGCCATTTGCTGGCGCGCCAGCTGATGATGCGGGTGCGAGGCCAGCCAGGGGAACCAGACTCGCTCCACTTCCGGCTGCTGTTCCAGCCATTCGGCGAGCTGCAGCGCGTTCGCGCTGTGGCGCTCCATCCGCAGCGCCAGGGTACGGATACCACGTAGCGTCAGGAAGCTGCTGAACGGGTCGAGTACACCGCCTACCGCATTCTGCAGATAGCCAAGCTTTTCCGCGAGGTCGGAGTTATTGCCAACCACTGCCAGGCCGGCGACGACATCGGAATGGCCGTTGAGGTACTTGGTCGCGGAGTGCACCACAATATCAAACCCATGCTCCAGCGGGCGATGGATCGCCGGCGAGGCGAAGGTGTTATCGGCGACGCTGATCAGGTTATGGCGTCGCGCGATGGCGGCGATGGCGCTGAGATCCGCCAGCTTCAGCAGCGGGTTGGTGGGCGTTTCCACCCAGATCATGCGCGTATCGGGGCGGATCGCCGCTTCAATCCCCTTCAGGTCGTCGGGTTTCACCCAGCTCACCTGCAGACCAGCGCTACGGCGGCGAACGTTTTCCAGCAGGCGGTAAGTACCGCCATACACATCATCGACCGCCACCAGGTGACTGTCCTTATCCAGCAGCTCCAGTACGGTGGAGATGGCGGCCAGCCCGGAGGCGAACGCGTAGCCGCGCGTGCCGTTTTCCAGGTCGGCTATCGCCGTCTCCAGCGCGTGGCGGGTAGGGTTCCCGCTACGGGAATATTCATAGCCGGTATGCTGCCCCGGCGCCGGCTGAGCAAAAGTGGAGGTAGCATAAATCGGCGGCATCACTGCGCCGTGGCTGTCGGTGAAGGTTCCGCTATGTACGCTCAGGGTGTGGATAGATGACATAAAAAATTCCTTATTGTGCAAGTCGGTTACGCCAGGCGGTCAGTACATCGCTACGGGTGACCAGACCAAGAAAACGTGCGTTATCAGTGATCACCGCTACCAGGCCGCGATCGAAAATGGCCTGCAGCGCGCTCTCGGGCGCCTGCTTATCGAGGGTTTCAACATGGCGGCTCATCGCTTCGCTGACCGGCAGGGAGAAGCGTTGGCGATCGCCCTGTACGTGGCGGATTAAATCCCACTCATCGACGATGCCAACGACGCGACCATCCTGCAGCACCGGCAGTTGGGAGATGTCATACAACCGCATGCGGGCAAAGACCGCGGCCAGGGTGTCGTCCGGCGCGGCGGTGACGGTGGCGCCTTCATCATGACGCAGGGCGATAAAATCACTGAGATCGCCCTGTTCGGGCCGGGCGATCAGTCCTTGCTGGCGCATCCAGTCGTCGTTGAACATTTTTGACAGGTATTTATTGCCGCTATCGCAGGCGAAGGTCACCACCCGTTTCGGACGGCTTTGTGCCCGACAGTAGCGCAGCGCGGCACTGAGCAAGGTGCCGGTGGAGGAGCCGGCCAGCACGCCCTCGACCTGCAGCAGCTGGCGCGCAGTCTGGAATGCTTCGCGGTCGCTGACGCGATACGCGGTATGCACCCCCTCCAGCCTGGCCAGCGGCGGGATAAAATCTTCGCCGATCCCTTCGACCAGCCAGGATCCCGTTTCGCCATAGCGACCGGTATCAACCTGATCGGCAAGGATCGAACCCGCCGGATCGGCGAGAATAAATTCCGT
The DNA here is from genome assembly GCF_002806645.1 of Klebsiella sp. H-Nf2. NCBI lineage: Bacteria > Pseudomonadati > Pseudomonadota > Gammaproteobacteria > Enterobacterales > Enterobacteriaceae > Klebsiella > Klebsiella sp. H-Nf2. Next base: position 247,740 of record NZ_PIBL01000002.1, read on the forward strand.
TTTCGGCGAGTGTTCAGCAAACCAGGCCTGAAGCCCGCCCAGCGTGCCGCCGGAGCCGACGCCGACAACGACGGCGTCAATATCGCCCTCCAGCTGCTGATAAAGCTCCGGCGCGGTGGAGGTGGAATGGGCCAGCGGATTGGCGTCGTTATTAAACTGGTCGATATAAAAGGCGCCCGGCGTTTCATCGGCAAGGCGGCGGGCATAATCCTGATAATAGGCCGGGTGGCCTTTATTGACGTCGGAACGAGTAAGCAGCACCGTCGCGCCCAGCGCCCGCAGGTGAAAGATTTTCTCGCGGCTCATTTTGTCCGGCACCACCAGGATCAGCCGGTAATTTTTCTGCGCCGCGATCAGCGCCAGGCCGAGGCCGGTGTTGCCGGCGGTGGCTTCGATTATCGTTCCTCCGGGCGCCAGTTTTCCCTGGCGCTCGGCTTCATTAATCATCGACAGCGCAACGCGATCTTTAATTGACCCGCCGGGATTCTGATTTTCCAGTTTTAAAAACAGACTGCAGGGGCCGGTATCCAGTTTGTGCAACTGGAGCAGGGGAGTATGACCGATCAGGTCGCTCACGGAATGAAACAGTGACATAACCATTTACCCACTCGTTTAAGATATTTTTGCATGGTAGAGCTGTGAAAACGGTAATTTAAAGAACATTTCTCTGCCTGTTAGCGTCAAATGGAATATAAGATGCTATTTGGCCATCTGGAGGGAAAGCAGGGTAGCCACCTGGGCGGATTGATTGCCAGAAAAGAGCGTTTTTAGCCGCTTTTAGCGACAAAATGGCGATTTGAATCAGCGTGTTATCTGATATCTGAAAATGCATTTTCGAAAAGATTCTATGGGGAAATGCAGCCTGTGCTCGTCGTTAAGTGGCAGTTGGCTCGCCAGGGGAAAAGCGCAGTAGGGAAATCACGTGTTAGCGTCGTTCGATGGAGTGTCCGGATGCACAAAAGTAAAAGACCATTGCTAGGAGTAGACATATCTGGATGGTAGATAATATGCCACCAATAATTTGTTTTTTATCGTTATTTGTACTTTATGAAAATGAATTTACGATTAAATGAGAACTAAAAAATTACATTCTTTTCAACGATAATCATTAACAATTGGAACCGGGATGCTTTAGCCCACACGCTTATGAGATGTTATCTGATTTATATCATAAACTTTCTTATCATTTCGAAATACAGTACTTTTCTATCAACAGTATTGACAAATTTCAATTTTCATAATCACATGGTTGTACGAATTTCTATATAAGATCGCATCGGTATACAACCATTTATACAGATGCAAAAATGTAACTCATGTATTTATAAATCCTCATTAATAGCGGAAAGTAGGTAGAGTGAATGTTGTGATGAAAGTCGCAAAATAATCTTTGGAAAGGTTAAAACTCTGCCATGTAGAATTATCGTGATTTATGCATTTCGCTTCTCTTTTTGAAGGCTCTGCTATATGGAAGAAAACACTAGGCAGCGTACGGAAAATTATATTTCAGCCAAAAACCAGCATCCCGCATGGATACTTCTGGCTTCCCGCCGTGCCCCGTTGGTGCTGAGTTGCCTGAAAACGTTGTTTGAAAAAGCTCATGATGGTATCCCCCTTGAGGACGCGATTCAGTCTCTTTCCGGCATTCTCATCGAGCATGTGAGTCAGGAACAGTATGACATTAATCAGGACAATCCCTCTCTTCAGGCCAGTCGTGAACTGCGGGAATGGATTAAACGCCGCTTAATTGTAGAACGGGATGGCCGTATCTTCGCCACCGATGCGCTTGAGGTTGCGATTACGTTTGTTGAGTCGCTGGATAATCGTTTCATGACCTCTACGGCTTCCCGTTTGTCTACCGTACAGCGAGAAATTGAAAACCTGGAAACCCGGCTTAATCCTAATCCGGCGAACCGGGTTGCAACCTTACGTCGTCGTATTGCTGAACTGGAGCGTGAATTACAGGAGGCGGAAGCCGGGCATATTGAAGTGCTGGAAACGCATCAGGCGGTTGAACATATTCGAGAGGTCTTCAATTTAGCTTCCAGCCTGCGGGCTGACTTTCGTCGCGTTGAAGACTCCTGGCGTGAGGCCGACCGTGCGCTTCGTCAATCCATTATTGGTGAGCAGTATCATCGCGGCGATATCGTAGAACGCTTGCTTAACGATCAGGACGCGCTGCTTAATACCCCCGAAGGAAGAGTCTTCGACAGTTTTCAGCAACAGCTACGCCAGTCAGTTGAGTTAACGGCAATGAGCGAGCGACTGCGCGTAATCCTTAGCCATCCTTCTGCTTCCAATGCGCTTAACCGTCTACAGCGTCATGATTTACGCTGGCTGGTTAAACGCCTGGTCGATGAATCGCAAACCGTACTCCAGGCTCGTGCCCGAAGCGAGCGAGATGTCCGCGGCTTTATGAAAACCGGGCTTGCTGCTGAACATCACCGCGTTGGTCATCTGCTTAACGAGTTTCTGAATCTGGCGTTAAAACTCGACTGGCAGCGCCAGATGATTCGTAAACAAGAGGTTCCGCTTCCTGCCGTTGGTGTGGCGGTGACGGGAGTCCCCGCAATTGAGCGTTTACGTTTTAAAGAAGTGGATGATGAAGCGGAACAAACGTTGGATCTCAGTAATCATGCGGCGGATTTGACGCAGATTGGCGATGATTTCTGGGATGCTTTCAATGGCCTTGATCGTGAGGCGTTGATTCAGCAGACGTTGCAGCTTCTGGCAAAAGAAAATCGCCCCGTTGGTCTGGCTGAACTGGCGGCGCTGTTGCCCCCGGCTCACGATCTCGAAACCTTCGCCGTCTGGATTGGCATGGCGAGAGAAGCAGGCATTGAGGTTATTGATTCACAGCGCGAATTTACTGAACTTAGTGATGGGGAAGGTCGCCGCTGGCGATTTAATCTGCCCACGACCGGTCTGGAAAGTCAGGCATTAATGGATATCGATTGGGAGTAACAGGTATGGCGGGCTTTTTTGACAAACTGATTAACCGGAGCGTCGCTGCAAATGCAGGTAGTGAACCAGAAACATCGGACGAAGAAATTACTGATGAGTTGGTTGAAGACAGTGCGGCCAGTGGCGAAACGCGGACCCTGAAGAAAATACGCGAAGCGATTCAGGAATTGCTCAAATACGGCCTGCTGGAAGAGGCCAGTAAACCCAATCTGTACCGTGTCGTACTGACCCATCCTGAAGAGGTTACTCGCATTCTGGAACCTCTTGATCTGGATATCGGCATTGATGAGATCCGCGGCCTGCTGTATGTCAAAGTCAGACTTGACGAAACGCCAGAGCAGGATGAATGGTCCCATCCTCTGGTGAGGCGGCAACGGCTTAATCTGGAACAATCATTATTAGTTGCCATACTACGCCAGCATTTTGTTGCCTGGGAGCAAGAAAGTGGAACTGGTGCCAGCCAGGCACAGATCGCTATCGACGATCTCCTCCCTCAGCTCCAGATTTACCTTGGCGATCCGGGCAGCGAATCAAAAGAACGCACCCGGTTGCTCACCCTGTTGGATCAATTAAAGGGGCATGGGCTGGTCACGTCGCCGGATGCGCATGAGCGGATCGTGATTCGGCCAATTATTGCTCATCTTGCCGACCCGATGAATCTTCAGGCATTACTGGCATGGCTGCGGGAACAAATTACGCAACAAACTTCCCCGGATGATTCGTCAGCAAAGGAGAGTAGTGAGGAGGACGTATGAATCAAATAGCGCGTCTGGCTGGAAAGGAATCCTTTATTCTCACCCGTATCGAGTTGTTCAACTGGGGCGGTTTTCATGGATTGCATCAGGCAGCAATCCATCAGGAAGGTACCGCCGTTATTGGTCCAACCGGAAGCGGAAAAACGACGCTGGTCGATGCCTTAATGACGCTACTCTGTGCCAATCCCCGTTACAACCTGGCCTCAACCGGGGGGCATGAAAGCGACAGAGATCTTATCTCCTACGTGCGCGGTGTATCCGGACCCGGCGATGGCGGGGAGGGGCAATCGCATATTGCCAGACCGGGGAAAACCGTGACCGGCATTGCCGCGACGCTGGAGCGTGAAGGGCAGCAGGTACGTCTGGGGGCGCTATTGTGGTTTGATTCCACCAGTTCCAGCGCGGCAGATTTGAAAAAGCTTTGGGTGTTTAGTGATAACCCTACACAGACGCTGGATCATTGGCTGAATATCTGGCATGACGGTGGCGCACGGTCGTTGAAGCAAATGGAAAAAGAGACGACCGGAATCTGGATTTGGCTGAACAATAAAAAACAGTATCTGGCGCGCCTGCGGGACTTCTTCGAAGTGGGGGAAAACGCCTTTACGCTGTTAAATCGGGCGGCAGGATTAAAACAACTCAACAGTATCGATGAGATTTTCCGCGAGCTGGTACTGGACGATCACTCTGCTTTTGATCGCGCGACGGAAGTAGCTAATAGTTTTGATGGTTTGACAGAAATCCATCAGGAACTGGAAACGGCGCGTAAACAGCAGCAGTCCTTGCAACCTGTAGCCCTGAGTTGGGATAAGTATCAGAAGCAAGAGCAACAACTTGCTGACAGGAAGGCGCTGGAGTCGCTGTTACCAATCTGGTTTGCACAACAGGCAAGCCAGCTCTGGCGAGAAAAGGTCAGCCATATTGAAGTCGAGCTTGGTGAGTCACAGACTCGCGAAGAACAGATCCAGTCGCAGCTCGAGTTGCAGAAAAAAGTGGTGACGGACTGCTTACAGCGCTATCTCCAGGTCGGCGGCGCCAATATTGATGAACTGAACGAGCGTATCAAGGACTGGCAAAAAACGCTCGGCAGTCGGGAGACTCTGGCGCACCAGTATCAACAGCTGACCCGCAATCTTGGATTGCCGCCTGACCTGAGCCAACCACAGCTGGAGGCGAATCAGCATGAAGCCGAGGCCCGATGTGAGCAGTTTGCTGATGATATAAAGTTGAAACAGGAAGAGGTGTATCAAAAAGGCGTGCTCAGCCATCGCATGACCGAAGAACTTCGGGAACGGGAAACTGAACGCGCCGAGATCGCGCGTCGTCCGGATTCTAACCTTCCCGCCCATTATCAGGCATTTCGCAGCGAGCTGGCAGAAGCGCTGAACGTCGATGAGTCTGAACTGCCTTTCGTTGCTGAACTGATACAGGTTAAACCGGAAGAGGCGCAATGGCGCGGTGCGATTGAGCGCGCTGTCGGGAGTAACAGGCTACGTATTCTGGTTGCTCCTGAATCTGCTCAGGAAGCGCTTCGCTGGGTAAACCAGCGCAACAATCGTCTGCACGTGCGCCTACTGGAGGTCAAATTACCGCACTCTCCCGCTAGGTTTTTTGATGATGGTTTTACCCGTAAGCTGTTGTGGAAAGATCATCCGTGGCGAGAGGCCGTCAAAGCATTACTGGCCGAGAACGACAGGCATTGTGTTGACAGCCCTGAACAACTGCGTGACACACCTCATGCTATGACGGTGCAGGGGTTAATGTCTGGTAAACAGCGTTTCTATGACAAACAGGATCAGAAACGTCTTGATGAAGACTGGCTAACGGGGTTCGATAACCGCGATCGCCTGAACTTCCTTGCCAAAGAAATCGCCGCCCTCCAGGAGCAGGTTAAAACCGCAAACGCAGCGTTTGAGTTTGCGAAAGGCGAGGTGGGGTTTTTGCAAAATCAGGCCATTTCATTCCAGAAAATACAACAAATTGATTACGATAGCATCGATGTTCCCGGCGCAAAGAGCCAACTGGACGCGCTCAGGGAGCGGCTGGAGAATCTGATCCGCCCGGATTCTGACGCCAGTGTAGCGAAAGCAAAACTTGATGAGGCTCAAACGGTTGAATCTGAACTCGATAAGCAGCTCAGAGCCGCCAATAAAGTCACTAATGGGCTGGATACAGAACTCACCTCAGCCCGGGCAGCAGAACGTAAGGCCCAGCAAACTGCGCAACAAGGTATGCAGGATGAAGAGCGAGAGTTGTGCGCGTCACATTTTCCTGTGGTGGCTCTGGTTCAACTGCCTGACATTCGCGATCTGGAACGTCAACATGAGCGGGGAATTCAACAAGAAATTGAGGGTATTAAAGGTGAACTGCATCGACTGAACATTGAGTTGACGAAACGTATGTCTGAAGCCAAACGTGTGGATACTGGGGCGCTCGTTGAGGCAGGGGCTGATTTGGACGATATTCCTGTCTATTTACAGCGTTTGCAGGAACTGACCGAAGAAGCCCTGCCAGAAAAGCTCAACCGCTTTCTTGACTATTTGAACCGTTCATCTGACGACGGCGTAACGCAACTGCTCAGCCATATCGATCATGAGGTGCTGGTGATTGAAGCGCGACTCAGCGAACTCAATGAAACCATGTTTAGGGTCGATTTTCAGCCGGATCGTTACCTGCGTCTGGATACCAAAAAAGTTGTCCATGAAAGCCTGCGCACGCTTGAAAAAGCGCAGCGTCAGCTAAATGCAGCTCGGTTTGTTGATGATAACGGCGAGAGCCATTATAAGGCGTTGCAGGTGCTGGTGGCGCAACTGCGGGATGCCTGTGAACGAAACCGTACCCTGGGGGCGAAAGCGCTGCTGGATCCCCGTTTTCGTCTGGAGTTCGCCGTGTCGGTGATGGATCGCCAGAGTGGTAATGTGATTGAGTCGCGTACTGGCTCGCAGGGCGGTAGCGGTGGAGAAAAAGAGATTATCGCGTCTTACGTATTGACCGCATCACTTAGCTATGCGCTTTGTCCTGCGGGGAGTCGTTATCCGCTTTTCGGCACTATTGTCCTTGATGAAGCATTCTCCCGCAGCTCTCATGCCGTGGCGGGCAGAATCATCGCCGCGCTCAGAGAATTTGGCTTACATGCAGTATTTATCACCCCCAATAAGGAAATGCGCCTGTTGCGTGACCATACCCGGTCGGCGATTGTCGTCCACCGGCGCGGTCAGGATTCAAATATGGCTTCGCTGAGCTGGGAAGAACTTGAACAACACTCCCGACGACGGGAGAACGCGTAAATGTATTCTCCTGATGAACTGCGTGAAAAGCTTGCCCGGCAGTGGGATAACGCAAAGCTCCGGGCCGAGCGTTTACTTCCACCCGGTAACTGGCCGCTCTGTCTGACCATTGGCAAACCTTCCGCGAAAATATTCGCAGAGCAGCCTCAGCGTGTTTTACAACACGTGCAGTTATGGCGGCAAGTCGCGGTTGGGCGTGTGGAATGGGAAGAGGTCAGTTATCGGGCGAGCGACGGACCGGTATCAATGCCATTGCGCTGGATCATGAATGGCCCTTCTGACTGGATCAACGCAGCGGCAGATGCGACGGTAAGCCGGGAATTTCGCTTGCTGGAGGGAATTATTGAGCAGGTTGAACCCATTTTCCATCCGCTGTTGGTTAGTCATCGTTCGCTCTGGCGGAACAAAGGCTCGCAGGACATCATCAGCGCTGCCAGGCTGGCCAGCCGATTAGAGCCGGGCTGCGCAAAAGGGCTGCCGCTAAGACTGCTTTCCGGGCAAGGGGTGGATACCAAATTTATTGAGAATAATATTTCGTTATTAACCCGACTGTTGGATGTGCGTTTTTCCGGCGAAGCCAGCGAGCAGGGGTTAACCACCTTTCTTGATGCTTTTGATGAGTCCAGCCACTGGGTTTTGGTTGTGCCGCTATCACCCGGCTTGCTTCCTTTTACAAAATGCCGGGTGACAACAGCGGAACTGGCGGAAACGACATTGCCCGCGTCGCGTGTGCTGATGATTGAAAATGAACAGTGTCTGCATCAACTTCCAGAGTTATCTGACACTATCGCGGTTTTAGGGTGTGGCCTTGACGTGCAATGGTTATCCAGCGTTGTTCTGGATAAAAAACGCGTTGCCTATTGGGGGGACATGGATAGCTGGGGGCTACTGATGCTGGCGAGAGCCAGGCGCTGTCGTCCGACGCTTGATGTTCTCCTCATGAATCGTGAGTTGTTTGAGCAATATGCCAGCCACAGCGCCGTTCCTGAACCGGTAAAAGCACAGGAAGCCATACCCGATGGTTTGCTTAATGAAGAAGGCGATTTTTATCGCTACTTAACCTGCTTACCGCGTGGTCGTCTGGAGCAAGAGTTTTTGCCTGCGGGGGTAGTTGAAGAGGAACTGGTTAGGTGGAGAAAAGAGAGTTAAGGAGATCGAGCTGGCGATGGAGGGGGCGGTATTTACTGAAGGTTGCCAATAAAGCCGGTGCTAAAATGGTAATAGCTTTGTGGTACGTGGAGGCGGTCAACATATAGCGCCGCGAAAACAAACCTCTCGCTTGTGGAATGCTGAGCCGTCACTCCTCTTTGAATTTTAAATTGAAATGTGGATTTAAAGTTTGGTGTGGTAATTCAGTAACCTGATTTTAAATACGTAGGTTTGATAATTTCTTATATGTCTATTTTAAGTTTAAATGCTGTAAAAATATAAATCTTAGGCTGTGCCAAATAGTTGCTGATAACGCTCCCCTACAGGGCTGGATCGCGCTGGGCTATCAGCGGCTGTTTGTGAACAGCGGATTTATGGGCTGGTTGCAGTCGATTCAGACACCGACTGCTTGAAGCGGTAATGGCGTTACGGATGAGCTGAATTCCTGGAATGCCTGGGCGCTACAGGTTGCATATGAATACCTGATGGCGACGATTTATGTGTCGCTGGTCTTTCTGATGCGGGTCACCATTCTGGTGCTGTCGGTGCCGTTATTTATCCTAGTTGCCATTGAGGAGATCGCGGATGGAATGGTACGACGCGATCTTCGTCGCTACGGTGCGGTCTATGAGTCGAGCTTTCTTTATCATCATGCCAAGCGCGTGGTGAAGCCTGTGGCGTATATTCCATGCGTGCTCTATCTGTCTGCGCCGTTCGCGGTATATCCGAACTTGTTGCTGTTACCGGCGGCATTGCTGATGGGGCTGGCGATTTCAGTGACGATGGGAAGTTTTAAGAAGTATTTGTAGGGTATAAAAATCGATTTATTTATAATGGCTTATTCTTGATGCGATGGAGTCGCGAATGCCTGAACCGACGATACGAGAATCTGGTGAAGTAGCGGTCGAGCAAACAAATGAATTATTCCGACAGGCTGATAAGCCCCTCGTTGCTTGCCTATTGAGTGAACTGGATTTGGAATGGTGTATTTCCGCTGTGCGGAATATGCCTGAGGAAAGACAACTCCCTTGGGATCAAATTGGTGCGATGCTGCGAGACGATAACGCCTTCAATTTTTGTTTTAAGTTGCTGGATGCCCGTCATCGACCCGCAGGTGCATGTATCTGTGAATACTGCCCGGGGGATGATGTACTGAATGTTGAGATGTTGCAGAATTTTCAGATCCAGCCATCTATTCTTGATGGCAACATGTTGAAGTTTGCACTCTATGCCATTGTTTTGTTTCTTCTGGAAACGGAAGGCTCGGGTGTGCGTTTGATGTTTCCCATTAATCAGGCGGTTGCGGCCTATTACATTGAAGAACATGGCTTCCTGGATATTACTGACGATGGCTCAAGAGATATCCTCTATCGTTCGGCGGCAGACTTGGTTGATTGGTTCAGGCGTGACGCTGCTTTAGTTGATGGTGAGTGATTTATGAGCGATAATGTAAGACAACATACGCGACGAACTAAGGAGTTAGGTATGGTGACGAGAAAGAGAAAATTAGTCGCGCCTGAATCCCCTTTTTTCCAGGTGCCAGAAACGACGCAGGTTCATGAGGATGGGAGTACGGAGAGCGTGGTCCGTGGCCGTAATGGCAAAAAAGTGACGTTCACTACCCCAAAAGGCCAGAAGATTAGCGCTTCAAAAGGCGAAGTTTTCAACGTGCTGTTGAATTCAGCAAAATCAACACGCCAGCCACGACCGATCTCTGAAGGTATCTGCGACCTGACCAGATACGAGCTTCTTTCCAAATAGTTTAAAGGCCGCGCTCGCGGCCTTGCTCAACTTTGTTGATTCTCTAATTGGTGGGGTTAGATACCCATTTCATACAAAGGTGATTAATAAGTATACTGATTATGTTAGATGTGGACAGCTTCACACCGGCCAGAGTTACCAGTCTCGACTGGAACAGTAAAAGCCGACGTTAAGTCGGTTTTTTACTTCTGAAACCTATCTACGTTGTAATTGAAATGGAATTTAATGGGTGAATGTATGATGGGAATATATGGGTCTTTATATGATGGGATCGGCACTCTATTCCGTGTTTTTGGTTGGCTTTTTGGAGTAACGACTATTTTATTCTATTTGTTTTCTGCGGATACCAGTTCCGTTATTGCAAAGAGGATTCGGCTGATACTGACTTATTTAGGAGGCGGGGTCGCTGTTTTTTGTCTTATGGTTGGCTACGATATCTTTTAATTTCAGCCTATCCTTCAGTTATTACCGATGAGTCTCACTTAAATCCAGCCGGTCTAAAAATCAGAATAGCAAGCCTGTACGTCTTCCTGGCTTTTGGACGGGCCTTGCCGGGAGAGCAAGCTTGCTTGCGCTGGGGTGGCAAAGAACCCCGATGGCGCATTCTGCGCCACGCCTTATCCCTTCCATAATTTTCAATATTCCACTTCTGTTTTCTTACTGCCCGCCAGGACGCTTTTCGCCACTCTTCCTTCGTACATGCAATCGCATTGACGGAGGTTCACATACGCATGACACAAACCCGGGCATGGTGCCTGTTGAGGAACGGTGGATTGACCTGAACATTGAGGGAGCGAAAAACCATCGCGAGCATCGGGTTCCGATTGTCTCGTCGTTGTATCCATCGTTGGAGGTACTGGTGAGAAAAGCCGGTGAGGCTGGGATGGAGTCGGGTGATCAGGTATTCAATGTGGGTTGGTTTGACCTGATGAGAAAGAGTAAGTACCCGGAGGTGATGAACGAGTACCCGCTGAGAGCGTTCTTCCGCCGTTTATCCCGGGAGTATAAGTTTACGATCACGCCACACCGGTCCCGCCATACGGTGGCAACGGCAACAGACGTGATGAAATCAACCGAGCGCAATTTTACGCGGTGAAGAAACTGCTGGGTCATGTCAGCATTACATCAACGCTTGAATACATTGATGAAAGTGTTGATAGCCTGCGGGGTATATTGGAAACCGAATTGATGTAGTGAGGAAGGCTTCAGGAATGGCGTCAAATATTGACATCATTTGACATTGAAAAGATGCTTGTAAATATCAGACGCAAAAAAAACAGACTTGCTACAACAAGTCTGTTTCTCAAGAGCCTATTTTCAACAACAAGTAACAGCGTTACATCGTGTTTTTACTGGCTCGCCTTCGTGTCCGTCAGGATTGCATCTTGCAAAACTGACCAACCGGCTCTGAATAAGTGGTGCCCGGACTCGGAATCGAACCAAGGACACGGGGATTTTCAATCCCCTGCTCTACCGACTGAGCTATCCGGGCAACGGGGCGCATTAAACCGTAATCGCCGCGCCTCGTCAACGAAATTTATCTGTTTTGCAGCAGACTGAACAATCTATCACCACATTGCGCTAAAAGCACGCGTCTTCAGGCAAAAAATAGCGTCCAGGCCGCTGAAATTGGCATCGCCAGCACCAGCGCAGGCAGCATATTCACCACCGCAAACATTTTTATCCCGCAGATGCGCAGCCCGGTGGCCACCAGCAGCATACCGCCGACGGCGCTGAAATCCGCCAGCATCATCGGCGTGGTAAGCGGCATAATGATCGCCGCGCAGGCTGCAAGAGTCAGCTGGATGAGCAGCATCGGCACGCTGATAGCGGCGACGGCAATGCCCAGGGTGCAGGCGAAAATGGTGGCGGTGAAAAAGTCGAGAAACGCTTTGGCAATCAGAATGCTGGCGTCGCCGGTCATCCCTTCGCGCATGGCGCCGAAGACGCCGGTGCCGCTGGCGCAGAACAGGACGATAATCGCCACATAGCTCTGAATATAAGAGTCATGAGCCGAGGCCTTTTTCTTACCCTTCGATGACAGCAACTGCTGGAGCTTACTGACCAGCGTATTGATGCCTTTTTCCATATTGCATATTTCGCCGAGCAGCGTCCCCACCAGGGTCGACAGCACCATCACCGGCAGATTGGCGCACTTAATGACCAGTAAAATGCCGATGCCTAATGACGCCAGGCCAAAAATTGAGGTCATTGATGTGCGGATCCGTTCCGGCAACCGTTGACTGAGCAAGGCGCCCAGCACACCGCCGACCAGCACCGCGCTGGCGTTAATAAAAGGTCCTGTAACCACGCTGACTCCTGTTAAATATCCCTGATAACCGCATTATTATGACGTTAACCCATCGCGAAAGCTTGTGTATCCGTGATATAAGTGCATACGGTTTTCATCTTGCGCCTGTTCGGGAAAGGTGCCATGATTGCGCGAATTTTCTCCTCCCTGATATGAGGCCGCCGATGACGACACTGCCATTATCTCGCCAGCGACGTCGCGCACAGATGCGCGGGCTGCCTCATCTTGCTACGCTTACCCCTCTGTTCACCATGCGGTGAAGGACACGTATGCTCACTGTAGGGCAACAGTAAGATCGGACGCGTCTGCTTTTACTGATGTCCGGCGGTCGGAGCTGAAATCCGTCAGACCCGGACACATCGTTGGGCAAGGTTTCCTTGTCTGAGATTTTTACACTCCCGATACGGGCATTTGCGCTTATGAAATCCATGCACATTGCCGCCAGCTGCGAGCTGGTCACCCGCTTGTCCACCCATCGTCGCGTTGTGGCGCTGGACAGTACCGATTTTACCGATGTGGCGGCCGTCGTCATCACTGCGGCTGACAGTCGCAGCGGCATCCTTGCCCTCCTCAGACGCAGCGGATTTAATCTGCCGGTCTACCTGCTGAGTGAGACGGCGGTCGAAAAGCCAGAGGGTGTACAGGCGGTGATCGCCGGTAAAGATCAGGAGTGGCTGGAGCTGGAGGCGGCGGCCTGTGATTATGAAGCGCGTCTGCTGCCGCCGTTTTTCAATACTCTGACCCAGTACGTCGAGATGGATAACAGCACCTTTGCCTGTCCGGGGCATCAGCACGGGGCGTTTTTCAAAAAGCACCCTGCGGGCCGTCAGTTCTATGACTTTTTTGGCGAAAATGTCTTTCGCGCCGATATGTGCAACGCCGACGTGAAATTAGGCGATCTGCTGATCCACGAAGGCTCGGCCAAGCACGCGCAGAAATTCGCAGCGAAGGTGTTCAATGCGGATAAAACCTACTTCGTCCTCAACGGCACCTCGGCGGCCAACAAAGTCGTGACCAATGCGCTGTTGACCCGCGGCGATCTGGTGCTGTTCGATCGTAACAACCACAAGTCAAACCATCACGGGGCGCTGATTCAGGCGGGGGCGACGCCGGTCTATCTTGAAGCCGCGCGCAATCCGTTCGGTTTTATCGGCGGCATTGACGAGCGCTGCTTTGATGAGCATTACCTGCGGGATCTCATCCGCGAAGCGGCGCCTGAGAAAGCCAATGCCTCCCGCCCGTTTCGTCTGGCGGTGATCCAGCTGGGGACCTACGACGGCACGGTCTATAACGCCCGCCAGGTGGTGGATAAAATAGGCCACCTCTGCGATTACATCCTGTTCGACTCGGCGTGGGTGGGCTATGAGCAGTTTATCCCGATGATGGCCGACTGCTCGCCGCTGCTGCTGGAGCTGACCCCGGACGATCCGGGTATTTTTGTCACCCAGTCCGTGCACAAGCAGCAGGCTGGCTTCTCGCAGACGTCGCAGATCCATAAAAAGGATAACCATCTGCGCGGCCAGGCGCGCTTCTGTCCGCACAAGCGGCTGAATAACGCCTTTATGCTGCATGCCTCCACCAGCCCGTTCTATCCGCTGTTTGCCGCGCTGGACGTCAACGCCAAAATTCATGAAGGTGAGAGCGGCCGCCGCCTGTGGGCCGAGTGCGTGGCGCTGGGCATCGAGGCGCGGAAAGCGATCATCGCTAACTGCAAGATGATCCAGCCCTTTATTCCGCCGGTGGTGGCGGGGCGGCCATGGCAGGATCACCCGACCGAGGCGATCGCCCGGGAGCGCCGCTTCTTCAGCTTTGAACCGGACGCGCGCTGGCATGGTTTTGAGGGCTATGCGGACGACCAGTATTTTGTCGACCCGTGCAAGCTGCTGCTGACCACCCCGGGCATTGACGCTGAAAGTGGGGAGTACAGTGAGTTTGGCATCCCGGCAACCATTCTGGCGCATTATCTGCGTGAAAACGGCATCGTGCCGGAGAAGTGCGATCTCAACTCGATTCTGTTCCTGCTGACGCCGGCGGAGAGCGCCGAAAAAATGGCGCAGCTGGTGGCGATGCTGGGACAGTTCGAACAGCATATTGAATCGGATACGCCGCTGGTCGACGTGCTGCCGACCATCTACAACAAGTATCCGGTGCGCTATCGCGATTATACCCTCCGCGAACTGTGCCAGGAGATGCACGATCTGTACGTCAGCTTTGATGTGAAGAGCCTGCAAAAGGAGATGTTCCGTAAACGGAGCTTCCCGCGCGTGGTGATGAATCCGCAGGATGCTAACCGCGAATTTATCCGCGGCAACGTGGAGCTGGTGCGTCTGAGCGAGGCGGAAGGCCGCGTTGCGGCAGAGGGGGCGCTGCCCTATCCGCCGGGCGTGCTGTGCGTGGTGCCGGGCGAGATCTGGGGCGGCGCGGTGCTGCGCTACTTCCTCGCGCTGGAAGAGGGGGTCAATATGCTGCCGGGCTTTTCGCCGGAACTGCAGGGGGTTTATAGCGAAACGGATGCTGATGGTATTAAGCGGCTGTATGGGTATGTGTTGAAAGCGTAAACCGGGCCCAGGCATTGTGCGCGTATTTTTGCCGGATGGCGGCTGGCGCCTTATCCGGCCTACAAATTCTGTAGGCCCGGTAAGGCACCAGCCGCCACCGGGCAATGACGATCAGGCGCTCTGCTGCGCGGCGGTCGGTTGTCTGACGTGTTTGTATTTGAACAGCGCCACGAAGGCAAAGGCCAGCACCAGCGAATAGCCGGCGAAAATCAGCCATACGCTCTGCCAGTTAGTGATCCCCTCGACGGTAAAGTGCTCAACCACTTTGCCGCTCACCATCCCGCCAAGAATGCAGCCGAAGCCGTTGGTCATCATCAGGAACATCCCCTGGGCGCTGGCGCGGATTTCCGGACGCACTTCTTTCTCAACGAATACCGAACCGGAGATGTTGAAGAAGTCGAAGGCGCAGCCATAGACGATCATCGACAGCACCAGCAGTACGGTGCCGAACGGCGTCGGGTCGCCGAAGGCGAACAGGCCGAAGCGCAGCATCCACGCGACGATACTCATCAGCATCACGTTCTTAATGCCGTAGCGGCTGAGGAAGAACGGAATGGTCAGGATAAACAGCGTTTCGGAGATCTGCGAAATCGACATCAGCACCGAGGCGTGCTCGACGATAAAGCTGCCGGAGAACAGTGGATCTTTATCGAAGCTATGCAGGAAGGTGTTGCCGAACATATTGGTGATTTGCAGTTCGGCGCCGAGCATCATCGAGAAGATAAAGAAGATTGCCATACGCTTGTTTTTAAACAGCGCAAAGGCGTTCAGGCCGAGCATCTCGGTCCAGCTCTGATTGCGTTGGGCGTTAGCGACCGGAATATGTGGCAGCGTCAGGGTGAACAGCGCCAGGACCACCGACAGGATCGCGCCGATATAGAGCTGCATATGGCTCAGCTCAAAGCCCGAGAAGCTCACGCCCCACATGGCGAAGATAAAGCCGATGGTGCCCCAGATACGAATCGGCGGGAAATCGGTGACGATATCCAGTCCTGCCGACTGCAGGCGGTAGTAGGAGATGGTGTTAATCAGCCCCAGCGTCGGCATATAGGCCAGCGAGTTGAGGAGGATCACGAGGAACATCTCACCCGGCGTGGTGACCTGCGCCGCGAGGTACAGCGTCAGCGCGCCCACCAGGTGGCAAACGGCGTAAACCCATTTAGCGCTGATCCACTTATCGGCGACGATGCCGAGCAGCGTCGGCATCAGCACCGCGGCGATACCGAGCGAGCTATACACTGCGCCGATTGCCGCGCCGTCAAACTTCAGCGTGACAAACATGTATGAGCCAAGCGTGGTCAGCCAGCTCCCCCAAAGGCAGAACTGCAGGAACGACAGTATTTTTAGCTGCAGCTTAAGATTCATGTATTTATCCTCACGAATGTGGGCTTGTTATGTTTTTTAAATAACATAACCACCGTTATTTTGATGCGATTCTATCATTCAGCTGTGAGATGCTTCTGTTAACTGCCGCAGAAAATCGAAAAGATATGACGAAGTATGTCATATAAATAGAGAGGCCCAGTGCGATGTCCGGGCCTGTGAGAGAGGAGCGTTATTTACGGCGATAGCTTTTCTGCGCGGTGTTAACTTTATACAGATAGCGGCGTGATTCGCCCGACGGGTGACGGGTGGTCAGCGCCTGATAGACATCGCCCGGCGCCATGCTGTTAATGATGTTAGCCGCCTGCACTTTATCGCTGGAGAAGACGCGGAGCACGCTGCCGGCGCCGCCGTTATAGGCGGTGATCACCGCGTAGCGACGCGAGGTGGGGTTATCGATGCCAGCGAGATAAACGTTGTTCAGCATCGCCAGATAGGCGGTACCGGTATCAATGTTATTTGCCGGGTCGAACAGATAGCTGCGGCTCGGCAGACCCGATTTACCCTGCGAGCGGAAAACGTCTTTCCCGGCGCTGTGCTGGACGACCTGCATCAGCCCCATGGCATCGGCGTGGCTCACCGCATACGGGTTAAACGATGATTCTGTTTGCATAATTGCGAGGATCAGCGACTCATCAACACCGTATTTACGCGAGGCCTGACGCACCATGCCGAGATACTTATGCGCACGTTTGTCGAGGTGGTTCGGTACCAGATTGATGGTGATGCTGTAGATCACGCGCAGGCCGTTGCTGCGGCTCTTCAGACGGGTTTGCAGTAGATAATCGGCATAGCGCGCGGCGCGCCACTCCCAGCGGATGGATTCACCGGTGTTATCGACCACCTGACCATAGAGGAACGGCTCTTTGGAGATCTGAATATCATCGACGTCGGAGTAGAGGTCAATGGAGTTGGGGTCATCGCCCATCAGCAGCGTTTTGATGATCGCCTGACGCAGTCGCCCGCGCGGATCGGTGCCCGCGATGGTCTCGACGGTGATCGTCCCGGCATCAAAGTTGATGTGGCTACGGGTTTGATATTGATCGGTGTATTTGACGTAGTCCTTCGGCCCGGCGAGCAGGACTTCGTTATACCCCCAAATGTTCTCGATGTTGTGGGCAAACTGGCCCATCAGGATATCGAATCCGTTCGTGTCCTTGACCCAGGCCTCGTTATATTCGGTGCCTTTTTTATTGGAGCTGGAACACGAAACGAGCAACGGCGCAATCAGCGCGAGCGCTAAGTATTTTTTCATCATTCCGGGCGTGCGTGTTGTGTTTGTTTTTAAAAGGCCACAGGGCCCTTACTGTTTTTCTGGCGGCGTGTAGCCTTCGATATGCACGTCTTTCCCTTCAAACAGGAACTGCACCATCTCCTGCTCCAGCAACTTGCGGTGCTCCGGGTTCATCATGCTGAGTTTTTTCTCGTTGATCAGCATGGTCTGCTTGTGCTGCCACTGCGCCCAGGCTTCTTTGGAGATTTCGTTGTAAATGCGCTTGCCGAGCTCGCCCGGATACAGCTGGAAATCCTGGCCGTCCGCTTCACGCTGCAGGAAAGTACAAAAAATGGTTCTGCTCATAATCACTCCTCTTTGATAGCCGAAAATTTATACCGGCGTTCCGGCTTTTAACTGTTGCAACAAGCGCTCCACGGGGGCCGCCAGTCCGACCGACGGCGGCTGCGCTAAGTTATACCAGAGTGCGTTGCCTTCATCCATGCATGCGCCAGATGAGTGCACTGTAAGCCACATCGGCACAATATCCAGGTGGAAATGGCTGAAAGTGTGGCGAAAGGCGGTTAATTGCGTCAGATTATCGGTCTTTATCTGACGCTGCGCCAGCCACTCGCGCAGCCCGGCTTCGTCTGCAAACTGCGGAAAACAGAATAATCCGCCCCACAAACCCACCGGTGGACGCTGGGAGAGAAACACCTCGTCGCCGTGCTGCATCAGCAGGAAATAGCCGGTGCGTTCCGGGATGATCTGCTTCGGTTTTTTGCCCGGATATTCCGCCCATGAATGGTTCGCATAGGCCACGCAGCCGTTGCTCAACGGGCACAGCTCGCACTTCGGCTTCGAGCGGGTGCAAACCATCGCCCCGAGATCCATCATCGCCTGGTTGAAGCGTTCTACCCCTTGCGCCGGAGTCACCTCTTCGCTGATATCCCACAGCCGTTTTTCGACCTCTTTTTTCCCCGGCCAGCCGCTGACAGCATAGCAGCGGGCGAGCACGCGCTTCACGTTGCCGTCGAGAATCGGATAATGCTGACCGAGCGAAAGCGACAGAATCGCCCCTGCCGTTGAACGCCCGACGCCGGGCAGCGCTGCCACTTCGTCAAAGGTTTGCGGGAAGATGCCGCCATGCTGTGTCGCCACCTGCTGGGCGGCTTTATGTAAGTTGCGCGCCCGTGCGTAGTAGCCAAGTCCGGTCCACAGATGCAGCACTTCATCCAGCGGCGCGTTGGCGAGATCCACTACCGTTGGGAAACGCGCCATAAAGCGTTCAAAATACGGGATTACCGTGGTCACCTGGGTTTGTTGCAACATCACTTCGGAGAGCCATACTTTGTAGGGCGTCTTGGCGATTTGCCAGGGCAGGGTTTTACGCCCGTATTTGTCGTACCAGTCCAGGACCTGGGCTGAAAATTGCGCGGCGAGAAAAGTCAAAGCTATGGCTCCGGGATCGCGATTACAGGGTGGCAGATTGCAGCACAAGGGCGAGTGGCTGTAAACCCTTGCATCCGCCGGGTAACTTTGGATAATGCCCGTTTTCCGAACACTTTCACTAGCAGACTTAACTTTTATGAAAAACGACGTCATTTCTCCGGAATTCGATGAAAACGGCCGCCCGCTGCGCCGTATTCGTAGCTTCGTCCGTCGCCAGGGGCGCCTGACGAAAGGGCAGCAGCATGCGCTGGATAACATTTGGCCGGTGATGGGCGTTGAATTCAACGATGCGCCGCTCGATTTCGCTGCCCTGTTTGGCCGCGAAGCGCCGGTCACACTAGAAATTGGTTTCGGCATGGGGGCTTCGCTGGTGGCGATGGCAAAAGCCAAACCGGAACAGAATTTCCTCGGCATTGAAGTGCACTCCCCGGGCGTTGGCGCCTGTCTGGCTTCTGCTGAAGAAGAAGGTGTGCAAAATCTGCGTGTGATGTGTCACGATGCGGTGGAAGTGCTGCATACCATGATCCCGGATAACTCACTGAATATGGTGCAGCTGTTTTTCCCTGACCCGTGGCATAAAGCGCGTCATAATAAACGTCGTATCGTGCAGCCGCCTTTCGCTGAGCTGGTAAAAAGCAAACTGAAACTCGGCGGCGTCTTCCATATGGCGACCGACTGGGAAGCCTATGCCGAGCATATGCTGGAAGTGATGTCCTCGCTGGAAGGCTATCGTAACCAGTCGGCAAGCAACGATTACGTACCGCGCCCGGAATCGCGCCCGGTAACCAAATTTGAACAGCGTGGTCATCGTCTTGGCCACGGCGTATGGGACTTAATGTTCGAGAGGGTGAAATAATGGCCAAGAATCGTAGCCGTCGTCTGCGTAAAAAAATGCATATCGATGAGTTTCAGGAGTTAGGCTTCTCCGTCGCCTGGCGTTTCCCGGAAGGGACCACCGAAGAGCAGATCGACCAGACGGTCAACGATCTGATCGAAGAGGTGATCGAGCCGAACAAGCTGGCCTTCGACGGCAGCGGCTATCTCTCCTGGGAAGGGCTCATCTGCATGCAGGAGATCGGTAAGTGCACCGAAGAGCATCAGGCCATCGTACGCAAATGGCTGGAAGCGCGTAAGTTAGAGGATGTGCGCACCAGCGAACTTTTTGACGTCTGGTGGGACTAAGTTTGACAAGGGTCGGCAACTGCCGGCCCGTTTTGTCTTAAGGGAGTTTTATGATGCGTAAAACGCTGCTGGCGGTGGCGCTCTCCGTCACCGCTTTGTCTGCCCATGCGGACTACCAGTGTAGCGTCACGCCGCGTGACGATGTGATCCTTAGCCCGCAGCAGGTGCAGGTGAAAGGGGAAAACGGCAATCTGGTGATAAAGCCGGACGGCAACCTGACCTTTAACGGTAAAGCCTATACTCTGAGCGCCGCCCAGCGCGAACAGGCGCAGGATTACCAGGCCAGCCTGCGCAGCAGCCTGCCGTGGATTGACGAAGGTGCGCGTTCGCGAGTCGAAAAAGGCCATAAGGCGCTGGATAAAATCATCACTGAACAGGTTGGCGCCAACAGCAGCATGCACGGTCGCCTGACCAAGCTGGACGCGCAGCTGAAAGAACAGATGAACCGCATCATTGAGCGCCGCAGCGATGGCCTGACCTTCCACTATAAAGCTATCGACCAGGTACGCGCCGATGGCCAGCAACTAGTGAATCAGGCGATGGGCGGCATTCTGCAGGACAGTATTAACGAGATGGGCGCGAAAGCAGTGCTCAAAGGCGGCGGCAACCCACTGCAGGGCATTCTCGGCAGCCTCGGCGGCCTGCAAACGGCGATTCAGGATGAATGGAAAAACCAGGAGGCCGATTTCCAGCAGTTTGGTAAGGACGTCTGCAGCCGGGTGGTCTCGCTGGAGGATAGCCGGAAATCGCTGGTTGGCTCGTTAAAGTAAGTTGATTTCGCTACCTGCGCCTGCAGGTAGCGGTTAGGCTCAGTCGATCACATCAGCCCCAGCAGCTGTGGAATAAACAGCGAGAGCTGCGGGATATAAACAATCATCATCAGCGCGATCAACAGGGCGGCGTAGAACGGCAGCAGCGGTTTGATGAGCTGCTGAATTTTAACCCCTGAAATGGAGCAGCCGACAAACAGCGCGCTGCCTACCGGCGGGGTCAGCAGGCCGATGCACAGATTGGCGACCATCATGATGCCAAAATGGACCGGGTTCATGCCTAAATCCTCAGCGATGGGCAGAAATATCGGCGTGAAAATCAGTACTGCTGGGGTCATATCCATAAAGATACCGACGATTAACAGCACGATGTTAATCAGCAGCAGGATCACCAGCGGATTTTCAGAAAACCCCATGAGCGCATCGCTTATCATGTAGGGAATATCGGCATTGGTCATTGCCCACGACATGCCGACGGAAAAACCGATCAGCAGAAGGACGATAGAGGTCATCACCACCGATTCAAGGATCAGCTTTGGCAGGTCGCGCCATTTGACTTCCCGATAAATCAGCACCGAGAGGATAAAGGTATAGACCACGGCGATGGCGGAAGCTTCAGTGGCGGTGAAAATACCGCCGAGGATCCCGCCCATCACAATAATGACCAGCAGCAGGCTGGGCAGGGCGTCAAAAAAAGCCTTTGCCGCCTGGGCGCAGGTCGGGCGCTCGGAAACCGGATAGCCGCGATGTTTAGCGATACCGGCGCAGACCAGCATGATAGACAGACCCATCAGAATGCCCGGCAAATAACCGGCCATAAACAGCGAGGCGACCGAGACGCCGCCGGCCGTCAGAGAAAAGACGATCAGCACGTTTGATGGCGGAATGAGCAAGCCCGTGATGCAGGATGAAACGTTTACCGCAGTGGAGAACGCCGGATCGTAGCCTTTCTGTGTCTGAATGGGATTGAGCGTCCCCCCTACCGCAGCGGCGGCTGCGACCGCCGAACCGGAGATCGAGCCGAACATCATATTGGCCAGCACGTTGACGTGCCCCAACGATCCGGGTACCCGCCCAACCATCACCTGCGCCAGATTGATTAAGCGTATAGCAATCCCCCCGCTGTTCATCAGGGTACCGGCAAAGATAAAGAAGGGAATAGCCAGCAGCGCGAAGTTATCGAGTCCATTCGCCAGGCGCTGAGAAACGGTAATCACTGCGATATCCCAGGGAAACATCAGCAGCATTGAGCCGACGGTAGCGAGACCGATGGAAAAAGAGATAGGTACGCCAATAAAGACCAGAATAAAGAACGAGCCAAACAGCGTCAGTGCAATATAGCTATCCATTAATTTGCTCCTGCTTCTGAATGTTTCATGCTTTTTAGACCGTTGCTGATAAAACACAACGCGTAAAACATCATCATGATGCCGGTGAGCGGCAGGATCAGATACACATAGCCCATCGGGATCTGCATCGCGGCTGAGACCTGGGCGGTCGACAGCGTTTTTTCAATCAGTTTTACGCCGCCGGTAACAATCACTGAGCCAGCAAACAGAAAGATAAGCAGATTGATAATGACGCTGAGCAGTGCCTGCTTGCGGGAAGAGAGCATCAGTGTAAGTAAATCGATCGCCAGATGACGCTGGGCGCCGACGGTATAGGCCGCACCCAGTAGCCCGACCCAGATCATTAAGAAACGCGCCAGTTCGTCGGTCAGGGTGCTAGGCTGGTTGAGCACGTAGCGGCTGAACACCTGCCAGACGACGCAGACAACCAGCGCAATCATTACGACGACAGAGAATGCGGCGATGGTGCGGTCCACCGCTAGCTTTATGCGGTTAAGTATCATCATTGATTTCCTGGTGAAGCGGGCCAGGGGCTGGCCCGTTAAAGGTTATTCAGCGGCAGCGTCAAATTTGGCCAGCAGAGCGGCCTGTTTTGGATCTTTCTTAAAGTCATCAAATAGCGGCTGCACGGCGGCGCGGAACGGCGCTTTATCCACTTTGATAATTTCGCCCCCCAGGGCTTTGGCCTGCGCGCGGGTATCGGCGTCGATCTTCTGCCACAGCTGTTGCTGATAAACCTCTGAGGCTTTCGCCGCTTTGACCAGGATTTGCTGCTGCTCCAGCGTCAGTTTGTCCCAGGTTTTGCTGGAGATAACGAGGAAGTCAGGGATGGAGGCATGCTCATCTTCAGAGAACACTTTCGCGATTTCGATATGGCGAGTCTGCACCCAGGAGGGCACGTTATTTTCCGCGCCGTCCACCACCCCTTGCTGCATGGCGGTATAAACCTCACCAAAGGAGATTGGTGTCGGGGAGCCGCCCATTAATTCAATCATTTTTAATGTCGTCGGGCTGGCCTGCACGCGGATCTTCAGTCCTTTTAAATCTTCCGGTTTGGTGATGGGCTTTTTGGCATAAAAACTTCGGGTTCCGGCGACATAAGCGGAAAGGGCAAAGAATCCTTTCTCTTTCGTCGAATCCATTATTTCCTTGCCCACTTCCCCGAAGACCACCTTATTGAAATGATTTTGATCGTTAAACAGAAACGGTAAATTATATATCGCGTAGATATTATCAAATGACTCCAGATCGCTGGCAGAACCTTTGGTCAAATCCAGCGCGCCATTTTGTAATAACTCCATCGTTTCGCGTGCGCTGCCCATCTGGCTACTGGGGTAAATACGAATCTTCATATTACCGTCAGAAAGCTGGTTTACCTCTTTGGCCATCTCTTCAAACGCCTGATGCACCACGTGGCTGCGTTCAAGGTTATGTGCCAGTTTTAACGTGATTTTTTCAGCTGCGCTGGCTCCTGAACAGAATAGAGCAAGCAAAGATATTGCTATCAGAGAACGAGAAAAAGCGTATTTTTTCATGAGTTGGCTCCATGCACTTGTGGTAATTGGTCAATATCTTAAGCGTCATGCTTTGTTTCTGTATGACATATTATCCTTGTTGTCGTACATCTTTAAGCTGCCTGACTCACACTTTTTCTCAATGAGGCAATGAAATAACGGCTTTTATGGGTTTAATTATATTTGGTTTCTATAAATAAAAATGAATTAATTAGAGGGTGGAATATTTTAAAAGAATGGTTCGGGAATGGTGAGGTTGATATGTCGATAAATTCGAACTATTGTCCTTCCCGTTAAAACGATAAAAGGAAGGACAGTGGTGATATTTATTCGTTAAGGAAGAGTTCGAGAAGGGAATTCAAAAACAGCTTACCGTGCTCGGTGATCTGCCAGTTCTGCTCGTCTTCCTGTAGATACCCCTGGGCTATCGCCGCGTCCAGCTGCGGGCGGATCACCGCTTCCTCAAGACCGGTATAGCGGCTAAATTCTGCGCGCGGCGCGGCCTCCAGCAGGCGGAAACGGTTCATAAAGAACTCAAACGGTTTATCCGCCTCTTCCACATCATGCTGACGCTCGAGGTAGCGGCCCTCCATATACCCGCGCGGGTGGCGGGTTTTGGCGGTCCGCAGGATGCGTCCGTCAGGGAAGGTTATCTTACCGTGCGCGCCGCAGCCGATGCCGAGGTAGTCGCCGAAGCGCCAGTAGTTGAGATTATGCTGACACTGGAAGCCCGGTTTAGCGTAGGCGGAAGTCTCGTACTGCTGATAGCCGGCGGCGCTCAGCAGCTGATGCCCCTGCTCGAAAATATCCCATAGCGCGTCGTCATCCGGCAGCACCGGCGGCCGGGAACCGAACAGGGTGTTCGGCTCAATGGTCAGCTGGTACCACGACAGGTGCGGTGGATTCAGCGCAATCGCCTGACGCAGATCGTCCAGCGCCTCCTCCAGCGACTGGTCCGGCAGGCCGTGCATCAGGTCGAGATTGAAGCTGCGCAGGCCGAGGCCGCTGGCGAGACGTGCTGCGCGCTTGGCCTCCTCCGGACCGTGGATCCGCCCCAGGCGCTGCAGCTTCGGTTCGCTAAAGCTTTGTACGCCGATGGAGATACGGTTCACCCCGGCGCGCTGGTAATCAACGAAGCGATCGGCCTCCACGGTGCCCGGGTTGGCTTCCATGGTGATTTCCGCCCCGGCTGCCAGCGGCAGGCAGGCGCGGACGCCATCCAGCAGAGTTTGCATGGCCGGGCCGGACAGCAGGCTCGGCGTACCGCCGCCGATAAAAATAGTGCCTATTTCCCGTCCCTGGGCATATAGCGCATCGGCCTGCAGGTCGTTTAGCAGATGCTGGACGTAATCGTCATGCGGCACCTCGCCTTTCAGCGCATGCGAATTAAAGTCGCAGTACGGGCATTTCTGCACGCACCAGGGAATATGAATATAGAGACTCAGCGGCGGCAAATTAGCCATTACGTAATGCTTCCAGTAACAGTTTTAGCGCTTGCCCACGATGGGAAATCGCACTCTTTTCTTCACGGCTCAGTTCGGCCGCGGTTTTCCCTTCTGACGGGACGAAGAAGATCGGGTCGTAGCCGAAGCCACCCGTACCGGCGGCTTGTCGGGTGATTACCCCAGGCCAGCTGCCGTGGCACACCAGCGGCGTGGGATCCTCGGCATGGCGCAGATAGACCAGCACACAGTGGAACTGCGCCTGACGCTGGTCGTCCGGCACGTCCTTTAACGCGTCGAGCAGCTTCTCAAGATTCTGCTGGTCGGTGGCGTCGACGCCGGAATAGCGGGCGGAGTAAATACCCGGCGCGCCGCCAAGAGCATCGACGGCCAGACCGGAATCGTCGGCGATGGCCGGCAGGCCGGTGATCTGTGCCGCATGACGCGCTTTCAGAATCGCGTTTTCAATAAAGGTCAGGCCGGTCTCTTCCGCAGAGTCCACGCCCAGCTCAGTCTGAGCGACGATATCGAGGCCAAAATCTTCCAGCAGCGAGGCCAGTTCGCGCACTTTACCGGCGTTGCCGGTCGCGAGGACGACTTTTTGCATGATGAATCCTGTTTATTCAGTTAGCGCCGCGACCGCAGTCGGGATCTGTTGTGGGGCGATGATTTTAACTTGCTTATGGCGACCCAGCTCGCCTTTTTCAATCAGTACCTGGCTTTTGGCGACGCGGAACTGTTTGGCGAGAAATTTCACCAGGTGGGCATTGGCCTGGCCATCAACGGGCGGGGCGGTAATGGCGACTTTGAGCTCGTCGCCATGTACGCCCACGATGCTATCGCGGCTGGCCTTCGGCTGAATGTACAGCCTCAGCACCAGCCCGTCAGCACAGGTTTCAACGGCACTCATAGCGCCATCCACAGCCCCGGCAGCAGCACGTTACCGGTGGCCTGCAGCACCTCGGCGACGCCCATATTAATCACGTACAGCAGCAGCACCAGCACCATCGGCGAGAAATCGATACCGCCCATCGACGGCAGCAGGTTGCGGATAGGGCGCAGCAGCGGGTCCGCCAGCTGCATCAGCACGTACTCCACCGGACTACGGCCCTGGCTGACCCAGCTCATGATCGCCATCAACAGCAGCACCCAGAAGATCAATGAGCCGATGGTTTTCAGCAGAATAAGCAGGGCGGAGATCCAGATGATCGGCTGGAAGGTGATCACCATAAACAGCACGATCGCTTTGATGACGCAGAGAATAAATGCCACCAGCAGCGAGGCGCTGTCAATCGGCCCCATCGCCGGGATAATCCGGCGCAGCGGCCCGACAATCGGCTGCGTGGCCTTCACCACAAACTGCGAAAACGGGTTGTAAAAGTCGCAGCGCGCCCACTGCATCCAGACGCGTAACAACACGACCATCGTGTAAAGCTCAATGACCGTTGAAAGCAGGAAAGTCAACGTCTTCATGGCGTTCCTCAGATTCCTTATTATTTGCTGTAGTCGCGCGCACCAAAAATGGCTGTGCCGATGCGCACCATCGTGCTTCCCGCCGCGATTGCGGCTTCCATATCGTCCGACATTCCCAGAGACAACGTATCGACCGTGGGGTACCGCGTTTTTAATCGCGCAAATGCTACCGCCATTTGCTGGGCGACGGCAAACTGCCTTACATATTCTGACTCAGGTGCGGGGATGGCCATCAGGCCGCGCAGCTCCAGATGAGGTAATTCAGCGATCTCCGCCGCTAATGCATCGAGCGCTTCCAGCGGGATGCCGGATTTGCTCTGCTCATCGCTGATGTTGATTTGAATCAGCACTTTCAGCGGCGGCAGATGCGCCGGGCGCTGTTCGCTCAGGCGGGTGGCGATTTTCAGCCGATCGACGGTATGGCACCAGTCGAAATGCTCTGCCACCAGCCGGCTTTTGTTGGACTGTAGAGGGCCAATAAAGTGCCACTGCAGCCCACTGACGCCGGCCTGCTGGAAATGGTTAATCTTCTCCACGCCCTCCTGGACGTAGTTTTCACCAAATGCCCGCTGGCCTGCCGCGATGGCTTCTTCGATCGCGCTCGCAGGTTTTGTTTTACTCACTGCAAGCAATGTCACTTCTTCTGGCGCACGCCCGCAACGAGCGGCGGCACCGGAGATTTTGTCCCGGACCTGTGCCAGGTTATGCGCAATATCGTTCATATTCCGAGGATGAGTTATGAAGCTGGAAGAAATCGTAGCCCTTAGTGTAAAGCATAATGTCTCCGATCTACACCTGTGCAATTCCGCCGCACCGCGCTGGCGGCGGCAGGGCAGGCTGGAGCCCGCCCCCTTTCCCGCGCCGGATATCCCGGATTTACTCAACTGCTGGCTTGATGCCGCACAGTTACAGCACTGGCAGGAACACGGCCAGATTGACTTTGCGCTGACCCTGGCCTGCGGTTCGCGGCTGCGCGCCAGCGCTTTCGCCCATACGCGTGGAATATCGCTGGTGCTGCGGCTCCTTCCTGAACAGTGCCCGCGTCTGGAGACGCTGGGCGCCCCGCCTGCCCTGAGCGAACTGCTGGCGGAAGAGAGTGGCCTGCTGCTGGTCACCGGAGCGACGGGCAGCGGCAAGTCGACCACCCTGGCGGCGATGGTGGGGCATCTCAACCAGCGTCTTGATGGCCATATTCTGACCCTGGAGGACCCGGTGGAGTTTATTCATCACAGCGAGCGCTGCCTGATCCAGCAGCGGGAGATTGGCCGTCACTGTCCTTCGTTCGCCGCGGCGCTCCGCGTGGCGCTGCGCCAGGATCCGGATGTGATCCTGCTCGGCGAGCTACGCGACAGCGAAACCATCCGTCTGGCGTTAACGGCTGCGGAGACCGGGCATCTGGTGATGGCGACGTTACACACCCGCGGTGCGGCGCCGGCAGTGGAGAGATTGATCGATGTTTTTCCGGCAGAGGAGAAAGATCAGGTTCGTAGTCAGCTGGCCGGAAGCCTGTGCGCGGTGCTGGCGCAAAAATTGTTACCTGCGCGTCAGGGCGGGAGAGTTGCGCTATACGAGCTTTTGGTCAATACCCCCGCAGTGGCGAATTTGATCCGTGAAGGAAAAGTGCACCAGTTGCCCGGCGTGATGCAGACCGGGATGCAGGCCGGAATGCTGACATTTACGCAGAGTTTTCAGCAACGTGTCGCCGCAGGCGAGCTGTAAGAGAAGCGTGAAGCAGGCAGGGTGGGTTAAATGATATGTTAACTGAATGTTTGATGGCTGTTTATTTATATTATTTGGTAATACAAATAACCATTCTGAATAAATTCAAATAACACATTCAGTTGCGATATGTCGACAGTGAATACGCATTTCCAGGAAAAAAGTTTGATTACCTTTTGACAGCTTTGAGGTATTCGATTTATGCTGTTTACGGGAATAGGATGATTCTCATGGAATAACGTTTCAATTTGTAAATTACCAAGGCTATTTATAAATTCACCACTGTTTGTATATTTTTTTATTCATTTAACCACCATGACGGTGGGTAGCAGCTAAGGAGAGTTTTAAGTGATTAATTTTAATGGAAATTCATCATCTTCTCGTCAGATTACATTTATTACCCACCCGTCAATTCAGAGCAAAGCCTTTGCCAGCTATCTGAGTGAAACCCTGATGGCACCAGTGGTTTTACAAAACATTAATAAACCACTGGCGCAGCGCCTGACGAAAGATTCTGTAATATTATTTGATATTGCAGTGTCAAATAAGAAATTAAATGGGGTGTGGCGAGACATTATTCGACTGCAGGCAGATAATCCTCGCTTGTTGATTATTAATAGCGCACAAAAGTATGAGTTATACGAAATGGCGCAGTGGCCGGCTTTATATGGCGTGTTCCGCCATGACGATGATGAATCGCGCTTAATTGAGGGCGTTAAGGCCGTACTGAACGGCGAACAGACGGCTGAATTGAGCGTGATGCACCCGGCGATGTACGCTGCGGACCATGCATCGGCGCCCGTTGAGAACTCGCCACTCACCGAGCGGGAATGTGAGATCCTCAACGAGCTGCGCTGTGGGGCGACGAATCTGGATATTGCCCGTGCCCTGTTTATCAGCGAGAACACGGTGCGTACGCACCTGTACAATGTGTTTCGTAAACTGAGTGTGAAGAATCGTACTCAAGCGGTGAGCTGGGCGAACGAACATCTGCGCCACTAAGCGGCCGGAAGCGCGCCGTCAGCAATTTGCCTGCGGCGCAGGAGAGCAGAGCCTAAAAGCTCTGCTCGAAGTAGCTTTCCAGAATGACCACGGCTGAAGCCGAATCAACGCTACCTTTATTCAGCGCCCGGTAGCCGCCGTGTTCAAATAAGCCTGCCCGAGCCTCCACCGTACTCAGACGTTCATCGTGAAGGACGATCGCGACGCCAAAGCGGCCATGAATTTTATTGGCGAAATTCCGTGCGCGCGCCGTCAGCGGTTGCTCGGTGCCGTCCATATTCAGCGGCAGGCCAACGATCACCGCCTCAGGCTGCCACTCTTTGAGCAGTTTTTCGATGACATTCCAGTCCGGTTTACCGTCCTGCGCCTTCAGCGCCGGTAATGGTCGCGCGGTTGCGGTGATGCGTTGCCCCACCGCCACGCCGATGCTTTTGGTGCCGAAATCAAAGCCGAGAAAGGTTCCGCTCATCATGCATGCCCCGCGACGCCTGGCATCGTCACAATGTCGATACCAATCAGTTTAGCCGCCTCGCGCCAGCGATCGGCGATGGGCGTGCGGAAGAGAATATTCTGGTCGGCAGGGGCGGTGAGCCAGGCATTATCTAAAATCTCCTGCTCCAGTTGCCCTTTCTCCCATGAGGAGTAGCCCAGCGCAACCAGTACGTTGCCCGGCTGTCTGTCGGTACCTAAGGTTTCAAGAACATCCCGCGAGGTGGTGACCACGGTGTTATCCGAAATGCGGATACTCGAGGAGAAGTCAGAGGGCGGGGTATGCAGAATAAAGCCGCGGTCTTCCGCCAGCGGGCCGCCCAGCATCACCGGTTTATCCAGACGGATCTCCGGATTGCGCGGCTCCGGAACAATCTTGAGCTTCTCAAGGATCCCTTCCACCTGCAGATTTTCCAGCGGCTTATTGATAATAATGCCCATGGCTCCCTCGTCGTTATACTCGCAGATATAGACCACGGAGCGGCGGAAAATAGGATCCTGAAGCGCAGGCATGGCAATCAGAAAGTGATGCTGTAAATTCATTGTCAGAGGTTCTGTTCCTGGTTCAAAAAGCAACACCCAGTATGCGGGCAAAGTAGAATAGTGTCGATGCACTTTATCTGGCTGGCGCCCGAGTGGCGCCTGGCTGGCAGCGTTTCACGAGCGCGGTCAACCGCGCTCGCTGCGCCATGAGCGGACGTTTATCCGCCCTGGTGTTTATTTGGTGATACGTCTTTCGATAGCGTCCATCAGCATGCCGGTGATCGAAATATCCGGGAAGGCGGCTTCAATCTCACGCACGCAGGTGGGGCTGGTGACGTTAATTTCCGTCAGACGGTCGCCGATGATATCCAGGCCGACGAAGATAAGACCTTTGGCTTTCAGCGTAGGGCCGACGCGGCGGGCAATTTCCCAGTCGCTTTCGGTCAACGGGCGAGCTTCGCCACGGCCGCCAGCGGCCAGATTACCGCGGGTTTCGCCACCCTGCGGAATACGCGCCAGGCAGTAAGGCACCGGCTCGCCGTCCACCACCAGCACGCGCTTGTCGCCGTCTTTAATGGCGGGCAGATAGTTCTGCGCCATGCAGTAGCGGCTGCCGAGCTCGGTCAGGGTCTCCGTGATCACGCCAAGGTTCGGATCGCCGGCTTTGACGCGGAAAATAGAGGCACCGCCCATACCGTCGAGCGGTTTCATGATGATATCGCCGTGTTTTTCCCAGAAGGCTTTCAGCTGGGCTTTATTGCGGGTGACCAGCGTTTCCGGCGTCAGTTCAGAGAACCAGGCGGTGAACAGTTTCTCGTTACAGTCGCGCAGGCTCTGCGGCTTGTTGACGATAAGCGTGCCTTTCTCTTCCGCCCGCTCCAGGATGTAGGTGGCATAAATAAATTCGGTATCGAACGGCGGATCTTTACGCATCAAAATAACGTCAAGATCCGCCAGCGGCAGATCCTGCTCACCGGTGAAGTCATACCATTTATCGTAGTTCTGTTCGACGCTCAGCGTGCGCGTACGGGCGCGGGCTTCGCCGTTGATCAAATAGAGGTCGTTCATCTCCATATAATGGAGTTCATAGCCGCGACGCTGCGCTTCCAGCAACATAGCGAAGCTGGTGTCTTTCTTGATGTTGATGGTTGCGATGGGATCCATCACGATGCCGAGCTTGATCATGGTTCTTCTCCGTTAACGCCTCAACCTAAGTCGCCAAAACGCACCTGCAGGGCGGTGATGGCGGTGAGCGCAGTAGTCTCTGTACGCAGAACGCGCGGTCCCAACAGGATATCAGTAAACTGGTATTGCGCGGTCATCGCTATCTCTTCTGCCGATAGCCCACCTTCCGGACCAATCAACAGACGGACGCGTTCAACCGGTAGCGGCAGCGTATTAATGCTGGCGCTGGCGCGCGGGTGCAGGTTGAGCTTCAGCCCGCTGTCCTGCTCGGCGCACCACTCTTCCAGCTGCATAGCCGGACGTATTTCCGGTACCACGTTACGACCGCTCTGTTCGCAGGCGGCAATAGCGATTTTCTGCCACTGCTGGATCTTCTTCTGCAAACGTTCGGCGTCCAGTTTAACGCCGCAGCGCTCGGAAAACAGTGGCGTTATGAGGCTTACCCCGAGTTCGATCGATTTCTGGATAGTAAATTCCATTTTTTCACCGCGCGACATCACCTGGCCTAAGTGAATATGCAGCGGCGATTCACGATCGTCGGGGTCGCCGCTGAGCACCTCAACCGTGACATTTTTCTTGCCAGCCTCGGTGATGACGGCGTCAAACACCTGGTTACTGCCGTCAAAAAGCTGTAGGTGCTG
This sequence comes from Klebsiella sp. H-Nf2, assembly GCF_002806645.1. Lineage (NCBI taxonomy): Bacteria > Pseudomonadati > Pseudomonadota > Gammaproteobacteria > Enterobacterales > Enterobacteriaceae > Klebsiella > Klebsiella sp. H-Nf2. The sequence continues at coordinate 279,822 of NZ_PIBL01000002.1, forward strand.
ACCGGTGGCCATGCGCAGGACGCGACCGACGTGGTTGGCCGCGTCATCGCTCAGCGCAATCTGGCTGCCGACAATGAGGCGTTCTGGATGATGGATGCGAGGAATGCGCATGCTTGATATTCCGTACGTTGCGCAGATGCCAGCTTCCCGCCTTGAGGTGGGAAGCACAGGGCTGCAAATTAACAATTGCCGCTAGTGTAGGTTAGCTCTTTTGCGCCTGGCAAGCCTGCTGGACATACGGATTATGGTTGCCCTGCACTTTCGCGATGCGCTCATCGCGTTCACACTCCCAGGGGGTGACCGGGTATTGCTTATCCCAGGCGATAAACAGCTGAGTTTGCTGGCGGGAAAGATTCAACTGATAGCGGTCGCGCATATAGAAGTAGGTGCGGGCGATGGCGCCGCGGGCGCGGGCAGGGGGCTCAGCGACTTTATCTTTAAAATCGACCTTCATAGTGCACTGGCCGTACTGGCCTTCACCGCCGTTCCACTGGCTGTACATAAAGTTGCCGCGATCGCCATTCACTTCTCCCACCGCCGGCTGCAGGTTGTGCATATCGCTTTCCATCTTGCGGTACTCCGGATCTTTGGCGCAGTTTTGCCGCCCGCCTTCCTGCCAGCACTGGCGCTGATGGCCGAACTGCCACGCCGGCACCACGTGTTCCCATTCAACCCGGCTGGCGCGGTTCTCATTTTTACGCACTTTATAGCCGCAAGATTCCAGATCGATAACGCCTTTTTTACCCTGCCAGTCGATTTTACAGCCGCAATAAAAGTCGCCCGGAACGTCGGCGTTCACTTTGACGCCAGCGGCCTTGGCCTGGGAAAAACTATTAATACCGGCGGCCGCGAGCGGGCCACTGACTGCCGTGCTCAATACCGCAACGGCTAAAATATGCATACGGGACATCGTTAACTCCGTGTCAAAACGAGCCCGCAACGTAGCGAATGAGGGTGCTGGATGCAATCAGTCAGATCAGAAAGTTTCTAATAAATTCTGATGGTTATTTTTCAGCCACCAGCAGATCGCCGCAGTGAACGCAGCGGTAGGTGGCCTCGCCGCGCACCACCCGGTTATGGCGACGGACGGTGAGCTGATGCTGCTGACAGCGACAGCGATAGGGGAAGGTGTTCTGGCGGACCGAATCGAGTTCAAAACGGTGGGTGCGACGCGCGGGAACGCCAAGGACGCTCTCCATCATCCATTTCCACTCTTTACCATGCGGCGCGACGCGGCCAAAGTGCTGCCAGACCAGCAGGTGCGCCAGCTCATGCGGTACCACTTCATCGATAAACTCCTGCTGATTTTCCAGCAGCAGCACCGGGTTTAAACGAATTTCGTTTTTCTCCAGCCAGGCGGTGCCGGCGGAGGTACCGCGCTGCTGGTAGACCAGCGCCGGCTCAGCGTAGCGGCGTTCCAGTTTGAGGTTCGCTTTGGCGAGATGCTCCCGCAGGCTGCGCATCACGGCCTGCTGAATAGCGATGGGAATACGGGGTGTTTTCATAGCGCCAGAGGATAGTGCGACGGGCAGGGGAGAGCAAGAGGAAGCTTCCTCCCGGGAGGGGAGGAAGCTCAGGCGGGTTAGTCGCGGGCGCCGATTTCGCGCAGCGGACGGCCCTGCATCAGGTTACGTTCAATATGTTCCAGCGAGACGTTTTTGGTTTCCGGAATCAGCCAGATAGTCAGCAGGATAAACAGCACGTTCAGACCGCCGTACACCCAGAAGGTATTGGCGCTGCCCAGCGAGTTGAGCATGGTCAGGAAGGTGGCGCCGACAATCATATTGGCAATCCAGTTGGTCGCTGTGGAGCAGGTGATGCCGAAGTCGCGGCCTTTCAGCGGCTGGATTTCGGAACACAGTACCCAAATCAGCGGACCGGCACTCATGGCGAAACCGACGATGAACATCAGCAGCATCAGGACGGCGATGTACTGCGCGGTAGAGGAGTGAATGCCGATGTGCATCATGCTACCCAGCACGCCCATGCCCGCGGCCATCACGATAAAGCCGAGGATTAGCGTCGGTTTACGACCCCAGCGGTCGACCAGACCGATAGCGATAAAGGTGGCCAGCACGTTGGTCAGACCGACGATCACCGTCCCCCACATCTGCTCGGTGGTGTTGGCATAGCCCGCCAGCTCAAAAATCTTCGGTGCGTAGTACATGATGACGTTCATGCCGGTGAACTGCTGCATCACCTGCAGCAGAATACCGAGGAACACCGCACGGCGGAAGTTGCTGTTGTCTTTGAACAGCGACCAGCCGGACTGTTTCACCTTCAGGCTTTCACGGATCTCGTCAAGCTCACGTTTCGCTTCGGCGCTGGTATCGCGCAGACGCAGCAGCACGCGTTCAGCATCGACGAAGCGACGTTTCGCAGCGAACCAGCGCGGGCTGTCCGGCAGGAAGATGACACCGATCAGCAGTAAAATCGCCGGAATAATAATGACACCGAGCATCCAGCGCCACGCGCCGCTGTAGCTGAAGGCGGTGTCAGAGAGATAGGCGCCGAGGATCCCGATGGTGATCATCAGCTGGTACATCGAAATCATACTGCCGCGAATTTTCTCTGGCGCAATTTCCGACAGATACAGCGGTGCAGTATAAGAGGCAACGCCCACCGCCAGGCCCAGCAGCACGCGGGAAACCAGTAGGATCTCGACGTTTGGCGCGGCAGCGGAGAACAGAGAGCCGGCGACAAAGAGGATGGCGCCGATCATCAGGCTTTTTTTACGGCCCAGTTTGAAGGAGAGCCAGCCGCTGCCGACCGCACCGACGGCGGCACCGAACATCATGGAGCTGACCACCCACTCCTGGGTATGGGCTGAAATCTGGAACTCATTGGCAATAAAGGGTAAGGCACCCGCAATAACACCGATATCAAGGCCGAACAGCAGGCCAGCCAGTGCGGCGAGGAAGCAGACGAAGAACGTCATGGTCTTGTTCGAACGCCCTTGTTTTTTGTTGTCAGGCATAACGCCCTCCAGTTGAGTTATTGATTCTGTCGATGGTTAGGGTAGGACACTCGACGGTAAAAAAACGTGATTATAGTCACTGCTGTGTAATCGTTTACACAAAGGTAAAGAAACGTAATGCATTAAATGCTTTTTAAATCAGCAGTATATGCAAGGATAGTCGACAATTTGAAAAACGGTAATCAGAGTTGACCGAAACAATATGTAACATTGTGAAAAAAACACGCATGAAATGCCTGCTGTAGGCAGGAAGTGGCATTCATCACTATGTAATCGCTTTCATCATGTTGCAGCGTTCCGCTGAAGCGAGGCGCAGGGGGAGGGCGACGGAAACAAAAAGGCCAGCGCGAGGCTGGCCTTGAAGAGAGGAAACGGGGAGGTTATTTCAGACCGGCCGCTTCGCGCAGCAGAGCCGCTTTGTCGGTTTTTTCCCATGGGAAATGCTCGCGACCAAAGTGACCGTAGGCAGCGGTTTCTTTGTAGATCGGGTGCAGCAGGTCCAGCATCTGAATCAGGCCGTACGGACGCAGATCGAAGAACTCGCGCACCAGCAGGGTCAGCTGTTCAGAAGGCACTTTCTCGGTGCCAAAGGTTTCCACCATGATGGAAGTCGGTTCAGCAACGCCGATAGCGTAGGAGACCTGGATTTCACAGCGGTCGGCCAGGCCTGCGGCAACGATGTTTTTCGCCACATAGCGCGCCGCGTAGGCTGCGGAACGGTCAACTTTAGACGGATCTTTACCGGAGAACGCGCCGCCGCCATGACGAGCCATGCCGCCGTAGGTATCAACGATGATCTTACGACCGGTCAGACCGCAGTCGCCCATCGGGCCGCCGATAACGAAACGTCCGGTCGGGTTGATGAAGAACTTGGTCGAAGCGCTCAGCCATTCGGTCGGCAGGGTCGGCTTGATGATCTCTTCCATCACCGCTTCCTGCAGAGATTTCTGGTCGATATCTTCCGCATGCTGCGTGGACAGAACCACCGCATCGATGCCGACGATTTTGCCGTCGTCATACTGGAAGGTCACCTGGCTTTTCGCATCCGGACGCAGCCACGGCAGGGTGCCGTTTTTACGCACTTCAGCCTGGCGCTGCACCAGACGGTGAGCATAGGTCACCGGCGCCGGCATTAGCACGTCGGTTTCGTTGGTCGCATAGCCAAACATCAAACCCTGGTCGCCTGCGCCCTGTTCCAGCGGGTCGGCACGGTCAACGCCCTGGTTGATGTCCGGAGACTGTTTACCAATGGCGCTCAGAACGGCACACGAGTTGGCGTCAAAGCCCATATCGGAATGCACGTAGCCAATTTCGCGGACGGTGTTACGGGTGATCTCTTCGATATCAACCCATGCGCTGGTGGTGATTTCGCCGCCTACCAGCACCATGCCGGTTTTGACATAGGTTTCACATGCGACACGTGCTTTCGGATCCTGCTCGAGGATCGCATCCAGCACGGCATCAGAGATTTGGTCAGCAATTTTGTCAGGATGCCCTTCTGATACGGACTCAGACGTAAAAAGGTGTTTTGCCATATTTTATTTCACCTGTGGACGATTCGGATAGCTCATACTGTTGTGTAATGTGGCTTTGGTGGATAATCAGCGCAAAGCCGCGCAGGTAGCGACACGAGCAGTCTGAGTGTTAATCAGTATAGACGGATTAACTTCTGGATGGCTATTTTAGGTCAATTCTTGAGCCCATTTCCAGCCTTTTTTGATGGCGGTCGCATTTATGGGAAAACCCGCCTGGCAAATTTTCCTGACAACCACGCAAACGCACACATTTTTATTTTGCTTTTTACCCTGCTTCTCGGTATAAAACGCCGCGCGCGGCTCATTAAAAAAGCGCACGGGGCATCGCCCTGTGGTGCCACTTCCAGCCGGGTTAAGCAGTCTGTATTTACAGAATCTCGCAGCGGCGTAGCGCCTGTTGCCCGGTATGTATAGCTTTGGCTTGTCGCCGACCCTGTCGCAGGGCGGTGTGGAGGTGATACCAGATAATGAACCAACGTTTTTCGCTTGATTCGTCGCGTCGTTCTGTCGCGCGTCAGCACTCCGCAACCTGCATCTCTCTCATGCAAACCAGCCGATGTTCACCCCATCTCGGCGCTTCTCAGGATTCCAGGGCCGGTCGGTCGTCAGAAAACTGAACAAGGGCGCTCTTGCCAGGCAAGAGTTTTCTCGTGGTTTCTCCGGACTGTCATACTCTGTTCGGCTACGTGTTTTACGATGATATGAATAAGAAACCGGTCGCGCAGTCGCAAAACCAGCAGATAGTGCTGGGCTTTAGGACTGTTCATGGGTTGTTATCGCATCTTTGGACTGCGATAGTAGTTAACTGTCTTACACTTATTATTAAAAATTGAGGTTCGCTATGTCTGACGACATGTCTATGGTTTCGCCTTCGTCAGCAGGCGAACACGGTGTACTACGTTCCATGCAGGAGGTAGCGATGAGCTCCCAGGAAGCCAGCAAGATGCTGCGTACTTATAATATTGCCTGGTGGGGCAATAACTATTATGACGTCAACGAACTGGGCCACATCAGCGTTTGCCCGGATCCGGACGTCCCGGAAGCGCGCGTGGACCTCGCGGAATTAGTCAAAGCCCGCGAGGCGCAAGGGCAACGTTTGCCGGCGCTGTTCTGCTTCCCGCAGATCCTGCAGCACCGCCTGCGCTCGATCAACGCCGCCTTCAAACGCGCGCGTGAATCGTACGGTTATAACGGCGATTACTTCCTCGTCTACCCGATTAAGGTTAACCAGCACCGTCGCGTGATTGAATCGCTGATCCATTCCGGCGAGCCGCTGGGACTGGAAGCCGGTTCGAAAGCGGAACTGATGGCCGTGCTGGCGCACGCCGGGATGACCCGCAGCGTCATCGTCTGTAACGGCTATAAAGACCGCGAATATATCCGCCTGGCGCTGGTGGGCGAGAAGATGGGCCACAAGGTCTATCTGGTCATCGAGAAGATGTCCGAGATCGCCATCGTGCTGGAAGAGGCCGAGCGCCTGAACGTGGTGCCGCGCCTTGGCGTGCGTGCGCGTCTGGCCTCGCAGGGCTCCGGCAAATGGCAATCCTCCGGCGGAGAGAAGTCCAAGTTTGGCCTCGCGGCGACCCAGGTACTACAGCTGGTCGAGATCCTGCGTGCCGCAGGGCATCTTGAGAGCCTGCAACTGCTGCACTTCCACCTCGGTTCGCAGATGGCCAACATTCGCGACATCGCCACTGGCGTGCGTGAATCGGCGCGTTTCTACGTCGAACTGCATAAGCTGGGCGTCAACATTCAGTGCTTTGACGTCGGCGGCGGTCTGGGGGTGGACTATGAAGGGACCCGCTCGCAGTCTGACTGCTCGGTGAACTACGGTCTGAATGAATACGCCAACAACATCATCTGGGCGATCGGTGATGCCTGCGAAGAGAACGGCCTGCCGCACCCGACGGTGATCACCGAATCCGGCCGCGCGGTGACAGCGCACCATACCGTGCTGGTTTCCAACATTATCGGCGTGGAGCGTAACGAATACACTGAGGCGACCCCGCCGGCGGAAGACGCCGCGCGTCCGCTGCAGAGCATGTGGGAAACCTGGCTGGAAATGCACGAGACCGGCAACCGCCGCTCGCTGCGCGAATGGCTGCACGATAGCCAGATGGACCTGCACGATATCCATATCGGCTACTCCTCCGGCACTTTCAACCTGCAGGAGCGCGCCTGGGCTGAGCAGCTGTATCTGAACATGTGTCATGAAGTGCAGAAGCAGCTCGACCCGAGCAACCGCGCGCATCGTCCCATCATCGATGAGCTGCAGGAACGCATGGCGGATAAAATCTACGTCAACTTCTCGCTGTTCCAGTCGATGCCGGATGCCTGGGGGATCGATCAGCTGTTCCCGGTCATGCCGCTGGAAGGGCTGAACAAGTCGCCGGAGCGCCGCGCAGTGCTGCTGGACATCACCTGCGACTCTGATGGCGCCATCGATCATTATGTGGACGGCGACGGGATCGCCACCACCATGCCGATGCCGGAATACGACCCGGAGAACCCGCCGATGCTGGGCTTCTTTATGGTCGGCGCCTATCAGGAGATCCTCGGCAACATGCATAACCTGTTCGGCGATACCGAGGCGGTGGACGTGTTCGTCTTCCCTGACGGCAGCGTTGAGGTTGAGCTGTCCGACGAGGGCGATACCGTGGCGGATATGCTGCAGTATGTGCAGCTGGATCCGAACACGCTGCTGACCCAGTTCCGCGATCAGGTGAAAAATACCGGCCTGGACGACGCGCTGCAGCAGCAGTTCCTCGAAGAGTTTGAGGCGGGACTGTACGGCTATACTTATCTGGAAGACGAGTAACCATTGATGCCCGGTGGCGTAGCGCTTACCGGGCCTGCGAAGGTAGGCCGGATAAGGCGAAGCCGTCATCCGGCGGAATGCGATACTCACTTGAACCCGTATGCATTACCGGCGATAATTCACGCCAATAAGCGATTTATCTATCAAACCCTTCCTCGTCGGGCCTAACGACGCGGAGGGGTTTTTTTATACTTATTTTTTACGTTCCACGACTGCGAGAAGAGGTCATATCCATGAGCACTTTAGGTCATCAATACGATAACTCCCTGGTATCCAACGCCTTTGGCTTTCTGCGTTTGCCAATGAACTTCATGCCGTATGAAAGCGATGCGGACTGGGTCATCACCGGCGTGCCGTTTGATATGGCGACCTCCGGGCGCGCGGGTGGCCGTCATGGTCCGGCGGCGATCCGTCAGGTTTCCACTAACCTCGCCTGGGAGCACAACCGTTTCCCGTGGAACTTCGACATGCGCGAACGCCTGAACGTGGTGGACTGCGGCGATCTGGTATACGCCTTCGGCGACGCGCGCGAAATGAGCGAGAAACTGCAGGCCCACGCCGAGAAACTGCTGGCGGCAGGCAAGCGCATGCTCTCCTTCGGCGGTGACCACTTTGTTACCCTGCCGCTGCTGCGCGCCCACGCTAAGCACTTCGGTAAAATGGCGCTGGTGCACTTCGATGCCCACACCGACACTTACGCCAACGGCTGCGAGTTCGACCACGGCACCATGTTCTATACCGCGCCGAACGAAGGGCTTATCGATCCGAACCACTCCGTGCAGATCGGTATCCGTACCGAGTTCGACAAAGATAATGGCTTTACGGTGCTGGACGCCGGCCAGGTCAACGACCGCAGCGTTGATGACGTGATTGCCCAGGTGAAGCAGATCGTCGGCGACATGCCGGTGTACCTGACCTTTGATATCGACTGTCTGGATCCGGCGTTTGCGCCAGGCACCGGGACCCCGGTTATCGGCGGGTTGACCTCAGACCGGGCGATCAAACTGGTGCGTGGCCTGAAGGATCTGAACATCGTTGGGATGGACGTGGTGGAAGTCGCTCCGGCCTACGATCAGTCCGAAATCACCGCTCTGGCGGCGGCGACCCTCGCTCTGGAAATGCTCTACATCCAGGCGGCGAAGAAGGGCGAATAAGCCGGGTAACCCCGACCCTCTCCCTTCCCGGGAGAGGGTTGCGCGCGGCACAGAGGGGTTATCAAGGCACCGGGCGAGTACTCCTGCGCGCCGGGAGAGGGCCGGCGCACAGGAGAGGGGTCATCATCGCGTCAAAACACGTTAAACGGATATTCGACGTATAACCGGACTTCATTCCCGCTAACGTTATAGTCGCTGGCGTTGCTGGAAACGCGCAGCACCGAATAGCGTAGTCTGAATTTCAAATCTTTCGCCACGCCGTTTTGCACCTGGTATTGAACCTGGTTGAACCATTCGTGTTCTTTGCCATTGCTGGTCTCTGACGTTTTAATGTTATCACCGCGCACGTAGGCGGTGGTCCAGGTCAGCCCCGGTAATCCCAGCCCGGCAAAGTCCAGTCCGTACGATGCCTGCCAGGAGCGTTCATCTTCACCGTTAAAATCAGACCAGTAGGAGTTGGCCAGCCAGATGGTGTTCCCGCCATCGCCGACGCCGCCCTGGTTCTGGTAACCGCCGTAGTGGTAACCGGTGCTGCCGCTGCTTTGCTGATAAGCGACTTTAAAGGTGTGAATATCCCAGATGTAGCTGGCGGCCAGGCTCCAGATGCTGTTGCTGCGCCCGGTGTCATTGGCGTCGGCATATTCTTGATCCAGGCGTGAGTTATAGCCGTTGAAATCGAGAACCAGCTGTTGGTTGGCGGCGAACGGCTGCTTATAGTTCAGGCCAAGATACTGTTTGTTCAGCACATCTTCGACGTGTGACGCGTACAGCGCGCCGCTGAGCTGGTCGTTGAACCGGTAGCTTGCCCCGCCGAAGGTCAGGCTTTTCAGGCCGCTGTTATGGCTGTCGTCGCTTTTGCGCTGCTGATCGGTCAGGTAGCCGGCGTTAATTTCCAGACCGTCGATTTCGCGGGAGGTGAGCATGGTGCCGGTATAGCTCTCGTACAGCAGGCGTGAATCGTCAGCGTAGACGATGGGCAGCATCGGCCGCTGGCTGCCGTAGCTGAGCACGGTATTCGAAAAGCGCATTTTGCCGGTAGCGCCGAATTTCGCGAGGTCGGATTTCGCGCGACCGTCGTCATCCTGGGCGAAAAAGTCGATCCCGCCCGCGCCGCTGCGCCCGCGACCGCCGTCAAGGCGCACCGCATACTGGGCGATACCGTCCACGCCAAAGCCGACCGGTCCCTGGGTAAAGCCCGATTCGAAGGTGGCGATAATCCCCTGGCCCCATTCGGCTTTATCCGGCAACCCATCGCGATAATCACGTTTGATATACGCGTTACGCAAAAAGAGATCCAGATGGCTGTCGTCAATAAAGCCCTGACTGGCGGATTGTTGGCTGGCGAAAGTCGGTGCGGCGGCAATTATGCCAAGTGCGATTAACGATAACTCTTTTTTCACTGAAGGCACTTCTCTGTCTGTCGATATATTCAAGGGAATCACTGCAGTCGCGATATTCTCCTGAAATAATGTCGAAAGCAATCATTGTGTGAGCAATGGTATCGCCAGGAAACAAGCTGTGTGGCGCACGCCGGCTGCGTTTGGCGAAGAGGGGTGGACTATTTTATTATCTGGCGGAACGCGGTTCTGAAAGGCGGATTGTGTACGCTGTTTTTTATTTGCCAAATAATATCTTGCTGAGTGACAGCGCTTAAAATAATTGGCTGTGACGAGGTGTAGCAATAATTAACGGTTTGTGCGCTTAAATTATCAATTTATGCGGCTAAATATTTTTACAGGGATATAAAAAAGGGAGGCGATAATGCCTCCCGCTGTCGATTATTTAATCCCGTCGGCTTTCATGCGATCGCGAATATGCTGGGCGCGCGCTTCTGAGGCTGGGTGATCGTCAAACATAGAGCTCTGACGACCGGCTTCCAGCTTGGCCAGTTTTTCGAAGCTGGTGGCCAGTCCCGACGGATTGATGCCGCGCTTACGCAGCAGGTCATAAGAGTAGTCATCCGCTTCCGATTCCTGACGCTGGGAGAACTGTGAGTTCACCAGTTTTTCGCCTAAATCGCCCAGCTGCGACTGCGACAGGCTGCCGACGATGCCGCCGGCGGAGGCCGCCGCCGCACGCACGGCGTTGGTGCCCAGCGCGACCTGCATGCCTTTCTTCACGTGGCCCAGCGCAACGTGGCCCATTTCGTGGCCGATAACCGCTTCAACTTCATTATCGTTCATCAGGTCCATCAGCCCGCTGTAAACGCGGATGCAGCCGTTCGCCATCGCGAAGGCGTTCACATCCTTGGTCTCATAGACTTTGTAGTTCACTGGCTGGCCATTGATGTTATCGCCCAGCGCGGTCGCGATTTTGCTCAGACGCTGGCTGTATTCACTACTGGCCGGGGCGATTTTCGCTTTGGCGTCCATCTCTTTACAGGCCTGGTCGCTTAAGGTTTTCACCTGCGCGTCGCTGAGGGAGTACGCCTGGAAGGCTTCGGCGCCTGAGCTGAGCAGACCATTGGAGTCCATGTTCTGACATCCGGTGAGGGTTGCTGCGATCCCAAGAGCAAGTACGGTTGAGCGAATTTTCATTTTTTATCTTCCACAATCTTATGGTTGTTTATCCGAAAATACGGCGACGGCAGGGAACCGTATTCTGCCTAAATTATAAAGAGTATCGCAGGATGCGGGCGAGCGGATTCCGGGGTAGCACAACCTGTTCCAGAGATTTCTTAAAGGGCAAAAGGATGCTCCATGTACATGACTTGTCGCTTGGGTTACATTGTTCACACTTTTTTCCGGCGTAGCCCAAAACGCGCTCTCGTCAAGTCGTTAAGGGCATGGCCTTCAACAGTCCGAACTGGAGTCAAAATGTCCTCACGTAAAGAGCTTGCTAACGCTATTCGTGCGCTGAGCATGGACGCTGTACAGAAAGCCAAATCCGGCCACCCGGGGGCCCCGATGGGTATGGCTGACATTGCCGAAGTGCTGTGGCGTGATTTCCTGAACCATAACCCGAACAATCCGGCCTGGGCTGACCGTGACCGTTTTGTGTTGTCAAATGGCCATGGTTCGATGCTGATTTACAGCCTGCTGCACCTCACTGGCTACGATCTGCCGATTGAAGAGCTGAAAAACTTCCGCCAGCTGCACTCTAAGACGCCGGGCCACCCGGAAGTCGGCTACACCGCGGGCGTGGAAACTACCACCGGTCCGCTGGGCCAGGGTATCGCTAACGCGGTCGGGATGGCTATCGCCGAGAAGACCCTGGCGGCGCAGTTCAACCGTCCGGGCCACGACATCGTCGACCACTTCACCTACGCCTTCATGGGCGACGGCTGCATGATGGAAGGCATCTCTCACGAAGTGTGCTCCCTGGCCGGTACCCTGAAACTGGGCAAACTGGTGGCCTTCTATGATGACAACGGCATCTCCATCGACGGCCACGTTGAAGGTTGGTTCACCGACGATACCGCGAAACGCTTTGAAGCCTACGGCTGGCACGTGGTGCGCGGCGTTGACGGTCACGACGCTGACGCCATCAAACGCGCAGTAGAAGAAGCGCGTGCGGTCACCGACAAACCGTCCCTGCTGATGTGCAAAACCATCATTGGTTTTGGTTCGCCGAACAAAGCCGGTACCCACGACTCCCACGGCGCACCGCTGGGCGACGCAGAAATCGCGCTGACCCGCGAAGTGCTGGGCTGGAAACACGCGCCGTTTGACATCCCGTCTGACATCTATGCGCAGTGGGATGCAAAAGAAGCTGGCCAGGCAAAAGAAGCCGCATGGAATGAGAAGTTCGCTGCCTATGCCAAGGCCTTCCCGCAGGAAGCGGCCGAATTCACCCGTCGTATGAAAGGTGAGATGCCGTCTGACTTCGACGCCAAAGCCAACGAATTCATCGCTAAGCTGCAGGCGAACCCGGCGAAAATCGCCAGCCGTAAAGCATCGCAGAACGCGATTGAAGCGTTTGGCCCGCTGCTGCCGGAATTCCTCGGCGGCTCCGCTGACCTGGCGCCGTCCAACCTGACCCTGTGGTCTGGTTCTAAGCCGATCAACGAAGACACTGCCGGTAACTACATTCACTACGGCGTGCGTGAATTCGGTATGACCGCTATCGCCAACGGTATCGCGCTGCACGGCGGTTTCCTGCCGTACACCTCCACCTTCCTGATGTTCGTGGAGTACGCGCGTAATGCGGTACGTATGGCCGCGCTGATGAAACAGCGTCAGGTGATGGTCTACACCCACGACTCCATCGGTCTGGGCGAAGACGGCCCGACTCACCAGCCGGTAGAGCAGGTGGCTTCCCTGCGCGTGACCCCGAATATGTCCACCTGGCGTCCGTGTGACCAGGTTGAATCCGCGATTGCGTGGAAATATGGCGTAGAGCGTCACGACGGCCCGACCGCGCTGATTCTGTCCCGTCAGAACCTGGCGCAGCAGGAGCGTACCGCAGAGCAGCTGGCAAACGTCGCTCGCGGCGGTTACGTGCTGAAAGATTGTGCCGGCCAGCCGGAGCTGATCTTCATCGCCACCGGTTCAGAAGTAGAGCTGGCGGTTGCCGCGTGGGACAAACTGACTGCCGAAGGCGTGAAGGCGCGCGTGGTCTCCATGCCGTCCACTGACGCGTTCGACAAGCAGGATGCCGCTTATCGCGAATCCGTACTGCCGAAAGCCGTTTCTGCCCGCGTCGCGGTAGAAGCCGGTATCGCTGACTACTGGTTCAAATACGTTGGCCTGAACGGCGCTATCGTTGGCATGACCACCTTCGGTGAGTCTGCACCGGCTGAGCAGCTGTTCGAAGAGTTCGGCTTCACCGTCGACAACGTGGTTGCTAAAGCCAAAGCACTGCTGTAATGGCTGGTACGGTGCGGGCTGATGTCCTCACCCCAACCCTCTCCCACAGGAGAGGGTGCAAACACCAAAAACGGTAACCCCTGGGTTACCGTTTTGCTTTTACCTCGCCACCCGGCTTTTTTGTATGCACTATTCTTCGAACATGTAACTACCCTGTGAATTATTCCAAAGGAAATGTGACGCAAGTCATGTAGCTGGTTTATTGCGCTGGACAAACATTCCTTTTATTCCTTGTTTCGCTTATTCTAGCTGAAGCGTTTCAGTCGTTTAAATGTTCGACAATTAATCAATCAGTCGCAGTTTGCAGCTGGTAAGGTTCCCCTCAGAGCGTTGCTGGATTACTCTGTCAGCCACCTCAAAACAGGGTTAGCCTTGCAGGAGATCTATGACCATTCGCATCGCGATTAATGGCTTCGGTCGCATAGGACGCAACGTGGTTCGCGCTTTGTATGAATCCGGGCGTCGTGCGGAAATCACCGTGGTGGCAATCAATGAGCTGGCTGATGCGGCGGGTATCGCGCATTTGTTGAAATATGATACCAGCCATGGCCGCTTCGCCTGGGATGTCCGCCAGGAGCGCGAGCAGCTGTTTGTTGGCGATGATGCCATCCGCCTGTTACACGAGCCGACCATTGCGGCGTTGCCCTGGCGCGAGCTGGCGGTTGACGTGGTGCTCGACTGCACCGGCGTATACGGTAGTCGTGAACACGGCGAAGCCCATCTGCAGGCTGGCGCGAAGAAAGTGCTCTTCTCCCATCCTGGCGGCAACGATCTCGACGCGACGGTGGTCTATGGCGTTAATCAGGACGAGCTCCGCGCCGAGCACCGCATTGTCTCCAACGCTTCCTGTACTACCAACTGCATTATTCCGGTCATTAAATTGTTAGATGATGCCTATGGCATCGAGTCCGGCACCGTCACTACTATCCACTCGGCGATGCATGACCAGCAGGTGATTGACGCCTACCATCCGGATCTACGGCGTACCCGCGCGGCCAGCCAGTCGATCATTCCGGTGGATACCAAACTGGCGGCAGGGATCACCCGTATTTTCCCGCAGTTTAACGACCGTTTTGAAGCGATTGCCGTGCGAGTACCGACGATAAACGTGACGGCAATTGACCTGAGCGTGACGGTGAAAAAACCGGTAAAAGCATGTGAAGTCAACCAGTTGCTGCAAAAAGCAGCACAAGGTGCATTTCATGGTATAGTTGACTATACGGAATTACCGTTGGTCTCGACAGATTTTAACCACGATCCGCACAGTGCTATTGTTGATGGCACGCAAACCCGGGTCAGTGGCGCGCATCTGATCAAAACGCTGGTCTGGTGCGATAACGAATGGGGCTTTGCTAACCGAATGCTCGACACGACGTTAGCGATGGCGGCTATTGGTTTCAGGTTCGACGCGTAAACGTCGACAAAACTTTATGAATCAACGAGAGGATTCACCATGTCTGTAATTAAGATGACCGATCTGGATCTGGCTGGTAAACGCGTTTTTATCCGTGCGGATCTGAACGTACCAGTTAAAGACGGGAAAGTAACCAGCGACGCACGTATCCGTGCATCTCTGCCGACCATTGAACTGGCGCTGAAGCAGGGCGCGAAAGTCATGGTTACTTCTCACCTGGGTCGTCCGACCGAAGGCGAGTACAACGAAGAATTCTCTCTGCTGCCGGTTGTTAATTACCTGAAAGACAAACTGTCCAACCCGGTACGTCTGGTTAAAGACTACTTGGACGGCGTGGAAGTGGCTGCCGGTGAGCTGGTGGTTCTGGAAAACGTTCGCTTCAACAAAGGCGAGAAAAAAGACGACGAAGCGCTGTCCAAAAAATACGCCGCGCTGTGTGACGTGTTCGTCATGGACGCTTTCGGTACTGCGCACCGTGCGCAGGCTTCCACCCACGGCATCGGCAAATTTGCTGACGTGGCGTGCGCAGGCCCGCTGCTGGCCGCTGAACTGGACGCGCTGGGTAAAGCGCTGAAAGAGCCGGCTCGTCCGATGGTCGCTATCGTGGGTGGTTCTAAAGTGTCCACCAAACTGACCGTGCTGGATTCCCTGTCTAAAATCGCTGACCAGCTGATCGTCGGCGGTGGTATCGCCAACACCTTCGTTGCTGCCCAGGGCCACAACGTCGGTAAATCCCTGTACGAAGCAGACCTGGTTGATGAAGCTAAGCGCCTGCTGAGCACCTGTGATATCCCGGTTCCGACGGACGTTCGCGTGGCGACTGAGTTCTCCGAAACCGCGACTGCAACCCTGAAGTCTGTTAACGACATTAAAGATGAAGAGCAGATCCTCGACCTTGGCGACGTTTCCGCACAGAAACTGGCTGATATCCTGAAAAATGCCAAAACCATCCTGTGGAATGGCCCGGTCGGTGTATTCGAATTCCCGAACTTCCGTAAAGGGACTGAGATCGTGGCTAACGCTATCGCGGACAGCGAAGGTTTCTCCATCGCCGGCGGCGGTGACACCCTGGCAGCGATCGACCTGTTCGGCATCGCTGACAAAATCTCCTACATCTCCACTGGCGGCGGCGCGTTCCTTGAATTCGTCGAAGGCAAAGTCCTGCCGGCAGTAGCGATGCTCGAAGAGCGCGCTAAGCAGTAATTCAGTTCAGGCGGGGAAACCCGCCTGTTTTTCAGCGCGCTTAAGGGCTCGCGAACCTTCTTCAACGGTCGAAGATACAGATACAGGACTAAGTAACATGTCTAAAATTTTTGATTTCGTAAAACCGGGCGTCATCACTGGCGACGACGTTCAGAAAGTGTTCCAGGTAGCTAAAGAAAACAACTTCGCTCTGCCGGCGGTAAACTGCGTGGGTACTGACTCCATCAACGCCGTTCTGGAAGCTGCTGCGAAAGTTCGTTCTCCAGTTATCGTTCAGTTCTCTAACGGCGGCGCAGCGTTCATCGCGGGCAAAGGCGTGAAAACTGACGTTCCTCAGGGTGCTGCTATCCTCGGCGCTATCTCTGGCGCGCACCACGTGCACCAGATGGCTGAGCACTACGGCGTGCCGGTTATCCTGCACACTGACCACTGCGCGAAGAAACTGCTGCCGTGGATCGACGGTCTGCTGGACGCGGGTGAAAAACACTTCGCCGCTACCGGTAAACCGCTGTTCTCTTCTCACATGATCGACCTGTCTGAAGAGTCCCTGCACGAAAACATCGAAATCTGCTCTAAGTACCTGGCGCGCATGGCCAAAATGGACATGACCCTGGAAATCGAACTGGGTTGCACCGGTGGCGAAGAAGACGGCGTGGACAACAGCCACATGGACGCTTCTGCCCTGTACACCCAGCCGGAAGACGTGGATTACGCGTACACCGAGCTGAGCAAAATCAGCCCGCGCTTCACCATCGCCGCTTCCTTCGGTAACGTACACGGCGTGTACAAACCGGGTAACGTGGTTCTGACCCCGACCATCCTGCGCGACTCTCAGGAATATGTTTCCAAGAAACACAACCTGCCGCACAACAGCCTGAACTTCGTCTTCCACGGCGGTTCCGGTTCTTCCGCTCAGGAAATCAAAGACTCCGTCAGCTACGGCGTAGTGAAAATGAACATCGATACCGACACCCAATGGGCGACCTGGGACGGTATCCTGCAGTACTACAAAACGAACGAAGCTTACCTGCAGGGCCAGCTGGGCAACCCGAAAGGCGAAGACCAGCCGAACAAGAAATACTACGATCCGCGCGTATGGCTGCGTGCTGCACAGACTTCCATGGTGACCCGTCTGGAGCAGGCATTTAAAGAGCTGAACGCGATCGACGTTCTGTAAGAAAAATCTGTTTCTTACCCTGAAGCCCGCAGCAATGCGGGCTTTTTTATTACTTTAACAACAGGATAGCGAGCAGGAAAACTGTGATCCATTTGGCAAAACGTGCACTTATTGTTTACCCTATAACCTGACTGCCCTGTTGCAGGCTGAGTTATTTACTTCCCCGTTCGGGGATTCATAAGGAATGTTAAATGGAAGATTTGAACGTTGTCGATAGCATCAACAACGCCGGGACGTGGCTGGCACGCAACCAGGAGCTGCTGCTGAGCTATGCCGTCAACATCGTTGCCGCTATCGTTATCCTGATTATCGGGATGATCGTGGCGCGCATCGTCTCTAACACCGTCAACCGCCTGATGCTGGCGCGTAAGATTGATGCCACCGTTGCTGATTTTCTCTCGGCGCTGGTGCGTTACGCGGTTATCGCCTTCACCCTGATTGCCGCCCTGGGCCGGGTCGGTGTGCAGACCGCCTCGGTCATTGCTGTGCTGGGTGCCGCCGGTTTGGCGGTGGGTTTAGCGCTGCAGGGATCGCTGTCGAACCTTGCCGCAGGCGTACTGCTGGTGATGTTCCGCCCGTTCCGCGCGGGTGAATATGTCGATCTCGGCGGCATCGCCGGCACCGTGCAGAACGTGCAGATTTTCTCCACCACCCTGCGTACCGCAGACGGCAAAATCGTGGTGGTGCCGAATGGCAAAATCATCGCCGGCAACATCATTAACTTCTCCCGCGAACCGGCGCGCCGCAATGAGTTTATCATTGGCGTATCCTACGATGCCGATATCGACAAGGTGAAGCAGCTGCTGACCTCGATTATCGAATCTGACGATCGTATTCTGCGCGATCGCGAAATGACTGTACGCCTGAACGAACTTGGCGCCTCATCGGTGAACTTCGTGGTTCGCGTGTGGAGCAAAAGCAGCGATCTGCAAAACGTCTATTGGGACGTGCTGGAGCGTATTAAGCGTGATTTCGACGCCAACGGCATCAGTTTCCCGTATCCGCAGATGGATGTTCATGTGGTCCGCCTGCCGGAAAAAGCAGAGTAAATCGCCAGTGACAGATTCAGGCCGGCCATGCCGGCCTTTTTTAATGGCGTGTTATTAGCTTCTCTAATTAACGATTAATACTTTCAATTTCCGCTAATAATCCATTCGCGTTATAGTCAGCGCCACTCTCGAACACAGCGGAAAAATCCTTATGTTTACCTATTACTTTCAGGGCCTTGCCCTGGGAGCGGCAATGATTTTGCCGCTTGGCCCGCAAAATGCTTTTGTGATGAATCAGGGGATCCGTCGTCAGTATCACCTGATGATTGCCCTGCTGTGCGCGGTCAGCGACTTGCTGTTGATCTGCGCCGGTATTTTTGGCGGTAGCGCGCTGCTGATGCAATCCCCGTGGCTGCTGGCGATAGTGACCTGGGGCGGCGTGGCCTTTTTGTTGTGGTATGGCTTCGGCGCACTGAAAACGGCGTTCAGTCAGAATCTTGAGCTCGCCAGCGCCGAGGTGATGCAGCAGGGGCGCTGGAAAATCATTATCACCATGCTGGCGGTCACCTGGCTAAATCCGCACGTTTACCTGGATACCTTTGTGGTGCTGGGCAGCCTGGGAGGTCAACTGGCGGTGGAGCCGAAGCGCTGGTTTGCGCTGGGGACCATTAGCGCCTCTTTCCTGTGGTTCTTTGGCCTGGCGCTGTTAGCCGCCTGGCTGGCGCCTCGGCTGCGTACCGCCAAAGCCCAGCGGATCATCAATATTGTGGTCGGTGCCGTCATGTGGTTTATTGCGTTTCAGCTGGCAAAAGAGGGCGTCGGCCATATCCTGGCGTTGCTCAACTAAGCGTTGTCCGATGGACTTTCCTGCTGTACGCGCTAAGCTTGCTGGCATGCGTCCCGTAAGGGCGATTTAAGTAACATGGAGAAACGACAGTGAAGTTAAAAATCTTGGCCCTGGCGGCAGCACTCGGATTTAGCACAATGGCGGCACAGGCAAACGAATTGCCAGACGGTCCGCACATTGTGACTTCAGGCACAGCAAGCGTTGCCGCGGTTCCGGATATTGCCACCCTGGCGATCGAAGTGAACGTCGCGGCGAAAGATGCCGCATCGGCGAAAAAGCAGGCAGACGACCGCGTCGCGCAGTATCTCTCTTTCCTTGAAAAGAGCGGTATCGCGAAAAAAGACATCAGCTCGGCGAATCTGCGTACCCAGCCTGATTATGACTATCAGAACGGGAAAAGCATTCTGAAAGGCTATCGCGCGGTGCGCACTGTGGAAGTGACGTTGCGCCAGCTGGATAAACTTAACGGCCTGCTGGACGGTGCGCTGAAGGCGGGACTGAACGAAATTCGCTCCGTTTCGCTGGGTGTTGCGCAACCGGATGCCTACAAAGATAAGGCGCGTAAAGCGGCCATTGATGACGCGGTGCATCAGGCGCAGGAGCTGGCGGCTGGCTTCCACAGCAAGCTGGGGCCGGTCTACAGCGTGCGTTACCACGTCTCCAACTATCAGCCGAGCCCGATGGTTCGTATGATGAAGGCCGCTGACGCAGCGCCAGTTTCTGCCCAGGAAACCTACGAGCAGGCGACTATCCAGTTTGACGACCAGGTTGACGTGGTCTTTGAGCTGCAGCCAGCTCAGGCCGCCGCGCCAGCGAAACCGGCGGAAGAGCCGAAACCAGCGCAGTAAGCGATAGAAACAAAAAAGCCACTTCCCTGAAGTGGCTTTTTTTATGCCTGCGATTTAATCTTGGCGCAGCACTTTGTGGCCGTAATCAATAAGCGCATCGGTCACCCGGCGCATCATGCGGCTTTCCGGTGCAAAGCGGTGCCAGTACAGCATACGACGCTGGAACAGACCGGGCGTGAGGTCGATAAGCTCGCCGCTTTTCAGCTCTTTTTCGATTTGCAGATGCGGGATCATACAGCAGGTAGTGCCCTGGCGCGCCAGTTGCACGAAGGCTTCCGACGAGTTGACGATGTGGCAGGGGACGCTACCCGGCGGCAGGTCGAAGTTTTGTTGCAGGAACGCCTGATGCATATCGTCCAGATGATCAAAGGCGACGACCGGCGCTTTCAGCAGCGCAGAACGCGTCACGCCATTCGGGAAATAGCGTTGCGCAAACTCTTTTGAGGCGACAAACAGGTAATCGAGCGCGCCGAGCTGATCCACCAGGCAGCTTGGCAGCGCCTGCGGCTGGATACTCACTGCGCCCACCACTTCACCACGGCGCAGGCGCTCCTGGGTGCGGGTTTCATCTTCCACCTGCAGGTTGAGACGAATAGGGGAGTCTGACAGAACATTGGCCAACGCCGGCAGGAGCCAGGTTGCCAGACTGTCGGCGTTCACCGCCAGCGACAGCAGTAGCGGCGTGGAGCCAGTCTGCTCGTCGCCCAGCCACTCTTCTTCCAATAGTTCAACCTGGCGCAACAGAGCCAGCAGCTTTTGCCCCTGCTCGGTAGGGCGTGGCGGCACGGTGCGCACCAGCAGCGGCTGACCGAACATATTTTCCAGCTGCTTAATACGCTGTGAGACGGCGGACTGGGTAATACATAGCTTCTGCGCGGCGCGCTCAAATCCTCGTTCCCTAATCACCGCATCCAGCGCTTGTAGTGTTCTGTAGTCCGGTCGTTTCATTATTCTGGCGTGCCCCCATAACTAATCGTTATCTCGCACTATGACATAAATTTTTATTTGATACAGACGAAATTGGTCTGCTCAGTTGTGTGATCTGCATCGCAGGGACATTTCCACTGTCGATGTTCTATAATGCGCCACAGGCATTCACATCTCGGACCATAATTATGACGCAGGATGAACTGAAAAAAGCAGTAGGTTGGGCGGCGCTGCAATACGTACAGCCAGGGACCATTGTCGGCGTGGGTACCGGCTCGACGGCGGCCCATTTTATTGACGCGCTGGGCACGATGAAGGGGCAGATTGAAGGCGCGGTCTCCAGCTCCGATGCCTCTACCGAAAAGCTCAAAAGCCTCGGGATCACCGTCTTCGATCTCAACAGCGTCGATCGCCTGGGGATCTATGTTGATGGCGCAGATGAGATCAACGGCCATATGCAAATGATCAAAGGCGGTGGCGCGGCGCTGACCCGTGAGAAGATCATTGCCTCGGTCGCCGATAAATTTATCTGTATCGCCGATGCCTCCAAGCAGGTTGATATTCTCGGTGCATTTCCGCTGCCGGTTGAAGTCATTCCGATGGCGCGCAGCGCCGTCGCGCGTCAACTGGTCAAGCTGGGCGGTCGTCCGGAGTACCGTCAGGGCGTGGTGACCGATAACGGCAACGTGATCCTGGACGTGCATGGCCTGGAAATTCTTGATGCCGTCGCGCTGGAGAATGCCATCAACAGCATTCCGGGCGTCGTGACCGTGGGGCTTTTCGCCAACCGCGGGGCTGACGTGGCGCTGATCGGAACTGCCGATGGCGTGAAAACCATCGTAAAATAGTCTGTCCGCAGGGAGCCAACCGGCTCCCTCGCAAATATTTTTTCACCTGGTGCAATTTGGTGACTTCTGTCACATTTATGCAACCATCCTGATTAACAAACTACCATTAATCTTCTTTCTGGTGTTTTGTCCTGCCATTTGCTTCTGGATGACATTTCTTCAGGACGGCGACGCAAACGTTCATATTGCCGCGATAGTTTTTTTTGATATGTTGCTGAGACGAACTTTCGTTCAGCACGACATTAGTTAAGACAAAACAGGACGGGGAAATGGCTAAGGTATCACTGGAAAAAGACAAGATTAAATTTCTGCTGGTTGAAGGTGTGCATCAAAAGGCAATCGATAACCTTCGTGCAGCAGGTTACACCAACATCGAATTTCACAAAGGCGCGCTGGACTCCGAAGAGCTGAAAGCGTCGATCCGTGATGCCCATTTCATCGGCCTGCGTTCCCGTACTCATCTGACTGAAGAGATTTTCGCCGCGGCAGAAAAACTGGTAGCAGTTGGCTGCTTCTGTATCGGTACTAACCAGGTGGATCTGGACGCGGCAGCGAAGCGGGGTATCCCGGTATTTAACGCCCCGTTCTCCAACACCCGCTCGGTGGCGGAGCTGGTCATCGGCGAACTGCTGCTGATGCTGCGCGGCGTGCCGGAAGCCAACGCCAAAGCGCATCGTGGGGTATGGAATAAGCTGGCGGTGGGCAGCTTTGAAGCGCGCGGCAAGAAACTGGGGATTATCGGTTACGGCCATATCGGTACCCAGCTCGGCATTCTGGCGGAATCGCTGGGGATGCATGTCTTCTTCTATGATATTGAAAACAAACTGCCGCTCGGCAACGCCACCCAGGTTCAGCATCTCTCCGACCTGCTGAACATGAGCGATGTGGTCAGCCTGCATGTGCCGGAAAACGCCTCCACCAAAAACATGATGGGCGCGGAAGAGCTGGCGCTGATGAAGCCGGGCGCGCTGCTGATCAACGCCTCCCGCGGTACCGTGGTGGATATTCCGGCGCTGTGCGATGCGCTGGCGAGTAAGCATCTGGCCGGGGCGGCTATCGACGTCTTCCCGACCGAACCCGCGACCAACAGTGATCCCTTCACTTCACCGCTGTGCGAGTTTGATAACGTGATCCTGACCCCGCATATTGGCGGTTCAACCCAGGAAGCGCAGGAGAACATCGGTCTGGAAGTGGCCGGCAAGCTGGCGAAGTACTCTGACAACGGGTCAACCCTGTCAGCGGTCAACTTCCCGGAAGTTTCTCTGCCGCTGCACGGCGGTCGCCGTCTGCTGCATATCCATGAGAACCGACCGGGCGTCCTGACCGCTATCAACCAGATCTTCGCCGCGCAGAGCATCAACATTGCCGCGCAGTATCTGCAAACGTCGCCGCAGATGGGCTACGTGGTTATTGATATTGAAGCGGAAGAAGATGTTGCCCAGCAGGCGCTGCAGGCAATGAAAGCGATCCCGGGGACTATCCGCGCCCGTCTGTTGTTCTAATCATTTTTGCCTCTCGGGCAGGTTGCGTACCTGCCCGTTTTTTTGTTAATACTTTCCAGGCTGAAATTCTCGTCCCCGCGTACCTACCAACTCCAGGTTTTTCCCGGGGTGATCACCGCGGGTAGCGGGATATCCCACTGTTCGCTCGGCAGGCTATCCACCTGCTGGCAGTCGTGCGCGTAGCCTACCGGCTGCAGGCGATACTGCTGCCAGTTTTGCAGCGTACGGTCGTAAAAACCGCCACCCATTCCCAGTCGCTGACCACTGACATCGAAGGCTACCAGCGGGGTCACCAGCA
Source organism: Klebsiella sp. H-Nf2 (assembly GCF_002806645.1). Classification (NCBI taxonomy): domain Bacteria; kingdom Pseudomonadati; phylum Pseudomonadota; class Gammaproteobacteria; order Enterobacterales; family Enterobacteriaceae; genus Klebsiella; species Klebsiella sp. H-Nf2. Next base: position 303,167 of record NZ_PIBL01000002.1, read on the forward strand.
CATCGAGTTCAGCGAGCGGCAGCACGTCACGCACATCGAGCTTCGGTTCGCGGATTTTCAGGCGATTCACTATCAGTTGGCTCTGCGGATGGTAGTGTAAAAACAACAGGTTTCCGGGGCTAAACGGATGCAGCACCGGCAGATACACCCGTTTGCCGGCGCGCCATAGCTGGTCAATTAGCGGCTGGGTGTCCAGCTCGCCGTCAAAGGAGAGGAACAGCGCCACGGTATGGGCGAGTACGACCGGCGGCCAGGCCATCATCCGCTCCGCGGCCTGTTGGGCAAACAGGCGCTGTTGCTCCGGGCTGAGCGCGCGGCGACGATCGCGGATCTGCTGGCGAATTTGCTGTCTGGAGAGCGGGGTATCTGGCTGTATAGTCATGCAGGTCTCATTACGAGCAAGCGAAACAATACGAGGAAGTGTAATACAGGGCGGCAGTAGCCGAAAACTAGAGCGTTGGGATAATGCGAACTAAAGAAGGGAATCTCCGAGATGCCGCCGCAGGCTGTAACCCTTGAACCCTTGGTTCAAGGTGAATGTGTCGTCACAGTTTTAAGGCTTCTCGGACGAACCGAGCATGCTCACCAACCGTGGAGCGCCACATTCTTGTGGTATGAAATATCGGCTCAGGGGACTGGCCCGCTTGCAAACATCTCAGAGAAATTTTGTTCCTGGAATTACTCTAACACAGTTAACTGCAAAGTGTTATTCAAACTTTGACCCTGGTCTTTCGCTTATGCGACCTTGCTCAAGCAATGCTTGTTCGATGGTCTGCTGAAGCATCCGAATGCGCTGCTCCATGCTCGAAGCGTAGTCGCGGGTCTTCGCTTTTTCCTGAGTCAACTCATAGCTGATGTTCAACGCGGCGATGAAGACCAGCTGCTCAGTATTTGTGACTCTAGTGCGTTCTTTTAAATCTTGCAACCGCTGATTAAGGTCTTCAGCTGCCTGATTCAGGGCATCCCTTTGTTCAGGCGGGCAATTCACTCGCAGTGAACGGCCGAAAATTTGGAGATCTACGGGTTGTGCAGACATGCCACCTTCCTGCTGATTGACTGCGCTGCCTTCACATCCGAGCCCGGGTCTGCGAAGGGGCGACACTATAGCTACCCTGGTGCGGGGATACAAGCCCTTTTCTGGTTCACCAGGGTCCAAAGTGGTAGCATATCATGAATATTCCTCCCAACGATGACGAATGCGCATGTCTATACAGAACGAAATGCCTGGTTACAACGATGTAGACCAGTTACTGAACCAACAAGGGGTAGGCCTCACCCCGGCCGAAATGCACGGTTTAATCAGCGGATTGCTGTGCGGCGGCAACACTGACAGCAGCTGGCTGCCGCTGGTACACGACCTGACCAACGAAGGTCTCGCCTTTGGTCATGAACTGGCCCAGGCGCTGCGTAACATGCATTCCGCCATCAGCGATTCACTGGATGACGACGGTTTCCTCTTTCAACTGTATCTGCCGGAAGGCGATGCGGTAAGCGTCTTTGACCGCGCCGACGCTCTCGCCGGTTGGGTTAACCACTTCCTGCTCGGCCTTGGCGTCAGCCAGCCGAAGCTGGATAAAGTGAAAGACGAGACCGGGGAAGCGATTGACGATCTGCGTAATATCGCCCAGCTGGGCTACGATGAAGACGAAGATCAGGAAGAGCTGGAGATGTCTCTGGAGGAGATTATCGAGTATGTCCGCGTTGCCGCACTGCTGTGCCACGACACTTTTTCTCGTCAGCAGCCAACCGCACCGGAAGTCCGCAAACCGACATTACACTAACTAAAATTCGTTCAGGGGGCGTCATGACTCAGCAGGAATTTCTCTCGCGTCGCCAGGCGCTGCTGGCGCAGATGCAGCCAGGCAGCGCGGCGCTGATTTTCGCCGCACCGGAAGCGGTGCGTAGCGCAGATTCAGAGTATCCCTACCGGCAGAACAGCGATTTCTGGTACTTCACCGGCTTTAACGAACCGGAAGCGCTGCTGGTGTTGATTAAAAGCGATGAAACGCACAATCATAGCGTGCTGTTTAACCGGGTTCGCGATCTGACCGCTGAGATCTGGTTCGGTCGCCGTCTGGGCCAGGATGCCGCGCCGGCGAAGCTCGGTGTGGATCGCGCGCTGGCATTTAGTGAAATCAACCAGCAGTTGTATCAGCTGCTCAATGGTCTGGACGCTATCTATTTCGCCCAGGGCGAATATGCCTATGCCGATGAGATTGTGTTTAACGCCCTCGAAAAACTGCGCAAAGGCTCGCGCCAGAATCTGCAGGCGCCGAACTCCGTCATCGACTGGCGGCCTGCGGTTCATGAAATGCGTTTGTTTAAATCCGCGGAAGAGCTGGCAGTGATGCGCCGCGCCGGCGAAATTTCCGCCCTTGCCCATACCCGGGCGATGGAAAAATGCCGCCCCGGCATGTTCGAATATCAGCTGGAAGGTGAAATTCTCCATGAATTCAACCGCCACGGCGCGCGTTTCCCGTCCTATAACACCATCGTTGGCGGCGGCGAAAACGGCTGCATTCTGCACTACACCGAAAACGAATCCGAACTGCGTGATGGCGATTTAGTGCTGATTGACGCCGGCTGCGAATATCGCGGCTACGCGGGAGACATTACCCGCACTTTCCCGATAAACGGCAAATTCACTAAACCGCAGCGTGAAATCTACGACATCGTGCTGGAATCGCTGGAAACCGCGCTGGAGCTTTATCGCCCGGGCACTTCGATCTATCAGGTTAACCAGGAAGTGGTGCGCATTATGATCACCGGCCTGGTGCGGCTGGGGATCCTGAAAGGCGAGATTGACGAACTCATCGCCAATAATGCCCACCGCCCGTACTTTATGCATGGCCTGAGCCATTGGCTGGGGCTGGATGTGCACGATGTCGGCAATTACGATACCGACCGTTCGCGCATACTGGAGCCGGGGATGGTGCTGACCGTCGAGCCGGGGCTGTATATCGCTACCGACGCCGATGTCCCCGCGCAGTATCGCGGTATCGGCATCCGTATTGAAGATGACATCGTCATTACCGAAGACGGCAACGAAAATCTCACCGCCAGCGTGGTGAAGAAGGCGGATGAGATCGAGGCGCTGATGGCGGCGGCGCGCCAGTCATGAGCGTGCTGATCGTCGGTGGCGGGATGACCGGGGCGACGCTCGCGCTGGCCATCTCCCGTTTGACCGGCGGCGCCCTGCCGGTCCATCTGATTGAAGCGCAGGATCCGCATTCGTCACGCCACCCAGGCTTTGACGATCGGGCGATTGCCCTGGCTGCGGGCACCTGCCAGCAGCTGGCGCGCATCGGTATCTGGCAGAACCTTGCTAAACGAGCAACGCCTATCCAGCGGGTACATGTCAGCGACCGCGGCCATGCCGGGTTTGTAAACCTGGCGGCGGCCGATTACGGTCTGTCGGCGCTGGGGCAGGTGGTTGAACTCCACGATGTCGGCCAGCGGCTGTTTAGCCTGCTGCGCGAGGCGCCAGGCGTCACGCTGCACTGTCCGGCGAAAGTGGAAGCGGTCAGCCGCCGGGAGGAGAGCGTCAGCCTTACGCTTGAGGGCGGCGAAATCATCAACGGTAAGCTGCTGGTGGCGGCGGACGGTTCCCGTTCGGCGCTGGGCGCTCACTGCGGCATCAGCTGGCAGCAGCAGCCGTATGAGCAACTGGCGATTATCGCCAACGTTAGCACCGCCTTGCCGCACGAAGGCCGCGCCTTCGAGCGTTTTACCGAGCACGGTCCGCTGGCGATGCTGCCGATGTCGCAAGGACGCTGTTCGCTGGTGTGGTGCCATCCGCAGTCGCGGCGCGACGAGGTGCTGAGCTGGTCTGACGAACGTTTTTGTCAGGCGTTACAGCAAGCATTCGGCTGGCGGCTGGGGCGTATTACCCATGCCGGTAAGCGCAGCGTCTATCCGTTAGCCTTAACGACCGCCACCCGTGCGGTGTCACACCGTCTGGCGCTGGTCGGCAACGCGGCGCAGACGCTGCATCCGATCGCCGGACAGGGCTTTAATCTCGGCCTGCGCGATGTGATGAGCCTGGCGGAGATGCTTGCCGACGCGCACGTGGCCCGCGACGATGTGGGCGATTATTCCCTGCTGTGCCGCTACCAGGCACGGCGGGCAGGTGATAAAGCCGCCACTATTGGTGTCACCGATGGGCTGGTGCATCTGTTTGCCAACCGTTGGGCGCCGCTGGTGGCGGGGCGCAACGTCGGTCTGATGGCCATGGAATTATTTACCCCAGCGCGCGATGCGCTGGCGCAGCGTACCCTCGGTTGGGTTCCCCGTTAAGGAGTAAAACGTGCAAAGTGTTGATGTTGCCATTGTTGGCGGTGGAATGGTGGGACTGGCGGTAGCCTGCGGTTTACAGGGCAGCGGCCTGCGCGTCGCGGTGCTGGAGAAAGCAGCGCCGCAGCCTCTGGCCGCCGATGCGCCGCCGGCGCTGCGCGTTTCGGCGATCAATGCCGCCAGCGAAAAGCTACTGACTAAGCTGGATGTCTGGCATGAGATCGTCGCCCAGCGCGCCAGCTGCTATCACGGCATGGAAGTGTGGGACAAAGACAGCTTTGGCCGCATTAGCTTCGATGACCAGAGCATGGGCTTCAGCCATCTGGGCCATATTATTGAAAATGCCGTGGTGCATCACGCATTGTGGCAGAAAGCGCAGCGCTGCGCTGACGTCACCCTGCTGGCGCCTGCGGAGCTGCAGCAGGTGGCGTGGGGTGAAAACGAAGCCTTTCTCAGCCTGCAGGACGGCAGCATGTTGACCGCGAGGCTGGTGGTTGGCGCTGATGGCGCGAATTCATGGCTGCGTAATAAGGCCGATATTCCGCTGACTTTCTGGGATTACCACCATCATGCGCTGGTGGCGACGATACGCACCACTGAGCCGCATCAGGCGGTGGCACGCCAGGCGTTCCATGGCGAGGGCATTCTGGCCTTCCTGCCGCTGAGCGATCCGCACCTGTGCTCGATCGTCTGGTCGCTGTCGCCAGCGGAAGCGAAGCGGATGCAGGAGGCTGATGAAGCCACTTTCAACCAGGCGCTGAATATCGCCTTCGATAATTGCCTCGGCCTCTGCCAGCTGGCAAGCGAACGTGAAGTCTTCCCGCTGACCGGCCGCTATGCCCGTCAGTTTGCCGCCCACCGCCTGGCGCTGGTCGGCGATGCCGCGCATACCATCCACCCGCTGGCCGGGCAGGGGGTTAACCTCGGTTTTATGGATGCCGCCGAGCTTATCGACGAGCTGAAGCGCCTGCACGCGCAGGGGAAAGATATCGGCCAGCATTTATATCTGCGCCGCTACGAGCGCAGCCGCAAGCACAGCGCTGCGCTGATGCTGGCGGGTATGCAGGGCTTCCGCGAAATGTTCTCCGGTAGCCATCCGGCGAAGAAATTCCTCCGCGATATGGGACTCAAACTGGCCGATACGTTGCCAGGCGTGAAACCGCAGTTGATTCGCCAGGCGATGGGCCTGAACGATCTCCCCGCCTGGTTACGTTAACCGCGTCACACTTCTTTTACCCGGCCTGCGCGCCGGGTTTTCTCCCTCATTTGAAATATTCTAATTTCACCTCTTTTTTCGCATTAGTTTTATTAATGCGCTCTTTTTTTTGTTAAAGAAATTAGGCCCGTAAAATCGCATAAAACACCATCATTGCCTTATCGATGAAAGCTTGATGTTAATTTTATGTGGCATAAATCGCTTTTTTCCAGTCAATAACTCTGTAGGCTTTTCGACGGATTTTAGTCATAAGCTAATGTGATGCCCTGAATGAGCTTATGGTTTAGCGCCGGGTTCGGTGGTAAGTTCAGGCAAAAGAGAACGTTTGCGTCGGCGTCCGTCAGCGGTGCCGTCGCCGAATTTCGTGGCGCAAAATCGCCGACAATCTCGTGGCTGGTTCCGTTTTATTCGATGAGGAAAAGATGGCTCAACAGACTCCGTTGTATGAACAACACACGCTGTGCGGCGCTCGCATGGTGGATTTCCATGGCTGGATGATGCCGCTGCATTACGGATCCCAGATTGATGAGCACCACGCGGTGCGCGGCGATGCAGGGATGTTCGATGTGTCGCATATGACTATCGTCGATTTCCACGGCAGCCGGATCAGAGAGTTCTTGCGCTATTTGCTGGCCAACGATGTGGCGAAGCTGACCACGCCAGGCAAAGCGCTCTACACGGGAATGCTTACCGCCTCCGCCGGCGTCATCGATGACCTGATTGTTTATTTCCTTTCTGAAGATTATTTCCGCCTCGTTGTTAACTCCGCCACCCGCGAAAAAGACCTCGCCTGGATCTCCGAGCAAGCGGAACCTTACGGCCTTGAAATTACCGTTCGCGACGATCTGTCTCTGATCGCGGTGCAGGGTCCGCAGGCGAAAGCGAAGGCGGCGACGCTATTCACCGACGCTCAGCGCCAGGCCGTGGAGGGCATGAAGCCGTTCTTTGGCGTGCAGTCCGGCGACCTGTTTATCGCCACCACCGGTTATACCGGCGAAGCGGGTTATGAAATCGCGATGCCGAACGAGCAGGCGGCGGATTTCTGGCGCGGTCTGCTGGACGCTGGCGTTAAGCCGTGTGGTCTTGGCGCGCGCGATACCCTGCGCCTGGAAGCCGGGATGAACCTGTACGGCCAGGAAATGGACGAAGGCGTCTCGCCGCTGGCGGCGAACATGGGCTGGACTATCGCCTGGGAACCGGCAGATCGTAACTTCATCGGCCGCGAAGCGCTGGAGATGCAGCGTGAAAAAGGCACCGAGCAGCTGGTGGGCCTGGTGATGACCGAGAAAGGCGTCCTGCGCGGCGGCCTGCCGGTACGTTTTACCGATAGCGACGGTAATCAAAAAGAAGGCATTATCACCAGCGGCACCTTCTCGCCGACGCTGGGCTACAGCATCGCGCTGGCTCGCGTACCGGCCGGGATTGGCGACACCGCGGTGGTGCAGATTCGTAACCGTGAAATGCCGGTAAAAGTGACTAAACCTGGTTTTGTACGCAATGGCAAAGCCATTGTGTGATTTCCCTTTTTTGGAGATGAATTGATGAGCAACGTACCAGCAGAACTGAAATACAGCAAAGAACACGAGTGGCTGCGTAAAGAAGCGGACGGCACCTATACCGTCGGGATCACCGAGCACGCGCAGGAGCTGCTTGGCGATATGGTTTTCGTTGACCTGCCGGAAGTGGGCGCCACCGTTGAAGCGGGCGCCGATTGCGCCGTTGCTGAATCCGTGAAAGCGGCTTCTGATATCTACGCGCCGATTAGCGGTGAAATCGTTGCCGTCAACGAAGAACTGAACGACTCGCCGGAACTGGTCAACAGCGACCCGTATACCGACGGCTGGATCTTCAAAATCAAAGCCAGCGACGAAGCGCAGGTTGCCGCGCTGCTGGATGCGACCGCCTATGAAGCTCTGTTAGAAGACGAATAAATACGCTTCATCCTTCACGCTGCAGGGGCGTTGGCTTCCGTGCTCCCCCCGGTCACTTACTTTTGTAAGCTCCCGGGGAGTCGCTGTGTCGCCGCCTTCCTGCAACGCGAATGATTTTGCGTATTCTGGCCCGGTACGCATCAGCGCTTGCCGGGCAAACCAGTCAGACAATCACGATTCACCGCACGTTTCAGGAACCATCGCTCATGACTCAGACTTTAAGTCAGCTTGAAAACCGCGACGCCTTTATTGAACGTCACATTGGCCCGGACGCTCAGCAGCAGCAAGAGATGCTGAAGACCGTCGGCGCGGATTCGCTTAACGCCCTGATTGGCCAGATTGTGCCGCAGGATATCCAGCTGGCGACCCCACCGCAGGTGGGTGACGCGACTACCGAATTCGCCGCGCTGGCGGAGCTGAAGGCGATTGCCGGTCGCAACAAGCGCTTCAAGTCTTACATCGGCATGGGCTACACCGCCGTGCAGCTGCCACCGGTCATTCAGCGCAACATGCTGGAAAACCCGGGCTGGTATACCGCCTATACCCCTTACCAGCCGGAAGTCTCCCAGGGCCGTCTGGAATCGCTGCTCAACTTCCAGCAGGTCACTCTGGATCTGACCGGGCTGGATATCGCTTCCGCTTCGCTGCTCGATGAAGCCACCGCCGCCGCCGAAGCAATGGCGATGGCCAAACGCGTCAGTAAACTGAAGAACGCCAACCGTTTCTTCGTTGCCGCCGATGTCCATCCGCAAACCCTGGACGTGGTTCGCACCCGTGCGGAAACTTTCGGCTTCGACGTGATTGTCGATGACGCCGACAAAGTGCTCGATCACCAGGATGTCTTTGGCGTGCTGCTGCAGCAGGTGGGCACCACCGGTGAAATCCACGATTACAGTAAACTGATCGCCGAGCTGAAAGCGCGCAAAGTGATTGTCAGCGTCGCCGCCGACTTTATGGCGCTGGTGCTGCTGACGGCGCCGGGCAAGCAGGGCGCCGATATTGTCTTCGGTTCCGCCCAACGTTTCGGCGTGCCGATGGGCTATGGCGGCCCGCACGCGGCCTTCTTCGCGGCGAAAGATGAATTCAAACGTTCCATGCCGGGCCGTATTATCGGCGTATCGAAAGATGCGGCGGGTAATACCGCGCTGCGCATGGCGATGCAGACTCGCGAGCAGCACATCCGCCGCGAGAAAGCGAACTCCAACATTTGTACCTCGCAGGTCCTGCTGGCCAACATCGCCAGCCTGTACGCGGTATTCCACGGCCCGGCGGGCCTGAAACGTATCGCTGGCCGCATTCATCGCCTGACCGACATTCTGGCCGACGGCCTGCAGAAGAAAGGGCTGAAGCTGCGCCATGCGCACTACTTCGACACCCTTTGCGTCGAAGTGGCGGATAAAGCCGCGGTGCTGGCGCGTGCCGAAGCGCTGCAGATTAACCTGCGCAGCGATATTCTCGGCGCGGTGGGCATTACGCTTGATGAAGCGACCACCCGCGAAGATGTGCTGAACCTTTTCCGCGCCATCGTCGGCGACGATCACGGTCTGGATATCGATACCCTGGATAAAGACGTGGCGCTGGATAGTCGTTCGATCCCGGCGGCGATGCTGCGCGACGATGCGATCCTCACCCATCCGGTGTTTAACCGCTACCATAGCGAAACCGAGATGATGCGCTACATGCACGCCCTGGAGCGTAAGGATCTGGCGCTGAACCAGGCGATGATCCCGCTGGGCTCCTGCACCATGAAACTGAACGCCGCGGCGGAGATGATCCCGATCACCTGGCCGGAATTTGCCGAGCTGCACCCGTTCTGCCCGGTCGACCAGGCGGAAGGGTATCATCAGATGATCGCCCAGCTTTCCGACTGGCTGGTGAAACTGACCGGCTATGACGCCGTCTGTATGCAGCCGAACTCCGGCGCGCAGGGCGAATATGCCGGCCTGCTGGCGATTCGCCACTATCACGAGAGCCGCAACGAAGGCCATCGCGATATCTGCCTGATCCCAAGCTCCGCGCACGGCACCAACCCGGCTTCCGCGCAGATGGCGGGTATGCAGGTAGTGGTCGTTGCCTGCGATAAAAACGGCAACATCGATCTTGCCGATCTGCGTGAAAAAGCAGAGCAGGCGGGGGCGAATCTCTCCTGCATCATGGTCACCTATCCGTCGACCCACGGCGTGTATGAAGAGACCATCCGTGAAGTGTGCGAGATAGTGCACCAGTTCGGCGGCCAGGTTTATCTCGACGGCGCCAACATGAACGCCCAGGTTGGGATCACTTCTCCGGGCTTTATCGGCGCTGACGTTTCGCACCTCAACCTGCATAAAACCTTCTGCATTCCGCACGGCGGCGGCGGTCCGGGTATGGGCCCTATCGGCGTGAAAGCGCACCTGGCGCCGTTTGTACCGGGCCACAGCGTGGTACAGATTGAAGGCATGCTGACCCGTCAGGGCGCGGTCTCCGCCGCGCCGTTCGGCAGCGCTTCCATCCTGCCGATCAGCTGGATGTATATCCGCATGATGGGCGCGGAAGGGCTGAAACAGGCGAGCCAGAACGCGATCCTTAACGCCAACTATATCGCTACCCGTCTGAAAGATGCTTACCCAGTGCTCTATACCGGCCGCGATGGTCGCGTGGCGCACGAATGTATTCTCGATATTCGTCCGCTGAAAGAAGAGACTGGCATCAGTGAACTGGATATCGCCAAGCGTCTGATCGACTTTGGTTTCCATGCGCCGACCATGTCCTTCCCGGTCGCCGGGACGCTGATGGTTGAGCCGACGGAATCGGAAAGCAAGGTCGAGCTGGACCGCTTTATTGACGCGATGCTGGCGATCCGCGCGGAAATCGATCGCGTTAAAGCTGGTGAATGGCCGCTGGAAGATAACCCGCTGGTGAACGCGCCGCACACCCAGGGCGAGCTGGTGAGCGAGTGGAACCATCCGTACAGCCGCGAGCTGGCGGTATTCCCGGCAGGGTTGCACAATAAGTACTGGCCGACGGTAAAACGCCTGGACGATGTCTACGGCGACCGTAACCTGTTCTGCTCCTGCGTACCGATGAGCGAATACCAGTAAGTGGTGAATTAGCTAAACTTTTAAAGGCGCTGCGGCGCCTTTATTTTTTGGAGGGAAGGTATGGCAATAGCACTGATTAGCGGCGCGAGCCGCGGCATAGGCCGGGCGACGGCGCTGCTGCTGGCGCAGGAAGGGTATACCGTCGCGGTCAATTACCATCACAACATTAAAGCCGCCACCGAAGTCGTGAATAGCATTGTTGAATCTGGCGGCAAAGCCACGGCGCTGCGGGCGGATATCAGCGATGAAGCTCAGGTGATGGCGATGTTTGAGGCGATTGACCGCATGGGCGAACCGCTGACGGCGTTGGTCAACAACGCCGGGATCCTGTTTACCCAATGTACGTTGGAGAGCCTGAGCGCCGAGCGTATTAACCGCGTGCTGGCCACCAACGTCACCGGCTACTTCCTCTGCTGCCGTGAGGCGGTCAAGCGTATGTCGCATCGGCATGGCGGCAAGGGCGGAGCGATAGTTAACGTTTCGTCGGCGGCGTCGCGCCTTGGCGCGCCGGGGGAGTACGTTGACTATGCCGCTTCAAAGGGAGCGGTAGATACCCTGACCACCGGGCTGGCGCTGGAAGTGGCGGCGCAAGGGATCCGGGTGAACGGCGTGCGTCCGGGGCTGATTTATACCGAAATGCACGCCTCCGGCGGCGAACCAGGACGCGTGGATCGAGTGAAGCATTCGCTGCCGATGCAGCGCGGCGGCCAGCCGGAAGAGGTCGCTCAGGCCATTGCCTGGCTGCTGAGCGACAAAGCGTCGTATGTGACGGGCAGTTTCCTTGAACTGGCGGGGGGGAAATAACCCGCTGATGTCAATTGCCCGGCGGCGCTGCGCTTGCCGGGCCTACAGGGTAACCTTCCCGGATGGCGGCTACGCCTTATCCGGGCTACCCAACGATGCGTACCCGTAGCCCGGCTGAGCGCAGCGCGAGCCGGGTAACCCGACGGTCTACCAGGAGGCCAGCCACAGCCTCAGGCGCATTCCCCAACTGCTGGTCCAGCCGGTGGTAACCGACTTCACCTCGCCTTGAGAAATGACCACCAGCGTTGGCGTTACCTGGATATCCCACTGCCGCGCCAGCTGGCCGCTTGGATCATTCACCGTCGGCAGCGCCATTTTCTTCCTGGTCAGCCACTTCTCCAGCGCGGCGTTATCGCCGGAACGCAGGGCTACCGTTAGCACATTGCCGCCGTCGGCGGCGAGCGATGCCACCGACGGCGTGGTATAGCGACAAACCCCGCACCAGGTCGCCCAGACGTACAGCAGTAGCGGCTTTTGCTGGCTCATGGCGTTCAGATCCAGCGTCCTGCCGTCGAGGGTTTGTAGCGGCGTGGCGCTGATGTTTTGCGGCAACGCGGGCTGGCGAAAATAATCCACCGCCAGGCTCACCGCCCCGCCAATCAGCAGCCACACCGCCAGCTCGCGCAGCCAGCGCCTGATTTTACTGGCCACGGGCTTTCGCCAGCTGTTCTTTCACCAGCCCCTCCAGGTCTTCAGCAGGGATCGCGCCGGCCACCATCTGGTCGCCGATGATGGTCGCCGGGGTGCCCTGAATATTCAGCACCTGCGACAAAATCAGGTTCATCTTCAGCGAATCCATAGTCTTGTCATCGATATTCACGCTATCGGTGGCGGTTTTCTTCTGCGCCGCGGCGATGCTGGCATCATCGTGATAGCCTTTTTTCGCCATCAGGCGCTGGTGTAGCGCCCAAAACTTATCAGGCTGCTGGCGCCATGTGGAGAGCGCGGCTTTGGCGGCATTAACCGAACTTTGCCCTTTAAACGGCAGCAGCTTAACGATCAGTTGAATATCCGGATTATCGTGGACGATTTTTTCCAGCATCGGATCAAACTGTTTGCAGTAAGGACAGTTGTAATCGGTAAACGAGACGATCGTGAGCTTCGGCGCTTTCGCGCCGGTGCGCGGGCTATTCGGATCGTTAAACAGCAGCTGGGCTAACTGGTCATTACCGTTCGATTGTGGTTCTTCCGCCGGGGCGGCGACGCTGAAGGCCGATACGCACAGCAGCAATAAGGCGATGATAGCTCTCATGTTATTTTCCTTTAGCGGCGGACAGGGTGGCGAGAAGGTGTTCGCGATCTAACAGCGCAGGCAGAATCTGTCCCTGCGGCAATCCCGGTCCGTAAATCTGGTTAAACGGCACCGCGGCGCTGCCGCGAGCGGTTAAAAACTGACTAATGTCGGCGGAGGGGCGGCTCCAGTCGCCGCGTAAGGCGACCACGTCTGGCGCTAACAGCGCCCGCTGGACGTCATCGCGCAGCAGCACGTTGTATTTATTGGCTTTACAGGTCACGCACCAGTCGGCGGTGACATCAATAAATACCCGTTTATGCTCCGCAAGGGCGTTAGCGATAGCCTGCTCGCTGAGCGGCTGCCAGTTAACCCGGTCGCGGCGCGGGCCCTGGCCGTCCTGTTGGGCGACAAAGGCGACGGTGCCCGCCGCTACGATGGCCAGGGCGCTCGCGCGCAGCGCCGTACGCCAGCGGTAGCGCCAGGCGGTAGCCAGCAGCAGGGCGATGGCCAGAATCACCAGCAGGGTAAGCACTGGCGTGCGGCCGATGTGGATTGTCAGCAGACTGACCAGCCATAGCGCTGAACCAAGCATCATCAACCCCAGCACCACCCGCAGATGATTCATCCAGCGACCCGGGCGTGGTAGACGTTGCGCCAGACCCGGCCAGGCAACGATCAGCAGCCACGGCAGGCTCATGCCGATCCCCATGGCGAAGAAAATGCCCCACAGCAGCGGCAGCGGCGCCACCAGCGCCACCGACACGGCGGTGCCGAGGAACGGCGCGGTGCAGGGCGTTGCCAGCAGAGTGGCGAAGGCGCCCTGCCAGAAATGGCCCATTAAGCCGTTGCCGCCGCGGGTGGCGAGGAAGGTACTGGCGCTGGAGGAGAGACGGATTTCGAACAGCCCCAACAAACTGGCGCTGAACAGCACCATCACCAGCGCCATCGCACCGATAAACCACGGGTTCTGGAACTGGATCCCCCAGCCGAGCGCCTGATTACCTAAACGCAATAGCGTCATCATCAAAGCCAGCGCCAGAAAAGAGGCGACGATCCCGCACACCGAGGCGAGGAACTGTCGCCGCACCGCGCCGCGTTCGCGACGTTCGGTTTGCACCAGCGAGCCGAGCTTCATCGCCAGCACCGGCAGCACGCAGGGCATTACGTTGAGAATGAGCCCGCCGGTCAGCGCCATCAGCAGCACCCAGCCTAAGGCCAGCCCCGGCGCCGCACTGCCGGCGGCGATGGCGATATGGCTTTCCTGCGCCTGGCCGCTATCGGCCAGTACCAGCGACAGCGTTTTGCCGCTTAGGTCCGGCGCCGCTTCGCCCCAGCTATCGGTGACCGGTACGGTGGCGATCAACGTATCGCCGCGGCTGGTAAAACTCGGCTTGCCGAAATCGACATCCTCCATGCTGTCGATAAACAGCGCTGGCTGCTGCCAGCCGGCATCGCGGCGGGCGGTTACCGTCAGCTTACCGCTGACGTAGCTGGCGCTAAGCGCCGAGGTGAGACCGTCGCGCAGGGGCAGCGTGCCCATCGCGCGGGTGAAATCGTAATTAAATCGCTCCCCCGCCGCAGTCGTCATATCCAGCGCAAAGGGGTAGTCAGTGAGAATGCAGACATTGCTGCAGGTAGAGAGCGTCAGGACGCCGCTAAGCGTCGGCGGTATTTTGCCGCGCAGGGTCATCGGGAAGCTGACGTCGCCGTGATACCCCTGAGTGGAAATACCCGCGACGTCGAAGCGTTGCGGCGTCGGCCAGCGCCAGTTCACCTCCAGCGGCGTGCGCCAGGCAATAGCCGGCGCGATACCGCCTTCGCCCGGCGAACGCCAGTAGGTTTTCCAGCCTTTTTCCAGCGCCACGTCTAAAAGCAGGCGGGTTTCGCCATTGCTTTCGCTTTGCGCCCGCAGGCGCACGCTGGCGTGTTGATTGTCGGCGACGCGCAGCCAGCCGCTGTCGGCGGCCTGGCTGACGGGCAGCCATAGCCAAAGCAGGCAGACCAGCAGTCGCCTGAATACCATAAACATAAATTTTCTCCGTAAGTAATAAATTAACCTGAGCTGTCAGGAGAATTAATCACTCACGGAAGACGCATAATCGCAGATGCACCCGCAATCGGGGTGGGGAGATAACGCGGGGAGGCCACTGGCGTTCGATACGCGGCGGGATCGCCGCCAGCACCGCCAGCAGCAGGGCGATAGCCAACAGCGCCCCTTCAAACAGCATCGGCGGAACGGCCATCAGCGACTTGGCGCTGAGCTCGCACGATGTAACCGGCGCATCGGCCTTATCCTGATGTTGCTGTAGCGACGGGCTGTCGGCGGTGAGGTTCATGACCAGCGCGTGCATCCCGGCCATCCGCTGGGCGGTGCAGGTTAGCACCACCAGACAGGCCAGGAGGACAAAAAGAATGGCTTTGCGTTGTCGCTTAATCATGATTGCCTCAAATATTCACGAGGCCTATCTTATCGGGCGAACGCGTTTTGGCAATGGTAAAGCTGTAAAGAAGTGTCTGGCGGATAAGTGATTTGCCCCCTCCCGGCCGGGAGAGGGCGGTCAGTTACAGATTCTCACCGTTGCTGGCGATAACCGCTTTGTACCAGTTAAAGCTCTTCTTGCGCGAGCGGGACATATCGCCGGTGCCGTCGTCGTGTTTATTGACGTAGATGAAGCCGTAGCGTTTGCTGTACTGGCCGGTGGTGAAGGAGACGCAGTCGATGCAGCCCCATGGGGTATAGCCCATCAGATCGACGCCGTCATAAGTCACCGCTTTAATCATCTCTTCGACGTGGGCGCGCAGATAATCGATGCGGTAGTCATCGTTGATGCTGCCGTCAGCTTCGACTTTGTCGTAGGCGCCAAAGCCGTTTTCCACGATAAACAGCGGCTTCTGGTAACGCTCATACAGTTCGCACAGAGCGTAGCGCAGGCCAACCGGGTCAATCTGCCAGCCCCAGTCGGAGGCTTTGACGTGCGGGTTCGGCACGCTGCCTTCGAAGCCGGAAATGGCATCACCGGTGCCGCCTTCGGCTTTCACCGCGTTGGTCATGTAGTAGCTGAAGCCGAGATAGGCGCAGGTGCCTTCGCGCAGGATCTGCGCATCGCCGTCTTCCATCTTGATGTTGAAGCCGCGGCGTTCCCATTCATTCAACACATAGCTCGGGTAGTAACCGCGTAGCTGGACATCGGTAAAGACGTAGCGTTCGCGCATCGACTCCTGGGCGAACATGACATCTTCCGGTTTGCAGGAGTAGGGGTAGAGGGCGACCATCGCCAGCATGCAGCCGACCTGCATGTCCGGGTTGATACGCCGCGCCGCTTTCACCGCCAGCGCGCTGGCGACGAACTGGTGATGCAGCACCTGGTACATGGTCTCTTCCGGGTTTTCATGCTCGGTATAGACCACGCCGGAACAGCAGTAGCCGAACAGCGGCGCGCGCCAGTTACGCTGGTTATTGATCTCGTTAAAGGTCATCCAGTATTTCACTTTGTGCTTATAGCGCTCGAAGACCACTTCGGCGAAGCGCACAAAGAAATCGACCACTTTGCGGTTGGTCCAACCGCCGTACTGCTGTACCAGATGCAGCGGCATTTCAAAGTGGGAAAGGGTGATAACCGGCTCGATGTTGTACTTCAGCAGTTCATCGAACATGTCATCGTAGAATTGCAGCCCTTCTTCATTCGGCTGGGTCTCGTCGCCCTGCGGGAAGATGCGGGTCCAGGCGATTGAGGTGCGGAAGCACTTGAAGCCCATCTCGGCGAACAGCTTGATGTCTTCTTTATAGTGGCCGTAGAAATCGACCGCTTCATGATTAGGGTAATATTTACCCGCTTCGACCTGGTGGGTGATTTCGCGCGGTACGCCGTGCGCCCCGCCAGTCAGCACGTCGCAGATGCTCGGGCCTTTGCCGCCTTTATTCCAGCCGCCTTCAACCTGATGCGCGGCGACCGCGCCGCCCCACAAAAAGTCTTTTGGAAGAGTCAATTTTTTCATCTTTGCTAATCTCTCTGAATAACTATTGCGATTGAGTCTAGCAAAGCGAAATTGAATGTCACGATATAACAAATCCCGCCAAACGTAATATGTTACATCGAAAAAACAGGCTGTTATTTTTAGCTGATTTTGCGCGCTAATTTACGTCCCAGCGATTCAAGGATATAGATCACCGGAATTTGCGTCGTAATATCGTAGACGCCGCCGATGCGCGTCTGCGGCACGTGCCACGAGAGATTGAAATCGGCCAGTTTGGCCAGCCGCGAATGTTCGTGGCTGGTAATCGACATCACCTTGCAGCGGTGCAGGCTGAACTGGCTGGCGAAGCGCAGGATCTCTTCGGTTTCACCGGAGACGGAAAGCACGATCGCCAGCGCGTTACGGGCCATATCATTGGTTACCGGAAAATAGGGGTCGTCAATATGGTTGCTGAATTTACCGACGTTGGAAAAGAAGCGTGCGCCATATTTCGCCAGCGCGCCGGAGGTGCCGGCACCGACGAAAATAATACGTTCGGAGGCGAGAATAATATCGACCGCCTGTTCGAGTAACGCATCGAACTCGTCATTATTGACGCTTTTAAAAAAACTCATTATTTCGCTGGCGCCGATATTTGCCTGTTGAGGCTCATTCTGCTCAAGATATAATTTAAAGCGTACGCGAAATTCAGAGTAGCCCTCGCACTGCAGTTTGCGGCAGAAGCGCAACACGGTGGTGGTGGAGACCCCGGCGGCTTCGGCCAGTTCGCGGATGGTCATGTACATCACTTTGTCACGATTCTTAATGACGTAGTGGTAGACCATCATCTCAAGATTATTGAGACTGGCGACAGCGGCGTGGGAGAACATACTCACAGTGGCGAACTCACAATTCATAATGACCAGGACGGAATTATATCATGCAGGCCAATGACATTACCTTTTTTCAGCGCTTTCAGGACGACATCCTCGCCGGGCGCAAAACGATTACCATCCGCGATGCGGCGGAATCGCATTTTAAACCGGGTGACGTCCTGCGCGTCGGGCGCTATGAAGATGACGGCTATTTTTGCACCATCGCCGTGACCGCCACCTCGACGGTGACGCTCGATACGCTAACTGAACAGCATGCCCGGCAGGAGAATATGACCCTCGAACAACTGCGGCAGGTCATCATGGAAATCTATCCTGCGGAAGATCGGTTTTATGTTATTGAATTCAAACGCCTTTAAATAAAATCAGCACAGCTGTTAGTTGAAATAATATTGTAACATTATGATTTTAATGTATTTACAAATATACATCGTTTTATTTTAGCTAACAGGTGTTCACTGGAATCATTCTCAGTTACCCTAAGTGGGCAATGAAAGCGTTTTTGTTTTCACGGAGTCAAATATGGTGCGCAAACCATTAATCACTCAGGGATATTCTCTGGCAGAGGAAGTTGCCAACAGTATCAGTCACGGGATCGGGCTGGTGTTCGGTATTGTTGGCCTCGTGTTGCTGCTGGTACAGGCGGTAGACACGAACGCCAGCGCGACGGCGATCACCAGCTACAGCCTGTACGGCGGCAGCATGATTATGCTGTTCCTCGCCTCCACGCTCTATCACGCTATCCCGCATCAGCGGGCGAAACAGTGGCTGAAAAAGTTCGACCACTGCGCTATCTACCTGTTGATTGCCGGGACCTACACGCCGTTCTTGCTGGTGGGGTTGAATTCACCGCTGGCGAAGGGGCTGATGATCGTCATCTGGAGCCTGGCGCTGCTGGGGATCCTGTTTAAGCTGACCATCGCGCACCGCTTTAAAATTCTGTCGCTGGTGACTTATCTGACCATGGGCTGGCTGTCGCTTATCGTGGTCTATCAGCTGGCAGTGAAGCTGGCGGTGGGCGGCGTAACGCTGCTGGCGGTCGGCGGGGTGGTGTACTCGCTAGGGGTCATCTTCTACGTCTGCAAACGCATTCCCTATAACCACGCTATCTGGCACGGCTTCGTGCTCGGCGGCAGCGTGTGTCACTTCCTGGCGATCTATCTTTACATCGGTCAACACTGACAAAAAGCCCCAACAGGGGCTTTTTGGTGACTCGTTCTGATTACTTCCACGGTGGCGCTACGCTTACCGTGGCTACGATACTCTGCGACCTGGAAATTCCACGGTGGCGCTACGCTTACCGTGGCTACGGTATTATGCGGCCTGGTAGCCCGGCTAAGGCGCAAGCGCCGCAAGCCGGGAATCATGACGCCTTACTACTCTTCTTCCAGCGAATAGGGCAACGGTTCGATGCGCAGGCTGCCGGCATCGTCGCGCACGCGGAACACGCTGTCCGGCTCCATATCGTTATTCATTACCACCTGCACCAGTAGACGGCCATCATCCAGCTGAACCGCCGCAAGCACCGTACCGGTACGGCGCCAGTTATCGCCCATCTTCAGCTCCAGGTCTTCCCCGGCTTCCGGCACCCGGCTGGCGGTCCCTGACAGCGTCCACAGCGCGCGTTTATTGGCGCCGCGGAATTTTGCCCGCGCGACCATTTCCTGGCCGGTGTAGCAGCCTTTCCTGAAGCTGATACCGCCCAGCGCCTGCAGGTTGGTGGCCTGAGGAATGAACTGCGCACTGTTGGCGCTGTCGATAACCGGCAGACCGGCTTCAATATTCAGCGCCAGCCACTGCTGGCTGTTGTTGAGCTGCGCTTCGCCGCGCAGCGCGTCGGTAATGCGGTTAGCGGTGTCGACATCAGTCACCAGCAGGAAGCGTTCGCCCGGATGGTCAAACCACAGCAGGCTGGTGGCGCCTTCGCTGACCACCGGGGTGGCCGCGTCGGGCAGGGCGGCGAACAACGGCGCCAGCGCGGCGCGCGCCTGGAAGCCGGCCACCCCCAGCAGGACCAGATCGTCGTTGGCGGCGATGGTGACTTTGGAGAAGACGGCATATTTTTTCAGTTCGGTCAGCTGTACGTCGCGCAGGCTGCGGCGCTCGATCCATGCGAAGCCGCCGTCGCGGCGGAACACGCGCAGATTGCTCCACATCTTGCCTTTGGCGTCACAGTGGGCGGCAAGCAGATGCTGAGCATCGGTGAGACTGCTCACATCGGCGGTAATCTGGCCCTGCAGATATTTTTCGCTATCCGGCCCGCTAATCGTCGCCAGCGCCCAGTCATCCAGGGTCATCAGCGTTAACGGCAGACGAGCGGAAGAGGAAGGCTGACGCGGAGGAAAAGGTGTAAAAGCCATAGTCATATCCTGAATCGCTTAACGCAGTGTGTGTGACCAATGGTAAAAGAGCTATAGTGCATTGCAAGTGCTTTCAACAGGCCATTTGTGCGCTGGCGTGAGACAGCCGCCTGACGCAGGGAATCAATAAGCCCATCATTATTTTATGGTTTTTATGGAATGATGCTCGCATTCAGCGATATTCCTGTAAAGTTACGGCATAAAACGGGTTAAACTAACCTATATTTTGCTGCTGGAAGGTCAACATGGACATTAACAATAAAGCACGTATCCACTGGGCATGCCGCCGCGGGATGCGCGAACTCGACATCTCCATCATGCCGTTCTTTGAGTATGAGTACGATACCCTCAGCGACGCTGACAAACAGCTGTTCATTCGCCTGCTGGAAAATGACGATCCGGATCTGTTCAACTGGCTGATGAACCACGGCAAACCGGCCGATGCGGAGCTGCAGCGGATGGTAACCTTAATTCAGACACGGAATCGGGAACGTGGTCCTGTGGCAATCTGATCTCCGTATCTCCTGGCGCGCGCAGTGGTTTTCCCTGCTGCTCCACGGCGTTGTGGCGGCGCTGGTGCTACTGGTCCCCTGGCCGCTGAGCTATACCCCGATCTGGCTGCTGCTGTTGTCGCTGGTGGTATTTGACTGCGTGCGCAGCCAGCGGCGGATCCATGCCCGTCGCGGAGAGATAAAACTGCTCACCGATTCCCGTCTTCGCTGGCAAAACGCCGAATGGGAGATCCTCGGGACCCCGTGGGTCATCAATAGCGGTATGTTGCTGCGGTTACGCCATGTCGATACCCGGCGCGGACAGCATCTGTGGCTGGCGGCGGATAGTATGGATGCCGGAGAATGGCGAGATTTGCGCCGGCTGGTGCTGCAAAAACCGGCGCAGGAGTAAGCGGCGTCAGGAGAAGTGTTCGGCCATTTCGCCAAGGATCTGCTCGCACCAGCTCTGGATGCGCTCGTCGCTCAGGTCGTACTGGTTGGTTTCATCCAGCGCCAGGCCAACGAACAGTTGGCCATCGGCGATAACCGGTTTTGGACTGGTGAACTCATAGCCTTCGGTTGGCCAGTAGCCGACAAATTTCACGCCTTTGGTCGCCAGCTTGTCGTGCAGCATGCCCAGTGCGTCAAGGAACCATTCACCATAGCCCAGCTGATCGCCCATGCCGTACAGCGCGACGATTTTGCCTTCCAGGTCCAGGGTATCCAGTTGCTCCCAGACCGCCTCCCAGTCTTCCTGAATTTCGCCGAAATCCCAGGTCGGGATGCCGAGGATCAGTACGTCGTACTGGCTCATCAGCGCGGGGGAATCGTCTTTCAGATTGTGCAGCGTCACCAGCTCGGGGCCGATGATATCGCGGATTTTCTCCGCAGCCATTTCGGTGTAGCAGGTACTGGAGCCGTAAAAAAGACCTATATTCATCGCGTAAACGTCTCAATTCTTGCCGTGAATTGCGCCCAGTGTACCAGAAAGGCGGCCTCTTAAGGCATAATGAGACCGTATAACGAACAAAGAGGCCGATGTGAAACAGGATCTGGCACAAATCGAACAGTTTCTCGATGCCCTTTGGCTGGAGCGGAATCTGGCGGAGAATACGCTCAGCGCCTACCGTCGCGATCTGACGATGTTAGTCGAGTGGCTGCACCATCGCGGCCTGTCGCTGGTAAGCGTCGGCAGCGACGATCTGCAGGCGCTGCTGGCCGAGCGGCAGTCCGGCGGCTACAAAGCCACCAGCACCGCGCGGTTGCTCAGCGCCGTGCGCCGGTTCTTCCAGCATCTGTATCGGGAGAAAATTCGCCCGGACGATCCCAGCGCGCTGCTGGCTTCGCCGAAGCTGCCGCAGCGGTTGCCGAAAGATCTCAGCGAGGCGCAGGTTGAACGCTTGCTGCAGGCGCCGCTGGTGGAGCAACCGCTGGAATTACGCGATAAGGCGATGCTGGAGGTACTGTATGCCACCGGCCTGCGCGTCTCGGAGCTGGTTGGCCTGACGATGAGCGATATCAGCCTGCGTCAGGGCGTGTTGCGGGTCATTGGTAAAGGCAACAAAGAACGGCTGGTGCCGCTGGGCGAAGAGGCGGTAATGTGGGTGGAAAATTACCTCGAATACGGTCGCCCGTGGCTGCTGAACGGCGTGGCGTCGGATGTCTTATTTCCCAGCCAGCGCGCGCAGCAGATGACGCGCCAGACCTTCTGGCACCGCATTAAACACTATGCCGTCCTGGCGGGGATCGATAGCGCGAAGCTCTCCCCGCACGTATTACGCCATGCCTTCGCCACGCATTTGCTCAATCACGGCGCCGACCTGCGCGTGGTGCAGATGCTGTTAGGACACAGCGATCTCTCCACCACGCAGATCTACACCCACGTGGCGACCGAGCGTCTGCGACAACTTCATCAACAGCACCACCCGCGGGCGTGAGTGCTGAACAAAAGGACTGAGTATGAAAAAAGGTTTATTGATGTTCACTCTGCTGGCGGCCTCGCTTTCCGGCGCGGCGCATGCCGATAGCGCGGCGATCAAACAGTCGCTGGCGAAGCTGGGTGTGCAGAGTACCGATATCCAACCGTCGCCGGTTTCCGGGATGAGCACGGTGTTGACCGACAGCGGCGTCCTGTACGTCACTGACGATGGCAAACACATCATCCAGGGGCCGATGTACGATGTGAGCGGCGCGCAGCCGGTCAACGTCACCAACCAGTTGCTGGTCGGTAAGCTGAACGCGCTGAGCAACGAGATGATTGTCTATAAAGCGCCGAAGGAGCAGCACGTCATCACCGTCTTCACCGATATCACCTGCGGCTACTGCCATAAACTGCACGAGCAGATGAGCGATTACAACGCGCTGGGCATTACCGTGCGCTATCTGGCCTTCCCGCGCCAGGGGCTGCAAAGCCAGGCCGAGCAGGACATGAAAGCCATCTGGTGCGCGAAAGATCGCAACAAAGCGCTGGATGACGCTATGAACGGCAAAGGCGTACAGCCGGCAAGCTGCAATGTGGATATCGCCAAACATTACACCCTCGGCGTGCAGATGGGCGTCAACGGCACCCCGGCGATGGTTCTCAGCAACGGTATGGTGTTGCCGGGCTATCAGGGGCCGAAAGAGCTGAAAGCGTTCCTCGACGAGCATAAAAAACAGACAAGCGGTAACTGATTCGCGTGAAACAACAGATACAACTACGCCGCCGTGAGGCGGTTGACGGCGTCGCTCTCCCCGCCGACCTGCCGCCGCTGCTGCAGCGGCTGTACGCCAGCCGCGGGGTGCGCAGTGCGCAGGAGCTGGAGCGCAGCGTCAAAGGCATGCTGCCGTGGACGCAGCTCACCGGCGTTGAAAAAGCGGTTGAAATGCTGCATGAGGCTTTCGAGAATGGGTTGCACATTGTCGTGGTCGGCGATTTTGACGCCGACGGCGCCACCAGCACCGCGCTCAGCGTGCTCGCTTTACGTGCGCTGGGCTACGGCAACGTCTCCTATCTGGTGCCGAACCGTTTTGAAGACGGCTACGGCTTAAGCCCGGAAGTGGTCGATCAGGCGCACGCCCGTGGCGCGCAGATGATCATGACCGTCGACAACGGGATTTCGTCACATGCCGGCGTCGACCATGCCCATGCGCTGGGCATTCCGGTGCTGGTGACCGATCACCATCTGCCGGGCGAGACGCTACCGGCGGCCGAGGCCATCGTTAACCCTAACCTGCGCGAGTGTGATTTCCCCTCGAAATCACTGGCCGGGGTCGGGGTGGCGTTCTATCTGATGCTGGCGCTGCGTACCTTCCTGCGCGATAAAGGCTGGTTCGACGCCCGCGGTATCGCCGCGCCAAACCTGGCTGAGCTGCTGGATCTGGTGGCGCTTGGCACCGTCGCGGACGTCGTGCCGCTGGATGCCAATAACCGCATTCTGACCTGGCAGGGATTAAGCCGTATTCGCGCCGGTAAATGTCGCCCAGGCATTAAAGCGCTGCTGGAAATTTCCAACCGCGACCCGCAAAAACTGGCGGCCAGCGACCTTGGGTTCGCCCTCGGGCCGCGCCTGAACGCGGCGGGACGGCTGGATGATATGTCCGTCGGCGTCGCGCTGCTGCTGTGCGATAACATCGGCGAAGCGCGCGTGTTAGCCAACGAGCTCGATGCGCTTAATCAGACGCGCAAAGAGATTGAGCAGGGAATGCAGGCCGAAGCGCTGACCCTGTGTCAGCAACTGGAGCGCAGCAGCGACACCCTGCCCGGCGGGCTGGCGATGTATCATCCGCAGTGGCATCAGGGGGTGGTCGGCATTCTGGCATCACGCATTAAGGAGCGCTTCCATCGCCCGGTTATCGCTTTTGCCCCTACCGGCGACGGCACGCTGAAAGGCTCCGGACGCTCCATTCAGGGGCTGCACATGCGCGATGCGCTGGAGCGCCTGGATACGCTCTATCCGGGGCTGATCCTGAAGTTCGGCGGCCACGCGATGGCGGCGGGCTTATCGCTGGAAGAGGCGCGCTTTGAGGAGTTTCAACAGCGCTTCGGCGAGCTGGTGACCGAATGGCTGGATCCCGCATTATTGCAGGGCGAGGTGGTTTCCGATGGCCCGCTGGCAGCGGCGGAGATGAGCATGGAAGTGGCGCAGATGCTGCGCGATGCCGGACCATGGGGGCAGATGTTCCCGGAACCGCTGTTTGATGGCCGTTTCCGCCTGCTGCAGCAGCGGCTGGTAGGCGAGCGTCACCTGAAAGTGATGGTCGAACCGGTTGGCGGCGGCCCGCTGCTGGACGGTATTGCTTTCAACGTTGATACTTCCATTTGGCCGGACAACGGCGTGCGCGAAGTGCAGTTAGCCTACAAGCTCGACATCAACGAGTTCCGCGGCAACCGCAGCCTGCAGCTGATCATCGATCACCTCTGGCCAAATTGACAACAGTGTATTAATAAGGGCGCGAATCCGGTAGAATTCCGCTCTTATCACCGCATTTTGACAAATCCATTAAAAGAAACCGACCATGTTTGAAATAAATCCGGTAAAAAACCGCATTCAGGACCTCACGGAGCGCTCCGACGTTCTTAGGGGGTATCTTTGACTACGATGCCAAGAAAGAGCGTCTCGAAGAAGTAAACGCCGAGCTGGAACAGCCGGACGTCTGGAACGAACCTGAACGCGCCCAGGCGCTGGGTAAAGAGCGTTCTTCCCTGGAAGCCATCGTGGATACCCTGGATCAGATGTCCCAGGGGCTGGAAGACGTGGCTGGTCTGCTGGAGCTGGCGGTTGAAGCCGAAGACGAAGAGACCTTCAACGAAGCGGTTGCTGAGCTGGACGGGCTGGAAGAGAAGCTGGCGCAGCTTGAGTTCCGCCGCATGTTCTCTGGCGAATACGACAGCGCCGATTGCTACCTCGACATTCAGGCCGGTTCTGGCGGCACCGAAGCCCAGGACTGGGCCAGCATGCTGACGCGCATGTACCTGCGCTGGGCGGAAGCACGCGGCTTTAAGACCGAAATCATCGAAGAATCCGAAGGTGAAGTCGCGGGCATTAAATCCGTGACCATCAAAATCATTGGCGATTACGCCTATGGCTGGCTGCGTACGGAAACCGGTGTTCACCGCCTGGTGCGTAAAAGCCCGTTCGATTCCGGCGGCCGTCGTCATACCTCCTTTAGCTCGGCGTTCGTTTATCCGGAAGTGGATGACGATATCGATATCGAAATTAACCCGGCCGATCTGCGTATCGACGTTTATCGCGCATCCGGCGCCGGTGGACAGCACGTTAACCGTACGGAATCCGCGGTGCGTATCACCCACATTCCGACCGGGTTGGTGACGCAGTGCCAGAACGACCGTTCGCAGCACAAGAACAAAGACCAGGCCATGAAGCAGATGAAAGCGAAGCTTTATGAGCTGGAAATGCAGAAGAAAAATGCCGAGAAGCAGGCGATGGAAGACAACAAGTCCGACATCGGCTGGGGCAGCCAGATCCGCTCTTACGTGCTGGACGACTCGCGTATTAAAGATCTGCGTACCGGGGTGGAAACCCGCAACACTCAGGCGGTGCTCGACGGCAGCCTGGACCAATTTATCGAAGCAAGTTTGAAAGCAGGGTTATGAGGAACCAACATGTCTGAACAACAAGCACAGGGCGCTGACGCGGCAATTGACCTTAATAATGAACTGAAAACCCGCCGTGAGAAGCTGGCCGCGCTGCGTGAGCAGGGCGTCGCTTTCCCGAACGATTTCCGTCGTGACCATACCTCTGACCAACTGCACGCTGACTTCGATGCGAAAGAAAACGAAGAGCTGGAAGCGCTGAACGTTGAAGTGGCCGTTGCTGGCCGCATGATGACCCGTCGTATTATGGGTAAAGCGTCTTTCGTTACCCTGCAGGACGTTGGCGGCCGCATTCAGCTGTACGTCGCGCGTGATGACCTGGCGGAAGGCGTTTATAACGACCAGTTCAAAAAATGGGATCTTGGCGACATCATTGCCGCCCGCGGTAAGCTGTTCAAGACCAAAACCGGCGAGCTGTCCATTCACTGTACCGAGCTGCGTCTGCTGACCAAAGCCCTGCGTCCGCTGCCGGACAAATTCCACGGCCTGCAGGATCAAGAAGCGCGCTATCGTCAGCGTTACCTCGATCTGATCTCCAACGATGAATCCCGCAATACTTTCAAAGTGCGTTCGCAGATCCTGGCGGGTATCCGTCAGTTCATGGTTGGCCGCGGCTTTATGGAAGTGGAAACCCCGATGATGCAGGTGATCCCGGGCGGCGCTTCCGCGCGTCCGTTCATCACCCATCACAATGCGCTGGATCTGGACATGTACCTGCGTATCGCGCCGGAACTGTACCTCAAGCGTCTGGTGGTTGGCGGCTTCGAACGCGTCTTCGAGATCAACCGTAACTTCCGTAACGAAGGGATTTCCGTTCGTCATAACCCAGAGTTCACCATGATGGAACTCTATATGGCGTACGCGGATTACAAAGATCTGATCGAGCTGACCGAATCCCTGTTCCGCACCCTGGCGCAGGATATCCTCGGTAACACCGCAGTGCCTTACGGTGACCAGGTGTTCGACTTCGGCAAGCCGTTCGAAAAACTGACCATGCGCGAAGCGATCAAGAAATACCGTCCGGAAACCGAGATGGCGGATCTGGATAACTTCGATTCCGCGAAAGCGATCGCTGAGTCCATCGGCATTAAAGTTGAGAAGAGCTGGGGTCTGGGCCGTATCGTGACCGAGATCTTCGAAGAAGTGGCGGAAGCACACCTGATCCAGCCGACCTTCATCACCGAATACCCGGCAGAAGTTTCTCCGCTGGCGCGCCGTAACGATGAGAACCCGGAAATCACCGACCGCTTTGAATTCTTCATCGGCGGTCGTGAGATCGGTAACGGCTTTAGCGAGCTGAACGACGCTGAAGATCAGGCGCAGCGCTTCCAGGATCAGGTTGATGCGAAAGCCGCTGGCGACGACGAAGCGATGTTCTACGACGAAGACTACGTCACCGCGCTGGAACACGGCCTGCCGCCGACCGCTGGTCTGGGTATCGGTATCGACCGTATGGTCATGCTGTTCACCAACAGCCACACCATCCGCGACGTGATCCTGTTCCCGGCGATGCGTCCGCAGAAATAATCGCGTCTCGCGAAAGACAAAAAACCCGGCTTGCCGGGTTTTTTTATGTCTGATGTGAGGTCCGAAGCCTGACGTAGCCCGGCTCAGCGCAGCGCAAGCCGGGGGATCCCGGATAGCGGCGTAAAACGCCTTATCCGGGCTACGCAACGGCGCAGAACCGTAGGCCTGTGCAAGCGTAGCGCCGCCAGGCAATGATGACAGGTAGGGGGGGCGGCTGCGAGAATAGTCAGCTTACGCGCGCAGACGCGCAACGAAGTCGTTCAGCGCCTGGCGGGCGTCCTGGTTTTCGGCTTCCAGCACCATCCACGGGCTAAACGCCCACGGCGTGGCGGCCAGCGCGCTTAACATGGTTGGCAGGTCAACCCACTGATAGTCCATGACTTCATCATCGTTAGGCTGCACTTCGCTCACTACGCGCGCGGCATACACCGGACACACTTCGTTCTCAACGATACCGTTCGGGGCGACCGCCCGGTAGCGGAAGGCCGGGTGAATCGGCGCGATATCGGCGATCTCCACGCCGAGCTCGAAACGACAGCGGCGTGTGACGGCCTGCTCGAAGGTCTCGCCCTGCTGGGGGTGTCCGCAGACCGAGTTAGTCCACACCCCGGGCCAGGCTTTTTTGCCCAGCGAACGACGGGTGACCAGAAACTGACCCTGCCGATTAAACAACCAGCAGGAAAACGCGAGATGCAAAGGGGTATCAAGCGTGTGGGCGGCATACTTCTCCAGCATACCGGCAGGCTGATCCTGCTCATCCAGTAAAATGACGTGTTCCCCGGCCATGACGACTCCTGAAAATAAAAAATGACCCGGCACAAACCCGCCGGGTCATGTACACAGGCCATTAGGGTAGCCCATAAACGGCAGAAAGGCATTACCAAAACAAGCCCTGGAGGCTGGTCTCACGACGCGTGGTACGGGCGTGAATCTTTCCGTCGCTGGCCGCATGCGATGCCTGAGGGGCATCTGTTAGCCATCAGGGATGACGCCTTGCGCCGCGGACTGGTATGATAATCGCCCTGGTTGCGAGGTAAGTGGTTGTGTTAAGTGCAGGATGCCTGATGATGAAACGCTTTTATATGACACTGATGCTGGTGGCAAGTCTGGTGCTGGTCGGTTGCTCCAGCACCTCCGATTCCGGTGCGACCTACACCGTCAAACGTGGCGATACCCTGTATGGCATCTCCCGCACCACCGGCACCAGCGTTCGCGATCTGGCTCGCCTGAATAACATCTCCCCGCCTTACACCATTGAGGTGGGGCAGAAGCTGAAGCTTAACGGTAGTGGCGCGTCAAAGACGACGAAGAAAAAGTCTTCCTCTACGCGCACTGCGGCGGTCACCCCTTCTTCTGCGGTACCTCAATCCTCCTGGCCGCCGGTGGGACAGCGCTGCTGGCGCTGGCCGACCAGTGGCAAAGTGGTCCTGCCTTATTCCACCGCCGATGGCGGCAATAAGGGCATTGATATTGCCGGGACCCGCGGGCAGCCGGTGTATGCCGCCGGGGCGGGCAAGGTGGTGTACGTCGGCAACCAGCTGCGCGGCTATGGCAACCTGATCATGATTAAGCACAGTGAGGATTACATCACCGCCTACGCCCACAACGATAAGCTGATGGTGAATAATGGCCAGAGCGTGAAGGCCGGCCAGCAAATTGCCACCATGGGCAGTACGGATGCTGATTCAGTGCGCCTGCATTTCCAGATCCGCTATCGGGCGACGGCCATCGATCCGCTGCGCTATCTGCCGCCGCAGGGCAGTAAACCTAAGTGCTAAAAGGTTATTTTATCGCCAGTCAGCATCCGGCGGGCTTGTCACAGGGTGCGTAAGGGCTATAATGCTTCTCGCACCTCTTCGCGGGCGTAGTTCAATGGTAGAACGAGAGCTTCCCAAGCTCTATACGAGGGTTCGATTCCCTTCGCCCGCTCCAAACTCAAGTCTCCTGAAGTCTACCCAACTCAATTTTCCCTTGATAAATCAGCGGTTATAGCATTCTGTTAGTCTATTGAACTCCGACGGAGGACTCCACTTTGGTTGCGGGATCAGCGTCTTGCGCTGCTGGCGCTGGAGTAGCGTTTAGTGATATTTTCGCATTTATCCTGTTTCCGCAGGATGAGTAATTTTACGCAACCGGCTCGCGCTGACGATGACCGATACCGCAGAGGCCGCGGCAGCGCACCACAGCGCAACATGAATTGACCTTTCATCTGCTGCCAGCAGAACGCCTACGGCGGCGGCTCCCAGACACTGCCCGAAAGTGCGCATAATGGATAAAACACCGGACGCATAACTCGCGTGCTCACGAATAACGTTTGAGAGCATTTCCCGGTTATTGGGACTCTGAAAGCAGCCAAACCCTATTCCGCACACCAGACTTCGCAGGCAGATATCCCACATTGAAGGGCTGGCGGGTAACGTCGCCAGCAGGATCAAACCGACGACAAAAATCACCAGCCCCAGGGTGGATATCGCCGGGGCTGATATCGTGTCCGCCCAACGGCCTGCATGCGGCGCAATCAGCACGATCCCTAACGGCCACGGCGTAAACAGCAGGGCAGACATCACCGGACTGTAGCCGTATTCGCTCTGAAACAGAAAGGGCAGCGCAATAAAGGTGATCCCCTGGCTGACAAAAGCAATCATCGACGTGAAGGCCGCGAGGGTAAAACGTTCATTTTTAAACATGGTCGGCGGCAGTAAGGGATGACCCGAGCGGCGGATTTGCCAGATAAAAGCCATGCCGCTCAGCGCAGCGAGAATCATCCAGCAAAGGCTGCCGAATTGATGAGTAGCGTCCTGTAGGCTGTTCGCCGCCATGATCGTCGAACCCAACAGCAGCGCCGACAATATGGCGCCCAGGGTGTCGAAGGGCGCCTGCATACGGATCGCATCACGCGGCAGCGCTTTGACCGCCAGCAGTAAGGCGAGGGTGCCGGGAAGAACGTTTATCGCAAACAGCCATTGCCAGCTCAGGGTGTGAAGGATCGTACCGCCCAATACCGGGCCGATAGCGGAGCTGGAGGCAATGAGCAGGGCATGGAACCCCAGAATGCGGCCAAGTAATCGTCCGGGAAATACGGACCTGAGTATTGCGGGGGCAATACTCAGCGTCGCCGCGCCGCCGATCCCCTGAAGCACGCGCATACCGATTAGCACTTCGGGCTTATTCGCCAGCGCGCAACCCAGTGATGTCAGGGTAAAGGTCGTCAGGCCCGCCAGAAATACAGGGCGATAACCCAGGCGGGCCGCAAGCGCCGCGAATATCGCCAGCGTCATCGCAGCCGCCAGCAGATACCCGTTGGCGAACCAGACGGCAATACTGGCAGGTACCTGCATCTCCTGAGCCATTGAGGGCAGGGCAATGTTGATCATGGTGCCATCAAACACGCCCATTAAGGTGGTGGTCATTATTGCGGCCATCACCCGTGCGCGCGCCGGGCCAGGCAGTCCTTCGTCGCCGGGTTGACTGGAAAAGAGCGTCATCATTTGTCCTCTGAGAAGAGTGTATGGATGACAAAACTATAAAGATGGCTTTTACTGGGCGGAAGACGCACTATTTTCACTTTATTGTTGCATCAAACGCCTTATCTTAATGTGCTGGGAGGAAGGGTGATGTCTGATCCCGATTTTAATTTGCTGGTAGCACTCGACATATTGCTGAGTGAAGCGAGTGTCGCAGGAGCGGCTCGTCGTCTGAACCTCAGCACCTCGGCCATGAGCCGGACATTAAGCAGGTTACGCGATGTCACAGGAGACCCGATCCTGGTGCGCGCCGGGCGTAACATGGTACTGACCCCGTGGGCCGAAGCGACCCGGGATCGCGCCAGGCGTGCAGTGTACGAGGCCAGGGCGGTATTGCAGCCCTCAACTGAAACGTTCAGCGCGAGAAGTCTGGCGCGTCTTTTTACCATCAGGGCAAACGATGGTTTTGTGGTGGCGTTTGGGCCTGCGCTCATAGCCGCGGTTGCCGATGCCGCGCCGGACGTCTGTATACGCTTCGCGCCTAAGCCGGAAAAAACGTCGCGCTATCTTCGGGAAGGGCTGGTTGATCTGGAGATTGGCGTTCAGAGTAATATGGGGCCAGAAATACGGCTGCAACGACTGTTTGAGGATCGGTTTGTTGGCGTCGTGCGTAAAGGGCACCCTCTGGCTAAGCAGGCAGAAATAGGCGTGGGTGATTATGTCGCCTGGGGCCATGTGATAGCGTCACCCGAGGGCGCGTTGCACGGATCCGTTGACGATGCGCTGGCCGAACTGGGGACAAAACGTAAAATTGCGAGCGTCGTACCGGGATTTCCGACGGCACTGTCCGTGGCGCTGGAATCGGATCTTATCGCCATGATACCCGCACTCTATTTACTCAATCAGCAGGTAACGGACCAGGTACACGTTTTCGAGCTGCCGTTCAAAAGCCGTCGTATTACGGTATCGCAGATGTGGCACCCAAGAATGGAACGCGACCCCGGTCACCGCTGGCTGAGAGAGCAAATTCTTGCGATATGCGGTGTGGGGAGGTCAGTCATGACTAAGGAGCCTGTATAGCGATTGCTATAACATCAATTTATATTAAATGAATAGTTCAAATTACTGATATTTAAGATAAAAAAATCAAACGAAGTAGCGGTGTAGTAGCTAAATTGAGATGTCCATCTCTGACCAAATAGACATGTCCGCGCTACCGTCTCACCACAGCGATCGCTACTTTCAAAGGATGAGACTCATGACGGCATACGGAACGGAAATTTTCTCAATGAGCGATGTGAACAGACTCACGATCGAAGTTTCCACGCGTCGATAGACCGTTTATGTCCTTTCCGCGAGATTTAATCGAAAGCCCTCGTGCTACCTTTAAACTGATAAATAAAGGACAGCTTTCCTGTCCTTTATCCTTTTTTATTCAGCTTTGCTCTCGCGCGATCGCAACACTTCACCGACCACCGGGGCAGCGGTAAACGCATTTGGCCATCCCGCGTAGAACGCCGCCTGGGCGACCACTTCTCCGGCCTCTTCAGCCGAAAGCCCATTATCCATGGCTCTGTTTAGGTGGTAGCCAATCTGCGCGCTCTGTCCGGCGGCGATTAACGCGCTGACCGTCACCAGACTTCTGTCGCGGGGCGTAAGCGCGGGCCGTTGCCAGAGGTCGAGAAACAGCGGGTCGGCGGTAAATTTAACCAGGCCAGGCGAAATGGGACCGACATTTTTCTCCACGGTCTCTGCACGCTGTTTCTCTACCTGTTCATTGAGTGGCAGCAGTGTCGGCGAGGCGGCGGGCAGGGCCTCTGCCGTGATGCCGCGGGCTGCAAAGATCGTTTTGGTCACGCTGACGGCTGACATCGCATTGGGCCAACCTGAGTAGAACGCCAGATGGGTAATGATCTCTGATACTTCCGCTGGCGTTACACCGCTATCGAGGGCGACTTCAATATAGTGCTTAAGCTCGCCTGGCTGGTTGCGGGCAATCAGCATGGCCACAGTCACGATGCTGCGGTCGCGGGTGGACAGGGCGTCACGTTGCCACAGGTCGTTAGTAATCGCTTCACGGCCGAAGCGTGCCAGCGCCGGGGAGACCGCGTGAATGTCAGCGTCCGAAAGAGTGGAAGGGGGTATTTTCATCATCATTTGATCTCTTTTTTCGTTGGCATAAGCAAAATCAGACAGCACAAGCGACATGACCGCCGCGGCAATCGCCCTTTTCATGTTTTATTCTCCCTGCTCAAAGAACGAAAAACGACTGCACCCATGCCTTTGCTTGCAGAAGATTTAGCCCCATCAACGGCATCTTCATTTGCTGCTTTAGTTTATTCGGCCAGGGATTTAAGCTGTGCGATCAGTCTGGCCGCGTGTTCCCGGGCACGCGCTTTTTGCTGGGCGATTTTGTCGGTATCCCGGTCGGCATAGCTGATGCCGCAGGTATAAACCGGCGCCAGCAGCTCAAGATTGCACAGCCTTGCCGTGGTCTCGAACGGAATAAGATACTCTTCAATGGCATGGCCAAAGAAACCGTCAGCGCTATACGCCGCCTGCGGCGCCCCGGTGGTGAAGGAGAGGATCAGCTTTTTACCACCCAGTTTCGCCGTTGAGCCATGCGCGAAGCCGTGAACAAAGACCTCGTCCAGCCACTGTTTCATTAACCCGGGCAGCCCATACCAGGAAAAAGGAAACTGCCAGACAATCACATCGGCCCTGAGCAGGCTTTCCTGCTCTGCGGTGATGTTGATGTTGCCGTGCGGATAGAGCCAGTCCAGACGGCGGATTTCCGCGTCGGGCAGGGCGGTTGCCACTTCGTCGAGGATGGTGGCGTTGGCGATGGAATGGTTGAGGTCCGGATGCCCGGAAACGACAAGGATATGAGGCGTTCCCATCGTTACTCCTGATGTTTAAATTCGGCTGAGAAGAGATTTTCCCAGCTAATAAACGAGCCGAGTGGAATACACTCGAAGGTTAATAAACCCGCTTTTGCCAGCGGAAATTCGGCCATGACGTTATTCGCCTCTTCCACGGTGTCGCATTCGAGGAAAATAGCGACGCCGGGTCTGTCCTGACGGAAATAAATGTCACGGATAAAGCCAGACTTATACAGTCCCCAGGCATGCAGGGCTTCCGCGGTAAGATGCGGCGCATAGTGTTCCAGCGTCGCGCCGGGCGCGGGAATATCCAGACATAAAATTCGCATGATGGTCTCCAGAATTCAGTTATCAGCGGGAAGAGACAAAAGTATACGAGCCACAGCTGGCGAAGATTAGGCGGTCATTGACTTAAGAATATTTAGCCTGTACTTAATAATCAGGCGAGGTTGGCTTAAGGAGATGCTATGAATAACGCCCTTTATAATCAGATACGCATCTTTCAGAGCATTGCGCGCGAAGGCAATATTTCGGCAGCCGCAAGAAAACTGGAAATTACGCCTCCCTCCGTCAGCAATGCGCTTAAACTGCTGGAGGAACATATTGGCCACCCCCTTTTTGTGCGCACCACCCGGCGAATTGAGCTGACGGAAACCGGCCAGCAGCTGCTGGAGCAAACTGCGGCGGCGGTGGAGGTTCTGGAAACATCGCTGGAGAGCCTCCGCGACCAGAATCAGGAACCCTCCGGGGCGGTGAGGATTACGCTCTCGCGCTTTGCCTACCTGCTCATTCTGAAACCGGCGATGGCGGCATTCTGTCAGCAATATCCGGGGATCCAGCTGGAAATATCGGTCTATGACGGTACCGTTAATATCATTGAAGAACGTTTCGACCTGGGGATCCGCTTTGGCGATATTCTTGAAGGCGGAGTGGTTGCCCGCCCATTAATGAAACCGTTTCGAGAAGGGTTGTATGCCTCCTCAGCCTATCTTGCCGAATATGGCGTGCCTGAGGTGCCCGCCGACCTCAACCCTCACCGGCTGATTGGCTATCGCTTTATTACCAACAACCGCATCCTGCCGCTGATCCTCAATGACCACGGCGAGCAACTGACCGTTGAGATGCCCGGACAGTTAATCAGCAATGATATTGACGTCATGGCAGATGGTATCCGCCATGGACTGGGGATTGGCCGCTTATTTGAACCCATATGGCGGCTTCAGCCCGATCGAGAACAGTTTATACCGGTGATGGAAGACTACTGGAAAACCTACCCGCCGGTTTATCTCTATTACCCGAAAAACGCGGGCAGAACGAAAAGAGTGAAAGCCCTGATTGATTTTCTGATAGCGCATACCGCGGAATAGAGGCTATTTTGCGTGCGAAATGTCTGAAGGCGCAGGCCCTGTCTTTCCCTCACTCTTAACCCTATACTCCCTGCGGATAAATCAGTTTTTATCGCGGTGCATTTTGCCGTTCAACGGCCATCCCATCGTCAACGCGATGGGCGGGAAATATCAATAAGGGAGAGGCAGCAATGGGCAGACGCTTAATGGTCTGTATGTTCGCGCTGGTGGCGTTTTCGGCCAGTGCAGCGCAGGGCGTTCACGGTGGCCATAACGGCCAGTCGGTGATCGCTGGCGCCGACGGCGGCAACGGTTCAGACGGTGGCGATAGCGATAACTCATCGGGCCGAGCAGGGTGCCCGGGTGGCACCGATCCTGATAAGCACGGCCATTTTTACCTGCCTGGCACCAGCGAACCCTGCAATCCTGGCACTCAGGATGCAGAGAAAGTCAGGTCCTCCCGCTAGCGCCGCTCAGCTCAGATCGTGTAGCGCTTTGTCTGATGGCGGGGAAAGCTGAATATCCTGAAACTCAACCGCCAGTCCGCCACGCTCCGGTGAGCAGCACATGACGCCCGCTTTCACCGGGCCTGGCGGAAAGTAGCCCAGACGCAGCAGCGGCCAGCGCTCGCCGTCAGTCGAATATTGCAGCCTTAACGCATCGCCTTTGCGGGTCAGCCGCAGCCAGAAGGTGCGTGGGTCGCCGGGAAAAAGCCCGGTGGCCCAGTCGGAGTGATTCAGCGTCAGTACGCTGCCGATGGCCGGGGCATCGTCATTGAATTCAATTCCCGCCTTCAGCCAGGTCTGCTCGTCCGCCATCATCATCAGCCCGGCCTGGTCGTAAAGCGTGGTGAAATCCGCACATACTTTTGCCTGCAGGGTAAAATCGCCTTCCACCTCAGCAGCGTAAAGATGGCCAGAGAAGCGCTCGAAGCCATACCAGGTATGGCGCCAGAAGTCGGTATGCTTATTGGTGACCACCGTCAGACCGCCGGAAGTGCAGCGCCATTCGGC
Source organism: Klebsiella sp. H-Nf2 (assembly GCF_002806645.1). Taxonomy (NCBI): domain Bacteria; kingdom Pseudomonadati; phylum Pseudomonadota; class Gammaproteobacteria; order Enterobacterales; family Enterobacteriaceae; genus Klebsiella; species Klebsiella sp. H-Nf2. Next base: position 339,251 of record NZ_PIBL01000002.1, read on the forward strand.
AGGTTCATTGATCCAGTGAAATGACGGCTGCATTTATCCTCCGGAACCGTTCAGACGACCTATAACAGCGACTGCAGCGCGGGTGACGCCATGCTGGCCTCAAAGGGAATAATCTCTGTACGGGCGAGACCCAGCTGCTGGAAGGGGTCCTGACTCAGACGCGATTCCAGAATTTCCCGGCTGTCACATTTCGCCAGAATCACCCCGCCGGTGCGGGGAAGGCGGCGGCCAGAGGCGAGAAAGAGGCCATCAGCATAGCCTTTTTTGAGCCATTCGACGTGCGCGGGAATGGCGTCATCCACCTCTTCGAGCGGTTTTATATACGTTAAAACAACCACATAAATCGTACTCATCCTGAAAACCCTGTCAATCCGATGGGATCTTCAGCCTGACACATTTCGATGAGGGATAAAAGAAAGCGCGGCATTTTTCCGTGCTATTGAACACGCCCCTTTTGCTTTCCTACTGTTTTTAACCTATTGCGCTGCGCTGATAGTCGTAGATAAGCGATTCTGCTGCGGTAGGCGGGTGCTTGCCAGGGACGAAGATGATTGGGCAATTTTGCTATTTAGCGCGGGTGTATCACGCTCATGCTTATTTTCCTTACTTTTCCTGTCGTTATCTTTGGCACCAATACGTGCTGCGGTTGTCCTTGATTATTTAATCAACTCATTGATTTTAATGTTTAAGTTAAGGATTTGTGCGCGAAAGTACAATGTCAATGCTCTTGTGGTTTTTGTGGCTGTTAAATCTATAAAACTAGATGTTTGTCGAGTTTTCATCTAAAAAGAGAGGGTGTGGGGCTGGACAAAACCATTGCGTGGTTATCAAATGGTTAAAAATTCTTGTAGTTTATGTTAATGCAAACAAATTATAAATCGTCAGCCCGCTTTATACGGTTAACTTGCGCTGTGGCGCACCTTACCTGGAGAATTTATGCATTCCTCTGTTAATAAAAACGAAAGCCGAACCTTTTTCGGTCATCCTTACCCCCTGGGCTCCCTGTTTTTCACGGAAATGTGGGAGCGTTTCTCGTTTTACGGCATCCGTCCCTTACTGATCTTGTTTATGGCGGCGACGGTGTACGACGGCGGGATGGGACTGGCGCGGGAGAACGCCTCGGCGATCGTCGGAATTTTTGCCGGCAGTATGTATCTGGCCGCGCTGCCGGGCGGCTGGTTGGCGGATAACTGGCTTGGTCAGCAGCGGGCCGTCTGGTACGGCTCTATCCTGATTGCGCTGGGGCACCTGTCGATCGCCCTGTCGGCATGGCTGGGCAACGACCTGTTCTTTATCGGCCTAATGTTTATCGTCCTCGGTTCCGGGTTGTTTAAAACCTGTATCTCGGTGATGGTCGGCACCCTGTATAAAAAAGGCGACGCGCGTCGCGACGGCGGTTTTTCTCTGTTCTACATGGGGATCAACATCGGCTCGTTTATTGCGCCGCTGATCTCCGGCTGGCTGATTAAATCCCATGGCTGGCACTGGGGCTTCGGCATCGGGGGGATCGGGATGCTGGTGGCGTTGGTCATTTTCCGCGTCTTTGCCGTGCCGTCGATGAAGCGCTATGACGCGGAGGTCGGCCTTGATTCCACCTGGAACAGCCCGGTGGCGAAAAAGAATGGCGTCGGAGCGTGGCTGCTGGCGCTGGCGCTGGGAGTGGCGGTGCTGGTCACGCTCATTAGCCTGGGCACGATCGTGATTAACCCGGTGGCGGTGGCCAGCGTGCTGGTCTATGTGATTGCCGCCTCCGTAGCGCTCTATTTCATCTGGCTGTTCGTCTTCGCCGGGCTGAATCGTAAAGAGCGGGCGCGCCTGCTGGTGTGCTTTATTTTGCTGGTCTCGGCGGCCTTTTTCTGGTCGGCGTTTGAACAGAAACCGACCTCCTTTAACCTGTTTGCCAACGACTACACCAACCGGATGATCGGTGATTTTGAGATCCCTGCGGTCTGGTTCCAGTCGATTAACGCCTTATTTATCATTCTGCTCGCGCCGGTATTCAGCTGGGCGTGGCCTGCGCTGGCGCGCAAAAACGTGCGTCCGGGCAGTATGACCAAATTCGTCATTGGTATCCTGTGCGCCGCGGCGGGCTTTGGCCTGATGATGCTGGCGGCGCAGAACGTCCTGAGTAACGGCGGGGCCGGTGTGTCGCCGCTGTGGCTGGTGGGCAGCATCCTGATGCTGACGCTCGGTGAGCTGTGCCTGAGTCCGATTGGTCTGGCGACCATGACCCTGCTGGCGCCGGAGAGAATGCGCGGCCAGATGATGGGGCTGTGGTTCTGCGCCAGCGCGCTGGGTAACCTGGCGGCGGGCCTGATTGGCGGTCATGTGAAGGCCGATCAGCTGTCGCTGCTGCCTGACCTCTTCGCCCGCTGCTCCATCGCATTGCTGATCTGCGCCGCCGTGCTGGCTGTGCTGATTGTCCCGGTCCGCCGGATGCTGGAGAACAGTCGGTCCAGCGCCGGGCAAAAATCCGTCAGCAACGCCTGACGCGCTCCTCAGGCCGGCCCTACGGGGCCGGCTTATTTTTTGCACGAAACCCGCCTCAGCAGAACAAAATCCGTTTTTCAGAATGCGCGATGTCCCATAACGTGAGCGTGTTCTTTGAAATTACGTCGCTTTCCGGTCCATAGTGTAGTCAGGTTTACTATGTGGTTAATATAAGGACACACCTATGCCAGCAGTCATTGATAAAGCATTGGATTTTATTGGTGGTATGAATACGTCTGAGCCAGTACCACAGTCTATGGATGAAAGTACCGCGAAGGGAATTCTCAAATATTTGAAAGAACTGGGCGTGCCCGCCACCCCGGCCGACGTCGCTGAACGCGGTCAGCAGCAGGGCTGGAGCGCCGGGTTTACCGACAAAGTGGCGGAATGGGCTGAACGGGTCGCCGCCGGCGAGCGGATGGTCATCAAGCATCCGGAATTCTTTTCCACCTATATGCAGGAGGAGCTGCGCGCCCTGGTGTAATCGCCGCGCATCCACCCCGCCTCTTCAGCTTAATGCCTTCCCCTATTGGGAAGGCATTTTTGTTACTGCCCGCGATAGCCGCCGCCCAGGGCTTTGATCAGGGTAATGTCGGTGCTTAGCTGCTGGGCCTCAATGTCCAGCAGCAACAGCTGCTGGACGAGGACCGCCCGGCGGGCTTCTTCGGCGGCGTAGCGGCTGAGCAGGCCGCGCTGATAATGGGCGCGAGCGCTGTCGGTGGTGGTCTGCGCCGCGGTGACTTTTAGCTGCTGCAGCGCACGCTGTTGGTTCAGATCGTTAAGCTGGCTGGAGCTGATGGCGACATCGCGAACTGCGTCCAGCACCGCCTGGTTGTACTGTTTGATCAGGATGTTGCTGGCGGTGCGCACCGACTGCAGATTAGCGTTCAGACGACCGCCGTCGAAGATCGGCAGATACAGCCCGGGCAGCAGGTTGATCTGCTGGAAAGAGGACTTAAACAGATCCCCGACGCTTAGGGCGTTATATCCCCAGAACGCTTTGATATCAAAATGAGGATAGAAGGCCGCTTTCGCCGCATCGACCTGGCTCAGGGAGGCGGTGACGTAGCCGCGCAGCGCCTGCAGGTCCGGGCGGCGGGCCAGCAGCTCGAATGAGAGCGATGGCGGCAGCGTCTCCTGGAGCGCCGGCAGCGCCACCGGATGGATGGCCGGCATGCTCTGTGCATCGGCGCCGATCAGCGCCCGCAGGGTTTCACGATACAGGGTCAGCGTTCCCTCGGCGCTAATGATCTGCTGGCGAGCGGCGAGCTGCTCGGCCCGGGCATTGGCCACATCCACACTGTCTTCCACGCCGCGTTGGGTCCGGTGCTCGTGGGCCGCTACCGAGAATTGGGCAATACCCTCCAGCTCCTGCAGCAGCGCGATTTTCTGGAACGTCGCCTGCATGGCGAAATAGAGCTGCGCCACGCTGCTGGCGATGTCGAGCTCAATGCCGGCGGTTTCCGCCAGCCGGGCATTTTTCTCGCCAATGGCGGCGGCGACCCGGGCGCGATCGGCTCCCCAGAGATCGATATTCAGCTGCGCCCCGACGCCAACGGTATTCAGCGTATACCAGGGACCGTTCTTATCCACCGGCAGGGAGTACGAGTAGGGCCAGCTAAAGGATTTGTCGGTGATCCGCAGGCGGTTTTGCGCCGCGACAGCGGTGGCCTGCAGGCCCATTGCCGACTGGGCGAGTTCCACCGTGGACTGCGACTGGGAGATGCGCAACCGGGCGGCCTGCATGGTCGGCGAGTTCTGCAGCGCCCGGTTGATCAGCAGGTTGAGCTGAGGATCATCATAGGCCTCCCACCAGCGGGCTGCCGGCCAGTCGCTGTTCGCCAGGTGGATCACCTGGGCCAGCTGGGCCTGCTGCGGATTGACGATGGCGACCTGGGAAGGCTCATCCTGGATCAGCGCGCAGCCGCTGAGCAGCGTCAGCGTCAGGGTAAAGAGAGTGACCCGCAGTCGCGCGGGGAAAGGAAGCATCATCATGACGTTTTAGCCTGTTGCTCAGTCGCTATCGGTGTCGGGCCCCAGTCGGGCAGGGTGGCCAGCGCGGCAGCCAGCGCCGGGCCAAAGGGGTTGCTGAGATCGGCGGCCAGCGTCCCGTCAGGTGCTGCCGCCTCCTGTTCGATACGTTCGGCGTAGCGCCGCAGCTGTTCGGCGCAGCGGGCCAGCGTCGGGTCTCCCGGCGCGGCGTTGAGCCGATAGCCTTCGCTGAGGCGGGCGATCTCCTCGGCCTGGGCGAGGGTGGCGCGCATCGGCCAGCCTTTCGCCTGGGGCCAGGGATGGGCCCAGGTGCCCAGCGGTTCAGCGCGAACCCGATGGAGCAGCGCTTCGCTGTCGGTGAAGGCGACAAACAGAGGGGCCAGCGGCACCGCCTCCTTCGGGGCGGCGAGACAGTCCGCCAGCCGGCGATAAAGCGCCGCAAGACGGGATTTCAGCTGTGGCGCTTCGCTGTCCGGCCAGAGATACAAATGGACAATGGAGGAGACCAGCACCCCGAGCAGGATGCCGAGCACCCGATCCCGCAGCTCGGTGAGGTTCGTCAGCGGGCCAAACCAGCTGAGGAAGGCCAGCGCAAAGGTGAAACCAATCTGGATCCCGGCGTAGGCGATACGCTCCGAGCCGGCGGCAATCCACGCCGCCAGCGCCAGCACCGGCAGGGACATCGCCAGCAGGCCCGACAGCGAATCGGTCCAGGGCTGGACAAAAACGATTAACAGCAGCGCCAGCAGGGTGGCGAGCAGCGCCCCGCCGATGCGTAGCCATGTCTTTTGCATCGTGGCGCCCAGCCCGGGCTGGGCGACGATGACGCAGCTCAGCATGATGGTGTGCAGCCCCTGCCAGTCGGCAGCGGTATAGAAGACATAGCAGATTAGCGTCGCCAGCAGGGTCTTGAGCGCAAAATGGAGATAAGCCGGGTTGCGCCAGGCATCCGGCGCCAGCAGGGGCGCCTTCTCCACCTCACCCTGCGGCAAGGCGACGGGCTCACCCTGCGCCAGCTGCTGCAGGAGGGTAGCCATCTCCTGCAGAACGGCGCGATTAATGCCACGACCGCTGAGCGTCAGGGGAGGAATAGCGCCGTCAAACTGTTCCTCGCTGAGGGCACTCTTCAGCTTCAGTACCGCCTGCGACAACTGCTGACGATCGTCGCTATCCGCCTCGTCCGCTTGCAGCAGCGCCGCCAGCTGGTAGCAGCGCAGGGTGGCGGCCAGCCGCGAGCGCCAGGCCTGCGGTTCGGCGGCTATCTCCGGCGTGGCCCGGCTGGCCTGGGCGAACAGCGACTGCAGCTGGTTGAACTGCGCGGCGGTCTCGCCGAAGGTCGGTGGCGCTTCATCGCCAGGAGCCGTCAGCCGCCGGGCGACCTCGTGCAGCATCCCTGCCAGGCGCGCCTTAAACTGGTTGCCGGGAAAGGCCTGCTGAAAACAGGCGTTGACCAGCAAAGTGACGAGGATCGCGGTGTTAATCGCCACCCACAGCCAGAGCAGCAGCCGCACCAGGATCTCGCTCTGACTGGTCATTGACGGGAAGGTCTGAGCGTAAATCACCGCCAGCGCCACCACGAAAAAAGCCAGTCCCAGCTTACCCAGCACCCGCATCAGGTAGATGGCGCAGAAAAAGAGCGCCACGGAGGCCGCCAGACGGATCAGCGGGTAGTCATAGGTCCACTTGATGATCAGCAGTACGCCGCCGAGCGCCACGGTGACGGTGACAAAAAAGACCACGCTGACCAGCTTGATCATCAACACGTTAGGCTGACTGACGTAGAACACGACGATCAGCGCAACGGCCAGGAAGGGGATCTGCAGGGTCATAAACAGGGTGATGAGCACCGCGCAGCTCAGCGTCAGGCGCAGCGTGTAGCTGGCGCGTCCTGGCGCGTCGCGCAGCTCCTGGCGTAAAAAATGGGCGAGAGGAAACATAGCGTCGCCCGGCTACGGCTGCAGCACGGCGCTGGCCGAGGCGCCCATGCGGAACAGCGCCGGATCGGGATCGCTGACGGCGATTTTCACCGGGAAGCGCTGCGAGACGTGAACCCAGTTAATGCTTTTCTGGATCAGCGGCAGCCCTTCGATGACGCTCCCGCCTTCGGGCAGGACCCCGGAGCCGACCGAATCTACCACGCCGTTAAAGGTCCGGTTGTGGTTGGTCATCACGGTGATCCGCGCCGCCACGCCGGGGCGCACGTTGTTCAGGTCGGTTTCGCGGAAGTTAGCGATCACATACCAGCGATCGTCATCCAGCAGGGTAAAGACTGGCTTCAGCGCCGAGGCGTACTGGCCGACGGTGGTTTTCAGCGCCACCACCACGCCGTTGAACGGCGCGCGCACTTCGGTAAATTCCAGATGCAGTTCAGCGAGGGCGATTTGCGCCAGGATCCCGGCGCGTTGCGCTACCATGGCATCCACGCCGGTCACGGCCGCCGAGGCCTGTCTGGCCTGCAGCAGCGTGGCCTCCAGCTCCGCCCGCGCCGCTTTCTCAGCGGTGCGCGCCTGATCGAGATCTTCCTGGGAGGCAAACCCCTGCGGCACCAGCGGCTCAAGGCGGGTGCGCGTGGAGGTGGTCTGCTTGACCAGCGCTCTGGCGCGCTCGACGGCGGCCGCCACCGACTGGGCGTTATACTCCTGCGCTTTGATGGTACGCTGGGTCAGCATGATCTGCGCGTCGAGGGTCGTCAGCCGCGCTTTCGCGTCATCGAGCATCGCCTGATAGGGGCGGGGGTCGATGCGGAACAGCAGATCGCCTTTTTTCACCCGCTGGTTATCGCGAATGGGCATCTCCACGATGCGTCCGCTGACCTCGGGCACCACATCGATGGTATCGGCATAGACATAGGCGTCATTGGTCTCCGGCGAGGTTTGCAACTGCCAGATAACCAGGATCAGCGCCAGGATAGCGGCAAGGACCAGCGCCAGCAGAGGCCACTTTTTGCGTAACAGGGGAGTGCGGGAAGTTGTCATAAGCGATCAGTGAACAAAAAACAGAAACCACAGCAGCGTGGCGAACAGGAACATCAGCGCGACATAGCTGAAGACCAGGGGAGAAAAGCGTGGCTGCCAGCCTTTACGGGTAATCAGGATATGGCAGGGGATCAGTAAAAACGCCCCGCCCAATAAGCAGAAAAACCAGCCGGGGAACGCGGCGCCCAATACCGGGATCGCGGGCGAAAGTGAGCAGCCGGAAAGCGGTAAGACGAGCAGTAACCGCGCCGGGCGGGCGATGGTGGCAATATGATTCAATAGAGCATCCCTGAGTGATCATACCAGTGTGTGATGAGTGTAATCGCCTCGTTGCGGGAATGAAAGTCAACGGATCGCCGACTGCGGGATCCTTACCCGATGGGAAAGCATGATGTGAGGCGCCAATTCCCACGCTTACGCGTAGTCAGCCTCGACGTGTAGGACTATGCTTAGCCTGAAACATAAAAAAAGAACGAGGCAATGTCATGGATAAGGAATTACTGGAAGCGGGCTACCGGGCCTACACCGGAGAGAAAATCGACGTCTACTTTAATACGGCGATCTGTCAGCATTCGGGGAACTGCGTGCGCGGCAGCGCGAAGCTTTTTAACCTGAAGCGTAAACCGTGGATTATCCCGGATGAAGTGGATGTGGCAACGGTGGTAAAAGTGATCGATACCTGCCCGAGTGGCGCCCTGCACTATCGTCATAAATAAGCGAGGAGAAGATGGAAATACTGGAAGGGCACAACAAGTTTTATGTTAACGACGCGCAGGGAAACCAGGTGGCGGAAATTGTTTTTGTTCCCACCGGCGAACACCTCAGTATTATCGAACATACCGATGTTGATCCCAGCCTGAAAGGCCAGGGCGTGGGGAAACAGCTGGTGGCGAAGGTGGTGGAAAAAATGCGCCAGGAGCAGCGGAAGATCATCCCTCTCTGCCCGTTTGCCAAACATGAATTCGATAACACCCGCGAATACGACGATATTCGCGCCTGACGTACCGGCACCGGTGCCAGCCGGTGCGCTTTTCTCGCGCCATCAACGATCCGCCGGATCGCGCTGATGGGAAAAGCGGCGGATCAGATCCGGGAGATGCTCGCGCCGCATCGGCGGTGAAAACAGATAGCCCTGGAAACGGTCAATACCCAACGATTTTAACTGCGTAAACTTCGCCAGCGAATCCACCCCTTCCGCCACACAGCGGCTGTCGCTTAACTGGCAGTAGTAGGCCAGGCTTTTTATCAGCGCAAGCGCCTTTGGATCGTGCTGGGCGTCGTTGACGATGCTCATATCCAGTTTATAAGCATTGAAGTGCAGGCGACGCGCCGGAAAAATGACGCTCCCCTGAGAAAAGCAGTCGTCCAGCATCACCCGCACGCCAGCACGTTGCAGTTCCTCCACCTGGGCGGTGGAGCGGCTCTGACGGCGAAAATCGATGGTTTCAGCATATTCCAGTACCAGCCTTTCCACGCCCTCTGTCTGCCGGAGCTGCTGGCGAGCGGCTTCCACCATCCGCAGCAGGCTATCGCTGGCGGCGAGCGAGGAAGGAATATTGACCGAAAAATAGAAAGTACCCGGATGCTCATTAATATTCTGCACGGCCTCCTGCAGGACAAAGGCCGTGAGCAGAAGCCAGGCGTAGTCGGCGCGGAACTGCGGCAAAAAAGCCTGCGGGTGGAGAACCTGGCCGCGGTGGCGCCAGCGGATCAGGATCTCCACCCCCTGTAGCTGTGAGCGACTATCGACGATAGGTTGAAAAACCGGGAAGACCTGGCGATCGTGGATCGCTTGTACCCATTCCTGTTCAAACGCCGACAGTGAGCTGGCGGATGAGCGCGGTAGCAGCGTGCGCGGAAAGCGGGGGGCCAGATGCGGGTGATATTCCACCAGCTTTTTCACCCCGGCCAGCCGCTGGGTGTAGAGCGTTTTCTGGCTCAATCCGAGACGCCGGGCCTGCTCGCCTATCGTCTGCCCTTGCAGCAGGGCGAGGATCACTTTGAACTCAGCATGGCTCAACCCGGCGGCTCGTTTGTCGTGGAGCAGGGCGGCTTCACTGGCAAGCCGCTCAAGTCGCGGTGCGTTCTCCAGCCGATCGGCCAGCTCCGTGCAGGACAGATCGGCGGGGGCGGTATGGACGTTGCGCAGACGATCCGGATGACTCACCTGATAAAGCAGCGTTTGCCACAGCCAGATGGCCGGGCTGCGGCTCAGAATCAACATCGGTAACGGCTGCAAGGCCTGGTCGAGCAGCCTTGCCGCCTGGCGCAGCGTGGTGAGCATCCACAGGGGATCGTCAGGGAGAAACACCACGATCCGCTTCACGGCGGTCAGCTCCCGGAGGGACACGCCCTCGACCGGCAGCTCAACGGGCCGCTTCGCGGCGTTCAGCATCAGCTGGCTCAACCCGCGGGCGGCCAGCGAGCAGGGTGAGAGGATATAATCGGTCATCATTGATAGACAAAGGTGATGCCGATGATCGACTGCACGTTGCCGGCGGTGACCTGGCCTGTGGTCCGGGCATAGGTTGCCGTGAGGCCGAGATTAACTGGCGAGGTACTGACGGTGCCCAGCGAGACCGTGCTGTTCGCCGGCACGGCGCTGCCGTTGCGGGTCAACTGAACGCCTATCCCCTGCGCCGGCGAGGCGGAGGCGGTATTGGTGAAGATCGCGTTGGCGCTATCCGCGGTGGTGCCGGAGAGGTAATACCCCAGCTGCTGGCTTTGCGCGCAGTGCACGGTGAGCGGCACGGCCATCGATCCCGGGTAGTCGGGGAGGGTGACGGTGACATCGCGGGCGGAGACATCGCAGCCGCCGGTGGGGACCACCACGTCGTTGTTGGCGTAAATGTTCCAGATGAACTGGAAGGAGTCGCTATTGTAGTTGTTGGTCTGATGCAGGATCAGCACCGCGATTAACGATCCTGCGGTGATCGCCACCCCACCGGCGGTGCTGACCGGCGTCAGATACAGAACGGTGGGCCAGGGCTTATCGGTCCGTGAATCGTAAACCACCCGTGCCGTTTCCGTGGTGGTCGGGAAGGGGTAAGAGGTGCCGTTATATTTCACGGTGCCGGAGAAACTCGACAGCACGCCGCCGTAGGCGGATCCGCGCTGCAGGGTGACGTAGTCAGTGATCGTTTCCGGATAGTCGTTATGGCAAAAAATCTGCGTGGAGAGGTCGACCACCAGGTTTTGCCCGACGTTAACCGCCGGTGTCAGATTAACGTAGACGTTGGCTGACCCGCCGCCTATGGGGATCGTCGCCCCGGTGGCCGTTTTGCAGGCAAAGGACCAGGCGTTCATCGACCAGCCCAGCAGTAGCAGGGTGGTGAACAGGGGGATAATTTTTTTCATCATGATGCTCTCCTGGCTCAGGCGTAGGTATAGGTGACGTTAATCACCGCCTGAATGGTGCCTTGCGTGGCGCCGCCGTTGACGGACAGGGCTCTAACCTGCAGCGGGAAGCGAGCGGACTGGCTGGCCTCATCCACCTGTACCGACTGGCTGCTGCCATTGTTCAGCGTGGTGCCATCCTCGCTCTGCAGTTCGAGCTGAATATTGCCCGCCGTTCCCTGGTTTTTGTAATAGCCGGTGCTGTCCGCCGTCCCGCTGAAGGTGGCCTTCACCCGTGAAGTACCCACGGGGCAGTTACTGAGATCCAGCGCCACGCTGTGCCAGGCCGATGCCGAGCCCGCGCCGATCAGGCTAAAGGTATAGAGATCGCCCAGCTCGACGGTGGCATTGACGGTGGAAACCGTGCAGGGTCTGGCCACCACCTTCCCGTTGACGGTGAGGGTGACGTCGGCCGCCCGCAGGGAAGCGCTCGCGGTTAACAGGCCGGCCAGCAGCCAGCCCACGTGGGTCCATTTCATTTCAGCCTCCGCTTACTGAAATTCCAGCGTGAATGTCGCTGTCGCATTGACATGCCCGGCGGTGACGGGCACCTGAGTGGCCATCAGACGGGCGTAAAAGTTGAGAATGTTGGTCTGGCCCGGCGTCAGCGTGGTCCAGGACATGGCTGACGACGGCGCATTGACCGGCAGCCGGGACTGCTGCTGATCGAGAATTTCCACCCCCATTCCCGCCGCCGCCGAGGCGCCGACATCGAGTTTTAACAGGCTGGTGTTGACGCTGTCCGCCACGCCGGTGAAACCGACCTTCACCGCGGTGACGGAAGTGCCGCAGGGCGACAGCACGATGCGGAACGGCACCGGCGTCGTCGTCGCCCCGACGGCATAAAACTGCTTCGCGGCGTTGTCCTGAAAATCGACGGTGAAATCCTTCGACTCGCCGGCCACTGCGCAGGCGTTGTCGCGCACATAGCCGCTGATGGTGATCGTGCTATCGGCAGCGAAGGCAAACGGCGTCACCAGGGTGAGCAGGGCGCCCAGCAGATACTGCAGTGTTTTCATCATGATCTCCTTAGCGGCACGCGGCCGACAGCTGGCTGAGCGCCTGCTGCTGACTCTCCGGCGGCAGACGATAATCGGCCACGCACTGAGCGTCCGGGCCATCGCCCCATTTCACCCGCACCTTGCCCGCCAGCGGCATCCCGCTCAGGTAGACCTGGCCGTTATCCGCGACGATGCTGCCGCTCTGGTTGCTGTCGCCGGTGGCGAGGGCGCCAAACGGCACCGGTTTGCCGCGATGGGTCAGTGTCATCAGGATCTTCATCCCCACCTGCGCGTTAAAGTTGGCGCGGACGATCGCCCCATGGGTGGGCACCACGCTGACCACTGCATCATCAAGGTCGACATTGTCTGCCAGGGTGTTGGTGTCCAGCGCGATCCGGTTTTCGCGATACTCGGTGGCATAGGGCAGGACGGCATACCCGCGCCAGTCGGTGCGTACCCCGGTCTGGTTTTCCACTTTCACGCCGCCAGCGCCGGGGGCTTTCACCAGCACCACGGTATCGTTCAACGGCTGGCTCAGGGTGATGCCGTTGGCGTGCGCCAGCACGCCGCCGCTGACGCCGTAGTAGAGCTGTTTAAAGCCATCGCTGCGGCTATAGCCGACGTTGGCGTTGCCGTAGCCGCCGCGGTAGTTGAGCGCGGTATAGCCTGTGCTCCCGCTGTCGCCGTTGCCGCCGCCGGCATAGCCGGTCTGCACGCTATAGCTGAGGTTGTTGTCTTCCAGCAGGGTGCCGTACAGGCCCGCCAGATTGGTCATGCGGCCATTGAGATCGTGCGAAAGGCTGTAGCTGGCGCTGGCGTGCCGCCAGACCGAGCGGCTATCGGAACGCAGCCAGTGGCTGAAGGGGATATTGACGTTGACCGCCAGCATCTGATCGCGCCCTTGCTGCCAGGCGTTTTTGGTCAGACTGTAGCTTAGCGACCAGTTGATATCGTTTACGGCGGCGTTGAGGCCGGCCTGCAGTTGCTCATCGGCATCGTCGGTACCCCAGTAGGTCTGGTGGCTGCCGCTCAGATAGAGGGTGGCGGTGCGCCCCAACTGCTGGGTCACGCTCAGCTGCACCTTGCCGCGCTTGCTGTAAGCCAGATTGTAGTAGTCGGTAAATTTGGGTTTCACCTGGATAACGCCGTCCTGGGTTTCCACGCTGTAGCCGCTCATCCGGCGGTAGGTGGTATCGGCAAAGTTATAGTAGCCGCGGGTGGAGTAGCGGTAGCCCACCAGCTGCAGGTTAGTCCCGGTCTCATCCAGGGATTTGTTATAGAGAAAACGCACCGACTGCCCCTGATGCTCGCTGTCGTCCGCCAGCGTGGCGTTGGCCTGGGTGATATCCAGCGACAGGGCGCCGAAATAGCCCATATTTTTCCCCACCCCAAGGTTAAAGGCGCGATAGCGGTCCGCCAGCTGAGTGCCGCCGTACAGGGTCCAGCCCGCCGGCAGGCCATGCATGGCCGTACTCTGGAAAAAATCGGGCGTCTCCTGCTGGCTGTTGCCGCTGCGGTACTCCCCGGCGGTGAGGGCGAAGCGGGTATGGCCTTCACGCTGCAGCACCGGCACCGTTGACCAGGGCACGCTGAAGACCTGGCGGGAGCCATCCGCTTCTTTAATCGTGACCTGCAGATCGCCGCCATTGCCCGCGGCGTAGAGATCGTCGATGGTAAACGGCCCCGGTGGCACCGTACTCTGGTAGATTTCATAGCCGTTTTGCCTGATTGACACCTGCGCCGTGCCGCGGGCGATCCCGTGGATCACCGGCGCGAAGCCTTTCTGGCTGTCCGGTAGCATATTGTCGTCCGAGGCCAGCTGGGCGCCGCGGAAATTGATCCCGTCGAAGACATCGCCGTTGGTATAGCTGTCCCCGAGGGTGAGTCGCGAACGCAGAGGCGTGATGTCCCGCTCAAGCCAGCTGTTAACGTGCTGCCAGCGGTTTTCACTGGAGGAAGCGCTGCCGCTGCCGCTACTGTAGCTCCACGTGCTGTTATCGCGCAGACGCCAGGCGCCAACGTTCAGGCCGCTCTGCAGATTCAGATAGGCGTAACGGCTGCTGCCACCCGTGGTGTTATGGACGTTATTGCCCGTGAAGTTATAGTTAATCAGCCCGGCGGTGATACCGTCATCCCACAGCTCCGGCGGAATATAGCCGCGCGCGCGGGTGCCCATAAATGCCTGGGGCACGGTGAGATACAGACGCTGTTGGCCAACGTCAAAGCGCGTAGTGGCTTCGCTGATAAGCGTCGTTAGCGGCACGCAGGCTGCGCTGTCCAGCGTCGCCATGCCCGGCACCCGCCCGGTATCCACGCCCATGCTCGCCAGCTGGCCGCGCGTCAGACAGGGTGACATACCATGGCCCTGCGCGTCGGCCTGGAAAGTGACGTCCCGGGTGGTCATAAAACCATTGTTGAGATAAATATCGACGCGATAGGTGCCTGGAGGCACCTCCTGGCCTTTTTCAAATCCCGACAGGTCAGCCACCGCCGCCGGATCGTCAGCTAAAAAGCGGGGGTTAAAATAGAGGTCCGCCAGCGCGGCAAACGGCAGTGAGCTGAGCCACAGCGTCAGCGCCGGAGTAATCAGGCGCCGGGCGCTTCGGCAACCCCAATGGTCCAGTCCATATTTTCGATGTGACATAATCCCTCCGGTCCGACGTTGCCCGGCTGTCAGTGCTTCTGGTCATGCGCAGCGTGGCCCGCGCGGCGGGGTACTCTGGGTTAACGCAGTACGCCATTCATTTTCGGCGTCAGCGCGCCGTAATCGTTAATCGTGCGATAGGTGATGGTGTTCCCGGCATCTGCGGGCAGCTTGACGCTGGTTTTGCCCATCGGCGGCACGAGGGCGTTTTCCAGAATGCGCGTCCCGGCGTTCAGTTCGGTCACCGTCAGGTAATAAGGGGTTGGGTTCGTCAGCGTCAGCGACGATCCGCTGCGGCTAAAGGTCAGCTTTTCCGCTGCCTGATCCGGGGGCAGGGCCAGTTTTCCCGGACGGTAGTAGAGCTTGATGCGGCTGATAATCGCCAGCTGCAGGGTATTGTCGCTGAGCTTGGATTTATCCATCGAGGGGATCGCCTTCACGTTCATCCAGAACAGGCTTTCCCGATCCTGCGGCAGCTGGTTATTGGTGGCGTCGATAATGCGCAGGGTGTTCTCTTTTTTGCCCTGCATGGCAAACAGCGGGGGAGTGATGACAAACCGGCCGTCTCGCTGACCATCGGCATTTTCCACCCATGACTGAATAAGCCAGGTGCTGTTGTCATCATTATTGGTCACCGCGAGCTGGACTTGTTTCTGTCCCGCCGGGTAGATAACCCGGGTCGCGCCAAGCGCGACGCCCGCCTGCGCGCTGGCGCTCAACGCACCGGCGACGAAAAGTAAACATCCCGCCAGTATGCCGCGTGTCGTCGTTGCCATTTTTCTCACGTTATCTCCTTGTCTGCTCACCGTGTTGTCCTGTTTGTCTGCGGATTAATTACTGATAGGTCAATGAGAACCAGGCCTGGGCGTTGGCCGCGCCGCCGGTGACCTGGCGTCCGGTCGCCCGATATTTGGCGACAAAATTGAGCGTCGTCGGTCCGCGGTAGAGCGGCACCCAGCGATCCGGCGGACGATTGAGCGGCAGCTGCTGGCCCTGACTGTCGAACAGCGCAATGCCAATCCCGCTGGCGATCCCCGGGCCTTCGCCCACCGAGAGCACATCGGGATTTTTACCATCAGCCACACCGTGAAATGCCACGCCCACATGCTGGCTGACTGCGGTACTGCAATCCTGTAAATGAATCGCGAAAGGGATCGGGTTACTGTCTTCCCCGACATCATGAAATCGGTTACTGCTGATCTGCCCCAGATTGACTGTCATCTGCCGATCGCCCGCTTCGACGCGGCAGGAACTCGCCATAATCAGGCCCTGAAAACGCATGCTGCCCCCAGGCAGCGTGACGTTCCACTGATTACCAGCCAGGGCCAGCGGGGGTAGTAGCAGCAGCAGACCTGATTTCATTCCCTGCATCGTTTCACTCCAGTTGGAAATAGAGAGCGGGCCCTCCTGGCCCTGATTGCCTCCCTGCGTGGATCGGGCCTTACTCGTACTGCACTTTGAACGTGGCATCCGCGTTCGCCGTACCGGCGGTCGCTGCGCCGGTCGCGTAGTAACGCGCCTGGAACGGGATAATGTTGGTGCCGTCATTCAGGGTGGTCGCGGCACTGAAGGTGGCCCCGTCCAGCGCCAGTGGCGTGCCGGTGTTGTCGAGGATCTGCACGCCAACGTTGGTTGCGCCGCCAGCGGCAGAGTTTTGCAGTGCCAGAACGGTGGTGTTGCTGCTGTCAATGGCGGTACCGGAGAAAGCGACAGATGCTTTGGTCGCCACTGTGGTGTCGCAGTCATCCAGCTGGATGTTGAAACCGACGGAGGAGCTGGTGCTACCCGCGGTGGCAAGTTTCGCGGAACGCACCTGACCTAACTGGACGGTTTGATCGATAGAGCCGGCATCCACCGCACAGGCCGCATTGACGACTTCCCCTTTAAAATGCACTGTCCCGCCGTTGACCGTGGTGGTATCGGCCAGCGCCGCCGCGGAGCTCAGAGACAGGGCTGACACAACAACCATTGCCAGTGTTTTGATTTTCATACTGTTTTCCTTTGAACGATGTCGAAATAACGAACCGGATTGGCAGCCGATGTGCCTTCCAGGCATTTCAGATTCCAGCCGAGTAGTCAGGCTGCCGGCTCTGCACAGTTTTCACCCAACTGATGAGACAATTGGGGCCATTTTGACTCGTCAGGATAAGTGACCTGTTTTTGGTTTTACTATGGCGTTTTTGTGGTTTTAAATTCTGTATAATTGGCTTTTTGTGGGTATATTATCTGTCGTAGTGGGAGGGAGTGCGAAAGGTATAGCGATGGTGCTGGCGAAGGATCGCCGGTACAGCTGGAATCTGATGAGAGAAAAGTGAGTGATTGCGGGATTAAAAACGCATAATAATCAATACAATATGATTTTTTCTGCAGAAATATGGCGCAGTGAGTTGCAAAACATTACAAAACATTTTTATGATATAAACAGTTTGGCCCCAATTGACCTGTTCGTAATTAATTATATTGCATTAAATCAATCAGTTAAATCATTTTTCTGTTGCAGGCCTTTTTCCTCTAGAAGATTATTTCTTTCCCAAATTCCGGCAAAACGTGCCGCATTACTGGCGGTGTAGCGTACCGTGTGACGAATATTACGATGTCCCAGATAATCCTGTATCAAACGGGTATCTGTACCTCTTTCCGCCAGTTCATAGCCGCAGGCGTGACGCAGCATATGGGGGTGCGTGTGCGTGACGGTGCCCGCATTTTCGCCGGCGGAGCGAATAATACGATACGCTTGCTGGCGTGAGAGTGGCGTTCCGCGACGAGAGATAAACAGCGCGTCGGTTTTTGCCGCCGCTTTCCAGCCGGCGCGGACCAGACTCCAGCGTTCGATCGCCTCGCGCTCATCAAAGCGCAGCGGATGAATAGTCGAAAAACCATTCTTTAGCCGCCGCACATTGACCCGTCCTTCATGCAGATCCAGATCGTGATAGTGCAGATCCAGCAGTTCGCTGATGCGCATGCCGTGACGAAAGGCAAGCAGGATGAGACAGTAGTCCCGTTCGCCGGTGGGTCCCTGTCGAGCGGCCTGCATCATTGCCTGAACTTCTTTGGCGGTAAGAAAACGACGTCGGTTCACAATATTGGCTCCTGAAAAAGGGGATGAATGACCGTCACGGCGAAACCTTACGCCATGACGAAAAGAATACGTAATGCTAAAACGTTGTAGGGTGAAGTTGATTAACCACGAATAGATAGCACATTACATTGACTGATACTAAAAATATCGCCGGGCGATAATTCTTAATTTTAAAGATTTTAATGGTTGTCTCAATAGCATCTATAGATGTTATCGCCAGGTGCATAAATTAAAAGGACTTTTTTCTGATAAGTGCTGTAATTGAAAAAAGCGGTGCAGAAATTTTGTTCGAGCAATAAATAATTTGGTCAAATCCAGAATGAACACAGGGTTAAATTGGCGCGGAGCTGGAGGGAATAAATAAGAACTTGCGGGAACAGTAAGCATAATTAACGCAGGGTTAATGATAATAAATATTTTAATTTTCGGGCAGGTTGCGGGACAACGCCATCCGTGGCGTCAAGGTTATTAGATCAAAGACGATCGCTGTTTGTCGCGCGTATTGTCCCAAATGCCATAGAAGCGCCCCGCGTTGCTGGCGGTATACCAGACGGTATGGCGGATATTGCGATGCCCGAGGTAATCCTGGATCAAACGGGTATCGATCCCCATATTGGCCAGCGCAAAGCCACAGGAGTGGCGCAGCATGTGCGGGTGGATCTCCAGCGGTAATCCCGCAAGATCCCCTGATGAGGCGATAATCTGATAAAACTGCTGGCGTGAAAGGGGATTACCTTTGCGGGAGAGAAACAGCCATTCGCTGGCTGCCTGCGGCCAGCTGTTGCGAATGGCCAGCCATCGCTTTAGGGCGTGGATCTCTTTCTCCAGCAACGGATGAGTGGTCGAAAACCCCTTTTTGAGCCGATGGATATAAACACATCGGGCAGCAAGGTCGATATCCGATATTCGTAGACGGCAGATCTCGCTGGCTCGCAGACCATGGATGAAGCATAGTAATGTCAGGCAATAATTCCGTGCGGCATAGAGGCCGGTATCGGCGGCTTTAAGTAAAGACTCGATTTCATTCTGAGTCAGGAAGTTCCTTTTTTTTATATCGGCGTTATTCGTCATGGTTTTCCCTTTTATTGCAGGCATATTTTTCTCTGTCCAGGCCTGCGTCAGGTCATTGTTAAATTCGACAGCCTTTTTATTTTGAAGCAGCGTGCTGATAACGTTTTAATCTCATGCGAAAGCGTTTCACCGGGTGAAGGCAAAATCTGAACGTTATCGCTGAGTGAGCGTGCGGTATCATAGGCTATCTCCATTACCAACGATAAGACGCCGCAAGCTGAAGGGTAAAGAAAGGGCTAGCGGGTTGAAGTGGCGTCGCTTTCCTGGTGGTTTCCACGTCCTGTACATCCCTGATCCTCTTGATGATGCCCGCATGATGATGAAGGCACGGGCTTCCGGCCACGGCAAGACGGCCATCAATGCCGTCATGATTTATTGCCTGCATGCTGGGCAACATCTCGCCAGCAAAGCACTCTCCCGCGCCGACAACGCCCGGGAATAGCGTGAGAAACGTCTCAGACAGAATACAACACTGAATCGTCTGGATAGCATTCACTGCAAAACTACAACAGCGATTAAACCATACTGCAAAAAGCCTGGGGATAATAGCCATTGTCTGTATGAGGGCACTTTACGCTGTATTTCAGAAAATAAGCTTAATCTAAAGGGGAGTAAAGTTGATAGGAATCAGGCACGGTAAGCGCCGGTAGCGGCGATATCAGTGGGCTGGAAGAAAAGGGGGCATCATGAGTATCGGGATAATGTCTGACGATTAGGTGGGAATATTCTGCTCTATGCTAAGAATAAGGTGCAGGCAGAAAACGTCAGCCAGACAGCTGAAGTATGAGGGGGCGTTAAAGGCTCCGGCGGCGGGAGGACTTACGTCCTGGAGACGTCGAAGCCTGCAGGTTCACCATTTTTCGTCACGTGCTTCCTGACGACCTTCACGGCGGTTTTCCCGTTTATCGTGACGGCAGCTGGCGTTGCTTTGATTGTTATTGCGGACGCATTCCTGCTTGGTATCACGACCTTGCTCGCGACTATCCTGACGGATATCGCGGGCGTCCTGGCGCTTTTCGCCGCGCCAGGTCGCCTGCGCCGAAAGCGATGGCACCAGCAGCGCGACGCAGACCAGGGCAAGTAAGCCTTTTTTCATTAGGATGGCCTTCTGTTTTTATAAACACAATAAATAATTAGCAGCTAATTATAAAGTTATCATATGGTTTAAGCGAGGATAGCACAAAATGCATCGTTGTCTGTGGCAACTTTGTTTTTTATTAAATGGAGTTCAGTTGTTTCTGATGTATATGTTTTTATTGTCTTTTAACAATATATAAACACTATGGCCTTTGGATGAGTCGTAGACATAATGAATTAATTGGCTTGATATTGGTCAAGTGAATTAAATAAGCATGTTGTGAATGGT
Organism: Klebsiella sp. H-Nf2; assembly: GCF_002806645.1. Classification (NCBI taxonomy): domain Bacteria; kingdom Pseudomonadati; phylum Pseudomonadota; class Gammaproteobacteria; order Enterobacterales; family Enterobacteriaceae; genus Klebsiella; species Klebsiella sp. H-Nf2. The sequence goes on from NZ_PIBL01000002.1 coordinate 359,265, forward strand.
TAAATCGCGTGCAATATTTAACTCATGAGTTTTTTCTCATCTCACAAACCAAATGGATAAACAAATAAAAGGAACTATTTTATGAAGCGTTTAACTGTTGCTGCAGCAGTCCTGTCTACCGTATTTATGAGTGCCGGTGCTTTTGCGGATACTGACCAGGGTGAAGTTATTATCACCGGACGCGTTGTGGGTACCACTTGTCAGTTTCTTGACGGCAACAACTCTACCACTATTACGATGAACCAGGTCGGGCAGGAAAGTCTTGCTGGTCTCAATGCCGGCGCCACCTATACCGGGATTAAAAACAGCACCACGGTGCCATTAAAATTAAAATGTACCGGTACTGCGCCGAAAATCAGCCTGGCACGTAACCAGTTTGATACGACTTACCCGAACATCACTAAAAATACCGTAGCGGGTGGCGCATCCGGCGTCGGCTTTGTGGTGACAGCGAATAACGCCGAACTAAACGCCAACTCGCTGATTCCTCTTAATGGGGATCCTGATGAGAACGGTGTATATACCATTGATTTTTCAGCGCAGTATGCGCTGGTGGCCGCAGGTAACGCAGTCACCCAGGGCGATGTTGAGTCAACCCTTACGCTGACCGTGGTAACCGAGTGATGTTGTCACCCGGCGAGACGCAGGGCGTTCGCCGGGTCTCTGTTTACATGGAGTGAAAGAGATGAAAGGATTCATTCTGCTGCTACTGACATTTTTCATTATCCCCGCGCAGGCGGGTATTGTGATCTATGGGACGCGCGTTATTTATCCGGCCGGTAAAAATGAGGTGATGGTGCAGTTAATGAATCGCGGCGATCGCGGCGCCCTGGTACAGGCGTGGATCGACGACGGTAATACTTCCATTGCTCCGGAGAATATCCGCGTTCCTTTTCTTATTTCACCGCCGGTGGTGCGCGTTAGAGCCAATACCGGTCAGCAGCTTAAAATAAAAGCATTATCCAATACGTTACCGCAAAACCAGGAAAGTTTATTTTACCTCAATGTCCTCGATATTCCACCCAATGCCAGCGTGAACGATGGTAAGAATGTGGTGAAATTTGCGATCCAAAACCGAATTAAGTTGTTTTATCGCCCGGAAGGTGTCGCTGGCGTTACGCAGGCCAGTTTTCATCATTTAGGCCTGCAGCAAAAAGGCAAAAATGTACTGGTTAAAAATAACAGTGCAAACTGGATCACGATCCCTGAAATTAAAATGAATAATGTGAAGGCAAGCAGTAAAGCTATTATGCTGGCGCCATTTTCACAACAGATGATTACCCTCAGTGGCACCGGTGCCAGACAATATAATATAACGATTATTGATGATCATGGAAATTATATTAGTGATAGCATCGGCGTAAAATAAAAAGAGGTGGTTATGTTAAGGATGACATCACTTGCCCTGGCGATTATAGCATCGTTATTTGCTGAAGCTCTGGCGGCAGAAGAGACCTTTGATACCAACTTTATGTTCGGCGGAATGAAAGGGGTCAAAGACAGTCACTATCAGTTTACAGATGACGCGCCGGTTGCGGGTGAATATAACCTGGATGTGTATGTCAATAACAAGTGGCGTGGGAAGTATGACCTGACGGTGAAGGAGCAGCCAGGGGAAAGCTGCTTGTCGCACTCCCAACTGCAGCAGCTCGGTATTAAAGCCGAGGGGCTGGACAATAAGAACCAGGCGCAATGCATCACGCTACGCGAGGCTGTGCAGGGGGGGAAATATCATTTTGATATCTCCACCCTGACCCTCGCGCTCACTGTCCCGCAGGCTTTTGTTAATGAACTGGAAGCAGGCTATGCTTCCCCGGAAAGCTGGGACCGCGGGGTCAATGCCTTCTATACGTCCTATTATGCCAGTCAGTATTACAGCGATTATAAAAGCGCCGGGAATAACAAAAGTACCTTTGCCCGTTTTACCAGCGGTTTAAATCTATTGGGATGGCAACTGCACTCTGACGCCAGCTATAACAACAATGATTCTGGCGCCGGTGAGTGGAAAAGTAACACGCTTTATCTGGAGAGAGGCTTCGGCGAGATAGAGAGTACGCTTCGCGCCGGGGATATGTACACATCAGGCGATATTTTCGACACCGTGCGCTTTCGCGGGGTGCGCTTATATCGCGATATGCAAATGTTGCCCAACTCCAGGCGCAACTTTACGCCGATCGTTCAGGGGATTGCGCAAAGCAATGCCCTGGTCACCATTGAGCAAAATGGCTTTGTCATTTATCAGAAAGAGGTGCCGCCCGGTCCCTTTGCTATTGCTGATTTACAGATGGCCGGCGGCGGGGCCGACCTTGACGTGAGCATCAGAGAAGCTGACGGGACGATCACCAGCTATCTGGTGCCCTTTTCTTCCGTTCCCAACATGCTGCAGGCAGGTGTCTCGAAATACGATCTTGCTGCCGGACGCAGCCATATTGAGGGGGCCGATCGGCAGGCTGATTTTATCCAGGGGACCTATCAGTATGGTTTGAACAACCTGCTGACGCTGTACGGTGGTTCGATGCTGTCGAATCACTATTCTGCTTTTACTTTAGGGACCGGCTGGAATACCTGGCTCGGCGCTATTTCCGTCGATGCCACCCAGTCGCATAGCGAGCAGGATAACGGCACCTATGATGGACAAAGCTATCAGGTAGCTTACAGTAAATTCCTGACGCCAACCCAGACCCGTTTTGGCCTGGCGGCCTACCGCTATTCCAGCCGGGATTACCGCACCTTTAACGATCACGTGTGGGCGAAGAACAGAACCCACTATCACCGTGACGAAAATGATGTCTACGATATTGCCGATTATTATCAATATGATTTCGGCAGGAAAAATTCCCTGTCGGCCAGTTTGAGCCAGGCGCTCCCGGCGGGCTATGGCGCGATTTCCCTAAGCGCCCTGTGGCGCGACTACTGGGGAAAAAGCGGCAGCAATAAAGATTATCAGCTCGGCTATTCGAATACCTGGCAGCGGCTGACCTATACGCTATCGGCCAGCCAAACCTATGACGAATATCATCACCAGGATAAGCGATTTAATCTTTATTTCTCCATTCCGTTCAGTTGGGGGGACGACCTGACCGCGCCGCGTCGTCGGTTGAATCTGTCTAACTCCACTACCTTCGATAACAGTGGCTTTGCCTCCAATAACACCGGACTGAACGGCATTGCCGGCTCCCGCGATCAGTTCAGCTACGGGGTTAATCTCAGTCATCAGCAGCAAAATAATGAAACCGCTGCCGGGGCCAACCTCACCTGGAATGCCCCGCTGGCCACACTGAGCGGAAGTTACAGCCAGTCGTCAAACTACACCCAGGCCAGCGGAAGCCTCTCCGGAGGCGTGGTGCTTTGGTCCGGGGGCGTCAGCCTGGCGAATCGGTTATCAGACACCTTCGCGATTTTGCAGGCGCCGGGGCTGGAGGGGGCTTATGTCAATGGTCAGAAATACCGCACCACCAACGGGAAAGGGATCGTGCTCTACGACAACCTCACTCCGTTCCGTGAAAACGCCCTGATGCTGGATGTGTCGGATTCCCACAGTACAACGGAACTGAAAGGCAACCGGAAAATGGTGGCCCCGTATCGGGGCGCTGTGGTGGTTAGCCACTTTGATACCGACCAGCGTAAGCCGTGGTTGATTCATGCTCGTCGAGCTGCTGGTGAGCCGCTGCCGTTTGGTTATGAAATCGAGGATAACCAGGGGCAGAATGTCGGGGTCGTGGGCCAGGGCAGCTTATTATACATCCGCACGGATACTCTTCCGTCGACGCTGAAAGTGGCTGTTGATAAAGCAAATAATCAGTACTGCACGATCACCTTTAAACAAACCATTGATGAAGAGCAGACCTATGTCTGCCGGTAAAGGAATATTACGATGAGATGGCTACTGTTTCTGCTATTCACCTTCAGTACCTTTGGCGCCTGGGCGGGGAACTGCGACCTGAACACCAGTCATATCCAGAAAGGGATTGAGGGGTACGGTACCTATATTTTCAAACCCGTCACCCTCTCCGGTACTTTGGCGTTACGCGAAGGCACCTTTACCAATGATGACTGGCTGTTTGTTTGTCAGTCATTACAGAACGTCGTGATTACCCTGACAGGAGAGGCGCAGCACAGCACCGAGTATAATTTCCTGGTGGGCCACGAAAAATATAAAATTAAATTCGACCTGTCGCCGCATAATATTTCCGGCACCGATTTGACCGAAAAAATTCACTATAAATTGTCTGACATTTTTAATGATACCGCCTCTATTAGCTATGCCATCAGTAAGGGAGAGGTCGCAGGCAGGCCGGTCATCACCCCCGGTCAGCCCTTTACGGTAAGTTATAAACTCAATCTAAGATATTGTCAGAATAAGGATAAAGAGTGCACCGATATCCCCATTACCTATATTTATCATATCATTTTGCAAATCAACGTGATGACCTGTGGTTTTGAGAATCCGACGACGGAAATCAAAATGGGTGAATATAATTTCATCGATATTAAACAGGGAACCGTAGCGTACCGCCCGGAGGTGATCAATATCGACTGTCGCCAGGGGGAGTCCGGTGTGCTGGAGCTGACGCCGGGCAAGATTGAGTACTCGTTCAGGAGCGCATCGGGACTGAAAAACGGTCAGGTGTTAGCTAACGATGAGGAATTATCTGCCACCGGCGCCGGTGAGGTCGGGTTCCATATTCAGGATGCCAGCGGGGCGGATATCCAGTATGACAATGGCTACCTGTACGAAACGCCACAGGAAGCCGTGCACGGCAAAAATCCGATTACACTGAATATCAAGCCAATGAAGTATGGCGAGAATATTCGTACCGGAGAGATTAAAAGCCGGGTCATCATCGTGGTCAACAACAACTAACCCCGCTTTGCCTGTCGACGCCAGCCCAGGCTAATGTTATCTCTATCTGTCAGGGGCGGCATATCGCTTTCCCTGGCCGACAGGGCAGACAGACCGCTCGCCGGACGTGAGTTCGCCGTCCGGTGAGATAACCTCTTTACGCAATGGCATAATGATGAATACTCCGATTGCGCAGCGCGACTGGCGCCTGCTGGCGGCCGGGAGCGGCGGGCTCCTTTTGCTGGTGGCCGGCACCATGTTGCATAGCCACTGGGGCGATTTTCTCCAGTGGTGCCTCGCCACCCAAATAACCTTACATCGCTATCTGGTGATGTATCTTTTGCTGCTGAATAATCACCAGTACAGCGGCGGCGTCTGGCTGTTAGTGGGCGCCTTTCTCTACGGCGTGCTGCACGCCATCGGGCCGGGTCACGGCAAGTTTATCGTCACGACTTACCTGAGCACCAACCAGGAGAGCCTGACGGCGGCGCGGGTGGTGCCCTTTCTCGGCAGCCTGTTGCAGGGCGTCAGCGCCATCCTCTTTGTCTTTATTCTCGCGGTAGGACTGAATCTGGCCGCCGGCGATCTCAGCGCCAGCCGCTGGTACGTTGAGAAGATCAGCGCCCTGACCATCGGCGCCTTTGGAATTTACATTATCTTTCGCGCGCTGCAGAGCCTGGGGCCGGGCAAGAGAGTGCTTAGCGCCATAACACCGGCGCATCAGCATGATGCCTCGTGCGGCTGCGGCCACCACGGCGTGGGGCACGATCTGCACGGCGCCGACTGGAAGACACGCCTTGGCGTGGTGCTGGCCATCGGCGCCCGCCCCTGCAGCGGGGCAATCATGATTTTGCTGTTCGCCAACGCGCTGGGGATTGTCAGCTGGGGCATCGCCGCGGTGATGACCATGGCGCTGGGTACCGGACTTTCGATCCTCGCGCTGTCACTGACGGTGCACTATGCCCGCCACCGGGCGGTCAACAGGCTGACGGTGGGGAGGCGTCCGCGGCCCTGGTTGGTGCCGCTGGTGAAGATCCTCGGCGGGCTGGCGCTGATCCTCTTTGCCGCCGGGTTGTTTTTCACCGTGGTGCCGATCAGCGCCAACGGCGACTTTATCGCCGCCGGCTGTTAACGACTTTCCAGCAGGTGCATCAATACCCGTAGCGCCTGATCCAGTTGCAGGCGTTCGCTGTCACTGAGTCCTGCCAGCAGCTGCCGTTCATTATCGACATGCGTTTCCACCGCCTCATCGATCCGCTCACGCCCGACAGGGGTCAGGGCGACCAGCATACTGCGGGCATCCTCCGGGTTCGGCAGGCGGGTAATAAATCCGCGTTTCTCCAGCGCCTTCAGGCGATGAGTCATGGTGCCGGAGGTGATCATCAGCGTGGAGAAGAGCTGGGTCGGCGAAAGAGTGAAAGGGGGGCCGGCGCGGCGCAGCGTCGCCAGCATATCAAACTCCCAGCGCACCAGATCGTGGCGCGTAAAGGCCACTTCCACCTGCGGCTCCAGCAGCATGGCGCATCGTTTCAGGCGGCCTATCGGTCCCATTGGGCTGCAGTCCAGATCCGGTCGCTCCCGCTGCCACTGGGCGAGAATGCGATCCACGGCGTCGATCGCGGGTGATTTGTCCATCAGTGCTCACTTGTCTTGATATCAAGATACTTGTCGGTACATACTTCAGTCACCAATTTAGCTTGAAGTGAAGATAAAATCATGGCTTTTCTCTCACGTAGTCTGATGATCGACTTACTGCTCACCGCGCTGGCGCCCGCTATCTGGGGGACGACCTATATCGTCACCTCCCAGTTCCTTCCTCCCGATCGGCCATTTATCGCTGCGCTGCTGAGGGTGTTGCCGGCAGGCATCGCCCTGCTGATCTGGAGCCGTCGTTTCCCGCAGCGCGGCGAGTGGGCAAAGCTTATCGTTACCGGCATTTTAAATATCGGCGCTTTCCAGGCGCTGCTGTTTATCGCTGCCTATCGCTTACCCGGTGGACTGGCGGCGGTGATTGGCGCGATCCAGCCGCTGCTGGTGATGCTCCTCGCCTGGTGCGTTGATCGGCAGCGCTCGCCCTGGCTGGCGGTGTTCTCCGCCATCGCCGGTATACTCGGTATGGCCATGCTGCTGCTGTCGCCGCACACCGTCCTCGACCCGCTGGGGATCGGCGCGGCGTTTCTCGGCGCGATCAGTATGGCGCTGGGCACCTGGCTTTCCCGCCGCTGGGCGCTCTCCTTGCCGATTGTCGCGTTGACCGGCTGGCAGCTGGCGATTGGGGGAGTGGTGCTGGCCCCGGTGGCGCTGATTGTTGACCCCCCTCTGCATCAGGTGACAGCGCTGCAGGTCGCAGGCTATCTGTGGCTGTGCGTCGCGGGCGCCATGCTGGCCTATGGCCTGTGGTTCCGGGGGATTGGCCGCCTCTCGCCGGTGGCGGTGTCGGCGATGAGTCTGCTGAGCCCGGTGACCGCTGTGGTGCTGGGATGGATTTTCCTTGGACAAAAGATCCAGGGGATGGCGCTGGTGGGGTTGATCGTGGTGCTGGCGAGCGTGCTGTCTATCCAGCGCGCGCTGGCGCGCCAGGCGGCGGGAGCAAAAACGAAAAAAGCCCCATAACGGGGCTCGACATTGCTGCGTACGGGGTGGGCGGCGGGAGCCAGACCAGCCACCCGCAGGCGGCCTGTCCGGCAGCTCCCTCTGCAACCATTCGCTTATTTAGACAGCTCGGCGGTCATATGGACCTGGTTGCCGGTGTACGCTTCGGTGATGTGGTAGGAAGCGCCTTGTTCTTTCGCAATGGTCGCGATTTTCGCTTCTGCGCTGTCCAGGGTATCTGCTGTCACGCTCACCGGATGAGCGAAGCTAGCAAAAGAAACCAGGGAGAGCATACCGGCAGCGGCGAGTAATTTTACGTTTTTCATGGTGTTTGTCCTTTTAACTTTTATGGTGGAAAGCGTGTTTGCTTTCGATGGACTTATAATAAGTCTGCTAACTATAACGTGCGTTGCAAAAAGTGCGATTTAGATCACATTTTTATGGCGGTGAGATGATGAAAAGATGACAAAGAGATGAATGAATTTATTTTTTTACTTTAAAAACAATGGATTAAATATTTCCCTCTGGAAGGGGATATCGGACGAACTGCTCACATTCAGGGGAAGGAATGCGCCTCATTCACGCTGAGGTCATTCAATGCGTGAATGGATTGGTGCTATTTTCACCACTTTCAGGACGGATTCAGACTTATCGCGATGGCTTCCCGACGGCTTTTTCGGCATGCTGTTACGGTCATTTCTCTTATGGTCTTGCGTTAGACTTCCTGCGCTGTAAACAACCACTGCCTCGTTTTCACCTATCAATAACCATTTATTAATAGTTGATTGATATCTGTTATATAACTTAATGAAACGTGAACAAATGTATATTTGTCGGCGAATAAATAGCATTCTTTGACGCCGATAGCACCAGCGAACTTATATTTTTAAGTTCGTCACCTGACGCCTTAAATATTGCGGCTCCCGGTCAGTCGAAGATTCTATTAGCAGTGGCATAAATCAGCATCGCCTGATGTTTCTGGTTCTATGCGAATTCACAGTGTGCTCATTGATTCGTAATTCACTCTGACAAGGAAATGGCAATGAAAAAGGTTCTTCTCTCTGCAGCAATGGCAACCGCGTTTTTTGGCATGACTGCTGCCCATGCAGCTGATACCAATGTTGGCGGCGGCCAGGTTAATTTCTTCGGTAAAGTTACCGATGTATCCTGTACTGTTTCTGTTAACGGCCAGGGCAGCGATGCGAACGTTTACCTGTCTCCGGTAACCCTGACTGAAGTTAAAGCGGCAGCAGCGGATACTTACCTGAAACCGAAATCTTTCACCATTGACGTCTCTAACTGCCAGGCTGCTGACGGCACCAAACAGGATGACGTAACCAAACTGGGCGTGAACTGGACCGGCGGTAACCTGCTGGCTGGCGCAAGCAGCAAACAGCAGGGTTACCTGGCGAACACCGAAGCTTCCGGTGCCCAGAACATCCAGCTGGTGCTGTCTACCGACAACGCCACCGCGCTGACCAACAAAATCATCCCGGGTGACAGCACTCAGCCGAAAGCGAAAGGCGATGCTGCTGCTGTAGCCGATGGCGCGCGCTTCACCTACTACGTTGGTTATGCGACCAGCGCACCGACCACGGTAACCACCGGTGTGGTCAACAGCTACGCGACTTACGAAATTACCTATCAGTAATTCCGCCAGAAAATAAAACTGCCCCGGTATGGGGCAGTTAATAACAATAATAAAGCGGCGATGTCCGCCGCTTGTATTTTTATTCTGAGGTCAGCATGAAGCGTATTGCCCTTTTTTTCTGTTTCATTTTTAGTTTTGCGGCCCATGCCAACAACATTATTGTTAACGGTACCCGCTTTATTTATCCAGGAAATGAAAAAGAAATAACGGTACAGCTTTCAAATAACGCCGACCGTCCGGCACTGGCACAGGCCTGGCTGGATAATGGCGACGCCGATGCCACACCAGATACCATTACCACCCCGTTTATTATCACCCCGCCGATCTCGCGCGTTGACGCCAAAAGCGGCCAGACGCTGCGTATTAAGCTCGGCAGCAGCGCTGGTCTGGCAAAAGATAAAGAGACACTGTGGTGGCTGAATTTGCTGGAAATTCCGCCAGTGGTGGCCGATCAGAAAAATGAAGGCCAGAACGTGCTGCAGCTGGCGATCCGTTCCCGCTTTAAATTTATTTACCGTCCTGCCGGACTGGGCAACCGCGATGCGGCGGCCGAGAAGCTGGTGCTCACCGCCAGCGGCAGCAGTCTCGCCATCAACAACCCGACGCCGTTCTACATTACCGTCAGCCGTATTTCCCGCGACGGCGGTAAAGCCCTGAACAGCAAAACCGTGATGCTGGCGCCGCAGTCCAGCCAGACGGTAGCACTCTCCTCCGCCGTCAACCGCGGCGAAACCCTGACCGTTAACAACATTAATGACTATGGCGCCGATGTCGCAGTGAAAGTGGCCGTTAAATAAGGGAAAAGCTAATGAAGCAGAGGTCATTCTGCCCGGGAAGATTAAGCACCGCGATCGCCCTCGCGCTGTGCTGCTTTCCGCCATTTTCCAGCGGACAGGAAAACCCGGGAACGGTATATCAATTTAACGACGGCTTTATTGTCGGCAGTCGCGAAAAGGTCGACCTGTCACGCTTTTCGACCAGCGCGATTACCGAAGGCACTTACTCCCTTGACGTCTACACCAACGACGAGTGGAAAGGGCGCTACGATCTGCGCATCGCGCGTGACAAAGACGGTAACCTTGGCGTTTGCTACACCAAAGCGATGCTGACGCAGTACGGTATCGCTGCGGAAAAGCTGAACCCACAGCTGAGCGAACAGGAAGGCTATTGCGGTAGCCTTAAATCCTGGCGTAACGAAGAAAACGTCAAAGACAACCTGGTCCAGTCCTCCCTGCGGTTGAACATTTCGGTGCCGCAGATCTATGAAGATCAACGTCTGAAAAACTATGTCAGCCCGGAGTTCTGGGACAAAGGCATTACTGCGCTCAATCTGGGCTGGATGGCCAACGCCTGGAACAGCCACACCTCTTCGGTCGGCGGCTCGGATAACAGCAGCGCCTATCTTGGCGTCAACGCCGGTCTGTCGTGGGACGGCTGGCTGCTGAAGCACATCGGTAACCTGAACTGGCAGCAGCAGCAGGGCAAAGCGCACTGGAACAGCAACCAGACCTATCTCCAGCGTCCCATCCCGCAACTCAACTCCATAGTCAGCGGCGGGCAGATTTTTACCAATGGTGAATTTTTCGACACCATCGGTCTGCGTGGGGTCAACCTTTCCACCGATGACAATATGTTCCCGGACGGCATGCGCTCGTATGCCCCGGAAATTCGCGGCGTGGCGCAGAGCAACGCCCTCGTCACCGTGCGCCAGGGCAGCAACATTATCTATCAGACCACCGTTCCGCCCGGGCCGTTTACCCTGCAGGATGTCTATCCTTCCGGCTATGGCAGCGATCTTGAGGTCTCAGTGAAAGAGGCGGATGGTTCGGTGGAAGTGTTTAGCGTGCCTTACGCTTCCGTCGCCCAGCTGCTGCGCCCGGGAATGACCCGCTACGCCCTTTCCGCCGGTAAAGTGGACGACAGTTCTCTGCGTAACAAGCCGATGCTCTATCAGGCCACCTGGCAGCACGGTATCAACAATCTGCTGACCGGCTATACCGGGGTCACGGGTTTCGACGACTATCAGGCCTTCCTGGTGGGGACCGGGATGAACACCGGCATCGGCGCGCTCTCCTTTGACGTGACCCATTCGCGGCTGAAGAGTGATACCCATGATGATTCGGGGCAGAGCTATCGAGCCACCTTTAACCGTATGTTTACCGATACCCAGACCAGCATCGTGCTGGCGGCGTACCGCTATTCGACAAAAGGCTATTACAACCTCAACGACGCGCTGTATGCCGTCGATCAGGAAAAAAACAGCCGCAGCAACTACAACCTGTGGCGGCAGAAAAACGGCATGACCTTCACCGTGAACCAGAACCTGCCGGACGGCTGGGGCGGGTTTTATCTGAGCGGTCGCGTCTCCGACTACTGGAACCGCTCCGGGACCGAGAAGCAGTATCAGGTCAGCTACAACAACTCATTTGGTCGTCTCTCCTGGTCGGCGAGCGCGCAGCGCGTTTACACGCCAGACAGCTCCGGTCATCGCCGCGACGATCGTATTTCACTCAACTTCAGCTACCCGCTGTGGTTTGGCGATAACCGTACTGCCAACCTGACGTCGAACACCTCGTTCAACAACTCGCGCTTTGCCAGCTCGCAGATTGGTATCAACGGTTCGCTGGACAGTGAAAACAACCTTAACTACGGCGTGTCGACCACCACGGCCACCGGCGGCCAGCACGATGTGGCGCTCAACGGCAGCTACCGTACGCCATGGACCACGCTCAACGGCAGCTACAGCCAGGGTGAAGGCTATCGCCAGAGCGGCCTGGGCGCCAGCGGGACGATGATCGCCCATAGCGGCGGCGTGGTGCTCTCGCCGGAAAGCGGTTCGACGATGGCGCTGATTGAAGCCAAAGACGCTGCCGGCGCCATGCTCCCGGGATCGCCGGGCACCCGCGTGGACAGCAATGGTTACGCCATCCTGCCGTATCTGCGCCCGTACCGGATTAACGCCGTCGAGATCGACCCGAAAGGCAGCCTTGACGATGTCGCCTTCGATCGCACCGTGGCGCAGGTTGTGCCGTGGGAAGGCAGCGTGGTTAAGGTGGCGTTCGGCACCACGGTGCAGAACAACCTCACGCTGCAGGTGCGCCAGGCGAACCATGAGCCGCTGCCGTTTGCGGCGAGTATTTTCTCCCCTGACGGTAAGGAGATCGGCGTTGTCGGCCAGGGCAGCATGATGTTTATCAGCGATGCGAATGCCAAACGCGCAATTGTGAAGTGGAGCGGTGGGCAGTGTTCGGTAGATCTGGGACAGCAAACAACAAAGGATAGCGTATGTCGCTGAGGAAATTACTAACGCTTTTTATCGTCTTAATGGCGCTGGGAACCACCTCGTCCTGGGCCGTCTGTACGCGCCTCACTTCGCCGACGGTGATGCTGGACATGGTGGTGGGCAGGGTGGTGGTCCCCCCGGATCTGCCGGTGGGATCGGTGATCCTCACCCGCGACTGGACGATGAGCGCCCCCGGCGGCGCGAGCTATCGCTGTACCTCCGGCACCAACCGCTTCGCGGCGAAGATTGTTGCGCCAGGGGCCACTGACCTCGGGAATAAAATCTATTCCACCAACGTGCCGGGTATCGGCATGCGTTTCAGCCGCGGCGGCGCGACGGTCAATATCGTCTATCCCGACGTCTTTTCGTCGCGGGTATCAGGTACCACCAACTATTCGCTGGAGGGGTCGCGCTTTACGCTGGAGATTATTAAAACCGCGGCGACCACCGGCAGCGGCACCCTGGCAACAGGGAAATACACCTCCTATGACTGGGAGAGCGGCGGCAACCCGATCCTCGAAACCTATCTGAGCGCCAACGCCATCACCGTGGTCTCGCCCTCCTGTACGGTGATGAGCGGGAAGAATATGAATGTCGATGTCGGTTCCATCAGACGCAGTGACCTGAAAGGGGTGGGCACTACCGCGGGCGGGAAAGATTTTAATATCGACCTGCAGTGCAGCGGCGGCCTGAGTGAAACCGGGTATGCCAATATCAGCACGTCGTTCTCCGGAACGCTGGCTACCAGCACGACGGCGACCATGGGCGCGTTGCTCAATGAAAAGGCTGGCAGCGGCATGGCGAAAGGCGTCGGTATTCAGGTGCTGAAGGATGGATCGCCGCTGCAGTTTAATAAGAAATACACCGTTGGTCGCTTGAACAACCAGGAGACTCGCTACATCACCATACCGCTGCACGCGCGCTTTTATCAGTATGGGCCGACGACCAGCACCGGCGAGGTGGAGTCGCATATGATCTTTAACCTGACGTACGATTAATACGGGAGGGGGAATGAAGGGATTGCCGAAACACACTATCGCGTGGCTGCTATTCTGCGGCAGCCTCGCCGCCCCCTCGGCGTGGGGTTTCGAGACTAATTATGACCGCGGACGGGTCGAATTTGCCGGGCGGGTGACGGATATCTCCTGCAGCGTCGCGCTGAATGGCGGTCAGCATGCCGGCAATGGCAACGTCTGGCTGGCGCCGGTCAGTCTGGCGGAAGTACATGATCGCGGGGCCGGGGCGTTTATGAAGCCGCAGTCTTTTACCCTGGCGCTGTCAAACTGCCAGTTGCGCCATGATGGCGGGGCCGCCTCGCAGGACGAAGTGCGACGTGTCAGCGTTCGCTGGATCGACGGTTTTTTACTGACGGCGGTTGGGAATGAGAATGCGGGCTATCTGGCCAATACCTTGCCAGATGGGGCGCAGAATATTTATCTGGCACTGTCGACCAATGATAATAATACGCTGGATAAAAGTAATAAAATTGTCCCGACGGACCCGCAGCAAAATCAGGTGCATTTGCAGGAAAGCGCGGTCAGCGGTGGCTTGTTTACCTATTACGTGGGCTACGTTTCCCCAACGCCAAAAAGTGCCACTAGCGGACCGATTACCAGCTGGGCAACGTGGGAATTAGTTTATAATTAAGCAATGTAAAAAAGCCGGGAAATCCCCGGCTTTTTTATCTGCGAATATCGTCAGCGACCAGTTGTTCAATACTAACTTCCTGCCAGTAATGCCCCTGAATGGCAAACCACTCCATTCCCTGCAGCCATTTTTTATGGGCTTCGCTTTCCACACCTTCAATAATCACATTGTGATGATTGCGGGATAAAAAGGTCACCAGCGCATCCATCAACTGGCGGCCGGACTCTTTGCGCATCAGATGCCAGAAAAAATCTTTATCAATTTTGACATAGTCAAAATGATAACCTCTGATGGCGTTAATCCCCGCATAGCCTGAGCCGAAGTCGTCGAGCCACAGCGAGGTATCTTGCGGGCTTTGCCAGGCGGCCAGGGAATTATTGAGAAGATTCTCGGCGTTTTCGGTCACTTCAAAATGGACGCAGGTGAGTGCGGTAATTTTATCTTTTATTTCCTTCTGGCGCAGCAGATTCAGGATATGGTCATCGACGTTAATCGTGGCGGAAATGTTGTTGCGTAAAAACCATTCTTTATGTTTTTCAATCAATGCCAGTTGCTCGAGAAAAATACGCTCACGAACCGCCGCGGTAGCATGACGAAAAAAGTATTCAGGAGAGACGGGAAGATTATCGAAGCGGCTCAGGCATTCGACCGCGACTAAGGTACCTTGTGGGGAAAACATTTTCTGAAAGACGTAGCGTACAGCGATATCATTACGAGATAAAATGTTGTCTTCGGTTATTTTAGTGTTCATTATCCCTCATCACGAGGTTAGTCAGACAATAGGCAGAGGATACACTAATTATAGGCTACCTGATGATTAATGGGAATGGCAGGAAATGTAAATCAACAGCGAATAAGTACGCTTTATCCGCTATTGATTTACTGGAGCATAATTTAACATTGATGGAGTGCGGCAATACGCTGGTTCATCGCGCGGGAATTATCAATGCCCAGCTTTTGCATGATATGGATACGATGGCTGTGAACCGTTTTATGGGCAATGCCGAGCAGGGCGGCAATGCGCTTGTTATTATTGTTGGCAATCAGCAATTCGAGGATCTGGCACTCCCGCGGCGAAAGCTGTTTGCGCAACCTTCGCGGTGGCAGCTCGCTGGCACCCTCTGCGCGCTTGACGATAGAAGAAAAAATAGATAACGGACATTTTTCGCTAATAATCATAGCATTATCAACAGTTATCAACTCTCTGCACAGCCCGGCAATGTCGCTTTTTACTACCAGCACCGGCTGCTGGCAGCGCTGCAGGGAAAGGCGGAGCGCGTTCAGCAGGTCGACGATTCTGATGGCAGAAATATCCTTATTAATTAAATTGAAAATAACCGTCTGGGCCAGAGGTAGATGTTTCCCATGGATAACATCGCCATAACCCAGACGCGTGGTATTTTCATGGCTATCAATAAGGTAGTGATAGATTGAGTGACCAATGAGATTATCATTGGAGTACAGCAATATACTGTCCAAGGGTATCAGATTCTCTTTTTGCGCTTGGCTTCTAAGATCAGGTCCAGCAGTATCTTCTCTATTCTGCGCTGGTCGTCGAGATGGCGAAACTTAAACTGACAGGATATCTGGTAGTAGCTTTCACTCTCTTCATTGGCGTCATCAAGGGTGATAACAATGACATTCTTTACCACCAGGTCGATGGTGATCTCACCATATTCCGCAAGCATCAGCACAGCATTTTTCAGCAAGGCGTTATGGTTGAGAAATTTCAGATTCGGCGTCCTGGTGATCAATGCGCAGCCGCCATCTGAAATGTCTTTGATATCGAAAAGATAGTTTTCGCCATTTTTATGGCGACCACGGCAATAAAAGTCATGTTCGTGGCGTAAACGAAAGCGGGGATCGCGGCGGCGCTGTACGACCTGCAGACATTCAGGCAAAGAAAAGGCGTAGCGGATACCTTTATCCACACCGCTATTGTCATGTTTTGTCAGGGGTGCATTAAACTCAATTTTCCCTGAATCGCTATGCAGGAGAAAGCGAATTTTATGCCCCGGCGGGATTTTGCGATGGGTCTGAATATGGAACTCGGCAAAATCCACACGTGTCAGTTGGGTTACGATACTAGTGTTGTTAAAAAATATTTCAATTTCAGTACGTTTGCGCAACTCCTCTCTGAAAATAGCAATAATTTCATACTTACTGGTCTTTATCGTTCCCTCTGTCATGTGCTTCCCTTGTAAATAGTTGTCGTGAGGCGTTTGATTTTTCTTATAGCAATAGCAACATTCTGATTGGGTTAATCAGATGTTTTTATGAGCGTTTGATGTTATTGACTATCTTTGCAGCCAGATTGATATGTATAAACTTGGAATTCGATATTGTGTTTCCTGTAATCAAGAGTTTCAAATTTTGGTCATGACAAAAACGACAACGGCCTCCATGCTGGAGACCGGTCGAAGGATAAAAACAGTAGTTTGATTAACGGGGATAATGAGAAAACGATCGTCGATCACACCCCATTTGTAAGATCTATAGTGCCAGCAGTGTTGAGGTTTTTCCAGGCAAATATTAAGGATAGATGTCGTTCCCCCCTTTCTCCCCACGGGTCAGGGGCGTGCGCTGGTGGCGATATTATCGAGGATGCGCAGGGCGTCTGCCGGCAGGACCAGCTGCGCGGCGGCAATATTTTCCGCCAGATGCGTGCGGGATGACGTGCCGGGGATCAGCAGAATATTCGGTGAACGCTGAAGCAGCCAGGCCAGGGCGACCTGCATCGGCGTCGCCTCAAGCGAGGCTGCGACCTCGTTCAGCTCCTGCGCCTGCAACGGCGTAAAACCGCCCAGCGGGAAGAAGGGCACCCACGCGATGTGCTGCGCGGCCAGCGCATCGATCAGCGCGTCGTCGGCGCGATGGGCAATGTTATAGAGGTTTTGCACGCAGACGATGGGCGTCATTTTCTGCGCATCCGCGACCTGTTTTGCCGTCACGTTGCTGAGGCCGATATGGCGGATCAATCCCCGCGCTTTGAGCTCCAGCAGGGTAGTGAGCGGCGCCTCCAGCGAGCCTTCCACCGGGCCGTGAGGGCTGAGCATACTGCGCAGGTTCACCACCTCCAGCACGTCGAGCCCCAGGTTACGCAAATTATCCTCGACGGCCTGGGTCAGTTCGGCAGGCGACATGGCCGGCAGCCAGTTGCCCTTCTCGTCGCGGCGGGCGCTAACCTTGGTGACAATACACAGGTCGTCAGGATAGGGATGGAGCGCTTTGCGGATCAGTTGATTGGTCACATGCGGACCGTAAAAATCAGAGGTATCGATATGGTTTACCCCGGCCTCGACGGCGGCCTGCAGGACGCGCACCGCCTCCTCGGGATCTTTCGGCGGGCCGAAGACGCCGGGGCCGGCCAGCTGCATCGCGCCATAACCCAACCGATAAACCTGGCGATCGCCGAGCGTGCCGCGACCGGATAAGGTGACACTGGACATACGAACTCTCCTTACGGTGACTAAGCCGTAAGTGTAATCCGCTCAGGGGAAAGGGAAGGGCGAGAATGTTGTCAGAATGTGCGGCAGCGGCTCAGATAAGCCGCTGCCGCCAGAGGCGATTAGCCGAAGAACATCACTGAAACGCAGAGCAGGCCGACCACCAGCGTAATGGCGTTACCCACCGAGCGGTACGGTTTAAGCGCCGGAATAAGCCAGGTGGACAGCGTGGGCATGATAAACAGGATCATGGCGATAAGCGGCCCGCTGATGGCGTAGATCATCGAAATGGCATTCGGGTTGATAAAGCACACCGCAAAGGTGAAGGCGGAGACCAGCAGGATCGACATCGCCCGATTGAAAGCGCGGCTCTTACGCACGCCGACCAGCGCCAGCGAACTCTTGACGATTTCGCTGGCGCCTTCAATCACCCCGAAGTAGGTGCCAAGGAAGGATTTCGACATGGCGACCACGGCGACGATGATGCCGGTCACCGCCAGCCAGCCGGGGGCGCCTGGCACCATCGACAGGGCGGAGAGGATGGTCACCCCCTGATCGCGGGCGCTTTCAATATAGGTCGCCGGGATCGCCAGCAGACAGCTGAAGACGAAAAACAGCACGCTGGCGCAGATGATGGTGTAGGCCACCTTCATGATTTTTTTGCATTTACCCATGGCCAGGTCGCCATGTTTCTCCTGCTGGTCGATAGCAAAAGTAGAAATGATCGGCGTATGGCTAAAAGCGAAAACCATCACGGGAATGGAGATCCAGATCTGGTGGAGCGTGTGGGTGCTGAACTGCATCTGGCTGGTGAGGTGCTCGGGATGCCAGTCGCGGATTAAATAGAGGGAGAGAAACAGGAAGCAGGCGATAAGCGGGAAGACCAGAAAGCCCATTACCCTGATGGTGACCTGCCGTCCCATGAGAAAGATCAGGTTGAGGACCAGCACGACGCCCAGGCTCAGTAGCGCGCGCAGCGCGGGGGTCACCGGCGTACGGTGCGCCACCTGCTCGGCCAGCGAGTTGGTGATGGCCACGGCATAGATGAGCACCACGACGAAGAAGGCGAGGAAATAGAGGCCGGTGATCAGATTGCCAATTTTCTTACCATAGTAGTGATTGACTGCGCCGGTGATCCCGGTTCCCGGCGCGATATTGGCCGAGAGAATAAACTGGCTCAGCGCTTTGTGAGGCCAGTAGGTGAGCGGCCAGGCGACCAGCGCGGTGATGAAAAGGACAATGGCGCCAGCCGAACCCAGCTGGATCGGTAGAAATAGCGTCCCAGCGCCTACTGCAGTGCCATATAAGGCAAAACTCCATAGAGTTTCTTCTTTAGACCAAATTTTAGACATTATGCGACTTTATCAACCGGTAAACCAAAAAAAAGGAGTGCAATTTACCATATTTATGGTTCGTCTGTTGCGATAGTTTTTGGTGATAAAGTCGCGGCGGATCGAGGAGGATCCGCCCGGGGCACTACCCGCGCGCCGGCTGGCGTGGGCGGCGGCGGCGGATAACGCGCTCGCGCAGAGTGTCCCATACCCAGTTAAACGCCATGGTGTAGGGCAGGAAGAAGAGCATGAAGCCGATCTCCAGCATAAACGCCTGCAGCAGCGATACGCCCAGCACGATGGCCACCATGGTGACGCCAATGATGACGAATCCGGTCTCAAAGCCCAGCGCGTGCAGCGCACGTACTTTCAGCTGGCGGGGAAAGCGGGAGACCGGCCACAGGCGATCGAACGCCGCGTTATAGATGATGTTCCATACCATCGCCAGGGTGGCGAGCAGAATGCTCAGCCCGCCCATCTCGACGACCGAGCGCTGCATCAGCCAGGCGGCGGTAGGGGCGAGGATCAGCGTCGCCAGTCCTTCGAAGGTGATGGCGTGGATAACGCGTTCCGTGAGCGTCTTGCGCTGATGAGGGATCTGTTGCATGGCGAGCGACCTCCAGTTATAGCCTGAACAGGAAATTACCCGGCATTTTATGGAAAAATATGATAAACAAAAGATAGAAACCATCGATAAAGTAGATAGATTATGCGTTATTCCCCGGAAGCGTTAACCGCCTTTGTGGAGGCGGTCGACAGCGGATCGTTTTCCGCCGCCGCCCGTCGCCTGCGTAAAAGCCAGTCGACGATCAGTACCGCTATCGCCAACCTGGAGGCCGATCTCGGCGTGACCCTCTTTGACAGGGCAACGCGGCAGCCGACGCTGACGCCACAGGGGGAGCAGGTGCTGAGCTATGTCAAAGCGATCCTCGCCGCCAGCGAGCGGTTGGATGAGCTGGCGGTGTCGCTCTCCGGTGAAACGGAACCGCGGCTGACCTTCGTCCTCTCGGACACCCTGCACCCGGACGTGCTGGAAGATCTGCTGGTGCAGTTTGACCGCCGCTTCCCCCACACCGAGTTTGAGTGTTTGATTGGCGAAGACGAGGATGTGATCGATCTCCTGCAAAAAGCCCGCGCCCAGGTGGGGCTGATTGAGGCCAGAGATCGCTACCCGACCGACATCGGCAGCACCCGCCTGCCGCTGCAGACGGCGATGGGCATTTACGTGGCGCCTGACCATCCGCTGGCGGCGCAGGGCAAGGTCGTCTGGGATGAGCTGCGCAGCTGGCGTGAGCTGCGGTTGAGCACCTTTCTGGCCAGCGCCACCGAACCTGCCGCAGGTCAGGTCTGGTCGGCGCCAAACTACCTGCTGCTGCTCAGCATGGCAGTACAGGGATTTGGCTGGTGCATTCTGCCCTGTGCGCTGGTGGCGGAGTTTGCCCCACAGGGCGGGCTGGTGGCGCTTGATATTCCCGGCTGGCCGCGGGCGATTTCGGTCGATCTGCTGTGGAATAAGAAAACGCCGCCGGGGGCAGCTGGCAGCTGGTTGCGCGAGCATCTGCAGCGGCGTGAACGTTAATAAAAAGCGGTTTCTTTGTGATTGGCTTCACTTTTTTTAAACAATTACAAAGTTTTTTGATAACAATTATCTAGTATATCGCTGTTTCTTTGCGCAAAAGCACGGGCAGGGGTAGAGGATGAAGGATGTCGTGATCGTCGGGGCGCTGCGAACGCCGATTGGCTGCTTTCAGGGCGCCTTATCGCGCCATTCAGCCGTCGAGCTGGGGAGCGTGGTGTTGAAAGCGTTGGTTGAGCAGACAGGGATCGATCCGCAGAGTGTGGATGAGGTGATCCTCGGCCAGGTGCTGACCGCCGGTACCGGGCAAAACCCCGCGCGGCAGTCCGCAATTCGCGGCGGGCTGCCTAACACCGTATCGGCCATTACCATCAACGACGTCTGCGGTTCCGGCCTGAAGGCTTTGCACCTCGCCACCCAGGCGATCCAGTGTGGGGAAGCGGATGTGGTGATCGCCGGCGGCCAGGAGAACATGAGCCGCGCCCCGCATGTGCTCACCGACAGCCGCACCGGCGCCCAGTTGGGCAATAGCCAGCTGATTGACAGCCTGGTGCATGACGGCCTGTGGGATGCCTTCAACGATTATCATATGGGCGTCACGGCGGAAAACCTCGCCCGGGAATACGGCATCAGCCGCGAACTGCAGGATGCCTGGGCGCTCAGCTCACAGCACAAGGCACGCAAGGCGATTGATTCCGGCCGCTTTCGCGACGAGATTGTCCCGGTTATCACCGAGCATAACGGCGCCGCGCGCGCTGTGGATACCGATGAACAGCCGCGGGTGGATGCCAGCGCGGAAGGGCTGGCCAGCCTGCAGCCTACCTTCGACCGCCTCGGGTCAGTGACCGCCGGCAACGCCTCCAGCATCAACGACGGCGCGGCGGCGGTCATGATGATGAGTGAAGCCAAAGCCCTTGAACTGGGGCTGCCGATCCTCGCGCGGATCCGCGCCTTCGCCAGCGTCGGGGTCGATCCGGCGCTGATGGGTATTGCCCCGGTGCACGCCACCCGTCGCTGTCTGGAGCGGGCCGGCTGGCGGCTGGACGACGTCGATCTGATCGAAGCCAATGAGGCCTTTGCCGCTCAGGCGATCTCGGTTGGCCGGGTACTGGAGTGGGATGAACGGCGGGTCAATGTCAACGGCGGCGCTATCGCCCTCGGCCACCCCATCGGCGCCTCCGGCTGCCGGATTCTGGTGTCGCTGGTGCATGAAATGATCAAGCGTGATGCCCGTAAAGGGCTGGCGACGCTGTGCATCGGCGGCGGTCAGGGCGTGGCGCTGGCGGTAGAGCGCGCCTGACGCGACGACAGTCACACCTCACTGACCATGGCCTCCTGCGGGAGGCTTTTTTATGCGCCGCGCTTTGCCGAACCCTGCTTTTTCTCCTGTATTTCACTTTCCCCTCAGCGAATTTATTGAGCTCCGTCACGTCTTGTTGTGCCACATTTTTTGAAACAAATAACTACGATCCTGGTCACTAAAACTAAGTTGCTTAAAAAATAAAATAACGTTTCATAAAAACGAAATGACATTTTATTTATTATAAGGGGTACCCTATGTTAAAACGATCTCTGGTTCTGGCCGCCCTCTGTGGTATGTCTTTTGCGGCGACTGCGGTAACGATAGATTTACGTCATGAATTTATTGATGGCGGCAAGAGCGATAAAAGTAATGCCGACCGCGTCTCCGTTTCCCACCGTTTTGCCAACGGGTTAGGCTTTACCGTCGAGGCCAAATGGCGTTCGGGTGGCGACAACGGTTCGCAGCCCTATTCAGACGTGGTGGGTAATGGTCATGAAGACACCATCAGCTGGCGCTGGAAAGCAACGTCGAACTTTTTCCTCACCCCCGGATTTACCATTGAGAGCAACGACAGCCGCTCCATCTACAAGCCGCACCTCCACGTGCAATACAGCTTCGACAACGGCTTCTATGTCGCCGCTCGCTATCGCTATGAATACACCCGCTATCCGAACAACGCCGGCAAAGATGATGACAAAGTTAACCGCGGCGACGCGTGGGCCGGGTTTGCGCTCGGCGACTGGCGTACAGAGCTGAACTATGTCTATGCCCGCAGTTCCGAGGGGGTCAGCCGTAACGACAACAAACCCTACTCGCAGGAATATAACGTGAAGGTGGCTTATAAGCTGGATAACAACTGGTCACCGTATGGTGAAATTGGCAACGTCGGGGTGAACGACCGCAGCGATCGTCAGACCCGCTTCCGCGTTGGGGTCGCCTACTCATTCTGACAGACCATTCAGCCCTCATCGTTTGTTTTCCCCGGCGCCGTCAGCCGGGGTTTTTTATGGGTGAAAGAGAAGGGACAAAAAAGCCCTCCGCGAAGGAGGGCAAGGCCAGTGACAGAAAGACGTGTGGCGTGGATCAGGCGCTGAGCATTGGCGGATGCTCGGGTAATTTCGCGATATAGATGGCCGGTTTACCGTCTTTATCGGAGCTGAACAGAATGGCGCTGTCGTCCGGGGTAAACGAGGGGTGTGGGTGAGTCACCTGACGGCTGTTGGCCACCGTCGCCCACGAGGTATCATGACGCGCGACGCGGAAGTAGCGTTTTTGCGCCACGTTAAAGACATACAGATAAGGATCGTTATCAATGGAGTAGCCGCCGGTATCTTTGACATCCACCGGGGTCCCTGAGCCATCGCCCACCAGCAGCGTGCCGTCGAAATTGCTCATCAGATGCGAGCAGGCCGGCATCGTCATCAGGGCCTCGTTGACGCCGCTTTCGGGATCAAAGCGATAGATAGTCCGCCCCTGCTGACCTTTCAGATAGGAGACGTAGATCAGCGCCGAACCGTCCGGTACCCAGAATTCATGGGTGCAGCTTTCGCCCGGGGCATGCGTTTTCACTTTGCGGACGTGGCTGCCATCTTCATTGACCAGCCACATGCGGGCGTCCACCAGATCGTGCGGCCCTTCATGGCAGAAGGCGACGGTGTGGTCGTCGAAGGGACGATAGATTGGGTGTCCCAGCCAGATTTTTTCCTCATGGATCACCTGGCTCTCTCCGCTGTGCAGGTCGACGCGCAGCAGGCGGCAGTGCGGTCCTTTGTGGAAGAAGTCATGGAAAATCTGCCAGTCGTTGAGCGGCGTCCAGTCACTTTTCGCAATCTCAATGCCCACCAGTTTGCTGCAATCGCTGTTTGCCACCCAGGTGCCGTAGCCGACCCAGTCATCACTGACGCGATAAACTTCGCGCTCGGCGAGGGTGGTCAGGTTCACCTCCAGCAGGGTGCGGTCATTTTTCACGTAATAAAGCGACTTATCGTCCGGGGAGAGGAAGCCGCCGAAGGTGTTATCCCCGGCGCCTTCCGTCAGCTGGATGGCCTCGGCGCTGGCGATATTCAGCAGATAGTAGTTCCAGTGGCCGTCAAACTCGCCGGCGAACAGTAAATGGCTGCCATCGTTAAAAAAACACTTCTGATAGAAGTAGTTGCGATGACAGGTGACCTCCGGAGGGGTTAAGCGGGTAACTTCCGCTCCGGTATCCGGATCGTGGCTGACCTGATAATTCAGTTTGACCCGCATGCCTTTAGCCATGTAGTGCTCCTTTCTTTCCTGCGATGCCGCTGGACCAGAGGCGTGTCGCTGAGTGATGTGTTTTAAAAGATGAGTGTTAATTTATCAAAACATTGTTTCATTATTTGTGATGCTTCACGCAGTTCAGCGTAATTCCCGCATTTTCAGCGGCCTGTTTGCCTGTCTTCTGCCGTCTCTTCAGACAACCGATTGAATCATCATCCTTTTAAAATCGCTTCCGGCCCGGCGCGTGCCGCCAGGTGCCTTCGCTTTTTCTTTTTTTGCAATCGACATCATAAAAAATGAAACATCGTTTTAATTATCATTGAAAATGACAAGGGGCGAGGCTAAGATGGCTCCCATCAGCAAAACGGAACTCTGTTTTATTTTCATTATGGTGGGCTATGCCCGAGAGTTCGCCCCACGCTCAGCTCCGCCATCGGCGTTGGCCGGGCCGAGAGAACCTTGCCTGCATGCAGCAGGCTCTGAACGATTAAGGAACACATTATGATTCTTGATGCATTCTCCCTGCAGGGAAAAGTGGCCGTCGTGAGCGGATGCGATACCGGTTTAGGTCAGGGGATGGCCCTCGGGCTGGCGGAAGCGGGTTGCGATATTGTTGGTATCAATATCGTTGAGCCAGTGGAAACCATCGAGCGGGTGACGGCGCTGGGACGCCGCTTTCTCAGCCTGACCGCCGACCTGCGCCAGATCGACGGTATCCCCCAGCTGCTGGAGCGTGCGGTGGCCGAGTTCGGCCATATTGATATTCTCGTCAATAACGCCGGGCTGATCCGCCGTGAGGACGCGCTGGCGTTCAGCGAAAAGGACTGGGACGACGTCATGAACCTGAACATCAAGAGCGTATTTTTCATGTCCCAGGCGGCGGCGAAGCACTTTATCGCCCAGGGCAACGGCGGGAAAATCATTAACATCGCCTCCATGCTGTCATTCCAGGGCGGGATCCGCGTGCCATCGTATACGGCGTCCAAAAGCGCGGTGATGGGCGTGACCCGCCTGCTGGCGAACGAATGGGCCAAACACAATATCAACGTCAACGCCATCGCCCCGGGGTATATGGCGACCAATAACACCCAGCAGCTGCGCGCCGACGAGCAGCGTAGCAGCGAAATTCTCGACCGCATTCCCGCCGGGCGCTGGGGCCTGCCGGCCGATCTGATGGGGCCGGTGGTATTCCTTGCCTCCCCAGCTTCCGATTACATCAATGGCTACACGGTGGCGGTGGACGGCGGCTGGCTGGCGCGCTAAACGCCTCCGCGACGGCCGGGGCGGTGAGTATCGCACCGGCCGAGTGAGCAATTATTGTCCATATCAAGAAGTGATAATCGTCCATATTCCATATCGCCTGATTAATGTTACTGCCCTGTATGAACAGGGTTATTCACTATGACAAAGGCATTTTTTGTTACTTCGAAAGTTTAATGTCCATCACAAAACCTCTCCTGCCAGCAAAATAGTCCATATCTTTGGCTTATCCAGCCTGACAAACTCCTCCGCCAGTCACGTACTTTCGTCCTATGTCTTTCTCTGTGTGGCAGGAATAAAAATGACTTCAATCAGTAACGACTCTGCATTAACGCCGCGGACGCAACGTGACACCCGGCGGATGAACTGGTTTGTTTCTATCGCTGCGGCGGTGGCGGGGTTGCTCTTTGGCCTGGATATCGGCGTGATATCCGGGGCGCTACCCTTTATTACCGACCATTTCACCTTATCCAGCCAGCTTCAGGAGTGGGTGGTCAGCAGTATGATGTTGGGGGCGGCGATCGGTGCGCTGTTTAATGGCTGGCTGTCGTTCCGCCTTGGCCGTAAATACAGCCTGATGGCGGGGGCTGTGCTCTTTGTTGCCGGCTCTATCGGCTCCGCTTTTGCCGCCAGCGTGGAGGTGCTGCTGATGGCCCGCGTGGTGTTGGGGGTGGCCGTCGGGATCGCTTCTTATACCGCGCCGTTGTATCTCTCCGAGATGGCCAGTGAGAACGTGCGCGGGAAAATGATCAGTATGTATCAGCTGATGGTGACCCTCGGCATTGTGCTGGCGTTTCTTTCCGATACCGCCTTTAGCTACAGCGGTAACTGGCGCGCCATGTTAGGCGTGCTGGCGCTGCCGGCGGTGATCCTGATTATTCTGGTGGTCTTTTTGCCGAACAGCCCGCGCTGGCTGGCGGAGAAGGGGCGCCATATCGAAGCGGAAGAGGTGCTGCGGATGCTGCGCGATACCTCGGAAAAGGCGCGCGATGAACTTAACGAGATCCGCGAGAGCCTGAAGCTGAAGCAGGGCGGCTGGGCATTGTTTAAGATCAATCGTAACGTGCGCCGGGCGGTGTTCCTTGGCATGCTGCTACAGGCGATGCAGCAGTTCACCGGCATGAACATCATCATGTACTACGCGCCGCGTATCTTTAAAATGGCGGGCTTTACCACTACCGAACAGCAGATGATCGCCACCCTGGTGGTGGGCCTGACCTTTATGTTTGCCACCTTTATCGCGGTGTTCACGGTGGATAAAGCGGGCCGCAAGCCGGCGCTGAAAATCGGCTTTAGCGTGATGGCGCTGGGCACCCTGGTGCTGGGCTACTGCCTGATGCAGTTCGACAATGGCACAGCCTCCAGCGGCCTCTCCTGGCTTTCCGTCGGCATGACCATGATGTGTATTGCCGGGTATGCGATGAGCGCGGCGCCGGTGGTGTGGATCCTCTGCTCCGAGATCCAGCCGCTGAAATGCCGCGACTTCGGTATCACCTGCTCGACCACCACCAACTGGGTGTCGAACATGATCATCGGCGCCACCTTCCTGACGCTGCTTGACGCGATTGGCGCCGCCGGTACCTTCTGGCTCTACACGGTGCTCAACGTGGCCTTTATCGGCGTCACCTTCTGGCTGATCCCGGAAACCAAGAATGTCACCCTCGAGCACATTGAGCGCAACCTGATGGCGGGTGAGAAGCTGCGCAACATCGGTAACCGTTAATGTGAGGCGCGCGGCAACCACGGGCTGGCGACTTTGCGCGTCTCCCGATGGTTGTCGCCATGAATGATATGCAGGGCGCTCAGGCGCCCGATGTCGTAGTGCGGCAGTTGCACCGTGGAGAGCGGCGGCAGAAACAGATCGCCAATGCCCACCATATTGTCGTATCCCACCACCGCCACGTCCTGGGGAATGCGTAACCCCTGGCCCAGCAGCGTCTGATAGACCATAAACGCGATGCGATCGTTGCCGCAGATCACCGAGTCAAAGCCAGGTTTACCCTCGCGGATATGCGCCAGCACCACCGCCGGGATATCGTGGTAATGCTCATCGCCCTGGCCCATATACGAATGGATCAGATGGTCCGGTTCGATACCCGCCTCCCGGCAGGCGCACTCCAGCCCCTGGCGGCGGCGGATCGTCGCCAGCTGGCTGGCGGGTAAGTGCAGGCACAGCGGACGACGATAGCCAGCGGCAAGCAGGGCTTTTACCGCGTCGTACTGGCCCTGTTCATCGTCCGGGATATAGCTGGCCACCGGCTGGCTGAGGCTTTCGCAGTTGGCCAGCACGCAGGGCAGGGTCAGCAGTTTGTCCGGCAGCGGCACCTGGCGCAGGCCCA
Source organism: Klebsiella sp. H-Nf2 (assembly GCF_002806645.1). Classification (NCBI taxonomy): domain Bacteria; kingdom Pseudomonadati; phylum Pseudomonadota; class Gammaproteobacteria; order Enterobacterales; family Enterobacteriaceae; genus Klebsiella; species Klebsiella sp. H-Nf2. The sequence continues at coordinate 386,780 of NZ_PIBL01000002.1, forward strand.
TGGTGGTGAAGATGATGCCGTCCGGGCGGTGGGAGAGGAGCAGGTCGACCACCGCTTCCGGGCTATCGTCCGAAAACATGTTGACCACAAAGCTGTTCCAGCCATGGGCGCGGGCGGTCTCTTCGATCGAGAGGGTGATTTCCACCGAAAAGGGCGTGGTGACGGTATCCAGCGCCAGCACGCCGATGGTGCTGGGGGTGGCGCGCGCCCCACGGATCTTCTTCGCCGACAGGTCGGGGACGTAGTTGGTCTCGGCGATAGCGGCCTGCACGCGGGCCAGGGTCTCCGGCTTTAACCGCTCCGGGGTGTTCAGCGCCCGCGAGACGGTCATCAGAGATACATTCGCCAGTTTTGCTACATCTTTCAGGGACGCCATTTTTTCCTCCGCCGTGGCTGCAGAGTACAGGCTATACAACTAAGTCGCTGATGTAAAAGAGTGAAACGATTTTCTGCTATCGTCGTCCTGAACGCTGCCGCGGTTAATATTTGATCGCGATCGCATCTTCATTATGTTAACGTTAACTTTTGTGATTAACATCATGTATCGCAGCGAATCCCCCTGCGTTTTGTTTTTTGTTAACGTTACCATAATTGCATTCCTCTAACACGAGAATGTCATGATGAAAGCGCATCACTCACACAGCTACCCGTTGCTCAGTGCCTTACTGTTTTTCTTTTTCGTGACCTGGTCGTCATCCGGCTCCTTGCTCTCTATCTGGCTTCACCAGGAGGTTGGGTTAAAGGCTGGCGATACCGGTATTATCTATGCCGTACTGTCGGTTTCCGCGCTGTTTGCGCAAGTTTGCTATGGCTTCATTCAGGACAAACTGGGGCTGCGCAAACATCTGCTCTGGTATATCACCGCGCTGCTGATCCTCTCCGGTCCGGCGTATCTGCTGTTCGGCCACCTGCTGAAGATTAACGTCCTGTTGGGCAGCATCTTCGGCGGGATCTACATCGGCCTGACCTTTAACGGCGGCATTGGCGTGCTGGAATCCTACACCGAGCGCGTGGCGCGTCAGAGCCAGTTTGAATTCGGCAGGGCACGGATGTGGGGCTCGCTCGGCTGGGCGGTGGCCACCTTCTTCGCCGGCCTGCTGTTTAATATCAATCCGCAGCTTAATTTCCTCGTCGCCAGTTGCTCAGGGCTGGTGTTCTTTATCCTGCTGGCGCGGCTGCGGGTCTCCTCGGCGCCGCATGCGATGCAGGAGGCGGTATCGGGCGGTAAGGTGACGCTGGAAGATGCGCTGCGCCTGCTGACGCTGCCGCGGTTCTGGGCGCTGGTCTTTTTCGTCATCGGCACCTGCATCTACGGCGTCTATGACCAGCAGTTCCCGGTCTATTTCTCATCGCAGTTCGCGACCCTGCAGGAAGGCAATGAGATGTATGGTTATCTCAACTCCTTCCAGGTGTTCCTCGAGGCGGCCGGCATGTTCTGCGCGCCGTGGCTGGTGAACCGCATCGGCGCCAAGAACGGCCTGATTTTTGCCGGCATGGTGATGGCGATGCGCATGGTGGCTTCCGGCCTGGTGGAGGGGCCGCTGCTGATCTCCATTACCAAACTGCTGCACGCGGTGGAGCTGCCGATACTGCTGGTGGCTATCTTTAAGTACAACAGCATCAACTTCGATAAACGCCTCTCCTCCACCCTCTATCTGGTGGGTTTCGCCTGCACCAGCTCGATCATTGCCAGCATCTTGTCGCCGCTGGCGGGCTACAGCTATGAAAAATATGGCTTCGCCCAGTCCTATCTGATCATGGGCCTGCTGGTGTTCTGCACCACCTTTATCTCCATCTTCTTGTTGCGCTCCGGTAAATCCTCGGCCGATCCGCTGGTGTCGCAACCTACCGCTATCTGAATCAAAAAGAGTGAAAATGATGACTTACACAATCTCCCGGGCTGAACAGGTACTGCAGAAACAACGCCAGGCGCTTAATCTGCGCTGGTATCCACACTATCACCTGGCGGCCCGCGCCGGATGGATTAACGACCCAAACGGTCTGGTGTGGTTCGACGGCTGGTACCATGCCTTTTATCAGCATCACCCGTATTCCACCCAGTGGGGGCCGATGCACTGGGGGCACGCGCGCAGTAAGGATCTGGTGCACTGGGAGCACCTGCCGGTGGCGCTGGCGCCGGAAGGGCCGGAAGATAAAGACGGCTGCTTCTCCGGTTCGGCGGTGGTTGATGGCGATACCCTGGCGCTGATTTACACCGGGCATAAGTTCCACGGCGATCCTGGCGACGAAGCCAATCTGTATCAGGTGCAGTGTCTGGCCACCAGCCGCGACGGGATCCACTTTGAGCGCCAGGGGATGGTGGTCGACACCCCTCCAGGCATGCACCACTTCCGCGACCCGAAGGTCTGGCGGGAAGGGGATAGCTGGTACATGATTGTCGGCGCGCGTGAAGGCGATACCGGCCAGGTGCGGCTGTACCGTTCAACCGATCTGCGCCAGTGGCAGGATGCGGGCGTGCTGGATGAAGCGGAAAGCACCATGGGCTACATGTGGGAGTGCCCGGACTTCTTCACCCTCAACGGCAAGCGTGTCCTGATGTTTTCCCCACAGGGGATGCAGGCCGAAGGGTTCCGCAACCGCAATCTGTTCCAGAGCGGCTATCTGATCGGCGAGTGGCAGCCGGGGCAGCGTTTTATTCGCCACGGCGAATTCAGGGAGATGGACCACGGCCACGATTTCTATGCCCCGCAAAGCTTCGCCACCCCCGATGGCCGGCGGATCGTGATTGGCTGGCTGGATATGTGGGAATCGCCGCTGCCGGAGCAGCAGGACGGCTGGGCGGGCATGCTCTCCCTGCCGCGCGAGTTGAGCCTGAGCGCGGATAACCGTCTGCAGATGCGCCCGGCGAAAGAAGTGGAGAGCCTGCGTGGCGCCTGGTTCCCGTGGCCGGTCAGCACCCTGAACAACCAGCAGACGACGATGGTCGACAACTGCGAGGCGATGGAGGTGCACCTGCGCTGGGACTGCGCCCGCAGCAGCGCTGAGCAGTATGGTCTGCGCTTTGGCGATGGCCTGCGCATCTACGTGGATGCCCAACAGCAGCGTCTGGTGCTGGAGCGGCATTATCCGCAGTTTGGCCTGTGCGGGACGCGCAGCGTGCCGTTGATCGCCGGGGCGGATCTCAACCTGCGGATATTTTTCGATAGCTCTTCGGTCGAGGTTTTCGTCAATGATGGCGAAGCCTGCCTGAGCAGCCGTATCTATCCGCAGGTCCCTTGCCGTGAATTAGCGTTATTTGCCTGGAGCGGCTCAGCTGCATTAACTGAAGCCGGCGCCTGGCAGCTCGAATAATAATAAGGCTGTTGTCGTTAATAACCCGTCTTTGACGATGGGCGGGTTATTATTGCCTGCATCGTCGTGCGTTACCCATTAATAACAAATTCAGTTCATTCCATAATAAAAGGGTTTACCGATGAATAAAATCTGGGTCGGGTGTTTTCTCACGTCTCTGTATCTGCCATCCGTTATGGCGCAGGCGCCGTTATCGCTGGAGGATCGACTGGCGCAAATGGAGCAGCGGCTAAAGGCAACGGAGGCGCGCGCCGCCAGCGCAGAGGCGGAAATTAAGACGCTGAAAGGCCAGCAGCAGGCCACGACGGTTGCCCGCACGGCGCCGGCTACGCCGCGCCTGCAGCTAAACGACAATGGCGAATTAAAATTTTATGGCGACGTCGAATTTAACCTCGATGGCGCCAGCCGCACCGGCAGTCTGACGTCGGTCAAAACCAGCGCGAATAAAAGCTGGGCGCCCGGCGATAAAGAGCGCTGGGATATTAATGGTCGTATTCTGCTGGGGATTGACGGCAGGCGTAATGGCGCTGATGGGCAATATGCCGGATTCAGCGTACAGCCCCTGGCGGATATTAACGGAAAAATGAATCTTGATGATGCGGTATTTTTCTTTGGTCAGCAGGATGACTGGAAAATAAAAATAGGCCGCTTTGAAGCCTGGGATATGTTCCCGCTGAATCAGGACACCTTTATTGAATATTCAGGCAATACCGCCAACGATCTCTATTCCGACGGCTATGGCTATATTTACATGATGAAAGAGGGGCGCGGGCGCAGCAGCAGCGGCGGCAACCTCCTGTTCAGCAAAACGGTGGATAACTGGTATTTCGAGGTTAACACCCTGGTGGAGGACGGCAGTTCGCTGTTTGTCGATCAGAACTATCACGGTAACGCGCTGGAAAACCGCAAAAATGTGGTGTACGTGCGGCCGGTGGCGGTGTGGCAGTCTGGCGCCTGGTCGGCGGCCGCGGCCGTAGAGAGCAACCTCGTCAACAATGCTTACGGCTATCAGAACCAGAGCGGACGCTGGGTCGACCAGTCAAACCGCACCGGCTACGGGCTGACCATGAGCTGGAACACCCTGAAAAGCGATCCGCAGGATGGGGCGGTGGTCAACCTGAGTACCGCCCTGCTGGACGCGGCGGACGAAACCGACTTCAGCGCCGGAATTAACGCCCTGTGGCATCGCGTGGAGCTGGGCTATATCTATGCGCACAATAAAATCGACCAGTTCAATATGGCCGGGGTGACCAGCGAATGCGATGGCGACTGCGCTATCCTGGCGCCGGGGCGCTATGACATCCATACCCTGCACACCTCCTGGCAGTTGCCGAATATGATGTCGATGCCGAACTTCAATATTTACCTTGGCGCCTATGCCTCGTGGCTCGATTCCACGGCAGCGAAGAGCGGGAATCCCGATGAACGCTACGGCGCTCGGGTACGCTTTAAATATTTCTTCTGACAGGATACTCAGGCAGGCTCTCCCGCAGCGGACGCCGCGGGAGAGTTCAGACGGACAGGTTAGCGCATTGCGCGGCGCAGAATGCGGTCGGTCTGGCGCTGGAAGTCCTCGGCCGCTTCTTCCACCGACTTTTTACCGTAGTCGATGTACTGCAGGGTGGTGCCGAACTGGGCGACGATCTGCGGGTCGTCGAAGTACGGGGAGACCGGCAGGGTAGTCGGCAGGGATTGCGCCAGTTTCAGGCCAGACACCGCCGGATCGTCGGCTTTGATGATCCCGTCCTCGGTCAGGTAGTTGACCGCCGCTTTACTCAGCGGCACCCCACGCTCCAGTCCGAGAATATCCACCCCTTCTTTACTGTTCAGCAGGAAGTTAATCACTTTCGCCGCCGCCTGCGGGTTTTTCGTCGATTTGCCAATCGACAACATTTGCGCGGGCTTGAAGAACAGTCCGGCGTCGGTGGCGCCCGGCAGCATCGGGTATTCCCCCAGCACCAGCTTCGCCGGCGGCTTCAGGTTATCGGAATATTTGTTGATGGTGGAGTTCCACATGTAGGTGCCGCCCCATTCACCCTGGATCCACGGCTTCATCTCGTACATGTTGCTCTTGCCGAACGAGGCATAGTAGCGGGTGTCCGGCATCACATGGCTGTCGATAAGCTTCTTATACATGCCGAAGAAATCTGCCCACTGCGCTTTGCTGTAGGAGAATTTGCGGCCCTTCTCATCGATGGCCGGCTGATTGTATTTTTGCACCATATAAGAGTTGAGCAGCGCCAGCACGTCCTGGTGTTCGAGCACGACCGGGTAGTACTGTTTCCCGAGCTTGCTTTCGAAGGTTTTGCCCGCCGCCATAAGCTCATCCCAGGTTTTCGGGAAGGCGATGCCCGCCTTTTTCCACGCTTCGTCGTTAAAGTAGAAGACGCGGGCGGTGACGGAAATGGGAATACCGTTAAGCTTGCCGTTGACCGTGGTGGACTGCAGCTCTTTGGCATCGAACTGGCTGAGGTCGATCTCGTCTTTCAGGGTATTGAGATCGTAAAAGCCATCGCCATTTTTCGAAAAGATCGGCAACCAGTTCCAGTTGGTCTGCATCACGTCAGGCTCAGTGCCGCCGGCAATCTGGGTGGTCAGGCGCGAAAGATGGCCGTCCCAGCCGGTGTATTCTGCTTTGACGTTGATATCTGGATGTTGTTTGTGGAATTCCTCCAGCGCCTTGAGGGTGACCTGATGGCGGCCGTTGCCCCCCCACCAGGACATACGAAGGTCGACATCCTTCGCCATTGAAGGTAATGCGGTAAGGCCCAGAGTGGCGGAGATGACGGCGCTTAAAAGCACGTTTTTCATTTTAATACTCCAGTGTTCACAGAGAGAGGTTCTGTTCGGTTTTCGCGTCAAAGATGTGACACTTATTGAGATCAAATTTGAAATACACCTTGCGATGAAGGCCCTTCTCGAGCATGGGTTTCGCTTCATCGGACGGCACGCGGGCGGTCAGCTCATAATCAGCAACCTTCAGATAAACAAAGAATTCATGTCCCATGTTTTCCACACGTACCATTTCACCCGTGCAGGAACCCTCGGCAAAGGGTTCATCGGAGAGAGAGACAAACTCCGGGCGCACGCCAAAGAAAACCTGCTGATTCTTATGGGTCTCAACTTTGCTTTGCAGCAGGTCGTTGAGCGGCAGTCGCTGATCGCCCAGCGTCAGATGCAGGCGACCGTCGTGCTCAACCAGCTGGCTGGGGCGAATATTCATCTCCGGCGCGCCGATGAACCCGGCGACAAACATATTTTTCGGCTGGTGGTAGAGATTGTCTGGCGTATCAACCTGCATAATGTGGCCGAGCTTCATCACGCAGATGCGGTCGCCCATGGTCATCGCTTCCGTCTGATCGTGGGTGACGTAGACGGTGGTCGCCGGTTTGCCGGATTTTTTCAACTGCTTATGCAGATCGGAAATGCGGATCCGCATCGAGGCGCGCAGTTTGGCGTCAAGGTTGGAGAGCGGTTCGTCGAACAGGAAAACGTCCGGTTTTTTGACGATCGCCCGCCCCACCGCCACGCGCTGCGCCTGGCCGCCGGAGAGCTGGCGCGGCAGGCGATCCAGCAGCTCTTCCAGTTCGAGAATTTTCGCCGCTTCTTCCACCTGTCTGTCGATTTGCGCCTTCGGCAGCTTGCTCAGCTTCAGGCCGAACGCGAGGTTTTCGCGCACCGTCATATGCGGATAGAGAGCGTAGTTCTGGAATACCATCGCGATGCCACGTGATTTTGGCGCCAGGTTGTTGACGATTTTGTCCCCAATCCGCACCTCGCCGCCGCTGATGGTTTCCAGACCCGCCAGCATGCGCAGGGTGGTCGATTTGGCGCAGCCGGAGGGGCCGACGATCACCATAAATTCGCCATCGGCAATCTTCAGGTCGATACCATGCACCGCTTTGAAACCGTTGGAGTAGACTTTTTCCAGTTTGTTGAAAATGACTTCAGCCATGATATTTCCCTCTTAACCTTTGATTCCGCTGCTGGTCACGCCCTGCACGAAGTAGCGTTGAGCCAGGAAGAAGACAATGATGGACGGCAGAATGGAGATACTCGCCATTGCCAGAATTTCGTTCCACGGCGCGCCTTCCGTGACGTCGATGGACATTTTTAGCGCCAGCGCGATGGGATACTTATCGACGCTGTAGACGTAGATCAGCGGGCCGATAAAGTCGTTCATCGACCACATGAACTGGAACAGCGCCACCGAGATAATGGCCGGCTTGAGGATCGGCACGACCACGTACCACAGCACCTGGATGGAGTTGCAGCCGTCGATCTGCGCCGCCTCTTCCATATCGCGTGGGACGCCGCGCAGAAACTGGATCAGCATGAAGACAAAGAATCCCTGGGTGGCGAAGGCCAGCGGCAGGTACAGCGGCAGATAGCTGTTCAGCATCCCCATTTCACGGAACATCAGGTACTGCGGGATCAGCAGGACGGTGCTTGGCAGCAGCATGGTGGTGATGAGCGTTGCGAACCAGAACTTCTTCCACGGGATCTCAAAGCGTGCAAAGCCGTACGCCACGATGGTGGAGGAGATGATCGTTAACACCACCTTCGGGATCACATATTTAAAGGTGTTAAGCATATAGTGGCCGAAATGGTATTCGGTGCCGGTCTTCCAGCCATTGATAAACCCGTCCCAGGTCGCGTGGGCAGGCCACAGTCCGAGGGTGGTGAAGATCTCATGGTTCGGCTTGAACGAGGCGGAGAACATCCACGCCAGCGGGTAGAGCATCAGCAGGCCGACGAATATCAACACGACGTAGCGTACCACCCGACTTACCTTTTCCCGACGCAGCGTACGAGCGACCTCACGATCGGCGTTGCTCATTACCGGCGCCATCTGTTGAATATCAGCCATTTTTGCCTCCCTTATCGGCGGAGTAGAAGACCCAGTATTTCGATGACTTAAAGGCTATCGATGCAAAGACCGCGACGACGAGGAACAACACCCATGCCAGCGCGGCGCCATAGCCCATGTCGAAGTACTTAAAGGCGGTATCGTAGATATAGAGTGAGAACAGGTAGGTGTAATAGGTCGGGCCGCCGCCGGTTATCACGTACGGGCCGGTAAACTCCTGGAACGCCTGAGTGGTCTGCATAATAAAGTTGAAGAAAATGACCGGAGTGATCAGCGGCACGGTGACCTTCATGAACATCTGCCACTTTGAGGCACCGTCGATCATCGCCGCCTCATACTGCGACTGCGGAACGTTCTGCAGCGCGGCGAGGAAGATGACCATCGCGGAGCCAAACTGCCAGACGCGCAGCAGGGTGACCGACATCAGCGCCAGCGAAGGCTCCCCCAGCCAGTTGACGGCATCGATGCCAAAGACGGCGAGGAAGCTATTCAGCAGACCGTCAATGGCGAACAGGGCGCGCCACAGCACGGCAATAGCCACCGAGCTGCCGAGAATCGACGGAATGTAGTAGGCGGTACGGAAAAAGCCGATGCCGCGCAGTTTGAAATTGAGCACAAAAGCAATGCCGAGGGCGAAAGCCAGTTTTAAGGGAATAGTTAAAAAAACGTAGGCAAAGGTCACGCCCATCGATTTCCAGAACAGGCTGTCCTCGGTCAACATATAGCGATAGTTTTCGATGCCGTTAAATACCGGCGGGCTCATCAAGTCGTACTCAGTAAAACTGAGAAAGAAAGATGAAACAAAGGGAAAAGCGGTAAAGACGATCAGCCCGATGATATAGGGCGATATCCATGCCAATCCCAGCAGCTTGTTTTCATTCATACATACCTACCTGGCTTACGCGTTGTAATACGGATTCGGTGATGCGGCGCTGTCGGCCTTTTACTGCTGACAACGCAAAAGTGTCTGAACGTTTTCCCCGAATAACATTTCCTTGTTAATAAATGGGTTAGCCTCTAACTGGGCCGACAAATAGCGTGCTTTCAGGCTCGCTTTTATACGGCTATATTTTTTATAAAACACCGTTTTAATTTCATTTTATTGCAATTTGTTTCTGCGTCATGCAGATCTGGGCGGAAATGTGATCAAAGTCGAAACGATGTTTCAAAAAGGTGAGGTGGTAAGCATTTTAGGGGCCTGCGGGAACCTGAAAAGAATGAAGATTCAGCGTTAACTGAGCGAAAAATATTATTACCAGGATAATGATTGTGACGGCATCTTTTTTAATGCCTGCGGTAAGACGTAAACCGGGGACGGTGAACGCCCCCGTCATGGATCAGCGAGAGAGAAAATCTTCGCGGACCGGCGTGAAGGTATCGAGCAGCGTGCCTGGCTGCAGGCAGACGCAGCCGTGCATGATCCCTGGCTGCTTATACAACGTATCGCCGGCGCTGACGACGCGCGTCTCCTCGCCGATGGTGAATTCAAACTCACCGGAGAGCACATAGGTGAGCTGTTCGTGGGGATGGTTATGCATCGGGCCGACGGCGCCGGCGGCAAAATTCACCTCCACGGCCATCATTTTACCGTCGTGGGCCAGAATGCGGCGGGTTACGCCATTGCCGAGGTCTTCAAGGGTGGTGTCTTTATGGAAAATAAACATCGGGCGGTCCTGTTGTTAAAGTGAAACATTGTTTCATTTAACTTATCTCACTCTTCATAAAAAAGAAATACACGGCCAGAGAAGTGGAAAGTTGATCACAAGTTTGCTTCACTGGCAGAAACGACATAAGGAGCAGAAGATGAAAACCATTGGCCTGTTAGGCGGCATGAGCTGGGAGTCCACGATCCCCTATTATCGGTTGATCAATGAGGGCGTTAAGGCGCGACTGGGCGGCCTGCACTCTGCCAGCCTGGTGCTGCACAGCGTCGATTTTCACGACATCGAAGCGTGCCAGTCCGCTGGCGACTGGGAGCGCGCCGGGGCGATCCTTGCCGACGCCGCGGTCGGGCTGCAGCAGGCGGGGGCCGAAGGCATTGTCCTGTGTACCAACACCATGCACAAGGTGGCGGATGCCATCGCCGCCCGCTGCCAGGTTCCCTTCCTGCATATCGCCGATGCCACCGGGCGGGCGATTGCCGCCAAAGGCCAGCGCCGGGTCGCGCTGCTGGGCACCCGCTATACCATGGAGCAGACCTTTTACCGCGGCCGTCTGCAGGAGCAGTTTGCCATCGAGACGCTGATCCCCGAGGCCGACGATCGGGCGCGGATCAATCAGATCATCTTCGACGAGCTCTGTCTCGGCACCTTCAGCGAGGCGTCGCGGGATTATTATCTGCAGGTGATCGCCGCCCTGGCGGAGCAGGGGGCGGAAGGGGTTATTTTCGGCTGTACGGAAATTGGCCTGCTGGTGCCTGCCGAGCTCAGCCCGCTGCCGGTCTTTGACACTGCGGCGATCCACGCAGAAGACGCGGTCAACTTTATGCTCTCTGCAGGACCGACGCCAGCGGCGTGAGGATCTGCGGCAGACTCTCCTGCAGGTGCGCAACAAAGGCGTCGACCAGTGCCGATCGCGGGCGGTGGAGCGGGCGGATCAGGCTGACGGTAAACGGCACCTCGACGCTAAAGCGGCGCACCACCACGCCGCTATCGGCATAATCCAGGGCGGTCAAGGGATTCACCACCGAGATCCCGGCGCCGGCGCGCACCATGGCGCAGATCGAGGCCGCGCTGTGGGTTTCGACCACCATCCGCCGTTTAACCTGATGCTCAAGGAACAGGGCGTCGAGCAGCTGGCGATAGCTGTCGGTGCGCGACAGGCTGATGTAGTTTTCGCCCTGAAAATCGGCGGGGGTCAGCGTCGTCTGCGACGCCAGCGGATGGCCGGCAGGCAGCACGCAGACTTCATTCAGCGTCAGCAGTGGGGTGCGTTCGGTGCCTGCCGGGGTATGCAGGGTCTCCGTCAGGCCGAGGTCATGGCGCTGGGCGGAGAGCCACTCCTCCAGCAGCGGCGACTCCTGGGGGACGATCTGCAGGCTGACCTCCGGGTAGCGAGCGAGAAACGGTGGCAACAGCAGCGGCAGAAAGGACTGGGAAAAGACCGGCAGGCAGGCGATCGACAGCTCGCCCTGGCGGAACTCGCGCAGGCTCTCGGCGGCGCTGACGATGCGGTCCAGGCCGTACCAGGAACGCTGAACCTCCTCAAACAAACGCAGGCCCTGCACCGTCGGCTGCAGGCGACCGCGGGTCCGTTCAAACAGCTGCAGGCCGAGCACTTTCTCAAAGCGCGCCAGCTCGCGGCTGACCGTGGGTTGCGAGGTGTGCAGCATCCGCGCCGCTTCGGTCAGATTGCCGGTGGTCATCACCGCGTGAAAGATTTCGATATGACGCAAATTAACGGCTGGCATGCGGTCTCCGTGAGGCTTGGCTGTAACCATATCATTTTTGCATAGAGTCGCGATAAAACGATATTTTTTATTCGTCCGCCACTGTGGCGTAATCGAAAAAAAACAGCGACCAACACACGCACTGCACCGGAGTTCTTATGCCACACTCGCTTTACGCCACCGATACTGACCTGACCGCAGACAACCTGCTGCGCCTGCCCGCGGAATTTGGCTGTCCGGTCTGGGTCTATGATGCGCAGATTATTCGCCGCCAGATTGCCCAGCTCAGCCAGTTTGACGTGGTGCGTTTTGCGCAAAAAGCCTGCTCTAACATTCATATTCTGCGTCTGATGCGTGAGCAGGGGGTGAAGGTGGACTCGGTGTCGCTGGGGGAGATCGAGCGAGCGCTGGCGGCGGGCTACGATCCGCAGCAGAATCCAGAGGATATCGTCTTTACCGCCGATCTGATCGACGACGCCACCCTCGATCGGGTGAAGGCGTTACAGATCCCGGTGAACGCCGGCTCGATCGACATGCTGAGCCAGCTGGGCGAGGTGTCGCCGGGCCATCGCGTCTGGCTACGCGTCAACCCGGGCTTTGGTCACGGCCACAGCCAGAAAACCAATACCGGCGGTGAGAACAGCAAGCATGGCATCTGGTACAGCCACCTGCCGGCGGCGCTGGAAGTGATGCGTCGCTATCAGCTGCAGCTGGTCGGGATCCATATGCATATTGGCTCTGGCGTTGACTATGGTCACCTGGAGCAGGTGTGCGGCGCGATGGTGCGTCAGGTCGTCGACTTTGGCCAGGATCTGCAGGCCATCTCCGCCGGCGGCGGTCTGTCGATTCCTTACCGCGAAGGTGAAGAAGCCATCGACACCGCCCACTATTATGGCCTGTGGAACCGCGCCCGGGAGCAGATCGCGGCCCATCTGGGGCACCCGGTGAAACTGGAGATTGAGCCAGGACGCTTCCTGGTGGCCGAGTCCGGCGTGCTGGTGTCGCAGGTGCGCAGCGTGAAAGAGATGGGCAGCCGTCACTTTGTGCTGATTGACGCCGGCTTTAACGATCTGATGCGTCCGGCGATGTACGGCAGCTATCACCATATCACCACCCTGGCGGCGGATGGCCGCGATCTCAGCGCCGCGCCGCAGGTGGAAACCGTGGTGGCCGGGCCGCTGTGCGAATCCGGGGACGTCTTTACCCAGCAGGAAGGGGGCAAAGTCGAGACCCGCCTGCTGCCAGCGGTGGCCCCAGGGGATTATCTGGTGCTCCATGACACCGGCGCCTACGGGGCCTCGATGTCATCCAACTATAACAGCCGTCCGCTGCTGCCGGAGGTGCTGTTTGATGGCGGCAAGGCGCGGCTGATCCGCCGTCGCCAGACCATTCAGGAGCTGCTGGCCTTAGAGCTTATTTAAAAAAAGGTCCCGTCGTTACCGACTCGCGCAACACCAGCGTGCCGGTAAACGGCGGGATCGTTTCTATCGGCTGCTGGTTAGCAAGCTTGATCGCCTGATCGATAGCCGTGGTGATCATGTTGTCGATCGGCAGATAGACCGTCGACAGCCCCGGCTCCAGCCATTTCGCGCTTGGCGCATCGTCGAAGCCAAACAGCGACACATCCTGAGGAATACGCAGCCCTGCCTGATGCAGCGCCTTTGACGCCCCCAGCGCCATATCATCGTTACAGGAAAACAGCGCGCTGAAGCGGGCTTTCTCGTCCAGCAGTTCCCGGCACAGTTCGTAGCCGCGGGTCATCGTCGAGTCCCCATACTTCACCCGGCTCGGATCCCACTCAATACCATGTTTTATCAGCGCGTTGCGGTAGCCCTGCAGGCGAGCCTGGCCGGTAGGGGTGTGCATCGGGACGGTCATGCAGGCGATATCGCGGTGGCCCTGGGTAATCAGATACTCCACGGCCTGAAAGGCGGCTTCCTGCTGCTCGAAGAACACGCAGCGTTCGCGGGCCTGCGCCACATCGCGGTTAATCACCACCAGCGGCATGGCGATCGAATTAATCAGCGACATGATCGCCTTCTCGCTCATGTGCCGGGTATAGAGGATGATCGCATCGCATTGCCGGTCGGCGAGCATCTGCACCGCTTCCTCTTCGCGCTCCGGCGTATCATGGCCGTCAGTGACGATAAGCTGCTTTCCCCAGGCTTCCGTCTGGCGTGACGCCTGCTGCAGCAGACGGCCAAAATAGAAGCCGTCAAAGGTGGAGACGACCAGCCCGATACTATTGCTGGTCTGATTGGCCAGCGAGCGCGCGAGAAAATTCGGCCGGTAGCCCAGCTCTTCCATCGCTTTAAAGACCTGTTGGCGGGTGCTCTCTTTCACCTGACCTGTGCCGTTCAACACGCGGGAAACCGTCGCTTTCGAGACGCCTGCGCGAATTGAGACATCCAGCATTGTAGCCATTCATCGATTCCTGATTTCACGTGGTAAGGCGCAGTTTATCACAGACCGAAAAGGGACATATCGACGGGGCGGGGCGGAAAAACCATCGCGATCACGCTTTTGGCAGGAACTGACGAGCCGACATACTCTGGCATGCCAATGTCGATTTTATCAGTTATTTGGGATACCACACTGCGCGTTGCGAGCGCTGTCACAGAACTGTTTTTGCCTGGCGACTATGTTTTGGTATGCCAAAAGTCTCTGGCTGTTCACCTGGCCGCAATAAGCCCTTTACTCTGAGGTACTCTTTTATGGCATTACAGGACAAACTGATCGACGCGCTGGGGCGTTTCGCGACGACATTCAACAGCTATCGCTACATTATGGCGATCAAATCGGCGTTTATTACCCTGATGCCGGTGATCATCGTCGGGGCCTTTTCGGTACTGATCTCCAATATGGTGCTGGATCCGAAGAATGGGCTCGCCAGCTTTTCCTCGCTCTCCTTTCTCGCGGCGCTGAAGCCGATCACCAGCGCGCTCAACTACGCCACGCTTAATTTCCTCAATATCGGCGCCGTGTTTCTGATCGGTATTGAGCTGGGGCGGATCAACGGCATCAAAAGCCTGTTTCCCGGCCTGCTGGCGGTGATCTGCTTTATCTGCGTGACGCCGACGACGGTGGAGATGATGGTCGATGGCCAGATGCACGTGGTGAAAGATGTCCTGCTGCGCCAGTTCTCCGATACCCGCAGTCTGTTCCTTGGGATGTTCATCGCCATTCTGTCAGTGGAGATCTACTGCTGGCTGGAGGGGCGCAAGGGACTGAAAATTAAAATGCCGGATACTGTGCCGCCGAATGTCTCCGCCTCTTTTTCGGCGCTGATCCCGGCGATCATCACCACCACCGCGATCGCCACCTTGGGTTTTCTCTTTCACCAGCTGACGGGGATGTATCTCTACGATGCGGTCTACCAGGTGGTGCAGCAGCCGCTGGAGCGGGTGGTGCAGAGCCTGCCGGGGATCCTGCTGCTGATGTTCGTCGCCCAGCTGTTCTGGGTGATCGGCATTCACGGCAACCAGATGATCAAGCCGATCCGCGAGCCGCTGCTGCTGGGGGCGATCACCGTCAATATGAGCGCTTTTGAGCAGGGAAAAGAGGTACCGAACATTATCACGATGCCCTTCTGGGACGTCTACATGAGCATCGGCGGCTCGGGGCTGACCATCGGCCTGCTGATTGCGGTGATGATCGCCACGAAGCGCAAAGAGATGAAAGAGATCGCCAAGCTGTCGATAGGCCCGGGACTGTTCAATATTAACGAGCCGGTGATCTTCGGGATGCCGATCATGCTCAACCCGATCCTCGCCATCCCGTTTATCATCACCCCGCTGGTGACCGGCAGCATCGGCTATTTCGCCACCCTGACCGGCTTCGCCGGCAAGGCGGTGGTGATGGTGCCCTGGACTACGCCGCCGCTGATCAACGCCTGGCTCTCCACCGCCGGCTCGATGGGGGCGGTGGTGACTCAGCTTATCTGCATCGTGGCCGCGGTGCTTATCTATCTGCCTTTCGTCAAAATCGCCTCCCGCCGTGCCGATGCCGCACAGCGTCAGGCCGACAATCAACAGACCGCCAACCCTGTCTGAGGAGCCTATGACTACCGTACGGATGACCATTCCCGATGATTTTATCCTTGGCGCGGCGGCTTCCGCCTGGCAGACCGAGGGCTGGAGCGGGAAAAAACCGGGGCAGGACTCCTGGCCCGATCTCTGGTACAAAAACGACCGTCACGTCTGGCATAACGGCTATGGCCCGGCGGTGGCCACCGATTTTATCAACCGTTTTCAGGAAGATGTGCAGCTGATGAAGCTGGCCGGGCTGACCCACTACCGCACCTCAATCAACTGGTCGCGCTTTCTGACCAACTATGAAAACGTCACGGTGGATGAGGAGTATGCCGCCTATTACGACCAGCTGTTCGATGCGCTGCTGGCCAACGGCATTACGCCGATGATCTGCCTTGAGCATTATGAATTACCCGGCTATCTGCTGGAAAAGTATGGCGGCTGGGGGTCGAAAACGGTGGTCGAGCTGTTTGTGCGCTACGCGGAGCAGGTCTTTGCCCGCTACCACCCGAAGGTGACCCGCTGGTTTACCTTTAATGAGCCGATCGTGGTGCAGACCCGGGTCTATCTGGATGCCCTGCGCTGGCCCTATGAGCAGAACACCAGCACCTGGATGCAGTGGAACTACCATAAGGTGCTGGCCACCGCCAACGTCGTGAAGCGGTTTCGTGAGCTCGGCTATCCCGGGACCGTCGGCTGCATCCTCAATCCGGAGGTGACCTATCCGCGCTCACGCGCCCCCCATGACCTGCGCGCGGCGGAGATCTACGATCTGTTCTACAACCGCATGTTCCTCGACCCGCTGGTGCACGGGGTCTGGCCGCCGGAGCTTCTTGCACTGCTCGAGCAGCATCAGGTGACGTGGGACGCCAGCGAGGAGGATCTGGCGATTATCCGCGAGCACACCGTCGATGAGCTGGGGATTAATCTTTACTACCCGCACCGGGTCAAAGCCCCGTCGCGGGCCTGGCATCCGCATACCCCGTTTCATCCGGCCTGGTATTATGAGCCGTTTGAGCTGCCCGGCCGGCGAATGAACGCCTCCCGCGGCTGGGAAATCTACCCGCAAATCATCTTTGATATGGCGATGCGGATAAAAAATGACTATCGCAACATCCCCTGGTTCGTGGCGGAGAGCGGGATGGGCGTGGAAAACGAAGACCAGTTCCGTAACCGCGAAGGCACCATCGATGACAGTTACCGCATCCGTTTTATCAGCGAACATCTGGGGCACACCCTGCGCGCCCGCGAGGCAGGGGCCAACTGCCAGGGCTATATGTTGTGGGCGTTTACTGACAACGTATCGCCGATGAACGCTTTTAAAAACCGCTACGGGCTTATCGAAATCGACCTGCAAAACCATCGCGCCCGGCGACCCAAAGCCTCGGCGCACTGGTTTCGTCAGCTGGGCGAACGGCGTGAACTGGTGCTGGATATCGATGATGAATACCGCTAACCGGGGGCAATATTTGCTAAGATAGCGGCGTATTTGACTCGCAGGCATGTAACGCACAGGTGATTTTGTGGAAAAAGCGATAATTCCGCCGGAAAAGAAGCCCTATCAGGAGATTGGTGATGACTTACGCGCCCAGATCGCGCAGGGGCGCTACCCGGTCGGGTCGCGTTTGCCGCCGGAACGCCATATTGCCGAAACCTACGGCGTCAGCCGGACCATCGTGCGCGAAGCGCTGCTGATGCTGGAGCTGCAGGGGACGGTGGATATTCGTCAGGGATCCGGGGTGTACGTCATGCGTATTCCCCACGAGAACGACAGCGAAGAGGAGCAACTGCTCAGCAGCGACGTCGGTCCGTTTGAAATTCTGCAGGCGCGCCAGCTGCTGGAGAGCAATATCGCTGCCTTTGCCGCGAAAATGGCCACCCGCGCCGATATCGACAATCTGAAGCGGATTATCGAGCAGGAGCAGCGGGCTATCGCCCTCAACGACACCGCGCAGGATAACGCTCGTCTGTTCCATCTGGTGCTGGCCGGGGCGACGCAGAACCAGATGCTGCTGGCGACGGTGGAGCGGATCTGGCTGCAGATGGACAGCAGCCCGCTGTGGCAGCAGTTCAATGTGCATATTGCCAGCCGCGCCTGGCGGTTGAAGTGGCTCGGTGACCGACAGACGCTGCTCGCCGCGCTGCGGCGTCGCGATGTGATGGGCGCCTGGCAGGCGATGTGGCAGCATCTGGAAAACGTCAAAAACAGTCTGCTGGAGCTGTCCGATGAAGACGCCCCCGACTTTGACGGCTATCTGTTCGACTCGGTGCCGATTTTTCAGGGGAAGCTGGTATGACGATCCTGCCGCTGTACGCTGCGCCGCAGTACGCCTCGCAGGTAACCGACTGGCTGTGGCACGCCTTTGGCGGCGAGACGCTGCCGCGGGAGTTTTTCGCCAGCATTGTGCAGCATAGCCAGACGGCGGAGGCGCTGCCGTTGACCTTTATTGCCGTGGAAGGCGAGCTGTTGCTCGGCACGATTGGCCTCTGGCGCTGCGACTTGATCAGCCGCCAGGATCTGTTTCCCTGGCTGGCGGCGCTGTACGTCGCGCCCGCCGCCCGCGGTCAGGGGCTGGCCGGAAAACTGCAGCGGCATGTGATCGATTATGCCCGCCGCGCGGGCTTTCGGGAGCTCTATCTCTACTCCGCCTGCCGGGATTTCTATGAACGCTTCGGCTGGCGCTACATCGGCGAGGGGCTGGATTATCCGGCCACCGCCGTGCATCTCTATCGCTACGATTTATCGCCTTCCAGCGGGGCGACCACCGAGTGACGGCGCACCAGCGTCGGGCTGAACAGGTGGGTGATCTCCGGGGCCGGGCGGTACTCCGCCAGGGCTAAGGCCAGCTCGGCCGCCTGGGTCGCCATGGTGACGATCGGGTAGCGGACAGTGGTCAGCCGCGGACGGACATAGCGCGAAATCAGGACATCGTCGAAGCCAATCAGCGAAATTTCCCGCGGGACGTCGATGCCGTTGTCGTTGAGTACGCCCATCGCGCCGGCGGCCATCGAGTCGTTATAGCAGGCGACGGCGCTAAAGTGGCGGCCGCGGCCAAGCAGTTCGGTCATTGCCAGTTCGCCGCCGCTTTCATCCGGTTCAGCAAAGGCGACCAGCCGGTCATTGCACGGCAGGCCGCTCTCTTCCAGCGCCGCGTAGTACCCCTGCAGTCGATCTTCCGCATCGGAGATATGGTGGTTTGAGCACAGATAGCCGATACGCGTGTGCCCCTGCTGGATCAAATGACGGGTCGCCAGCCAGGCGCCATAGCGGTCGTCCAGCGCCACGCAGCGGGTTTCATACCCGGGCAGGATGCGGTTGATCAGCACCATGCCGGGGATCTGCTTCATTAACCCCGCCAGTTCCTCATCGGGGATCATTTTGGCGTGCACCACCAGCGCCGCGCAGCGGTGGCGGATCAACTGCTCTATCGCCTGGCGTTCCTTCTGCACGTTGTGGTAGCCATTGCCAATCAGCAAAAAGTTGCCGGTGCGGTAAGCCACCTGTTCGACGGCTTTGACCATCGCGCCGAAGAAGGGGTCGGAGACATCACCCACCACCAGGCCGACGGTTTCCGTTGACTGCTGGGCCAGTGCCCGGGCGTTCGCGTTGGGGTGATAGTTCAGGGTTTCCATCGCCGCGCCCACGGACTGACGCGAGGCTTCGCTGGCTTTGGGAGAGTTATTGATGACGCGGGAGACGGTAGCGACGGAGACTCCTGCGAGTCGGGCTACATCCTTAATTGTCGCCATACCATGCCTTTTATAGGGTAAGCGTTTACATACTGCTATGTTACGGGAAAGAGCGGCAGATTCAAGGCGCGGCGGCGAAGGAATGGCGCAAATGTGATTCAGACCGGGCTTATGGGTAACCTGTTTACATTGACGCCATCGCTAATTGAAACCGGCGCAGGGAAATACAAACCTTTGCTTACACTTTGCGATGTGCTGTTGCGAATGTTCGCTGGTTTGTTCGCGGATCAGGTTGATATTCTGGCTATCCCAGAGGTATTGATAGGTGGAGTCAACGTCACGTTGACCACTTTACTTACACCAGCCTGCGCAGATGCGCAGGTTTTTTTTTGCCCGCCGTCGACGTTGTTACAGATACCGAAAATCGTAATACCTGGTTGCACTTAGGCTCACTCCCTTGCGTTTTCCTGCTGGCCCGGGCCGGGTGAAAAACGCGACAATCGAGATCCCAGAGGTATTGATAGGTGAGTTTCTTAAGTACGCTCTTCGTACTGAACGTCTTACACCGACCTGCGCAGATGCGCAGGTTTTTTTTATTCCGAAAATCTCCCCGCTGCACTGCTTTCCCACGCCTTCTCGTGTAACCTGCTTTGACTCATCAACCGGTCACATGGAGTTGTTATGCTTTTGGGATTTTTCAGACTGCTGTTCAAGGGGTTATACCGGGTCAGACTGACCGGCGACACGCAGGCTTTATACCAGCAAAAGGTCTTAATTACCCCGAACCACGTCTCTTTCCTCGACGGCATTCTGCTGGCACTGTTTTTGCCGGTCCGACCGGTTTTTGCGGTCTATAGCTCAATCAGCCAGCGCTGGTTTATGCGCGCGCTGACGCCGATTATCGACTTTGTGCCGCTGGACCCGACTAAACCGATGTCGATCAAACATCTGGTGCGCCTGATTGAGCAGGGGCGGCCGGTGGTTATTTTCCCGGAGGGGCGAATTTCGGTCAGCGGCTCGCTGATGAAAATTTATGACGGCGCCGCCTTTGTCGCCGCCAAATCGCAGGCGACCATCGTGCCGTTACGCATTGAAGGCGCCGAACTGACGCCGTTCAGCCGGCTGAAGGGGCTGGTGAAACGTCGCCTGTTCCCGCGTATTCAGCTGCATTTGCTGCCGCCCACCCATCTGCCGATGCCCGAAGCGCCGCGCGCCCGCGACCGGCGGAAAATCGCTGGAGAAATGCTGCATCAAATCATGATGGAAGCCCGGATGGCAGTGCGTCCGCGGGAAACCCTGTATGAGTCGCTGCTGGCGGCGCAGGACCGCTTCGGCGCGCGCAAACCCTGCGTGGAGGATATCAACTTCCAGCCGGATACCTATCGCAAGCTGCTGACCAAAACCCTGTTTGTCGCCCGCATTCTGGAAAAATACAGCCAGCAGGGCGAGAAGATCGGCCTGATGCTACCCAACGCCGGCATCAGCGCGGCGGTGATTTTCGGCGCTATCGCTCGCGGGCGCATTCCGGCGATGATGAACTATACCGCTGGGGTGAAAGGGCTCAGCAGTGCGATAGCCGCTGCGGAAATCAACACTATTTTTACCTCACGCACCTTCCTTGATAAAGGCAAACTCTGGCATCTGCCGGAGCAGCTGACCCAGGTGCGCTGGGTGTTCCTGGAAGATCTCAAAGGCGATATCACCCCCGCGGACAAACTATGGATTTTCGGTCATCTGCTGGCGCCGCGTCTGGCGCAGGTTAAGCAGCAGCCGGAAGACGCGGCGATGATCCTCTTCACCTCCGGCTCAGAGGGTAATCCGAAAGGGGTGGTGCACAGCCATAAGAGCCTGCTGGCCAACGTCGAGCAGATCAAAACCATCGCCGACTTTACCGCCAACGACCGCTTTATGTCGGCGCTGCCGCTGTTCCACTCCTTTGGCCTCACCGTCGGTCTGTTGACGCCGCTGTTTACCGGGGCAGAAGTGTTTCTCTATCCCAGCCCGCTGCACTATCGCGTGGTGCCGGAGCTGGTCTACGATCGCAACTGCACGGTGCTGTTCGGTACCTCGACCTTCCTCGCCAACTATGCCCGCTTCGCTAATCCGTATGATTTCTACCGCCTGCGCTACGTGGTCGCCGGCGCGGAGAAGCTGCAGGAGAGCACCAAACAGCTGTGGCAGGATAAATTCGGCCTGCGCATTCTTGAAGGCTATGGCGTGACCGAGTGCGCGCCGGTGGTATCGATTAACGTGCCGATGGCGGCGAAGGTTGGCACCGTGGGCCGTATCCTGCCGGGGATGGACGCCCGCCTGCTGGCGATGCCAGGCATCGAGCAAGGGGGACGACTGCAGCTGAAAGGGCCAAACATCATGAAAGGCTACCTGCGGGTGGAAAACCCCGGGGTACTGGAAACGCCGACGGCGGAAAACCAGCACGGTGAGAAGGAAGCGGGCTGGTATGACACCGGCGATATCGTGACCTTCGACGAGCAGGGCTATGTTCGCATTCAGGGCCGCGCTAAGCGTTTCGCCAAAATCGCCGGCGAGATGATCTCCCTGGAGATGGTGGAGCAGGTGGCCCTCGGCGCGTCGCCGGACAAGATGCACGCCACAGCGATTAAACAGGACGCCAGCAAAGGCGAGGCGCTGGTGCTGTTTACCACCGATAATGAACTGACTCGCGAAGCCCTGCTGCGCTACGCTCGCCAGCACGGAGTACCGGAGCTGGCGGTACCGCGAGATATACGCTGGCTGAAGCAACTGCCGGTGCTCGGCAGCGGCAAGCCAGACTATGTCACCCTGAAAAACATGGTCGACGAGGCGGAAACAACCCATGAGTGAGTCAGTACATACTAACCCTTCGCTGTACTCGAAAGGGATGATGGCGGTGATCTGCGCCCAGTTCCTGTCGGCCTTCGGCGACAACGCGCTTCTCTTCGCCACCCTGGCGCTGATGAAGCAGCTCTATTATCCGGAGTGGAGCCAGCCGGTCCTGCAGATGTTGTTTGTGGGCGCTTACATTCTTTTTGCTCCTTTTGTCGGCCAGTTTGCCGATAGCTTTGCCAAAGGCCGGGTGATGATGGTGGCCAACGGCCTGAAGCTGCTCGGCGCCGGCTGTATCTGCTTCGGCGTCAATCCGTTTATCGGCTATACGCTGGTAGGGATTGGCGCCGCCGCCTACTCGCCGGCCAAGTATGGCATTCTCGGCGAACTGACCACCGGCGATAAGTTAGTGAAGGCTAACGGACTGATGGAGTCCTCGACCATCGCGGCGATCCTGCTGGGCTCGATGGCTGGCGGGATCCTCGCCGACTGGCACGTACTGGCGGCGCTGATCGTCTGCGCGCTGGTCTACGGCGGTGCGGTAGTGGCAAACCTGTGGATACCCAGGCTGCCGGCGGCGCGTCCGGGGCAGTCGTGGCGTTTTAAGCCAATGACGCACAGCTTCTTCAGCGCCTGCCGCACGCTGTGGCGCAACGGCGAAACCCGTTTTTCGCTGATGGGGACCAGCCTGTTCTGGGGCGCTGGCGTGACCCTGCGCTTCCTGCTGGTGATCTGGGTGCCGGTGGCGCTGGGGATTACCAGCAACGCCATGCCGACCTATCTCAATGCGATGGTGGCGGTGGGGATTGTGCTGGGGGCCGGGGCGGCGGCGAAGCTGGTGACCCTGGAGACGGTATCGCGCTGTATGCCGGCGGGAATATTGATCGGTATCGCGGTGATGGCCTTTGCGGTGCAGCAGTCGCTGCTGCCGGCGTTCGGTCTGCTGTTACTGCTCGGGGTGTTCGGCGGGTTCTTTATCGTACCGTTGAACGCGCTGCTGCAGGAGCGTGGGAAACATTCGGTCGGGGCAGGTAACGCGATTGCGGTACAGAACCTGGGCGAAAACGTGGCGATGCTGCTGATGTTGGGGCTCTATTCCCTGGCGGTGAGCGTGGGCGTTCCGCCGGTCGCCGTTGGGTTAGGGTTTGGTGCGGTTTTTGCCGTGGCCATTGCTGCGCTGTGGGTCTGGGGGCGGCGTAAATAACCTCCCGGCTTGCGCTGCGCTTAACCGGGCGACGGGTTCACCAATGTCTGCTCTTCGGTAGCCCGGGTAAGGCGTATACGCCGCCACCCGGGGCTTTGCTTTCTTACGGTGCCGGGTAGGTATAAACCTGATGCACCGCTTCAATCTCCGCTAATACCTCTTCACTCAGCTCAAGCTGCAAACTTTCCACGTTGGCCTGCAGCTGCGCCATGGTCGTCGCCCCCAGCAGGGTGCTGGCGACAAATGGCTGCCGACGCACAAAGGCCAGCGCCATTTGCGCCGGATCGAGGCCGTGGCGTTTGGCGATATCCACATAGGCCGCTACCGCTTTCTGCGACTGTTCGCTGCTGTAGCGCGTAAAGCGGCTGAACAGCGTGTTACGCGCCCCTGCCGGTTTGGCGCCGTTGAGATATTTCCCGGTCAGTGTGCCGAAAGCCAGGCAGGAGTAGGCCAGCAGCTCCACGCCTTCGAACTGGCTGACTTCCGCCAGGCCAACTTCAAAGCTGCGGTTCAGCAGGCTGTAGGGGTTCTGAATGGTCACGATCCGCGGCAGGTCGTGCTTATCCGCCAGGTGCAGATAACGCATCACGCCGAAGGCGGTTTCGTTCGACACGCCGATGTAGCGGATCTTCCCGGCGCGCTGGAACTCGGTCAGCGCTTCGAGAGTATCCAGCAGCGTCACGGCGGGCGCGGCATCAGCCCAGGTATAGCCCAGCTTGCCAAAGCAATTGGTTGGGCGCTGCGGCCAGTGTACCTGATACAGGTCGAGATAATCGGTCTGCAGCCGCTTCAGGCTGGCGTGCAGCGCCTCGCGGATATTTTTGCGGTCCAGGACGTGATTGGGCCGAATGCTGCTGTCGTTATTGCGCGCGGGCCCGCTGACTTTGGAGGCCAGCACCAGCTTTTCGCGATTGCCGCGTTTCGCCAGCCAGTTGCCGACGTAGGTTTCGGTCAGCCCCTGAGTTTCCGGGCGCGGCGGGACGGGGTACATTTCGGCGACATCGATCAGATTGATGCCATTGGCAACCGCATAGTCGAGCTGCTGATGGGCATCGGCCTCGCTGTTCTGCTCGCCAAAGGTCATGGTCCCCAGCCCGAGGGTGCTGATTTCAAGAGAACTGTGTGGGATACGGTGATACTGCATAGCCAGCTTCCTTTTTATTTATAAGGTCAGGCATTCCCCGACAAAGGAGTATCAACATGGCAGAGGGTGAGAAAAAGAGGAAGTAAAAAATCAAAAAAGCCGGGTGACGAGGAGGGGCGGTGGGTGGAACCCGCGGTGTCCTGGTGTATCCCGACTCTTCTCAAAAGACTGGTTGTCGGTAAGCGCAGCGTCAACAGAGGCTGGGGCCGACGGGGAAAGATTAACGCTTAATGATTTGCGAAACGTCGTCACGATTGATCTGCATTTTATTACCCTGCTGATCTTCGTAACTGATTAAACCGGTATCATCATCCACGGTAGGTTTACCGTCGGTCAGGATCATTCGCCCATCTTTGGTCGCCATGACGTAATCGCTGCTGCAACCGGAAACCGAGAACGCCAGTCCTACGGCGGAAATCAATACTGCCCATTTTTTCATCGTCATCACCTCTTGAGTAGCTGCACCCCATACCCGTCTATTAATAGCCTGATTTGTGAGACATAAAAAGCAGTAAAGTCTGAAAAAGGGTTGCAGCCTGTGACCAGGCTGCAATTTTGTGGTTTACAGCGGGTTTTTCTTATTGCGCAGCAGGTTAAGGCTCTCCACCGCAATAGAGAAGAACATGGCGAAGTAGATGTATCCCTTCGGCACATGGACGTCGAAGCTTTCAAGCATCAGGGTAAAGCCGACGAGGATCAGAAACGACAGCGCCAGCATTTTCACCGAAGGATGACGGTCAACAAAATCGCCGATAGGTCGCGCGGCGAACATCATCACCCCCACCGCAATCACTACCGCCGCCATCATGATGAACAGATGATCCGACAGGCCGACGGCGGTGATCACTGAATCGAGGCTAAAGATGATATCCAGCAGCATGATCTGCACGATAGCGCCGAGGAAGGAGTGGACGTTCGTCTTCAGCCCCTCTTCTTCACCTTCGATAGATTCATGGATCTCTTTACTGGCCTTCCAGATAAGGAACAGTCCGCCGAGCAGCAAGATCAGGTCGCGAAACGAAATCTCCTGTCCGAAGGCGCTGAACAGCGGGTTAGTCAGTTTCACCACCCAGGCGATAGAGGCCAGCAGCGCCAGGCGCATGATCATCGCCCCCATTAAGCCGATCCGACGCGCATGGGCGCGCTGGGCGGTGGGGAGCTTGGCCACGACCAGAGAGAGAAAAATAATATTATCGATCCCGAGCACGATCTCCAGCAGCGTCAATGTGCCCAGCGCCAGCCAGGCGTTAGGATCGGTTATCCATGCAAATAACATTGTTCAAAGTCCTGCAAAATAGAAAGCAGCAATTATATGCAAGCCCTAACGCAGAACAAAAAATTAATCGTGTTGTAACAAGAAATGGCGGGCGAGCAGGGCGGCGGTAAAATTCTTTTTCAGGTAAAAGCCGCGCGGCAGCGTCAGGATCGTCTCCCCGTGCGCGCCGATGGCCTCGGTCAGCGCCTTGCTGTTGGCGGCTTTCGGTCTTAACTGCAGCACCTCGCCGTGGCGGGCGGTAATGCGCTCAACTTCGCCCAGAACAATGAGATCCATCAGTTCCTCCCAGTCCATGCGCAACTGGCGCTCCTCGTCTTCGTCCGGACTCCACAACAGTGGTGCGCCGACGCGCCGCGCCGCCAGCGGAATGGTGCGCTCACCCTCCACCGGGATCCACAGGACGCGCTGCAGCTTATGCCGCACATGGCTGCTCTCCCAGGTGACGCCGCTATTGCCGGTTAACGGGGCGACACAGACGAAGGTGGTCTCCAGCGGACGCCCCCGGCTGTCGATGGGGATCGTTTTGAGCTCGACCCCCAGCGCGGCGAAATCCTGCTCGGGTTTACTGCCTGCGCTGGCGCCCAGCCACAGCTCCAGCAGAATGCCCGTCCAGCCTTTATCGCGTTTCAGATCGCGCGGAATGGGGATCCCGGCCAGCGCCGCCAGCTCGCCCAGCGAATAGCCAGCCAGCTGACGGGCCTGGGCCAGCAACTGTTCCTGACTTTGCGGCGGCGAGGAGAGAGGGGCGATAGTGGGCATAGGGCGCTACCTTTGGCTAAAAAATGAGCGCTATTTTTGCGCGTTGTGGATAGAGTTTACCGTTTTCTGAGTAACTATATCAATGCCATGATTTATATGAGTTTTTAAACTTATTGCGCCGCGGGTGAAAACCGTGAAAACAGGTTTTCCAGAACTGGTCACTGACAATAAACAGGATCTTACACCATGTTATCCACAGAAAAGTGGGATAACTGGGGAAAAGCCTCACTACTGGTTCGATTTACAGCCTTGACGTGCGACGAAAATCGAAATTTTAGAGAAAACCTGCCCGCGGTCTGCGCGTAATCTGTGGATAAAATCGACATTGCTCGATCTTTCATCAGTCAGCGGATCGCATATGTGATGATCGTCACGTTACGCTGTAATAAGTGAAAGGAATATATTCTAACTTAATGAATATGCTATCATTATTTTAAGGTGTTAGCGGTGCGATGTTCAGATTACTCCGGGTTTTCCCGGGGTAATTCCGTACTTCTTCACAACTCTATCCACAGAAAAAGTGAATAAAATAGGGCGCCAACCGCATTCATTGTTTATAACTCTGGCAATTACTGTGAGTTATTCAAATGTTATCCGTTCTCAGTGTGCGAACAGAGTGGTTTACCGTTTCCGGCGAGTGTGAAACAATCATTCACATTGAAGCTTATCTTGAGGTAGTCCGGTGATTGATGACGATGGCTACCGCCCAAATGTCGGTATTGTAATCTGTAATCGTCAGGGCCAGGTCATGTGGGCCCGACGCTATGGTCAGCACTCGTGGCAGTTCCCGCAAGGGGGCATAAATCCAGGAGAATCCGCAGAGCAGGCGATGTATCGGGAATTGTTTGAAGAGGTCGGGTTAAGCCGTAAAGATGTGCGGATCCTTGCCTCAACCCGTAACTGGCTGCGTTACAAGTTGCCTAAACGTTTGGTGCGTTGGGACACAAAGCCGGTTTGTATCGGCCAGAAACAAAAGTGGTTTCTTTTGCAGTTGATCGGCAACGATGCGGACATCAATATGCAAACCAGCAGTACACCTGAATTTGATGGTTGGCGCTGGGTGAGTTACTGGTACCCGGTTCGCCAGGTGGTGTCGTTCAAGCGCGACGTCTACCGCCGGGTGATGAAAGAGTTCGCCAGCGTGACCATGTCGCTGGCGGAGAGTGCACCTAAGCCGCAAAGTGCGCCTGCATATCGACGTAAAAGAGGTTAAGCCACGCACATTATGCTCACTCGGTTGCGAGAAATAGTCGAGAAGGTCGCGAGTGCGCCGCGTTTAAACGAGGCGCTGGATATTCTGGTGACGGATGTCTGCCAGGCGATGGAGACGGAAGTCTGCTCGGTTTACCTGGCTGACAATGACCGACGCTGCTATTACCTGATGGCCACCCGCGGGTTAAAAAAACCTCGCGGGCGCACCGTTGCGCTGGCGTTCGATGAAGGCCTGGTGGGGCTGGTTGGCCGTCTGGCGGAGCCCATCAACCTCGCTGATGCGCAAAAACACCCCAGCTTCAAATATATCCCTGCCGTCAAAGAGGACCGCTTCCGCGCCTTCCTTGGCGTGCCGATCATTCAGCGCCGCCAGCTGTTGGGCGTGCTGGTGGTCCAGCAGCGCGAGCTGCGTCAGTTTGATGAAAGCGAAGAGTCTTTCCTCGTCACCCTCGCCACCCAGATGGCGGCGATCCTCTCCCAGTCCCAGCTGAACGCCCTGTTCGGCCAGTATCGTCAGACGCGCATTCGCGCCCTGCCGGCCTCTTCCGGGGTGGCGATTGCCGAGGGCTGGATGGACGTCAGCCTGCCGCTGATGGAGCAGGTGTATGAAGCCTCGACGCTGGACACCGCCTCGGAACGCGAACGCCTGACCGGCGCGCTGGAAGAGGCGGCTAACGAATTTCGTCGCTACAGCAAACGCTATGCTGCCGGCGCGCAAAAAGAGACGGCGGCGATTTTCGATCTCTACTCGCACCTCCTCTCTGACGCCCGCCTGCGTCGCGAGCTGTTTGCCGAAGTCGACAAAGGCGCGGTGGCTGAGTGGGCGGTCAAAAAGATCATTGAGAAGTTCGCCGAACAGTTTGCCGCGCTCAGCGACGGTTATCTGAAAGAGCGGGCCGGCGATCTGCGTACCCTGGGTCAGCGTCTGCTGTTCCATCTCGACGACAGCATTCAGGGGCCCAACACCTGGCCGGCGCGCATTATCCTCGTGGCGGACGAGCTGTCGGCCACCACCCTCGCCGAAGTGCCGCAGGATCGTCTGGTCGGCGTGGTGGTGCGCGATGGCGCCGCCAACTCCCATGCCGCCATTATGGTACGCGCCCTCGGGATCCCGACGGTGATGGGTGCCGATATCCAGCCCTCTCTGCTGCATGGCCATACCCTGATTGTCGATGGCTATCGCGGTGAGCTGCTGGTGGATCCAGAACCTGTCCTGTTGCAGGAATATCAGCGCCTTATTAGCGAAGAGAACGAGCTCAGCCGCCTGGCGGAGGACGATCTCCAGCGCGCGTCGGAGCTGAAAAGCGGCGAGCGGGTGAAAGTCATGCTCAACGCCGGCTTAAGCCCGGAGCACGAAGAGAAGCTCGGCAGCTTTGTTGACGGCATTGGCCTCTACCGTACCGAAATTCCCTTTATGCTGCAGAGCGGCTTCCCCTCTGAAGAGGAGCAGGTCTCGCAGTATCAGGGCATGCTGCAGATGTTTAACAGCAAACCGGTGACCCTGCGTACCCTGGACATCGGCGCGGATAAACAGCTGCCGTATATGCCGATCAGTGAAGAGAACCCGTGCCTCGGCTGGCGCGGGATCCGCATCACCCTCGATCAGCCGGAGATCTTTTTGATCCAGGTGCGGGCGATGCTGCGCGCCAACGCCGCCACCGGCAACCTGAGCATTTTGCTGCCGATGGTGACCAGTCTGGAGGAGGTGGATGAGGCCCGTCGGCTGATCGACCGCGCCAGCCGGGAAGTGGAAGAGATGATCGGCTACGCCATCCCACGTCCACGCCTGGGGGTGATGCTGGAGGTCCCGTCGATGGTCTTTATGCTGCCGCAGCTGGCCAGTCGGATCGATTTTATCTCGGTAGGGACGAACGACCTGACCCAGTACCTGCTGGCCGTCGACCGCAACAATACCCGGGTCGCCAGCATGTATGACAGCCTGCATCCTGCGGTATTGCGGGCGCTGGCGATGATCGCCCATGATGCTGAGCGCTTTGGCATCGATCTGCGACTGTGCGGCGAGATGGCAGGCGACCCGATGTGCGTGACGATCCTTATCGGCCTCGGTTATCGCCATCTGTCGATGAACGGCCGCTCGGTGGCGAGGGTGAAATATCTGCTGCGCCGCATTGATATCGAAGAGGCGCAGGAGCTGTCGCGTCGCAGCCTCGATGCCCAGATGACCGCCGAGGTGCGCCATCAGGTGGCGGCCTTTATGGAGCGTCGCGGTCTCGGCGGCCTGATCCGCGGTGGGCGATAGCGGTAGCCCGGGTGAGGCGTAAGCCGTAACCCGGGGATCCTCTGTTCGCGCCATTCGGCAAAATGAGGGTACCGCCGGGAAAACGGCATTCTGTTAGCATCCGTATACATATCTTTTACACGTTCGGCGCGGATCGCACCCCAGGCTTATGCTATGATTCGCCTCCTTCGGCGTGCCCGTTTTTATCGGGCATAGATCATCACCGCTGTCCACTTTCGGCGGAATAACAAGTCTTTATGGTGACAGATGAATAGTGGCTACCTGCATTTTCCGGAGTTCGATCCGGTCATTTTTTCTCTAGGCCCGGTCTCCCTCCACTGGTACGGTTTGATGTACCTGGTGGGTTTTGTCTTTGCGATGTGGCTGGCCACCCGTCGCGCGAATCGTCCGGGCAGCGGCTGGACGAAAAATGAAGTGGAAAACCTGCTCTACGCGGGTTTCCTCGGCGTCTTCCTGGGCGGCCGTATCGGCTACGTGCTGTTTTACAACCTGCCGGTATTTCTTGCCGATCCGCTGTATCTGTTCCGCGTCTGGGACGGCGGCATGTCGTTCCACGGTGGCCTGATCGGCGTGATCCTGGTGATGATTATCTTCGCCAGACGCACCAAACGCACCTTCTTCCAGGTCTCCGATTTTATCGCGCCGCTGATCCCGTTTGGCCTTGGCGCCGGACGTCTGGGCAACTTCATCAACGGTGAGCTGTGGGGCCGCGTGGACCCGAGCTTCCACTACACGATGATTTTCCCGGGCTCCCGTGCCGAAGACCTGGCGCTGCTGCCGACGCATCCGGAATGGCAATCGCTGTTCGATACCTACGGCGCGCTGCCGCGTCACGCGTCGCAGCTGTACGAGCTGGCGCTGGAAGGCGTGGTGCTGTTCCTGATCCTGAACCTGTTTATCCGTAAACCGCGCCCGACCGGCTCCGTTTCCGGTCTGTTCCTGATTGGCTACGGCCTGTTCCGCATTATCGTGGAATTTTTCCGCCAGCCCGACGCTCAGTTCACCGGCGGCTGGGTGCAGTACATCAGCATGGGGCAGATTCTTTCGATCCCGATGGTGCTTGCGGGTATCATTATGATGGTTTGGGCTTACCGCCGCCGTCCGCAGCAACAGAATTCTTGAGGAACCATGAAACAGTATCTTGATTTGATGCAGAAAGTGCTCACCGAGGGCACGCCAAAAAATGACCGCACCGGCACTGGCACGATCTCTATTTTCGGCCATCAGATGCGTTTTAACCTGCAGGAAGGCTTCCCGCTGGTGACCACCAAGCGCTGTCATTTACGCTCCATCATCCATGAACTGCTGTGGTTCCTGCAGGGAGACACCAACGTCGCCTATCTGCACGACAACAACGTCACGATCTGGGATGAGTGGGCAGATGAAAACGGCGACCTGGGGCCGGTCTACGGCAAACAGTGGCGCTCCTGGCCTGCGCCGGATGGGCGTCATATCGACCAGATCACCACGGTGATGAACCAGCTGAAAAACGACCCGGACTCCCGCCGGATCATCGTCTCGGCGTGGAACGTCGGAGAGCTGGATAAAATGGCCCTGGCGCCGTGCCACGCCTTCTTCCAGTTCTACGTCGCCGATGGCAAGCTCTCCTGCCAGCTGTACCAGCGCTCCTGTGACGTGTTCCTCGGCCTGCCGTTTAACATCGCCAGCTACGCGCTGTTGGTGCATATGGTGGCGCAGCAGTGCGATCTGCAGGTCGGTGATTTCGTCTGGACGGGTGGCGACACCCATCTGTACAGCAACCATCTTGAGCAGACTCACCTGCAGCTAAGCCGCGAACCGCGTCCGCTGCCGAAGCTGGTCATCAAACGCAAGCCGGCGTCGATTTTCGACTATCGCTTTGAAGACTTCGAGATTGAAGGTTACGATCCGCACCCGGGCATTAAAGCGCCGGTGGCGATTTAACCCCCAGCAGAGATGACCAACCGGCGCCCGATGGCGCCGGTTTTTTTATGCCTTTTGCACCATCAGAATGGAGGCTATCTCCATAGCCACAGGGATAAGTTCGCTTCAGCCAGCCCACTGCCCCCCGGCGGTTGCGGTGGGCGAAGTTGGGTAGACGCTCGCAAAAAAATGTTCTTCTGTCGAGTATGCAAACCTTTTTTGCGTATCTGGCCGGGAAAGCTATTTTCCGTCGTCGCGCCAGGGCCAACCGCCGCGGCATACTCGACGCCATGAACAGAGAACATGGCTATACCCTGATGGAAACCCTGGTAACGCTGACATTGATGATGATCCTCAGCGTCGGCGGCCTGTACGGCTGGCAGCGCTGGCAGCAACAGCAACGTCTGTGGCAAACCGCCGCCCAGGTGCGGGATTTTCTGGTCTTTCTGCGCGATGACGCCAACGCGTACAACCGTGACCGTGTGCTTCGCGTCGGCCAGGACGAGCAGGGCTGGTGCCTGAGTGCGCAGGGGGAAGGGGCGGACTGCACCGCCGGGTCGGCCTTCACGCTGCGCCCGCGCTGGCCGGGGATCACGCTGGTCGGTGTTACGCCTGGTCTGGGGTTTTATGGTCTGCGCAGCACCGCCTGGGCGGGGAATCTGCGGCTGCAGAGCGCGGCCGGCAGCTGGAGCATCGTGATCTCACACTGGGGGCGGATTCGTTTATGCCCCAGCGACAGCGCAGGAGGATGCCAGTGAGCCGCCGCGGATTTTCCCTGGCGGAGGCGCTTATCGCCATGGCAATTGGCTCGCTGCTGCTGATCGGAGCCTGCCGCTTTCTGCCTGCCCTGCAGCGCCATATTCTGCGTCAGGGCGAACAGCTGGCCCTGGAGAATGAGCTGTGGCAGCGCGTGTATGCCGTGGGGAAACACCTGCAGCGCGCCGGGTACTGCCGGGGAGCGTGCGGCGGAGCCGGGCTGGAGCTAACCGCCGGCGGCGAGTGCCTGATTGTGCGCTGGGATGCGAACAGCAACGGGACATGGGAAACCTCCCCTGCGGCAATGGCGGAGAGTACTGGCTTTCGCCTGCGCGACGGTGCGCTGGAGACCTTGCGCGGGGCCAGCGACTGCCGCGGCAGCGGATGGGAAAAAATCACCAACCCGGCCGCTATCGTAGTGACGCGCTTCTCGGTACAGCGTCTGGTCACCACGGGCTTTGCGCCGGAGCTGAGCGTGACGCTGGCGGCGCGCTCTGCCCGGCAGGCGGGGCTGGTGAGTGAGGTGGAGCAGCGGGTGACGGGGTATAACCTGTGATCCGCCAGCGTGGGATGTCGTCGCTGCTGATGGTGCTACTGTTGCTGACTCTCGGCAGCCTGTTACTCGAGGGGCTTAACCTGCAGCAGCGGGCGCTGCTGGCGCAAACTGCCAGCGAAACGCAGGCAATCCGCGATACGGCCATCGCCCATTCGGCGCTGCAGTGGGGAAAACAGCAGGCCTGGTCGGCGCAGGTACCACTGGCCTGCCGGGAGCAGGCACAGCAGGGCTGGCGTGCCTGTCTGCGTATCTTCAGCGACGGTTCGCTGCTGCTCAGCAGCGCCAGCGGCGAGGTGCAGGTCTGGCAGTCCGGCGAGGTGCGCGGCGGACAGGTGCGTTTTTCCGCCCACGGCTGGAGCGATTTTTGCCCGCTCAGGGAGGTGAGCTTATGTCAAATGCCCTGAAGCGTCAGCGGGGGTTTAGCCTGCCGGAGACCGTGCTGGCGATGGCGCTGATGGTGCTGACGGTCACCGCGCTGGGCGGCTATCAGCGCGGAATGGCGCAAGGGGTTCACCAGTTGAACCAGACGCGTCAGCTGTGGCGCGACGCGTGGCGCTATAGCCAGCTCTCCGCGCCGCCGTCGCCGGAACACGGGCAGGTAAGCCGTATGCAGACATCGACGCAAAGATGTGTCAGCATCACAGTAACGATCAGTAGGCCCGTTGCAAAGCGGGCGCAGATGACCCGGCTGCATTGCCCGGTCAGTCAGTAGTCAGGAGCAATTATGTTAAGGGTATACCACTCAAACCGGCTGGATGTTCTCGAGGCGTTGATGGAATTTATCGTCGAGCGCCAGCGGCTGGATGACCCTTTTCAGGCCGAAATGGTGCTGGTGCAGAGTACCGGCATGGCGCAGTGGCTGCAGATGACCCTGGCCTCGCGCTTCGGGATTGCCGCCAATATCGAGTTCCCGCTGCCGGCGAGCTTTATCTGGGACATGTTTGTGCGCGTCCTGAAAGATATTCCGGGCGAAAGCGCCTTCAGCAAGCAGAGCATGAGCTGGAAGCTGATGACCCTCCTGCCGCAGCACCTGGAGGAAGACGATTTTATCTTGCTGCGCCAGTATCTGAGCGATGACGGTGACAAGCGCAAGCTGTTTCAACTCGCCGCCCGGGTGGCGGACCTCTATGACCAGTACCTCGTCTATCGCCCGGAGTGGCTGATGCGCTGGGAGGCCGGCCAGCGGGTTGATGGCCTCGGCGACGCACAGCAGTGGCAGGCGCCGCTGTGGCAGGCGCTGGTGAGCTACACCGCCGAGCTGGGGCAACCGCAGTGGCACCGCGCCAATCTCTACCAGCGCTTTATCAGCACCCTGGAGAAAGCGGACGAACCGCCCGCCGGGCTGCCGTCGCGCGTTTTCATCTGCGGGATTTCTGCGCTGCCGCCGGTCTACCTGCAGGCGCTGCAGGCGCTGGGTAAGCATGTTGATGTCTATGTGCTGTTCACCAACCCCTGCCGCTACTACTGGGGAGACATTAAGGATCCGGCGTTTCTGGCGAAGCTGCTGTCGCGTCAGCGGCGCCATCACCGCGAGGGGCGCGCGCTACCCCTGTTTCGCGACACCGAGCAGGCGCCAGGGTTGTTTAATGACGCCGGGGAGCAGGATGTCGGCAACCCGTTGCTCGCCTCCTGGGGCAAACTGGGGCGTGATTATATCTACCTGTTGGCAGGGCTGGAGCGCTATGAGGAGCTGGACGCCTTTGTCGACATTGCCCCTGATAACCTGTTGCATAACCTGCAGTCGGATGTCCTCGAACTGCGCAACGCGGCGGTGGCCGGGCAGAGCGCAGAGGCGTTCGCCCACAGTCGCGACAAACGTCCGCTGGCGCTGGATGACCGCAGTCTGAGCATTCACGTTTGCCACAGTCCGCAGCGCGAAGTGGAGGTTCTTCACGATCGGCTACTGGCGATGCTGGAGGCGGATCCGACGCTCACGCCGCGGGATATCATCGTCATGGTGGCGGATATCGACAGCTACAGTCCCTATATTCAGGCGGTGTTTGGCGCGGCCAGCGGCGATCGCTGGCTGCCGTGGGCGATCTCCGACCGGCGCGCCCGCGAGTCGCACCCGGTGCTGCAGGCGTTTATTACGCTGCTCTCGCTGCCGGACAGCCGCTTCGCCAGCGAAGATGTGCTGGCGCTGCTGGATGTGCCGGTGCTGGCGGCGCGCTTTAATATCACGGAAGAAGGGCTGCGCTACCTGCGTCAGTGGGTGAACGAGTCCGGCGTCCGCTGGGGAATGGATGACGACAACGTCCGCGAGCTGGACCTGCCGGCGACCGGGCAGCATACCTGGCGGTTCGGCCTCACCCGCATGCTGTTGGGCTACGCCATGGACAGCCGCGAGGGAGAATGGCAGTCGGTGCTGCCGTATGACGAATCCAGCGGTTTGATCGCCGAACTGGTGGGCAACCTTGCGTCGCTGCTGATGCAGCTTAATCTGTGGCGACGTGGCCTCGCCCAGCAGCGGCCGCTGGCGGAGTGGCTGCCGGTCTGTCGCGATCTGCTGAATGACTTTTTCCTGCCGGACAGCGAGACCGAAGCGGCGCTGGCGCTGATTGAGCAACAATGGCTGGCGGTTATTGATAGCGGTCTGGAAGCACAGTATGGCGACCAGGTGCCACTGACGCTGCTGCGCGACGAACTGGCCCAGCGTCTCGATCAGCAGCGGATCAGTCAGCGCTTTCTTGCCGGCCCGGTCAACATCTGCACCCTGATGCCGATGCGCTCTATTCCTTTCAAAGTGGTTTGCCTGCTGGGGATGAACGACGGGGTTTATCCGCGAACGCTGCCGCCGCTGGGCTTTGATTTGATGAGCCAGAAGCCGCAGCGCGGCGACCGCAGCCGGCGTGATGATGACCGCTATTTGTTCCTCGAAGCGCTGATGTCCGCCGAACAGACGCTGTATATCAGCTACATCGGCCGTTCTATCCAGGACAACAGCGAGCGCTTTCCCTCGGTGCTGGTGCAGGAGCTGGCGGATTATATCGGCCAGAGCCACTGTCTCGCTGGCGACGAGGAGCTTGATTGTGACGCCAGCGAAGCCCGGGTCAAAGCTCATATCACCCATCTGCATACGCGCATGCCGTTCGACGTCGCCAATTTTCAGGAGGACGAGAACAAAAGCTACGCCCGCGAATGGCTGGCCGCCGCCGGTCAGCAGGGGGAAGCGCATAGCGATTTCATTCAGCCGCTCACCGCGCCGCCGATTGACAGCCTGCCGTTCGAGCAGCTCTTACGTTTCTGGCAGCACCCGGTTCGCGCGTTCTTTCAGCAGCGTCTGCGGGTCAATTTCCGCGCGGAAGAGGACGATATTCCTGACGACGAACCCTTCACTCTTGAAGGGCTGAGCCGTTATCAACTGAATCAGCAGTTGCTCAATACACTTATCGAGGAGCAGGACGTCTCGGCTATGTTCCGCCGCTTTCGCGCCGCCGGCGAGCTGCCGTATGGCGCCTTTGGCGAGCTGGTCTGGGAGACGCAGCGCCTGGAGATGCAGGCCCTGGCCGAGCGAGTGATGGCCGAGCGCCAGCAGGCGCAGAGTATGGAGATTGATCTCCAGTGCGGCAGCGTAAATCTCACCGGCTGGCTGCAGCAGGTGCAGCCGGACGGCCTGCTGCGCTGGCGACCTTCGCTGCTGAGCGTCTCCCAGGGGATGCAACTTTGGCTGGAACATCTTGTCTACTGTGCCAGCGGCGGCACCGGCGAGAGCCGGCTGTTTGTGCGTAAAGAGGGAGAGTGGCGCTTCCCGGCGCTGGCGCCCGCCGAGGCGCAGGCGTACCTTAATGCGCTGGTGGATGGCTATTTGCAGGGGATGTCACAGCCGCTGCTGCTGCTGCCGGAAAGCGGTGGTGCCTGGCTGAAAGCCTGTTACGACGCCGAAAAGGATGTCATCTTAATGGACGAAGAGACGCAGCAGAAAGCGCGGAGCAAATTCCTGCAGACCTACGAAGGTAACATGGTGGTCAGCGGGGAGGGCGCCGATATCTGGTATCAACGCCTGTGGCGTTCGCTGGAGCCGGCGCATTACGAAGAAATCATTGCCCAGACGCAGCGTTATCTGTTACCGCTATATCGTTACCATCAGTCCACACAAATTTAAATAGTATAAAAATTGCGCAGTGAATGGCGGTTCATTTATTATGCGCAACGTATCACGGACTGATGGACATAAAAGGCTGCACGCTGTGCAGCGCAAGTTTGTTAATGATGAGGTTCGTGAATGCCCCGCAGTTTATGGTTCAAGGTTTTTGTTGTGCTGGCCGCCCTCTGGGCGCCGTTTAGTCAGGCCGACACCGGATGGCAGCCGATTCAGGAGACGATCCGCAAAAGCGAAAAAGATACGCGTCAGTATCAGGCGATCCGCCTTGATAACGGCATGGTCGTGCTGCTGGTTTCCGATCCGCAGGCGGTGAAATCGCTGTCGGCGCTGGTGGTGCCGGTGGGATCCCTGCAGGATCCGGCCGATCATCAGGGGCTGGCGCATTTTCTGGAACATATGACGCTGATGGGGTCGCAAAAATATCCCCAGCCTGACAGCCTTGCAGAGTTTCTTAAGCTGCACGGCGGCAGCCATAACGCCAGCACCGCGCCTTACCGCACCGCGTTTTATCTCGAAGTGGAAAATGATGCCCTGGACGGGGCCGTAGACCGCCTGGCCGACGCCATCGCCGCGCCGCTGCTGGATAAAAAATATGCCGACCGCGAACGTAACGCGGTCAACGCCGAGCTGACGATGGCCCGGACGCGAGACGGGATGCGTATGGCCCAGGTCAGCGCGGAGACCATCAACCCGGCCCACCCGGCGGCCCACTTCTCCGGTGGTAACCTCGAGACGCTCAGCGATAAGCCCGGCAGTCCGGTGCTTGATGCGCTGCACACCTTCCGCGATAGCTGGTACTCCGCCAACCTGATGAAAGCGGTGATCTACAGCAACAAGCCGTTGCCGGAGCTGGCGCGCATGGCTGCTGACACTTTTGGCCGCGTGCCGAATCGTCAGATCAGCAGGCCGGAAATTACCGTCCCGGTGGTAACGGATGCGCAAAAAGGCATCATTATTCACTATGTTCCAGCGATGCCGCGTAAAGTGCTGCGCGTCGAGTTTCGCATCGACAACAACAGCGATCGCTTCCGCAGCAAAACTGATGAGCTGGTCACCTATCTCATCGGCAACCGCAGCCCGGGCACGCTCTCCGACTGGCTGCAAAAGCAGGGGCTGGCGGAAGGTATCCGCGCGGATTCCGATCCGGTGGTAAACGGCAACAGCGGTGTGCTGGCGATCTCTGCCACTCTCACCGATAAAGGCCTGGCGCACCGCGACGAAGTGACGGCGGCCATTTTCAGCTACCTTGACCTCCTGCGTACCCAGGGCATCGACAAACGGTACTTCGACGAACTGGCGCATGTGCTGGCGCTGGATTTCCGCTATCCGTCGATCAACCGCGACATGGACTACGTGGAATGGCTGGCGGATACCATGATCCGGGTGCCGGTCGAGCATGCGCTGGACGTGGTGAATATTGCCGACCAGTACGACCCGCAGGCGATCAAAGACCGGCTGGCGATGATGACCCCGCAGAACGCCCGTATCTGGTATATCAGCCCCCAGGAGCCGCATAACAAGACGGCCTATTTTGTCGATGCGCCGTATCAGGTGGATAAGATTAGCGAGCAGACATTCGCTGACTGGCAGCAAAAATCGCAGGCCATCCAGCTACAGCTGCCGGTGCTCAACCCCTATATTCCGGATGATTTCACCCTCATCAAAAGCGATAAAGCCTGGCCGCATCCGCAGCTGATCCTGGATGAACCGACGCTGCGGGTGGTGTATGCCCCGAGCCAGTATTTTGCCAGCGAGCCGAAGGCGGATATCTCCCTGGTGCTGCGTAATCCCCAGGCGATGGACAGCGCTCGCCGGCAGGTGATGTTTGCCCTCAACGATTATCTCGCCGGCATCGCCCTCGATCAGCTCAGTAACCAGGCGGCGGTCGGCGGCATTTCGTTCTCCACCGGCGCTAATAACGGATTAATGGTTAATGCCAACGGCTATACCCAGCACCTTCCGGCGCTGTTCAGCGATCTGTTGCAGGGATACTTCAGCTATACGCCGACCGAGGAGCAGCTGGAGCAGGCCAAATCCTGGTATGCGCAGATGATGGACTCCGCCGAGAAAGGCAAAGCCTACGATCAGGCGATAATGCCGATCCAGATGGTCTCCCAGGTGCCGTACTTCCAGCGCGAAGTGCGCCGGGCGTTGCTGCCCTCCATCACTCTTAAAGAGGTGCTCGACTACCGCGCCAACCTGAAAACCAAGGGGCGTCCTGAACTGATGGTGATCGGCAATATGACCGCCGATGCCGCCACGACGCTGGCCCGCCAGATCCAGCAGCAGCTGGGCGCTGACGGCAACGAATGGTGCCGCAACAAAGACGTGGTGGTGAACCGGCAGCAGCTGGCGATCTTCAACAAAGCGGGCAACAGCACCGACTCCGCGCTGGCCGCGGTGTTCGCGCCGCCCAATGTTGATGAGTTCAGCAGTACCGCCGCCAGCACCCTGCTGGGACAGATTATTCAGCCGTGGTTCTACAACCAGCT
Source organism: Klebsiella sp. H-Nf2 (assembly GCF_002806645.1). Classification (NCBI taxonomy): domain Bacteria; kingdom Pseudomonadati; phylum Pseudomonadota; class Gammaproteobacteria; order Enterobacterales; family Enterobacteriaceae; genus Klebsiella; species Klebsiella sp. H-Nf2. Next base: position 426,557 of record NZ_PIBL01000002.1, read on the forward strand.
GCGTACCGAAGAGCAGCTCGGCTATGCGGTCTTTGCCTTCCCGATGAACGTGGGGCGCCAGTGGGGCATGGGCTTCCTGCTGCAGAGTAGCGATAAGCAGCCGGCCTTCCTCTGGCAGCGGTTCCAGGCCTTCTTCCCCACCGCGGAGGCGAAGCTGCGGGCGATGAAGCCGGAAGAGTTTGCTCAGCTCCAGCAGGCGGTGATAAGCCAGATGCTGCAGGCGCCGCAGACGCTGGGCGATGAAGCCTCGAAACTGAGCAAAGATTTCGATCGCGGTAATATGCGTTTTGATTCACGTGATAAAGTAGTGGCTCAGATTAAACTGCTGACGCCGCAAAAACTTGCCGACTTCTTCCATCAGACGGTGGTGGATCCGCAGGGCATGACGATACTGTCCCAGATTTCCGGTAGCCAGAATGGCAAAGCGGACTATGCCCAGCCGAAAGGCGGCAAAGTGTGGGAAAACGTCAGCGCATTGCAGCAATCCTTACCCCTGATGCGAGAGAATGAATGACCGACACCGCTGAGTCTTTGGATCCCCTGCGCTTGCCCCTGAGGGGCGAGCGCCTGATAGAAGCCTCTGCGGGCACCGGAAAAACCTTTACCATCGCCGCGCTGTATCTGCGGCTGCTGCTGGGGCTGGGCGGCGAGTCTGCCTATCCCCGCGCCATCAGCGTTGAAGAGCTGCTGGTGGTGACCTTTACCGAGGCGGCGACCGAAGAGCTGCGCGGGCGTATCCGCAGCAACATCCACGAACTGCGCATCGCCTGCCTGCGCGGCGAATCCGACAACCCGCTCTACAGCGCGCTGCTGGCGGAGATCGCCGATAAAGACGACGCCGCGAAGACGCTGCTGTTGGCCGAACGGCAGATGGACGAGGCAGCGGTATTCACCATCCACGGCTTTTGCCAACGGATGCTGAGCCTTAACGCCTTCGAGTCGGGCATGCTGTTCGAGCAGCAGCTGATCGAGGATGAATCCCGCCTGCGCTATCAGGCCTGCGCTGACTTCTGGCGCCGCCACTGCTATCCGCTGACCCGTGATATCGCGGCGGTGATCCACGACGTCTGGAAAGGGCCGCGCGATCTGCTGAAGTCCCTTGACCGCTGGCTGCAGGGCGAAGCACCGCAGCTTAAGTCGCCGCCAGCCCCCGACGAGACGCTGGCCGAACGCCATCAGCAGATCATCGGCCGCATTGACTCGCTCAAGCAGCAGTGGCGCGATCAGGTGGGCGAGATAGAAGGCGTGCTGGAAAATTCCGGGCTCGACCGACGGAAGTTCAATCGTGGCAACCAGGGCAAGTGGATTGAGAAAGTGAACGCCTGGGCGCAGGAAGAGACGTTGAGCTACCTGCTGCCCGACGCACTGGAGAAATTTGCCCAGTCGTTTCTGCATGAGCGCACCAAAGCCGGTGGCGAACCGCCGGTGCACCCTCTGTTTAGCGCCGTGGAGTCGCTGCTGGCCTCGTCGCTAACGCTCACCGATCTGGTGCTGGCGAGAGCGATGGTCGAGATCCGCGATGCGGTCGCGCGCGAAAAGCGCCGCCGCGGCGAGCTGGGGTTTGACGATATGCTTAGTCGGCTTGACGAGGCGCTGCGCGGCGACAGCGGCGAGGCGCTGGCCAGCGCCATTCGCCAGCGTTTTCCGGTGGCGATGATCGACGAATTTCAGGACACCGATCCCCAGCAGTACCGTATTTTCCGCCGCATCTGGCGCCAGCAGCCGGAGACGGCGCTGCTGCTGATTGGCGATCCGAAGCAGGCCATCTACGCCTTTCGCGGTGCCGATATCTTTACCTATATGAAAGCGCGCGGCGACGTTGCCGCGCACTACACCCTCGATACCAACTGGCGCTCATCGCCGGGCATGGTGGGCAGCGTCAACCGACTGTTCAGCCTCAGCGATAACCCCTTCATGTTTCGTGAGATCCCGTTTCTGCCGGTGAAGGCGGCGGCAAAGAACCAGGGGCTGCGCTTTACCGTTGACGCGGCGGACGTACCGGCGATGAACGTCTGGCTGATGCCCGGCGATGCCGTCGGCTCTGGCGATTATCAGACGTTTATGGCGCAGCTCTGCGCCACGCAGATCCGCGACTGGCTGAGCGCCGGCCAGCAGGGGCGCGCGCTGCTGTGGCGCGGGGAAACCTCGCGCCCGGTGCAGGCTTCGGATATCACCGTGCTGGTGCGCAACCGGCTGGAGGCGGCACAGGTGCGTGAAGCGCTGCAGACGCTGGGCATTCCCTCGGTCTACCTCTCCAACCGCGACAGCGTTTTCGAGACGCTGGAGGCCCAGGAACTGCTCTGGCTATTGCAGGCGGTGCTGGCTCCGGAGCGGGAAAATACCCTGCGCAGCGCGCTGGCGACCTCGATGTTTGGCCTGACCGCGCTGGATATTGAAAACCTGAATCAGGATGAGCAGGCGTGGGACGCGCTGGTGGAGGAGTTCAGCGAATACCGCCAGATCTGGCGTCAGCGCGGGGTGATGCCGATGTTGCGGGCGCTGATGACGGCCCGGCATATCGCCGAGAACCTGCTGGCGACCCGCGGCGGCGAGCGGCGCTTAACCGACATTCTGCATATCAGCGAACTGCTGCAGGAGGCGGCCAGCCAACTGGAAAGCGAGCATGCCCTGGTGCGCTGGCTGACGCAGCATATCGCCGAGCCGGATAGCAACGCCGCCAGCCAGCAGATGCGTCTCGAAAGCGATAAGCACCTGGTGCAAATTGTCACCATTCACAAGTCAAAAGGGCTGGAATACCCCCTGGTCTGGCTGCCGTTTATCGCCCGGTTTCGTAAACAGGACCAGGCGTTCTACCACGATCGCGACACCTTCGCGGCGGTGCTGGATCTGGGCCAGGCTGAATCCAGCCTCGAGCTGGCGGAGGCGGAACGGCTGGCGGAGGATCTGCGCCTGCTGTACGTCGCCCTGACCCGCGCGGTCTGGCACTGCAGCCTCGGGGTGGCGCCGCTCAGCAGCCGGAAATCTGGCAACAGCGATTTCCACCTCAGCGCGCTGGGGCGGCTGTTGCAGGCGGGCGAAGCCATGGACGCCGCCGGGCTGGCCGAGCGGCTGGCGGACTTCTGTCATGGCGATATTGCATTACAGAGACCGGGCGAGCTGGATCTGACCCCGTGGCAGGCGCCTGCGGCGACCATCCCCCCGCTGTCGGCGCGTGAGCTGCAGCGCCGCATCGCCGACGACTGGCGGGTGACCAGCTACTCCGGACTGCAGCAGCATGGTTTCAGCGGCGGGCAGGATCTGCTGCCGCGCCTGGATGTCGATGCCGCCGGCGTCGGCGAAGTCGTGGAAGAGCCGCAGTTGACGCCACACCAGTTCCCGCGCGGCGCCGCGCCGGGGACCTTCCTGCACAGCCTGTTTGAGGAGCTGGACTTCACCCAGCCGGTGCCCGACGGATGGATGACAGAGAAGCTGCAGCTGAGCGGGTTTGATGCGCAGTGGGCGCCGGTGCTGACCGACTGGCTGGGCGGCGTGCTGAAGACCCGCCTGCCGGGGGCGGATATCGCGCTCAATCAGCTTGCGGCGCGGGACAAACAGGTGGAGATGGCGTTTTACCTGCCTATCGCCCAACTGCTGACGGCGGAGCGCCTTGATGCGCTTATCCGCCAGTACGATCCGCTTTCCGCCGACACGCCGCCACTGGATTTCCGTCAGGTGCGCGGCATGCTGAAGGGCTTTATCGATCTGGTCTTCCGCCACGAAGGCCGTTATTACCTGCTGGATTACAAATCCAACTGGCTGGGGGAAGATCGCGAGGCCTACACCCGGCCGGCGATGGAGCAGGCGATGCGTGCCCACCGCTACGATCTGCAGTATCAGTTGTACAGCCTGGCGCTGCACCGCTATCTGCGCCACCGGCTGGCCGATTACGACTACGACCGCCACTTTGGCGGCGTGATTTATCTTTTCCTGCGCGGCATGGACGGGCAGGAGGGGGAGCAGGGGATCTTCACCACCCGGCCGGTGCGACCGCTGATTGACGGTCTGGATCAGCTTTTTGCCGGAGAAACTCAGGAGGAGGCCTCATGACTTTCGAACAACTACTGCTGGCCGCGGTGGAGCAGCGTCTGCTGCGGCCATTGGACGTCCAGTTTGCCCTGATGGTGGCGCAAAACGACCCGCCGGCGGTTAAGCTGGCGGCGGCGTTACTGAGCCGGGATGCCGGAGAAGGGCACGTCTGCCTGCCGCTCTCGCGGCTGAACGACAATGAGGCGCTGAGCGGGAAAGCGGGGGAGATCCGCGATCGGCTGCTGGCCGAAGCCGGCGCGCCAGAGGACTGGCCAGCGTTGCTGCTTTCCTCATCGGCGGTAAGCAGCGGCGATGCCCCGACGCCGATGATTTTGTGCGGCGACCGGCTCTATCTGAATCGGATGTGGCGCAACGAGCTGACCGTCGCCCGCTTCTTTAACGAAGCCAACCGGGTGCTGGAGATGGATGAGGCGCGGCTGGCGTCAACGCTAAATGCGCTGTTTCCCGCCACTGGCGAAACCGACTGGCAAAAAGTGGCCGCGGCGGTGGCGCTGACTCGCCGCATCTCGGTGATCTCCGGCGGTCCCGGGACCGGGAAAACCACCACCGTGGCGAAGCTTCTGGCGGCGCTGATCCAGATTGACGACAGTCCGCGCTGCCGTATTCGCCTGGCGGCACCGACGGGGAAAGCGGCGGCGCGCCTGACCGAATCGCTGGGCGCGGCGCTGAGAAAGCTGCCGCTGACCGATGCGCAGAAAGCGTTAATTCCCACCGAGGCCAGCACGCTGCATCGTCTGCTGGGCGCCCAGCCCGGCAGCCAGCGCATGCGCTATCACGCCGGCAACCCGCTGCATCTGGATGTGCTGGTCGTGGATGAAGCCTCGATGATTGACCTGCCGATGATGTCGCGGCTTATCGACGCGCTGCCGGCCCACGGGCGGGTGATTTTCCTTGGCGATCGCGACCAGCTGGCCTCCGTGGAAGCGGGGGCGGTACTGGGGGATATCTGCGCCTGGGCGAGCTCGGGCTACACTGCCGCGCGGGCGCAGGAGCTGACCCGGCTGACCGGTTCTCCGGTGCCCGCGGGCGATGGGACTATCGCTGGTGCGCTGAGAGACAGCTTGTGCCTGCTGCAAAAGAGCTATCGCTTCGGCAGTCACTCCGGTATCGGGAGCCTGGCGCGGGCGGTGAATGCTGGCGCGCGCGCGGAGGTGAAGGCCACGCTGCGCCAGCCGTTTGACGATATCGCGCTTCATCCCCTCAGCACGACCGACGAGTACGAGGCCATGCTCGGCGCGGCCCAGCAGGGCTATGAACGCTACCTGCAGCTGCGCCGCGAGCGGGCCGAACCGCAGGCCATGCTGGCCGCTTTCAGCGAATTCCAGCTGCTGTGCGCGCTGCGCGAAGGGCCGTACGGCGTGAGCGGCGTCAATGAGCGGCTGGAGCAGCGGCTCAACCGCCAGCGGGCGATCGCCCTGCCGCGCCACTCCCGCTGGTATGACGGCCGACCGATCATGATATCGCGCAATGACAGCGCGCTGGGGCTGTTTAACGGCGATATCGGGATAGCGCTGGAGCGCAACGGCGAGCTGCGGGTGTGGTTCCTGATGCCCGACGGCACCATCAAGTCGGTGCAGCCGAGTCGCCTGCCGGAGCATGATACCGCCTGGGCGATGACCGTGCATAAATCGCAGGGCTCCGAGTTCGAACATGCGGCGCTGATCCTGCCGGCGCGCAGCGTCCCGCTGGTGACCCGCGAACTGGTCTACACGGCAATCACCCGCGCGAAACAGCGATTGTCGCTCTATGCCGACGAGCAGGTGCTCTCCCAGGCCATTGTGACGCGCACCGAGCGGCGCAGCGGCCTGGCGGAGATTTTCGCCGGGCGCGAAGCCCCCTGAGAGGCCGCATCCGGGCGATGGGAAAATAATGCAGCCCGTTGCCCGGACTGGCAGAAAAATCAGTAGCTGAAGAACAAGGGGATGAGCCAGAGCACCGATATCGAGTTCATGGCGCAAAAATAGGCCCCATAGCGCATGGGGAGTGATGACGTTGAGAGATCGGCAATAACGATAACAGCCAGTGAAATAATCAGGTTGGCTATCGACATGACGATAAACAGCAATACCCCCATCAGCCCGGCCGCCATGGCACCGGATGAGGGGCCTCCGCTACCCGCCATCATCGTTATCAGCAACAGTACCCAGGGATAAAGGGAGATGACCAGCACGATATTTTTGATGTTTCGGGTCACCCAGTTGGGCTGCTTTTCTATAGTCATTATCTGTCCTTAGCGTAATGAAATATTTATCGTGCGTTTCGCCTGAATCATGATGACGGCGGGGCGCTTTAAGGCCATATGACCAGCAGACCGAGCCACAATAGTGATATCGAATTCATCGCGAAAAAGCGGACTGCCGCGCCGCTGGCCAGCGGTGGGGTGGAACAGCGGGCACAAAAAATCACCAGCGAGGAGATGAGAACATTCATGCCGGACGTCAGGGCCAGCAGAAATAATATCGCGATGGCGGCGCCGAGTGCGGCATAACCATGCTGATGATGGCGCTGGTTATCCCAGAGGAGCAGTATCATCAGTAACCACGGATAGAGGGCGACCGTGGCGGTAATGAGGTTGATATGTCTGACCAGCCAGTTCGGTTTGGTTTCCATTATTTCAGCGATCCTTGCAGGGCGGGTGGTGGCCGTTGCGCCAGTCGACGTCCTGTCGACAGTCAGTAGCATATCGGTGAGCCAGCGAGAAAGAAATGGTCTGCGCGGAAACCAGGAATTTCGCCCGCGTACCGCAGACGAACGCTGGCGCGAAGAGTGGCGGGAGACCGGCCCAGGATAAAGCGATAAGCGTCGCGCTATCCCGGGCCGTTAGAAAGAGTGAAGAAGGGCTTAAGCGAGGTCGGCCATCAGCACCTTCGACCGGCGCTGATAGTTATACATCTGCTTTTTACTCTCTGGCAGCAGGTCGATATCCACCGGCGTGAAGCCGCGCTCCTGGAACCAGTGGATGCTGCGGGTGGTTAGCACGAACAGCTTGCTCAGCCCCATCTGTCTGGCCTGGGCGGCAATACGCTCCAGCAGCACCTCTCCCCGCGACGAGCTCCGGTAATCCGGATGCACCGCCACGCAGGCCATTTCGCCGATCTTCTCTTCCGGGAAAGGATAGAGGGCAGCGCAGGCGATAGTGGTGTTATCGCGCTGAATAATGGTGAATTTGTCGATCTCCATCTCCAGCTGCTCGCGGGAGCGGCGCACCAGGATGCCCTGCTGCTCAAGCGGGCTTATCAGCTCAAGAATACCGCCGATATCGTTGATGGTCGCCCGGCGGATCTGCTCCGCGCTCTCCATCACGATCTGGGTGCCGATGCCGTCGCGTGAGAACAGCTCCTGCAGCAGTGCGCCGTCTTCCTGATAGCTGATCAGGTGGCAGCGCCGCACGCCGCTGCGGCAGGCCTTCACGGCCCCGCGCAGAAAGCGCACGGTACCGGAGTTATAATCTTCGTCCGCTTCCAGCTCTTCGACCCGGGCCTGTGCTTCGTTGGGGAACAGTTCGGAGACAATTTCCCCTTCCTGGTTGTAGACCCCCTGCGACGAACAGAAGCCGATCATTTTCTCTGCCTTCAGCTTAATGGCCAGCTGGGTGGCGATCTCTTCAGAGGTCAGGTTAAAACTCTCGCCGGTGACCGACACCGCGACCGGCCCCATCAGCACAATGGCGCCACTGTCGAGCTGACGATGAATCGCCTCTTCGTCAATGCGGCGAATGCGTCCGCTGTGGCAATAATCGACACCGTCATCGACACCCAGCGGCTGGGCAATGATAAAGTTGCCGCTGACGACGTTGATATGGGCTCCCTGCAGCGGGGTATTGTTGAGGCTCATCGACAGGCGGGCGGTGATCTCCAGTTGCAGCATCCCCGCCGCTTGCTTAACCAGCTCAAGCGTTTTAGCGTCAGTCACTCGCGTCTGCTTGTGATAGACCGGCTCGTGATGGTGCTCGGCGAGGTTAGCGTCAATCTGCGGGCGGGCGCCATAGACCACGACCAGACGAATGCCCAGGCTATGCAGTAATCCTATATCATTGACAATACTTGAAAAATTCTCATGCTCAATGGCTTCACCGCCCAGCATGATGACAAACGTTTTTCCCCGATGGGCATTAATATAGGGAACAGAATGGCGGAATCCTTCTACCAGTTCAGTGCGACGTTCCTTCACCATGACAAACCCTCAATGCATGATTATTCGTAATTATTGTATTTTTATTCTGTTTTGCCGTTAAACGCAAGTGCCAATTTTAGGCTAAGCCACGAAAAACATGTGACCCGGCGCAGGGTGTCAATGAATGTTTACCCTTTTATAGATGACAGGTTATATGGCTTTCGTTAAAGTTTCTGGTCAATCTGTTTGTTTTGGGTACAAATGCGTTTTTATTGCTTGGGAGTGGCATGTCGGGAAACAACTCTGGATTAAGCCGTCGCCGTCTGTTGCAGGGCGCGGGCGCCATGTGGTTAATGAGCGTGAGCCCTGTGGGGCTGGCTGCCGATGCGCGAGTGGTCGCCGTCCGTGTCTGGCCAGCATCGACCTACACGCGCGTCACGGTAGAATCGAATCATGTGCTGAAATACCGGCAGTTTGCCCTCAGTAACCCGGAGCGGGTGGTGGTGGATCTGGAAGGGGTTAACCTGAACTCTGTGCTGAAGGGCATGGGGGGGCAGATCCGCGATGACGACCCCTTTATTCAGTCCGCCCGCGTGGGCCAGTTTGATCCGCAAACCGTGCGCATGGTCTTTGAGCTCAAGCAGAACGTTAAGCCGCAGCTGTTTGCTCTCGCGCCGGTGGCCGGCTTTAAAGAGCGTCTGGTGATGGACCTCTACCCCGCCAACGCCACCGATGTTCAGGATCCGCTGCTGGCGCTGCTCGAGGATTACAACAAAGGCGATCTGGAGCGTCAGGTGCCGCCAGCGCAAAGCGGACCGCAGCCGGGCAAAGCCGGGCGTGACCGGCCGATTGTCATTATGCTCGATCCCGGACACGGCGGCGAAGACTCCGGCGCCGTGGGGAAGTATCGCACCCGCGAGAAAGATGTGGTGCTGCAGATTGCCCGCCGCCTCCGGGCGTTGATCGACAAAGAAGGCAATATGAAGGCCTATATGACCCGCAACGAGGACGTGTTTATCCCGTTGAAGGTGCGTGTCGCCAAGGCACAGAAGCAGCGCGCCGACCTGTTCGTATCGATTCACGCCGACGCCTTTACCAGCCGCCAGCCCAGCGGTTCCTCAGTGTTTGCCCTCTCCACCAGGGGGGCAACCAGTACCGCGGCAAAATATCTCGCCCAGACGCAGAACGCCTCGGATCTGATCGGTGGGGTCAGCAAGAGCGGTGACCGCTATGTCGACCACACCATGTTCGATATGGTGCAGTCCCTGACCATTGCCGACAGCCTCAAATTTGGCAAGGCGGTGCTGGAGAAAATGGGCAACATCAATAACCTGCACAAGAATCGGGTAGAGCAGGCGGGCTTTGCGGTGCTGAAGGCGCCGGATATCCCCTCCATTCTGGTGGAGACGGCGTTTATCAGTAACGTGGAAGAAGAGCGGAAGCTGAAAACGGCCAAATTTCAGCAGGAGGTGGCCGAGTCGATCCTCGCCGGGATTAAAGCCTACTTCGCCGACGGCGCGACGCTGGCCCGTCGCGGATAACCACACAGGAAAGGGACATGGCCTTACTGAAAAGCGCCCATGGCGGCAATATCCGCGAGGCCGCCGCCCTGCTGGGTATTGCCCCCGCAGAGCTGCTGGATTTTAGCGCCAACATCAATCCGCTGGGGATGCCAGCTTCGCTCAGGCAGGCGATCGTCGACAACCCAGGCTGCGCCGAGCGCTACCCTGACGTTGAGTATCAACAGCTGCACCAGGCGCTGGCGGCCCACCATCAGCTGCCGGCGGCGCATATCCTTGCCGGCAACGGCGAAACTGAATCGATCTTCACCCTCGTCCACGGCCTTAAGCCGCGGCGGGCGATGATCGTCATTCCCGGTTTCGCGGAGTACCGGCGGGCGTTGCAGATTGTGGATTGCGAGGTGGTGGAGTATGCCCTCCGGGAGTGCGATGGCTGGCAACTGACTGACGCGATCCTCGATGCCCTCACTCCGGGGCTGGACTGCCTGTTTCTTTGCACCCCGAATAACCCCACCGGCCTGCTGCCGGAGCGGGGCCTGCTGGAAGCCATTGCGCAGCGCTGTCGGGCGCTGAACATCAGCCTGATCCTTGACGAGGCCTTCCTCGATTTTATGCCCGACCAGCCGGGATTTATTCCCCTGCTGGCGCAGTACCCGCACGTTTGGGTTCTGCGTTCTCTCACCAAATTTTATGCCATTCCGGGGCTGCGTCTTGGCTACCTGCTGAACGCTGACGCACAGGCGGTGGCCCGGCTACGCGAGCGACAAATGCCGTGGTCCATCAATGCCTATGCCGCTCTGGCCGGGGAGATTATCCTCCATGACCGGGACTATCAGCGGGCCACCTGGCAGTGGCTGCAGGAGGAGGGGACGCGTCTCTACGCGCAACTGCAGGAGATTGCCGGGCTGACCGTGTGGCCCGGGCGCGCCAACTATCTGTTCTTGCGCTGCGACAGGCCAGGGCTTGACCTGCAATACGCCCTGTTGCGCCAGCATGTGCTGATCCGCAGCTGCGCCAACTACCCGGGGCTGGATAGCCGTTATTTCCGGGTGGCGATCCGCAGCGCCAGCGAAAACGATCAACTGCTGGCGGCGCTGCGCCGGGCGCTGGCCTGAGGCCTACTGCAGGGTGACGCCCCCGCTCACCATCGCCAGCAGATGCTGCTGCGGCCAGTGGGCGGCGATGTCGCCGTCTGCCAGTCGCCATTGGAGAAATTCGACGTCATGACGACGGCGGTCCAGCAGCAGGCCGACGACGCTGCCGCTGTGCGCCACGTTAAGGCCATACAATCCTGCGCTTTCCACCAGTTGCAGTAGCGCGTCAAACCCCGGTTTGGGCAACAGCTGCTGGCTGGCGATGGCGCTGATGGTCGCTGCTTCGCCCAGCAGCTGTGGGCTGCCGCAGTGGCAGGCCTGCTGCACTTTCTCCCACGCCAGCTGCAGCCGGGAGGCGTTAGCCAACAGACCCGCCTCGCGTGGCAGCTGGTGGTAGTCGGTGGTGCGCAGCGTCAGCGGGCTCTCCAGTACTAACAGGTCGAGCGCCGGCGGCGCAGGGCAGGCGATTTGCGTGGCGGCGGTATTATGGTCGAACAGCGTCAGCTGGCGAAACAGGGTGCTGTCGGTAGGCTCCAGCGCGACGCACAGACGCGCCAGCGTCGGCTCATCCAGCGGATGGCCCAGATGGTGGGCGGTGGCGACGGCGGTGGCGGCGATATCGGCGGTGCTGCTGGCCATCCCTTTGGCCACCGGGATCGTTGAGTGCAGGGTGATGCGGATCTGCTGGCTCAGTGCTGGGGGGTAGCCCCAGTGGGCCAGCAGCTGGTCGACCATCGCCCGTGACAGCGGCCGCTCATCTTTTCGCGGCACCCCGGTCTCGACCTCGACGGTGCTGTACCAGTCCACCGGGCAGGAGACCAGTTTCTCGCTGCCGAGGATCCAGCCCTGGATAAGTTCTCCGCACGAGGCGGGACATTGTGCAACAGCCACGTTTTCACCTTTCCGCTTACCTTCGCCAGGGCGCATAGTGGCATGGCGACCCGCCGGTTACCATGATTCTCCGCAAGACGAGGCGCGTCGTTTATGCCGATACCGCCAGCTCTCGCGCCTGCGGCAATGCGAGACGCACGACGTCGCGGGCGATCATTAGCTCTTCATTGGTGTTGATCACCGCGACTTTGACCAGCGCATTATCCGCCTGAATAAAGGTCGCGCTCCGCTGGTTTTTCTCGTCGTCCAGCGCGAGGCCGAGAAAGTGCAAATTGCGGCAGATTGTCGCCCGCGCCCGGGCGGAATGCTCGCCAATGCCGCCGGTAAAGATCAGCGCATCCAGGCCTCCCATCTGCATGATATAGCTGCCGATAGTCGCGCGAATGCGTTCGGCAAACAGCGACAGCGCCAGAGCTGCGCGTTCATTGCCGGCGTCGGCTGCCTGTTCGACGTCGCGGTAGTCAGAGGACACACCGGAGACGCCAAGCAGCCCAGATTCATTATTCAGCAACTGGCTGAGCTGCTGGGCGGATTTCCCCTCTTTCTCCACCAGCCAGGGAAGAATCGACGGGTCGATATCGCCGCTGCGGGTGCCCATCATCACCCCGGACTGGGGGGTAAAGCCCATTGAGGTATTCACCGACTGCCCGCCTTTGATGGCGCAGACGCTGCAGCCATTGCCCAGGTGACAGCTCACTACCCGCAGGGCGCTCAGCGGTACCCCCAGCTTTTCCGCCAGCGCGCTGCTGACATAGTGATGGCTGGTGCCGTGAAAACCGTAGCGGCGAATGCCCAGCTCGGTGTAATAGCGCCAGGGCAGGGGGTAGAGCCAGGCCTCCGGCGTCAGGGTCTGGTGAAAGGCGGTATCAAAGACCGCCACCGCCGGTACCGCCGGCAGCCGCTGGCGAAAGAGACGAATGCCCAGCGCATTGACCGGGTTATGCAATGGCGCCAGCTCCGCCAGGCGTTCGATCTCCCGCAGGGTGTCGTCGCAGACCAGCGCGGCGTCTTTGAAGCGTTCGCCGCCGTGGGCGACGCGGTGGCCAACGCCGTCTATCTCCTGCAGGCTGCTCAGGATCCCGCGGCCGGTCAGCGCCTCCAGCAGCAGGGTCACGGCCTCGTGGTGATCGGCGATGGGCAGCGTCTCCTGCCATTTCTGCGCCGGCGTTTTCAGCGTGAAGCGGGCCTCGGGCAAGCCGATACGTTCGATCAACCCCTGACAGAGCAACGCCCCCTGCGGCATGTTAAGCAGCTGAAACTTCAGGGAGGAGCTGCCGGCGTTGATCGCCATGATTTTATAGGTCATTGATGTTCCTCTACATTCAGGCAGGCGAGCAGGTCGTCAAGCCCGTCGCCGGTTAACGCGCTGGTGATAAAGATATGTTCGGCGCCTGCCGCCTCGAGCCATGCCCGGACCTGTTGCAGACGGGGCGGGGCGGCCAAATCGGCTTTGGTGACCACTCCGATAACCGGGCGGTTCATCGGGGCGGTAAAACCCGGAGAAAAAGGTGACCAGGGCGCATCGGCATTCAGTACCAGCGCGATGACATCGGCCTCGCAGGCGCTGGTGAGCAGCGCGCTGTACAGGCAGCGGTTTTCCAGATATTCCCCCGGGGTGTCGATCGCGGCCGGCGTCCAGACGATGGCCTGCGTTTTCTGATAACGCAGCGTTTCGCCACGCAATACCTGGGTCAGCGAGGTTTTGCCGCACTGACTGGGTCCGATAAGCATCAGGCGCTTCATGGGCTCAGGTCCGGGTGATCGGGCAGGCGGTGAAGCGCATCAACTCGCCGAGCGTGCGCGTAACCTGCTTTAGCGCGTACTCCACGGCGGAGACATCGCCGGTCAACACCACCGCGCCGGTGAAGCGATCGAGAAAGCCGATCTCCACCGCGCCGGACTTAGTGGCGATGTCACAGGCGATGATCGACGCCTCACTGGGGGTAATGGTGAGAATGCCGATAGCGGAGACCGCGTCCGGCAGGCCCAGCTTTTTGAACAGATCTTTGCCCGGATTGGCGATGAGGTGTGCCAGAGTGACCTGTTTGCCCGGGACATACTCCTGGATCATGCGTTCGGTAGGGGTTTGCGGTTCCATTATCCCTCCATCAGCTGTTGCCACAGCGCGTCGTGCGGTCGCGGGATCACTGCCCGGTAAACCAGTAATCCTTTCTCACCTGCGCTGTCGCTGGCCACCGTGACGGCGTTGTCGACATCGGCGATATCGCCAGCCACCACCATGTAACACTTGCCGCCGATACCAAACGCCATATGGATGCGCACCAGGGTGACGTTGGCCGCTTTCACCGCACGGTCGGCGACGCTGATGCACGCCGCCACGCTCCAGGTTTCGACGATCCCCGCCGCCTGCCGCTGCTCGACCACGTTGAGGCCGCTGATCGCCGGCAGTACGCTGGGGTGAATGTTGGCCAGCACCAGGCTGTCCACCAGCATCTCCCCGGCGCGCGCCGTGCCAGCGGCGATTGCCTGCTGCACGGCGCCGACGTCGCCGCCCAGCATCAGCAGGAATTTTCCCGGGCAAAGGGTTCTGCAAAGCAGGAGCTGTACGTTCGCGCTTTTCAGCATGACGTCGCCCAGCTCCATCCCCCTGGCGATGCTGGTTAGTTCTAAAATTCCGATAGCCTGGGTCATGATTAACCTCTTACAAGCGTAATGGCCTGCTCCGTTATGGCGGAGATCAGGCCGTCAATACTGGCGTGTACCGGTGCACCGAGGGCGTCGGCAGGGATGTCTGCCAGCAGCTGGCCGCGCGTTACTCGCTCTCCCGGTGCGACGCAGGGAACGGCGCTGATGCCGATATGCTGGCGCAGCGGCAGGGTGACACAGGCCACCTCCGGTTCCACCGCCGTCAGCGGCGCCTCCTGATACCAGGGATCAAGCCCCAGCTTGCTGATGAGCCGTTTGACCGGCACCAGGCGGTGTTTCGCCATCTCGTCCGCCGGACGCAGCGGTCCTTCGTAGCGCAGATTTTTCGCCCTCAGCTCACGTTTCAGCAGACGGTTGATGCGCATGGGGGAAATACCCACCGGGCAGGCGACGCTCTCGCAAACGTTGCACTCCGAACAGGTCAGGGCGCTGAGCAGCAGCGACGGGGTGGCCGCCTGGCGATAGTTCACCGCCCGCACCAGCAGATGAGGGGAAAGCTCATGGCCGATCAGGTGCCGGGGGCATAAATCTGTGCATAAACGGCACTGTTCACAGACGGTGCGGGCGATGGCGAGCTGCGTTCGTTCATCCTGCCGCCGTCGCTGGATCAGTGGATGGTTGCCCGGGAGCACCAGCAGGCCGCCGGTGGTTTTGGTGACCGGTGTCTCCAGGGAGGTCATAAGCGAGCCCATCATCGGCCCGCCGTTGATAAAGCCCGGATCGGCAACCGTCGCGCCGCCGGCCAGATCCAGCACCTCGCGCAACGACATGCCCAGTGGTACGGTCAGCGTCAGCGGACGGGCGACAGCGCCATTGACGGTCAACGTCCGGCGGGTCACCGGATAGCCCTGCTCCACGGCTCTGGCGATATTCAGCACCGTCTGCACGTTATTGACCACTACGCCGACGCTGACCGGCAGCGCGGCGGGCGGCACGCGATGTCCCGTCGCCAGCCAGATAGTGAGCACCTCATCCCCGGCCGGATAGACGTCAGGTAGAATATGCAGCCGGGCCCATTCCGGGAGGCGCGGGGTTAACGTCGCAATCGCCGGAGCATATTTCGCCTTCAGGGCAATGATCCCTTCCCGGGCGCCGGTGGCGGTCATCGCGTAACCCAGGCCGCGAATCAGTCGGTCAGCCTGCTGCGCCATCAGCTGTTGATCAACCTTCAGCATCGGTTCGCATTCAGCGGCGTTCACCAGCACGGTATCCACCCTGGCCTGCAGTTTGATGTGGGTCGGAAAGCCCGCCCCACCGGCGCCCACCACGCCGGCGGCCCGGACGCGCTCGCGGATCTCCGCCGCGTCCATGTCTGGTAGTGGCACTATCGCTTCACTCATTGCAGGCTCTCCAGCAGTTGCGCGATGGCCGCGCCATCGGCCGGACGCGGGTTGGTGCGCAGGGTGGCGTCGGCCAGCGCGGCCGGCACCATGGCGGGAATTCGCGATAAGAAAAGGGGATATTTTTCCTGCAAGGCACCCTTGAGGGTGGGAATGGCGCACTGCTGTTTCAGTGTTTCCACCGCGGCAAGCAGCGCCTGGAGAGCCTCCTGTTCGCCAGCTTCCGGCGGGCAGAACCGGCAGGCCCTGGCCAGGCGCGCATAGCGCTTCGCCGCTCGCGGCTCGCCGGCGTTAAAGCGGATCACCGCGGTCAGCAGCAGCGCGTTGGCCAGGCCATGGGGAAGGTGAAACTGGCCGCCAAGCTGATGGGCGATAGCATGATTGAGCCCAAGGCCAGCCTGGCTAAAGGCCATACCGGCGAGGGTTGAAGCATTGTGCATTTTGCTGCGGGTCGCAACGCAGTCGCCCTGGCGAACCGCAACGGGTAGGGCGCGAAACACCAGCCTGGCGGCCTTTTCCGCCAGCGCATCGGTAAAATCGGTGGCCTGCGGCGATACCCATGCCTCAAGGGCGTGGGTCAGGACGTCCAGTCCGGTATGGGCTGTGATGGTGGGCGGTACGCTGATCACCAGCGTTGGGTCGAGGATCGCCATGTCGGGACAGAGCGCCTCATGGAACAGCGGGTACTTGATCCCTTTTTCCGGGTCGCTGATGACGCAGGCGCTGGTCACTTCCGACCCGGTACCGCTGGTGGTGGGGATCGCCACGCAGGTGTCGACAGGCAGCCCGCCCTGCTGGCTGAACCAGACGATCGCCTTGGCGGCGTCCATCGCCGAGCCGCCGCCGAAGCCGATCACCACCTGCGGACGCAGGGCCTGCATCTGCGCTATCCCTTTCGCCACGGTGTGAATGGTCGGATCCGGTGTAATATCACTGAACACGCTGACGCGGTTGCTGGCGGGCAGCGCGGCGCGCAGCCGCTCGAACAGCGGCGAGCGCGCCAGGAAGCCGTCGCAGACGATCCAGATGTGCTGATGGCTAAAGCGCTGCAGCGCGGCCAGGCTGCCCGGGCCGCTGTAGAGGCGCGTTTGCAGAGAAAAGGTGTGCATGGCGCCCCCGGCTAGCGAATGGAAAAACCGTTGGTCAACACGCAGCGCCGCAGGCGGGCGAACGTCCGCGCGGAGGTGGTGCCTTCTCCGGTTGGCGTGGCGATGGTGAAGGTGGTAAACCCTTCGCCGCCGACGCCGATACCCGCGTAAGACGGACCATTTTTGACAAAAATGGAGGTCTGCAGCGTGCGTGCCGCCAGATTGAGCCGCGAGACATTCTGCGAGTGCATAATGGCGGTGTGGTGCAGACCCTCCTCAACGCGCAGGGCCAGCGCCAGGGCGCTATCAAAATCGGCGACCCGGACGATCGGCAGCACCGGCATCAGTTGCTCGCAGGTCACCCAGGCGTCGTTCGCCTGCACCTCGGCTATCAGCAGGCGAGGGGGGCGGGAAGGGACGGCGAGACCGGCGGCCGCCAGCAGCGCAGCCGGGCTCTTACCAACCAGTTTTTTATTCGCCGCGCCGTCGGGCAGGCAGACGGCTCGCAGGGTATCGGTCTCCTGCGGGCTCAACAGCAGCGCGTCAAAATCCTGCATCTGCTGGATCAGGCGGTCAGCGACGGAGGCGACGACGATCATGCTTTTTTCGGCGATACAGGGCAGGTTGTAATCGAAGGCGGCGCCGCTGATGATATCTTCGGCGGCTTTGACGAGATCGGCCGTTTCATCAACGATGCACGGTGGATTGCCAGCGCCAGCGCCGATCACTTTTTTACCGCTTTTCATCCCCATCGCCACAATGCCAGGGCCGCCGGTGATAGCCAGAACGGCGATCTGCGGGTGGGCCATCATCTGTTGGGTGGCCTCAAAGGTCGGCTCGGCGACGGTTACCACCAGGTTACGGATCCCGCTGCAGCGGTAGGCGATCTCTTCGATCCTGGCAATAAGCTTTAACGAGACCTTTTTCGCGCCGGGATGAGGGCTGAAATAGACGCTGTTGCCCGCCGCCAGCATACTGATACTGTTATTGATAATGGTTTCTGTTGGATTGGTGCTGGGCGCCACGGCGCCAATGACGCCAAACGGCGAGTACTCAAACAGCACCATCCCGCCATCGCCGGTTAGGGCGCTGGTGGTGAGATCCTCAATGCCCGGCGTGTTTTCAAGCGCGGCTTTATTTTTCAGATATTTATCTTCTTTGTTGCCCATGCCGGTCTCCGTGGCGCTCTCCTCAGCCAGCGTCGCCAGCTCGGGGGCCAGCGTCTCCCGCAGGGCGCTGATAATGGCGCTGCGGGTTTTTAGCGGACACTGCTGATAGCGCAGAAAAGCCTGATGGGCGGCGCCGATGGCGCTGCCGACGTCGCGAAAAATGCCCTGCTCTTGCTGAGGGACAGGAGGCGTCGGCGCGAGCTTTTCGTTGAGAATGGTGCGGATAAGGGTTTCCAGTTCTGCTGTATTCATTGATGTGTTCTCACGTTAATGGCCGCCATGGCAGCCTGTGCAATAGCCATATCCTGCTCGACGCTGCCGCCGCTAATCCCGAGGCCGGCTATTAGCTGGCCATCGCGCCACAGCGGATATCCGCCGCCAAAGGTGACGACTTTGCCCTGCAGATGGCTCTCCAGACCGTACAGCGCAGCGCCTGGCTGTACGGTCGTCGCGAGCTCGTGGGTGGCGGTTTTCATGGCGACGGCGGTCCAGGCTTTTTTTGGCGCCAGCTCGCTGCTGACCAGCAGCGCATCGGGCATTCGCCAGGTCACGGTTTCGGTACCGTGTGCGTCAACGATGCTGACCACCACCGGCACCTGCAGCTGGCGGGCGTGTTCGATAGCCTGACGGGTAAGCTGATGCAGCTCGTGAAAGGAGAGTGCCCCGGCCTGGGCTTTGGGCGCGTCGGGCGAAGGCGACCCGCTGGCGGCCAGGTAGCGGGCCGCGATCTCCGCGACGAGCCGGCGCTGATGATCGGCATGATCCTCGCCGCGCGCTAGGGCATACAGGCAGTCAGATAAGCGGTTCAGATAACGCAGCAGTATCTGACGGAGAGTGACCTCTGCCGCCAGCTCGACCAGCCGACGCTCCGCCCGACGGGCAACGGTGCGGGCCAGGTGCAGACGACTGGCGGCTTCGCACCGCCCGGGCAACACAAACTGGTGCAGTGCCGGCACGCGGGCCATCTCGCGATCGATGGTCTGCTCCAGCAGGGCAATCTCTTCGCTGCTGATATAGCGCTTACCCGGTGATGGCTGTTCGCTGTCGCTGGCGAGCTCCGCGCTGAACCAGAAAATATGTTGCTGCAGGGCTTCGAGCAGGACGCGATGTTCCTCTTCAGCGACGGCGCAGACGCACAGGCTCAGCACCGCGTTCAGTTCATCCAGGGTGCCGTAGGCTTCGACGCGCGGATGCGTCTTGCTGACCCGCTGGCCGGTAAAGAGTGATGTACTGCCGGCATCGCCGGTTCGGGTATAGATAGCCACAGGCGCCCCCTTAGCGTGAAAGTGAGTCAACAATGCCCACAACGGCAAGATCGATGGCCTCATTCGGGCCGCTAAAGACGTGGCGTGCGCTCGAGCCGCTGCAGAGCAGCACCAGCTCGCCGACGCCAGCGCCAACCGAATCTACCGCCACTTCATCGCCGCTCGCGGGCGGAAATGGATGTTCGTCGTCTGTGCTTACCCGGCGCACCAGCAGCAGTTTTTTGCCGTTCAGAGAGGGCGATTTTTGCGTCGAGACGACGGCGCCGGTCACGCGTGCCAGATGCATAGTTCACTCCTGCTTAATCAATTGAACATGCCGCGCGACGGCCGCTTCGCGGGCGAGGGCGGTGATAATGGGGTGGCGGCGCAGCACCAGATAACCTCCGTGGAGGCGGGCCACGTCGGCGTAGGTGAGCACCGACGCGGCGTGAAGTCTGACGGGCTGGCCAAGCGGGTCGCTGAACGTCAGCGGCAAGCGGGCGAGTTTTTTTACCGCCAGCGCGGGGAGCAGGGCGGGAAGCAGCGTTAGCTGTACCCGAACGCCCCAGGCCATCGCCTCATGCAGTGCGCAACCGGCGGCCGCCAGCGCGCGCTGGCCGATAAGCTGTTCCAGCAGCGGTAAATCCACCTGCACGATGCGCAGTGAAGCGTGCTGGCACAGCAGGCTGCGGATATCCGCTTCGCCGAGCTGGGCCACGCTGAGCGTGGCCGTACTCAGGGCGCGACGGCGCAGGCGGGCGGCGACCTCCTCGACGATACGCTGCAGCATCGCGTGGTTCATGGCTTCGTCACCAGCGTAGCCCAGGCCTGCGCAGCGTCAGCGCCTGCCGCATTGGCTTCGTCAGTATCGATGTGCATCTCAAGACGCATATCCGGGGCTACGCGGACCGCTACATTGTCGAAGATAAGCCGCCTGTCGCTGCCTTCGATCGCCACCGCGACGCTATCGCCATGGGCGACACGCAGGATCAGGGCATCAAGCGGGGACATATGAATATGTCGTTGGGCGACGATCGTCCCGCTGCTCAGCTCCAGTTCGGCAAAGGGGCTTATCAGGCGGATCCCCGGCGTGTCCTGCAGATTGCCGGACATGCGCAGCGGCGCGGCGATACCGAGAGTCCGGGCGTCGGTGCGTGAGATTTCCACCTGGCTGGTCTGGCGCAAAGGGCCGAGCAGGCGCACGTTGTTTAATCGTCCTTTGGGGCCAACCAGGGTCACCGTCTGCTCTGCAGCATACTGTCCGGGCTGCAGCAGCGCTTTTTTCGGCTGGATGGGCTGAGCGGGAAAAAGCCTGGCATAGTCAGCTGCCGCTAAATGGATATGGCGACTGGAGATACCGATTGGGATGGGACGCTGGCGCATCTCATCCAGCACTTTGTTGACTGTTGAAGCCAGCTGTTGTTTATCCATTACGCGTCACCTCGTTTACCGGCGTGCAGGCACTGCGAGCGAGGTTCGCCTTTTTGCCGTGGACAGTGCGGGTCCAGGCACAGGTTGCAGGTCACCTGCTCCGCAGGGCGGGGGAGGGTGTCTGCGGGATCTCTGCGCTCATCCATTACGGTGGCGTTCTCCTCTTCCAGAGCAGCGTCAGGCGCTGGTGAAGGCGCTTCGACGCGGGCTGGCAGCAGGCCTGCGCCGGGCCTGGCGATAACCTTCTGCGCCACCAGCCCCTGCTGCCGGTCGGCGAGTTCGGCCCCGGTCATCACCGCCGCCTGGACAGAGGCCACATCACCGGCGATCTTCACCACCATCCAGCCGGAGCCGTTGGTCTTTTCCAGGGCGAGCAGCGTGATGGCGGCCGCTTTCGCCATGGCGTCGGCGCAGGTGATGGCCAGGGCCAGGCCGCTGACCTCAAGTAATCCCAGTGATTGCTTCACGCAGTGCTCCTTCTTTCCAGGTCAGACGGATTTCGGCAGAATGGCCTCAACATCGCTGTGCGGGCGTGGGATCACATGGCTGGACTTGACCTCGCCGACCACGCTGGCTGCCGCGCTCCCGGCGTCAACGGCGGCTTTGACCGCGCCGACGTCTCCGCGGACCATCACGGTAATCAGCCCGGAGCCGATTTTTTCGTAGCCAATTAACTGCACGTTGGCGGATTTCACCATTGCATCAGCGGCTTCAATGGCGCCAACCAGGCCTTTCGTTTCAACCAGTCCTAGTGCGTTATTCATACTGTGTTCTCCTGTGGATTAAGCATTGCGATCCCGAAATGGGATCCCTTTGACGAGACGAGCCGCATTGTTGCCAGTGTTTCGCCGGGCCAGCCTGTCCTGGTGATACCTCAGCGAAAACAGCGGGGCTGATGCGGGTAAATTTTTGTAGTGCACGATGAGCCGTTCCCGGTCGCAGGCGATGCCCACCAGCAGCGGCGAACGCTGCGCCGCCTGCCAGGCGTGATGGACAAGATCGCCGCCGGTCCGCGGTTGCAGAACGAAAGGAATGCCTTCCTCTTCAATGCCCAGCAGGACATCGCGCCACTGTTCGCTGCATTCGTCAGTGACCGCAATGACGATGGCCGGGACGACGAGGCTACTCTCCATGCGTACCTCCTTTTTGCCAGGCAAGGAGTAATCCGCTGGCGACCGCATTGCGCGGGCCTTCACTGCCGCGGATGTTGCCGCGCCCGGCAACCAGCCGGTAATGCGCCAGCGCGTCGGTGACCAGCTGGGGGATCTCGAAATCGAGGGACGAGCCACCCACCAGCACCACGAACGGGATGTCGCGAATGTTGCCGGTAGGGCTCACCTGGCGTAACGCCCGCAGGGCGTTGGTGACAAAGACGCGTGATTTGGCGCTACGACGAATGGCGCGTACCTTTTCCAGCGGCAGATCGCCGGGCAGGGGAACCAGTTCATCCGGTTTCACCACGCAGACGCGGGCAAATACCGCCGGTGGTAAGGCCGACGGAAAAAACTGGACGCTGCCGTCTTCATGACGCAGATGAAACAGACTTTCGACTTTCGCCAGTGGATATTTTTTGATCTCTTCCGCCAGGTAGCGGTCCTCAAGCCCCAGCTCGCGAGCGATGATCATCGTGACCATATCGCCGGCGCCGGCCAGGTGAGTGGCGCTGATCTCTCCTTGCGCATTGATAATGGAAGCGTCGGTCGACCCAGCGCCCAGATCGAGGATCGCCAGCGGGCGCGTGGTGCCGGGAGTGGTGAGCGCCCCGAGAATAGCCGCTTCCGCCTCGGCGCCACCCACCTGAACGGCGATCTGCAGCTTGTGTTCAATTTCACGCGCAATGAGGGCCATCTGCAGGCGATCCGACTTGACCATCGAGGCGATACCCACCGCCTGCTCCAGCGAGAACTCTCCCGCCAGGCCGCCGGTCACGCTGACCGGCACCGCCGTATCAACGGCCAGCAGATCCTGAATACGAATCTCCTGAGCTGGCTTATTGGTGAGCTCTGCCATGGTCTGGCGCACGTGCTCAAGCATGCCGCCGATATTTGTGCCCGCTTCTCCCGCGACGTTGTCCAGTTTGCCGCAGCCGTCAACCGCCTTCATGATGGCTTCCGCCCCGGCGGCCACATCAACCTGTACGCTGCGCCCCTGAGCGATGAGCAGCAGATTCCCCGCCGGAATAGTGCGGGCCTTGACGTCGCCGGAGGGGGTTTTCACCACTACGGCCGAACGATTGCCAATCAGCGCCCGCGCCATTGGCACGATATTTTTGGTCTCTTCGGCGTTGAGATCGAAAACGGTGGCAATACCGTAGGGGTTGGAGAGCGTTTCGATGATCTTGCCGGGTAAAGCGACCTCGACCGCCGCCAGCATGCCAAGTGGAATACGGTCGATATGGTGAACTTCATCGATCACCGGCAGCGGTTGCTGTAGCCGGTTATTAACCAGCACGCCGTCATCCTGCTGCAAGATAATGCCGGTTATCTGATAGCCCGCCGCCGTTGCCGCATTGACCATCGCGGCGACATCGGCAAAGTCAAAGGCCGAGGAGACCACCAGAATATAGGGGGACTCCGCGGAGCAGGACAGCAACGCCTCCGGTGTGATGGTGATACCGACCCCTAGTCCGACGCCGCCGGGTGTCTTCGGGTTGTGGCCGATCATCGTGGACTCGGTGATGATGGTTTCCGTAATGGTCTCCATCGCCACATCGCCAATGACCGGCGTAGCTTCGTTAATGCGAATAAGCGAGATATCGCTGACCTGAATGCCTGCCGCTTTTGCCGCCTGTGTTAGCGCCTCCTGAATACCGAACACATTACGTAATGTGCCTTTAATACCGGTGGTTTCAGCCAGCGCGCTGTGGCGGATGTTCAGCACACCTGCGTCATCGACCGTCGCCAGGGCGACCTCTGTCGATGAGTTGCCAATATCAATGCCAGCGATATAGCGCATGCTTGCCCCCTGTTAATCGTCGCCTTTCAGTTTCTTACGCTCGACGTACAGCCCGGCCGCTTCCCGAACAAAGGCGGCACAGAGCCGGGCCTGGTAGCGATGCTCCAGGTCGTCAGCGATCGCCAGTAGCTCCGCCTGGGTGGAACGGTATGGGCGCAGGGCGTTGTAGATCTCAAGGATCCGGTCGTCGGGAACCGCGGTGAGCTCGGCGGCCCGCTCAAAGTTCATCGCCAGCCGATCGCGTCCGGCATCCTGAGCGATCGCCGCCTGCATGCGCAGCGTTTCCGGGGTGATGCGCATGTCCTGCGCCGTAACGCGATCGCTTAATACGTTCTCCAGCGTCAGGTCATCGAGCGTTTTATTGGTAGCGGTTTTGACCCACTCCGGATGGCGGGTGGCTAACGGGTAGTCGCTGACTTTAGGCTGGCGAGCGGTGTCGTTTGTCGGGGCGGCTGGCGCGGGCGTTGCCCCGTCCTGTAGGCTGTTCATCCGGCTCAGCACGTCGCGTACCATGGATTCAATTGCGTCAGTATTCATCGGGATATCCTTTGTTAAAGCGCCACGCGCAGTTCCTGCGGGTTTTTGCCGGTCACTACGTATTTGGTCTCTTTAATGTGCAAAATGGCCGACTTCGCCTGGTATTTGGGACGAGCCATCTGATCGTTGAGCGTCGGCACCGGCTGCGGCGACTCGCGTTTGGCGTAGCGCGCGGCGTTTTTGCCAATCTGGCGGTAGGTTTCCAGGGTCAGCAGCGGCGCCTGCGGGAAGAGTTCCAGATTGGAAAGCGGCGGCAGGCCCCGCTGGTGGATGACGGTGGTGCCTTTCGACTGAATACCGATCGAGATGCCGGAGCCGCTCAGGCGGTTGCCTTCCACCGCCACGAAGGCGACGTCAGAAGATTTAAAGCAGCGGATCACCCGGGCTTTGATGCCTTCTTCCTCAATGCCGGCGATCACTTCGCGCAGGATATTTTTATGCGGAATGCCGACGATATTGGCGGTTTGCGCCAGGCCAAAGGCGGGCCCGACGGCAATGATGACTTCATCCTGCTGTGTACCGGGTGTGGCTTCGCCGATTTCCGTCAGGAAGCTGTCGCTGGACACAGGCGCAACAGCGGCCGACGCGACAGAAGCGGCA
The DNA here is from genome assembly GCF_002806645.1 of Klebsiella sp. H-Nf2. Classification (NCBI taxonomy): domain Bacteria; kingdom Pseudomonadati; phylum Pseudomonadota; class Gammaproteobacteria; order Enterobacterales; family Enterobacteriaceae; genus Klebsiella; species Klebsiella sp. H-Nf2. The sequence goes on from NZ_PIBL01000002.1 coordinate 451,253, forward strand.
GGCGCGCTAAAGGAGACCGGCTTATCTGCGCCTGATTTCATCTCCACCAGCACCTCTTCGATAATCTGGCGCAGCAGCGTTTCGTTAATTTCCATTTTTCACCCCTTAGCCAAGTTCATTGGGATCGAGCGCGCCCGGGATATTTTTAATCTCTTCCCAGCGCTCGCCTTGCAGGCGGTAGCCTGTTGCCGGACCGGCATAATCGTTCACGTCATTCACGGCCGAGAGCACCTGGCCTTCGCCGACGATGATGGCGGAGGTGTGCAGGTAGTCGCCGGTGAGCTTGGCTTTCTGAATATTGAGCATGTCCTGGGCGACATCGGGGAAGCCGCCTTTCGCCAGGGCTTTCACCACCTCCAGGCCGTTGCGGTTCTTGTTGATGATCTCCTGGGCAAACTTGATGTCCTCAACGATGTTGCGCTCAGGCATATCTTTTGAACCGTGGGCGTAAGTGGCGGCCTCCACCTCTTCATCCGTAATTGGCGGCAAACCCATGCCGGCAAATACCGCTTGCAGCGCGCGGGCGGCTTTATTACGAATGGCGATCACGTCCTCTTCACGCACCGGCCGCAGGCCGCCATCGACCTTCAGATCGCGCTGGATCACGTTGTAGTCGTCGAAGTCTTCGGCATCTTCGTTGGAACCGGCGAACATGTTGTCGTAGTTCGGCACCGCCGAGTAACCGGAGGAGATAAAGTCGGTGCCTGGCAGGAACTGCATCAGCAGGCGCGCGGTACGCCGCATATCCGAGTGGGTAAAGGTTTGATCGTTACTTGAGGCGCACTCCAGATCCAGCGCTGAGCAAATCAGGTTTTCCGCCAGTACGGCGCGGATACCCGACGGTACGGCGGACGGCACGCCGATACAGCTGACGGAGCCATTCTGCAGGCCTTGCACCCCGGAGGCTTTGGTGATGTAGATGCAGCGCGCTTCGAGATACAGCATCGATTTGCCTTCGGCATAACCCATCTGCACTTCAGAGCCGGAGCCGGAGGTAAAGCGCATTTTCAGGCCGCGCGAGGCGTAGGAGGAGGCGAGGAAGCCTTTCGACCATGGGGTGTCATCGCCATCGGTAAACACCGGTTCCGTACCGTAGACCGAAATGGTTTCGGCATAGCAGGTATGGCCCAGCATGCCCAGTTTCAGCTCGGTGGCTTCTTCCAGGGAACACTGGGTGAGGACGCCGGGGCGGCCCACCTGTGAACCGACCAGCAGGGCGATGGCGTTGAACGGCGCGTAGCGCGCCACGGCGACGGTGGTCTCCTGCTCGTCAAAGCCGCGCCATGCGCCTTCAGCGGCGTCGGCGGCAATCTGTACCGGGTTATCTTTGATATTGGTGACATGCGCCTGCTGGGATGGCGTGCGGCGGGCGCGCATTTTTTGCATCGCCATCATCATCTCGACCACGTTCATATGCGACACCACTTCGACGATTTTCGCCGGGGTCATCGCGGTAGTGAGCGGCACGATGTCGCTGCGTTTAACGTTCGGGTCGCAGAGCATATTGGCGAGCTTGACCGAATCCATGGCCATCACTTCTTCGGCACGTGCCAGATTAATACCGTAGCGCGCGATAAAGTGGTCAATCAGGTCGAACTGGTCAACCGGTTTGCCGTCGAGTTCGGTCACCGCGCCGTTGACGATGCGGATAGAGGGTTTGGGATCGTTAGGGCTTTCCATCGCGATAAAGCCCTCTTCAATCCACTCCTTAACGAAACCATCCTGATTCACAGGGCGTTTCGCCAGTGCTTCAAATCTTTTCGATCTCATGAATCAGCCTCGCGGGTATTAAATGTAGGAGGGGCGATCGTTTTTCGGTTCGGCGCCCAGCGTCCCCAGTACGGTTTTGCCGATCTCCCGGGCGGAGATCACCGCCTGGCGCACCGCGCCAGAGTCGCCGGAAATCACCAGGATAGCTTCGTTGCTGAAGCTGGTGCCGTGGGCCGGTGAGCTGTAAGCCACCACGTCGACGTTGGCTGATTTCAGCGCGGTATCGGCCATCAGCACACCAACGGACGCCGGCGCGCCGACGATAATGCCGCAGGCGCGGCCGAGCGGAGCGCCGAAGGCTTTTTCCAGGGCATAGCTGGCGCGCGCGGTATACTGCAGCTCGATATGACCCGCCTCGTTGCCGTAGACATCGCCGAAAGTACGGTCCAGCTCTTTCAGCGCGACCTCAATCCCGCGTTTGACGTCGGAAACATCGTTCCCGCCCAGCACAATCAGTGAGCCATGGCCTGCGCCGCCTTTGGTGTCGCGAGGAAGCTCAATGCTGACCACTTCGGTGTTGGTGGCTTTGACCGCTTCATCGGCGGCCATAATGTGCGGCCCGGCGCCGGTGCGCGCACCGAGGATGCCGATAGAGCGATAGCGTTTTTCAAGCTTCATGGCTTCCAGCAATGCGGCATCCACGTTGGCGATGACCAGCCCGAGGGTGTCGCCAATGGCGGTCCCGACAAATTCCGTTAAGCTGCAGCTTTTCTCTGCCATAGCCGTCTCTCCTGTGGGATGGGGGGTATCGGGAAGCGCCTGCTGCTCTGGCGTCGCCACACGGGCTATGACTTGCGCCATGATCTGTTCAACCAGCTCATTGCTGCTCATTGGCTATTCCCCTTCGGTAAGATTTTTTCAACATCGGTATGGGGGCGGGGAATGACGTGTACGGCTTTCACCTCGCCCACGTGGCGGGCTGCGGCGGCACCGGCGTCGGTGGCGGCTTTTACGGCTCCCACGTCGCCACGCACGATGACGGTCACCAGGCCTGAACCGATCCTTTCATAGCCAACTAATAAAACATTGGCCGACTTAACCATTGCGTCAGCGGCCTCTATGGCTGCGGTTAAGCCTTTGGTTTCTACCATTCCTAATGCTTCTTGTTGCATAAAGACCTCGCAGGGTATGTTCCAGTGAGGGAACTATATGGCGGGGCGGCGAAAAAGAATGGCTGAGTTGATGGTGTAGAACGAAAAAATAGTGGTTTTTATATAATAATAAATAGTCATGATTTATTTTATATTGTTGTTTTTATTGGTTTTTATTTTACTTATTAATGTGATTATCTTGCGGATGCTGTTCCGTATTTACATTTTTTGGCGTGATTTTTTAAATTGTTTTTGCTATGCGATATTTTGCGTGGTGTGATATTTGTTGGAAAATAAGCACTGCGCTTTTGCAATTTTTTATTATTGAGTTGGAAATAAAAATATCCCCTGAACGCCCGCCATTGCTGCATGGATTCGCGAGCAAATAGCAATAAATTGCTCTTCTTCAGCGACTTTACGCCGCCCGTTTTCCGCAGGATGCCAACACTTTGCTGCCGCCGGTTTCTATAGTGGGCCTCGCCGTACCCAACGAGCCAGCGGATGGTTGGCTGGCCTGGACACGAACTACGTCAAGAGGTGTCACAATGAATGGTTCTTTACGTGCGCAATGTATCGCCGAGTTTTTAGGCACCGGGCTATTTCTGTTTTTTGGTATCTGCTGCCTGAGTGCTCTGAAGCTGGCTGGCGCCAGCCTGGGGCTGTGGGAGATCTGTATTATCTGGGGACTGGGTATTTCTCTGGCGGTGTACCTGACGGCCGGCATTTCGGGGGGGCATCTGAACCCCGCCGTCACCGTCGCCCTGTGGCTGTTTGCCTGCTTCCCGGGCAGAAAAGTGTTGCCCTATATCGTGGCCCAGGTCGCCGGCGCGTTTGGCGGCGCCGTGTTGGCCTGGATACTTTACAGCACCCTGTTTACGCAATTTGAAACGGTACATCATATGGTGCGTGGCAGCCTGGAAAGCCTGCAGCTGGCCAGTATCTTCAGTACCTACCCGGCGCCTGAGCTCAGCATCTGGCATGCGGCGCTGGTGGAGGTGGTGATCACCTCGATGTTGATGGGGATGATCATGGCGCTCACCGATGATGGCAATGGCGTACCCAAGGGCCCGCTGGCGCCGCTGTTGATTGGCATTCTGGTAGCGGTGATCGGCGCCTCGACCGGGCCGCTTACCGGTTTTGCGATGAACCCGGCGCGCGATTTTGGCCCGAAACTATTTGCCTGGCTCGCCGGGTGGGGCGACATCGCGATGACTGGCGGAAGGGATATTCCCTATTTTATCGTGCCCATCATCGCGCCATTGCTGGGCGCCTGCCTCGGCGCCGCAATTTATCGTTTTCTCATCGCTAATAATCTTCCCTGTCATACCTGCGTTGAGGAGAAAAATACGCGTTAGCATCCAGTGAAAAATGTATTACTGAAATAGCAAAACTATTTCATGAACCGATATCACGAACCGCTCAAAAAGTCTCCCCGGGGTGGGAGACTTTTGTTATTGTCAATGCACTTTTTTATCGTCGACGGGATCTGATGCTAAAAAAGGGAAATATGAATAATATGTTTTATTTATAACAAAAAATTAACTGAGGGGTTTTATCATGATTTCTGCGAGTACCCTGAACTCAGAACTCATCAATAAAATCGCACAGGATTTTGCGCAAGCCACCAGTCTGGCGGTTGTGGTCGTCAATATTCACGGTGATGAGATTTCTGAACTGTTTAATTTCACGCCGTTTTGCCAACTCATGCGTCAGCACCCGGAGCACAGCGGACGCTGTCGCATGAGCGACCGCTGCGGCGGGCTGGAAGCCTCGAAAAATGACCAGCTGTGTATCTACCGCTGTCACGCGGGGTTAACTGATTTTTCCATCCCGCTGGTGATCGCCGGCCACCTCGTTGGCTTCGTGCTGTGCGGCCAGGTGCGTCTGAGCAATGATATTGAACTGGTTGATATTCTGAACGTGGATGACCGCTGGCAGGACGATCCGGCGCTGGTCCAGGCGTTTCGCGATGTGCCTGAGATGGACTATTCGCGGGTTATCGCTTCGGCGGATCTGCTGAAGCTGATCGTCGAGAATTGCCTGAAAAAACAGCTCAACTTTGTGGTTATCAAAGATAACCCGCCGCAGAACGACCCGGCGCAGGCCTGCCGGGCGGCCTCGCCGCACGATGGCAAAATGAAGAAGGCGCTGCGCTATATCGACGCGCATCTCTCCGATGAGCTGCGTCTGGAGGACGTGGCGGCGCACGTCTATCTCAGCCCGTACTACTTCAGCAAACTGTTTAAAAAGTATCAGGGGATCGGCTTTAACGCCTGGGTCAATCAGCAGCGGATGGCGAGCGCAAAAGAGCTGCTATGCCACAGCGACTGGAGCATTGCCAGCATCGCGCGGAATTTAGGTTTTTCGCAAACCAGCTATTTTTGCAAAGTGTTTCGCCAGACCTATCAGGTAACGCCGCAGGCATTTCGTCAGCAAATTAATGCCGGATCACAAACTGAGTCTTTTTAAATGACAATATTTTGCTATTGCCGATTTTTGATATCCCGGAGTATCTTCATCATTATAAAATGAAAAAAACGACAGTAGAGCAATAAATTGTCATAGCGCAACAAAATAGTGATATTCGAGGGATAAACTACACCAGTTTTTATTTTTGTGATGGGATAGAGTGTCCGTTAATACGAGACTGATGAATATCACAACACCGCTTCACCTCGCGGACGTCATTTTGCAGGCGATGAGGCGGTAAAAGTAAGCGTGAAACATTAACCGCGGATGCATGGCGCATCGGCGAATACAACCGACAGGTTCGACACCAGTTTGGTGTCAGGGAAGGGGGTGTAAATCCCCCGCAGCCCCCGCTGCTGTGATGCTGACGACCCCGCAAAAACCACTGATCGTAAGATTGGGAAGGGCGGGCGAGAACGAGGCTAAGCCAGAAGACCTGCCTGCCGGTAACTGACCAACAACTTCGGTGGGAAGTGGGTGGCTTAGCGGTGCGTGGTCGCAGGACCAGGCATGCGCGCAGCTATACCCCGACCACCTGAACAGGACAGGGTATGGCAACCAGGCGTGCGTTTATTCTTGCGGGTACCGGCAGCGGTTGTGGCAAAACCACCGTTACGCTTGGCCTGCTCAGCTTGCTCCAACAGCGCGGTTTGCGGGTGCAACCGTGTAAAGTGGGGCCAGACTACCTGGACACCGCCTGGCACACCGCCATCAGCGGCATCGCCTCCCGCAATCTCGACAGCTTTATGCTTCCCGCCCCGATACTCAACGCGCTGTTTGCCGAACAACTGCAGCAGGCCGACATCGCGGTTATCGAAGGGGTGATGGGCCTGTATGACGGCTACGGCATCGACCCCAACTACTGCAGCAGCGCGGCCATGGCCAAACAGCTTGGCTGCCCGGTGATTTTGCTGGTGGATGGCAAAGCGGTGTCGACTTCCGTCGCCGCCACGGTGATGGGCTTTCAACACTTTGATCCGGCCCTCAACATCGCTGGCGTTATCGTCAATCGGGTTAACAGCGACGCGCACTTCCAGCTGCTGAAAAGCGCCATTGAGCGCTACTGTCAGGTGCCAGTGCTCGGCTATGTGCCGCGCGTGGAAGGCGTGGCGCTGCCCGAACGGCATCTGGGGCTGGTGACCGCCCGCGAGTCGGTGGTCAATCAGCAGGCATGGCGGGATTTTGCCAGCCTGCTGGGGCGCACCCTCGACATAGACCGGCTACTGGCCCTCAGCGAACTGGCCGCCATGCCGGCCGGCGAGTGGGGGGAACAGCTTGCCGCCGACGCCGGCGAAGGACTGACGCTGGCCCTCGCCGACGATGAGGCCTTCAATTTTTATTACCCCGATAACCTGGCGCTGCTGGCGCGCTGCGGCGTGAAGATGGTGCGCTTTAGCCCGCTGCGCGATCGCCAGCTGCCGGCCTGCCAGATGATCTGGCTCGGCGGCGGCTACCCGGAGCTGCATGCGGCCGGGCTGTCCGCCAACCATGAGATGCTGGCGCAGCTTCGCGCGGCGCACCGGCGCGGGGTGGCGATCTACGCCGAGTGCGGCGGCCTGATGTATCTGGGCACGACCCTGGAAGTCACCGGCGGCGAGCGCTACGCCATGGCGGATATTATTCCTGGACACAGCCGAATGGGGACGCGTCTGACCCGGTTCGGCTACTGCGAAGCGCAGGCGCAGCAGCAGACGCTGCTGGCCGCTCCTGGCGAGTGGCTGCGCGGCCATGAATTTCATTACTCCGATTTTTCGCCCGCCACCCCTGCCGTACTGGCCTGCCGTAAACAGCGAGACGGTAAGACGCTCCAGCAGTGGCCGGGAGGATGGCAGTCTGGCAGCGCCTTTGCCAGCTATCTCCATGTCCACTTTGCCCAGCGCCCCACCATGCTCAACCACTGGCTGCGAGCGGCAAGGAGGGCGCAATGACTCTTCTCGCCTGGTGTGTGGCCTGGATACTTGATGTGCTCATTGGCGATCCGCCGCACTGGCCGCATCCGGTGCGCTGGATAGGTCGCCTGATCACCGTCAGCCAGCGTGTAGTGCGGCGCGTCTGCCATAGCGACCGGGCGCTGCGTATTGGCGGCGGGGTGATGTGGCTGGTGGTGACCGGCCTGACGTGGGGCGTGGCCTGGGGCGCACTGGCGCTGGCGCGTGAGATCCACCCCTGGCTGGGATGGCTGGTGGAAGTGTGGATGATCTTCACCGCGCTGGCGGGGCGCTGTCTGGCGCAGTCGGCGATGGCGGTGGCCCGGCCGCTGCAGGCCGGGGATCTCGCCGAAAGCCGGCATAAGCTCTCCTGGATTGTCGGGCGCGACACCTCTCAGCTCCAGCCAGCGCAGATCAACCGTGCGGTGGTGGAGACCGTGGCGGAAAACACGGTGGATGGCATTATCGCGCCGCTCTTTTTCCTGCTGCTGGGCGGCGCGCCGCTGGCCATGGCCTATAAAGCGGTCAACACCCTCGATTCCATGGTCGGCTATAAACACGAAAAATACCGGGCGATCGGCATGGTCAGCGCCCGTCTTGATGATGTGGCCAACTTCCTTCCCGCCCGGCTGAGCTGGCTGCTGCTCAGCCTTGCCGCAGTGCTATGCCGGGAAGATGGCGCCCGGGCGCTGCGTACGGGCTGGCGCGATCGTTATCAGCACAGCAGTCCTAACTGCGCCTGGCCGGAAGCGACCGTCGCCGGCGCGCTGGGGGTCCGCCTTGGCGGCCCGAACGATTACTTCGGCCAGCGCGTTGAAAAGCCCTGGATAGGCGACGCCGTCCGCGACATCGCGGTGGACGATATTTCCCGAACCATTCGATTAATGTGGGTGGCGTCAAGCCTGGCGCTGGCGCTATTTATCGGCGTGCGCTACTGGCTGGTCGGCGCGGCCTGAGGAGAACCTGATGCAGTACATCCAACAACCGCAGGCGATCGAGGCGAAAAGCTTCGACATCATCAGCGATATCATCGCTGAAACGCGACCGGACTACCGTTTCGCCAGCCCGCTGCACGAGGCGATTATCAAGCGGGTTATCCACACCACCGCTGACTTCGACTGGCTGGATATTCTGTGGTTTTCTCCGGATGCCCTGATCGCGCTGAGTGAGGCCTTGAGCCGGCCCTGCACGCTGTATACCGATACCACCATGGCGCTGTCCGGGATCAACAAAACCCTGCTGGCCCGCTTTGGCGGCGAATGCCGCTGCTATATCAGCGACCCGCGGGTGGTGCGCGAGGCGCAAAGCCGGGGGATGACCCGCTCGATGGCGGCGGTGGATATTGCGGTGCAGGAGCCCGGGGAGAAAGTGTTCGTCTTCGGCAATGCGCCAACCGCGCTGTTTCGCCTGCTGGAACATCGCGAGACCGCCATCGGCGGCGTGGTGGGGGTGCCGGTCGGGTTCGTCGGCGCCGCGGAGTCGAAAGCGGCGCTCAGCGAGAGCGGCCTGCCGGCCATCGCCGCGCTCGGCCGCAAAGGGGGAAGCAACGTGGCGGCAGCGATTGTGAACGCTCTGCTTTACCACCTGCGGGAGGCGCAATGAGCGATCAGACCTTTGACGCCCCGGTGTGGCATCACGGCAAAGCGCTGCGCAAGGGCTACACCACCGGCTCCTGCGCCACAGCGGCGGCAAAAGTGGCGGCGCTGATGGTGATGCGCCAGCATCTGATTCATCAGGTCTCGATCGTCACCCCCTCCGGCGTCACCCTGTGCCTGAACGTTGAGTCCCCGCACGTCGAAGGGCAGCAGGCGGTCGCCGCGATCCGTAAAGACGGCGGCGATGATGTCGACGCCACCCACGGCATGCTGATTTTTGCCCGGGTCACCCTCAATGACAGCGGAGAGATTAGCCTGCAGGGCGGGGAGGGTATCGGCACGGTGACCCGCAAAGGGATCGGCCTGCCGACAGGCAGCCCGGCGATAAACCGCACTCCGCGGCACACCATCGAGACCGCCGTGCGCGAAGCGATAGGTCCTACCCGCGGCGCGCAGGTGGAGATTTTTGCCCCGGAAGGCGCGCTTCGCGCGCAAAAAACCTATAACGCCCGGCTGGGGATCCTCGGCGGCATCTCGATTATCGGCACCACGGGGATCGTTACCCCGATGTCGGAAGAGAGCTGGAAGCGCTCGCTCTCCCTCGAGCTGGAGATAAAACGCGCCGCCGGGCTGGAGCGCGTGGTGCTGGTGCCGGGCAACCACGGCGAGCGCTTTGTCCGCGAGCAGATGGGCATCGACCCGCAGGTGGTGGTCACCATGAGCAACTTCGTCGGCTACATGATTGAAGAGGCGGTCCGGCTCGGTTTCCGCCAGATTGTGCTCATCGGCCACCCCGGCAAACTGATCAAAATCGCCGCCGGGATCTTTCATACCCACAGCCATATCGCCGATGCGCGGATGGAAACCCTCGTCGCCCATCTGGCGCTGCTTGGCGCGCCGTTGCCGCTGCTGACGCTGGTCAGCGAGTGCGACACCACCGAAGCGGCAATGGAGCATATCGACGCCTGGGGATACCAGCGCCTCTATAACCATCTGGCTGAGCGTATCTGCCAGCGCGTTCTTGAGATGCTGCGCTTCACTCAGCACCCGCCCACCTGCGACGCGGTTCTGTTTTCTTTTGATAACCAGGTGCTGGGCAGCAGCCGTCCGCTGGCGGCGATTGCCCGGGAGCTGACATGTTGACGGTCGTGGGAATGGGCCCGGCGGGGCTGCAGTGGCTGGCCCCGGCCGCGCGCGAGGCAATCGCCGCCGCCGAGGCGCTGGTGGGCGGCAGCCGCCACCTCCGGCAGTTTCCCGCCTTCGCCGGCGAGCGCTTTGCGCTGGGGGCTGATATTCCGGCGCTGCTGGCGTGGATCGAGGCCCGCGCCGGGCGCCGCGTCGTGGTGCTGGCCTCCGGCGATCCGCTGTTCTATGGCATTGGCACCCGGCTGATTGCCCATTTTGGCCGGGAACGGGTGCAGGTGATCCCTGGCATCAGCGCGGTGCAGTACCTCTGCGCCCGGGCGGGCATCGACATGAACGACATGTGGCTGACCAGCAGCCATGGCCGGGAGTTGAGCGTCGATGCGCTGGCCGCCCACCGGAAAGTCGCCATGGTGACCGACGGCCGCTGCGGGCCGCGGGAGATTGCCGCCCAACTGACGGCCCGCGGCAAAGGCCACCGCTGGATGGTGATCGGCGAAAATCTGGCGATGGAAAACGAGCGGATCCACTGGCTGCCGGTCAGCGCCGTGGAGGACGAATATGAGATGAATGCGGTGGTGATCCTCGATGAAAGATGAGCTGTTTTTGCGCGGCGCCCAGGTGCCGATGACCAAAGAGGCCGTGCGCGCGCTGGCGCTGGCGAAGCTGGAGCTGCACCGGGCGCGCCACCTGATTGATATCGGCGCGGGCACCGGCAGCGTCAGCATTGAGGCCGCCCTGCAGAACCCGGCGCTGCGGGTGACGGCGATTGAGCGTCAGGCCGACGCGCTGCGCCTGCTGGCGGAGAACCGGCAGCGCTTTGGCTGCGACAACATCGCTATCGTGGCGGGCGTTGCGCCGCTGGCGGTCGCCGACAAAGCCGACGCGATCTTTATGGGGGGCAGCGGCGGCCACCTGACGGCGCTGATCGACTGGTCGCTGGCGCAGCTGCATCCCGGCGGCCGGCTGGTGATGACTTTTATTTTGCAGGAAAACCTTCATAGCGCCCTGGGGCACCTGCAGCAGTGCGGCATCCACGAGGTGGACTGCCAGCAGCTGGCGGTCTCCACCCTGGCTACCCTGGGCAGCGGCCACTATTTCAAACCCCATAATCCCGTTTTTGTCATCGCCTGTCAGAAGGAAGAAAACCATGGCTGAGACTTTTGATCCCCATTGCGTGTGGTTCGTCGGCGCCGGTCCGGGCGATCGTGAACTGATTACTCTCAAAGGCTACCGTCTGCTGCAGCAGGCGCAGGTGGTGATCTACGCCGGGTCGCTGATCAACACCGAGCTGCTGGCCTACTGTCCGCCACAGGCGGAGTGCCACGACAGCGCCGCGCTGCATCTGGAGCAGATCCTCGACCTGATGGAGGCGGGGGTGAAGGCGGGAAAAACGGTGGTGCGTCTGCAGACGGGCGACGTCTCGCTGTATGGCTCGGTGCGCGAGCAGGGCGAAGAGTTGACCCGCCGCGGGATCCGCTGGCAGGTGGTGCCGGGCGTCAGCGCTTTCCTCGGCGCGGCGGCGGAGCTGGGGGTGGAGTATACGGTGCCCGAAGTCTCGCAGAGTCTGATTATTACCCGTCTGGAAGGGCGCACGCCGGTTCCCGCGCGCGAACAGCTGGAGGCCTTTGCCAGCCATCAAACCTCGATGGCGATTTACCTGTCGGTGCAACGTATTCACCGGGTGGCGGAGCGGCTGGTGGAGGGCGGCTACCCCGCGACCACCCCGGTCGCGGTGATTTACAAGGCCACCTGGCCGGAAAGCCAGACCGTCCGCGGTACCCTCGCGGACATCGGCGACAAAGTACGCGACGCCGGGATCCGCAAAACGGCGCTGATCCTGGTCGGCCCCTTCCTCGGCGATGAGTATCACTACTCAAAACTGTACGCAGCGGATTTTAGCCATGAATACCGTAAAGCCTGAATCCATTGCCCTGTTTTGCCTGACGCCCGGCGGCGTGCGGTTGGCAAAACGGCTGGCGGCCATGCTGCCGCTCACCTGCTACACCAGCGAAGCGCTGCAGGAAGAGGGGTTTATCCCCTTCAATGGCGGCTTTGCCAGCGCAGCCCGCGAGGCATTCAGCAGCTTCTCGGCGTTGATTTTTATCGGCGCCACCGGGATTGCCGTGCGGGTGCTGGCCCCGCTGGTGAATGACAAGTTCAGCGACCCGGCGGTGGTGGTGATTGATGAGCGCGCCCGGCACGTCATCAGCCTGCTCTCCGGCCATGCCGGGGGGGCGAATGCGCTGACCCGCTATCTGGCCGGGATGCTTGATGCTGATCCGGTGATCACCACAGCGACTGACGTTAACGAGCTGGCCGCCCTCGACACGCTGGCCTTCCAGCTGAACGCCCGGATGACCGATTTTCGCGCGGCGGTGAAAACCGTCAATCAGATGCTGGTGAGCGGCAAGCGGGTGGGGCTGTGGTGCGACGGCGAATTCACCGAGGCGCTAAGCCGGTGCGACCAACGCGGCTTTATCCCGGTAAGCGACCTGGCGCGCTTGCCGGCGCTCGACGCGCTGATCTGCGTCACCCTGCGCCGGTCGCTGCCGCCGCTGCCGGTACCTCACTGGAAGCTGGTGCCCCAGCGGGTGGTGGCGGGGATCGGCTGTCGGCGCGACACCCCCTGTTCCTTGCTCTGTACGCTGCTGGATCGCCAGCTTGCCGCTCAGCGTCTTGACCCGCTGGCGCTGAAAGCGATTGGCAGCGTGAGCCTGAAGGCAAACGAGCCGGGGTTGCGCCAGTTGGCTCACCGCTGCCGGGTGCCGTTCGAAACCTTCAGCGCCGAGGCGCTGCGCGAGCACGAGCACCGCTTTCCGGCCTCGTCTTTTGTCCGGGAGACGGTCGGCGTCGGCAGCGTCTCCGGCCCGGTGGCCTGGCTGCTGAGTCAGGGAAACCTGTCCGGCGAAACCCTGCGCGAGCAGGGCGTGACCATTACTTTGGGAGTAACACACTGATGTTAAGCGTAATCGGAATTGGCCCTGGCTCGCAGGCGATGATGACCATGGAAGCCGTGGAGGCCCTGCAGGCGGCAGAGATTGTGGTGGGCTACAAGACTTACACCCACCTGGTAAAAGCCTTTACCGGCGACAAGCAGGTGATCAAAACCGGCATGTGCAAAGAGATTGAACGCTGCCAGGCGGCCATCGAGCTGGCGCAGGCCGGGCACAACGTTGCGCTTATCAGCAGCGGCGACGCCGGCATCTATGGCATGGCGGGGCTGGTGCTGGAGCTGGTCAATAAGCAGCAGCTGGACATTGAGGTCCGTCTGATCCCAGGGATGACGGCCAGTATCGCCGCCGCCTCGCTGCTCGGCGCGCCGCTGATGCATGATTTCTGCCATATCAGCCTCAGCGATCTGCTGACGCCGTGGCCGGTGATTGAAAAACGCATTGTCGCCGCAGGGGAAGCAGACTTCGTTATCTGTTTTTACAACCCCCGCAGCCGCGGCCGCGAAGGGCATCTGGCGCGCGCCTTTGCGCTGCTGGCGGCCAGCAAAAGCCCGGACACGCCGGTCGGCGTAGTCAAATCCGCCGGGCGCAAAAAGCAGGAGAAATGGCTGACCACCCTCGGAGAGATGGATTTTGCCCCGGTGGATATGACCAGTCTGGTCATCGTCGGCAACAAAGCGACTTACATCGACAACGGTCTGATGATCACCCCGCGAGGCTACGCGCTGTGAACCACGGCGACGTGCTGGTTATCGGGGGCACCAGCGATGCGCGGGCGATCTGCCAGCAGCTGGACGCCGCTGGCGTGCGCTACACCCTGTCGGTGGCGACCCCCACCGGCGAGCGGCTGGCCGGCGATATCCGCGGGCGGATACGCTGCGGGCGCATGGAGTGGCAGCAGATGGCTGAGTGGCTGAGGGCGCAGCGCACCCGCTGGGTGATCGATGCCTCTCACCCCTACGCCGAGGTGGTCAGCCAGAATATTGTGCGCGCCTGCGCCAGCGTCGGGGTCCTGCTCAGCCGCTATCAAAGGCCGGAGCAGCTGAGCGATCTGCGCCATCCGCTACTTCACGTGGTCGGCGATCTGAACGAGGCCTGCGCGCTGGCCCGTCGCCTCGGGGAGCGGATCCTGCTGACCACCGGCAGCAAAGATCTGGCGGCCTGGCGGGCGGGACTGGCGGAGAAAACGCTGCTCGCCCGGGTGCTGCCGGTGCCGGAGGTGGTTCAGCACTGTAGCGATCTGGGGTTTGGCGTCGGGGAAATCTTTGCCCTCTGCGGGCCGTTCAGCGCCGAATTTAACGCCGCCTTTTATCGCCAGTGCCGGGCTGATGTTGTGGTCACGAAAGCCTCGGGCGCGGAAGGGGGCTATCAGGAAAAAGTACAACCCTGTCTTGATGCGGGGATCCCCTGCATCGTCATTACCCGCCCGGCGCCGCTGGTGAAGGGCGATGAATTACTGGAAAGCCAGGCCGATTTCGCTACGCGGCTGACGCGCTGGCTGTCGGCGACTTGAGGAACAGGATATGAAAAAAGCACTTCTGGTGGTGAGCTTCGGCACCAGCTATCACGACACCCGCGAGAAGAACATTACCGCCTGCGAGCGCGATCTGGCCGCCAGCTGTCCGGATCGCACGCTGTTCCGCGCCTTCACCTCGGGGATGATTATTCGCAAACTGCGGCAGCGCGACGGTATCCATATCGATACCCCGCTGCAGGCCCTGCAAAAGCTGGCTGAGCAGGGGTATCAGGATGTGGCGATCCAGTCCCTGCACATTATCAACGGCGACGAGTACGAGAAGATCGTTCGCGAAGTGCAGAGCCTGCGCCCGCACTTTCAGCGTCTGACGCTGGGCGTGCCGCTGCTGAGTGGGCATAGCGATTATGTTCAGCTGATGCAGGCCCTGCGCCAGCAGATGCCGCCGCTGGCGGCGACGGAGCGAGTGGTGTTTATGGGGCACGGCGCCAGCCACCACGCTTTCGCGGCCTACGCTTGTCTGGATCATATGATGGCGGTGCAGGGTTTTCCGGCGCGGGTCGGGGCGGTGGAAAGCTATCCCGAAGTGGACATCGTCATTAACGAACTCTCCCGCCAGGGCGTGACCGGCGTGCATCTGATGCCCCTGATGCTGGTGGCCGGCGATCATGCCATTAATGATATGGCCTCCGACGAAGACGATTCGTGGAAAACCCGCTTCAATGCCGCCGGCATCCCCGCCACGCCGTGGCTGAACGGGTTAGGGGAGAATCCGGCGGTGCGGGCGATGTTTGTTGCCCATCTGCAGCAGGCGCTGAACGACGCAATGGAGAAAGCAGCATGAGCGGCAAACTATACGCCCTGAGCACCGGGCCGGGGGCGGCCGATCTGATCACCGTGCGTGCGGCGCGGATCCTCGGCCAGCTGGATGTGCTGTATGCGCCAGCCGGCCGCAAAGGCGGCGACAGCCTGGCCCTCTCCATCGTGCGCGAGTACCTTGGCGCACACACGGAGGTCCGCTGCTGCCATTTTCCAATGAGCGCCGACAGCGCGGAAAAAGAGGCGGTGTGGAATGACGTCGCCGCGGCACTGACCCAGGAGGTGGCGGCGGGCAGGCAGGTCGGGTTTATCACCCTCGGCGACGCCATGTTGTTCAGCACCTGGGTCTTTCTGCTGCAGCGGATTGGCTGCCCGGACTGGCTGGAGATTGTCCCTGGCGTTACCTCCTTCGCCGCCATTGCCGCGCGGGCGAAAACCCCGCTGGCTATGGAGCAGCAGTCGCTGGCGGTGATCTCCTGTACCGCGCCGGAAGCGGACATTGCCGCGGCGCTGCGCCAGCATGACAGTCTGGTGCTGATGAAAGTCTACGGCCGCTTCGCCCGCATTAAGGCGCTGCTGGCGCAGGCGGGGCTGCTGGATGCGGCGCTGATGATGTCAGAGGCCACCCTGCCGGGCGAACAGTGCTGGCGCCGTCTGCGTGAGGTCAGCGATGACCAGCCGCTGCCCTATTTCTCGACCATCCTGGTTAACAAACAGTGGGAGGACGCACAATGAATCAGGTGAAATCGCTGAAGCAGCTTTCGTACGGGGGGCTGGCGGCGGCTGTTCTGCTGATCATCGTCCCGCAGGAGGCGTTCGCCATGCATATCATGGAGGGCTTTTTGCCGCCGATGTGGGCGCTGGCGTGGTGGCTGCTGTTTTTACCCTGCCTGTGGTACGGCCTGGTGCGCCTGCGGCGTATCGTCCAGGAGGAGAGCAATCAGAAGGTGCTGCTGGCCCTCTGCGGGGCGTTTATTTTTGTTCTTTCGGCGCTGAAGATCCCGTCGGTGACCGGCAGTTGCTCGCACCCGACCGGCGTTGGTCTGGCGGTGATCCTCTTCGGGCCTGGCGTGGTGGCGGTGCTGGGGGCGATCGTTCTGCTGTTCCAGGCGCTGCTGCTGGCGCATGGCGGCCTGACCACCCTTGGCGCCAACGGGATGTCGATGGCGGTGATCGGCCCGATGGTCGGCTATCTGGTGTGGAAGCTGGCCTGCCGGGCGGGGATCCGTCGCGATGTCGGGGTCTTTCTCTGCGCGATGCTGGCGGATCTGATGACCTACTTTGTCACCTCCGTCCAGCTCGGCGTGGCTTTTCCCGATCCGGCCACCGGGGCAGGTGGATCGATCGTCAAGTTTATGGGGATCTTCTGCCTGACGCAGATCCCGATCGCCATCGCGGAAGGATTGCTCACCGTGATGATCTACGATCAACTGACCAAACGGCGACTGATCGCCGCGGAGGGACATTAATATGAAAAAGACGCTGATCCTGTTAGCGATGGTAGTTGCCCTGATGATCCTGCCATTTTTTATTAACCACGGCGGTGAGTTTGGCGGCTCGGACGGTGAAGCGGAGAGCCAGATCCAGGTGGTGGCGCCAGATTATCAACCCTGGTTCCAGCCGCTGTACGAACCGGCGAGTGGTGAAATTGAGAGTCTGCTGTTTACCCTGCAGGGCTCGCTGGGCGCGGCGGTGATTTTTTACATTCTCGGGTATGCGAGGGGCAGACAGCGCCGTGATGACCGGGTTTGACCGACTCAGCTACCAGAGCCGCTGGTTGCACGTGGCGCCAGAGCGGAAGTTTCTGCTCTGGCTGCTGCTGATGGTGCTGGCCTTTACGCTGCCGGCGTGGGGCCAGGCGCTGACGCTGGCGCTGACCGCCGCGCTGACCTGCTGGCTGCTGCGGGTCTCATTCTGGCGCTGGTGCCGGTGGATGGCGCTGCCCTTTGGCTTTTTGCTGGTCGGCGTGCTGACCATTCTGTTCAGCATCAGCCGCGACCCGCAGATGCTGTTAGCGAGCTTTCGGCTGGGCGCTTTCTCGATAGGGATTTCCGCCCAGGGGCTGGCCGTGGCCGGGGAGACCTTCTGGCGCAGCCTGGCGGCGATGGCGGCCACGCTCTGGCTGGTGCTTAATCTGCCTTTCCCGCAGCTGATTATCTTACTCAAACGCGGTCGCGTACCGCGACTGTTGACGGAGCAGATCCTGCTGACCTGGCGCTTCATTTTTATTCTGTTAGACGAGGCGATGGCGATTCACCGCGCGCAAACTTTGCGTTTTGGCTATGGTAGCGTGCCGCAGGGCTATCGCTCGCTGGCGATGCTGGTGGGACTGCTGTTCACCCGCGTCCTCCTGCGCTATCAGCAGATGAGCACGGCGCTGGATATCAAATTGTACCAGGGTGATTTTCACCTCTAAGGATAAGTATGCTTGCCACAACCGATCTCTGGTTTCGCTATCAGGATGAGCCGGTACTCAAAGGGCTGACGCTGGATTTTTCCCGCCACGCGGTGACCGGCCTGGTGGGGGCCAACGGCTGCGGAAAGTCGACGCTGTTTATGAACCTGAGCGGCCTGCTGCGCCCGCAGCAGGGGGCGGTGCTGTGGCAGGGAGAGGCGCTGAATTACAGCAAGCGCAGCCTGCTGGCGTTGCGCCAGCAGGTGGCGACGGTGTTTCAGGATCCGGACCAGCAAATTTTCTATACCGATATCGACAGCGATATCGCTTTTAGTCTGCGTAACCTCGGGGTGGCGGAAGAGGAGATCGCCCGCCGGGTGGATGAAGCGTTGACCCTCGTCGATGCCCAGGGGTTTCGCCAGCAGCCGATCCAGTGCCTCAGCCATGGGCAGAAAAAACGGGTGGCGATCGCCGGGGCGCTGGTGCTGCAGGCGCGTTACCTGCTGCTTGACGAGCCCACCGCGGGCCTCGATCCCCGGGGGCGGGCGCAGATGATCGCCATCATCCAGCGCATTGTCGGGCAGGGGCGACGCGTGGTGATCTCCAGTCACGATATCGATCTGATCTATGAGGTGAGCGACGCCGTTTACGTTCTGCGTCACGGCGAAGTGCTGGCCGAGGGGGATCCTGGCGAGGTATTTGCCTGCGCGGCGATCATGGCCCAGGCGGGATTGACGCAGCCGTGGCTGGTGAAACTTCATAGCGAACTGGGGTTGCCGCTGTGTAAAACCGAAGCGGAGTTTTTTCAGCGGATGCACAACAACGCGATAGGCGCGATAAAGGAGGCGTCATGACGCTGGCAGTGATGTTACAGGGCACGGCTTCCGATGTCGGGAAAAGCGTGCTGGTGGCGGGACTGTGCCGCATTTTTCATCAGGATGGGCTGCGCACCGCGCCGTTTAAATCCCAGAATATGGCGCTGAACTCCGGCATTACGCCGGATGGCAAAGAGATGGGCCGGGCGCAGATTTTCCAGGCCGAAGCGGCAGGGATCGCGCCGGATGTCCGCATGAACCCGATTTTGCTCAAGCCCACCAGCGACCGTCAGGCGCAGGTGGTGCTGATGGGGCAGGTGGCGACCAGCATGGACGCGGTGAGCTATCACCAGTACAAGCCGCGCCTGCGCGAGCAGATCCTCGCGGTCTACCAGAGCCTGGCCGGGGAGTATGAGGCGCTGGTGCTGGAAGGCGCCGGCAGTCCGGCGGAGATTAACCTGCGCGACCGCGATATCGTCAATATGGGCATGGCCGAGATGGCGCAATGTCCGGTGATCCTGGTGGCCGATATCGACCGCGGCGGGGTGTTTGCCGCGATTTACGGCACGCTGGCGCTGCTCCAGCCCGAGGAGCGGGCGCGGGTCAAAGGAGTGATCATCAATAAATTCCGCGGCGATGTGGCGCTCCTGCGTTCGGGGATCGAGCAAATTGAGGCGTTGACCGGGGTGCCGGTGCTGGGCGTTATGCCGTGGCTTGATGTGGATCTGGAGGATGAGGACGGCGTCGCGCTGCAGGCCGGGAAATACCATCGCACCGACCGGCGCGACATCGACATCGCCGTGGTTCACCTGCCACATATCGCCAATTTTACCGACTTTAACGCCCTGGCGGCGCAGCCTGACGTCCGGGTGCGCTATGTCCGCGATCCGCAGGCGCTGGCCGACGCCGACCTGGTCATTCTCCCGGGCAGTAAAAATACCCTCGGCGATCTGTGCTGGCTGCGCGAGAGCGGCATGGCGCATGCGGTAGAGCAGGCCCGGCAGCGCAAGGTGCCGCTGCTGGGGATCTGCGGCGGCTATCAGATGCTGGGCGAAACCATTATCGATGAGGTGGAGTCTGGCCTTGGCACCCAGCCCGGACTGGGGGTGCTGAAGACCGTGACCCACTTCGCCCAGCACAAAACCACCACCCAGGTACAGGCGACCCTGGGGTCTGCGCTCCCGGATTGGTTAGCCGACGCGGCGGGTCTGCGCGTCAGTGGCTACGAAATTCATATGGGCGAGACGCGCCGCGAGGCAGGCTGCCCGCCGCTGCTGCAACTGCATAAAGCGGGGCAGTCAGTAGAGGACGGGGCGATAAGCGACGACGGCCTGGCATTCGGCACCTATCTCCATGGCCTGTTCGACAGCGATGCCTTTACCCGGGCGCTGCTCAACGGCCTGCGTCAGCGCAAAGGGCTGGCGCCTCTGGATAGCGCGCTGGAATATGCCCGCTATAAAACCCGGCAGTTTGATCGGCTGGCGGACGCCATGCGCGAACATATCGCCATCGATAAAATTTACGCCATCATGCGCCAACATCAGGAGCCCCTATGCTGACTCTGGTTACCGGCGGCGCGCGCAGCGGCAAAAGCCGCCATGCCGAGGCGCTGATTGCCGATGCGCCGCAGGTTTTATATATCGCCACCTCGCAAATCTTTGACGACGAGATGGCCGCAAGGATCCAGCATCATCGCGACGGCAGGCCCGCCCACTGGCGCACCGCCGAGCGCTGGCAGCAGCTTGATGAACTGATCACCCCGGATATCGCCCCAGAGGAGGCGATTTTGCTGGAATGCATCACCACCATGGTCACCAACCTGCTGTTCGCGCTCGGCGGCGACAGCGACCCCGATGGCTGGGATTACGCCGCCATGGAGCGGGCTATTGATGACGAAATTGGCGTGCTGATTGCCGCCTGTCAGCGCTGCCCGGCGCACGTCGTGCTGGTGACCAACGAGGTGGGGATGGGCATTGTGCCGGAGAATCGCCTGGCGCGGCATTTTCGCGATATTGCCGGGCGGGTCAATCAGCGCCTGGCGGCCGCGGCGGATGCGGTCTGGCTGGTGGTCTCCGGCATCGGCGTCAAAATCAAATAACTCAATCGCTGGCTGACCGGGCCAGCCCTGGCAGGGATTCTGTATGGAAAATTTAAACACGGTTCTGCGGGCGATCCCCGCGCCGGACGCCGACGCCATGGCGCGGGCACAGCAACACATCGACGGCTTACTCAAGCCCCCCGGCAGCCTCGGGCGTCTGGAGGCGCTGGCGGTGCAGCTGGCGGGAATGCCCGGCCTGGGCGGCCAGCCGCAGGTGGCGAAAAAGGCCCTGCTGGTGATGTGCGCCGATCATGGGGTGTGGGACGAAGGGGTGGCGATTTCGCCGAAGGCAGTCACCGCCATCCAGGCGGCGAATATGACCCGCGGCACCACCGGCGTCTGCGTGCTCGCCGCCCAGGCCGGGGCGAAAGTGCATGTGATTGATGTCGGTATCGATAGCGAACCGCTCCCCGGCGTGGTGAATATGCGGGTGGCGCGGGGCTGCGGCAATATTGCCCGCGGCCCGGCCATGAGCCGCGAGCAGGGGCAGGAATTGCTGCTGGAGGTGATGCGCTACACCCGCGCGCTGGCCCAGGAGGGCGTTACTCTGTTTGGCGTCGGCGAGTTGGGGATGGCCAATACCACGCCGGCGGCGGCGATCGTCAGTGTTCTGACCGGCAGCGATGCGCAGGAGGTGGTCGGGATTGGCGCCAATCTGCCGTTGGCGAAGGTTGGCAACAAGGTGGAGGTGGTGCGGCGGGCTATCGCCGTCAATCAGCCCGACCCGAATGATGGTCTCGACGTGCTGAGCAAAGTCGGTGGTTTCGATCTGCTGGGAATGGCGGGGGTGATGCTGGGGGCGGCGGCCTGCGGGCTGCCGGTGGTGCTGGATGGCTTTCTCTCCTACGCGGCAGCGCTGGCGGCGTGTCAGATAGCGCCGGAGGTGAAACCGTATCTGATCCCGTCCCACTATTCGGCGGAGAAGGGGGCGCGTATCGCGCTGGCGCACCTGGGACTCGAACCGTATCTCAATATGGGTATGCGTCTGGGAGAAGGCAGCGGCGCGGCGCTGGCGATGCCGATCGTCGAGGCGGCCTGTGCGATGTACCATCGCATGGGCATGCTGTCGGCAAGCAATATTGTGTTACCGAAGGGGTAAACCGGTGAGGGGGCGGCAATAGCCGTTCCCGTTTTCGGCAGAGGTTTTGCCGGCGGCAGAAACAAAAAAACACCCTTGAGGGTGTTTATAATGTTGGTTGCGGGGGCCGGATTTGAACCGACGACCTTCGGGTTATGAGCCCGACGAGCTACCAGGCTGCTCCACCCCGCGTCACCGTACTGCTTCACTTTGTCAAATTTGATTGGTTGCGGGGGCCGGATTTGAACCGACGACCTTCGGGTTATGAGCCCGACGAGCTACCAGGCTGCTCCACCCCGCGTCCGTGGAAGCGCACTATACTCCGCTAGCGAGATGTTGCAACCTTTTTTCGACCAAATCGACATTTTTGTAAGAATTGGCTTATAAAACGCCATGTTGTGGTCTTTTTTTACACAAATCTGTGCCATCGATGAGATCGCGCATTTCAATAGCCCCGGCGCTTTGTTATCTTCAACACGCACTAAGGCTTCGCAGCAAAAGATGAGACACCATGAAAGGACGTTGGGCAAAATATGTAGCGACGGGGGCAATGCTGGCTATGCTCGCCGCCTGTTCCTCAAAACCGACCGACCGCGGTCAGCAATATAGCGATGGCAAGTTCACCCAGCCGTTTTCACTGGTAAACCAGCCGGATGCCGTCGGAGCGCCGATCAACGCCGGCGACTTCTCCGAACAGGTTAATCAAATTCGTAACGCCTCGCCGCGCCTCTATAATAGCCAGAGCAACGTCTATAATGCGCTGCAGGAGTGGCTGCGCGCGGGCGGTGACACGCGTACGCTGCGCCAGTTCGGCATTGACGCCTGGCAGATGCAGGGCACCGACAACTATGGCAACGTCCAGTTTACCGGCTACTACACGCCGGTCGTGCAGGCGCGCCACACCCGTCAGGGTGAATTCCAGTACCCCATTTACCGTATGCCGCCGAAACGCGGCAAGCTGCCGTCCCGCGCCAGCATTTATGCCGGCGCGCTGAGCGACAACTATGTGCTGGCGTACAGCAATTCGCTGATGGATAACTTCATCATGGACGTGCAGGGCAGCGGCTATATCGATTTTGGCGATGGTTCGCCGCTCAACTTCTTTAGCTATGCCGGGAAAAACGGCTGGTCCTACCGGAGTATCGGCAAAGTGCTGATCGACCGTGGGGAAGTCAAGAAAGAAGATATGTCGATGCAGGCGATCCGCGAGTGGGGTGAAAAGCACAGCGAAGCGGAAGTGCGCGAGCTGCTGGAGCAGAACCCGTCGTTTGTGTTCTTTAAACCACAGTCCTTCGCGCCGGTGAAAGGCGCCAGCGCCGTGCCGCTGATCGGCCGCGCTTCGGTGGCTTCCGACCGGTCGATTATTCCGCCGGGAACTACCTTGCTGGCCGAGGTGCCTCTGCTGGATAATAACGGCAAGTTTAACGGCCAGTACGAACTGCGCCTGATGGTCGCTCTCGACGTCGGCGGGGCCATCAAAGGCCAGCATTTCGACATTTATCAGGGCATTGGGCCTGACGCAGGCCACCGTGCCGGCTGGTATAACCATTACGGCCGCGTATGGGTGCTGAAAAACGCCCCGGGCGCGGGGAACGTCTTTAGCGGCTAACTCCCCTGGCCATGCCTGTTGACCTGGGCGCCCGGATGACGCCGTTTTACGGCGGCCTCCGGGCGCTGTCATTTTGTTCTGAGGTTCTATGTCTGTTGTAATCAGCGATGCCTGGCGCCAGCGTTTTGGCGGTACGGCACGTTTATATGGTGAAAAAGCACTGCAATGTTTTGCTGATGCCCACGTCTGCGTGGTCGGGATTGGCGGGGTCGGCTCGTGGGCGGCGGAAGCGCTGGCGAGAACCGGCATCGGGGCGATTACCCTTATTGATATGGATGATGTCTGCGTCACCAACACTAATCGTCAGATCCACGCCCTGAGCGGCAACGTCGGGCTGGCGAAAGCGGAAGTGATGGCGGAACGTATTCGTCTCATCAACCCGGAGTGTCGGGTGACGGTGGTGGATGATTTCGTGACCCCGGAAAACGTGGCCGAATACCTGGGCGTCGGCTTTAGCTATGTCATCGACGCGATCGATAGCGTCCGGCCGAAAGCGGCGCTGATCGCCTGGTGTCGCCGCTACAAAGTGCCGCTGGTCACCACCGGCGGGGCGGGCGGTCAGATTGACCCAACGCAGATCCAGGTCGCTGACCTGGCGAAGACCATCCAGGATCCGCTGGCGGCTAAACTGCGCGAGCGGCTGAAAAGTCAGTTTGGAGTGGTGAAAAACAGTAAAGGTAAGCTCGGCGTGGACTGCGTCTTCTCTACGGAAGCGCTGGTCTACCCGCAAGCGGACGGCAGCGTCTGCGCGATGAAGAGCACGGCGGAAGGGCCGAAACGGATGGATTGCGCTTCCGGCTTTGGCGCGGCCACCATGGTGACCGCGACCTTTGGTTTTGTCGCGGTATCGCATGCTCTGAAGAAGATGCTGGCGAAAGCGGAGCGGCAGACGACGTAAATTCCCGGGTCGCGGCGCAGGCGCCTTACCCGGTCTACAGGACAATTCCCCGGAGGCGGCGCTGCGCACCTGTCCGGGCGACAAAACTGCACGAGCCCGTAGCCCGGGCAAGGCGCGTCAAGCGCCGCCCCCGGGATGAGCTTAAACCTCAACCTTGCGGGCGGCGGCGAGCACTGCCTCGCTCAGGGCGCTGAGGCCCTGGCTGCGCGAGGCGCTGAGCTGGCCGCGCAGCCCCAGCTCGTCGAACAGCGCCAGCGGATCCTGTGCCAGGATCCCGGCGCGGGTTTTTCCTTCCACGGCGGTCAACAGCACCGCCAGCAGACCGCGCACAATCCGTCCTTCGCTGTCGCCAAAGAAGTGCAGCCTGCCCTCGGCATCCTCCTCATAGCCCAGCCAGACGCGGTTTTCACACCCGGCAATCTCCCGGGCCTGCGCTTTGCGCTCATCGGTCAGCGTCGGCAGCTTTTTGCCCAATAAAATCAGCTGACGATATTTATCCTCCCACTGGTTCAGCGGGGCGAAGGTCTGGCGCAGCGTGGCGTCGGTAATGGTTGTGCCGAAGGGGTGCAGAGTTGTCATTAATCCACCAGAATTTCCAGGGCGCGATCCACCGCGTGGACCAGCGCCGCAACATCGTCTTGGGTATTGTAGGGGGCGAAAGAGGCCCGCAGCGTGCCGCTGACCCCTAAGGCCGCCAGCAGTGGCTGGGCGCAGTGTTGCCCGGCACGCAGGGCAATGCCCGACTCCGCCAGCAGCGTCACCAGATCGCTGTGATGAACACCGTCGAATTCAAAGGCGAGCAGGCTTGACTGCTGGCAGCGGAAAGAGCGGAAGCCCGGCCGTTTCGCCAGCGCCTCTTCCGCCAGGCTCGCCAGACTGCGGCTCCAGTTTTCCGCCTGGCCGATATCGCTCTGCGCCAGCCACTCCAGGGCGGCGCTAAGGCCGATAACCCCGGCGACATTCGGCGTACCGGCCTCGAGACCATAAGGGGCCGGCTGCGGCGTAAAGCCGTCAAAGCTGACCTCGGCGATCATTTTCCCGCCGCCGAGCCAGGGCGACATCGCCGCCAGCAGCTCGCTTTTGCCGTACAGGGCGCCGATCCCGGTTGGGCCATACAGCTTATGACCGGAAAAAGCGTAAAAATCGATATCCAGCGCCTGCACGTCAGCGGGGAAATGCACCGCTCCCTGGGCGCCATCGACCATCACCACCATCCCGGCGGCGTGAGCAAGGCGGATAGCCTGCGCCAGGTCCGGGCAGCCGCCGGTGACGTTGGACATCTGACCGATGGCCAGCACCCGGCTGCGCGGGGTGATGAGCGCGCTGAGGCTGGCGATATCCGGCAGGCGGTCAGCGCCAAGCGGTAGTTTGACCACTCTGGCGCCGGTCTGCCCGGCCACCATCAGCCAGGGCACGAGGTTGGCATGATGCTCGGCTTCGCTAACGATAATTTCATCGCCAGGCTGCAGGCGCGGCCGGACGTAGCTCTGCGCCACCATATTGATGGCCTCGGTGGTTCCCCGCGTCCAGACGATATCTTTGCCGGACGGGGCGTTAAGCCACGCCGCCACGCGCTCGCGGGCCGCCTCGTAGCGCTCGGTCAGCCGCTGGGCGGCGGCGAACTGGCTGCGATGGACGTTGCCGGCGCTCAGGCGATAAAACTGGTCGCTGGCGTCGATCACCGCCTGCGGTTTGAGCGCGGTCGCCGCGCTGTCGAGATAGACGCCGGCATCGGCCAGAGCCGGAAACTGCGCGCGAAAGTGCGCCGGGTTGAATGCGTTCATGGAATTCCTCGTATCAATCCCGCGATCGTCGCGCAATTTGCCGGGCGTGACAAGGCCTCTGCGCCCTGTGGAATTGTCCGAATGTGACTCCAGGTGGGTCAAAGAGGGTTATGCTGAAAAGTGTTGGGTTTGTGTTTTAACCTATTACTTAACGAGTCACGAATAGTATAAATAGCCGTAAGGAGAGAAAAATGAAAATGACTAAGGCCGCTGCGATTATCTCTGCCTGTATGCTGACTTTAGGCCTGAGCGCCTGTTCCTCTAACTATGTGATGCATACCAATGATGGGCGAACCATCGTTACCGACGGGAAACCGCAAACCGATAATGATACTGGCATGATCTCGTATAAGGACGCGTGGGGCAACAAACAGCAGATCAATCGCTCTGACGTGAAACAGCTGGGTGAGCTGGACGAGTAAGGCAGTAAAAAGGCAAAAAAAAGCACCGCGCGTTGCGGTGCTACATTAAATCACTATGGACAGACAGGGTAAATGTACAGGAAGTGAAAAGGGGTAGCTTTGCTACCAGGGTCTGCAAAGACAGACCAATTGCAAACACAACAACACAACATCACAACCGTAAGCCAAAAGCTTGATGGAACACGCATTCCAAAAAAAGCTTCTCGTTCCGGCTCAGGAAGTGCCGCCACTATAGGTATTTGCTGGTAGAACCTCAACGGACAATTTATAATGGCTCAGATAAAAAAAACTAATAGGTTAATCATTGTTTCCTATTTGTTAAATTGAGTTAACATCTAAGCCAGAATAACCATGTCGAAGCGATTACCACCTCTGAATGCATTACGTGTTTTTGATGCAGCCGCACGTCATCTCAGCTTCACTCGGGCAGCCGATGAGCTTTTTGTGACGCAGGCCGCAGTCAGCCATCAAATCAAGTCTCTCGAGGATTTTCTGGGCCTTAAGCTGTTCCGGCGGCGCAATCGTTCGCTGCTGTTAACGGAAGAAGGGCAGAGCTATTTTCAGGATATTAAAGAGATTTTTTCGCAACTGACGGAAGCGACGCGTAAACTGCAGGCGCGCAGCGCCAAAGGGGCATTAACGGTCAGTTTATTGCCAAGTTTCGCCATTCAGTGGCTGGTGCCGAGACTGACAAGCTTTAACTCAGCTTATCCGGGAATCGACGTCAGGATCCAGGCGGTGGACCGCCAGGAGGATAAGCTGGCGGACGATGTCGATGTGGCGATTTTTTACGGCCGCGGCAACTGGCCGGGCCTGCGTGTGGAAAAATTGTACGCCGAGTATCTGCTGCCGGTCTGTTCCCCGCTCTTGCTCACCGGCGACAAAGCATTGAAAACGCCTGCCGATCTGGCGCAACATACGCTGCTTCACGATGCGTCCCGTCGCGACTGGCAAACTTATACCCGCCAGCTTGGTCTAAGCCATATTAATGTGCAACAGGGGCCGATTTTCAGCCATAGCGCGATGGTGCTGCAGGCGGCCATTCACGGGCAGGGTGTGGCGCTGGCCAACAACGTGATGGCGCAGTCCGAAATTGAAGCCGGTCGTCTGGTGTGTCCGTTTAATGATGTTCTGGTCAGTAAGAATGCGTTTTACCTTGTTTGCCATGACAGTCAGGCAGAACTGGGTAAAATAGCCGCTTTCCGGCAATGGATCCTGGCGAAAGCGGCAAGTGAGCAAGAAAAATTCCGCTTTCGTTATGAACAATAAATACTTGTAGGGTAAAAACATGACCAGCCGTTTTATGCTGATATTCGCCGCGATTAGCGGCTTTATCTTTGTGGCTCTGGGTGCCTTTGGCGCGCATGTATTAAGTCAATCGCTCGGCGCGGCGGAGATGGCCTGGATCCATACCGGCCTGGAGTATCAGGCCTTCCATACCCTGGCGATTTTTGGTCTGGCGGTGGCGATGCAGCGTCGGATCAGTATCTGGTTCTACTGGAGCAGCGTGTTTCTGGCGTTAGGGACCGTGCTGTTCAGCGGCAGCCTCTATTGTCTGGCGCTGTCTCATTTACGTCTGTGGGCGTTCGTGACCCCGGTGGGCGGCGTAAGCTTCCTCGCCGGTTGGGTTTTAATGTTAATTGGTGCAATTCGTCTGAAACGTAAGGGCGTTGTTCATGAATAAGGTTGTCCTCTATTGTCGCCCTGGGTTTGAGAAAGAGTGCGCAGCAGAAATTACCGATAAGGCCGCCCGCCTTGAGGTATTTGGTTTTGCCCGGGTCAAAGATGACTCCGGCTATGTGATTTTTGAGTGCTATCAGGCCGAAGATGGCGAAAAGTTGGTGCGCGAACTGCCGTTCAGCTCCCTGGTGTTCGCCCGCCAGATGTTTGTGGTCGGCGAACTGCTGCGCGATCTGCCGCCGGAAGACCGGATTTCCCCGATCGTCGGTATGCTGCAGGGCGTGGTGGAGAAGGGTGGCGAGCTGCGCGTGGAAGTGGCGGATACCAACGAAAGCAAAGAGCTGATGAAGTTCTGCCGTAAGTTTACGGTACCGTTACGTGCGGCGCTGCGTGAGGCGGGCGTGCTGACCAACTATGAAACGTCAAAACGTCCGGTGGTCCATGTGTTCTTTATCGCCCCCGGTTGCTGCTACACCGGCTACTCGTTGTCTAACAACAACTCGCCGTTCTATATGGGCATTCCGCGTCTTAAATTCCCGTCCGATGCGCCGAGCCGCTCCACCCTCAAGCTGGAAGAGGCGTTCCACGTCTTTATTCCGGCGGATGAGTGGGATGAGCGTCTGGCGAACGGTATGTATGCCGTCGATCTCGGCGCCTGCCCGGGCGGCTGGACCTATCAGCTGGTGAAACGCAATATGTGGGTTTCCTCGGTGGATAACGGCCCAATGGCGCAGAGCCTGATGGACACCGGCCAGGTGACCTGGCTGCGCGAAGATGGCTTCCGCTATCGTCCGAACCGCAACAACATCTCGTGGATGGTCTGCGACATGGTAGAGAAACCAGCGAAAGTGGCGGCGCTGATGGCGCAGTGGCTGGTCAACGGCTGGTGCCGTGAAACCATCTTCAACCTTAAGCTGCCGATGAAAAAGCGCTACGAAGAGCTTTCGCGCAACCTGGCCTATATCCAGGAACAGCTGGACGAGCACGGTATCAACGCCCAGATCCAGGCGCGTCAGCTGTATCACGATCGTGAAGAGGTGACCGTTCACGTGCGTCGTCTGTGGGCCGCCGTCGGCGGACGTCGCGACGAGCGTTAATCACTACACCGCAGGCCGGAGACGCGTGGGTGTTCTCCGGCCTTCCCGCCCTGTTATTAAGGCTGTGGCGCATCCGACACGATGTGCGTCACGTCATCCAGATGACCAATCCTCGCCTCGCCGGAGCGGTTGAACTTGCTTTTGTCGATCAGCAGCAGCGACTGTGCCGCCCGTTTTAGCAGGATCGATTTAAAGTCGGCATTGAACGCATTGGAGTCCCACAGCGCGCCCTGCGGGTCGATGCCTTCGCAGGAAAAAATAAACAGATCGATCTCCAGCGATTTCAGCTGGGAAATCAGCGCCGGGTTCACGTAGCAGCCATATTTCCGCTGCAGCGTGCCGCCGGAGCAGGTGAGCGTGATCTGGTCGCGTTTGGCCAGCTCCTGGCAGATGGGCTGGCTGTTGGTAAAGACATGCAGCGGGCGGTCGGGCAGCTGGCGGGCGAGATACCAGCAGGTGGAGCTGGCATCGAGGGCGATCACCATCCCTTCGTCAATCCAGGCCAGCGCTTCGCGGGCGATATCGGCTTTATGCGCGTAATGGCTTTTCAGCCGCATGTGAAAAGGGTCGCCACTGTCCTGGCTGCGCTGGTGGATCACTTTGGCCCGGCCGTGGTTGCGCAGCACTTTGCCCTGCGCCTGCAGCTCGCTCAGATCGCGGCGAATGGTTTCCCTGCTGACGTTGAGCTGTTTTGACAAGGTTTCGGTGGTCAGGCTGCTGTGGTTGATCAAGAGATCGACGATCGCCTGCTGGCGGGCCGCTTTCATTTATTCTCACCCCATCATTGATTGAGCGTCTGCCTGATGCAGACGCTCCGGCATGAGATTACGGCGTGACTCCTTTTTTTAAAAGGATATTTCCGTACTTAGCGCACTCTCCTGTGATAACGATCGCAAAGGCTTTTTGCGCCCGGTCGTAGAAGGCAAAGCGGTCAATCCGCACGATGTCCGGGCAGGGCGCCTGCGCCGAGAGCGCCTGCCGATAGCGCTGTTCCACCGTCGGGTCGAGCGCATCGCCTTCGACGGCGGCCATCATCACCAGCGGCGGCGCGTAGCTGTCTAACTCGAACAGCGGGATAATCGCCTGCAGCAGATCGCTGACCCGCAGGCCATCGGCGCGGATCACCTGGGGCCCCATGCTGTGCGCCGGGAAGTGGGCATCGGAAAAAATGATTTCATCCCCATGGCCCATTTCGGCCAGCACTTTCAGCAGTTCCGGCGATATCAGCGGGGAAATGGTTTTGAGCATCTCAGGCTTCCTCTATCAGTTCAGGTTCAGTTTGTGGCCAGAAATAGCGGTAGCGGTACGCGACCTGCGCTCTGGCCTGTTCCGGCGAAGAGAACTCGCCCACGCCATACCAGCCAAACATCGCCGCGCCGGCCACGGTGGTTTCGGCATCATCGAGGACTTTGACAGGTATCCCGAGTCGGTTGGCCTTGATCTGGTTCCAGAGCGCGTTGCGGCTGCCGCCGCCGACCAGTAGCAGCTCTTGCGCCCTGAAGCCGCCGATGTTTTCCAGCGTTTGCAGATGCTGCGCCAGCTGGTCGCTTAACCCCTCCAGCGCGGCGCGGTAAAAATGGCCGCGGGTGGTTGTGAGCGTGACACCCTGCCAGCCGGCGTGCTGGCTGGCGAGCAGGTCGCATTGCATCCTGACGCCCTGGGCGCCGGGCGGGATCGCCTGCGCTTCGTTAATCAGCGTCTGCCACGGGGTGTCAGCGCTCCACAGCAGTTTGCGCACCCACTCGAGCACGCCGGAGGCCAGCCACTGCATCCCGGGGTTATAGCGGCCCGGCTGGCTGTCCAGTTCGCAGGTGGAGCCGCTGTAGCCACAGAGCAGCGAGGTGTCAACCTGGGCGCTGCGTACCATCAGGATCTCCCAGGTCCCGGAAGAGAGCACCGGCTCATCCTGCCCGGCGCCAGCGCCAAACAGAGCGAACTGGGTGTCATGCCCGGCCGAGATAACCGGGATCCCGGCGGGAAGGCCCAGCAGCGCAGCGGCATCTGGCTGCAGGGCGCCGATCGGCTGGCCTGCTTCAACCAGCCGCGGGAACAGGCGGCGCGGCAGGCCGGTCGCCTGCAGGATTGGCGCGCTGAAATCGCGCTGCCGGAGATCGAGCATCTGGCTGGTGCCTGCCATGGTGAGGTCGGTGGTGAACTCCCCGGTCAGCCGGTGGTTGATCAGCGATGAAATAAACAGCCAGGCATGGGCCTGCGCCAGCAGCTGCGGGTGGTTCTCTTTCAGCCACACCAGCTTATACAGGGTGTTGAACGCAAACGCGCCGACGCCGGTAATCTGCTGCAGCTGGTGTGCTGGCATATACTGGCTGATATTCTCCATCACCGCCGCGGTGCGCGGGCATTTCCAGCTGATGATCGGATACAGCAGGGCACCCTGCTCATCCACCAGCGCGCCATCGACGCCAAAGGTCGTGACGGTGATGCCGCGCACCGTGCAGGAGGCCAGCTGGTCATGGATCTGCCGACAGCAGTCGGCAAAGCGCAGCATAATGGCCTCCAGCGACCACTGGTGCCAGTCGCTGCTCTCCGCCGCGATGTCGCTGGCGTTCGCCGTTGCGGCGCGGGCGATAATGTTTCCCTGTCGGTCAACGGCCATCGCCCGCACGTTCGTGGCGCCGCAGTCGAGGACCAGGATAACGTCTTGCTTCATAGTGACTCCCGAAACAACATGGCCGGATGGCGCTGCGCTTATCCGGCCTACTAACAGAGCGCGTCGGTAGGCCCGGTAAGCCTGCGCTACCGGGCAAAACCAACCTGTTAACGCTTATACAGCGGCCCGTAGTTCTGGCAGGCGCGGTAGTCCTGACCTTCGATGTCCATGCCGTGAGCGGCCCAGGCGGAAGGGCGGTAGATTTTCGCCGCTTCCACGTTGTGCATGCAGACAGGAATGCGCAGCATGGCGGCGAGGGTAATGAAATCCGCACCAACGTGGCCGATGGTCAGCACGCCGTGGTTGGCGCCCCAGTTGGCCATGACTGAGTAAACATCGCTGAACGGACCCTTGCCGGTCAGGCGTGGGGCAAACCAGGTGGTGGGCCAGGTGGAGTTGGTACGGGCGTCGAGCTGGTCGTGCATCGCTTTGGGCAGCGCCACGCTCCAGCCTTCGGCAATTTGCAGCACCGGCCCCAGGCCTTTGATGATGTTCACCCGGCTCATGGTGAACGGCACGCCGCCTTCGGTCAGGAAGCGGGAAGAGAAGCCGCCGCCGCGGAAGTATTCGTGGATCGCCGGGCACCATTCGGTCGCCGCGAGGCAGGCATCCGCCTCGTTCTGTTCAATCTCCCAGTGAGGTTTCATCGTCGGGTTGCCCTGCGCGTCACGCTGCTGGCAGGAGCCGTCCAGCGCCGCAGAGCCGGAGTTAATCAGGTGAATAATGCCGTGCTCCGCCCGCCCGGTGAGCGGCTGCCCGGTGACCCGTTCAACGGCGTCCGGCGACCAGTAGGTGCGCACGTCGGCAAACACCTGGGCGGTGCCGGTGAGCTGATGACCCATCAGCATGGCCACGCCGTTGAGGCTGTCGTTTTCGGTAGCGACGACAAACGGCTCGCGCACCCCGTTCCAGTCAAAAGAGCTGTTGAGTAGCGCTTCGGCGGTATCGCCATTGGGGTATTGATCGGTCCAGTGGCGCTGACCCTGGAAACCGGCGGCGATGGCGTTGTAGCCCAGCGACTCCTCCACCAGCCCTTTTTCCGCCAGTTTCGGGTTGCCCTGCATCATGTCGCGGATGCACATCGCCATCAGCAGGCTCTCTTTCAGCACCGCGCGGCTCTGTGTTTCATTGCGCTTATACTGCTCGGCGTTCTGATCTTCGCCGTAGCGGAAGTGTTTATCCGCCCACGCCAGCGCCATCTCCAGCTCGGTTTCATCATAGATTTTCTGATCGATTCGCCGGCGCAGCTCCGTCATGTCGACAGCCTGTACCTTCATGCCGAGCCAGGACTCAAAAAAGTTATGATCGACGATGGAGCCGGCGATGCCCATTGAGACGCCGCCCAGCGACAGATAGCTTTTCCCTTTCATACTGGCGACGGCCAGGCCGGCGCGAGCGAAGCGCAACAGCTTCTCTTCGACGTCCGCCGGGATCGAGGTGTCATCGGCATCCTGTACGTCATGCCCGTAGATGGAGAACGCCGGGATCCCTTTCTGGCTATGGGCCGCCAGCGCGGCGGCCAGATAGACCGCCCCCGGACGTTCGGTGCCGTTAAAGCCCCAGATGGCCTTCGGGCGCAGCGGATCCATGTCGATGGTTTCGCTGCCGTAGCACCAGCAGGGGGTGACGGTGATGGTGACGCCGACGTTCTGGCTGCTGAATTTCTCTTCACAGGCGGCCGACTCGGCCATGCCGGCGATGCAGGTATCGGCAATCACGCACTCCACCCGGGCGCCGCAGGCGTGGCGCAGTTTCTCGCTGATAAGCGCGGCGGTGGCTTTCGCCATGTTCATGGTTTGCGCTTCCAGCGACTCGCGGACCCCCATGCGACGACCATCGATTACCGGGCGGATACCGATCTTCGGTAAGCTGATTTTTTTCATTACAGATCCCTCAGGTTATGCGGATAACAGGTTTAGTTCGTCGCCGCTTGTGAACGGAAACGGGCAAAAATAAAGATGATGGCGAAGCACAGCGCCGGGACCAGTTCGGCGGTCGGGATATTGCCGGCGGCGTCGCTGACAAAGCCCATTACCGGGGTGACGATCCCGCCGCCGATAATGGTCATGACGATAAAGGACGAGCCATATTTGGTGTCCTGGCCCAGATGCTTAATCCCCAGCGAGAAGATGGTCGGGTACTGAATGGACATAAAGGCGCTGCACAGGGTCAGGGCCAGCAGACCGACGTGGCCGCCGCTGAAGGCGGAGAGCAAACAGAGCAGCATGGCGATAAACGCATAGATAGCGAGCACGTTATGCGGCGCAAAGCGGCGGATAAGCCAGGTGCCGGTAAAACGGCCAATAAAGAAGCAGACCATGGTGGCGGTCAGGTAGTTGGCGGCGAAACCGGCCGTCATGCCCGGGATCTCTTCGATAGCGTAGCGAATCAGGTAGCTCCAGCAGGCGGTTTGCGCGCCGACGTAGCAGAACTGGGCCAGCACCGCCCAGCGCCAGTGACGGATGCGCATCAGGCGCGTCAGCGAGGCGAGGAAGGTGCTCTGCGCGCTGTCGCTGTGGTCATCGCTCTGCAGGGAGGGGAAGCGGGTGCAGACGATCAGCAGGGCGACCAGCAGGACGATGGCCACGATAATCATATAGGGGGTTTGTACCGACAGGACCAGGCTGTGCTTCCAGGCGCCGAGCTGTTCCGGCGTCATTTTATCCAGCACCTCCTGCGGCTGATGCGGGACGTTAGACAAAATAAGACTCTGGCCAAATACCACGGCAATAATGGCGCCAAAGGAGTTAAAGGTCTGGGCCAGATTAAGGCGGAAGTGACCACCGCTTTCCGGACCGAGGACGGTCACAAATGGGTTGGCTGCCGTTTCCAGACAGCCAAGCCCGGCGGCGATAATAAATAATCCAATCAGGAATAAGGTGTAATTCATCACTTCGGCGGCAGGCCAGAACAGCGCGGCGCCGCAGGCATATAAAAACAGGCCAGTAAGAATACCTGCTTTATAGCTGAATTTTTTCATCAGCATCCCGGCGGGGATGGGAATAACAAAATAGCCAAAATAAAAAGCCGACTGGATTAATCCGGCCTGAAAATTAGTCAGGGTAAAGGCCTGTTGAAATTGGGGTAATAAAATATCATTCAGATTATTGGCCACGGCCCACAGAAAAAAGAGGGAGCACAGCAGAGCAAAAGGAATAATGTAGCTCTTACTCTGCCCGCTCTCCATGGCGCGGTAACTTTGCGTTGGTATCGTTGTGTTTCCCATAGCGTCCTCATCGGTTCAGAAGCATTTACAACAGCGTTCAGGGCGCAGTCTGGTGCTGCAGCAGACCGCAAAATTAAGTGAGCTCAGGTGACGCGCCGGTGAGTGAAATGAAAGTCACGGCGGAACTCATGGCTTCATTTTCAAATAAAAACCGCCTGTTAATATGATGATGGTCACACTTAACGTTCTGCGGGCCATTTTATGTGATAATTGTCACTTTAATTTTTCAAAAACGCTGACCGTTTGAGAAAATAAATTCACAAAACCACAACGCTAATGACCGAATGAATGTATATCGTGGAAAACGGGCAAATGTTACAAGAAAATAAAATGCCCGCTTGATTAAATATTATTAAGAACGGGCATTTTAAACGCTCTCTTAACGGACGTAATTCATCTTTCCATGGCGGAATTATTGACGCGGTTCACAAAATATAGTCATGAAAATTCCCCTTTGATTATTCAGGTTGATGATGAAGACCATTATTCACCCTATCCCACGGTAGCCGACGATATTTTCGTTGCCCTGCCGTTGACGGATGATGAGTCACCAAAAGAGGAACGCAATGGAAAGAAACAGACTGGCCCGGCAGATTATCGATACCTGCCTGGAAATGACCCACCTGGGGTTAAATCAGGGGACCGCCGGCAATGTCAGCGTGCGCTATCAGGGAGGAATGCTGATCACCCCCACCGGTATCCCGTATGAAAAGCTGACGGAAGACAAGATCGTCTTTATTGATGCCGACGGCCAGCATGAGCAGGGAAAACTGCCCTCCAGCGAATGGCGTTTTCATCAGGCGGCCTACCAGACGCGGCCCGATGCCCAGGCGGTGGTCCACAATCACGCTGTCCATTGTACGGCGGTGTCGATCCTCAACCGGCCCATCCCGGCCATCCACTATATGATCGCCGCGGCCGGCGGGAATTCGATCCCCTGTGCGCCCTATGCCACCTTCGGCACCCGCGAGCTGTCTGAACATGTCGCTGTGGCGCTGAAGCACCGCAAGGCGACGCTGCTGCAACATCATGGCCTGATCGCCTGCGAGGCCAGCCTGGAGAAAGCGCTCTGGCTGGCGCATGAAGTGGAAGTTCTGGCCCAGCTCTATCTCAGCACCCTGGCGATTACCGACCCGGTACCGGTGCTGGATGACGAGGCGATCGCCATCGTGCTGGAGAAGTTCAAAACCTACGGATTACGCATTGAAGAGTGATGCCGCAACGCTAACAGGAGAGACGCGATGGCAAACAGAATGATCCTCAACGAAACGGCGTGGTTTGGCCGGGGGGCGATAAACGCATTAACCGATGAAGTGGCGCGGCGCGGTTATCGCAAAGCATTGATCGTGACCGACAGCACGCTCGCCCGGTGCGGCGTGGTGGCGAAAGTCACCGACAAACTGGATGCCGCCGGGCTGGCATGGGATATGTTCAGCGACGTGATCCCTAACCCGACCATTGCCGTGGTTCAGCAGGGACTGCAGGCCTTTCAGCGCAGCGGGGCGGATTACCTGATCGCCATCGGCGGCGGTTCGCCGCAGGATACCTGTAAAGCGATCGGTATTATTCAGCGTAACCCGGAATTCGCCGATGTCCGCAGTCTGGAGGGGCTGTCGCCCACCCGTCAGCCCAGCGTGCCGATCTTCGCGGTGCCGACCACCGCGGGTACCGCGGCGGAGGTGACGATTAACTATGTTATCACCGATGAAGAACAGCGGCGCAAGTTCGTCTGCGTCGACCCGCATGATATTCCGCAGGTGGCCTTTATCGATGCCGATATGATGGACGCCATGCCGCCGGCGCTGAAGGCGGCCACCGGCGTGGACGCTCTGACGCACGCTATCGAAGGGTATCTCACTCGCGGCGCCTGGGCTTTGACCGATGCGCTGCACCTCAAGGCCATCGAGATCATTGCCGGGGCGCTGCGCGGCTCAGTTGCCGGGGACGCCGGCGCGGGCGAAGCCATGGCGCTGGGCCAGTACGTCGCGGGAATGGGATTTTCCAACGTCGGGCTCGGGCTGGTGCACGGCATGGCGCATCCGCTCGGCGCTTTTTACAACACGCCGCACGGCGTGGCGAATGCCATCCTGCTGCCGCACGTGATGCGCTTTAATGCTGAGGCGACGGGGGAAAAATATCGCGATATCGCCAGGGCGATGGGCGTCAGGGTGGAAGCGTTAAGCCTGACTGCCGCGCGCCAGGCGGCAGTGGAGGCGGTCTGCCAGCTAAACCGCGATGTCGGTATTCCCGGCCATCTGCGCGAGGTGGGCGTCAGGAAAGAAGATATTCCGGCGCTGGCGCAGGCGGCGCTGGAGGATGTGTGTACCGGTGGTAACCCGCGCGAGGCGCGCCTGGCCGATATCGTCGGGTTATATCAGGCGGCCTGGTGATTGCCCGTCCCGGGGGAAGCAGTCGGTGCCGGGAGCCGTTACCCTGCACCGACACCTCTCTTAACGATAGTCAGCGCATCAGCCGCAGCTGCTGCAGATTACCGTCCAGCTGTAGGTCGGTCTGCAGGCGGGCCACTTCCCGGCAGGTGAAGGCCATCTCCTGATGCGCGGCCAGCTTTTTGCGCCACTTCTCCGGGACCTCGGCCAGACGGGCGTACAGCCCCTCCAGGTCCTGAAACTCGTTCAACAGCTGGGCGGCGCTTTTGGGTCCAATGCCCGCCACGCCCGGCACCTTCGAGCTGCTGATCCCCGCCAGCCCCCAGTAATCCGCCAGTTGCTCCGGAGTGACACCGAACTCGCTGGCGATAAAGGGCGCGTCCAGCCAGCGCTTCTGAAAGTAGTCGCGGATGCGGATGGTGGGTGACAGCAGCTGACAGTAGCCTTTGTCAGTGGAGACGATGGTGGCCTGATGACCCGCCTGAGCTACCTTCACCGCCAGAGTGGCGGCGAGGTCGTCCGCTTCGCTGCCCGGCGAGGCCCAGCAGCGGATCCCCCGCTGTTCGAAGGCGGCCCGCAGCGCTGGCATCTCGTCCACCAGCGTTTCCGGCATCGGCGCGCGGCCGGCTTTGTACTCCGGCAGGCGCTGGTGGCGCCAACCGTGGGCGCGATCTTCATCATCAAACACCGCCACCGCGTGGGTGGGCTGACTGTGGACGATCAGCTGCTCCAGCGCATGCAGGCAGGTATCGACGCAGGGCGAACCCTGCACCGCATGGATGCGGCGGATCAGATTTAACGCGTCGACGATTAACAGATGAACAGCCACAGATACCCCCTTATTCTCAGCGTCTTTAGGGTAACATCGCCATCGGATCGAGGCTATCTGCGCCTGAACAATCAGGAAGATAACGCGCAAATTTCGCTAACTGACCGCCATCATCGGGCTGACGATACCGGGCGCGGGTTCGCCGTACCACACCGCTTCGCGCACCGAAACCGGTTTGGCGATAAGCCCAAGGGCGTAAAAGCGATCGGCAATAGTCTGCTGGGCGCGGATCACTGACAGATCCATCGGCCTTGGGCGATGGCTGCGGCGGGCGAGGGCCATGCTCAGTGACCGGGCGTCAATCCCCAGCTCTGCCGAGAGTAAGCGGGCCGCTTCGCCACGATGTGAGTCGATAAACTGCCCGGTGTGGGTCAGCTCCGTCAGCAGACGGCGCATGATATCGCCATGCTGAGCGAGGTAGTCCCGTCGCGAAAGATAAAACTGATGGTTGTTGACCCGTCCTTCGCCGCTGGCGACCACCCGCAGCTCGCCGGTGTGCTCGGCGTCGCTGAGCAGCGGGTCCCACATCATCCAGGCGTCAACCGCCAGGTAGTCGCTGGCGGTCAGCGGGTATTTCGGCGGGGTATAGACCACCCGCACGTCGTTCAGCCCCAGCCCGGCGTCTTCGAGGATCTGCAGCAGCAGCCAGTGGACATTCGATCCCTTATTGAGGGCGATGCGTTTGCCGCGCAGATCGCTGAGCTGGCGAATGTCGCTCTCCTGCGGGACGACCATCGCCACGCTGCGCGGTGCCGGCGGCTCCCATGCGACGTACATCAGTTCGCTATTGCTGGCCTGGGCAAACACCGGCGGCGCTTCCCCGGTGGTGCCGAAGTCGATCTCGTTGCAGGCGAGGGCGTGGAGGAGCTGCGGTCCGGCAGGAAACTCACTCCACAGCACGTTGACGCCGAGGCTGGCGAAGGCGGTTTCCAGACTCTGGCGGGCTTTCAGGATCCCGAGGCTGCCGAAGCGCTGGTAGCCAATGCGCAGTTCGCGATCGGCCCCGGCCTCGCTGGCGAACACCCGCGGCGGCGCAGGCGGGCGGCGGCGGCTTTTGATCAGCCCGAGGTTGGCAAGCTGGGTGCGCAAGGTATGCCGACTGATCCCCAACAGCGCGGCCGCCTGGCTCTGGTTATCATCGCAATGCACCATGGCGTGGCGAATCAGGGCGCTGGTGACTCGCTGCCACAGCGGCTCGCCGGGAAGCGCCAGCTGGTGGCGAATAAAGTCATCCAGTTCATGGTCGTTCGCTGGCGACGGGGCGTCGTTGAGCGTCGCCAGGCGCAGCTGGGCAGGACTAATTTCCTCCTCTTTACTGAGCAGCACTGCGTTATGCAGGGTGTTTTCCAGCTCGCGAATGTTGCCCGGCCACGAATAGTCCATCAGCCGGGCCAGTGATTCCGGCGCCAGACGCAGGGTTGGCCGCCCGAGGCGCCGGGCGTAGAGTGATAAAAAGTGGTGCGCCAGCAGCGGGATATCCTGCCGACGCTGGCGCAGCGGCGGCAGCGGCACCACCGCGATATTCAGCCGATAGTAGAGATCCTCGCGAAAGCGGCGCTCACGGATCGCCTGGGCCAGGTCAACGTGGGTGGCGGCAATCACCCGGACATTCACTTTAATCGCTTTGCGTGAGCCGACGCGGGTAATTTCACGCTCCTGCAGTACCCGCAGCAGCTTGACCTGCAGCGGCAAGCTTAATTCGCCGATCTCGTCCAGCAGCAGCGTCCCCCCTTCCGCGGCTTCAAACCAGCCGGGCTGCCCCTGCTGTGCGCCGGTGAAGGCGCCTTTCTCATGGCCAAACAGTTCGGCTTCGGCGAGGCTCTCGGTCAGTGCGCCGCAGTTGACCGCCAGAAACGGCTGCTGACGACGGGCGCTGTGATGATGGAGATAGCGCGCCACCACCTCCTTGCCGGTGCCGGTTTCGCCCACGATCAGCACGGTAGCCTCCGTCGGCGCGAGCTTGTCCAGCAGGCTCTGGAAAGCCTTCGACGCCGGGTCGATCAGCGCAGGAGCGGTGGAAGGGGATTCTGGGTTCAGCATAGCGGGCCTCCGATCATTGACGCTCTGAACTTATCCTGCGGCGGCAGCGGAAACCAGAGGGGGAAGGCCAGCGGCTGTTGCAAATGCGCCAGCGGATGCGCGGCGGCTGCGTGATTTGCAACAGCGTGGCGCGGCGAAGCTGTTTTTATCCCATTGTTTTTAAAAGATTAATTTTTTATTCACCATTGGCATGATTATCGCTAACACTCATATAACCAAATTAAAACATCTCTTCGATAAATATCGGATATGGTTATATAGGAAATAGATAATGACGCAGCAAGCTCCCGACAAGATCAATGTCTTCTGGTTCTTACCTACTCATGGCGATGGCCGCTATCTGGGTACCACCGAGGGTGGACGCCCTGTCGATTTACCTTATCTGCAGCAGGTGGCGCTGGCGGCCGACAGCCTGGGCTACTACGGCGTGCTGATCCCCACCGGTAAAAGCTGTGAAGATTCGTGGCTGGTGGCCTCGGCGCTGGCGCCGTTGACTCGCCGTCTGCGCTATCTGGTGGCGGTCAGGCCGGGCCTGCAGCCGCCAACCCTGGCGGCGCGGATGGCGGCCACCCTCGACCGTTTATCGGAAGGTCGGCTGCTGATCAACGTCGTCACCGGCGGCGACCCGGTGGAAAACAAAGGCGACGGTATCTTCCTCAGCCACAGCGAGCGCTATCAGGTGACCCGCGAATTTCTCGATGTTTACACCCGCCTGCTGCGCGGGGAAAAAGTGGACTATCACGGCGAGCATATTCACGTGGAAGGCGCTGAAGTGCTGTTCCCGCCGGTGCAGGAGAATGGCCCGCCGCTCTATTTCGGCGGCTCTTCTGATGCGGCCATTGATGTGGCGGCCGAGCAGATCGACAGCTATCTGACGTGGGGCGAACCCCCGGAACTGGTGGCGGAGAAGCTGGCGGTGGTGCGCGAGCGCGCCGCGGTCCGCGGACGCACCCTGCAGTATGGCATTCGTCTGCACGTCATTGTGCGCGAAACGGAAGAAGAGGCATGGGCCGCCGCCGACCGGCTGATCGCCCATCTTGACGACGATACCATCGCCCAGGCGCAAAAGATCTTCGCCCGCATGGACTCGGCCGGCCAGGCGCGGATGAGCGCCCTGCATCAGGGATCGCGCGATAATTTGCGCATTGCGCCCAATTTGTGGGCCGGCGTCGGGCTGGTGCGCGGTGGCGCGGGTACCGCGCTGGTGGGTAATCCACAGCAGGTGGCGGAACGCATCCGCGAATATCAGGCGCTCGGCATCAGTAACTTTATCTTTTCCGGCTACCCGCATCTGGAAGAAGCGCACCGCTTTGCTGAGCTGGTGATGCCTCTGTTGCCGCTGGAAAACGCGGCCTCGTCGAAGGCGCGTAGCGTGAACACCGGTCCGTTTGGCGAAACCATCGGCGGCGATAAGCGCCCGGTGCGCCAGGTCAGCGCCAGCTAATGGCCCGGAGCGCGACCATGAGACAGCATACCGGAGGAGGGCAGCGATGAGTGCAGAACCACATATCGTGATTATCGGCGGCGGCTTTAGCGGCGCGGCGGTGGCGATTGAGCTGCTGCGCCTGGCGCCGAACGGGGTGCGCGTGACGCTGCTGGAGCCGCGCCAGTCCCCCGGGGCAGGGGTGGCCTACTCCACTGCGGAGCCGACGCACCGGATTAACGTCCCGGCCGCTCGCATGCAGCTGGCCGGCGACGAAGAGGGCGCCTTCGATCATTGGTACCGCCATCAGCCTGCCTTTGCCGTCGATGTGCAGGCGCTGCGCCCGGACGGTTCTGTCTATCCTCAGCGCGGCCAGTTTGGTCGCTATGTGGCACAGCGTTTTGCCGACGCCGCGGTAGCCAGCGGCGGACGGCTTCGCCACCTGCGCGATCGGGCGCTCGCTTTTCATCAGGGGACGGTGACCACCGACGGCGGCCTGCAGCTTAAGGCCGATCTGCTGGTGCTGGCGATCAGTCATCCACCGCCTTCGCTGCCGGCGCAGGTCGAAGCCTGGCGCCATCATCCGGCGCTGATTGCCAACCCGTGGCAGCCCGGCGCGCTCGATGCCATCGCCCCGCATGCCCGGGTGGCGGTGATGGGCACCGGATTAACCATGGCCGATACGGTCGCGACGCTGGACCGGCTGGGCCACCGCGGCAGTATCGTCGCCTTTTCGCGCCACGGCCTGCTGTCGCGCGGCAACCTTAGCGGCGCGGGTGCAACCTGGCCTGGCGACTATCAGCAGGGCAGCCTGCGTCAGCGCCTGCGCCAGATCCGCCTCGACGTCGCCTATGCGGCGCAGCAGGGCCTGAGCTGGCAGGTGGTGCTGGACGCGGTTCGTCAACAAGGGCAGCGGATCTGGCAGGCGCTCAGCGTCGCCGATCGCCAGCGTTTTCTGCGCCATCTGCGCCATTACTGGGATGTCCACCGCTACCGCGTGGCGCCGCAGGTCGCCGAGGTACTGGAGGCGCGCCAGCACACGGGCAGTCTGCAGGTGCAGGCGGCCAGGTTACTGTCGATGAGCGGTGAAGGCGAGACGTTACGTCTGACGCTGTCGCGGCGCGGCGGCGGCGTGCAGACGCTG
The DNA here is from genome assembly GCF_002806645.1 of Klebsiella sp. H-Nf2. Classification (NCBI taxonomy): domain Bacteria; kingdom Pseudomonadati; phylum Pseudomonadota; class Gammaproteobacteria; order Enterobacterales; family Enterobacteriaceae; genus Klebsiella; species Klebsiella sp. H-Nf2. Next base: position 494,089 of record NZ_PIBL01000002.1, read on the forward strand.
AGCGTCGATCACCTGATCCTGACCACCGGACCCGCACACCGCGCCCTGACCGACAGCCAGCCATTTTTACAGGACCTCGCCCGCCGCGGCCTGATTCGCGCCGATGCCCTCGGCATGGGCCTGGAAGTAGACAGCCGTTCCCGGGCAGTGGCTGAGCCGCACGTTGAGGCGCTGCCAGTGCTGGTGGCTGGTCCGGCCGCCCGCGGGCGTTTTGGCGAACTGATGGGCCTGCCGCAGGTAGCCGACCATGCCGCTGACGTGGCGGCGCAAGCGTTACTCACGCTCGGGATCCCGCAGGACTCCCGATGTCCTGCGTACTGAATACCTCCCTTTATTTTCCCTGATTCATTTTGCCGCGTGCGCCCTGGCGACGGGCCGCGCTATGGAGATTGCTATGTCATCACAACGTGAAATTCGTCTTAACGCTTTCGATATGAACTGCGTCGGCCATCAGTCGCCGGGCCTGTGGGCGCATCCCCGGGATCGCTCCTGGCAGTATAAAGATCTGGAGTACTGGGTGGATCTGGCGCGGCTGCTGGAGCGCGGCAAGTTCGACGGGCTGTTTATCGCCGACGTGCTGGGGATCTATGACGTGCTGGACGGCAGCGGCGACGCGGCGATCCGCCAGGCGACGCAGGTCCCGGTCAACGATCCGCTGGCTCTGATCACCCCGATGGCGCTGGTGACGGAGCATCTGGGCTTCGGCCTGACCGCCTCGTTGTCGTTTGAGCACCCTTACCCTTTCGCTCGTCGTCTGTCGACGCTCGACCATCTGACCAAAGGGCGGGTGGGCTGGAATATCGTCACCTCCTATCTGGAGAGCGGGGCGCGTAATATCGGTCAGCAAATCCAGACCGACCATGACACCCGCTATGACTATGCCGATGAGTATTTGCAGGTGATCTACAAACTGCTGGAGGGAAGCTGGGAGGACGGGGCGGTGCTGCGCGACAGAGAGCGTAAGATCTTCAGCGATCCGCGGAAAATCCATCCCATTAACCATCAGGGACAGTTCTTTTCCGTGCCGGGGATCCACCTCTGCGAGCCATCCCCGCAGCGCACGCCAGTGCTGTATCAGGCGGGGGCGTCCAGCCGCGGCAAACAGTTCGCCGCCGGCCATGCCGAATGCGTCTTCGTCGCTGCGCCGTCGAAGGTGCTGCTGAAGAAGACGGTGGCGGATATTCGCCGCCGGGCGGCTGAGGCGGGGCGCGATCCGCACAGCATCCTGATCTTCAACCTGCAGACGGTGATTGTCGGCGACACCGATCGCGAAGCGCAGGCGAAGTGGCAGGAATATAAGCAGTACGTCAGCTATGAAGGCGCGCTGGCGCTGCTCTCCGGCTGGACGGGGATCGATTTCGGCCAGTATCAGCCGGATCAGGTGCTGAAGTATCTGCACACCAACGCCATTCAGTCGGCGGTGGAGGCCTTTTCGACCGCTGATCCGAACCGCCAGTGGACGGTGCAGGCTCTGGCCGATTGGGCGGGGATCGGCGGCTTCGGTCCGCTGGTGGTCGGCAGCGCGCAAACCGTGGCGGACGAACTGCAGTCCTGGGTCGAAGAGACGGACGTCGATGGCTTTAACCTCGCCTATGCCGTCACTCACGAAACCTTCCGCGACGTCGTCGAGCTGCTGGTGCCTGAGCTGCAAAAGCGCGGCGTCTTTAAGCAGGAGTACCGCGAGGGGACCCTGCGCGAAAAACTGTTCGGCGCCGGCCCGCGTCTGGCCGCGCCTCACCCGGGCGCCAGCTACCGCCGCGATGCGCGCACGGCGGCATCGGTAGAGGAGAAGGTGACATGATCGCTATCGATGACCTGCATAAAAGTTATCGCACGGCGGATGGCCGGCTCAGCGCGGTGCTGAAAGGGCTGTCGCTGCAGGTGCCTGAGCGCTCCATCACCGCGGTGGTGGGGCCGAGCGGCGCCGGTAAATCAACCCTGGCGCGCTGCATCAGTCTGCTGGAGCAACCGGACAGCGGCAGCATTCGTATCAATGGCCAGGATCTGTCGGCGCTGTCCGGCGAGGCGCTGCGCCGGGAGCGGCGGGCGATTGGCACCGTTTTCCAGTCTTCGGCGCTGTTGAGCCGCAGGACCGCCTGGGAGAATGTCGCCCTGCCGCTGGCGTGGCTTGGTGTGGTGGAGCGCGATATCAAGGCGCGGGTTGGCGAGCTGCTGGAGAGCGTTGGCCTGAGCCACAAAGCGGATGCCTGGCCGGCCCAGCTCTCAGGCGGCCAGCGCCAGCGGATCGGCATTGCCCGCGCGCTGGCGCTGCGCCCGTCCGTTCTGCTGGCGGATGAAGCCACCTCCGGCCTCGATCCTCAGGCCACGGCCTCGGTGCTGGCTCTGCTCAAGCGGTTGCGTGACGAGTACCAGCTGGCGATCGTCCTGATCACCCATGAAATGGACGCGGTGCGCACGGCGGCGGATGCGGTAGCGGAGATCCGCGACGGGACGATCGTCCAGTACGGGCAGATCGAAGATCTGCTGGCGCGCCCCGATTCTCTGCTCGGCCAGCAGCTGTTGCCGCTGACGCCGGCGGCAGCGACCCACAGCGATCTGCTGCTGCGTCTGAGCTACCCTGGGATGTGCCGGTGGCCACCGACTGGATCAGCCGCCTGAGCCAGCAGTGGGCGCTGCAGATCGATCTCCTTGGCGGTCACGTCGAGGTGATCAATGGTCGGCTGGCCGGTCGCCTGCAGGCCGGAGTGCGTTTTCAGGGCGAACGCCTGTCGCCCGCGCGACTGCAGGGCCTGCTGGCGCAGCTCGGCATTACGGCGGAGATCCTCGGCAGCGCGCCATTGCTCAGGGAGGCGGTATGAAACCGACAGTCATCAGCCAGGATACCCCCTGGGGCGAAATCCCTTCGCTGCTGCTCCCCGCTTATGGCGAAACCTGGCTGATGGTGGCCATTGTGATGCTGTTTGTCGTCACGCTGGGAGGGCTGGTGGGGGTGGTGTTGTTTAACGCCTCGCCGCGGGGTTTATTTCCGCACGCGCTGCTGTACCGGCTGCTGAACTGGGTGGTCAACATGGGACGCTCGCTGCCATTTCTGGTGCTGATGGCCGCCATTATCCCGTTCACATACTGGCTGACCGGCACCACGATTGGCATCCCCGCCGCGGTGGTGCCGATGATCGCCGCCGGCGTCCCGTTCTTTGGCCGTCTGGTGGAGAACGCGCTGCGCGAATTACCGGCGGAGGTCACCGCGGTGGGGATCGTCTGCGGCGGGTCACGCTGGCAAATCATTGCCAGCGCGCAGCTCAGTGAAGCCTTGCCCGCGCTGGTGGCGGCGGTGACGCTAAACCTGGTCTCGATGATCGAGTATTCGGCTATCGCCGGGACCATCGGTGCTGGCGGCATCGGCTACCTGGCCGTGGTGTACGGCTATCAGCGCTTCGACAACCACATCATGATCGCGACGATCGTTGCCCTGATCGCCACGATCCAGTTGATTCAATTTTTGGGTGACCGTCTGGTCAACCGTTTACGCCACACGCAGGGGAACCTTGTATGACAACAGAACAATTTGAGTTACGTAAAGCGCGGCGCTGGCCCTGGCTGGCAGCGCTGGCGGTGATTATCCTGCTCGCCATCGCCTTCTGGTGGTGGCGGGGACATACCCAAAGCCAGCAGGTGGTCTTCGGCAGCACGTTAAAAATTCACTACGAGCCGGCGATGGCTGGAGAGCAGCGGATCATTGAGTATATTAATCAGCATATTGCGCCCGATTACGGTCTGAAACTGGAGGCGGTGGGGGTGCAGGATCCGGTCCAGGCTGACCGCGCAGTAGCGGAAGGACAGTATGCCGGGACGATCTATCAGCATCAGTGGTGGCTTAAACAGGTGGTGGACGCTAACGGCTTTGCGCTGTCGACCACGGTGCCGGTGTTCCAGTGGGCGTTCGGTATCTATTCCGACCGCTACTCGTCGGTACAGGCATTGCCTAACGGCGCGACTATTGTCGTGCCTGACGACGGCGCCAATCAGGGGCAGGCTCTGTGGCTGCTCCAGCGCATTGGGTTGATCTCGCTCGACCCGGCGGTGGAGCCGCGCACGGCGAAGCTGAAAAATATTGTCGGTAACCCGCATCAGTTTGTCTTTAAAGAGCTGGATCTGCTGACCATGCCGCGGGCGTTAAATTCGGTGGATGCCGCCATCGGCTATGTTTCTCAATTTGACGCCGGGAAAGTCCCGCGGGAGAAAGGCATATTATTCCCGCCGGCGCCGCGCACCTTTGCTTCGCAATTAGTGATTGGTACGCCGTATTTATCGCAGGAAAATATCGTCAAATTAAAACAGGCTTTTTCTGACCAACGGATCCAGACGTGGTTAAAAACCACCGATGACCCGCTGGTAAAAGACGTATTAGTTCCGGTGTCCGCGGAATAAGCATCCTGCACGACGTCTATTTTCGTTGTTATTTATTTCCCTTGAGGATGCGCGAAAGCGCGTCCTTTTTGTGCTGGCAATATTTATTAACTTATTGATTATATTGATTTTTATATAATGATTTGTTGTTTTGATTCTCGCCGCGCGCGGTCTATAACCGCTAATGACCTGCACAAAATAATAAGGTGAAAAAAATGAGTACATTTCCAGTGGATAATCCCGGTATCGCTTCGGTACCGGTCAGTAGCGTCGGGGATGTGGCGCGGTTAATTAATTCCGGCAAGGAACAAGCGAAATATGCGCGGATGATTGTCTTCCTCGCGCTGGGGGGCGTCTTTCTCGACGCGTATGACTTAACCACGCTCTCCTACGGTATTGATGACGTCGTGCGTGAATTTCAGCTCTCACCGCTGCTGACCGGCCTGGTGACTTCGTCCATTATGGTCGGAACCATCGTCGGCAATATTATCGGCGGCTGGCTGACCGATAAATATGGTCGCTATTCGGTCTTTATGGCCGATATGTTCTTTTTCGTGATTTCGGCTATCGCCGCCGGGCTGGCGCCGAACGTCTGGGTGTTGATTGGCGCCCGCTTCCTGATGGGCATCGGCGTCGGCATCGACCTGCCGGTGGCGATGTCCTATCTGGCCGAGTTTTCCCGCTTTGCCGGCAAAGGCAACAAAGCGGCTCGCCTCGCGGCGTGGTGCCCGATGTGGTACGCCGCCTCAACCGTCTGCTTTCTCATTATCTTCGGCCTCTATTTCCTGCTGCCGCAGGAGCATCTTGACTGGCTGTGGCGCGCCTCCCTGCTGTTCGGCGCCGTGCCGGCACTGCTGATTATTGCCGTCCGCAGCCGGTTTATGAACGAATCCCCGCTGTGGGCGGCAAACCAGGGCGATCTGACCTCTGCGGTGCGTATTCTACGCGACTCCTGGGGGATCCATGCCCATGAGGTCCCGGCGGCGAAGCCCGCGCCAGCGCCGAAAGTGAGCTTCCGCGTGCTGTTCGAAAAACCGTACCGTGAGCGGACTATCGTCGCCGGGGTGATGAATATCTGTATCTCCTTCGAGTACACGGCGATTGCCTTTTTCCTGCCGTCAATTCTTGCCCAGTTCCTCGGGGCTGGCGTCTTCGAAACTATTTCGGCATCGCTGGGGCTGAACGCCCTGTTTGCTTTTACCGGCGGGCTGCTCGGTATGCATCTGGCGTGGAAATATCCTTCGCGTCATGTGGCGATAGCCGGCTTCGCCCTGCAGTTTGTGGCGCTGATTGTGCTGGCGCTGGTGGGGCAACCGCACGCGACGGCAGGCATCGTGCTGGCCATCGCGATGCTGGGGCTGTGGCTATTCGCCGAAGGGTTTGGCCCGGGTGCGCAGCTGATGATCTACCCGGCGCTCTCCTATCCTACTGCCATTCGCGCCACCGGGGTCGGTTTCAGCCGGGCGCTCTCCGGGATCGGCAGTGCGCTGGCGCTGTTTATTCTGCCGCTGCTGCAGGCCTCGCTCGGCACGCAGATGTTCTGGGTGGTCTCGCTTGCCGCCATTATTCCCATTTTCTTCCTGCTGGCGGTCCGTCATGAACCGACGCGAGAAGATATCGACGCAATCCATGAATAAGGAACTGACCATGACCTTGCTCTCCACAGGCACCGATTATGACGCGCTGGCGGCCGCCTTCCGCCCGATATTCACCCGTATCGCCCAGGGCGCCGCGGAGCGCGAACAGCAGCGCACTCTGCCCGATGAGCCGATCCGCTGGCTGAAGGAAGCGGGCTTCGGCACGCTGCGTATCCCGCGCGAGAAGGGCGGCTGGGGCGCTTCGCTGCCGCAGCTCAGCGCGCTGCTGATCGAGCTGGCGCAAGCGGACTCTAACCTGCCGCAGGCCCTGCGCGCGCACTTTGCCTTTGTGGAAGATCAACTGAATCAGCCGGATTCTGCCGGGCGCGACCGCTGGTTTCGTCGCTTCCTCGACGGCGAGCTGGTGGGCAGCGGCTGGACGGAGATCGGCGCGGTGAAGCTGGGAGAGGTGAACACCAGGGTGACGCCGACAGAGGGCGGCTGGCGACTCGACGGCGAGAAGTTTTACAGCACCGGCGCGTTATACGCCGACTGGATCGATGTGTTTGCCCGGCGCAGTGATACCGCCGGCGACGTGATTGCCCTGGTCAGCACCCATCAGACCGGCGTGGCGCGGGAAGATGACTGGGATGGCTTTGGCCAGCGGTTGACCGGCAGCGGAACCACCCGCTTCACCGACGCCAGGGTGGAAACCGAACATGTCTATGATTTTGCCCGGCGCTTTCGCTATCAGACCGCTTTCTACCAGCATGTACTGCTGGCGACCCTCGCGGGCATTGGCCTGGCGGTTGAGCGGGATGCCGCGCAGGGCGTCAAACACCGCTCCCGGATGTACAGCCACGGTAACGCCGCCGTGCCGCGCGATGACGCCCAGGTTCTGCAGGTCGTTGGGCAGATCAGCAGCTGGGCATGGGCGACCCGGGCCGCGGTCCTGCAGGCCGCGGAATCGCTGCAACAGGCCTATGTGGTGCACGCCAGCGACGACGACGCGTTGATTGCCCAGCGTAACCAGCTGGCGGAAGTGGAAGCGGCGCAGGCGCAGGTGATCGCCAGCGACTGGATCCCGCGGGCGGCGACGGAGCTGTTTAATGCCCTCGGGGCGTCGGATACGCGAACCCGTCTGGCGCTGGATCGCCACTGGCGCAATGCGCGGACGGTCGCCTCACATAATCCGGTGATTTATAAGGCACGCAATATCGGTAACTGGCTGGTGAACGGTGAAGCGCCCACCTTTATCTGGCAGATTGGCAATGGTGAGAAAACGGCGGGGTAAGCCTGTCGGCGACGGGAGGCGCAGTGCCTCCCGTCGTCAGAAAAATCAAGGTTTATCCAGCGACCAGGTGGCGCTGCGCACGTCGACTTTCACCGGCAGCAGGCCAATGCGCGTAAAGGTATCCGCCAGCGCCTGCTGTTCGTTATACACCGCCGGCGTCATGCGTTCGGCACCGTAGGGCAGGCGGGCCAGGGTCTTCAGCCAGATGGCTTTATCCAGCCCGGTTGAGGTCGACAGCAGCCCGGCGGCCTCGTCCTGATGGCTGTTCGCCCACGCGCTGAGTTTACCCAACTCATCCACCACCTGCTTTGCTGTCTCCGGGTAGGTATCTGCAAACTTACGGCTGGCGAGATAGAAGGTGTAGTGCGGCACCAGCCCCTCGGCATTGCGGATCTGTCGGGCTTTCGCGTTGGTTTCCACTTCTGCGAGGAACGGATCCCAGATCACCCACGCATCAATCGCCCCGCGCTGGAAAGCGGCGCGGGCGTCCGCCGGCGGCAGATAGACCGGGGTGATGTCTTTATAGCTGAGGCCCGCTTTTTCCAGTGCGGCAACCAGCAGGTAGTTGACGTCAGACCCCTTGTTCAACCCCACACGCTTGCCCTTCAAATCGGCCACGCTGTGGATTGCCGACTGTTCAGGCACCACAATCGCTTCCGTTTTCGGGTTAGCAGGGGAGTGGGCAAGGTAGACCAGATCGGCTTGCGCCGCCTGGGCAAAGGCCGGAGGCGCATCGCCGGTCGCGGCCAGATCGATACTACCGACGTTCAGCCCCTCCAGCATTTGCGGTCCGGCGGGGAATTCGACCCAGCGTACGGCAATGCCCTGTTTTTTCAGGCTCTCATCCAGCGTGCCGCGATACTTCAGCAGCGCGAAGATATTCGCTTTTTGATAACCGATGTTGACGGTTTCCGGCGCTTTGGCCAGCGTGGAGGTAGAGAGGGCGGCGAGGACCAGCAGCCAGGCGGGGCGGAATCGGTTGGACATTGTCTGTTCTCCTTAGCGGTTTTGCGTAAGGTAACAAACAGCGCTTATAACCATTAAATAACTAAAATTTTATTGATATAACAAAAAGAGTTGTTCAGGACGATGACCCGACACGCCGACGCGTGCCGGGTCTGAGGATTAATCGCAGGCGACGATCTTCATCGCCAGGCCACCGCGAGAGGTTTCCCGGTACTTGGCGTTCATGTCTTTACCGGTTTCGTACATGGTCTCGATCACTTTATCGAGGCAGACGCGCGGCTCGCTGGTCCGGCGCAGCGCCATTCGCGCGGCGTTGACCGCTTTCACGGCGGCGATAGCGTTGCGTTCGATGCACGGTACCTGCACCTGGCCGGCAACCGGGTCGCAGGTCAGGCCGAGGTTATGCTCCATGGCGATCTCTGCCGCGATGCACACCTGACCCGGGCTACCGCCCAGCAGTTCCGCCAGACCGGCCGCCGCCATCGAGCAGGCGACGCCCACTTCACCCTGACAGCCGACTTCGGCGCCGGAGATGGACGCGTTCATCTTATACAGCGAACCAATCGCGCTGGCGACCAGCATATAGCGGGCCAGAGAGTTGCTGTTCACCTTGCGGATAAACTTGTCGTAGTAGGCCAGCACCGCCGGCACGATACCGCAGGCGCCGTTGGTTGGCGCGGTAACGACCCGGCCACCGGCGGCGTTCTCTTCGTTCACCGCCAGGGCGAACATATTGATCCAGTCGACCACCGCCATCGGATCGCTGTTGGTGGTGTCCTGACTCACCAGCATGCGGCGCAGCGCGGCGGCCCGGCGCGGCACGCGCAGTTTGCCCGGCAGAACGCCTTCGGTGGTGATGCCGCGTTCGATACCGGCGCTCATCACTTCCCATACCGCGGCAAAGTGTTGCTCCAGCGCTTCTTTGCTGTGCAGCGCCAGTTCGTTCTGCATCATCAGCCCAGAGAGCGACAGCCCGGTTTCACGGCAGTGACGCTGCAGGTCGGCGGCGTTTTTATAAGGGTAAGGAACCGCAACCGGCGCATCGGCGATCTGGCCGAAGTGCGCTTCGTCGACGATAAAGCCGCCGCCGATAGAGTAATACGTCTGGCTGTAGATCACCTTGTCACCGGCCAGGGCGGTAATGCGCATGCCGTTCTCATGCAGCGACAGGTTGTCGGCATGGAAATTCATGCACTGATCGACCGGGAAGTCCACTTCGTGCTGACCGTTGGCCAGCATCAGGCGGCCATGGGTGTTAACGTCCTGAATAAAGCCCGGAATGGCGTCGATGTCGACGGTGTCCGGCAGGTTGCCGGCGAGTCCCATGATAATCGCGATGTCGGTATGGTGGCCTTTACCGGTCAGGGAGAGGGAGCCATAGACGTCGACGACGACTTTGCTGACGTCGGCCAGCAGGCCGCGTGCGATCAGATCGTCAGTGAATTGTTTGCCCGCTTTCATCGGTCCAACGGTATGGGAGCTGGAAGGGCCAATGCCGATTTTAAAGATATCGAATACGCTGATCATATGTATTCCCGTGCTGTCGGAAAGCGCGCCGCCGTTAAGCGGCGCGGGGGGAGGTATTGACTGAATTAGCTGAACAGCGAGTAGAAGATCGCGGAGATGGCAATCAGACCCATAATCACCACGAAGACGTTGCTGATATGGCCGCTGTATTTACGCATCGCCGGCACTTTCTGAATCGCGTACATCGGCATCAGGAACAGGATCATCGCGATAATCGGGCCGCCAAGGGTCTCGATCATCCCGAGGATGCTCGGGTTCAGCGTCGCCACAATCCAGGTGGTCACCAGCATGAACAGCGCGGTCAGCTTGTTCAGTTTGTTGACTTCGATAGATTTGCCTTTACTGCGCAGGGATTTAATCACCATGCCGTTAAAGCCTTCGCGGGCGCCCAGATAGTGGCCGAGGAAGGATTTGGTGATGGCGATCATCGCGATGATCGGCGCCATCCAGGCGATAACCGGCGCGTTAAAGTGGTTTGCCAGGTAAGACAGAATCGAGATGTTCTGCTCTTTCGCCGCCGCCAGGTCCGCCGGAGAGAGGCTCAGGACGCAGCTGAATACGAAGAACATCACGGTCAGCACCATCATAATGTGAGCGCGGGCCAGGATGCTGGAGCATTTCTTCTCGGCGCCTGCGCCGTACTCTTCACGCTTGGCCACCGCGAAGGAGGAGATGATCGGCGAGTGGTTGAAGGAGAAGACCATCACCGGGATCGCCAGCCACAGGGTCATCAGCAGGCCATTGCCGGTTGCGGAGGCGCTGCTCAGGGAGAGCGTCTCCAGCGCCGCGCCGTTCCACTGCGGGATCAGGTACAGCGCCAGAATCATCAGGGCGATAACGAACGGGAACACCAGGATGCTCATCGCTTTCACAATCATCTGCTCACCGAAACGCACGATGGTCATCATGCCGACGATCAGGATCAGCGACAGAATGGCGCGCGGCGGCGGCGTCATGTGCAGCTGGTGCGACATGAAGGTTTCGACGGTGTTAGTGATCGCCACGCTGTACACCAGCAGGATCGGGTAGATAGCGAAGAAGTAGAGCAGGGTAATCAGCTTCCCTGCGCCTACGCCGAAGTGTTCTTCCACCACTTCGGTGATGTCTTCGCCCGGGTTTTTCCCGGAGAGGACGAAGCGAGTCATACCGCGGTGAGCGAAGAAGGTCATCGGGAAGGCCAGAATCGCCATGATAATCAGGGGGATCATGCCGCCGACGCCGGCGTTGATCGGCAGGAACAAGACGCCCGCGCCGATCGCTGTACCGTACAGGCCCAGCATCCACATGGTGTCGGTTTTACGCCATCCGCTGCGGGTTTCGCCCGAAACGATGGTGCTGGTTTGAGTGGTTTCCATCTGTATCTCCTGGAGGAATCAACAAAATCTAATGAACAAATACAATTGCGTAACATGAAATTCGTTTAATTACGGTTTTTTTAGAAATTTTCTCCGTAATAATTGGGCCGGAAAGATACATTTATATGGTTTATGCATCAGTGATCGCGATCTCAAATGCAATAATCCACTTTCAATGTGCGTATTTTTAGTCCAACAGCCTGTTTCTGGTGATCAGCCAGCGATTTGTGGCGCGCAGGCTACCATTTGCAGCATATGAGATAAAAGCGGAGTGGCGTAATAACGAGGGATTTACTGTAAAAAAGAGAAGTAGTCGACGTTTTTGCGCTTAAAACCATTTTTTGCAGTGATAATTGTCGCAGTTTTTACAAACGCAAACGATTGGCTTTGTAGAAATGATTCAGGTGACTGAATAATAACAGAAAGGTTTTTAGCGCGATCTGGAAGTCAGAGGAAGAGAGCCCGCCGGGGGCAGGCTGCAGAAGATACCCCGGCGGGAGAGCGAGAAATCAGGCGATGATTTCGTAGCAGGGAATATAGGCGGTGCCGCCCGGTAGTTTCATACGGTGCTGGGCGACGAAGCCCTGCAGCAGATCGTCCATGCGGCGCATCATCTCCGGGTCGCCATGCAGCTTGTAAGGACCGTACTGCTCAATGGCCTGGATGCCCACCTCTTTGACGTTACCCGCGACAATCCCGGAGAAGGCGCGACGCAGGTCGGCGGCCAGCACTTCTACTGGCTGGTCCGGGGAGAGCTTGAGATTGGCCATGTTTTCATGGGTCGGTTCGAACGGCATCTGCAGGTCCGGCGAGATGCGAATCGACCAGTTGAAACTGTAGGCATCATCGGTTTCGCGGCGGCTCTCTTTCACCAGCGGCATCGCTTTTTTCATCTGCCGCGCCACTTCCGCCGGATCGTCGATGATGATCCGATAGTGACGACGGGCGGATTCGCCCAGAGTATGGGTGATAAACTCGTCCAGCACGCGGAAGTAGTCGGCGCTCTCTTTCGGTCCGGTGAGGATCAGCGGCAGCACCTGCGCTTTGTTCTCCGGATGCATCAGAATACCCAGCAGGTAGAGCAGCTCTTCGGCAGTACCGACGCCGCCCGGGAAGATAATGATCCCGTGGGCGATACGCACGAAGGCTTCCAGACGCTTTTCGATATCCGGCATGATGATCAGTTCGTTGACCAGCGGGTTCGGCGGTTCTGCGGCGATAATGGACGGTTCGGTCATGCCGATAAAGCGGCTGTCTTTGTAGCGCTGCTGCGCGTGGCCGACGGCGGCGCCTTTCATCGGGGCCTCCATCGCGCCAGGTCCGCAGCCGGTGCAGATGTTCAGTTCGCGCAGTCCCAACTGGGTACCGACGCGGCGGGCGTAGAGATATTCGTTTTCATTGATGGAGTGGCCACCCCAGCAGACGATCATGTTCGGCGCTTCGCCGACGTGCAGCGCGCGGGCGTTGCGCAGGATCGAAAACACCAGGTTGGTGATATGGACCGAACTTTCCAGATCGAGGTTCGGGAAGCGAACGGTATTGTGGATCTGGCCGTAAACGAACAGGATATCGCGCAGCACGGCAAACAGGTTGGCCTGCAGGGAACGGATAATGCGCCCGTCAACGAAAGCTTCTTCCGGCGGGTTGATCAGTTCCAGCTTCACGCCACGTTCGCGACGCAGCACGTTAATATCGAAGTTTTCAAAACGGGAGAGCAGCTCCTTGCTGTTATCGGTCAGGCTCCCCGAGTTGAGCACAGCAAGCGAGCAGTTGCGAAAGAGTTGATACAGGTCACTGCTGGCGGTGCGCTTAAGCATATCCACTTCCAGCTGCGACAGCATATCCATTGAACCAAGCGGGCTAACATGTGTAATCAAGTGAACTCCTTACAGGACGCTTATGGTCTTCCTGTGATTACAATAGCCCTGCGAGCGGCGTTTCCACAACCTTGCGCGCGCCTAAACGCACGCAAATTGTGAAATTATTTATTATTGTCGGGCGAGGCGGCCAGTGGCGGGGGAAAAGTCGCCGTTGCTGCGCCAGGGGTTGATATCCAGACCGCCGCGTCGCGTATAGCGGGCGTAAACGGAAAGCGATTCCGGCTGGCAGAAACGGAGAATATCGTTAAAGATGCGCTCGACGCACTGCTCATGGAATTCGTTATGGTGGCGGAATGAGACCAGATAGCGCAGGAGCTGCTCACGGTCGATTTTCGCCCCCCGATACTGGATCTGCACCGAGCCCCAGTCCGGCTGATGGGTGATCAGGCAGTTGGATTTCAGCAGATGGCTGACCAGCGTCTCTTCAACGATTTTGCCGCTGGCGGCACCCTGCAGATAGTCGGCGCTGAACTGATAGTTATCGATCTCGATATCCTGATCGTCGATGCAGGCGCCGTGCAGATGGGCGATCGGCTGGCCTTCCAGTTCATCCAGCCGATACAGCGACACCTTGACCTCACCCTGCGCGCAGGCGCTGAGATCGCGAGTCAGCGTCTCTGCAACGTCCTGCCAGCTGGCGAAACGCGTCTGGTTAAAGCTGTTGAGGTACAGCTTAAAGCTTTTCGACTCCACCAGATTGACGCTGGTATCGGGTAGCTCGACGTGGCCGACAGCGACCTGCGGCAGACCTTTGCCGTTCAGCCAGGAGAGTTCGTACAGCGTCCAGATATCGGCGCCGTGAAACGGCAGGTTATCGGCATGCAGGCCCAGCGGATCGCGGTTAAGGCTGCGCGGAACGCCCTGCAGCAGCGAGGCGTCATAAGTATCGCGGTAATCGGTTGATTTACCGAGCGTCAGGCCGGCCAGCGCCTGATGATTATCGTAAGAAGACATGTTTCACCATAGTAAAGCGGGTACACTATCTCTCCAGTGTATCCTGTCTAACGTGAAGAGAGAAACCGGTGGACCATCAGACCGCAGAAGCGCTGCGCGCTTTTACCCAACGTTATTGCGCCGCCTGGCAGCAGCAGCGTAACAGCCTGCCGCGCAGTGAAGAGCTTTACGGCGTCCCGTCGCCTTGCGTCGTTGATACCCAGGGCGAGGCCGTATTCTGGCAGCCGCAGCCGTTTTCGCTGGCGCAAAATATTAGCGCGGTTGAACGCGCCCTGGATATTGTGGTACAACAGCCGCTTCATTCTTATTATACCACTCAGTTTGCCGGCGACATGACCGGCCGGTTTGACGGCGAAACGCTGACGCTGCTGCAGACCTGGAGTGAAGAGGATTTCCAGCGGGTGCAGGAAAACTTAATCGGACACCTGGTGGTACAGAAGCGCTTGAAGCTGGCGCCGACGCTGTTTATCGCCACCCTCGAGAGTGAACGGGATGTTATTTCCGTCTGTAATCTCAGCGGCGAGGTGATCAAAGAGACCCTCGGTACCGCCAAACGCATCACGCTTTCCCCCTCGCTTGCGAGTTTCCTTAGCCACCTTGAGCCGGTTCTGTAATCCAGTCTACCTGGTCGTTTGTGAGAGATCTCTTACAAAACCTGTAAGAGATCGTCATCATTTAAGGCAAATTTAATCCCTTCATTTTTTTATAACTCATTGGTATTAAATCAGATCTTAATTTTTTCGTCCTTTTGAGTGGGGACTAATCTTAAGAGATTGTCTCAAGAAGGGTTGTAAGACGAGGCAGAATCAGTGATCCTATGTCTGTCGACAGGGAGTCGCGAAATGAAGCGAACATCAGGATGATGGCGCTTCTGCAGGACCCGTCAGGATGGCGTTGCAAGGACAGGCTTCAGGATGAAGCAAGGATAACGCAGGATCGCGTAATGGACACCTCCAGGATGGAGAACGAGAGCCGCTCAGGATGAACGGTGGATCAGGAAGATCGGGACAAACTTATGGATAAGTCATTTCACATCGGGGTGGTGTGAAAGCAGGATGCACGAGTTTATGGATGAACATTGGTCAGGAGACCTCAGGAAAAGTTTTCAAGGACGAGCAGGGAGCACCAATGTAGCGGGAATGCTGCAAAACGAACCGGGAGCACTGTTTTTACAGTGCTCCCTTTTTTTATTTCTTCTGCGGATTTGCTATCCTGCGCCCGGTTTTTAACTCATCGAGGTTTCCCATGACTCTTCACGATAGCGTGCGCGATCGCCTGCGCGCCATTGAAGCCCTGCTGCGCGAAACAGAGCACTGGCAGGCGACGGCGCCGAACAGCAGCGCCTTCGCCAGCGATAAGCCGTTTTGCCTGGATACCCTGGAGCCGCTGGAGTGGCTGCAATGGGTGCTGATCCCGCGTATGCATCAGCTGCTGGAGAGCGGTCAGCCGCTGCCGCAAAATTTTGCCGTCGCGCCTTATTACGAGATGGCCCTGGATCAGGCCCACCCGGTTCGCGAAGCCATGCTGGCGGAACTTCTGCTGTTAGATGCGCTGTTTGCCGGTGAGCAGGCCTGATGCTGGAGATTATCTACCAGGACGACTGGCTGGTGGCGGTCAACAAACCCTCGGGCTGGCTGGTGCATCGCAGCTGGCTCGATCGCGACGAGAAAGTGGTGGTGATGCAGACCGTGCGCGATCAGATTGGCCAGCATGTCTTTACCGCCCATCGTCTCGACCGGCCCACCTCCGGCGTCCTGCTGATGGGGTTGTCGAGCGAAGCGGGCCGGCTGCTGGCGCAGCAATTTGAACAGCACCAGATCCAAAAGCGCTACCATGCGATCGTTCGCGGCTGGCTGATGGACGAAGCGCTGCTGGATTACCCGCTGGTGGAAGAGCTGGATAAAATCGCCGATAAATTTGCTCGTGAGGACAAAGATCCGCAGCCGGCGGTGACCCACTACCGCGGCCTGGCGACGGTGGAGATGCCGGTGGCAACCGGGCGTTATCCCACTACGCGCTACGGGCTGGTGGAACTGGAGCCGAAAACCGGCCGTAAGCACCAGCTGCGCCGCCATCTTGCCCATCTGCGTCATCCGATCCTTGGCGACAGCAAGCACGGCGACTTGCGGCAAAACCGCAGCGCCGCGGAACATTTTGGCTGTCACCGCCTGATGCTGCACGCCAGCGAGCTGTCGCTAACCCATCCGTTTACCGGCGAGCCGCTGACTCTGCGCGCCAGTTTTGACGAGGTCTGGATGCGCGCCCTGTCGCAGTTTGGCTGGCGCGGGCTTCTCCCGCTAAATGAAAGGGTTGAGTTTGCCGACGACTGCGGTCAGGATGAAGTAAATAAGGTCAATCCAGGGAGATAATAGCATGGCGGAAGTCGGAATTTTTGTCGGCACCATGTACGGCAACTCGCTGCTGGTCGCGGAAGAAGCGGAAGCGATCCTCAGCGGACTGGGACACAAGGCAACCGTGTATGAGGATCCGCAGGTCAACGACTGGGAATCCTATACCGGTAAATATGTGCTGGTGGTCACCTCCACCACCGGGCAGGGCGATCTGCCGGACAGCATTGTCCCGCTGTATGAGGGGATGAAAGATATGTATCAGCCCCATCTGCGCTACGGCATTATCGCGCTCGGCGACAGCACCTATGCTAACTTTTGCGGCGGTGGGCTGAAGTTCGACCAGCTGCTGCAGGAGCAGGGCGCGAAGCGCATCGGCGAGATGCTGAAGATTGACGCCAGCGAAGACCCGGAGCCGGAGAGCGTCTCCAATCCGTGGGTTGAGCAGTGGGCCACCCTGCTCGAATAAAAGCGCTGCCCTCTCCCTACGCAGAGGGCGCTCTTTCAATACGTCGCGGCCAGATATGCGGACGTCACAATGGTAGCGCGTTCCTGGCGCCACGCCTTTAGGCAAACGCCACAATATCCTTAGAAAGATCATGGCTTAAGCCAGCCAGTTTCACCGGGTCAAGTGAGGTATTTCACACTCCGGCTCTTTTTGCTGCGCTTTGCGGCTCCAGCGGCGCTGGTTTTTCATTTCCGTGAACTTCCCCCCATTCTTTCAGGCATTCGCCACAAACCACCTGTAATAGCGGCATAAAAACTGTGTAGATGCACGGTGAGCCGCGGTGTGCCTCTTCATATACTGCTCCAGCCAGTGATAAATGCAGTGCCAGATATAACGACAACTATCAAAACACGACCACGTCATTCTGATTACCCTACAGGTTGTGCTGTTCAGAATGAACGTAGCTAAACGCTATGATTCAGGAGTACAACAATGAGTTCATTAAGTCAGGCGGCGACGGCGGCTGAAAAGCGCACCAACGCCCGCTACTGGATAGTGGTGATGCTGTTTATCGTCACTTCTTTTAACTATGGTGACCGGGCGACGCTGTCGATCGCCGGTTCGGAAATGGCCAAAGATATCGGCCTCGATCCTGTTGGCATGGGTTATGTGTTCTCCGCGTTCTCATGGGCTTATGTCATCGGCCAGATCCCGGGCGGCTGGCTGCTCGACCGCTTCGGTTCGAAGCGCGTCTATTTCTGGTCGATCTTCATCTGGTCGATGTTTACCCTGCTGCAGGGCTTCGTCGATATCTTCAGCGGCTTTGGCATTATCATCGCGCTGTTCACTTTGCGTTTCCTCGTCGGCCTTGCCGAGTCGCCGTCATTCCCCGGCAACAGCCGTATCGTCGCCGCCTGGTTCCCGGCGCAGGAGAGGGGGACGGCGGTATCGATTTTTAACTCCGCCCAGTACTTTGCCACCGTTATCTTCGCGCCGATCATGGGCTGGCTGACGCATGAGGTGGGTTGGTCGCACGTGTTCTTCTTTATGGGCGGCCTGGGGATTGTGATCAGCTTTGTGTGGCTGAAAGTGATCCACGATCCGAACAACCATCCGGGCGTGAACCAGAAAGAGCTGGACTATATCGCCGAAGGCGGGGCGCTGATCAACATGGATCAGAAGAGCAGCGCGCAGAAAGTGCCGTTTAGCGTCAAAATGGGGCAGATCAAACAGCTGATCGGATCGCGGATGATGATCGGCATCTATATCGGTCAGTACTGCATCAACGCCTTAACCTACTTCTTTATCACCTGGTTCCCGGTTTACCTGGTGCAGGCGCGCGGTATGTCGATCCTCAAAGCCGGCTTTGTCGCGTCGATTCCGGCGGTGTGCGGCTTTGTCGGCGGGGTGCTGGGCGGGGTGATTTCCGACTGGTTAATGCGCCGCACCGGCTCGCTGAACATCGCGCGCAAAACGCCGATCGTGCTGGGGATGCTGCTCTCCATGACCATGCTGATGTGTAACTATGTCAACGTGGAGTGGATGGTGATCGGCTTTATGGCAATGGCCTTCTTCGGTAAAGGGATTGGCGCGCTCGGCTGGGCGGTGATGGCGGATACCGCGCCGAAAGAAATTAGCGGTCTCTCCGGCGGTCTGTTCAACATGTTCGGCAATATCTCCGGTATCGTCACTCCCATCGCCATCGGCTATATCGTTGGCACCACCGGCTCGTTCAACGGCGCGCTGATCTACGTCGGCATCCATGCCCTGGTGGCGGTGCTGAGCTACCTGGTGCTGGTGGGCGATATCAAACGCATCGAACTGAAACCTGTGGTGGGGCGCTCATCATGACGACCCAATCCAGCCCGATTATCACAGAGATGAAGGTCATTCCGGTGGCCGGGCACGACAGCATGCTGCTGAACATCGGCGGGGCGCACAACGCCTGGTTTACCCGCAATATCGTGGTATTGACCGATAATGCCGGCCATACCGGCGTTGGCGAAGCGCCCGGCGGGGAGGTTATCTACCAGACGCTGCTGGCGGCGATCCCGCAGGTGGTGGGCCAGGAGGTCGCCCGGCTCAATCGCGTGGTGCAGCAGGTGCATAAAGGCAATCAGGCGGCGGATTTCGATACCTTTGGCAAAGGGGCGTGGACATTCGAACTGAAGGTTAACGCGGTGGCGGCGCTGGAAGCGGCGCTGCTCGACCTGCTCGGTCAAGTGCTGAAGGTGCCGGTCTGCGAGCTGCTGGGGCCGGGTAAGCAGCGTGATGCCGTCACCGTGCTGGGCTACCTGTTTTATATTGGCGATCGGCAGAAAACCGACCTTGGCTATCTGGACCATACGCCGGGCGATCATGAATGGTACCGCCTGCGTCATCAGCAGGCGTTGAGCAGCGAGGCGGTAGTACGTCTGGCGGAAGCCGCCCAGGATCGCTACGGTTTCAAAGACTTTAAGCTGAAAGGCGGCGTGCTGCCCGGCGAGCAGGAGATCGACACCGCCCGGGCGCTGAAAAAGCGTTTCCCGGATGCGCGCATCACCGTCGACCCGAACGGCGCCTGGCTGCTGGATGAGGCCATCGCGCTGTGCAAAGGGCTGCAGGATGTCCTGACCTATGCCGAAGATCCGTGCGGCGCCGAGCAAGGTTTCTCCGGCCGGGAGGTGATGGCCGAGTTCCGTCGTGCCACCGGGCTGCCGGTCGCCACCAATATGATCGCCACCAACTGGCGTGAAATGGGCCATGCGGTGATGCTCAATGCCGTCGACATCCCGCTGGCGGACCCGCATTTCTGGACGCTCTCCGGCGCGGTACGGGTGGCGCAACTGTGTGACGACTGGGGGCTGACCTGGGGCTGCCATTCCAACAACCACTTTGATATTTCCCTGGCGATGTTTACCCACGTCGGCGCCGCCGCGCCGGGCAACCCCACCGCCATTGACACCCACTGGATCTGGCAGGAGGGCGACGCGCGCCTGACCAAAAATCCGCTGCAGATTATTCACGGCAACATTGCCGTACCAGACGCGCCGGGACTCGGCGTGGAACTTGACTGGGAGCAGGTGCGCAAAGCCCATGAGGCCTATAAAGCGCTGCCGGGCGGCGCGCGCAACGACGCAGGCCCGATGCAGTACCTGATCCCCGGCTGGACATTCGACCGCAAACGTCCCGTTTTCGGCCGCCACTAATTAAAAAGGATGATGCTATGACGACTTTCACTTCAACGCCCGTTGTTACGACCATGCAGGTGATCCCGGTTGCCGGCCATGACAGCATGCTGATGAACCTGAGCGGCGCGCACGCCCCGTACTTCACCCGCAATATCGTGATTATCAAAGATAACGCCGGGCATACCGGCGTCGGCGAAATCCCCGGCGGCGAAAAAATCCGCCAGACCCTGGAAGATGCCGCGCCGCTGGTGGTGGGCAAAACGCTGGGCGAGTACAAGAATGTGCTGGGCGCGGTGCGCAATCAGTTTGCCGACCGCGACGCCGGGGGCCGCGGCCTGCAGACCTTCGACCTGCGTACCACCATTCACGTGGTAACCGGGATTGAAGCGGCGCTGCTGGACCTGCTGGGCCAGCACCTTGGCGTCAATGTCGCTTCCCTGCTTGGCGATGGCCAGCAGCGCAGCGAAGTCGAAATGCTGGGCTATCTGTTTTTTGTCGGCAACCGCCACGCCACGCCGCTGGCCTATCAGAGCCAGCCGGATGAGCAGTGCGAATGGTATCGCCTGCGCCATGAAGAGGCGATGACGCCGGATGCGGTGGTCCGCCTGGCGGAAGCGGCGTATGAAAAATATGGTTTCAACGACTTTAAGCTGAAGGGCGGCGTGCTGGCCGGTTTTGAAGAAGCTGAGGCGATCAGCGCCCTGGCGAAGCGTTTCCCCGATGCGCGCGTGACCCTCGACCCCAACGGCGCCTGGCTGCTTGATGAAGCCATTCAGATAGGTAAACAGCTGAAAGGTGTGCTGGCCTATGCGGAAGATCCGTGCGGCGCCGAACAGGGCTTTTCCGGCCGCGAAGTGATGGCCGAGTTCCGCCGCGCGACGGGCCTGCCGACCGCGACCAATATGATCGCCACCGACTGGCGACAGATGGGCCATACCTTGTCCCTGCAGTCGGTGGATATCCCGCTGGCTGACCCGCACTTCTGGACCATGCAGGGGTCGGTGCGTGTGGCGCAGATGTGCCATGAGTTCGGCCTGACCTGGGGATCGCACTCCAATAACCACTTCGACGTGTCGCTGGCGATGTTCACCCACGTCGCGGCAGCGGCGCCGGGCAAAATCACCGCGATTGATACCCACTGGATTTGGCAGGAGGGCAACCAGCGTCTGACCAAACAACCTTTTGAAATAAAAGGCGGTATGGTGCAGGTACCGAGTACCCCGGGCCTGGGGGTTGAGCTGGATATGGACCGCGTGATGCAGGCAAATGAGCTATATAAGAAACATGGTCTTGGCGCCCGCGACGATGCGATGGCGATGCAGTATCTGATCCCGGGCTGGACCTTTGACAACAAGCGTCCATGCATGGTGCGCTAAATGGCCGCCGGCCTCTGCGGGGGCCGGCATTGCGCGACAGCGCCAGGGGTTGGCTCAGAGTAAGGACAGCACATGAAAATAGTGATCGCACCGGATTCCTGGAAGGAGAGTCTGAGCGCGCTGGAAGTGGCCACGGCGATAGAGCAAGGCTTTCGCGAGATTTATCCTGACGCGGAGTACGTCAAGCTGCCGGTTGCCGACGGTGGTGAAGGGACGGTGGAAGCCATGGTGGCGGCGACCGGCGGGCATCAGGTTCCGCTGACGGTCACCGGGCCGCTGGGTGAACCGGTTGAGGCATTTTATGGGCTGTCCGGCGATCGCCAGTGCGCCTTTATCGAAATGGCGGCAGCCAGCGGGCTGGAGAGCGTCCCGCCGGCGCAGCGTAATCCGCTGCTAACCACCTCCTGGGGGACCGGGGAGCTTATCCGCCACGCGCTGGACGCCGGCGTGCGGCAGATCATTATTGGCATTGGCGGCAGTGCGACCAATGACGGTGGCGCCGGGATGGCGCAGGCGCTGGGGGCGAAACTGTTGACCGCCGACGGCCAGCAAATCGCCTCCGGGGGCGGTGCGCTGGAGACGCTGGCGCGTATCGACCTTAGCGAACTCGATCCGCGGCTGGCAGATTGCCGGATTGAGGTTGCCTGCGACGTCACCAACCCGCTAACCGGCCCGCAGGGGGCCAGCGCGGTGTTTGGCCCGCAAAAAGGGGCGACGACGCAGATGATCGACCGCCTCGACAGCGGCCTGCTGCACTATGCCCGGATTATCGCCCGCGATTTAGATATCGATGTGCTGAGCCTGGAAGGCGGCGGCGCAGCGGGCGGCATGGGGGCGGCGCTGTATGCGTTTTGTGGCGCAACGCTGCGCCCGGGCATTGAGATCGTCACCGATGCGTTGCAGCTGGCGACGCGGGTGGCGGATGCCGATTTAGTGATCACCGGCGAAGGGCGTATCGATAGCCAGACGATCCACGGCAAGGTGCCGGTGGGGGTAGCGAAGGTGGCGAAGCGTTTTAACGTCCCGGTGATTGGGATTGCCGGCAGCCTTACCGCCGATGTCGGGGTGGTGCATCAGCACGGGCTGGATGCGGTATTCAGCGTGTTATATACCATCTGTACCCTGGATGAAGCGCTGGCCAATGCCGCCGCCAACCTGCGGATGACGGCGCGTAACGTCGCCGCGGTTTTGCAGATGGGCGGTAAGCGGTAACCCGGCTGGCGTAGTGGTATTTGTCGCCCGGATAAGGTGCGTAGCACCGCGATCCGGGAACCGTCCCCGGTGGCGCTTACGCTTACCGGGGCTACCAACCGAATACCGGACCGTAGCACCGCGATCCGGGAACCGTCCCCGGTGGCGCTTACGCTTACCGGGGCTACCAACCGAATACCGGACCGTAACACTGCGATCCGGGAACCGTCCCCGGTGGCGCTTACGCTTACCGGGGCTACCAACCGAGTACTGGACCGTAACACTGCGAGCCGGGAACCATCCCCGGTGGCGCTTACGCTTACCGGGGCTACCAACCGAGTACTGGACCGTAGGGCGTAGCCCGGATGAGGCGCGTAGCGCCGCTATCCGGGGTTTACACTCCCATCCGGCAAGCTTCGCGGGCCACATTATCCATCTCGTCTAACAGCTCGAGCAGCTCCGGCTCCAGATCCTCGGCGGCGGTACCCGCCCGCAGCTGACTCTCCAGGGTATGACAGAGCTTTTTCAGCCGCGGCACGCCGCTGTAGCTACAGCTGCCGTGCAGCTTGTGGATCAGATCCACCAGCCCTTCCGGCTGCTCGCCGACCAGCTGCTCTTCCACTTTATTACGCACCTCCGGCATAAAGGCGATCAGCATCTGCAGCATCTCCCGCGCCAGATCCGGCTTCATGGCGGCCTGACGCAGCGCCAGCTGCCAGTCAAGCGTCAGGTTATGGTCGATGACCGGCTCTGCGGGCGGTAGCGCCGCCGGAGCGACGCTGTGCAGGCCGGGCTGATAGCGCAGCAGCAGAGCGTGCAGTTTCTCTTCTTCAATCGGCTTCGCCAGATAATCGTTCATGCCGGCGCTCAACAGCTTCTCCCGCTGGCCCTCCAGGGCGTGCGCGGTGACTGCAATCACCGGGGTCTGCTGATGATGTGACAGATGATGAATCAGCTCGCAGGCGCGGATGCCGTCCATATCCGGCATCTGAATATCCATTAGGATCAGATCCATCTGCAGCCGCTTGGCCTGGTCCACGGCCTGCTGGCCGCTGTCGCAGAGGATCACCTGCTGCACAAGGTCGTCCAGCAGGGCGCCAATCAGCTTCAGGTTAGCCGGATTGTCGTCGACGGCCATCACGGTCATCGGCAGCTTATGGCTGTCGGCCTGCGTCAACGGCGCGGAAGCCGGCGCATGATTGGTAGCCACCAGCGCCGGCAGCAGACGGGTGGTGGTGAGCGGTTTCAACAGGCAGGCAGCGACGCCGTCGCGCTTCAGGGCTTCGGCGCTGACCTGGGCATGGCATGGCAAAGCGAGCAGCACGTTGTCAGACATCGCGCAGGCTTTGACTAATTTCTCCCGGTGCGGCGACAAATCGCGCATTGAGACCGGGATGCCGACCAGCAGAATGTCGTACTGCGCTTCCGCCAGCGAGGAGAAGGTAGGGCTGTAGATCACCTCCAGCGGCGTGGCGGCCAGCATCTCCAGCGTACATTGCGCCGCCGTCGCGTTGGCTTCCACATAGGCCAGACGTTTGCCCGTCAGCCCGTCGGTGTTCAACATATCCGGAATGGCGTTCGGGTTGAGATCGAGGCTGATATGGAACCAGAAGGTGGAGCCGCGGTTCGGCTGACTGTGGAACGAAATATCGCCGCCCATCTCTTTGACCAGACGCTGGGTGATCACCAGCCCAAGCCCGGTGCCGCCGTGACGGCGTGAAATGCTGGCATCGGCCTGACGGAAGGCCTGGAACAGTCGGGACTGGTCGCGCTCGGGGATGCCGATGCCGGTATCGTGGATCTGAATTTCGATCTGTACCCGCGAGTTGCTGATGGCCCGCTGCTCCACCAGCACGTCGATATTGCCGTGCTCGGTGAATTTAATCGCATTGCCCACGAGGTTGGTCACAATCTGCTGCAGACGCAGCGGATCGCCAATGACGTTATCCGGCACATTGTTCTTAATGTTCAGCGTCAGTTCCAGCCCTTTATCGTGCGCGGAATGCGCCAGCAGGGTGACCACTTCATCAAGCGAGGTGCGCAGCAGGAACGGAATACTCTCCAGAATCAGCTTCCCGGCCTCCAGCTTGGAAAAGTCGAGCACGTCATTGATGATCGCCAGCAGATTATTGGCCGAACGTTCGATGGTGGTCAGGTGGTCGCGCTGCGTGGCGTTGAGATCGGTTTTCAGCGTCAGGCGGGTAAAGCCGATCACCCCATTGAGCGGGGTGCGCAGTTCGTGGGACATATTGGCCAGGAACTCAGACTTAATGCGCGCCGCCTCCTGGGCGCGCTTTTTCGCCAGGTCCAGCTCAACGTTCTGGATCTCCATCTGCTCAAGGGTTTCCCGCAGATCGGAGGTCGCCTGGTCGACGTTGTGCTGCATCTCCTCATGATACGCCGCCAGCGACATGGCCATCGAGTTAATGCCGTTTTTCAACATATCCAGTTCGCCGAGCATAAAGCCCTCGACCCGGCTGTCCAGCTGTCCGCGGCGGATGCGGTCGACGGTGTTGACCATATTGCGGATTGGCCCGGTGACGTCGCGCATCAGGCGCCAGCCGAAGATCAGCGCGATGCCAATGCAGAACAGCATCATCACACTGGAGATGAAAATCTCTTTGTACTGCTGGAGGCGGACTGATTTCAGATCCAGCTCCAGCGCGACGTAGCCCAGCATATTGCCCGGCATTTTGGCGTCAGATTCGGGGGACTCATCGGGCGAATAGCTTTCCGAGACGATCGGCGTGCGCAGGATCATGATGTCGCCGTCGCGGATGACGCTGAGACGGCGGGGAAATGCCTCGCCTTTCGGGATCTGCAGTTCGCTGGGGTTGAGCTGGTAATTGGAGGTGACAAACAGCCGGTTATGCGAATCATACACCGAGATGGCCCGCACGATCTCCGAATGACGCCGATGCAGGACGCTGATCAGCTGGCCGATGGATTCGCGGTTTTGCAAATTCATGCCATATTCGCTGGAGACCGCCAGCGGCTCAATAATGCTGGCGCCGGCGTCCTCCAGCTGGCGTTGCAGGTCGTTATAACGATGAGCAACAAAGAAAATACTGAGCAACAGCCCAATCAGGACGGTTGGCGCCAGTATCAGAATCATCATGCGAGCACGCAGGCTGTAGTTGGTCATGCGGTTCCATTATGGGAGAATATAGACATCATCGTTCTGTGCGCGTCGGTGCGCTTCGCGGCACTGCCGCCCTGAACGAGCTCGTTTTATTTGATTGAGACAACTCTCTACGATGGCGCAATTCTACTCTGCAAAACGGCGTGTGACGACGCGCCAGATCATAACCGTTACAGTCAATGACCTCGATCCCTTTGGTCAGGGCGTTGCCCGCCACCAGGGGAAGGCGCTGTTCGTGAGCGGTGTGCTGCCGCAGGAGCAGGCCGAGGTGGTGCTGGTGGAAGACAAAAAACAGTACGCCCGCGCCCAGGTGAAACGCCGTCTAACCGACAGCCCGCAGCGCCAGGCGCCGCGCTGCCCGCATTTTGGCGTCTGCGGCGGCTGCCAACAACAGCATGCCAGCGTCGTGCTTCAGCAGCAAAGTAAACGCGCCGCGCTGGCGCGGCTGATGAAGCGTGAGGTGGATGAGGTCATCGCCGGCGTGCCGTGGGGCTACCGCCGTCGCGCGCGCTTAAGCTTGAATTATCAGCCAAAGACCCAACAATTGCAGATGGGTTTTCGCCAGGCCAACGCCAAAGCGATCGTCGATGTGGTGCAATGCCCTGTTTTGGTGCCCCAACTTGAGGCATTGCTGCCTGCCGTGCGCGAGTGCTTAAGCGCGCTGAGCGCATTACGCCACCTCGGCCACGTCGAGCTGGTGCAGGCGGACAACGGCCCGCTGATGGTGCTGCGCCATACCGCTGCCCTGCCAGCGGGCGACAGGGAAAAACTGGAACGCTTTTCGCAAACTCACGGTCTTTCCCTGTACCTCGCGCCGCAAAGCGAGATACTGGAACATATTCATGGCGAAGCGCCATGGTATACCTCAGACGGACTACGCTTAGTGTTCAGTCCGCGGGATTTTATCCAGGTCAACGACGGCGTGAATCAGCAGATGGTGCGTACTGCGCTGGAATGGCTGGATCTGCAGCCAGAGGACCGGGTACTGGATCTGTTCTGCGGAATGGGCAATTTTACCCTGCCGCTGGCGACTCGCGCCGCCCACGTGGTGGGGGTGGAAGGGGTGCCCGCGCTGGTAGAAAAGGGGCGGGAAAACGCCGCCCTCAATGGTTTATCAAATGTCACTTTCTTCCATGAAAATCTGGAAGAGGATGTCACCCGTCAGGCCTGGGCGAAGCACGGCTTTGATAAAGTGCTGCTGGACCCGGCCCGCGCCGGCGCGCCGGGCGTGATGCCGCATATTATAAAACTGGCACCGCGGCGGGTGGTGTATGTTTCCTGCAATCCGGCGACGCTGGCGCGAGACAGCGAAACCCTGTTGCAGGCTGGATATCAGATTCAACGCCTGGCGATGCTGGATATGTTCCCGCATACCGGTCATCTGGAATCAATGGTGTTGTTTGAGCGCAGGCTTACATAAGGTCATTCACAACGTCGCAGAAGAGCTACCCTGGCCGTCAATGCTGACGCGACCTGCAGGATGACATGTAGAAAGTTGAGGCTTGCCGACTTCGGCAGGCCGGTCCCTTAAGGAGAGGACAATGGTTGCGGTAAGAAGTGCACATCTTAATAAAGCTGGTGAATTTGACCCGAAGAAATGGATCGCGAGTCTGGGGATTTCCAGCCAGCAGTCGTGTGAGCGCTTAGCCGAAACCTGGGATTATTGTCGCGAAAAAACGCAAGGACACCCGCAGGCAGACCTGCTGCTGTGGCGTGGCGTCGAAATGGTGGAGATTCTGTCCACCCTGAGTATGGATCTCGATACGCTGCGCGCGGCGCTGTTGTTTCCACTGGCGGACGGTGAAGTCGTCAGTGAAGAGGTCATGCAGGAGAGCGTGGGTAAATCGGTCGTGACCCTGATTCACGGGGTGCGGGACATGGCCGCTATCCGCCAGTTAAAAGCCACCCATACCGACTCGGTATCTTCCGAGCAGGTGGATAACATTCGCCGCATGCTGCTGGCGATGGTTGACGATTTCCGTTGCGTGGTCATCAAGCTTGCTGAGCGGATCGCGCATCTGCGCGAGGTCAAAGACGCGCCGGAAGATGAACGCGTACTGGCGGCGAAAGAGTGCACCAATATCTATGCGCCGCTGGCGAACCGCTTAGGTATCGGCCAGCTGAAGTGGGAGCTGGAAGATTACTGCTTCCGTTATCTGCATCCGGCAGAATACAAGCGTATAGCTAAACTGCTCCACGAACGTCGTATCGACCGTGAGCATTACATCGACGAGTTCGTCGGCCACCTGCGCTCGGAGATGAAAGCCGAAGGCGTCAAGGCGGAAGTCTATGGCCGGCCGAAACACATCTACAGCATCTGGCGCAAAATGCAGAAAAAACACCTCGCGTTTGACGAGCTGTTTGACGTTCGCGCGGTGCGCATCGTGGCCGAGCGTTTGCAGGATTGTTACGCCGCGCTAGGGATCGTCCATACCCACTATCGTCACCTGCCGGATGAATTCGATGACTACGTGGCCAACCCGAAACCCAACGGCTATCAGTCTATTCATACCGTGGTGCTGGGCCCGAGCGGCAAGACGGTGGAGATTCAAATTCGCACCCGGCAGATGCATGAAGATGCTGAGCTTGGCGTGGCCGCGCACTGGAAGTACAAAGAGGGCGCGGGAGCGGGCACCGGCGGTGGCCGTGGCTATGAGGACCGCATCGCCTGGCTGCGTAAGCTGATTGCCTGGCAGGAAGAGATGGCCGACTCTGGCGAAATGCTCGACGAAGTGCGCAGTCAGGTCTTCGACGATCGGGTCTATGTCTTTACGCCGAAAGGCGACGTGGTGGACCTGCCGGCGGGGTCGACGCCGCTCGACTTTGCCTACCATATCCACAGCGACGTCGGCCATCGTTGCATCGGCGCCAAAATTGGCGGCCGTATCGTGCCGTTCACCTACCAGCTGCAGATGGGCGATCAGATTGAAATTATTACTCAGAAGCAGCCGAACCCGAGCCGTGACTGGCTGAATCCTAACCTCGGTTACGTGACCACCAGCCGCGGACGCTCCAAGATCCACGCCTGGTTCCGTAAGCAGGACCGCGACAAGAACATTCTCGCCGGGCGGCAGATCCTCGACGACGAGCTGGAGCATCTGGGCATCGGCCTTAAGGATGCGGAAAAACACCTGCTGCCGCGCTACAACTTCAACGAGCTCGATGAACTGCTGGCCGCCATCGGCGGCGGCGATATCCGTCTCAACCAGATGGTCAATTTCCTGCAGGCGCAGTTCAATAAACCGAGCGCCGCTGAGCAGGATGCGGCCGCGCTGAAGCAGCTGCAGCAGAAAACCTACGCCCCACAGAACCGCACCAAGGACAATGGCCGGGTGGTGGTGGAAGGGGTAGGCAACCTGATGCACCATATTGCCCGCTGCTGCCAGCCGATCCCGGGCGATGAGATCGTCGGCTTTATCACCCAGGGGCGCGGGATTTCCGTGCATCGCGCCGACTGCGATCAGCTGGCTGAACTGCAGTCGCATGCCCCGGAGCGCATCGTCGATGCGGTATGGGGTGAAAGCTACTCGGCGGGCTACTCGCTGGTGGTCAGAGTGGAGGCGAACGATCGCAGCGGGTTACTGCGCGATATCACCACCATCCTCGCCAATGAGAAGGTGAACGTGCTGGGTGTCGCCAGCCGGAGCGATACCCGTCAGCAGCTGGCAACCATCGATATGACCATTGAGATTTACAACCTGCAGGTGCTGGGCCGGGTGCTTGGTAAGCTCAACCAGGTGCCCGATGTCATTGACGCGCGCCGTCTGCACGGCGGTTAATTCGTCTGTAGGCCGGATAAGGCGAAGCCGCCATCCGGCAATTTCGCAACGTCGGATAAGGTCTAAACGCCTTATCCGGTCGACTATTTTTTACATTTCCAGGATTGTCACATGACTCAAATTGACCGCTTGCTCGGCATCATGCGCCGCCTGCGCGACCCGGAAAACGGCTGCCCGTGGGATAAAGAGCAGACTTTCGCCACCATCGCCCCGTATACCCTCGAAGAAACCTATGAAGTACTGGACGCCATTTCGCGAGAGGATTTTGACGACCTGCGCGGTGAGCTGGGCGATCTGCTGTTCCAGGTGGTGTTCTATGCGCAAATGGCGCAGGAGGAGGAACGCTTTAACTTTGACGATATCTGCGCCGCCATCAGCGACAAGCTGGAGCGTCGCCATCCCCATATTTTCGCTGATGCTACCGCAGGAAACAGCAGCGAAGTCCTGGCCCGCTGGGAGCAGATCAAAAGCGCGGAGCGGGCGGAAAAAGCCCAGCATTCGGCGCTGGACGACATTCCCCATAGCCTGCCGGCGCTGATGCGCGCGCATAAAATCCAGCGCCGCTGCTCGGCGGTCGGTTTCGACTGGACCTCGCTGGGACCGGTGCTCGACAAGGTGCATGAAGAAATTGATGAAGTGATGCATGAAGCGCAGCAGGCGGTGGTGGATGAAGCAAAACTGGAAGAGGAAGTCGGCGATCTGCTGTTTGCCACGGTGAATTTATCCCGTCATTTGGGCGTCAAAGCCGAGGTCGCGCTGCAGAAAGCGAACCTCAAATTTGAGCGTCGCTTCCGTGAAGTCGAGCGCATTGTCGCCGCCCGCGGCCTCGAAATGACCGGTGTCGACCTCGATACCATGGAAGAAGTGTGGCAGGAAGTAAAGCGCCAGGAAACTGATCTCTAACGAGTTTTCGTGATCAAGCGCGATTTGTGTGATTTTATAAATAACAAGCGCTTGATTTACGTCAAAAACATTTCGCCAAAAGCGTCTATTTTCTCTTTCCGTTATGTCGTTGAAACACCATGTAGCCTGCCTCTTCGAGTTGTTCGAGTCGCAACACAGGTGCAACTTGAAGAACGAAGGGGAGGGGAGAATGAAAGTTTGTGGCGTCACGCATGTTCGGGTATACTACTTTCCCGTCCTGGTTATTCCATCGTTTTACCCTAACTTCTCAGGTTCAGCATGACAACGAACTATATTTTTGTGACCGGCGGGGTCGTATCCTCTCTGGGTAAAGGCATTGCCGCAGCCTCCCTGGCAGCCATTCTTGAAGCCCGTGGTCTCAACGTGACCATCATGAAACTGGATCCGTACATCAACGTCGATCCGGGCACCATGAGCCCAATCCAGCATGGGGAAGTGTTCGTTACTGAAGACGGCGCAGAAACCGATCTGGACCTGGGCCACTATGAGCGTTTCATCCGTACCAAGATGACGCGTCGCAACAACTTCACCACCGGCCGTATCTACTCTGATGTACTGCGTAAAGAGCGTCGTGGTGACTATCTGGGCGCGACCGTTCAGGTTATCCCGCACATCACCAACGCTATCAAAGAGCGCGTACTGGCGGGTGGCGAAGGCCATGAC
Source organism: Klebsiella sp. H-Nf2 (assembly GCF_002806645.1). Taxonomy (NCBI): domain Bacteria; kingdom Pseudomonadati; phylum Pseudomonadota; class Gammaproteobacteria; order Enterobacterales; family Enterobacteriaceae; genus Klebsiella; species Klebsiella sp. H-Nf2. The sequence continues at coordinate 525,051 of NZ_PIBL01000002.1, forward strand.
GTGGTGCTGGTGGAAATCGGCGGTACTGTAGGCGACATCGAATCCCTGCCGTTCCTCGAAGCCATTCGTCAGATGGCGGTAGAAATCGGCCGCGAGCATACCCTGTTTATGCACCTGACCCTGGTGCCGTACATGGCCGCCGCGGGCGAAGTCAAAACCAAGCCGACCCAGCACTCCGTGAAAGAGCTGCTCTCCATCGGTATTCAGCCAGATATCCTGATCTGCCGCTCAGACCGCGCAGTTCCGGCCAACGAACGTGCGAAAATTGCTTTGTTCTGTAACGTTCCGGAAAAGGCTGTGATTTCTCTGAAAGACGTCGATTCCATTTATAAAATTCCGGGCCTGTTGAAATCTCAAGGGCTGGACGATTATATTTGTAAACGATTCAGCTTAACTTGTCCGGAAGCAAACCTGGCCGAATGGGAACAGGTAATCTATGAAGAAGCCAATCCGGCAGGCGAAGTCACCATCGGTATGGTCGGTAAGTACATTGAACTGCCGGATGCCTACAAGTCGGTGATTGAAGCGCTGAAACACGGTGGTCTGAAAAATCGCGTGACCGTCAACATCAAGCTGATCGATTCGCAGGATGTGGAAACGCGTGGCGTCGAAATCCTTAAGAATTTGGACGCGATCCTTATCCCGGGCGGCTTCGGCTACCGCGGTGTAGAAGGTAAGATCGCCACCGCGCGCTATGCGCGTGAGAACAATATTCCTTATCTGGGCATCTGCCTGGGTATGCAGGTTGCGCTGATTGAATTCGCGCGCAACGTAGCGGGCATGGAAAACGCCAACTCTACGGAATTTGTGCCAGACTGTAAGTACCCGGTGGTGGCGCTGATTACCGAATGGCGTGACGAAGAAGGCAACGTTGAGGTTCGTTCTGAGAAGAGCGATCTTGGCGGCACCATGCGCCTGGGTGCGCAGCAGTGCCAGCTGGATGATGATTCTCTGGTTCGTCAGCTGTATGGCGAGCCGACTATCACCGAGCGCCATCGTCACCGCTACGAAGTCAACAACATGTTGTTGAAACCGATTGAAGCTGCTGGTCTGCGCGTTGCGGGCCGTTCCGGGGATGATCAGTTGGTCGAGATCATCGAAGTGCCGAACCATCCGTGGTTTGTTGCCTGCCAGTTCCACCCGGAGTTTACTTCGACGCCGCGTGACGGCCACCCGCTGTTTGCCGGCTTTGTGAAAGCCGCGAGCGAGTACCAGAAGCGTCAGGCGAAGTAAAAGAGTTAGAACGGCAATGCACCCAACTGGGTGCATTGTTTGTCTGGAGTTTTAGTTTAACTTGTACTGAGGAAAACCTAATGTCCAAAATCGTTAAAGTCATCGGTCGTGAAATCATCGACTCCCGTGGTAACCCGACTGTTGAAGCCGAAGTACACCTGGAAGGTGGTTTCGTCGGTATGGCAGCTGCTCCGTCAGGTGCTTCTACTGGTTCCCGCGAAGCGCTGGAACTGCGCGATGGCGACAAATCCCGTTTCCTGGGTAAAGGCGTAACCAAAGCTGTTGCTGCGGTAAACGGCCCGATCGCTCAGGCAATCCTGGGCAAAGATGCTAAAGATCAGGCTGGCATCGACAAGATCATGATCGACCTGGACGGTACTGAAAACAAATCTAACTTCGGTGCGAACGCTATCCTGGCTGTTTCTCTGGCAAACGCCAAAGCAGCTGCAGCGTCCAAAGGCCTGCCGCTGTACGCGCACATCGCGGAACTGAACGGCACTCCGGGCAAATACTCCATGCCGGTTCCGATGATGAACATCATCAACGGTGGTGAGCACGCTGACAACAACGTCGATATCCAGGAATTCATGATTCAGCCGGTTGGCGCGCCGACCCTGAAAGAAGCCGTACGCATGGGTTCTGAAGTGTTCCATCACCTGGCGAAAGTGCTGAAGTCCAAAGGCATGAACACTGCCGTTGGTGACGAAGGCGGCTACGCGCCGAACCTGGGTTCTAACGCCGAAGCACTGGCTGTTATCGCTGAAGCGGTTAAAGCAGCTGGCTACGAGCTGGGCAAAGACATCACCCTGGCGATGGACTGCGCAGCATCTGAATTCTACAAAGATGGTAAATACGTTCTGGCTGGCGAAGGCAACAAAGCGTTCACCTCTGAAGAGTTCACTCACTTCCTGGAAGATCTGACCAAACAGTACCCGATCGTCTCCATCGAAGATGGCCTGGACGAATCTGACTGGGACGGTTTCGCATACCAGACCAAAGTACTGGGCGACAAAATCCAGCTGGTTGGTGACGACCTGTTCGTAACCAACACCAAGATCCTGAAAGAAGGTATCGATAAAGGCATCGCTAACTCCATCCTGATCAAATTCAACCAGATCGGTTCTCTGACCGAAACTCTGGCTGCAATCAAGATGGCGAAAGACGCTGGCTACACCGCTGTCATCTCTCACCGTTCTGGTGAAACTGAAGACGCGACCATCGCTGACCTGGCTGTCGGTACCGCTGCAGGCCAGATCAAAACCGGTTCTATGAGCCGTTCTGACCGCGTTGCTAAATACAACCAGCTGATTCGTATCGAAGAAGCGCTGGGTGAGCAAGCGCCGTTCAACGGTCGTAAAGAGATCAAAGGCCAGGCTTAATCCTGTCTTTGTGAAATAAAAATGCCAGCCTCAGGGCTGGCATTTTTTTTACGCCGTCAGCCATCATTTAAAATCGACGGCCATTTGCTGGGGGATAGACAGCCCGCGGGTGGTCTCCACGCAGCGGTCGATGTAATCCGTAAAGCGCGGTGGTTTTGGCATTCCCATGCTCAACAGCTTGTCGTTGCTAAAGCGCACGTTCAGCGTGGCGAAGGCGCCATATAAACGCATGGCTTTCAGCATCAGACGTTCATTGCATGGCCCAAAGATCCCTTTCAGTTCACGACGCATTTTGACCAGCGTTTCATAGCTGACCTGGGCGTACTTATCCCCTACCGGGGCCTGCTCCAGTGCCTGGGCCATCGCCCGGTCGATTTCGGCAAACTTCACGCTATTCTCCTCCCCGGCAGAGATGTGCACCACCTCGCCGTGGGCCAGCGGCTGGTTAAGCAGCATCAGCAGGGCATCAGCGCAGTAGTCCACCGGGATGACATCGATTCGGTCTTCCATGGAACATAAAAATTTCTGCAGCATCAGCCCCATGCTGAACACCCAGAAAATACTGCTGGAAGGCCGGCAGCCGTGATGAGTATGACCCACCACGATAGAGGGGCGGGCAATGACCAGCGGCAGCGTAGGGCAATGCTGCTGCATCAACTGCTCGATGGTCGATTTCGAGTGGGTGTATTCCACCAGGTGCTCAGCGCGTTCCCGAAACTCCGCGCTTTCGGCGACCAGTGAATCCGGCTCAGGTGAGCAGGACATGGCTGTGCCGACGTGCAGAAAACGCTGTAGACCCTCAACCTGCGCCATCCGTTGCGCCAGGCGCAACGTACCCTCAACGTTAACCTTCCAGATGAGCGGGTTGCTGCCAAATGAGGCGACAGCGGCGCAGTTGAGGACATGTGTCACCTGATCGAGGCGCGGATCGTTAAGAAAATGCTCCGGAGAGGCGAGATCGCCCAGCAGGATATGCTGCGGGTGAAGCATCGCCAGCTTCTCCTCGGCAATATTGAACTTACGCATGTTCTCTTTGACCCGTTCGAGGCCTGCCTCGGGGCTATCAGCACGCACCAGCAGCAGCAGGTCTAACCGGGTTTCCTGATGGAGTATTTTCTCTAACGCGGCACCGCCCAGAAACCCCGTAACGCCGGTAATTAATAATGTGGTCATAAACGCTATCTCATTATGGTTGGTCTGCGGGATTCTAGGCGGGCAAAAGTAAACGACGATTAAATAAAAAAGGGGCCCGTTCAGGGCTTTATTAAGACCAGTTTAAGGTTATTATCACCGGCGGATTGAATTAGACTCTCAGATCAGATAGATAATTCACTCTTTCATGTATCTGTTTGTACACAACTGAATTTTAAGGTTTTTTGTTTTGATCTCTGGAACTTTTATTTTATCCGGAATGACAGGGATAACATTTTCTGTTACATATTTTCCGCCCACGCGTCAGAATGCTATTTATTTTAATTCTTATCATGCTAATAAACTAAGCCAAAAGAAAAGATTGCTTTTTTAATCAATAATATTATTCCCGACACGGATATTGACGGATGGGTAAAAAAGGGATCGCAGCGCAGGACAAGACCTGTGCGCTGAAATCTGCGATAATGGACGTTTATGACCCTAAACAGAGATGACTATGCAGTACCCGATTAACGAGATGTTCCAGACCCTGCAAGGCGAGGGTTACTTCACTGGCGTGCCTGCCATTTTTATTCGTCTGCAGGGATGCCCGGTAGGATGCGCGTGGTGTGACACCAAGCATACCTGGGACAAGCTGGCCGATCGGGAAGTGTCGTTGTTCAGCATTCTGGCGAAAACTAAAGAGAGTGATAAATGGGGTCCGGCAAGCAGCGAGGATCTGCTGGCGATTATTGGACGTCAGGGGTGGACTGCCCGCCACGTGGTCATTACCGGCGGTGAACCCTGCATTCATGATTTAACGCCGTTAACCTCGCTTCTGGAACAAAACGGCTTTAGCTGTCAGATTGAAACCAGCGGCACCCATGAAGTGCGCTGCAGCCACAACACCTGGGTGACGGTATCCCCTAAGGTCAATATGCGTGGCGGGTATGATGTGCTGTCTCAGGCTCTGCAGCGGGCGGATGAGATCAAGCATCCGGTAGGGCGCGTCCGCGACATCGAAGCGCTGGACGAACTGCTGGAAACGCTGAGCGATGACAAACCGCGGATCATCGCCCTGCAGCCGATCAGTCAGAAAGAAGACGCGACGCGCCTGTGTATCGACACTTGCATCGCCCGCAACTGGCGCCTGTCCATGCAGACGCACAAGTATTTGAATATTGCCTGAAAAAAAGCCCGGCAGCGTACTGACCGGGCTTTTTTTTCGCTTACTCGCCGCGATAGATGCAGCCAGCGGTGCAGGTCTCTTTGACCATCACGGCGCTCAGCAGCGGTACCCGCGGTTTCATCTCATCCCAGATCCATTTCGCCAGCACTTCGCTGGTGGGGTTTTCCAGACCGGGGATATCGTTCAGATAATAGTGGTCCAGGCGATCGTATGTCGGCTTGAAGGCGGCCTTCAGCTCGGCAAAATCCATGATCCACCCGGTATGGGGATCGACTTCACCGGTGATCTCCAGACGCACCATAAAGGAGTGGCCATGCAGGCGACCGCATTTGTGTCCTTCCGGAACGTGCGGCAGGTGGTGGGCGGCTTCGAAGGTGAAATCTTTAAACAGCGTGGTGGACATCATTGACTCTCAACAGGACGAAAAAAACCGCCGTAGGGTACCGGAAAGCACATTTTTTCGCATTAACTAAAACGGCCCTGAACAGAAAATGGACACATTTATCTGGGTTATCTGGATTAAATGGTTATATTTCATGTGGTTATTTAATCGATTTTGTTGTTAATAACTACAACTAAAACAGGTTAGTCCATTTGGTTATTTATTATTTCCATCCCTTCTTTAATTGTTACTATCAGCACCGTTACCCTTCTATTCTCTTCTGTTTTTGTCGCGCTGACAGGGTGCGAATAACAGCTTTGCTTACTGGAACAAACGACGCATGACGACACAGGCCTCACCTTCCAACTTGCTGCCGCTCAACCCGGAGCAACTGGCGCGCCTTCAGGCGGCCACCACTGACTTCACGCCTACCCAGCTTGCCTGGGTGTCTGGCTATTTCTGGGGCGTGCTGAATCAGCAGTCCGGCGCGGCTGTGGCCGTTCCTGTCCAGGCCGCTGAGGTGCCCTCGATCACGCTGATTTCCGCCTCGCAAACCGGCAACGCCCGTCGCGTCGCCGAAGCGCTGCGCGACGATCTGCTGGCAGCGAAGCTGAACGTGAAGCTGGTGAATGCAGGCGATTATAAATTCAAACAAATTGCTGCGGAAAAACTGCTGGTGGTCGTGACGTCCACCCAGGGGGAAGGTGAGCCGCCGGAAGAAGCGGTCGCATTGCATAAGTTCCTGTTCTCGAAAAAAGCGCCGAAGCTGGACGGGACCGCGTTCGCTGTCTTTGGCCTCGGCGATACTTCTTATGAATTCTTCTGCCAGTCCGGCAAAGATTTCGACAGCAAGCTGGCCGAGCTCGGCGCGGAACGCCTGCTCGATCGCGTCGATGCCGACGTCGAATATCAGACCGCGGCTGCGGAATGGCGCGCGCGCGTCGTTGAGGTGCTGAAAGCCCGTGCGCCAGTTGCCGCGCCCGCTCAGCTGGCCACCAGCGGCGCGGTGAACGACATCCATACCAGCCCGTACACCAAAGAGGCTCCACTGTCGGCGACCCTGTCGGTCAACCAGAAAATCACTGGCCGCGATTCCGAAAAAGATGTGCGCCATATTGAAATTGACCTCGGTGATTCCGGTCTGCGCTATCAGCCGGGCGACGCGCTGGGCGTCTGGTATCAAAACGATCCTCAGCTGGTCAAAGAGCTGGTGGAGCTGCTGTGGCTGAAAGGTGACGAGCCGGTAACCGTTGATGGCAAAACTCTGCCGCTGGCGGAAGCGCTGGAGTGGCATTTTGAGCTGACGGTTAACACCGCGACTATCGTCGAAAACTACGCCACCCTGACCCGCAGCGAATCGCTGCTGCCGCTGGTGGGAGATAAAGCTCAGCTGCAGCAGTATGCTGCTGCGACGCCGATCATCGATATGGTCCGTTTCTCCCCGGCACAGCTGGACGCCGAGGCGTTAATCGGTCTGCTGCGTCCGCTGACGCCGCGCCTGTACTCGATTGCCTCCTCGCAGGCGGAAGCGGAAAGCGAAGTACATGTCACCGTAGGCGTAGTGCGCTATGAAATTGAAGGTCGCGCCCGCGCTGGCGGTGCCTCCAGCTTCCTCGCCGACCGCGTGGAAGAAGATGGCGAAGTCCGCGTCTTTATTGAACACAACGACAACTTCCGTCTGCCGGCTAACCCGGAGACGCCGGTGATCATGATTGGCCCGGGCACCGGTATTGCGCCGTTCCGCGCCTTTATGCAGCAGCGCGCAGCGGACGGGGCGCAAGGCAAGAACTGGTTATTCTTCGGCAACCCGCACTTCACTGAAGATTTCCTCTATCAGGTGGAGTGGCAGAGCTATGTGAAGGAAGGTCTGCTGACCCGTATCGATCTGGCCTGGTCCCGCGATCAACAACAAAAAGTCTACGTGCAGGACAAACTGCGCGAGCAGGGAGCCGAGCTGTGGCGCTGGATCAATGATGGCGCCCACATTTATGTCTGCGGCGACGCCAATCGTATGGCGAAAGACGTGGAACATACTTTACTGGAAGTGATTGCCGAATACGGCGCGATGGACGCCGAAGCGGCGGACGAATTTTTAAGTGAGCTGCGCGTTGAGCGCCGTTATCAGCGAGATGTCTACTAATGAGCGAAAAACATCCGGGGCCTTTAGTGGTCGAAGGTAAACTGACCGATGCCGAGCGCATGAAGCTTGAGAGCAACTACCTGCGCGGCACCATTGCGGAAGATTTAAACGACGGTCTGACCGGCGGTTTTAAAGGTGATAACTTCCTGCTGATCCGTTTCCACGGCATGTACCAGCAGGACGATCGCGATATCCGCGCGGAACGCGCCGCCCAGAAGCTGGAGCCGCGTCATGCGATGCTGCTGCGCTGCCGTCTGCCGGGCGGGGTGATCACCACTACCCAGTGGAAGGCGATCGATAAGTTTGCCGCTGACAACACCATTTACGGCAGTATTCGCCTGACCAACCGGCAGACGTTCCAGTTCCACGGTATTCTGAAAAAGAACGTGAAGCCGGTGCATCAGATGCTGCACTCGGTAGGGCTGGACGCGCTGGCCACCGCCAACGATATGAACCGTAACGTGCTGTGCACCTCCAACCCGCATGAGTCGCAGCTGCACGCTGAGGCCTACGAGTGGGCGAAAAAGATCTCCGAGCATCTGCTGCCGCGTACCCGCGCTTATGCCGAGATCTGGCTGGATCAGAAAAAGGTCGCGACTACCGACGAAGAGCCGATCCTCGGTCAGACCTATCTGCCGCGTAAGTTTAAAACGACGGTGGTGATCCCGCCGCAGAACGATATCGATCTGCACGCTAATGACATGAACTTCGTGGCGATCGCCGAAAACGGCAAGCTGGTGGGCTTTAACCTGCTGGTGGGCGGCGGTCTCTCTATCGAACACGGCAACAAGAAAACCTACGCCCGCACGGCGAGCGAATTCGGCTATCTGCCACTGGAGCATACTCTGGCGGTGGCGGAAGCGGTCGTGACTACCCAGCGCGACTGGGGCAACCGTACCGACCGTAAGAATGCGAAAACCAAGTACACCCTTGAGCGCGTTGGCGTCGAAACCTTCAAGGCGGAAGTGGAGCGCCGGGCTGGCATTAAGTTTGAGCCGATCCGTCCGTACGAATTCACCGGCCGCGGCGACCGCATCGGCTGGGTGAAAGGGATTGATGACAAATGGCACCTGACGCTGTTTATTGAAAACGGCCGCATTCTCGATTATCCGGGACGCCCGCTGAAGACTGGCCTGCTGGAGATTGCTAAGATCCATAAAGGCGAATTCCGCATCACCGCCAACCAGAACCTGATCATCGCCAGCGTACCGGAAGATCAGAAGGCGCGGATCGAGAAGCTGGCGCGGGATCATGGTCTGATGAATGCCGTTACTCCGCAGCGCGAAAACTCGATGGCCTGCGTCTCCTTCCCGACCTGCCCGCTGGCAATGGCGGAAGCCGAACGTTTCCTGCCGTCGTTTATCGACAAGGTGGAAGGGGTGATGAACAAGCACGGCGTGAGCGATGAGCATATCGTCACCCGCGTCACCGGCTGCCCGAACGGCTGTGGTCGCGCGATGCTGGCGGAAGTGGGGCTGGTGGGCAAAGCGCCAGGCCGCTACAACCTGCACCTTGGCGGTAACCGCAGCGGCACCCGCATCCCGCGGATGTACCGTGAAAATATTACCGAGTCGGAAATTCTCGACTCGCTAGACGAACTGGTAGGGCGCTGGGCGAAAGAGCGTGAAGCGGGTGAAGGCTTCGGCGACTTTACGGTGCGTGCGGGCATCATTCGCCCGGTGCTCGACCCAGCCCGCGATTTCTGGGAATAACATCCTGGTGCCCGGTGGCGCGTAGCGTCCGGGCTTACAAAACCCGTAGGCCGGGCAAACGCAGTGCCGCCCGGCATAACAGGCAAACGAGGTTTATATGTCCGTACTCGATCTAAACGCGCTTAATGCATTGCCGAAAGTGGAACGTATCCTGGCGCTGGCGGAGACCAATGCTAAGCTGGAGAAGCTCAGCGCCGAAGAACGCGTAGCGTGGGCGCTGGAAAATCTGCCTGGCGAGTATGCTTTGTCTTCCAGCTTTGGCATTCAGGCGGCGGTGAGTCTGCACCTGGTGAATCAGCTGCGCCCGGATATTCCGGTGATCCTCACGGATACCGGCTATCTGTTTCCGGAAACCTATCAGTTTATCGATGAGTTAACCGACAAGCTCAAGCTGAACCTGAAGGTCTATCGGGCGCAGGAGAGCGCCGCCTGGCAGGAGGCGCGTTACGGTAAGCTGTGGGAGCAGGGCGTTGAGGGCATTGAGAAATACAATGAGATCAACAAAGTCGAGCCGATGAACCGGGCGCTGAAAGAGCTCAATACCCAGACCTGGTTCGCTGGTCTGCGCCGCGAGCAGTCCGGTAGCCGGGCGACCTTACCGGTGCTGGCTATCCAGCGCGGGGTGTTCAAGGTGCTGCCGATTATCGACTGGGATAACCGGACGGTATATCAGTACCTGCAAAAGCACGGGCTGAAATACCACCCGCTGTGGGATCAGGGCTATCTGTCGGTAGGCGATACCCACACCACCCGCAAATGGGAGCCAGGCATGGCAGAAGAAGAGACCCGGTTCTTCGGGCTTAAACGCGAGTGCGGATTGCACGAGGGATAAGCTGTTAGCGCTTTCTTTGGGTGATAATTCAAGAAGAACACGCGGGTGATACCGCGCGTTCTTTTGTGCGTATCAGCTTTTCTTCTCCACCTTCGCCAGCTCTTTCACCAGCGGCAGCATCACTTTCACTACCTCGCGGCTGCGGTGTTCTATGCGTCCCGGCAGCGCGTGGTCGAGATACTGCTGATTATCAATCTGCACGCTATGCCAGCTGGTGCCGTCCGGGAAGGCGCGGGATTTCTGGCGCTGCTGATAGCCATCCTTTTTGCCGAGTGACCAGTTGGTTGCCTCGACCGACAGCACCGGGATCCCCGCGCTGTCGAAGACGCTGGCGTCGTTACAGCAGGCAGTGCCTTTCGGGAATTCTGGGTTCAGTCCTGGATTGGTCGCTGCGACAATCCCTTTAATGCGGGCGATAGCCAGCGCGCGGTCGCGGGTAAGCTTGCGCACCGAGGCCGGCGTGCGGCGGCCACTGTTGAAGTAAAGCTTATCGCCCACCACCAGATTATCGAGGTTGATCACCAGCAGGGTATTTTTCTTTTCCGCCTCACTCATGCGCTGCAGCAGATTTTGCGCCCCGAGACGACCTTCCTCTTCACCGCTGGTGGCGATAAAGCGAATGCCATAGCGGGTGGGGATATTCTTTAAATGATCCGCCAGCTCCAGCATCACGCCGAGCCCCATCGCGTTGTCGTCGATTCCCTGCAGCGTCAGGCCGCCAAGGTTGTTCTCCACGTCTTTATCGCTCTGCGGCGCGTAGGTATCGAGATGCGCCATAATAATGATTTGCTGGCGGGACTGGCCTTCATGGGCGGCGATCACCGTACTGCCGGTGGCGTTATGCCAGTTCTTACGCTGATTGTTATCGGTATAGATGTAGCGGGTATTGAAGCTGCGCACGTCGCTCTGATAACCCATCTGGGCGAACTGCTGGCGGAGGTACTCGGCTGACAACATCTCGGCTGGTGTTCCGGTCATTCGTCCCGGGAAGACGGTGGCGATATGACGGGCCTGGCTACTGGCGGTGTCGCCCAGCGCGCTGAATGCGGGGGCGGCGGCGAAAACAAAACCGGTGCCGAGCGCCAGAGGAAGCAGACGGCGGCACAACGCGGAAAACATAAGGGGTCCTTACACGAACAAGACAATTTGACGCGTACAGTATGAAACTGTGACCGCGGTTAAACAATTTCAATTGCTCTTAAATAGCGGAGAAATAGCGCGTTAAGCACTTTTTGATATTTGTATTTCCACAGCGTTATTCCTTTGCGTCACAACTCATTCCATTTCGTAATTTCATTTGCTCTGAGGCGCACCCTATAGTCGCAGTATCGCTGATTGTAAGAGAGTTGTTGCGCCGTGGATTACTTGCCCCTTTTTGCCGAACTGAAACAAAGGCCCGTGCTGGTGATCGGCGGCGGTGAGATTGCTGAACGCAAGATTAAATTCCTGCTGCGCGCCCAGGCGCAGGTGCAGGTGGTCGCCGGGACGCTCTCTCCGGCGCTGGCCGATCTGGCGGCGCGCCAGGCGCTTAGCTGGCGGGCGACGGAATTTAGCGAGTCGCTGGTGGATGATGTCTTTCTGGTGATTGCGGCCACAGAGGACGAGACGCTTAACCAGCGGGTGTTTGCGGCGGCTAACGCGCGCTACCGGTTGGTCAATGTGGTGGATAACCAGGCGCTGTGCTCGTTTGTCTTCCCTTCTATCGTTGACCGTTCGCCGTTGCTGGTGGCGATCTCCTCCAGCGGCAAAGCGCCAGTGCTGTCGCGCATTCTGCGCGAGAAAATTGAAGCGCTGCTGCCGACGAACCTCGGGCGGCTGGCGGAATCGGCGAGCTACTGGCGTAACCATCTGAAAACCCGTCTGACGACCACCGAAGCGCGTCGTCGCTTCTGGGAACGCGTCTTCACCGGCCGCTTTGCCAGCCTGATGGTGGCGGGCAATCATGCGGAGGCGGAAAAGGCGCTGCAGGATGAGCTGGATAAGCCCGAACGCGAGACGGGAGAAATTATTCTGGTGGGCGCCGGCCCGGGCGATGCCGGGCTGCTGACCCTTCGTGGTCTGCAGGCGATCCAGCAGGCGGACGTGGTTTTCCACGACCATCTGGTGACCCAGCCGGTTCTCGAGCTGGTGCGCCGCGATGCCGAGTTAATCTGTGTCGGCAAACGCGCCGGCGAGCACTCGGTGCCGCAGCATGAAACCAATCAGCTGCTGGTGGCGGCGGCGAAGGCAGGGAAAACCGTCGTGCGTCTGAAGGGCGGGGATCCGTTTATTTTTGGCCGCGGCGCAGAAGAGCTGCAGGCTGCCGCCGAAGCGGGGATCCCGTTCCAGGTGGTGCCTGGCGTCACTGCCGCCGCCGGGGCGACGGCCTACGCCGGTATTCCGCTGACCCATCGCGATTATGCGCAAAGCGCCGTCTTTGTCACCGGCCACTATAAGCCGGACAGCGCCCCCTTCGACTGGTCGCTGCTGGCGAAGAGCCAACAAACGCTGGCGATCTACATGGGCACCATGAAGGCGGCAGAAATCAGCGCGCAGCTGATCGCCCACGGTCGCGACAGCACTACGCCGGTCGCGGTGATTTCCCGCGGTACCCGCGACGATCAGCAGACGATAACCGGCACATTGCAACAACTCGAACACCTGGCGAAAGACGCCCCGATGCCCGCCCTGCTGGTGGTGGGCGAAGTGGTGCAGCTGCATCAGCAGCTCGCCTGGTTTCAACATACATCATCCGCCGAGGGGTTTAACTCTTCGGTGGTCAATCTGGCTTAAGGAACGGTTATGGACCAAAAACGACTCACTCACCTGCGGCAACTGGAGGCGGAAAGCATCCATATTATTCGTGAGGTGGCCGCCGAATTTTCTAACCCGGTGATGATGTACTCCATCGGGAAAGATTCCAGCGTAATGCTGCATCTGGCGCGCAAAGCGTTTTATCCGGGAACCCTGCCGTTCCCGCTGCTGCACGTCGATACCGGCTGGAAATTCCGTGAGATGTATGAGTTCCGTGACCATACCGCCAAAGCCTACGGCTGTGAGCTGCTGGTGCATAAAAACCCGGAAGGGGTGGCGATGGGCATCAACCCGTTCGTCCACGGCAGCGCTAAGCATACCGATATCATGAAAACGGAAGGCCTGAAGCAGGCGCTGAACAAATACGGCTTTGACGCCGCGTTCGGCGGCGCGCGTCGCGACGAAGAGAAATCCCGCGCGAAAGAGCGCATCTACTCCTTCCGCGACCGCTTCCACCGCTGGGACCCGAAAAATCAGCGTCCAGAGCTGTGGCACAACTACAACGGCCAGATTAACAAAGGCGAAAGCATCCGCGTCTTCCCGCTCTCCAACTGGACCGAGCTGGATATCTGGCAGTACATCTATCTGGAAAATATTGAAATCGTGCCGCTGTATCTGGCTGCTGAGCGCCCGGTGCTGGAGCGCGACGGTATGCTGATGATGATCGATGATGACCGTATCGATCTGCAGCCGGGCGAGGTGATTGAAAAACGGATGGTGCGTTTCCGTACCCTTGGCTGCTGGCCGCTGACCGGCGCAGTGGAGTCTGAAGCGCAGACGCTGCCGGAAATTATTGAAGAGATGCTGGTATCAACCACCAGTGAACGTCAGGGCCGCGTGATTGACCGCGACCAGGCCGGCTCGATGGAGCTGAAGAAACGTCAGGGGTATTTCTAAGGAGCCGCCATGAACACCACAATTGCCCAACAAATTGCTAATGAAGGCGGCGTAGAAGCTTACCTGCACGCGCAACAGCACAAGAGCCTGCTGCGTTTTCTGACCTGCGGCAGCGTAGATGACGGCAAAAGCACCTTAATTGGCCGTTTGCTGCACGATACTCGCCAGATCTATGAAGACCAGCTGTCGTCTCTGCACAACGACAGTAAGCGTCACGGTACCCAGGGTGAAAAACTGGACCTGGCGCTGCTAGTGGACGGCCTGCAGGCTGAGCGCGAGCAGGGCATCACCATCGATGTCGCCTATCGCTACTTCTCGACCGAAAAACGCAAATTTATCATCGCCGACACCCCGGGGCACGAGCAGTACACGCGCAATATGGCCACCGGCGCGTCAACCTGCGACCTGGCGATCCTGCTGATCGATGCGCGCAAAGGCGTGCTCGACCAGACCCGCCGTCACAGCTTTATCTCTACGCTGCTGGGCATTAAACACCTGGTGGTGGCGGTCAACAAAATGGATCTCGTCGAGTTTAGCGAAGCGCGCTTCAACGAGATCCGGGAAGATTATCTGACCTTTGCCGAGCAGCTGCCGGGCAACCTCGATATCCGTTTTGTGCCGCTGTCGGCGCTGGAAGGCGATAACGTCGCCAGCCAGAGCGCGAACATCCCGTGGTACAGCGGTCCGACCCTGCTGGAAGTCCTCGAAACCGTGGAGATCCAGCGGGTGGTCGAGAGCCAGCCGCTGCGCTTCCCGGTGCAGTATGTTAACCGTCCGAACCTCGATTTCCGCGGCTTCTCCGGCACGGTCGCCTCCGGTACGGTTACCGTTGGCCAGCGTCTGAAGGTGCTGCCGTCGGGCGTCGAATCGAGCGTGGCGCGTATCGTCACCTTCGACGGCGACCTGCAGGAAGCTGCCGCCGGCGAAGCCATTACCATTGTGCTGAAAGATGAAATCGACATCAGCCGCGGCGACCTGCTGGTTGACGCGCAAGCCTCGCTGCCGGCGGTGCAAAGCGCCAGCATCGACGTGGTGTGGATGGCCGAGCAGCCGCTGACCCCGGGGCAGAGCTACGACATTAAAATCGCCGGGAAGAAGACTCGCGCTCGCGTCGACGCTATCCGCTACCAGGTCGATATTAACAACCTGACCCAACGTGAAGTCGAGTCTCTACCGCTGAACGGCATTGGGCTGGTGGAGCTGACCTTTGACGAACCTTTAGTGCTGGATCCGTATCAGCAAAACCCAGTGACCGGCGGGCTTATCTTTATCGATCGCCTGACCAACGTCACTGTGGGCGCCGGGATGGTCAACGAGCCGCACCTGCAGGCGTCGACGTCGGCATCGCCGTACAGCGCCTTTGAGCTGGAGCTGAACCAGCTGATCCGTAAACACTTCCCTCACTGGGACGCCCGCGACCTGCTGGGAGGCCAATAATGGCCCAGCATGACGAAAACGTCGTCTGGCATGCCCATCCTGTGACCCAGCAGCAGCGGGAACAGCATCACGGCCATCGCGGCGTGGTGCTGTGGTTTACCGGCCTTTCGGGGTCGGGTAAATCCACCGTCGCCGGGGCGCTGGAAGAGGCGCTGCATGAGCGCGGCGTCAGCACCTATCTGCTGGACGGCGACAATGTGCGCCATGGCCTGTGCAGCGATCTGGGATTCAGTGATGAGGATCGCAAAGAGAACATTCGCCGCGTCGGCGAAGTGGCCAGGCTGATGGTCGATGCCGGTCTGGTGGTATTGACGGCATTTATATCACCACACCGCGCGGAACGGCAGATGGTGCGCGAGCGCCTGGGGGAGGGACGCTTCATCGAAGTGTTCGTCGATACCCCGCTGGCCATCTGCGAGGCGCGGGATCCGAAAGGGTTGTACAAGAAGGCGCGGGCAGGGGAATTACGCAATTTCACCGGCATAGACTCGGTCTATGAGGCACCGGAAAAGGCGGAAATTCATCTGGATGGTGAACAATTGGTAACAAATTTGGTGCACCAACTATTAGACCTGCTGCAACAGAGCGATATTATCAGATCCTGAAACGGCAGCGGCATCGAGGGGTGCCGGTTGCCCGGTCTACAGGATTCGATATGCGCAATACCCAGAACCTCAGTATTATTCGTTCAGAACCGCCTCCGGCGATCGGCGACGAGACCACCTGGTCTCTGTCGGGCGCTGCCGTGGGCTTTATTTCATGGCTGCTGGCGCTGGGTATTCCCTTCCTTCTCTATGGCAGTAATACGCTCTTCTTCCTCCTTTACACCTGGCCGTTCTTCCTGGCGTTGATGCCGGTGGCGGTAGTGATCGGTATTGCGCTGCACTCTCTGCTCAATGGCAAGCTGCTCTATAGCGCCAGCGCGACCATCCTGACCGTCGGGATGATGTTTGCGCTACTCTTCCTCTGGCTGTTGGGATAACCCGTTTCTGGTATGAATCAAGCATGGGTATCGGCAGCAAAAATATGGTACAGTCCCCGCGTTACGCGGCATCGTCCGCGCGCCCTGGTAGCGTACCCGGGCGAGTTTTGGGATGATGATGCCGTTTGTCAGGGGGCAGGATGGGTAAACTAACGCTGCTATTATTAGCTTTGCTGGTCTGGCTACAGTATTCGCTGTGGTTCGGTAAAAACGGCCTGCACGACTACACGCGGGTTAACGACGACGTCACCGCCCAGCAGGCGACTAACGCCAAATTAAAAGCACGCAACGATCAGCTATTTGCCGAAATTGACGACCTCAACGGCGGGCAGGAAGCGATCGAGGAGCGCGCGCGCAATGAACTCAGTATGACCCGCCCGGGCGAAACCTTCTATCGTCTGGTACCGGATGCGTCTAAACGCAACCAGGCATCGGGGCAACAGCAGAACAATCGATAACCAGGCCCAGGATAACAACATGGCAGCCACTTTTCCGGGCGTTTGCGCCGTGGTGCCGGCAGCCGGTTTTGGCCGCCGCATGCAAACGGAATGCCCGAAACAATATCTCTCAATCGGTAACAAAACGATTCTCGAACATGCGGTCGCTGCGCTGCTGGCGGATGCGCGCGTCCAGCGCGTGGTAATTGCCGTCAGCCCCGGCGATCGGCGCTTCAGCCAGCTACCGCTGGCGCAGCACCCGCAAATTACCGTCGTGGATGGCGGCGCCGAGCGCGCCGATTCCGTGCTCGCGGGCCTGAAGGCGTTGCCGGAGGCGCAGTGGGTGCTGGTGCATGACGCCGCGCGCCCCTGCCTGCATCAGGACGACCTCAGCCGCCTGCTGGCGCTCAGCGAAACCAGCCGTGTCGGGGGGATCCTCGCGGCGCCGGTTCGTGACACCATGAAGCGCGCCGAACCGGGCAAAACCGCTATCGCCCATACCGTCGATCGCAATGACCTGTGGCATGCGCTGACCCCGCAATTTTTCCCTCGCGAGCTGCTGGTGGATTGCCTCACCCGGGCGCTGAACGAGGGGGCGACCATCACCGATGAAGCCTCGGCGCTGGAGTACTGCGGCTTCCATCCGCAGCTGGTCGCCGGTCGCGCGGATAATATTAAAGTGACGCGCCCGGAAGACCTGGCGCTGGCTGAATTTTACCTCACCCGTTCCCGACACCAGGAGAAAGCTTAATGCGAATTGGACATGGTTTTGACGTACACGCTTTTGGCGGTGAAGGCCCAATCATTATTGGCGGGGTACGCATTCCTTATGAAAAAGGGCTGCTGGCCCACTCCGACGGCGACGTCGCGCTGCATGCGCTGACCGACGCGCTGCTGGGTGCCGCGGCGCTCGGCGATATCGGCAAACTGTTCCCCGATACCGATCCGGCGTTTAAAGGCGCCGATAGCCGCGAACTGCTGCGCGAAGCGTGGCGTCGTATTCAGGCCAAAGGCTATGCGCTCGGCAACGTCGACGTCACCATTATCGCCCAGGCGCCGAAGATGCTGCTGCATATTCCGCAGATGCGCGTCTTTATCGCTGAAGATCTCGGCTGCCATATGGACGACGTCAACGTGAAAGCGACCACCACCGAGAAGCTGGGCTTCACCGGCCGCGGGGAAGGGATCGCCTGCGAAGCGGTCGCGCTGCTGCGTAAGGCCGAAAAATGATCGCCTTTGACCAACTGACCTGGCTGCACGGCAAGCCGCAGAGCAGCGGGCTGCTGAAAGCCAATCCGGAAGATTTTCTGGTAGTGGAGGATCTGGGCTTTGCGCCGGACGGCGAAGGCGAACATGTGCTGGTGCGGATCCTGAAAAACGGCTGCAATACGCGCTTTGTCGCCGACGCGCTGGCGAAATTCCTCAAGATCCACGCCCGTGAAGTGAGCTTCGCCGGGCAAAAGGATAAGCACGCCGTCACCGAGCAGTGGCTGTGCGCGCGGGTGCCCGGCAAAGAGATGCCGGACCTGAGCAAATTTCAGCTCGAGGGCTGCCAGGTACTGGAATATGCCCGCCATAAGCGTAAGCTGCGTTTAGGCGCGCTGAAAGGCAACCAGTTTACCGTGATCCTGCGCGAGATTAGCGATCGACAGGACGTGGAGACGCGTCTGCAGGCCATCGCTGAACGGGGCGTACCGAACTATTTCGGCGCGCAGCGCTTTGGCATTGGCGGCAGTAATCTGCAGGGCGCGTTGCGCTGGGCGGAAAGCGACGCGCCGGTGCGCGATCGCAATAAGCGCAGTTTTTGGTTGTCGGCGGCCCGCAGTGCGTTGTTTAATCAGCAAGTCAGTATTAGATTAAAAAAAACGGAATTTAATCAGGTTGTTGATGGCGATGCGCTACAATTAGCGGGGCGTGGGAGCTGGTTTGTCGTCACACCGGAAGAACTCGAGGTTTCGCAGGCGCGGGTGAACAACCGCGAACTGATGATCACGGCTGCGCTGCCGGGCAGCGGCGACTGGGGAAGCCAGCGCGACGCTCTGGCCGCCGAGCAGGCCGCCATCGCCGAAGAAACGTCGCTGCAGGCGCTGTTGGTGCGGGAGAAAGTTGAGGCGGCGCGCCGGGCGATGCTCCTCTATCCGCAGCAGCTTAGCTGGAACTGGTGGGATGACGTAACCGTTGAACTGCGTTTCTGGCTGCCGGCGGGCAGCTTCGCCACCAGCGTGGTCAGGGAGCTTATCAATACAACGGGTGACTATGCGAATATTGCTGAGTAACGATGACGGGATCCATGCGCCGGGGATACAGACCCTGGCAAAGGCCTTAAGGGAGTTTGCCGAGGTCCAGGTTGTTGCACCCGATCGTAACCGCAGCGGAGCCTCGAATTCGCTGACGCTGGAATCATCCCTGCGTACGTTTACCTTTGAAAATGGCGACATCGCCGTCCAGATGGGCACCCCGACCGACTGCGTCTATCTCGGCGTGAACGCGCTGATGCGCCCACGTCCGGACATCGTCGTTTCCGGCATTAACGCGGGTCCCAACCTGGGCGATGACGTCATCTATTCCGGCACCGTGGCCGCAGCGATGGAAGGCCGCCATCTGGGGTTCCCCGCGCTGGCCGTGTCGCTGAACGGCTATCAGCATTACGATACCGCCGCGGCGGTAACCTGCACCATTCTGCGCGCCTTAAGCCGCGAGCCGCTGCGTACCGGGCGGATCCTTAACATCAACGTGCCGGATCTCCCGCTTGATCAAATCAAGGGCATTCGCGTGACCCGCTGCGGCAACCGCCATCCGGCCGACCAGGTGATCCCGCAAAAAGATCCGCGCGGCAACACCCTGTACTGGATTGGCCCGCCGGGCGATAAGCGCGATGCCGGGCCGGGCACCGATTTTGCGGCAGTGGATGAAGGCTATGTTTCCGTGACGCCATTGCACGTCGATTTAACCGCCTATCAGGCGCATGAGGTAGTCAGCGATTGGCTGGAACGTGTCGGGGTTGACGGGCAATGGTAAGTAAACGTGTTGAAAGTTTGTTGAATCAACTGCGCACGCAGGGCATCGTCGATGAGCGTGTCCTCGAGGCGATCGCGCTTGTCCCGCGCGAAAAATTTGTTGATGAAGCCTTTGAACATAAAGCGTGGGAAAACACCGCGCTGCCGATTGGCCAGGGGCAGACCATCTCCCAGCCTTACATGGTGGCGCGGATGACCGAGCTGCTGACGCTGACGCCGGAGTCGCGCGTGCTGGAGATCGGCACTGGTTCCGGCTACCAGACGGCCATCCTGGCGCACCTGGTGCATCACGTTTGCTCGGTGGAGCGGATTAAGAGTTTACAGTGGCAGGCGCGTCGTCGCCTGAAACAACTTGATTTACATAATGTTTCAACCCGTCATGGCGATGGGTGGCAAGGTTGGCAGGCACGGGCGCCGTTTGATGCCATTATTGTGACGGCGGCGCCGCCGGAGATTCCAACCGCGCTGCTGGCGCAGCTGGATGACGATGGCGTGCTGGTGCTGCCGGTTGGCGAAGAGCATCAGTTTCTCAAACGGATCCGTCGCCGGGGCAACGAATTTATCATTGATACCGTCGAGGCCGTTCGCTTTGTTCCCCTGGTGAAGGGGGAGCTGGCCTGAGACCCGGATTATTCCAGGTTTTTTTTGCCTGACTTTAGGCGTAGGGTGGACACATTTTTCAGTGTCCTGGCCGGGCGCCGCCCGGTAAGCAAGATATTGGCAGTTAACATATTCCTGGGGGATAAATGAGCGCGGGAAGCACCAAATTTACCGTCAGCCGTATTGCGGCTCTTTCACTGGTTTCACTCTGGCTGGCCGGGTGTACCAACACCAATAATCCGCCAGCGCCGGTTAGCTCTGCCGGCGGTGCCGCCTCTTCCAGCACCAACTCCGGCATGCTGATTACGCCGCCATCCTCCGGCGTCAAGTCTGCTCCTCAGGCGCAGCCGATCCAGCCGATCCAGCCGGTACAGACCCAAACCATTCAGCCGCAGCCGACGCCGATGGCGCAGGAGCCGGTGCAGACGGTGAACGGTAAGATCGTTTACAACCGCAAATATGGCGATATTCCGAAAGGTAGCTATACCGGCGGCAGTACCTATACGGTAAGACGGGGAGACACGCTGTTCTATATCGCGTGGGTCACCGGCAACGATTTCCGCGACCTGGCGCAACGCAACAATGTCGCGGCCCCGTACGCCCTGAACGTGGGTCAGGTGCTGCAGGTCGGCAACGCCTCAGGCCAGCCGATCACCGGTGAAAACGCCGTTTCTCAGGCCAGCGCAAGGGCGAGCGGCGGTGCGACAGCCACCACAACTTCTGCACAAAAATCGACCGCGGTGGTTGCTTCACAACCGACTATTACGTATTCTGAATCTTCAGGTGAACAGAGTGCTACCAAGATGTTGCCTAATAATAAACCAGCGACCACGACCACAACGGTTGTCGCGCCGGTGACGGCACCAACAACGGTGAGCACAACCCAGCCGACTGCAAGCAGTACGTCAACCAGTTCGCCGATCTCATCATGGCGCTGGCCGACTGATGGCAAGGTTATCGAGAACTTTAGCGGCGCGGAAGGCGGCAATAAAGGTATCGACATTGCAGGCAGTAAGGGACAGGCTATTGTCGCGACCGCCGATGGGCGTGTCGTCTATGCCGGTAACGCACTGCGCGGCTACGGTAATCTTATTATCATCAAACACAACGATGATTACCTGAGTGCCTACGCTCATAACGATACCATGCTGGTTCGGGAGCAACAGGAAGTCAAAGCGGGGCAGAAAATCGCTACCATGGGTAGCACCGGAACCAGCTCAACAAGATTACATTTTGAAATTCGTTACAAGGGGAAATCCGTCAACCCGCTGCAGTACTTACCGCAGCGATAATTTGGCAAAGTACGGATAAGCGAAGCATCAGCTAACAGGCGCCAGGGCGGTGTCTACGCCACTCTCGCAGAGAGGGCAGGGGAAATCGTCCAGGCGTCGTTTGTTGATGTGCCGTGGAAGGTGCTTTGCTCAGGGATCACGGGTAGGAGCCACCTTTATGAGTCAGAATACGCTGAAAGTTCATGATTTAAATGAAGACGCGGAATTTGATGAGAACGGAATTGAGGTTTTCGACGAGAAGGCCTTAGTAGAAGAGGAACCCAGTGATAGCGATCTGGCTGAGGAAGAGCTACTGTCGCAAGGCGCAACACAACGCGTACTTGACGCCACTCAGCTTTATCTTGGAGAGATTGGTTATTCCCCACTGCTGACCGCGGAAGAGGAAGTCTATTTCGCGCGTCGCGCACTGCGTGGTGATGTCGCTTCACGCCGTCGCATGATTGAAAGCAACCTGCGTCTGGTGGTGAAGATTGCCCGTCGTTACAGCAATCGTGGTCTGGCGCTGCTGGATCTGATTGAAGAAGGTAACCTCGGCCTGATCCGCGCCGTTGAGAAGTTTGACCCGGAACGTGGGTTCCGTTTTTCGACCTATGCGACCTGGTGGATCCGCCAGACCATTGAACGGGCGATCATGAACCAAACCCGTACGATCCGTTTGCCGATCCATATTGTTAAAGAGCTGAACGTCTATCTGCGTACCGCGCGCGAGTTGTCCCATAAGCTGGACCACGAGCCAAGTGCGGAAGAGATAGCCGAACAGCTGGACAAACCGGTCGATGACGTCAGCCGTATGCTGCGTCTGAACGAGCGCATCACCTCCGTGGATACTCCGCTGGGTGGCGATTCAGAAAAAGCGCTGCTGGATATTCTGGCCGATGAGAAAGAGAACGGCCCGGAAGACACCACGCAGGACGATGATATGAAGCAAAGCATCGTCAAATGGCTGTTCGAGCTGAACGCCAAGCAGCGTGAAGTTCTGGCGCGTCGTTTCGGTCTGCTGGGTTATGAAGCAGCCACGCTGGAAGATGTGGGCCGTGAAATTGGCCTCACCCGCGAGCGTGTGCGGCAGATCCAGGTGGAAGGTCTGCGTCGTCTGCGGGAAATTCTGCAGGGGCAGGGGCTGAATATCGAAGCGCTCTTCCGCGAATAAGATCTTTTCTCTCAAAAAGGCCCCCTCGACAGTCGGGGCCTTTTTCTTTGCGCTAGCCGAGGCGGGTTTCCTGCAGATGACGCCAGATCATTTTTCCTTCCGCTTGCTGAAAAATCGCCGTCGACCAGCGTACGTTCTCACTGCCATCCGCCAGCGTTTGGCTTTCACGGTATAGCACTGCGGCGCCGTCGTGCCACTCGCTAATGATTTTCGCCTGATCCACCACGATGTGTAATCCCGGACGGGTTGCGCCCGCATGGTGGAAAAAACGGCTCACCGCCGGGTAGTCCATCTTCTCGCCGCCCGGAGGGATCATGGTGAATTCGGCGGCAAAACGTGTCATCATTGCCTCAGCGCTTCCTTCCCCCTGGCTTAACCAGCGTTCGATAAGGACATGGGCGTCGAGGACTTCCTGCAGATAAGGGTTCATGACTTCTCCAGAGTGGTGTGCAGGCGATGGATAATCGCCCGATTATTCAGCCGCAGGCAAAACAGCAGCGGCAACAGGGTGATGGCGGCGGCGCTAATAAACACGATTTGCCAGGCGTAGGCCGGCGGAAATCCCCTCAGCAGCACGGCGAGCAGCGCGCTGCCGGCAAAGAAGCTGAGCTGGCGGTTCAGATTCCACAGCGCGCTGGCGTCAGGCATCTCTTCGGCAGACGTATGCAGGAAGGCGCTGCTTTGCGCGGTGCTGCTGCATAAGCTGCCTCCTCCGCCCATCAGCGTAAAGGCCAGAATCAACAGCGCCAGCGGGCTGTGCGCATCGATCTTCAGCAGCAGCAGGATCCCCGCCGCCTGTAGCAAGCAGCCAACCATCACCAGCGGTCGTGGCCCGAAGCGGTTGAAATACCTGCCGGTAAAAGTGATGGCGGCGAACGAGGCCAGCGACCAGGGCACCATCAGGGCACCGATGGCCCCCGGCGCCATCCCGGTGACGCGTTGCAGGTAGAACATCCCGACCACGTTGACGCCAATAAACATCCCCGGTACGCAGAGGTAGATCAGCATCGCGAAGCGCAGCAGGGGATCGGCCAGCAACGACAGCGGAAGAAAGCGAGTTGGGCGAACCGGGCCGGGGCTGTCGTTCAGCCATCGCACCGCCAGCACAAAGGTTAGCAGAGCCACAGGCAGGCTGGCGAAAAAGACCCAGCGCCAGCTGAAGGCCTGGACTAACAGGCCGCCGATCGCCGGCGAGCAGGCTGGCGCCAGCAGGCCGACCAGCATCACCGCCGCCGACAGTTTCGCCCGCTCATGCGGCTGAAACAGCGGCCACGTCAATGCCTGGCCAAGGGGGATTAACAGCCCGCCGCCCATCCCCTGCAGCGTCCGCCAGAAAATCAGCTCGCCGAGACTACTGGCAAGCCCAGCCGCCAGCGCGCCGAGGCTGAACAGCCCCAGCGAGAGTAAAAACAGTCGTTTCGCCCCCCAGCGCTGACTAAGCCAGGCACTGAACGGTACGACGACCGTCAGACCGAGAATATAAGCATTGCTGACCCACGCCAGCTGAGAGACGGAAACCGTCAGCGCGTGGCTGATGGCCGGGAAGGCGATGCTGGCGATAAACATATTGATTAAATCGAGAAAAAAGCCGAACAGAAAAACGGTGGCAACGCGGTGGCGATAGGTCATGGTTCACTCCCTCAGACAGGCGGCTACTGTAAACCCGGTTCTGCGGGGGATAAACGGGGTGAATCGGGATATACTGTCTGAATATTTTTGACAATCATCCGGACGACAATGCTTAATCTTCAGCGTGTGACCATGTTTATCGCCGTGGTGGATGCCGGCAGCTTCACCCTGGCCGCTGCGGTGCTGGGGCAGACCAAGGCGGTGGTCAGCTTTAACGTGCGGCAACTGGAAAATGAACTGGGGGTGACCCTGCTGCTGCGTTCAACGCGTCGTCTGCGCCTCACCGACGCCGGGACGTTGTTCTATCAGCGTGGGGTGGCGCTGCTGAAAGCGGCGGAAAATCTGCAGGATGAGGTGCGGGCCAGCCATACTGGATTAAGTGGAGAGCTGCGGATCACCACCACGCCGGAGTATGGCGCGCAGGTTATCATTCCGGCGCTGGCCGCGTTTGCCCGTCGTCACCCGGCGCTGCGGGTGCGCCACGTTTCGTCCTCCCATCATGCGGACCTCATTTCAGAACGATTTGATGTGGCGATACGCCTCGGTACGCTGGCCGATTCCCGCTATCGGGCGACGCGGATAGCCAGTTTCGCGATCCTGCCCGTCGCCTCTCCGGCCTGGCTGGCAAGCCATCCGGTGCAGACGCTGTCCGATCTGGCGCAAGCCGACTGGATTATTCATGAGCGTCTGTCGGCGCCGCTGCGCTGGCAGCTGCGAACGGATCAACAGACAGAGGTGGATTTCGCCATCGCCAGCGCGCCGCGCTTTTCAGCCGACAGCGCTACGGCGCTGATGAGCTTTGCCCTGGCCGGGTGCGGTATCGCCTTGCTGCCGGCATGGCTGGTAGCCGAAAAAGTGGCGCAGCGGGAGCTGGTGCCGCTCCTGTCGGAATACCATTTCCCACAGCAAGGAGTGTATGCCCTTTATCCCGATGCGCAGCACATGCCGACCCGGGTGCGGGCGTTTATCGATTTCCTGCGTGAGAAGGTCGTTTAATTGACCGCTCAGGGCGCCATCATTTTGCGCACCAGCCGGGAGAACTGTTCGCGTTCGTCATCGCTCAGGCGGCCGAGAAACTCGTCATCGATCTCATTGCCCTGCGGAATCGAACGGTTAAGCAACGCCTCGCCTTGTTCGGTCAGATAGACAAAACGGCGGCGTTTATCAGCGGGATCGTGTTCCCGGCGCACCAGGCCGCGTGCCTCCATCCGGCTGAGCATCTCCGCCAGCGTGGCCTTGGTACTGACCGCCGCTTCAATCAGCACGACCTGCTCGATACCCGGCTGCTCCGCTACCGAGCGCATCACCGCGTACTGAGGTTTAGTCAGATCCGGTAACGCTTGCTGCCAGCGGGCGGTATGTTGTTGAAAAAGCTGGCGCAGCAGGTGAAATGCTTCGTTTCGTAACTCCATGAATACTCCGTAACAAAACTGTCACCTCTATGATAGCCGTTCGTACGCCATTTTATACCCTTTCTGCGTTTTTGATTAAAAATGCGCACGTATGCGAACGATCTTGTCATCGCAGTCCGGAGAGGGTAATTTAAATATAAAGTTCGTGTACGAACAAGTTGAGTGAGGTCTGGAATGAAACTGATTATTGGGATGACGGGGGCCACCGGGGCTCCGCTTGGGGTGGCATTGCTGCAGGCGCTACGTGATATGCCGGAGGTGGAAACCCACCTGGTGATGTCGAAATGGGCCAAAACCACCATCGAGCTGGAAACGCCCTGGACAGCGCGCGAAGTGGCCGCGCTGGCGGACTTTTCCCACAGCCCGGCTGACCAGGCCGCCACCATTTCATCAGGTTCATTTCGTACCGACGGCATGATCGTTATTCCCTGCAGTATGAAAACGCTGGCAGGCATCCGCGCGGGCTATGCCGAAGGGCTGGTGGGCCGCGCGGCGGACGTGGTGCTCAAAGAGGGGCGCAAGCTGGTGCTGGTCCCGCGGGAAATGCCGCTCAGCACGATCCATCTGGAGAACATGCTGGCGCTGTCGCGCATGGGCGTGGCGATGGTGCCGCCGATGCCAGCTTACTACAACCACCCGGAGACGGTTGACGATATCACCAATCATATCGTCACCCGGGTGCTGGATCAGTTTGGCCTCGACTATCACAAAGCGCGTCGCTGGAACGGCTTGCGCACGGCAGAACAATTTGCACAGGAGATCGAATAATGGCTTTTGATGATTTGCGCAGCTTTTTGCAGGCGCTGGATGACCAGGGACAACTGCTGAAAATCAGTGAAGAGGTAAACGCCGAGCCCGATCTGGCGGCGGCCGCCAATGCGACCGGACGCATCGGCGACGGCGCCCCGGCACTGTGGTTCGATAATATTCGTGGCTTTACTGACGCCCGCGTGACGATGAACACCATCGGCTCGTGGCAGAACCATGCCATCTCGCTGGGCCTGCCGCCTAACACGCCGGTGAAAAAGCAGATTGATGAATTCATTCGCCGCTGGGATAAATTCCCGGTGACGCCAGAGCGCCGCGCCAACCCGGCGTGGGCGGAAAACACCGTTGATGGCGACGATATCAACCTGTTCGATATTCTGCCGCTGTTCCGCCTCAACGATGGTGACGGCGGTTTCTACCTCGACAAAGCCTGTGTCGTATCACGCGACCCGCTTGATCCTGACAACTTCGGTAAGCAAAACGTCGGTATCTACCGCATGGAAGTGAAAGGCAAGCGCAAGCTCGGCCTGCAGCCGGTGCCGATGCATGATATCGCGCTGCATCTGCATAAAGCGGAAGAGCGTGGGGAAGATCTGCCGATTGCCATCACCCTCGGTAACGACCCGATTATTACCCTGATGGGCGCCACGCCGCTGAAATACGATCAGTCAGAATATGAAATGGCTGGCGCGCTGCGCGAGAGCCCGTATCCCATCGCCACCGCGCCGCTGACCGGCTTTGATGTACCCTGGGGTTCGGAAGTGATCCTCGAAGGGGTCATTGAAGGGCGTAAGCGTGAGATCGAGGGGCCGTTCGGTGAGTTTACCGGCCACTACTCCGGCGGTCGTAACATGACGGTAGTGCGTATCGACAAAGTCTCGTATCGCAGCAAACCGATTTTTGAATCGCTCTATCTCGGTATGCCGTGGACCGAAATTGACTATCTGATGGGGCCGGCGACCTGCGTGCCGCTGTATCAGCAACTGAAGGCCGAGTTCCCGGAAGTACAGGCGGTCAACGCCATGTACACCCATGGTCTGCTGGCGATCATATCCACCAAAAAACGCTATGGCGGTTTTGCCCGCGCGGTGGGCCTGCGGGCGATGACCACTCCGCACGGCCTCGGCTATGTGAAGATGGTGATCATGGTTGATGAAGACGTTGACCCGTTCAACCTGCCGCAGGTGATGTGGGCGCTCTCCTCGAAGGTTAACCCGGCGGGTGACCTGGTGCAGTTGCCGAACATGTCGGTCCTTGAACTTGACCCAGGCTCCAGCCCGGCGGGCATCACCGACAAACTGATTATCGACGCCACCACCCCGGTTGCGCCGGACCTTCGCGGCCACTACAGCCAGCCGGTGCAGGATCTGCCGGAAACCAAAGCCTGGGCTGAAAAACTGACCGCTATGCTGGCCAACCGTAAATAAGGAGAAAAAGATGATTTGTCCACGTTGCGCCGATGAAAAGATTGAAGTGATGGCGACGTCGCCGGTGAAAGGGGTCTGGACCGTGTATCAGTGCCAGCACTGTCTTTATACCTGGCGAAATACCGAGCCGCTGCGCCGCACCAGCCGCGAGCACTATCCGGAAGCGTTCCGGATGACGCAGAAAGATATTGATGAGGCACCGCAGGTGCCACACGTACCGCCGCTATTGCCGGAAGATAAGCGTTAATGAAAGGGGCCCGCTAAGTCGGGCCTTTTTTATATTTAGTACAATTATAGAAGCTATTTTTTCATTAAATTAAAAAATTACGTGAAGGGTTAATATACTGGGATAACTTTGCGAGCCTGCTTCCAGATTATTATAAAATCCGTCTGATTAATTCCTTGCAGATAAATTTCACGTCCTGACGAGTATAGAATAGTGGCGGGTGCTTGAGGCTGTCTGGCCTTGAGCATTACCAGGACCCCAGACAGACGAAAGCCCCAGGAGATATTTCTATCAACTGAGGCTAGCGAATGAACATAGACAATTCAGATGTTAGTCTCTTCTTTGCAGGGAGGCAAAATATGCCCTTGTGGCAATCATCGTACTCTGTATTACGGTACTGGGATTTACGCTGTTGGTTCACAGCTCACTATGCGAGCTGAGTATTAAAGAGCGTAATATTGAGTTTAAAGCTGTTCTCGCTTACGAATCGAAGAAGTAGCATCCGCGCGGGGGCAACCCCGCGTATGGGTTGTCAGGACGCATCCTCTTGCACCCATTTTTGGTTTGCTAAAACGGCAGCGCTGAGCGGCGCTGCCGTTTTTCACCTTAATGGGTTGCTAAACCAGGCTTTTCAGACGGTAGATCCACTCCAGCGCCTGACGCGGGGTCAGAGAGTCCGGATCAAGATTCTCCAGCGCCTCAACCGCAGGCGAGGTCTCTTCCGGGGCGGCGAGCAGCGACATCTGCGTGCCGTCGACCTGGGTCGCCGCCGCGTTGGGCGAGATGCTCTCCAGCTCGCGCAGTTTCTGCCGCGCGCGCTTGATCACCTCTTTCGGCACCCCGGCCAGCGCGGCGACCGCCAGGCCATAGCTCTTGCTGGCCGCGCCGTCCTGCACGCTGTGCATAAAGGCGATGGTATCACCGTGCTCCAGCGCGTCGAGGTGAACGTTGGCGACGCCTTCCATTTTCTCCGGCAGCTGAGTGAGCTCGAAGTAGTGGGTGGCGAACAGCGTCAGCGCCTTGATTTTGTTGGCCAGACTTTCCGCACAGGCCCATGCCAGCGATAGCCCGTCGTAGGTGGACGTGCCGCGGCCAATCTCATCCATCAGCACCAGGCTGTGTTCGGTGGCGTTGTGCAGAATATTGGCGGTTTCAGTCATCTCCACCATAAAGGTCGAGCGGCCACTGGCCAGGTCATCCGCCGCGCCGACGCGGGTAAAGATGCGATCGATGGGTCCGATCTCGACCTTCTGCGCCGGGACGTAGCTGCCGATATAGGCCAGCAGCGCAATCAGCGCGGTCTGGCGCATATAGGTACTTTTACCGCCCATGTTCGGCCCGGTGATGATCAGCATCCGCCGCTGCGGCGCCAGCTGCAGCGGGTTGGCGATAAACGGCTCTTTCAGCACCTGCTCGACCACCGGATGGCGGCCTTCGCTGATGCGAATACCTGGCTTATCGCTAAAGGTCGGGCAGCAGTAGTTCAGAGTTTCCGCACGTTCCGCCAGGTTGACCAGCACGTCCAGCTCGGCCAGCGCGCTGGCGCTGGTTTGCAGGTCGGCGAGATGCGGCAGCAGCAGGTCGAACAGCTCGTCATAAAGCTGTTTTTCCAGCGCCAGCGCTTTGCCCTTGGAGGTCAGCACCTTATCTTCGTATTCCTTCAGCTCAGGAATAATGTAGCGTTCGGCGTTTTTCAGCGTCTGGCGGCGCACGTAGTGGATCGGCGCGAGGTGGCTCTGGCCACGGCTGATCTGGATGTAGTAGCCGTGGACGGCGTTGTAGCCGACTTTCAGGGTATCGAGGCCCAGCCGCTCGCGCTCGCGGATCTCCAGCTTATCGAGATAATCGGTGGCGCCATCGGCCAGCGCCCGCCACTCGTCCAGCTCTTCGCTGTAGCCTGGGGCGATAACCCCGCCGTCGCGGACCAACACCGGCGGCGCGTCGATCACCGCGCGCTCCAGCAGTTCGCGCAGTTCGGTGAACTCGCCCATTTTCTCACGCAATTTTTGCACCGGCTGACGGTCAACGTCGGCCAGCAGCTCGCGCAGCAGCGGCAACTGCTGCAGGGCATGGCGCATGCGGGCCAGATCGCGTGGACGGGCGGTACGCAGCGCCAGACGCGCCAGAATACGTTCCAGATCGCCGACCTGGCGCAGTACCGGCTGCAGCTCGGTATAGCGCTCCTGTAGCGCGCCGATGGTTTGCTGGCGTTCAACCAGCACGGCGGTATCGCGGACCGGCATATGCAGCCAGCGCTTGAGCATCCGGCTGCCCATCGGCGTCACCGTACAGTCGAGTACCGAGGCCAGGGTGTTGTCGGTGCCGCCGGCGAGATTTTGGGTAATCTCGAGGTTACGGCGGGTGGCGGCATCCATAATGATGCTGTCCTGCTGGCGTTCCATGGTGATGGAGCGAATATGCGGCAGCGAGGTACGCTGAGTGTCTTTGACATACTGCAGCAGGCAGCCGGCGGCGCACAGGCCGCGCGGGGCATTTTCCACGCCGAAGCCGACCAGATCGCGGGTGCCGAACTGCAGGTTTAGCTGCTGGCGCGCGGTGTCGATTTCAAATTCCCACAGTGGGCGACGGCGCAGACCGCGGCGGCCCTCGATCAGCGACGATTCGGCAAAATCTTCCGCATATAGCAGTTCCGCCGGATTAGTACGCTGCAGCTCTGCCGCCATGGTTTCACGGTCGGCCGGTTCACTCAGGCGAAAGCGCCCGGAGCTGATATCCAGCGTCGCGTAGCCAAAGCCTTTGCTGTCCTGCCAGATAGCGGCCAGCAGGTTGTCCTGACGCTCCTGTAGCAGCGCTTCATCGCTGATGGTGCCCGGGGTGACGATACGCACCACTTTACGCTCGACCGGTCCCTTGGTGGTGGCCGGGTCGCCAATCTGCTCGCAAATGGCCACCGACTCGCCCTGATTGACCAGTTTGGCGAGGTAGTTCTCCACGGCGTGGTGGGGGATGCCGGCCATCGGGATGGGTTCGCCCGCGGAGGCGCCGCGTTTGGTCAGTGAGATATCGAGCAGCTGTGACGCGCGTTTCGCATCGTCATAAAACAGCTCGTAAAAATCCCCCATCCGGTAAAACAGTAGAATGTCAGGATGTTGCGCCTTCAGCTTGAGATACTGCTGCATCATCGGCGTGTGGGCGTCGAGATTGTCAATTGTGCTCATGGGGTGTTATCCAGATCCCTGATTTGAAATGGCTGCGATTTTGTTGTTGTCGTCGTTATCACATGGATGAGACATGATAACGGAGATGGGCAGGTGAGGGAAACCGACGAAAGCACGCGGCGCGATCCGGATTCCAGTTGCAGAGGGGGCGGGGTACCGTCACAGTGATTGAATCACCGCCACGCGATCATCTTCATGCATTACGTTCGCCGTCGATGTTGTTCTGCCTTCTGGCCGCAGACCTCGTTACGACAACGGCTTGTGGTTGCTAGTCGTAAAGCCATTTACCTGCTTTTGCTGATTCGGCAAACATTTTGATGGTTAAAGGTTTACGCGTTTTTTCTACATCTTCCCGTTTTACTTTAAACCACCGAGTTAGCATTGGCGTATTCTCCCAAGGGAAATAACACGACCATTTAACACTGGAAAGATCAACATTAAATTTTTGTTCAAATTTATTTAAAGCGTCATGCAGATCGTCGCCGGGAGCATCAAATAAGTCATAATCAAGTTCCAATGGGATTTCTTTCCAATTTTTATCTAAACGGGTTGAGATCTCATCTTTAAACAAGTCTAAAACTTGATCTTGAATGCTTTTCATTAAAAGGATGTCCATTGTATACGGTCTTTGGGGCGAGCTATTGGTTTGTATTTTCGTGAGTTTTCCTTGAAGCTTGATAAATTGAGTTTACAAGTCCTATCCAACCTAACCACGGAACATAACGGGCGATAACACATCACAACCACCTTTGATTAGTGCCCCACCGTCGTCGTATATCCACATATTACCCGGAATAGCCATGCTTCTTCTTCCCTCTATTGTCATTAGTAAGAAAAACAGTGTATCGAGTTGATTAAGCGCAGTAAATAATCAATGTGTCGTTTTTGGATTGATGGGGGAAATATCTTCTCTGTAATGATGATTTATATTTAAAAATAGCTGTCGTAAATATTCTATTGGGTTATAACACCATTGATATAGATTTTAAATATAAATGACCCTCAATAATATAATGCAGGCAATTATTGCCCGAAAGCGTAAGCGCGGCGCGATCCGGATTCCAGTTGCGCCGCGCGGGGATTATGGCGCCAGATAAACCTGGGGGGCCGCGTTGTCCGGATGATGGCCGAGGCGGACATCCGCCCCGTACCAGCGATGGATAACCGGCTGCTGGATCACCTCCTGCGGCGTGCCCTGGGCGACCAGATGTCCCTGGTGGAGCAGCAGGATGCGGTCGGCCCACAGGGCGGCGAGGTTAAGGTCATGCAGCACTACGCAGACGTGCAGTTGCCCGCCGGCGGTGAGCCGTTTGAGCAAACGCAGCAGGTGCTGCTGATAGTAAAGATCCAGCGCCGAGGTGGGCTCATCGAGAAACAGCCAGCCCTGCGGCGCGCCGTCGCGCCACAGCTGCGCCAGACAGCGGGCCAGCTGCACCCGCTGCTGCTCGCCACCGGAGAGGCCGGGATAGCGGCGACCGGCAAGGCCATCGCAGCCGGTGACGGCCATCACCGCCGCCAGCACCGCCGGATCCGCCGTCGCGCCCCACGGTGAGCGTCCCATGGCAATGACCGTTTCCACCGTCCAGTCGGCCTGCAGGGCCGTTCGCTGCAGCATGACCGCCCGCCGGCGCGACAGCGCCTCGGGGGACCATGCCTCCAGCGGCTTGCCTGCAAGGCGGCGGGTGCCGCTGTCAGGGGTCAGATAGCCGGTCAACAGCCGCAGCAGAGTGGATTTCCCGGCGCCGTTCGGCCCGATAAGCGCCGTCATCTCGCCGCCGCGCAGCGCGACGGAGACGTTGTCGATGATCTGCCGCTGGCCGAGGCGAAGCGCCAGCCCCTGGGCGCAGTATTCATTAACCATGTCTGGAGTTCTCCCGACGAAAGACCAGCCACAGAAACCAGGGGGCGCCCAGCAGGCTGGTGAGCAGACCGACCGGTATCTCCGCCGGCGCCGCCACGGTGCGAGCCAGGGTGTCGGCCAGCAGAAGCAGGATCGCGCCGGCCAACAGCGAGCCGGGGATCAGTCCGCGATGGTCCGGCCCCAGCCACAGGCGCATCAGGTGCGGTACCACCAGGCCGATAAAGCCGATGACTCCGCTGATGGCCACCGCGGCGGCCACCAGCACTGCGCTGCACAGCAGCAGCCAGCGCTGTAGCGCCTGCACGTTGACCCCGAGATAGTGTGCCTCTTCATCGCCAAGCTGCAGCAGATTGAGGCGGGACGCCATCCACCACACCGCCAGCGCCGCCGGGATAATCAAGGTCGCGGCCACCAGCAGCGTCGGCCATTCGGCCTGGCCCAGACTGCCCATGCCCCACAGCGACAGCTGGCGCAGCTGGGCGTCATTGCTCAGCCAGGACAGGACGCCGACCAGCGCGCCGCACAGCGCGTTGATGGCGATCCCCACCAGCAGCAGGCGCGACAGCGAACCCTCCTCCGCCCGGCTGAGGATGAAAATCACCACCATCACCGCCAGGCTGCCAATAAACGCCGCCAGCATCGGCATGTACAGGGCGATCAGCCCCGTAGTGGAGAACGGAAGCACCAGCCAGCTGGCCACCGCCAGCGCGGCGCCGCTGCTGATGCCCAGCAGGCCCGGGTCGGCAAGCGGGTTGCGAAACAGCCCCTGCATCACGCAACCGGAGAGGGCCAGCGCCGCGCCCACCAGCAGGGCCAGCAGCACCCGCGGCAGACGGATACTCAGCCAGATGTGGCGCAGCATCTCATCCCCGGAAGGCAGCAAGTTGACCAGCGGCAAGCGCATGGCGCCGAGGGTGGTGGCAAACAGCGTCAGGAAGACCAGCAGCAGCGTCATCAACAGCAAACGGCGGGCGAGGGCAGGGCGCATCAGGGCAACTGCTCCGCTTTGTTTCGCAGCGCGATTATCGCCTGCGGTGTGCGCGGCCCGAAGCCCAGCAGGGCCATATCGTCGATCGTCAGCAGCTGTTTATGACGCCCCGCCGGGGTCTGTGCCAGACCGGGCAGTTTCCACAGCCCAGCTTCGCCGCCCATCCCTTTGAGACCATCGGCGGAGATCACCACCAGATCCGCCTGGCTGGCGGCGACCCCTTCCTGCGACATGGCGCGATAGTGGTCGAAGCCCTGCATCGCGTTCTGCAGCCCGGCGGCGCGAATGGCGCCATCGGCCGCGGTGTGCTGTCCGGCCACCAGGGTATTCATTCCGCCGTGGCTGAGAATAAACAGCACCCGCTTAGCAACCGGCTGCGTTGGAATGGCGGCGATCTGCTGCTGAAGCTGCTGGCGCAGCGCGTTGCCTGCCGCCGTTTTGCCTAACGCTTCGGCAATGACAGCCACTTTGTTATCGATCGCGGACAGACTTTCGCCGCCCGGCACGTTAACCACCTTCACCCCGCTCGCCTGTACTTTGTGTAAGACCAGCGAGGGCTGCGCCTGGGCGCTCGCTAATACCAGCTGCGGGCGTAACGCGAGGATCCCCTCGGCGTTCAGCTGCCGCAGGTAGCCGACGTCCGGCAGCTTTTGCGCCGCCGGGGGCCAGCTGCTGGTGCTGTCCCGCGCCACCAGGCTCTGTTCTGCGTCAAGGGCATAGACGATCTCAGTGACATCTCCGCCGAGGGTGACGAGCCGCTCAACGGCGGCGTGGCTCAGCAGCGGGAAAGCGATGAAGAGCAGTAACCAGCGCATCATGCGGGCAGCCCTTCACGAGTCAGGCGATCTACCTGCTGGCGCCATTGCGCCTGCTCGGGGTGGCCCTCGCTGCGCTGGCCATAGAGCTGGGCAATCTGGGTGCCGTCTTTGGCGAACAGTTCGACGCTGGTGACGTGTCCGTCCGAGGTCGGCTTGCGGGTCACCCACACTTCATCGAGGCTCTCTTCGCGCAGATGCAGGGTAAAAGTGGTATTGAAGATATTTAGCCAGCCGCGCATGGGGGCCAGCTTTTCCAGGGCGCCGGTGAAGATCTGCACGCAGCCGCGATTGCCGACGAAGATCATGATTTCATTGCCCTCCTGGCGCACCGTCTCCAGCAGCGACGGCAGCGCATGGCGATCCACGCGGCAGGCGAGGTCGTCGCTCACCAGACGGAAGGCCTGCTGGCGGGAAAGCTGATATTTACGCAGCAGACCGAAGAACTGGTGAACGTCGGTCATCGCGCGCCAGTCGTTCTCCAGCGCGGCACCGTCGGCGGTATCGGCATATTTCACCGGCTCCAGCGGGCGCAAGGCCAGCGGTGCCGGCACCGCCACCCGATGTTCCGCGATCAGGGTGTCCCAGGCCGCCATGTCGGTCTGCGTGGTCGCATAGACTTTCAGCAGGGCGTCGCCATGGTGGTCGAAAAACTGGATGCTCTGACGACCATTATCGTTCAGATGGAAGGCGCTGGCCCACTGGCTGAGGAACAGGCGCAGATCGAGCGCGCGCGGGTTCAGCACCAGCCCGGCGTGGCCGCTGAGGTGCTGGTGCGTGAACTGGCCCACCTGCTCATGCACGGCATACTCGTTGCGGCAGAAGCATTTGGTTTCGCCGACGCGCTCCAGGGCGGCAATCAGCGCCCGGGCGTCATCGCTCAGGCGCACGGCATCGTGGCCGAGGCGGGCGGCGGTCAGCTCGGCTTCGCTGATCCCCATTTCCGCGGCGATATCGCGGGCATATTTCGCGGTACTGGCCGCTTTGGTGGCCTGGTAGCGCTGCCACAGGTCAGGGTGTGCATTTGGCATAATCATATCCTTCTCGACGATGAATATCCCCGGCCGGCGGGCCGGGGGCAGGTGCGTTATTATTCGGGCAATCAGAAGTCGACGTTGACGCCCAGCTGCCAGGTGCGGCCCGGCATCACCGCCAGCGCTTTATCGTTGGCGTCCTGGTTGGTGCCGGTCTCGATATTGCGGCTGCTCAGGTAATCCCAGTATTTACGATCGGTGAGGTTGTAGACCCCGCCATTGAGGCGCACGTTTTTCGCCACCTGCCAGTACGCGGTCCAGTCCAGCATGCCGTAGCCCGGCACGCGCATATAGTCGCTGCTGGCATCGGTGATGGTGGATCCGCTGTTGCTGTAGCTTTCGCGGTTGGTGGCGGTCGCCTGTTTCCCTTTGACAAAGGTCGCCGTCAGGGCGGTGCCGTAGCGTTTCGCCGGATCGTCCCATGCCACGCCGACGATGGCTTTCATCGGCGCCACGCTGTCGAGGTCGACGTATTTATCGCCGCTGTAGCTGGATTTCGATTTCCCTTCGCTATAGCCGAGGGCGAGGGTGGTGCTCAGGCCGTTCACCTGCTCAAACCAGGTGCCAAAGTTAAATTTGGTGCTGATCTCACCGCCGTAGATATAGGCTTTATCGCGGTTTTCCGCCTGATAAATGGTGTAGATGTTCGACGGCACATTCGTGAACTGGCCCGGATTATTGGCGCGGGTATAGCGGGTATAGGCGATAAAGTTCTTATAGCTGTTGTAGAACAGCGCCGTGCGCACGGTGATGCCTTCGGTGACTTCCCCCTTCAGCCCCCACTCGAGATTATCGCTGGTTTCCGTCTTCAGATCGGTATTGCCGATCAGGGCATATTGCTGGCTACCGGCGTAGCTGGAGCCGAGGTTCCAGGAGCCATACAGCTGGCTGGCGTTGGGGAACTGCGCGCCGCGCTGGTACTGCAGGTAGGTCATCAGGCGCGGGGTGAGGTCGTACTGGAAGGTCAACGACGGCAGAACCTGGGTATCGCTGTTTTTGCCGTACAGATTCGCCACCGATGATTCGCTCAGCACGCTGCTGTTAGCGGCAAGGTCGGACAGATTTTCCGGCTTAGTCGATTGATGCACCACGCGCACGCCGGGAATAATGGCGAAGTTGTGGCTATCGAGATCGAAGTTGATCTTATCCTGGACAAAGCCGCCGAGGGTGTAGCTGCGGCTGTCTGCCTCCGGCTGCATGATTTCGCTGTAAACGCTGGGGATCGGCGACTGGCTGAACGGCCGCTGGGTTTTGCTGGTGCTGGCGTTGAAGCCGGCGCTCAGATCGTGGCGGCCCAGGGTTTTCGCCAGCGCGGTCTGCAGGCCCCAGGTGTCGGTGTCATAGTTGGAGTTCACCGTCTGCATTCTGCGGGTGACGCTGTCCGGCATATAAGTCCAGTCATGGGCTTCGGTATGCTGGTAGTAGATTTTCGTGGAGACGCTGTCGAGGTAGTCGTTCATCGGCGTCCAGTCATCCTTCAGGCTCAGGCCCCAGCGCCGGGTCTGGCTGGTCTGGTTGGCGGTGCCGATGGTGCTGTTGCCGCTGGAGTCCCAGGTATCGTAGTGGGTGTGGTTGGTTTTATGGTAATAGTCGAAGGTGCTGGTCAGCTTGTGCTCATCGTTAGGCTGCCAGATCCCGGAGGCCAGAAAGGCATCGGAATGCCAGTTCGCCGGGTAGGCGTCGACGGTGCCGCTGTTGTTTTCGGTTTCCTGACCGTCACGGCGGCTGTAGACCAAAATGCCGCGCAGGAACTCATCGCCGCCGGCGACGGTCACCCCGTTGTGCCAGCTGCGATCCGCAGAGTCGTAACCGCTGCGGTAGCCGAAGGCGCTGGTCTTGCCCGGGCGCAGGTAATCATCCGCCGATTTCGGGCGGAAGGAGACATTCCCCCCGATAGCGCTGTTGGCCGTTTCCGTCGAGGTGGCGCCGGACTGGATATCCACGCTGCCGTACATATACGGGTCGATATAATCGCGGCCAATGCCGAAGGTGTTGAGCCCGGCGCGGCCGACGTAGCCGCGGCCGGTGGCGTTGGGTTGGGCGATACCGTCCACGTCGATGCCGACGCGGTTGCTCTCCATACCGCGAATGTTGTAGCCGGTGTAGCCCCCGCGGTCGAAGCCGCTTTTACCGTTGCCGGAGCCGCCGCTGGCGCCGGTGGCGCTGATGAGCGGCTCATAGCGCATGATAGAGCCAAAATCGTTAGCGCCTTTATCCTCCAGCTCCCGAGCGCTGATGCTGTGTTCGCTACCGGCTTTCTGCACCGGTGCGGGAGCGGTAACGGTCATTTGTTCCGAGGTGTCATCCACCGCCTCGCCGCTAACGGCGGAAGTGTCTGCTGCGATGGCAGAAGTCTGATAAATTGCTGCAAGCAAAGAGGTCACCAGCAGGCGTTTTTTACACCATGCTGCTGACGGAGTCGATTTGTACATAGTCGCCACGCCTTGATCGTTATTAGTATCGGCTCACGCGTTACTTCCAGAGTTGCAGGTTGCTCCGTCTTTTCCGTTGCGGATGGGGTCTTACTCCATTTGTTGATTGCGAATGGTAATGATAGGTATTATCGTTTGCAACAAAATAATCATGTGTTCTTCATTTAAACTGCACTTTGTTTACAATTTGCCCTTTCAGCCTGAGCGAGACGACGATGAACTCAAAAGCGGCCATCACCATCACCTACTGTTCCCAGTGCAACTGGATGCTGCGCGCCAGCTGGATGGCGCAGGAGCTGTTACATACCTTCAGCACCGACATCGCCTCGGTGACGCTGGTGCCGGGGACCGGCGGGATCTTCACGATCGATGTCGACGGTCAGCAGATCTGGGAGCGCAAGCAGGATGGCGGTTTTCCGGATGCGGCCGAGCTGAAACGCCGGGTGCGCGATGTCTGCTTCCCGGAGAAGCCGCTGGGCCATGTGGATAAAGGTGATCAGAAGGGGTGACAACCCCCTCCGGGCGACAAGCGCCCGGAGGAGAAGCCGTTAGCGGGCTAACTGCACGTCAACCAGCACGCTTTGTCGGCGGGTGCGTATGAGGGTGACCGCTTCTTCCAGCACGCCGGGGAGATCCTCGGCCCGGGAAACCGACAGGGCCGCCGCGCGGCTGGAGGCGGCGATCGCGGCGAAATCCGGCGAGGTGGTAAAGGCGGTGGCCGGAATGGTCTCCGCGCGGGCGGCGTAGCCGTCCGGGTAGAGCGCTTTGGTGCCGCCCGCGACGGCGCCCCATCCGCCGTTATTTCCGACCACGACGAGGACGGGGAGCTTCATTACCTCCGCAATATGGTGGCAGACCGCAGGGTTGGCGAACAGGTACGAGCCGTCGCCGACGGCGGCAATAATCAGCTCTTCCTGGCGCGCAAGCTGCAGCCCCAGTGCGATAGGCAGGGCTTCGCCCAGGCCGCCGGCCAGCGCTTCCTGGTAATAGCTCTCGGCATGGATCAGCCCGGCAAATTGTGGCAGCGTGGTCAGTTCAGAAACGATCCGGCCGCGGTGTTGATTCGCCAGATGGCCGAGGCAGTAGCTGAGCCAGGGTTTGGTAATGACCCCGGTCTGGCTGGCATGGAGAAGCGCGTCGCGCTGGTTTTTCTTTTGCTGGATGCGGTTCTGCGTATATGCCGCCCGCTCCGCCACATGCCGCTGGCGGGCGGCCTGCAGTGGGTGCAGCGCCTCCTCCAGCAGACCGAAGACTTCATCGGTCTCGCCCGCCAGGTTGATGTCCGCGCGATAGCCGCGCACCGGGTAGCGGGAGA
This sequence comes from Klebsiella sp. H-Nf2, assembly GCF_002806645.1. Classification (NCBI taxonomy): domain Bacteria; kingdom Pseudomonadati; phylum Pseudomonadota; class Gammaproteobacteria; order Enterobacterales; family Enterobacteriaceae; genus Klebsiella; species Klebsiella sp. H-Nf2. The sequence continues at coordinate 564,740 of NZ_PIBL01000002.1, forward strand.
AGAGCGGATCGGGGCCCATCTGGATCACGGTGCAGTCCTGGCGACAGTCGCCCTCGGCGATCATCCATGGCGCCTGCGAGTCGACCACCAGAATCACATCGGCGTCGGCGAGCCAGACGCTGGGATCAGCCCCGGCGAGCAGTGGATTATCGGCGCTCAGGGTCACCTCGGTACCCCAGTATTCCACCAATGGGATCGCCCATTCGCGCACCAGGCTATTGAGGCGCGCAAAGCCACCCGCCGTTCGGGCGCCACGCTGGGCGAAGATGACGGGATGCCTGGCGCAGGCGATTGCCTCGGCGGCGCGGGCGATATCTTCCCGGACTGGCGCATAGCGGACCGGCTGCTGCGAAGGACCGGCCTGCAGCGCGGCCTCATCAATGGCAAAGGTCTCGCACAATGGCTCGCGCGGTAAGCTCAGGTAGACCGGCCCTTTCGGCAGGGAGCTGGCAATCGCCCAGGCCCGGTCAACATGCTCGCCGATCTGATCGGCCAGCCGCAGTTCAAAATCCCACTTCACGGATTCACGGATCAGCGCCGCCTGGTCGCGCATCTCCTGGCCGTAGCCAATCGGCGTATTGCGGCAGCCGAAGTGGGAATGTTCGCTAATCGGCGTGCGGCCGCCAAAAATCAGCACCGGAATATTGCTGTTGGCGAGATTGATGACGCCGCAGGCGGCGTTGGCTAACCCGACGTTGGTGTGAACCATCACCGCCTGCACCTTGCCGGTGCCGAGGTAGTAGCCGTGCGCCATGCCGATGGCGGCGTTTTCATGCGGGCAGATCACCAGCTCGGGTACCTTTTGCCCGGTCGCCCGGGCCTTTGCCCAGGCTTCAATAACCGGCGGATAATCGGTGCCCGAGTTAATAAAAATATATGCCACGTCCAGCGCCTGTAGCCGATGCAGTAACAATTCTGCAGCCGATAATGTGATAGAGGCCATATTCTCTCCGTATTCACGCGATGTTATCGCGGTAATTAAAAGGTTAAGAAAATAAATCCGCCCATCGTAATGATGGAGGCAATAATACTCAGCGCCATCGTCGAGGCCATTTCCTGCTCGCCGGTTTTATACTGCATGGCAATAATTATCGCGATGGAGCCTACCGGGATAGCCATCGTCAATACGACTTCCTTTATTTGCTCCATGCTGAAGCCCATTTTTAATAACAGGAGATAGCAGGCGCCGGGCACCATAATATTGCGGGCGATAACGGTGATAATGGTCGCGGTGGTGATAACAATGCTGCGTGTATAGAGTACGATCCCGGCGGCAAACAGCGCCAGCCCGCCAGAGGCTTTACCCAGCAGACCCAGCGACATCGAGATAGTCTGCGGAATATGAATATCCGCCAGCACGATGATCAGGGCGATCACCGGTGACCAGACCACAGGTTGTTTAATGGCGTTTATCACCCGTGTGCCAAAGGAGATATGCTGGCTTTTATCGCCAGTGGCGACCGACATCAGAATCATTACCAGCGGCAGCTGGAAGACGTTTTGCGTGATGCTGGACACGGTGATCAGCGACGCGCTGACGGTGCCAAATAAAAAGGCCAGCACTGAGGTGCCGATAAACGGGACTGCCGGCGAGCCGATGGCCAGCGCCTGCAGCGTACTGAGGGCGAGGTCGCGTCGAAACAGATAGCGGGCGACCAGTAAGGGAATGACGAAGCTCAGAATCAGCGCCAGGATAATGGCCACCGCAACCGGGCCCATGGTCATGACAATATGTCGCGGCGTCATCACCATATTGCTGAAAATACTCAGCGGTAATGCATAGAGCATCACAATTTTATTGATGTCTCCTGCCTGCTGCCAGTTAAAGTCTTTTCGTTTACCGCTTATATAGCCGATGATGACGGTAATGATAACCGGTAATATAGCGCCTGAAATTAATAGAATATTGTTCTGTGTCATGGTGATATATTCTCATTATAAATTATCTTCGGGTCAGAAATTCGTTTTGCGGTGCGTGGTGAGGTCAATAAATCCGTTTTGCCTGATGCGCGGTAGCTATTTTCGAGCGTGTTGATAGTGACATTTATTCGCTAAAACAGGCCGCAGGGGAAATGTAAAAACCGTTTGTTCAATGAGTAAATATCATGCCAATGAAATTTAAGCAGATTCAGGCGTTTATTACTGTCGCTCACGAAGGCAATATGACCCTGGCCGCGGAGAAGATGGGGATCACTCAGTCGGGACTGAGCCGGCTGTTATTGAGCCTGGAAGCGGACCTGAGTGCGACCTTATTCGAAAGACACAAACACGGTATGGCGTTGAGCGAATATGGCAGCGCCTTTTTACCCTATGCGCTGACGATGCTGAATACCGAACAAAAAGCCCGCGAGGAGATTGCGCTCATCCGCGGCGCCGGGAAAGGTATCCTGCGGATTGGCTGTGTTTCCAGCCTGCTGACCAGCCATTTCATCGATAAGCTGGCGGCTTTCCATCAGCGTCATCCCAAGATCCATCTGCGGATCGTCGACCGCATTGACTCTGAACTCTTTAAACTCCTGCTGATGCACGACATCGATATCGCCCTCTGCGGCCCCTTAGCGCATGATGAGAAAATCGTGGTGCGCGGTAAAATTAACTGGCAGGACCGGATCTGCATCGTCGCCAGGCAGCACCACCCGCTGCATCAGGCGGCGAACTTATCCCTCGAGGCGATGCTGGACTATCCGTGGATCATGCCGCCACCGTTAAGTACCCCGATGAACATCCTTGAGGATATCTTTCGTGCCCATCAGCTACCCTGTCCGCAGCCGGTGATTGAGTGCGCATCCTCCTCGGCCATTAAGGCCTTTCTGTGCGAGAGCGATCTGTTAACGTCGATGCCAGCCCCGGTTTACCGGCACGAGGAAGCGCTGGGCCTGCTGCGCCCGCTGGCGGTGGAGGGCAGCGTTTTTATCCGCGATTTCTATGCCTATAGCCATTTCGGGGTTCTGTCCGGGGCAGCCCTGCAGTTGATCCAGCATCTCAAGCAGTGAGGCTGGTCGGGCACGAACAATAAGGTGTATAATATATGCATCTTAATAACAGGCGAAAGGCGGGGAGATGGAGAAGCGTATCGAACGGGAAAAACTGACGATTCAGCGGATGATTGCCCTCTACCAGCGGCGCTGTCCCGAGGCGCTGGCCAATAATGATCACTACCAGGCGCTGAACGCCTACGCCGACAAGCGCCTTGATAAGTGCGTGTTTGGCGAGAATAAACCGGCCTGCAAGCAGTGTCCGGTGCACTGCTACCAGCCGGCGAAGCGCGAAGAGATGAAGCAGATTATGCGCTGGGCCGGGCCGCGGATGCTCTGGCGCCACCCGATCCTCACTATTCGCCATCTGCTGGACGACAGGCGGCCGGTGCCGACGCTGCCGGAAAAATACCAACCGAAAAAATAGCGGCCTTTCCCTGGTCAGCGCGGCGCGCAGCCGGGCGACAAGTCGTGCTTTTGTAGCCCCGGTAAGGCGTTAGCCGCCACCGGGGATGGTTGCTGAAGCCCTCTGTTTTTGACTATCCCGGATCGTGCTGGCCACAAAGGCGACCACAAACAGCGCGGAAAAGAGCACCACGATAGTCGGCGCCGGCGCGCTATCGAGATAAAACGCCAGCCACACCCCTCCCGCCGAGCAACCGACGGCCACCGCTACCGCCAGCAGCAGGGCGTGGATAAAGCGCCGCACCAGCAGGAGCGCGATCGCCCCTGGAGCAATCAGCAGCGAAATCGACAGAATAATCCCCACCGACTGCAGCGTCGCGACGATGGCCAGGGCGATCATGCACAGCAGGCCGTAGTGCAATAGTCCGCCGCGCAGGCCGCTGGCTTTGGCCTGCGTCGGGTCAAAGGCGTGCAGCAAAAAATCGCGCCATTTGAGACCGATAATCAGCGCAATCACCAGCGCGATAGCAGCCGTTTGTCCAATATCGCTGAGGGAGATCCCCAGCATGTCGCCGAACAGGATATGGTCGAGATGAACATCGGACTGGATCGCTACGTACAGCACCAGCCCGGCGCCAAACATGCCGGAGAAGACAATCCCCATAATGGTATCGCGCTTGAGTCGGCTGTTATCGTCGAGAAAACCGGTCGTCACGGCGCACAGCAGCCCGGCGATAAACGCGCCGATGGCGAAGGGGATGCCGATAATGTAGGCCAGCACCACGCCCGGAAAGACCGCGTGGCTCATGGCGTCGCCCATCAGCGCCCAGCCTTTGAGCACCAGAAACACCGACAGTAGCGCGCAGGGCACGGCCACGATGATCGAAACTGCTATCGCATTGACCATAAAAGGAAACTGGAACGGGGCCAGGAACAGGTTCAGCATGCGGCCTCCCTGGCGCGGCGGCGGCTGGCCAGCAGGCCGTGCTTCGGCGCGAAGATAAAGGTGATGAGGAACAACAGCGTTTGCGCGACCACGATAATGCCGCCGGTGGCGCCGTCGAGATAGTAGCTGAGCCAGGCGCCGAAGAAACTGGTCAGACTGCCGATAGCCACGGCGATGGCCAGCAGGCGCGGAAAGCGGTCGGTTAACAGCCACGCAGTGGCCCCGGGAGTCACCACCAGGCAGATGACCAGAAAGGCGCCGACGGTCTGCAGCGCCGCCACGGTGCAGGCGGCCAGCAGGGTAAAGAACAGCAGCTTCAGGCCGCGGGTGTTCAGGCCAATCGAGCGGGCATGGTTTTCATCAAAGAAGGTCACCATCAGGTCTTTCCACTTCAGCAGCAGGATCGCCATCGAGATAAAGCCGATCGCCGCCAGCTGGATAATATCCTCCGGTGCGATGGCCAGAATATTGCCGAGAATAATGGTCTGGATATTCACCGACGTCGGATTCAGCGACACCATAAACAGCCCGATCCCGAAGAAGGAGGAGAAGATCAGGCCGATAATGGCATCCTCTTTCAGCCGCGAGCGTTGCTGCAAAAACATCATGCTGCCCGCCGCCAGGCCGCCGGAGAGAAACGCGCCGAGCGCGAAAGGCAGGCCGAGCATATAGGCCCCGGCGACGCCGGGCACAATCGAGTGGGAGAGGGCGTCGCCAATCAACGACCAGCCCTTCAGCATCAGGTAGCAGGAGAGAAACGCGCAGACGCCGCCTACCAGCGCCGACACCCACATCGCATTGAGCATATAGTGATAGCCAAACGGCTCCAGCAGCCAGCTCATCGTGGGCCTCCTGCCGCGCGCCGGCTGATAAACGGCCGCTCGTCATCGGTGATAACCTGCGCTTCCCCGCCGGTCAGCGCGACGTGGCGTAGCACGCCGCTGAAAGCCCGCTCCAGATTCTCGGCGGTGAAGGTGGTTTCTGTCGGGCCGCTGGCCAGCACGGTGCCTTTCACCATCACCGTGTAATCACAAAATTCGCTCACTGACCCGAGGTTGTGGGTGGAGACCAGCATGGTACAGCCCTCATCGCGGAGCTCGCGCAGCAGGCTGATGATCCGCGCTTCGGTCTGCACATCGACGCCGGTAAAAGGCTCATCCAGCAGGATCACCTGACCCTGCTGAGCGATAGCGCGGGCAAGGAAAACGCGCTTTTTCTGCCCGCCGGAGAGCTCGCCAATTTGCCGATGGCGGTACTCGCTCATGCCCACGCGGGCCAGCGCGGCATCGACAATGTCGCGATCGCGCGGCTTTGCCCGCCGCAGCCAGCCCATATGGCCGTAGCGGCCCATCATCACCACATCCTCTACCAGCACCGGGAAGGACCAGTCCACCTCTTCCGACTGCGGGACATAGGCGACCAGGTTCTGGCGCAGCGCGCGGTTGACCGGCTGGCCGAGTATGGCGATCTCGCCGTGGCCGACGCGCACAAAGCCCATCAGCGCTTTAAACAGTGTGGATTTACCCGAGCCGTTAACGCCCACCAGTGCGGCAATGGAGCCGCGCGGTACGCTGAACGAGGCGTCGCGCAGGGCAGTGTGGCCGTTGCGCCAGGTGACGGTGAGCTGGTCGACATACAGTCCCGCTTGCGTTGCATTCATGGCTGCTTCCTGATCCCGTCCTGGATACCGTTGACGATGGTTTCGGTGGTGACGCGCAGCAGGTCGAGCCAGGTCGGCACCGGGCCGTCGGCGACGCTCAGCGAATCGACATACAACACGCCGCCGTAGTGGGCCCCGGCTTCGCGCGCCACCTGACGCGCCGGTTTATCGGAGATGGTGCTTTCGCTGAAGATGGTCGGGATGCGTTCTTTCTTCATGGTGTCGATAACCTTGCGCACCTGTTGCGGGGTGCCCTGCTGGTCGGCATTGATCGGCCACAGATACAGTTCGCGCATACCATAGTCGCGGGCCAGATAGGAGAAGGCCCCCTCGCTGGTGACCAGCCAGCGCTTATCCGCCGGCAGCTGCGCCAGTCTGGCCTGCAGCGGCGCCATCGTCTGGCGGATCTTCTCCTTATAGGCCTCGGCGTTACGGCGATAGGTGTCGGCGTGAGACGGATCGTACTTCACCAGCGCATCGCGAATGTTATCGACATAGATCAAGGCGTTATCTGCCGACATCCAGGCATGGGGATTGGGCTTCCCGCTATAGGGGCCCGCGCTGATGCCCATCGGCTGGATCCCCTCGCTGACCACCACCTCCGGAACGCCCTGTAAGTGCTGATAAAAACGGGCAAACCACCGTTCGAGATTAAGCCCATTGCTGAGGATCAGCTGTGCCCCCTGCGCGCGTTTGATATCGCCTGGCGTGGGCTGGTAATCGTGGATCTCCGCGCCCGGTTTGGTGATGGAGCTGACGACGGCGGCGTCGCCGGCCACGTTCTGCGCCATATCGGCGATAACCGTGAAGGTAGTGATAACCCTGAATTTCTCCTGCGCGGTGGCCGGCGTCGCGGCCAGCAGAGCCAGCACACTGGCCAGCAGCAATGATTTCAGCGGTGTCAGGTGTTGCATAGGATCCCTCGCAATGGTGTGGTTAATTTCCCAGCGTTTATAGCCATTGCTATGTTATATAGCACAAGCTATTTACAAATGAAAATAATTCTTATTTGCATGCGTGGGTAATGATTAGAGCGAGAAGGGTTTTACTGTGGGGTTTTTAATTTACAAGTGTTGCGCTGACCCGAGCGACATCCGGTCTCCAGGCCCGTGCTAGCGTAGCACCGCGTTTGTGCCGGGCGCCGCCGCCGCTCTGCCCGGCCTGGAATACCTGGTGGTGATGAATAAGTAATCGCCGGCTACACCAGTTCGTCTTTATTAATACCCAGCCGCTTCATGCGCGACAGGAGCGTGGTGCGCTTGAGCCCCAGCCGCTGGGCGGCGCCTTTCGGCCCGGCCACCACGCCGTTGCTCTCCTTCAGCACCCGGACGATCAGCTGATATTCATCCTCACCTTCCTCAGGCAGGACCGCCGGCGTCCGCGGGGCTTCCACGATATCCAGCTCCGGCAGGGAGAGCTGCAGCACATTGCCGCGGGTGAGTAACACCGCCCGTTCGATGACGTTTTCCAGCTCGCGCACGTTGCCCGGCCACTCCATCCGCGTCAGGGTGCGCAGGGTTTCCGCCGGAATACTGTCGATGTTGCGCCCCATGCGGCGGGCGATTTTAAAGGTAAACGCCTTCACCAGCAGTGGGATATCGTCGGGGCGCTCGCGCAACGGCGGCAGGTGGATGGGGAACACGTTGAGCCGATAGTAGAGATCGCTGCGGAATTCCCTGTCGATAACCATCTGCTTGAGATCGCGGTTGGTGGCGGCGATCAGCCGGACGTCGGTCTGGATCAGCTTGTTGCTCCCCAGACGTTCGAACTCCTGCTCCTGGAGGACGCGCAGCAGTTTGGGCTGTAGCTCCAGCGGCATATCGCCCACTTCATCAAGGAACAGGGAGCTTTTGTCCGCCAGCTCGAAGCGGCCGATACGCTGGGCGCTGGCCCCGGTGAACGCGCCGCGTTCGTGGCCGAACAGATCGCTCTCCAGCAGCCCGGCGGGCATCGCGGCGCAGTTCATCTTCACCATCCGTCGACCGTTACGCCCGCTGAGGTTGTGGATGGCGCGGGCGATAAGCTCTTTACCGGTGCCGGTTTCGCCGAGGATCAGCACGGTGCTGTCGCTGTGGGCGACCATCTCGACCTGCTTGAGCACATTGTTCATCGCCTCGCTGCGGCCGATGATCTCGCCGAATTCGCTCTCGACATTATTGAGCTGCTCGGTGAGGGCGAGGTTCTCATCCACCAGCCGCTCTTTCAGGCGCTGAATTTCGCGGTAGGCGAGGGCGTTATCGATAGCGATCGACACCCGCTCGGCGATCTGCCGCAGTAGCTTGAGATTGGTGGTGGTGAAGACCTGTTCGTCGCACTGCGCCAGCTTTAGCACCCCGAGCAGGGTATTGCCGGACATCAGCGGCAGCAGGCACAGGGTCTGGATCTTATTGCCCCACATCTCGAAGAGCATTTTCTCATACGGCGCGAGGGTGTCATGCTCGTGCAGGTTGAGCAGCAGCATCTCTTTGCTTTTGAATACGCGCTCGGTGAGGGTGCCGGCTTCGTCCACCTCGCTCTGGTCGTGGACCGGATGGCTGGCGTCAAGATAATGCGTGGAATAGATGTTGAGCTTCCCTTTGCGGTCGCTGCGCAGCACCACGCTGATGGCATCGATCCGGAAGTAGCGATGGATCTCTTTCGCCACCTCGCTGACCAGCTCGTCGATATCCAGGCGTGAGAGCACCGCGTTGGTGATCGCCACCAGGATGCGAAAGTTGTCGCGCTCGTGGCACAGCAGATCATAATCGACGTTATTGCTGACCCGGTTCTGAATTTGCTCGGTGACGACGGCGACGATCTGCGTGAAGGTATGCAGCCGCTGGAACTCTTTCTCGCTCCACGGCCGGTTGTCACGGCGCAGAAATTCACAGCCGCCGAAGATCCGCCCATCAGCCGCCAGCGGCAGCAGAGAGTAGTACCCGAACGGGCGATAGAGCCCGCTGCGGATAAGCTGCGGCCAGGTGTCGGCAAAGGTCTCGTGGTCGCAATGCAGCGCATCCGGCCGGGAGAGTAAGCGGCGCACCGGACCGTGGGCCAGCACGGTTTCGTCCTCGTAGCTCACCGGGTGGCCGGCTTCATCGCAGGCGTACCTGGCCGCGCGGTGGTTACCCGCGTTCCACAGGATGATGGCCGCCTCGTCGGCGAGCGCAGACTGTTGCACCAGGCGGGTGAGAGTTTCGCTCAGCGCGGCCAGATCGGGCTGCTGTAATAAAAGCCGGGTGATATCGAACAGCCCTTGTTGGCCGAGATCGCTCATCGGTGTATACGACATTGCTTACGTCCAAAACGCGCCGACAACGTGGCGCATAAGAAAATGATGGTACAAATAATAGTATGTTAATAAAGCGGTTATTGCCGCTTTAACCCCGGCTCGCGCTGCGCTTAGCCGGGCTACATGTGCGCGCAGTTTTGTAGCCCGGATAAGGCGCCAGCCGCTATCCGGGGCCCGACGCCGTCGTTAACAAATTCTCGGCAGCGGCTCGGCGTGGGGAAGATCGAGCGTACGCTTCACGCCGTACAGCCCAACGGAACGCACGCCCGGGTGGTCGACCACTTCGCCGATTATCGCCGCATCGCGTCCCAGTGGGTGAGACCGCAAATGCGCCAGCACGTTTTCCGCGGCCTCGCGGGCGACGGCGAGCACCAGTTTGCCTTCGTTGGCGAAGTTCAGCGCGTCCAGCCCAAGCAGCTCGCAGACGCCACGCACCGTATCGTTGACCGGCAGCGTTGCCTCCTGCAGTTCGATGCCGCAGCCGCTGGCGGCGGCGAACTCATGGGCGACGGCATTGACCCCGCCGCGGGTGGCGTCGCGCAGGGCTTTCACCCCGCTCAGTGGCCGCAGGGTCTGGATAAGCGGCGTCAGCACCGCGCAATCGCTCGACAGCGCGCCGTCCAGCCCCATCTGCTCGCGCAGGTTAAGGATGGTGGCGCCATGATCCCCCAGCGTGCCGCTGACCAGTAGCACATCACCGGCGCTAATCTGCTGCGTCCCCCAGCGAACGTCCGCCGGGATGGCGCCGATGCCGGCGGTGTTAATAAACAGCTTATCCGCCGCGCCGCGCGGCACCACTTTAGTGTCGCCGGTGACGATGGCGATCCCTGCCGCCCGGGCGGTGTCGGCCATGCTGGCGACCACCGCTTCCAGGGTGGCCATCTCCAGCCCTTCTTCGAGAATAAAGCCGCAGGAAAGATAGCGGGGGATGGCGCCGCTGACCGCCACATCGTTGGCGGTACCGCAGACGGCCAGCTTGCCGATATTGCCGCCGGGAAAGAACAGCGGGTCAATCACGTAGCTGTCGGTGGAGAAGGCGAGGCGGTCCCCCTGGGCGGCGAGCGCCGCCAGATCGAGGCGCGCCTGATCCTCCTGCTCCGCCAGCCAGGGGTTGGCGAAGGCCTGCATAAACAGGTCGCCGATCAGCTGCTGCATTGCCTGACCGCCGCTACCGTGGGCTAACTGGACGCTTTTCATGCTTCATTTTCCTGACTGCGATATTGATACCAGGCGGCGCAGGCCCCTTCTGAGGAGACCATCAGCGCGCCAAAGGCGCTTTGCGGATTGCAGGTGCGGGCGAAGAGCGGGCACTGGTGCGGTTTACAGCGGCCGGTCAGCACCTCGCCGCAGCGGGCCCGCGGGTCGTCGCACACGCGCTGCGGCGCCGGGCGGAAATGCGCCTCGGCATCGAAGCGCTGATAGGCTGGCGTAAGCTGCACGCCGGAGTCGCTAATGACCCCCAGGCCGCGCCATTCGCTGTCGCCATCCAGGCGAAAGACATCGGCCATCGCCGCCTGCGCCAGCGGGTTGCCGGCATCCGGCACCACGCGACGGTACTGATTTTCCACATCGCTGCGCTGCGCTATTGTCTGCTCAACCAGCATCACCGCGCCTTGCAGTAGATCAAGCGGTTCGAAACCAGCGACCACTAAAGGACGATGATAGTCGCTGGCGATAAAGCCGTAGGCCTCGGTGCCGATCACCATACTGACGTGGCCCGGGGCGAGAAAGGCGTCGATACTGTTGTCCGGCTGATCCAGCAGGCTGCGCAGGGTCGGCAGCAGGGTGATGTGCTGGCAGAAAAAGTAGAAGTTATCGACGTTGCGCTCCCGCGCCTGACGCAGGGTGAGGGCGGTGGCGGGCATGGTGGTTTCGAAACCGAGGCCGAAAAAGACCACCTCACGCTGCGGGTTTTGCTGCGCCAGCCGCAGGGCGTCCATCGGCGAGTAAACGATGCGGACATCGGCGCCGCGCGATTTCGCCTGCAGCAGCGAGCCGTTTTTACCTGGCACGCGCATGGCGTCGCCGAAGGTGCAGAAGATGACCCCTGGACGACTGGCAATCTCAATGCAGGCATCGATGCGCCCCATCGGCAGGACGCACACCGGGCAGCCTGGCCCATGAATAAATTCGATATTCTCCGGCAACAGCTGGTCGAGACCGAATTTAAAAATGGCATGAGTATGGCCGCCGCAGACCTCCATGATGCGTAGCGGTCGCGCGGCGGTGTGCGGCAGCAGACGCGCACGCTGCTGAAGATGCGCCACCAGCTGCATCACCTGTTCGGGGGCGCGGTATTCATCAACGTAACGCATTATCGCTCCTCGCCGTACAGCAGCGCGCCGACGTCCGGCTCCACATCGAACATATTTTGCAGCGCGTCGAGGGTGTCGCGCGCTTCGGCTTCATTGATCACGCTCATGGCGAACCCAACGTGCACCAGCACCCACTGGCCGAGCCGCGGCTGACCCTGCTCGTCAACGGCGCCGACCAGCGTCAGGTCGACGTCGCGCTGAATGCCGCAGACTTCCACTTTCGCCAGCACGCCGTCGATGGCGCAAATTTGTCCCGGAATGCCTATGCACATCGCTGCGTCTCCAGCCAGGTGAGCCACTGCTCCATGCCTTCGCCGCTGGTGGCCGAGAGGAGAATAATCTCAATATGCGGATTGACCTCACGGGCGCAGGCCAGGCACTTCTCAACGTCGAAATTGAGATACGGCAGCAGGTCGACTTTGTTGAGCAGCATCAGGCTGGCGGCGGCAAACATATGTGGATATTTCAGCGGCTTGTCTTCGCCTTCGGTGACCGACAGCACCGCCACCTTATGGCGTTCGCCGAGATCAAAGCTGGCCGGGCAGACCAGGTTGCCGACGTTTTCGATAAACAGAATGCCGTGGTCAGCCAGCGGCAGGCGCGGGGCGGCGTCGGCGATCATCTGGGCGTCGAGATGGCAGCCTTTCCCGGTATTGACCTGAATCGCCGGAGTGCCGGTGGCGCGAATGCGGGCGGCGTCATTGACCGTTTGCTGATCGCCTTCAATCACCGCGCAGCCGGCGCGTCCTTTCAGCCGGGTGAGGGTTTCGGTCAGCAGGGTGGTTTTACCGGAGCCGGGGCTGGAAACCAGATTCAGCACCAGCTGCTGTTTCGCCGCAAAGCGTGCGCGGTTGCGCGCCGCCAGACGGTTGTTTTTATCCAGCACGTCGATCTCCACTTCCAGCATCCGCCGCTGGCTCTGCCCCGGGGCGTGAGTCCCAGCCTCGCCATGGCCGTAATGCAGGTCGCCCTCTGGCGTGCGGGTGGGGGCGAAGTGGTCGGTTTTCACACCGGTGATGGTCATCGTCTGGCGTGGGGCGGGCGCGAAGGGGGCGCTGCGGAACGCGGAATGCGGGTTTCGTTCGTCTCCTTCAATATAGAGGTTGCCTTCGCCACAGCCGCATGTTGTACACATAATTTACTCCAGTTCTAAACGCTGAATCTGTAAGCCGTCATCCGCCACGATCTGTAGCTGGTCGTTATTGCAGAGCGGGCAGCGGCGGACGTGCTGCGAGACAAGCTGGACATACTGCTGGCAGCGTTCGCACCAGCATTCAGCCTGTTGTTCGGCGATATGCAGTTCGCACCCCTCCGCCAGCGTGCCGCGGCAGACCAGCTCAAAGCAGAAGGTCAGGGCGCTGGCTTCCACGCAGGAAAATGCGCCGACCTTGAGCCACACGCCGGTCACCCGTCGCGCGCCGGCCTGCTGCGCCTGTTGTTCAATAATTTCCAGCGCCCGCTGGCTGAGGGTGATTTCGTGCATAGTCGCCTCCGTATCGCGATGCGCCTTATATGCAATAACGATGCCAGAATGAAATCGTCGTGGCCGTCGATGTCGATGTCGACGCCCCGGGGCTGTCATCGACATGTCGCGTCGGCAGGGATGAATGCAAAAACATAGTTAAATCAATTAAATAAAACCTGGCATGAAAAATGCTTAGAGGGTGCATCTCATGCTACGGAGAAACCGATATGACTATTTGGGAAATAAGTGAAAAGGCGGATTACATCGCCGACCGTCACCGGCAGCAGCAGGAGCAGTGGCACATCTACTGTAACTCGCTGGTTCAGGGGATCACCCTGTCGAAGGCCCGCCTGCATCATGCGATGAGCTGCGCGCCGGATAAAGAGCTGTGCTTCGTGCTGTTCGGCCATTTTCAGGTGTTTGTCGCGCTGGCGGAAGGCTTTAACAGCCACACCATCGAATACTACGTCGAAAACAAAGGCGGCGGTGATAAGTACCTGATTGCTCAGGCCACGCTGGCGGCGGATGGCACGGTGGACGGGCGGATCAGCAACCGCTCCCGCGACCAGGTGCTGGAGCACTATCTGGCGATTATCGCCACCGTCTATGACCGTCTGTATGACGCCATGGAGCAAGACCAACCGGTGGATTTAAGCCATCTGGCCCTGACCCACTGATCGCGAGGTGTCGACACGTGTCGAAAATGACACCTGCGCAACCTGATTTCGTCAAAAATGACTTTCACCCGAGGATGACCCGGTGAACCGTTTTGTAATTGCTGACTCCACTGTCTGTATCGGCTGCCGCACCTGCGAAGCCGCCTGCTCTGAGACGCATCGCCAGCACGGCCTGCAGGCTATGCCGCGGCTGCAGGTGATGCGTAATGAAAAAGAATCGGCACCGCAGATGTGCCACCATTGCGAAGATGCCCCCTGCGCCACCGTCTGCCCGGTTAACGCCATCCAGCGCGTCGATGGCGCCGTCCAGCTCAACGAGAGCCTGTGTGTAAGCTGCAAACTGTGCGGCATCGCCTGCCCGTTTGGCGCCATCGAATTTTCCGGCAGCCGTCCGCTGGATATTCCGGCCAATGCCAATACCCGACTGGCGCCCCCCGCGCCGCCGGCGCCGGCCCGTGTCAGCTCGCTGCTCGACTGGGTGCCCGGCGTGCGCGCCATTGCCGTGAAATGCGACCTCTGCCACTTCGATGAGCAGGGCCCGGCCTGCGTGCGGACCTGCCCGACCAACGCGCTGCTGTTGGTGGATAGCCGGGATATCGCCCAGGCCAGCAAGCGTAAACGCCAGCTGACCTTTAATACCGACCTTGGCGACTTGTCGCTGTTCCAGGCGCAACAGGGGGAGAGGGAATGAGTGTAATGGGATTAGTCAATCAGGCGGTGATGTGGTACGCCGCCAGCGCCGTGCTGGCCTTTGTGTTTGCCATGCGTAAACCGCTCAGCGGCGCTATTGCCGGGATCGGCGGCGCAGTGGCCAGCGCCATGCTGGTGGTTGCCGGCGGCGCAGCGCTATTGATGCCGGAACGGATCCACGGCGGCATGCTGCAGTTTCTGCATCTGACGATGCGGGTGGGCGGTGTCAATGCGCTGTGGCTGCTGGCCATCGGCCTGTCGGCGCTGCCGGTGTCGCTGTTCAATATTAGCTGGCATCGCCATCCGCAGGTGAAGGCCAACGGCCTGTTGGTCAACCTGCTGTTGGCCGCCGCCACCTGCGCGGTGGTGGTGACCAATATCGGTTCGTTGGTGGTGATGGCGGAGATCATGGCGCTCTGCGCGGCGTTTCTCACCGGCTGCGCCGCCTCCGGTAAGCTGTGGTTTGTCCTGGGCCGTCTCGGTACTCTGCTGATGGCCTGGACCTGCTGGCTGGTATGGTCGACCTACGGCACCCTCGAGCTGGCGCAGATCAACCTCCAGGCGGTGGATATGATGCAGAACCCGCTGCTCTGGCTGCCGGGGCTGGTGGGGTTCGGCCTGCTGGCCGGGGCGATCCCGCTGCACGGCTGGGCGCCGCAGGCTCACGCCGGGGCCAGTGCGCCGGCCGCCGCGCTGTTTTCCACCGTGGTGATGAAGGTCGGTCTGTACGGCATGCTGACCGTCTCGCTGGCCGGCGGCGTGCCGCCGCTGTGGTGGGGCGTCATGCTGCTGGCGCTGGGGATGATCACCGCCTTCATCGGCGGGTTGTATGCCCTGATGGAGCATAACATTCAGCGTCTGCTGGCCTATCACACCCTGGAGAACATCGGCATTATCCTGCTGGGTCTGGGCGCCTTCGTCACCGGCGTGGCGACCAGTAACAGCACGCTGATGGTGCTGGGCTTTATCGGCGGTATGTATCACCTGATTAACCACAGCCTGTTCAAAACCACGCTATTTCTTGGCGCCGGGGCGGTGTGGTTCCGTACCGGCCATCGCGATATCGAGAAGCTGGGCGGCATTGGTAAAAAAATGCCGCTGATCTCCCTCGCCATGCTGGTGGGGCTGATGGCAATGGCGGCCCTGCCGCCGCTGAACGGCTTCGCCGGCGAGTGGGTTATCTATCAGTCCTTCTTCAAAATGAGCACCGGCGACCTGTTTATTGGCCGTCTGTTGGGGCCGCTGCTGGCCGTCGGCCTGGCGATCACCGGCGCATTGGCGGTGATGTGTATGGCGAAAGTCTATGGCGTGACCTTCCTCGGCGCGCCGCGGACGAAAGAGGCGGAAAACGCCACCTGCGCCCCCTGGCTGATGACCCTGAGCGTGGTGCTGGCGGCGGTCTTCTGCCTCGTTGGCGGCATCGCCGCACCGTGGCTGCTGCCGCTGGTGAGCGGCGCCTTCCCGGTGCAGGCCCAGGTGTCGAGCGTGGTATCGCAGCCGATGATCGCGCTGCTGCTTATCGCCTGCCCGCTGCTGCCGTTCCTGCTGATGATCTTCTTTAAAGGTGATCGCCTGGCGGCGCGCTCGCGCGGCGCGGCGTGGGTCTGCGGTTATGACCATGAGCAGTCGATGGTGGTGACGGCCCACGGCTTCGCCATGCCGGTGAAAGAAGCCTTTGCGCCGCTGCTGAAGCTGCGCCACTGGCTAAACCCGGTGCGTCTGGTGCCGGGCTGGCAATCGGCCTCGGCGCCAGCGCTGCTGCGCGGGATCGCGCTGGTTGAGCTGGCGGTGCTGGTGGTGATTGTCATTTCGCGAGGAGCCTGAGAATGAGTTTGTTAATTGCATTGCTACAGGCGCTGGTGCTGTTTGCCGTCGCGCCGCTGTTGTCCGGGATCGTTCGCGTCGCCCGCGCGCGGCTGCATAACCGCCGCGGACCGGGGGTACTGCAGGAGTATCGCGATATCCTGAAACTGCTGGGCCGCCAGAGCGTCGGTCCTGACGCCTCGGGCTGGGTGTTCCGCCTGACGCCGTACGTCATGGTGGGCGTGATGTTGACCATCGCCACCGCGCTGCCGGTGGTGACGGTGGACTCTCCGCTGCCGGTGCTCGGGGATCTCATCACCCTGATCTACCTGTTCGCCATCGCCCGTTTCTTCTTTGCCATTTCTGGTCTGGACACCGGCAGCCCGTTTACCGCGCTGGGCAGCAGTCGCGAAGCGATGCTTGGCGTGCTGGTGGAGCCGATCCTGCTGCTGGGCCTGTGGGTGGCGGCGCAGGTCGCCGGCTCGACCCATATCAGCACCATCACCGATACCCTTTACCACTGGCCGGCGGCGCGCAGCATTCCACTGATTCTGGCGCTGTGCGCCTGCGCCTTCGCCACCTTTATTGAGATGGGCAAACTGCCGTTCGATCTGGCGGAAGCGGAGCAGGAGCTGCAGGAGGGCCCGCTATCGGAATACAGCGGCAGCGGCTTTGGCATCCTGAAGTGGGGCATCAGCCTCAAACAGCTGGTGGTGCTGCAGATGTTTGTCGGGGTCTTTTTCCCGTGGGGCCAGATGACCAGCTTCAGCGTCGGCGGCCTGCTGTTGGCGCTGGTGGTCGCCGTCGTCAAGCTGGTGGTCGGGGTGCTGATTATCGCGTTGTTTGAAAACAGCATGGCGCGTCTGCGTTTTTGTGCCACCTCCCGCGTCACCTGGGCCGGGTTTGGTTTTGCCTTTTTAGCTTTCGTCTCCTTGCTGGTGGCGTGATTAAGAGAGTTTGAGCATGTCTGAAGAAAAAATCGGTCAACACTATCTTGCGGCGCTGCACCAGGCCTTTCCGGGCGTGGTGCTGGACGAAGCCTGGCAGACCAAAGACCAGTTAACTATCACGGTGAAGGTCAACTACCTGCCGGAAGTGGTGGAGTTTCTCTACTACCAGCAGGGTGGCTGGCTGTCGGTGCTGTTCGGCAACGATGAGCGCAAGCTGAACGGCCACTACGCGGTCTATTACGTGCTGTCGATGGAGCAGGGCACCAAATGCTGGATCACCGTGCGCGTGGAAGTGGATGCCAACAAACCGGAATACCCGTCGGTGACGCCGCGTGTCCCGGCGGCGGTGTGGGGCGAGCGCGAAGTGCGCGATATGTACGGTCTGGTGCCGGTCGGCCTGCCGGACGAACGTCGTCTGGTGCTACCGGACGACTGGCCGGACGAACTCTATCCGCTGCGCAAAGACAGCATGGACTATCGCCAGCGTCCGGCGCCGACCACCGACGCCGAAACCTACGAGTTCATTAACGAGCTCGGCAGCAAGAAAAACAACGTGGTGCCGATCGGCCCGCTGCACGTCACCTCTGATGAACCTGGCCACTTCCGCCTGTTCGTTGACGGCGAGAACATTATCGATGCCGACTACCGCCTGTTCTACGTCCATCGCGGGATGGAAAAGCTGGCGGAAACCCGCATGGGCTATAACGAAGTGACCTTCCTGTCGGACCGGGTGTGCGGCATCTGCGGCTTCGCCCACAGTACCGCTTACACCACCTCGGTGGAGAACGCGATGGGCATCGTGGTGCCGGAGCGGGCGCAGATGATCCGCGCCATTCTGCTGGAGGTGGAACGCCTGCACTCGCACCTGCTGAACCTCGGTCTGGCCTGCCACTTTACCGGCTTTGACTCCGGTTTTATGCAGTTCTTCCGCGTGCGCGAAACCTCAATGAAGATGGCGGAAATTCTCACCGGCGCACGTAAAACCTACGGCCTGAACCTGATCGGCGGGATCCGCCGCGACCTGCTGAAAGAGGACATGATCCAGACCCGTCAGCTGGCGCAGCAGATGCGCCGCGACGTGCAGGAGCTGGTGGATATGCTGCTCAGCACGCCGAACATGGAACAGCGTACCGTCGGTATTGGCCGTCTGGATCCGGAAATCGCCCGCGACTTCAGTAACGTCGGCCCGATGGTTCGCGCCAGCGGCCACGCCCGCGACACCCGCGCCGACCACCCGTTTGTCGGTTATGGCCTGCTGCCGATGGAAGTCCACAGCGAGCAGGGCTGCGACGTGATATCTCGCCTCAAGGTGCGGATCAACGAGGTTTATACCGCGCTGAATATGATTGATTTCGGTCTCGATAACCTGCCGGGCGGCCCGCTGATGGTGGAAGGGTTCACCTATATTCCGCACCGCTTCGCACTGGGCTTTTCCGAGGCGCCGCGCGGCGACGATATCCACTGGAGCATGACCGGCGACAACCAGAAACTGTACCGCTGGCGCTGCCGGGCGGCGACCTACGCCAACTGGCCGACCCTGCGCTATATGCTGCGCGGCAATACCGTTTCCGATGCGCCGCTGATCATCGGCAGCCTCGACCCATGCTACTCCTGTACCGACCGCATGACCGTTGTCGATGTACGTAAGAAGAAGAGCAAAGTGGTGCCGTACAAAGAGCTGGAGCGCTACAGCATCGAGCGTAAAAACTCGCCGCTGAAATAAGGAATCGCCATGTTTACCTTTATTAAAAAAGTTATTAAGACCGGCACCGCGACGCACGCCTACCCGCTGGAGCCGATGCCGGTGGACAAAAACTTCCGCGGCAAGCCGGAGCACAATCCACAACAGTGTATCGGCTGCGCGGCCTGTGTGAACGCTTGCCCGTCGAACGCCCTGACGGTCGAGACCGATCTGGCCACTAATCAGCTGGCGTGGCAGTTCAACCTCGGGCGCTGCATCTTCTGCGGCCGCTGTGAAGAGGTGTGCCCGACGGCGGCGATTAAGCTGTCGCCGGAGTATGAGCTGGCGGTGTGGAAGAAAGAGGATTTCCTCCAGCAGTCGCGCTTCGCTATCTGCCACTGCCGGGAGTGCCAGCGTCCGTTCGCGGTGCAGAAGGAGATCGACTACGCCATCGCGCTGCTCAAGCATAACGGCGATACCCGCGCCGAGCTGCACCGTGAAAGCTTCGAAACCTGCCCGGAATGCAAGCGCCAGAAATGCCTGGTGCCGTCCGATCGTATTGAACTGACCCGCCATATGAGGGAGGCCAGCTGATGAGTACTTTACTTGGCCCGCGCGATGAAAACGGCATTCCCGTGCCGATGACGGTGGAGGAATCCATCGCCAGCATGAAGGCCTCGCTGCTGAAGAAGATTAAACGTTCGGCCTACGTCTACCGCGTCGACTGCGGCGGTTGTAACGGTTGCGAAATTGAAATCTTCGCCACCCTTTCGCCGCTGTTCGACGCTGAACGCTTCGGCATTAAGGTGGTGCCTTCGCCGCGCCATGCCGATATTCTGCTGTTTACCGGCGCGGTGACCCGCGCCATGCGCTCCCCGGCGCTGCGCGCCTGGCAGTCGGCGCCGGATCCGAAGATCTGTATCTCCTACGGCGCCTGCGGCAACAGCGGCGGCATCTTCCACGACCTGTACTGCGTCTGGGGCGGCACTGATAAAATCGTACCGGTCGATGTCTATATTCCGGGCTGCCCGCCGACGCCCGCTGCTACCCTGTACGGCTTCGCCATGGCGCTCGGCCTGCTGGAGCAGAAAATTCACGCCCGTTTGCCGGGCGAGCTCGACGAACAGCCGACCGAGCTGCTGCATGCCGATATGGTACAACCCCTGCGGGTGCGCATCGATCGCGAAGCGCGGCGTCTGGCGGGCTATCGCTATGGCCGGCAGATTGCTGACGACTATATGCGTCTGCTTGGCCAGGGCGACAGTCAGGTGCTGCGCTGGCTGGAGGCGGAGAAAGATCCGCGTCTGACCGAGATCGTCACCCATCTCAACCAGGTGGTCGAGGGGGCGCGTATCCGATGAGCGAGACGGTGGTGTTCAGTCAGCTGAGCCGTAAATTTATTGATGAGAACGACGCCACGCCGGATCAGGCGCAGCAGGTGGTCTATTACAGCCTGGCGATTGGCCACCACCTCGGCGTCATCGACTGTCTTGAGGCGGCGCTGAGCTGCCCGTGGGACGCGTATCTGGCATGGATCGCCACCCTTGAGGCCGGGAGCGTCGCGCGGCGCAAAATGGAGGGCGTGCCGAAGTATGGCGAAATCGTCATCGACAGTAGCCATGTGGCGATGCTGGCCAACGCCTTTGATAAAGCGCAGTCCGCGCAGACCCCGCAGCAGCAGGCGTGGAGCAAAACCCTGCTCAGCATGCTGCATGATATTCACCAGGAGAGCGCCATCTACCTGATGGTGAGGAAATTACGTGACTGACGTTTTACTCTGTGTTGGCAACAGCATGATGGGCGACGACGGCGCCGGCCCGCTGCTGGCGGAGATGTGCGCGGCGAACCCGGCCGGCCAGTGGGTGGTCATCGACGGCGGCAGCGCGCCGGAAAACGACATCGTGGCGATCCGCGAATTACGCCCCGAACGCCTGCTGATTGTCGATGCCACCGACATGGGCCTCAACCCCGGTGACATTCGCGTCATCGATCCCGACGATATCGCCGAGATGTTTATGATGACCACCCATAACATGCCGCTCAACTATCTGGTCGATCAGTTGAAAGAGGACGTCGGCGAGGTGATCTTCCTCGGCATTCAGCCGGATATCGTCGGTTTTTATTATCCGATGACCCAGCCGGTAAAAGAGGCCGTTGCCCGGGTGTACCAGCAGCTGGCAGGCTGGCAGGGCCAGGGCGGCTTTGCCCGGCTGGAGGCTGAAGACGATTAACCCAGCGGCGAACCGGGCTCTCCGCCGGCGCACGACTGACCGGCCGGGAGCCCCGTTCCCGGCGGCGCCAGCTCAAGATTCTCTATCACTAATTTCCCGGGCGACACCGAGACTCTGACCTGCGTGCCGACCGGAAACCCCGCCTGCTCCAGCCAGTCGCCGTTCAGGCTCAGGGCTGCGTGGCGGGTGTAGCGCCGCGTCTCCCGTGTTTTGCGGTCCTCATGGCGTTTTCTGACATATCCCACGGTTAACTGGCGAATGGCCCTGGCTATCCCTCTGGCTGCGGTAGGGTGCTGTGCGCTCATGATGTGCTCCTTGCTGAAGATACCCCTGTAAAAGTACTGGATAAAATACCAGTTATTGTGAACAGGAGGCAAACCAGAAACTGGAATCAGGCTCGAGAAAAAAGCATGTAATGGATGCAACAGAAAGCAGACGCCCATCCCCGTTTGTCGCGGGAAATGGGCGCGTGTGGGCGAGGGTGCTTAGTCGAGATCGGCGCCGTTGCTGGCTATCACCTTCTGGTACCAGAAGAATGACTTTTTACGCTTACGCGCCAGCGTGCCGTTGCCGGCATCGTCGCGATCGACATAGACAAAGCCGTAGCGCTTGCTCATCTCGCCGGTTGACGCTGAGACCAGATCGATGCAGCCCCAGCTGGTGTAGCCCAGCACCGGAATGCCGTCGCCGATAGCATCGAGCATTGCTCTGATGTGCTCGCGCAGGTAGCTGATGCGATAGTCGTCATTGATGTCGCCATTGGCGTCGATCTTATCGCGAGCGCCAAGCCCGTTTTCCACCAGGAACAGTGGTTTCTGATAGCGGTCATACATCATGTTCATGGTGATGCGCAGGCCCAGCGGGTCGATGCCCCAGCCCCATTCGCTGGCCGGGATGTGCGGGTTCTTCAGCGACTTGACGATATTGGCGGCATTGGTGTTGCTGGCGTTCATCTCCGCCGAGGCGCAGCGCGAAGCGTAGTAGCTAAAGGAGACGAAATCGACGGTGTTTTTGAGGATCTCGTCATCGCCCGGCTGTTTCGCAATCGTGACCCCTTTTTCCCGGAACACCCGCGTGGCCCACACCGGATAGGCGCCGCGCGCCTGGACGTCGATAAAGAACAGATTTTCGCGGTCCTTCTCCAGCGCCATCCACACATCTTCCGGCTTGCAGGAGTAAGGATAGAAATTGCCGCCCGCCAGCATGCAGCCGACCTGGTTCTGCGGGTTAATCTCATGGGCGATCTTTGTCGCCAGCGCGCTGGCCACCAGCTCGTGATGCGCGGCCTGGTACTTCACCTGCTCCTGGTTTTCACCCTCTTCAAACACCAGACCGGCGCCGGAGTAGGGGCTGTGCAGCATGATATTGATTTCATTGAAGGTCAGCCAGTACTTCACCAGGCCGTCAAAGGCCTCAAAACAGGTGCGGGCGTAGTGGCTGAAAAAATCCACCATTTTGCGGTTACGCCAGGAGCCGTACTCCATCACCAGGTGCATCGGCACGTCGAAATGACACAGCGTGACCAGCGGCTCAATACCGTGCTTTTTGCACTCCTCAAACAGTGAGCGATAGAAAGCGATGCCCTGCGGATTCGGCTGTTGCTCGTCGCCGCGTGGGAAAAGGCGGCTCCAGGCGATGGAGGTGCGGAAGACGCTGAACCCCATCTCGGCCATCAGGGCAATATCTTCTTTATAGCGATGGTAAAAATCGATCGCCTCATGGCTGGGGTAAAACTCGTCTTCACGAAGCGTAAAGCGCTTCTCCAGGCCTAATTTTACCGGCAGGCGGTGGGCGCCGTGGGGAAGGGTATCCACGGTGGTCAGCCCCTTGCCGCCTTCAAGATAAGCGCCTTCAGACTGGTTGGCGGCCAGTGCGCCGCCCCATAAAAATCCCTGTGGGAAACTCGCCATGCATTACCTCATTATCAATTGTGTGTTCAGGCGTGGGATGCCTGGGCCCGGGCCTGGCGCGCTCTGGCGTCGGCAGCGGCCTGTTCAACGGGAATATCTTCAAAGCCGAGGATCAGCGTCAGGGCAAACGACAGCACCACCGACAGCGCCATCACGCCAAACACCCAGACGAGGGTCATTGGATTGGCCGGATCGAAAAACTGCACGCTGGTAAACAGCCCCGGCGCCGCCATCGAATGGCTGGCCAGACCGGCGATTCCCGCCACCGCGCCGCAGATAAAGCCGCTGATTAAGCTGGCGATCAGCGGGCGTTTCAGGCGCACCGCCACGCCGTACAGCGCCGGTTCGGAAATCCCGGCCAGAATCGCCGAAGCCGCGGCGGCCAACGCCGTCTGGCGCAGCTCCGGGTTTTTGGTTTTCCACGCCACCGCCAGCGAAGCGCCGCCGAGCGACAGGTTGGCGCCGATCTCCGATGGCATCACCATGCCCTCTTTGCCGGTTTCGGCGATGGTCTGAATGATGGTTGGCGTAAAGACGCGGTGCATACCGGTCATCACCAGCAGCGGCCACAGCCCGCCCATGATCGCCACCGACAGCCAGCCGAGATAGTTGTGGATCGTATACACCAGCGCGGAAATGGCGCTGCCGATCCAGATACCCAGCGGGCCAATCAGCAGGATCGCCAGCGGGGCGGCGATCAGCACGATCAGCATCGGCTTAAGGAAGTTTTTCGTCACCGCCGGGGTAATGCGATCCACCCAGCGCTCGATATACGACAGGCACCAGGTCATCACCAGCGCCGGGATCACTGTGTAGGTGTATTTCACCGCGGTAACCGGAATAAAGGCGAATTCAACGTGTTCGCCCTGGGCGGCTTTGGCCATCAATTCGATAAACCCTGGATGCACCAGCACCCCGGCGATGGCGATAGCCAGCGACATATTGGTTTTGAATTTCACCGCAGCGGAGGCGGCCACCATCAGCGGCAGGAAGAAAAATGCGCCGTCGCCGATAAGCGTCAGGAGGGTCAGCGTCGGTGAGCCTTTCGGCAACGCGCCGCTCATCTCGAGGATCATCGCCAGCAGCTTGACCATCGATCCGCCGATAATTGCCGGGATCAGCGGCGACATGGTACCGATCAGCGCGTCAAGGATCCCGGCGCCAATGCGTTTCAGGGTCAGCGGCGCTTTGCCCTGCGGCTCAGCCGGGCGCAGGTCGCCAGGCAGCAGATTCACGACCTCGCGGTAGGCCTGGGAAACGGTATTGCCGATGATCACCTGGCACTGGTTATCGCTGCGCACAACGCCGAGTACCCCGGTCAGGCCTTTCAGGGTGGGGCTATCGACCTTTTCGTCGTCTTTGACCACGAAGCGCAGACGGGTCATGCAGTGGGTCACGGCGGCGACGTTATCGACTCCGCCGATTGCCGTGACTATCTGTTGCGCCAGGGCTGCATAATTTTTCGACATCGGATTTTATCCTGTTTATCAATAGGGTACTGATCTGCTACCGCGCCGCATCGCCGGGCGATACCATGTTTATATAGGAAACCGGTTCCACAAAATCATGGTGAGTTTCATTTGATTACACAAGAAATAAAAAAAGATGATCTCAATTTTGTGATTTTGATCGCGAAGCGTCGCCGTGAGCCGGATCGCGGTGGTGAACAGGGGAATGCTGTAAAAGCGGGAAACGTGCAGTACACTGCCTGCAACTTTTGCAACAGGAAGAATCACATGGCAACGATGCTGGAGGTCGCAAAGCGCGCGGGGGTATCGAAGGCAACCGTTTCGCGGGTGCTGTCGGGCAACGGCTATGTCAGTCAGGAGACCAAAGACCGGGTGTTTAAGGCAGTGGCGGAGAGCGGCTATCGGCCTAATCTGCTGGCGCGCAACCTGGCGACCAAAACGACGCAAACCCTGGGCCTGGTGGTGACCAACACCCTGTACCACGGCGTCTATTTCAGCGAGCTGCTGTATCACGTGGCGCGGATGACAGAGGACAAAGGACGACAGCTGATCCTGGCCGACGGCAAGCACAGCGCGCAAGAGGAGCGGGAGGCGATCCAGTACCTGCTGGATCTGCGCTGCGATGCGATCATCATCTACCCGCGCTTTCTCACCGTTGACGAGATGGACGAGATCGTTGAGAACCACTCGCAGCCGATCATGGTGCTCAATCGCCGCCTGCGCCGCCACGCCAGCCACTGTGTCTGGTCCGATCAAAAAGCCTCGGCGATGCGGGTGGTGGAGCGGCTGATTGCGCTTGGCCATCGCGATATCGCCTTTATTACCGGCTCCCTTGACTCACCCACCGGCGTCGAACGCCTTGCCGGCTACAAAGACGCGCTGGCTGGCCACGGCATCGCCCTGAACGAGGCGCTCATCGCGGAGGGGCGCTGGACGCCGGAAACCGGCGCGGCGGCGGTAGAGAGCCTGCGTCAACGCGGGGTGACCTACAGCGCGCTGGTGGCGAGCAATGACGATATGGCGATCGGGGCGATGAAGCAGCTTCACCAGCTGGGCGTTAAGGTACCGGATCAGGTCTCGGTGGTGGGGTTTGACGATATTGTGCTGGCACCGTATATGGTGCCGTCGCTCGCCAGCGTTCGGGTACCGGTGACGGAGATGATTAAAGAGAGCATCAATCGGCTGATATTTATGCTGGATGGTGGGGAATTCAACTTTCAGCAGAGCTTCCCCGGGGCGCTAATTGAGCGTGATTCACTGGTGGCGGGTCCCGGTGCCTGACGTCGTCAGCTGTCATCGTCACTACTGACGATGACAGCAAATATTCGATTCAATTCTCTTAACTATCAATAATATAAAAACTGGAACGTATTATGCATACTCCGGCGCCTAACCTTCTTACTGCTGGAGAAATGGATGAACCGTTTCATTATCGCCGATGCGAGCAAATGTATCGGCTGTCGCACTTGCGAAGTGGCCTGCGTGGTGTCCCATCAGGAACATCAGGATTGCGCCGCCCTGACGCCTCACACCTTTCAACCGCGTATTCACGTGATCAAAGGGGTCAATGTCTCCACAGCGACCGCCTGCCGTCAGTGTGAAGACGCCCCCTGCGCCAACGTCTGCCCGAACGGCGCCATCAGCCGCGATAAAGGCTTTGTCCATGTGATGCAGGAGCGCTGCATCGGCTGCAAAACCTGCGTTGTTGCCTGCCCGTACGGGGCGATGGAGGTGGTGGTGCGCCCGGTGATCCGCCATAGCGGCGCCGGACTGAACGTTGTGGCGGAAAAAGCCGAAGCCAACAAGTGCGACCTCTGCTTCCACCGCGAGAGCGGCCCGGCCTGCATGGAAGTCTGCCCGACGCACGCCCTGGTGTGCGTTGACCGCAACAAGCTGGAGCAGATGAATATCGAGAAACGTCGCCGTACGGCGCTGGCCTGGTAAGTCGCGGGATGAACGGGGTGCAAATCCGCATTCGCGGTAAAGTGCAGGGGGTGGGGTTCCGCCCCTTTGTCTGGCAGCTGGCCCGGACGCAGGCCCGCTGCGGCGATGTCTGTAATGACGGTGACGGCGTACTGGTGCGGCTGGCCGGGGGCGACGATGGTTTTACTGCCGCTCTGGCTGACCACTGCCCGCCGCTGGCGCGTATCGACAGCACCGACTGCACCCCTTATTGCTGGACGGCCACGCCGCAGGATTTCACCATCCGCGAGAGCGGGGCGGGACGCATGCGCACCCAGATCGTGCCCGATGCCGCGACCTGCCCGGCGTGCCTCGCGGAGATGAATGATCCCCGGGCGCGCCGCTACCGCTACCCCTTTATCAACTGCACACACTGCGGGCCGCGGTTGACCATTATCCGCGCCATGCCCTACGACCGGCCTTTCACCGCAATGGCGCCGTTCCCGCTCTGTTCCCCTTGTGAGGCTGAATTCCGCGATCCTGCGGATCGCCGTTTTCACGCCCAGCCGGTGGCCTGCCCCGACTGCGGGCCGCGCCTGGAATGGCGGGCAGAGGGGGAAACGCTGAACAGCGAGGCTGCGCTGCAGGCGGCCATCACGCGGCTGGCGGCAGGCGACATCGTGGCGATAAAAGGTATCGGTGGCTTTCATTTGGCCTGCGATGCCGGTAATCCCGCTGCCGTTGCCACGCTGCGGGCGAGGAAACACCGTCCGGCGAAACCGCTGGCGGTGATGTTGCCGTCAGCGACGGGCTTACCCGCCGACGCCGCGGCGCTGATGGGCTCCCCGGCAGCGCCCATCGTACTGATTGCTAAAGCGCAGGTCTCCGGCCTGTGTGACGAGATTGCGCCAGGGCTTGCGGAAGTAGGGGTGATGCTGCCGTCTAATCCGCTGCAGCATTTGCTTCTGCAGGCTCTGGCGCGCCCCATCGTCATGACCTCCGGCAACCTTAGCGGCCGTCCGCCGGCGTTAAGTAATACTCAGGCGCTCAACGATTTAGCCGACATCGCCGACGGCTTTTTGCTCCATAACCGCGACATCGTGCAGCGGCTGGATGATTCGCTGGTGCGGTCAAGCGGTGAAATGCTGCGCCGCGCCCGGGGCTACGTCCCGGATGCGCTGCCGCTGCCGCCGGGGCTACGAGACATCCCGCCGCTGCTGGCTCTCGGCGCGGATATGAAAAATACCTTCTGCCTGGCGCGCGGCAGCGAAGCGGTGCTGAGCCAGCACTTTGGCGATCTTGGCGAGGAAGGCGTTGAACAGCAGTGGCGCAGCACCCTGCAACTGATGCAAAGCATTTACGCGTTTGTGCCGCAGCGGGTGGTGGTTGATGCCCATCCCGGCTATCGCTCAACGCAGTGGGCGGCGTCCCTGTCGCTGCCGGTGGAGACGGTGCTGCATCACCATGCTCATGCCGCGGCGTGCCTGGCCGAGCACCGCTGGCCGCTTGACGGCGGCGACGTTATCGCCCTGACCCTCGACGGCATCGGTATGGGGGAGAACGGCGCGCTGTGGGGCGGGGAGTGCCTGCGGGTTAACTATCGCCAGTGCGAACATCTTGGCGGGTTGCCGGCCGTCGCGCTGCCGGGCGGTGACCTGGCGGCGCACCAGCCGTGGCGAAATCTGCTGGCTCAGTGCCTGGCCTTTGTCCCTGACTGGCAGAATTATCCGCAGACCGCCCCCCTGCGCCAGCGCAACTGGCCGCTGCTGGCGCAGGCCATCGATCGCGGCATTAACGCGCCGCGCGCCTCGTCCTGCGGACGGCTGTTTGACGCCGTCGCCTGTGCGCTGGATTGCGCGCCGGAGAGCCTGAGCTATGAAGGCGAAGCGGCCTGTCGGCTGGAGGCGCTGGCCGCCAGCTGCCCCGGCGTCAGCCACCCGGTTACGCTGCCGTGGCGCGACGACGCGCTGGACTTAGCAACGTTCTGGCGACAATGGCTGGGCTGGCAGGCGACCCCGGCGCAGAAAGCCTGGGCCTTCCATGACGCCCTGGCCTGTGGGCTGGCGGCGATGGCCCGTGACTGCGCCACCGCCCGCGACCTCGACACGATAGTCTGCAGCGGCGGGGTGCTGCATAACCGCCTGCTGGCGGCGCGATTGACCTTTTATCTGGCGGATTTTACTCTGCTGTTTGCGCAGCAGTTGCCGGCCGGCGACGGCGCAATCGCATATGGTCAGGCGGTGATCGCCGCCGCCCGCGGGCAGGCTCAAGGAACACAACAATGATAATGACAGTTTTACGCCAGCAGCCGCGCGCTGCGGGACTGGTGTTGGGGTTGATCGCGGCAAACTTACTGGCCTGGTGCTGGGCGCTGCAGGCCTTTGGCGACAGCGGCGCGCTGATGGCCGCCAGCCTGCTGGCCTGGGGCTACGGCCTGCGCCACGCAGTTGATGCCGACCATATCGCAGCGATTGATAACGTGACCCGCAAGATGATGCAGCAGGGGCGGCGGCCATTCGCCGTCGGGGCCTGGTTCTCGCTGGGCCACTCATCGATTGTGGTGCTGGCCTCGGCTGCGATTGCCGCGACCGCCACGGCCTTCAGCGCGCAGATGAGCTGGCTGCACGACACCGGTAGCGTCATCGGCACCGCCGTGTCGGCCCTGTTTTTACTGGCGATGGCCTTTATCAACCTGGTGATTTTACGCAGCGTGTGGCGCAGCTTTCGGGCGTGGAAGCGCGGTGAGAAAGTGAGCGACGAAATCGTCAGCGGCGGCGGGGTGATGAGCTGGCTGTTTGGCAAAACCTTCCGTCTGGTTAGCCGCAGCTGGCAGATGTACCTGGTCGGCTTCCTGTTCGGCCTCGGTTTTGATACTGCTACCGAAATCGGTGTGCTGGGTATCTCCGCCGCCGGCGCGTCGAGCGGGATTTCCGTCTGGTCGATTATGGTCTTCCCGGCGCTGTTCGCCAGCGGTATGGCGCTGGTGGATACCCTCGATAACGTGCTGATGGTCGGCGCCTACGGCTGGGCGTTCAGCAAACCGCAGCGCAAGCTTTATTACAATATGACCATCACCGGCACCTCGGTGGTAGTGGCGCTGTTTATTGGCGGTCTGGAGGCGCTGGGTCTGCTAATGGATAAGTTTGCGCTCAGTGGCGGGATATGGCGCTGGGTGGGGATGTTAAACGATAACCTTGGCGACGCCGGATTTGTGGTGGTCGGGTTGTTTGTCGCCTGTTGGGCGCTGTCGGTGCTTAACTACCGCTGGCGCGGCTACGACAATCTGGCGCGTTAGCCTGGATATTTTCCCGGCTTGCGCTGCGCTTAGCCGGGCTACCCGACCTGCCAGGCGGCGCTGCTCTGCGCAGGCTGACCCAGGTATTGGCGAGGCATCGCTCTGCGTCAATAATCTCAATTACTTAACTCATTGAAAAATTATTATTTTTTATCAAATCTTCATTTTCCCTCGTTTTAACGACCCGAAGCATCTGTGATTTACCTCTTATTTACATAATTTAAACCAATCGTTAACTGGATAAAAACACGGCAGCCTCGTTATAGTAGTTTTGTAAAATAAAACTTGGTTGTACACAG
The DNA here is from genome assembly GCF_002806645.1 of Klebsiella sp. H-Nf2. Taxonomy (NCBI): domain Bacteria; kingdom Pseudomonadati; phylum Pseudomonadota; class Gammaproteobacteria; order Enterobacterales; family Enterobacteriaceae; genus Klebsiella; species Klebsiella sp. H-Nf2. Next base: position 594,684 of record NZ_PIBL01000002.1, read on the forward strand.
TGCAACAAAGACGAGATGTTCATGGAGATCGTTACCGCGCCGCACCTTGCGACCAGAAACGTGTGGCTTGCGTTACCTGGTGAAGCAACATGACAACCCAGGCAGCCCATCCTCATCTCCGGGCGCGGCAAAACGGACGCATCAGGCTGAAGTCACTTATTTCGTCACTACATCGTTTTCCTGATAAACATAATGAAACCCTGCGAGGAAACCATGACCGATCAATTACCGAACCGCGCTATCGATAACGACGCGCTGGAAAAAGAGACCATGCGGCGGGTTATCTGGCGCATCCTGCCTTTCCTGGTTGTCAGCTACCTGGTATCGATTATTGACCGGGGCAATATTGGTATGGCTGCGCTGCAGATGAATGAGGATCTGGGCCTGAGTAAGGCGGCTTTTGGCTTCGCCAGCAGTTTGTATTTTGTGGCCTATTTTATCTTTGAGGTGCCCAGCAACCTGGCGATGCAGAAGGTGGGGGCCCGCTTGTGGATCCCGCGCATTATGATCAGTTGGGGAGTGGTATCGATGTGTATGGCGCTGGTGCAAAACACCACCTCCCTTTACATCGTACGTTTTTTACTGGGTGCTGCCGAAGCAGGCTTTTTTCCGGGCGTGGTGCTCTATCTTACCTGGTGGATCCCGTCACGCTACCGTGCGCGCATCATTGCCTCTTTTATGGTGGCCATTCCGCTGGCTAACTTTATCGGCTCACCGCTTTCTGGGCTGATCCTGATGTTGGATGGCTGGTTAGGGCTGCGCGGCTGGCATCTGTTATTCATTATTGAAGGGTTGCCGGCGGTACTGCTGGGGATTGCCGCTTTCTTTATTTTGCGCGACCGCCCGCATCAGGCTGCCTGGTTAAACGACCGGCAGAAAGCGTGGCTGGAAAACACGCTTCAGGCGGAGCGCCAACAGCAGACACAGATCGGCCACACCACCACATGGCAACTGTTGAAGCACCGCCAAATCTGGCTGATGGCGTTGATTTACGCCGGCGCGTCGTCTGCCGGCACCACGCTTAGCGTCTGGTCTCCACAGCTGCTGAAGTCGTTCCATCTTGATAACCTGACCACCGGGCTGCTGAATGCCATCCCCTATGGACTGGCGTCGGTGCTGATGATTGTCTGGGGACGCAGTTCGGACCGGAAAAATGAACGTCGCTGGCACACGGCGCTTACCCTCTTTATGATTGCGGCTGGCGTGTTCGCGGCGTTTATCAATCTGTCGCTTCCGGCCACCATTATGATCCTCAGTACCATACTGATTGGCGCTTATGCGGCGAAGGGCCCCTTCTGGGCGCTGGCATCGGGCTGGATGAGCAGCACGTCAGCTGCCGCCGGGCTGGCGGCCATCGGCGCGATCGCCAACCTGATTGGCGGCGCGGTGATGGTGAATGCCTATGGCATTATTAACGAACGGACAGGAAGCCATACGCTGGCGATGCTGCCGCTGGCCGCCTTGTGTCTGGCAGGCGGCATTGCGGTGCTGGCCATGGGACGGCGTTACTCGCAGACTGCCAGGCAGGAAAAACAGGTGACCCATTAATAAGCAAAGGCGGGATTTTTCCCGCCTTCTTAGCCAATCTTACTCTTTCAGACCGTAAAACCTTTCGCAGAATGGCTTGCTGGCGCCTAGCTTGAGCGACAGGCGGTTGGCCGTCTCCTGCATGAGCTGGCTGATGCCGCTCTCTTTAAGATCTTCCGTCAGACGCGATGCCGGCCCGGTCAGGGCCAGCGCCGCGATCAGTTTATCGTGGACGCCAAACACTGGCATTGCGAAGGCCGCGGTGTGCGGGTCGCGCGCGCCGGAGGTATAAAACGGCAGCGTCGGTTCGTCTTCCTGCAACGATTCACCCAAGCCCCAGTGGCGTAAAACCTTGCTGATAGCGGAACCATCCAGCGGGAACTGGCTACCGGGCAGGTTGCTGTGGCGTAATCCCTGGGAGGCTTCGGCGCGGAACAGACACAGGCGCTGTCCCCCCTCAATCACATACCAGCTCGCGCTTTCGCTGGAGGCCTGTGACAGCGCCTGCAATTCCGGCTGTACGACTCTGGCAAGTTCAAATGATTGCTCATAGAGCTTGCCGAGATAGAGCAGACGGTGGCCGAGCGTATAGGTGCCATCGTCGTGCCGGATGATGTAGTTCATTCGCTCAAGCGAATTCATCAGGCGATAAACGGTTGTTTTGTGATATCCCGAAAGCTGGGCCAGCTCCGTTAACGTCAGACTGTCATTACCGGGACGGAAGCAATCAAGTAAAGCCAGCGCCTTTTCAACGGCAATTACGCCTTCATTCCCCATCATGTTCTCCTTTTTGCCGAACAAAATTGTACCTGAATTTTGTGAGTAACTTCGTGTTTACATCACAAACAACTTCGCAACACTGGCGAAAAGCGAAGCAATGCTCGTATAGTTGTTTTATATAGTACACGTGAGTTGTATCTAGTAAAACAAATGGAGAGTAACCATGCCTGCTTCGCAACAGAAACTCATCAACTTTGATATTGCGCGTGTTGACGCGGAAGAGGTCCGCCAGGCCGCCGAATTTCAGGCCGCCATTCTGGCTGACGTGGCCGGACGCCGTGGCACATTACATGGCCGCATCAAGCCGCTGGCGCCGCATATGGCGGTTGCCGGGCCAGCGATTACCGTAGAGGTCCGCCCGGGGGATAACCTCGCTATTCACGCCGCAATGGCCGTCGCCAAACCTGGCGATGTGCTGGTCATCGACGGGAAGGGCGATCTCTCCTGCGCGCTGCTGGGAGAGATCATGGCGACGCAGGCCCAGGCCAGCGGTATCGCAGGGATTATCATTGACGGCGCCGTTCGCGATGCGGAAACCTTAAGTAACCAACGCTTTCCGGTTTTCGCCGCCGGCCTGAATCCGTGCGGCCCCACCAAGTTCATTCCAGGCAGGGTCAATCACGCTATTTCAGTCGGTGGCGCCGCCGTGCAGGCAGGTGACTTAGTGGTAGGGGATATTGACGGCGTGGTCGTTATCCCGCGCGATGAAGTTCGCACCATCATCGAACTGGCGAAAGGCAAACTGGCGATGGAATCAAAACGTCTGGTTGCTATCCGCGACGGCGACCTTCGTCCGCACTGGCTGGAGAGTGCTCTGCGTCAGGCAGGGATGCTGAGCGAAGGGGAGACACTGCCATGAGCGCTAAAAACGTCATCCTGATTACCGGCAGCGATTTGGCTGCAGCAGCGCTGGGGATGCTGGAAGATTACGAGCTTGTCTTTGCCGGCCGCCAGCCAACAGAATCCCAGCTGATAGCCTTGTGCCAGCAGCACAATCCGCTCGCGATACTGGTGCGCTATGGCAAAATCACGGCCGCCGTCATGGATGCCGCCCCGGCATTGAAGGTGATTGCCAAACATGGCAGCGGCATTGATGTCATTGACGTTGAGGCGGCCACCGCGCGCGGCATAATGGTTCGCGCGGCGACGGGGGCCAATGCCGCCGCGGTTTCCGAACACACCTGGGCGTTAATTCTGGCCTGTGCCAAGTCGGTCATTCCCCTTGACCGCCGCCTGCGCGAAGGGCACTGGGATAAATCAACGCATAAATCGCTCGAACTTGAGGGCAGAACGCTGGGGCTGGTCGGCCTCGGCGCCATTGGTAGCCGTGTGGCGAAAATTGCCGTCGCCTTTGGTATGAAGGTTCTGGCTTACGATCCCTACGCGAAAACGGTCCCGCCGGAATGTGAACGTGTTGACGAACTCAAAGACCTGCTGATGCAGGCCGATGTTCTGTCCCTTCATTGTCCCTTGACGCAACACAACAGGGGAATGATCAATGCCGCCACGCTGGCGCAGTGTAAGCCGGGCGCTATCCTGGTGAATACTGCGCGCGGCGGGTTGATTGACGATGCGGCGCTGGCCGCAGCATTAAAAGCGGGGACGTTGCGCTGGGCGGCGCTCGACAGCTTTAACAGTGAACCATTAACTACGCCGCACATCTGGCAGGCGGTTGATAATGTCATTCTGTCTCCGCACGTTGGCGGCGTAAGCGACGCCTCTTACATCAAAATGGGGACCGCCGCCGCCGCCAACATTCTGCAGGTGCTGCAGGAGTCTGCTCAGACAGAATCAACGTATTAAGTGTTAACCGAACCTGCGCTCCCGGTTAATTTTTCTGCACTCTGTTTTCCGTGGCGCAGGGTGCGCACAGGGGGCGGCCAGTCGCCGCCCCTGCCCCGGCGGGGGCCTACAGTATATGAGCTTACGGGCGGCCTCCGTAGGCCGGGTAAGCGTAGCGCCACCCGGCAAAACAGGGCTGCCTGGACGGCAATCAACTTACCAGCTGCCTGAGCAGCGCAAAGGCTTCTTTCATCTTGTCTTCGCTGACCACAAAGGCACGCAGTTGATTCTCTGCATCCAGGCCTTTCGCCACCAGCCCCTCTTTGGCGGCCACGATATTCCACGTCAGATCGTCGCGGCGGGTGTCGCCGGCCAGATGCAGCGGCAGGTCCGGGGTCTTCACTTTCACCAGCATCGGCGGCAAGGTGAGCTCGCCCGTCTGCGCCAGCAGGTTTTTACTCAGGCACAGCGCGCTGAGCAAAATCGGCTGCAGGAACGGCAGCACCATGCCGTTGATTTCCGCGCAGTCGCCGAGGGCGTAAATCGCCGGGTCGCTGGTTTGCAGCTGGCTATTGACCACCACGCCGCGGTTAATCTGCAATCCAGCGTGGCGCGCCAGCGACGTTTCCGGGCGCAGGCCGGCGGCGGCCACCACCGCATCGACGGTTATCGCCCGCTGGCGGTCAAGGCTGACGCGGATGCCATCGGCGGTTTGCTCCAGCCCTTCCAGCTGCGATTTCAGCATCAGATGTACGCCCATCTCGGTAAGCCGATGCTGCAGGCGGCTGCTGGCCTCCGGCGGCATCAACGCCGCCAGCACGCTGGCGGAGTTATCGACGACCGTCACCGCTTTACCGGCGCGGCAGAAATCCATCGCCAGTTCACAGCCAATCAGGCCGCCGCCGACGATCAGCACGCGCGTCGCGTCGTGCAGCTGGCTCTGCGCCGCGCCGTATTCGCGCTGGCTGTTCAGCGTCAGCATCAGCTCGCGTCCCGGTACCGGGGGGATAAACGGCGTCGCCCCGGTGGCCAGCACCAGTTTGTCATAGCGCCACTGGTTATCCTGGCTCTTCACTAACCGGTTTTCGGCGTCGATATCGCTCACCCAGGTGTGGGGAAACAGGCGCAGAGTGTACTGCTCGGCGAACTCGCCCGCGCTTTGCAGGGTGAGATCGTCGGCGTTCTGCCCGCGGCTGATGACATGGCTGAGGTCCGGTTTGTTGTATTCATCCATGCTATCGGCGGCGATGAGGGTCAGCGGGATTTGCGTATCCCGCTTACGGATATTTTTCACCAGCTGGCGGGCCGCGAAGCCCGAGCCGATGATGACGATGCCATCACTCATTTTGCCTCCGTTGCCAGTACGTCAAAGACATCTTTGCCAAGAGAACACTCAGGGCAGAGGAAATTGTCCGGCACTTCACTCCACGGCGTACCCGGCTGGACATCCTGGTTAGGTTCGCCTTTCGCCGGGTCATAGACCCACTGACACACGCTGCACTGCATCATGGGGCCGAGATCGGCGGCCGCGGCGGCGGCACAGGCGCAGTCCTGTGGTTCCGGCGTTGTCGCTGCTTCAGCAACCGGCAGCGGCGAGAGGGCCCACTGGCGGGCGATGTCGCGTCCGTGTTGGCGGCACAGTTCCAGCGCGTCGATATCCGGGCGCCATTTGGCTTTCAGGCTCAGCGACATCTCAAACCCAGCATCCTGCAGACGGGTGGACAGGCGGTCTACCGCGCCGCCGCTCCAGCCGTGCGAGCCAAAGGCGCTGGCGCGTTTATTGCGAAAACGCAGCCCGGTCATCTCTTCCACCAGCCCGGCGATTTTCGGCATCATCACGTTGTTCATGGTGGAGGTGCCCACCAGTACGCCTTTCGAGCGGAAAACATTGGTGAGAATGTCGTTTTTGTCGCTGCGGGCGACGTTGAAGATTTTTACCGCTACCCGCGGGTCGACTTCGGTGATCCCCTGGGCAATGGCGTCCGCCATCATACGGGTGTTGTTGGACATGGTGTCGTAGAAAATCGTGATGCGATCTTCCTGATAATCCGCCGCCCACTCGAGGTATTTCTCGACGATTTGCGTCGGGTTATCGCGCCAGACCACGCCGTGGGAGGTGGCAATCATCTCCACCGGCAGGTTGAAGCCGAGGATCTCGGTAATTTTTGGCGTCACCAGACGGCTAAACGGCGTCAGGATGTTGGCGTAGTAGCGCTGGCACTGTTCGTACAGTTCAATCTGGTCCACTTCATCGTTGAACAGGTGTTCGTCGCAGTAGTGCTGGCCGAAGGCGTCGTTGCTGAACAGCACCGCGTCGCCGGTCAGGTAGGTCATCATGCTGTCAGGCCAATGCAGCATCGGTGTTTCCACGAAGATCAGCTGTTTACCATTACCGATATCGAGAGTATCGCCGGTTTTCACCACGTGGAAGTTCCACTCCGGATGGTGATGGTGGCCGTTGATCGAGTCGATGGCGTTGGCGGTGCAGTAGATCGGCGTATCCGGGATCTGCATCATCAGCTCAGTCAGCGCGCCGGCATGGTCCTCTTCGGCGTGGTTAATGACGATATAGTCGAGGTCGGCCAGATCGATTTCGCGGCGCAGGTTCTGCACGAACTCGCGGCTGAATTTATGATCGACGGTATCGATCAGCACGTTTTTCTCTTCGCGGATGAGATAGCTGTTGTAGCTGCTGCCGCGCAGCGTTTTATATTCGGTACCGTGGAAATCACGCACTTCCCAATCGCGTTGGCCAACCCAAAGAATGTTATTTTTAACCGCAATAGACATAGCAACCTCAATCAATACAGTGTGTTTAAACTCAGTTGACTGGCTTATATCAAGTTGCGTGCCAATTTTTTAATTCATTGATAATTAGCTATTTTTAATTTTTTCTGATTTTGATTGCTGTCAAAATGACAATGGTTAAAATAGTCGATATGACAATGTGTATTGTCAAAATGACAATGGAGCGGCAATGAGTTTTTCCGTCGACGAGCTGGCGAGAATCGCCATTGATTTACAAAGCGATATTGGTCACACCGACCGTTTTTCGCGCCTGATTACCACCCTGCGGCAAATCCTCGGCTGCGATGCCTCGGCGCTGTTGCGCTATGAGGCGCATCAGTTTGTGCCGCTGGCGATCGATGGCCTGGCGCAGGATGTGCTTGGTCGGCGCTTTGCCCTGGAAGGACACCCGCGGCTTGAGGCGATTGCGCGCGCCGGGGATGTGGTGCGCTTCCCGGCGGATAGCGACCTGCCCGACCCCTATGACGGCCTGATCCCCGGCCAGGAGAGCCTTAAGGTTCATGCCTGCGTTGGCCTGCCGCTGTTTGCCGGGCAGACGCTGATTGGCGCGCTGACCCTTGATGGGATGGATGCCGATCGTTTTGACAGCTTCAGCGATGAAGAGCTGCGGCTGATTGCCGCCCTGGTGGCCGGCGCCTTGAATAACGCGCTGCTCATCGCCCGCCTTGAGGCGCAAAACGTGTTGCCGGCGCAGCCGGTCAATTATGCGCAACCCGAGCGCCAGGAAATTATCGGCCTGTCAGCGCCCATGCTGCAGCTGAAAAAAGAGATCGATATCGTCGCCGCCTCGGATTTAAACGTGCTGATTAACGGCGAAACCGGCACCGGTAAAGAGCTGGTGGCGAAGGCGGTGCATCAGGGCTCTCCGCGGGCGGCCAACCCGCTGGTCTATCTCAACTGCGCGGCGCTGCCGGAAAGCGTGGCGGAGAGCGAGCTGTTCGGTCATGTGAAAGGGGCGTTTACCGGGGCTATCAGCAACCGCAGCGGTAAATTTGAGATGGCGGATAACGGCACCCTGTTCCTTGATGAAATTGGCGAACTGTCGCTGGCGTTGCAGGCCAAACTGCTGCGGGTGCTGCAGTATGGCGATATTCAGCGCGTCGGCGATGACCGCAGCCTGCGGGTCGATGTGCGGGTGCTGGCGGCGACGAACCGCGATCTGCGCCAGGAGGTGGTGGAAGGGCGCTTTCGCGCCGACCTGTACCATCGGCTGAGCGTCTTTCCGCTGTCGGTACCGGCGCTACGCGAGCGGGACAGCGATGTGGTGCTGCTGGCGGGCTATTTCTGCGAGCAGTGCCGCCTGCGAATGGGGCTGGCGCGGGTGATACTCAGCGAAGCGGCGCGCGGCAGGCTGCAGCAGTGGTCCTGGCCGGGCAACGTGCGCGAACTTGAGCATGCTATTCACCGGGCGGTGGTGCTGGCGCGGGCCACCCAGGCCGGCGATGAAGTGGTGCTGGAGCCGCAGCATTTCCAGTTTGCGGTGATGGCACCGATGTTACCGACTGAGACGGCGGCAGCAGTACCTGCGATGGAGAAGGTCAATCTGCGCGAGGCGACCGACTCTTTTCAGCGGGAAGCGATTAGCCGCGCGCTGGAGGCGAACCAGCGCAACTGGGCGGCGACCGCCCGTGCGCTGGAACTGGACGTCGCCAACCTGCATCGGCTGGCGAAACGTCTGGGACTTAAAGGATCCCTGCCTGGTAAAAATTCTGCAGGTTGATGGCGCCGACCAGTTGGCCGTTTTCATCCACCACCGGCGCGGCGCTGATTTTGTGTTTCATCAGTCGCTCTTTGGCTTCCACCGCGCGGCTTTCCGCCTGCAGCGTCACGCCGTTGCGGGTCATCGCCTGAGTGACGCCATCGTTGAGCGTACCGCCAGCAACCAGCCAGCGGCGCAGGTCGCCGTCGGTGAAAACGCCCTGCACGCGGTTGGCTTCATCGCAGACCGCCACCAGGCCGAGCCCGGTTCGGCTGAGTTCGAGCATGGCGTCCATGACGTTGGCCCCGGCATTGACCCGCGGCACTTCTTCGTCGCGGCGCATCAGGTGATGTACTTTGTTCAGCAGACGCGCGCCGAGGGCGCCCGCCGGGTGGGAACGGGCGAAATCTTCTTCATTGAAACCGCGCGCCTGCATCACCGCCATCGCCAGCGCATCGCCCAGCATCAGCGTGTTAACGGTGCTGGAGGTCGGCGCCAGGTGCATCGGACAGGCTTCACGCTCCACGGCGATATCCAGCACCGCTTTTGCCGCCAGCGCCAGCGGCGAGGTGGATTTGCCGGTCATCGCCAGCAGCGGAATGGATTTCTCTTCCAGCCGCGGCACGATGAGATCCAGCTCTTTTGCGCTACCGGAGTAGGAGATAAACAGCATCACGTCGCGGCTATCGAGCATACCGAGATCGCCGTGCAGGGCTTCCGCCGGATGGACGAAAAAGGCCGGGGTGCCGGTGCTGGCGAAGGTTGCCGCCAGCTTTTTACCGATGTGGCCGGATTTACCGATACCGGAGACAATCAGTTTGCCCTCGCAGTGGATGATGGTTTCCGCCGCGCGGATGAAGTCGTCGCCCAAGCGTTCCGGCAGGCGGCTCGCCTCCTGTAGCTCAAGCATCAGGGTCTGGCGTCCGGCCTCTAACAAAAAGTTACTCATGATGTTCTCCAGTAATAATGACTTCAATACCTTTGGCTTCCAGCGCCCGCTGGAATTCAGGGTCAATATCGGCATCGGTAATCAACTTATCCACGCGTTCAAGGCCGCAGACGATATTGGGACTTTTACGGCCAAACTTTGATGAGTCGGCCATCAGGATCACTTCGCGGGCGGCGTTGCACATCGCCTTACTGACGGTATAGACCTCGTTAAAGGTGGTAACGCCTGCCACCAGATCAATGCCATCGGTGCCCATAAACAGTTTGTCGAAGCTGAATTGTTCGAAAGCGTTTTCCGCCAGCTGGCCGTGGAATGAAGCCGATTTTTTACGGAAGGTGCCACCCGGCATCAGGATGGTCTGCTCGTTATCGAACTCAGAAAGGGCGTTGACGATATGCAGGCTGTTGGTCATCACCGTGATGTTATTGAAGCGGCTCAGCAGCGGCACCATCTGCAGCACGGTGCTGCCGGCGTCGAGGATGATTGAATCGCCATCGTGGATGTAGCGTACGGCGGCCTCGGCAATCTGCGCTTTCTTATGGGTGTTGATCAGCGTCTTGTGGTCGATAGGCGGGTCGGCCTCGTCTTTATTCAACACTACGCCGCCGTAGGTGCGGATGACGGTCCCGGCATTCTCCAGAATCACCAGATCCTTGCGGATAGTGGTGCCGGTGGTGTCGAAGTGTTGCGCCAGCTCTTCGACCGAGCATTTGCCCTGCGATTGCAGGTGCTCGAGAATGGCTGCCTGGCGCTGACGTGGTTTCATAGGCGTTGTATCCTGCGTTTAAGTTTCGAAATGATAATTTCGCAAGATATTAACTTTCACAACGAAATTATGCATGTTTCGGATTAAGCGCTAATGATAGTGCATTCTGACAGAGCGGATCATTGGGAAAGATCACATCAGGCTGCAATTCCTTGAGATGTTTACCGCTAAGCGTGGGGATTTTTTGCGGGCTGGCAAAGACGGTGAGGCCCTTCATCAATAGCGTGTCGCAAATACGATCGTTTTCATCGACGGCGATAGCGACAATCGCGCGTGGTTTAAAGCGCCCGGAGGAACGGCCGACGCCAACGCGGCCCTGCTGGCAAAGGCTATCAAAGGCGCGATTGAAGCGGCGAATTTGCCAGCCGCCGAAAGCCAGCTGAGTCAGCCAGGCGATAGCGGCGACGGTGATTAATGCGGTAACCATAGGTGTCTCCTTTATGGGGCCGGGAAGAACCCGGGTCGCGGCGCGAGCGCCTTACCCGGGCTACGGATCGGCGTGGTGCGCCGGTTTTGTAGCCCGGATAAGCGCAGCGCCATCCGGGAACCTTTTAAAACATCACCTGGCCGCCGGTGACGTTAATTGACTGACCCGTGCAGTACGACGCCTGCGGGCTGGCGTAAAACATCAACACGTTCAGCACATCCTGGTAATCGCAGCCGCGTTTCAACGGCACCTTATCGATGTAGTACTGCTCGACTTCGCTCTCATCGATACCGAGCTTGGTGGCATACTGCGGCAGCAGCGACTGGAACATCGGCGATTTCAACAGATTGCCGAGCATCAGCGAATGGACGGTAATACCGTACTCCGCCAGATCCAGCGCCAGCGACTGGGTCAGCCCGACGCCGCCGAACTTCGCCGCGCTGTAGCCGGAGTTGTGCTTACTGCCGACTTTGCCGGACTTCGAGTTGATCTGAATGATCCGTCCCTTAATGCCATCGCGGATCATCAGTCGTGAGAACTCGCGGGCGCAGAGGAAATAGCCCACCAGGTTCACCTGCAGCGAGCGGTCGAAATCCCCCAGCGCGAAGTCGCTAATAAACGCTGCTTTGGCAATCCCGGCGCTGTACACCAGCAGATCGACGCGCGTGAAAATCTCATCCACCCCGTGAGCCAGGGCAGTGACGCTGGCTTCGCTGGTGGCGTCGGCGCCGAAGCCGTATGCCGTGCCTTCGCCATATTCAGCGTTGATCTCCTGGGCGACGCGGCTGGCTTTTTCACTTTGAATATCGACCACCGCCACGCGGTAGCCCTCGGCGGCCAGACCGCGGCACAGAAACTCTCCTAAGGTTTGTCCGCCACCAATGACAACAGCAACCTGATTCATCTTTCTCTCCTTCTAAGCAACAAATTTCAGTACGCAGCCGGTCGCGATAGCGTCCGGCACCGGGCCGGCGACGTGAACGGTTCCGGGAAACTCCGCTTCACGATGGCCGTCGAAGCGCAGGGTGATATGGCCCAGCTCGCGCAGGTTTTGCTCGGCGACCTCACCGACGGCGGTCACCGGATAACGTCTGTCACCGAGCTGCAGCTCTGCGCCCGGTACCAGGGGGCCGGCAAGCTCGCCGTGGTTGTGAATAAAGCAATACTCTTCGATATCCGCCGGGGCGCCCTCGCGGAAGGTGATCAGCATCTGCTCTTCCAGCGCCATCGTCGCGCAGGCGCCGATGCGGGTAATGGTGGTGTGGTAAATGACGGTCATCTTCAGGAACCTCTTACTGGTAAATAAATCCGGAAACAAACCACGCGATCAGCACCGTTGGTGCGCCGGTGAGGAAGCGGCTGACCAGCACCGACGGCACGCCGACGCGCACGGTATCCTGACGGGCTTCGGCCAGCGACAGGCCTACCGGGATAAAATCGCAGGCGGCCTGGGCGTTAATGGCAAACAGCGCGGGCAGGGCGAGGTGCGGTGGAATGTTGCCAAGGCCGATCTGGACGCCGATCAGCACGCCGATGACCTGGGCGATAACGGCGCCCGGGCCGAGAAACGGCGACAGCAGCGGGAAGGAGCAGATCAGCGCCAGGGTCACCAGCCCCAGCGGATGGCTGGCAAGCGGCGCCAGGCCGTGGGCAATCCAGTCGCCGATGCCGGAGGCCATGATGATGCCGATCAGCGCCGAGACGAAGGCCATAAACGGCAGAATGGTTTTCAGCACCGTGTCGATGGTGTCGCGTCCGGCCTGGAAAAGCACCGCCACCACCGATCCCATCCCCATGCCGACCTTTGCCAGCAGACCGTCGCTCTGTTCAGTGATCTTTTTGCTGGCGTCATAATCGCGACCCGCGGCAGGGAGTGGTTGCGCTGCCGTCTCGCCGCTATCTTCCAACAGTTTGATGTTCTCTTCTTTAACGCCGGAGACGTAAATATCCTCGACGATATACTGCGCCAGCGGCCCCGATTTGCCGGTGGCATGGATATTCACCGTAGGGATACGGCGCTTGGGATAGAGGCCGCAGCGCAGGGTACCGCCGCAGTCAATAATGGCGATGCCAATTTCGCTTTCCGCCGGTTCCCCCTCTTTAAAACCGTCCACCGCCTGCCAGCCGGTCAGGCTGGCGATGCGGTCAACGATCGCCGGGCGGGTGCCGGCGGTGATATAGACGATCTTTTTGCCCTCGACGACGTCGAGCTCAAGCGGGCCGCCCCAGCCGCCGGTGCCTTTCTCAATACGAATGCGGGTCATGATGTCGCTCCTGACAGATGCACTTTCCGGGCAAGCTGAATCGCCATTTTTCTCTCGAAAATAGAGGTGGTCAGGTCGGTGACCCAGCCACGGAAGAAGTTGGTCACCAGCCCAACCAGCAGATAGCTCACCGCCAGGGGACCAAGCGGCAGGCCAAGCGTGGTGAGGCCGTTGGCGATGCCGAGATAAACAAACAGCTCGCCGGGGTTGATATGTGGAAAGAGACCGTTCATCGAGTGGCAGCTATAGGACGCCGCCGCGTAATAGCTGGGCTTGTACTTCTCTGGCATAAAGCGGCCGAGACTTAAGGTCATTGGGTTACAAAAAACGAAGGTGCCGATGCAGGGCAACAGCAGATAGCGGGAGATCGGATTTCCGGCGCAGCGCTGCGCCAGTTTTTCGATCCGCTGCTGGCCGATAAAGTTGATCAGCGCGTTCATGATCACCAGCAGGCTGATCAGTAAGGGGAGGATCCCGGTCACCATCCCGGTAAATACCTCGCCGCCTTTCTGAAACAGGCCGATAAACCACTCCGCGCCGTGGGTAACGACGTCAATCATTGTTCTCTCCTTCAGCGTGTTATTTTTCTTGCTAACTGCAGGCTGATTTTAATCACTTTGAAAGGTTTTAAAGTGTTAAATAGATCGCAAAATGAAAGATAAATATTTTATTTTGAAAGTTTGGCGGTAAGAGAATGAAACGATCAGGCGCATGACAGCATGCCGGGAAGGGGGCGGTGAAGGACTATTTTGTCTACAAACGGATTGCCGCTTTCTTGTTGGTCGTCGCATGCTTTACCATAATTATCCCTTGCTGAATTTGTTAAATGGAATTCCCATGTTGAAGCGTCGCTATCTGGCTTTACTTCCCCTTTGTGTGCTCCTCGCTGCCTGCAGCAGCAAACCCAAGACCCCCGCGGAAACGGAGATGGCGAGTGGAACCGGCGGCTTTTTGCTGGAACCGCAGCATAACGTGATGCAGATGGGCGGCGACTTCGCCAACAACCCGGCGGCGGCACAGTTCATTGATAAGATGGTGGCGAAGCACGGCTTCGACAGACAGCAGCTGCAGGAGATCCTGTCGCAGGCTAAGCGCCTGGATTACGTCCTGCGGCTGATGGATCGTCAGGCGCCGACCGGCCTGCCGCCGACCGGGCCGACCGGCGCCTGGCTGCGCTACAAGAAACAGTTTATTACCCCGGATAATGTGCAGAACGGCGTAGTGTTCTGGAACCAGTATCAGGATGCGCTGAACCGCGCTTATCAGGTTTATGGCGTGCCGCCGGAAATCATCGTCGGCATTATCGGCGTGGAGACTCGCTGGGGCCGGGTGATGGGCAAAACCCGTATCCTTGATGCGCTGGCGACCCTGTCGTTTAGCTACCCACGCCGCGCCGAATACTTCTCATCGGAGCTGGAAACCTTCCTGTTAATGGCGCGCAGCGAAAGCGACGACCCGCTGGATCTGAAAGGCTCTTTCGCCGGGGCGATGGGCTACGGCCAGTTTATGCCGTCGTCCTATAAGCAGTATGCGGTCGATTTTAACGGTGACGGACATATCAACCTGTGGGACCCGGTGGATGCCATCGGCAGCGTGGCCAACTACTTCAAACAGCATGGCTGGGTGAGCGGCGATCTGGTGGCGGTGCAGGCGCTGGGCCAGGCGCCGGGGCTGGAGAATGGTTTCAAAACCAAATACAGCATTTCGCAGCTGGCGGCGGCGGGGCTTACCCCAACCCAACCGCTGGGTAACCATCAGCAGGCCAGTCTGCTACGGCTGGATGTCGGCACCGGCTATGAGTACTGGTACGGGCTGCCGAACTTCTACACCATCACCCGCTACAACCACAGCACGCACTACGCGATGGCCGTCTGGCAGCTGGGCCTGGCGGTTTCGCAGGCCCGTGGCGGGTACTGATTTTCATCCGGCTGACAGATTCCGCGCCTCCCCGGATAGCGGCGCGTAGCGCCTTATCCGGGCTACGATGCGGTATCCGGTTGGTAGCCCCGGTAAGCGCAGCGCGACCGGGGGAGAGTTCAATGACAGCTTGTCGCCCATCGGCAACACTGCGGCTACGTTACTGACAGATTTCGAACCTCCCCGGATAGCGGCGCGTAGCGCCTTATCCGGGCTACGGTCTGGTATCCGGTTGGTAACCCCGGTAGGCGCAGCGCGACCGGGGGAGAGTTCAATGACAGCTTGTCGCCCATCGGCAACACTGCGGCTACGTTACTGACAGATTTCGAGCCTCCCCGGATAGCGGCGCGTAGCGCCTTATCCGGGCTACGGTCTGGTATCCGGTTGGTAGCCCCGGTAAGCACAGCGCGACCGGGGGATGACGCCGGGGAGGCCGCGCTTAACCTCCCGTTTATTCCCGCCCGCATGCCTGTTGTTGACCTTTGTTACATTTCTGCCCACTGACACTGATTTACATTCTTTTTTCGCTTCTGTATTGTTATGTTATAACATTAAAAGAGGTGAAATATGTTCACATCAGTTTTTATGGCATCCGGCGTGACGCGCGCGGCCATCGCAGGCGTGCTGCTGGTGGCGCTATGGTTAGCGACCTGGTGGGCGGTGGCGCTGCCATGATTGAGCTGGAGCAGCTGGTCGCTGGCTATGACGGGGTGGCGATCACCCCTCCGCTGAGCGGGATGATATGCCCCGGCAGCCTGACGGCAATCGTTGGCCTCAATGGCTGCGGAAAATCAACCTTGCTAAAAACGCTCGCCGGGTTTCTTCCGCCAGTCAGTGGCCGCCTGCGCTGGCAGGGCAAACGGCCGGTGATTGGCTGGCTGGCGCAGCGCCATGCCCTCGAGTCGCAGTTTCCTCTCAATGTGCAGGATGTGGTGAGTCAGGGCGCATGGCCCGGCGTGTCGCTGCTACGCGGTCTGGGCGGCGATACCCGGCGACGTATCAGCGCGGTGCTGGAGCGGGTCGGGCTGGAGGGTCTGGCGAAATCGCCGATTGAGGCGCTCTCCGGCGGCCAGTTTCAGCGCATGCTGTTTGCCCGGGTGATGGTGCAGCAGGCGCCGCTGGTGATGCTCGACGAGCCCTTCACCGGCATCGACGAAGCGACCTGCCGCGAACTGATGGAATTGATCCTCGAGATGCATCAGCAGGGGCAGACCATCCTGGCGGTGCTGCATGATAACCAGCGGGTGGCCGACTTTTTCCCCGAGACGCTGCTGCTGACCGCCCAACGCGCCTGCTGGGGCGTCACCCGGGCGGTACTTCCGGCTTTCAGTCATGCGAGGTCGGCA
Source organism: Klebsiella sp. H-Nf2 (assembly GCF_002806645.1). Lineage (NCBI taxonomy): Bacteria > Pseudomonadati > Pseudomonadota > Gammaproteobacteria > Enterobacterales > Enterobacteriaceae > Klebsiella > Klebsiella sp. H-Nf2. The sequence continues at coordinate 610,949 of NZ_PIBL01000002.1, forward strand.
TGATCTGGCACACCTTCTTTCAGCCCTTTATTGAATTTGGTTTTATGCGCCGGGCCCTCGTGGTGTGTCTGGCGCTGTCGCTGAGCACCACCATGTTGGGCGTCTTCCTGCTGCTGCGGCGCATGAGCCTGATGGGCGATGCGCTGTCGCACGCCATTCTCCCCGGGGTGGCGGTGGGGTATCTGCTGAGTGGCATGTCGCTGCTGGCCATGACCCTGGGCGGCTTCATCGCCGGCATCGTGGTGGCGCTGGTGGCCGGGTGGGTGAGCCGGCGGACACCGTTAAAAGAGGACGCCAGCTTTGCCGGATTTTATCTGGGATCGCTGGCCCTGGGCGTCACCCTGGTGTCGCTACGCGGCTCCAGCGTCGACCTCCTGCATCTGTTGTTTGGCTCTATTCTGGCGGTCGATCGTGATGCGGCGCTGTTTGTCAGCGGCGTCGCCAGCCTGACGCTGCTGTGCATTGCGCTGTGCTACCGCGGTCTGGTCAGCGAGGCGTTCGACAGCGCCTGGCTGCAGGTGAATAACCCCCGACTGCCCGCGCTGCTGCATGGACTGTTTCTGGCGCTGCTGGTGCTTAACCTGGTGGCGGGGTTTCAGGTGCTCGGCACGCTGATGGCGGTAGGGGTGATGATGCTTCCGGCGGTTGCCGCACGCTGCTGGGCGCGAACGCTGCCGGGCATTCTGCTGCTGGCGGCGCTCTCCGGCGCACTCTGCGCCTGGCTGGGATTAAGTCTCTCCTGGGCGGTCGGTCTTCCCGCCGGGCCCGCCATCGTGCTGACCGCCAGCGCGCTGTTTTTTATTTCGCTGTTTTTTGGCACGCATAGCCGGCTGCTGGTCGGCTGGCGCAAATTGATGGGGTAAGGAAATGATGAAACGTAGTGCAATGGTTGTGGCGCTGGCATTGGGGCTGATGGCGCAGGGGGCGATGGCAAAAACGCTGAACGTGGTAAGCAGTTTTTCGGTGCTGGGTGATATGGTGCAGCAGGTCGGCGGCGAGCATGTCCATGTGGATACGCTGGTCGGCCCGGACGGCGATCCACATACCTTCGAACCTTCGCCGAAGGATAGTGCGCTGCTCAGCAAGGCCGACGTGGTGGTGGTCAACGGCCTGGGGCTGGAAGGGTGGCTGGATCGCCTGATTAAGGCCTCCGGTTTCAAGGGCGAGCTGGTGGTGGCGTCGAAAGGCGTCAAGACCCATACCCTTGATGAGGATGGTAAAACGGTGACCGATCCCCACGCCTGGAACAGCGCGGCGAACGGCGCGTTGTATGCGCAGAATATCCTCGATGGTCTGGTGAAAGCCGACCCGGAAGATAAAGCAGCGTTGACCAGCAGCGGCAAGCGCTATATCGACCAGTTGACGAACATCGACGGCTGGGCGAAAGCGCAGTTCAGCGCCATTCCGCTGGCAAAGCGCAAGGTCCTGACCAGCCATGACGCCTTCGGCTATTTTGGCCGGGCTTATCACGTGACCTTCCTCGCGCCGCAGGGACTCTCTTCAGAGAGCGAGGCCAGCGCGGCGCAGGTGGCGGCGCTGATTAAGCAAATCAAAGCGGATGGCGTCCATACCTGGTTTATGGAGAACCAGCTTGACCCGCGGCTGGTGAAGCAAATCGCCAACGCGACGGGCGCTCAGCCGGGGGGCGAACTCTATCCGGAGGCGCTCTCCGCACCGGGTGGCGTCGCGGATAGCTATGTGAAAATGATGCGTCATAACGTGGCGCTGATCGCCGCCAGCATGAAGTAATCGTGCGATTTATCATCCCGGCGTCGCCGGGATGACTCATTTTGGATGTCCCCTCGTAAATTCCACACCTCGTCCCCATATCTCTGTGGAAAGTGCTATCTTTGATGGCCTCTTTATCCAGACCAAAGCGGGGCGATAATGACCGATTCAGAATTAATGCAGCTAAGCGAGAAGGTGGGCCGGGCGCTGAAGGCGCGTGGTGCGACGGTGACCACGGCGGAATCCTGCACCGGCGGCTGGATAGCGAAAGCGCTCACCGATATTGCCGGTAGCTCAGCGTGGTTTGAACGCGGCTTTGTGACCTACAGCAACGAAGCCAAATCGCAAATGATCGGCGTCAGCGAAGCGACGCTGCGGGACAACGGCGCAGTGAGCGAACCGGTGGTGGTCGAGATGGCGATCGGCGCACTGCGCGCGGCGCGCGCGGACTATGCCATCTCCGTTAGCGGCGTCGCCGGGCCGGATGGCGGTAGCGACGAAAAGCCGGTCGGCACGGTGTGGTTTGGTGTCGCCAGCGTGAGCGGGCAAGGGGTGACGCGGCGGGAATGCTTTGCCGGAGACCGCGAAGCGGTGCGTCGTCAGGCGACGGCCTATGCGCTAAATCTGCTCTGGCAACAATTTCTACAAAACACTTGATACTGTATGACCATACAGTATAATTGCTTCAACTGAACAAATATTAACGGCGAAGCGAACACGCTTCACCCTGCATGATTAGGAGTAACAATGGCGATCGACGAAAACAAACAGAAAGCGTTGGCGGCTGCACTGGGCCAGATCGAAAAGCAATTCGGTAAAGGCTCCATCATGCGCCTGGGTGAAGACCGTTCTATGGACGTAGAAACCATCTCCACCGGCTCGCTTTCTCTGGATATTGCGCTTGGCGCCGGCGGTCTGCCAATGGGCCGTATCGTCGAGATCTACGGGCCGGAATCTTCCGGTAAAACCACCCTGACGTTGCAGGTTATCGCCGCAGCGCAGCGTGAAGGTAAAACCTGTGCGTTCATCGATGCCGAACACGCACTGGACCCGGTCTATGCGCGCAAACTGGGCGTGGATATCGACAACCTGCTGTGTTCTCAGCCGGACACCGGTGAGCAGGCGCTGGAAATCTGTGACGCGCTGGCGCGCTCCGGCGCGGTTGACGTTATCGTCGTCGACTCCGTCGCGGCGTTGACGCCGAAAGCGGAAATCGAAGGCGAAATCGGCGATTCTCACATGGGTCTCGCGGCGCGTATGATGAGCCAGGCGATGCGTAAGCTGGCGGGTAACCTGAAGCAGTCCAACACGCTGCTGATCTTCATCAACCAGATCCGTATGAAAATCGGCGTAATGTTCGGTAACCCGGAAACCACCACCGGCGGTAACGCGCTGAAGTTCTACGCCTCCGTGCGTCTGGATATCCGTCGCATCGGCGCGGTGAAAGAGGGCGACAACGTTGTCGGCAGCGAAACCCGCGTGAAAGTGGTGAAAAACAAAATCGCCGCGCCGTTCAAACAGGCTGAATTCCAGATCCTCTACGGTGAAGGCATCAACTTCTTCGGCGAGCTGGTTGACCTTGGCGTGAAAGAGAAGCTGATTGAGAAAGCAGGCGCCTGGTACAGCTACAACGGCGACAAAATTGGTCAGGGTAAAGCGAACGCGATCACCTGGCTGAAAGAGAACCCGGCGGCGGCGAAAGAAATTGAGAAGAAAGTTCGCGAACTGCTGCTCAACAACCAGGACTCTACGCCGGACTTCGCCGTTGACGGCAACGGCGCAGAAGAAACGGAACAAGATTTCTGATATCGTCTAACAGAGTGATAAAGGGCTGCTTATGCAGCCCTTTTGCTTTTCTTAGATTATTGAGGTGCCTGTGACTGAACCTTCATCACGCCGCTCCGGCTATGCTCGCCTGCTGGACCGCGCTATTCGCATTCTGGCCATGCGCGACCACAGCGAACAGGAGCTGCGGCGCAAACTGGCTGCTCCGGTAATGAGCAAAAATGGCCCCGAGGCGCTGGACGTCACCCCCGAAGAGCTGGAGCAGGTGGTTGCCTGGTGTATTGAAAACCGCTATCTCGACGATAATCGTTTTGTCGGCCAGTTCATCGCCAGCCGGAGCCGCAAAGGCTATGGCCCGGCGCGCATTCGCCAGGAGCTCAGCCAGAAAGGGATTGCCCGCCAGGCCGTTGAACAGGCGATGCGCGAATGTGATATCGACTGGGTGAGCCTTGCCAGGGAGCAGGCGCAGCGTAAATACGGCGAACCGTTACCTTCCGCCTTTACTGAAAAAGTGAAAGTTCAGCGATTCCTGCTCTACCGCGGCTACCTGATGGAAGATATCCAGGAAATCTGGCGAAATTTTGCAGATTGACCCATCGGGGATTTTACTTCGCCGTAAAGAAAACTTATCTTATTCCCACTTTATTCCGTCGGGCCGCTGGTTGTGACAGTACAGACAGCGTCCAGGGCGATTATTCCTTATACACAAAATCATTCAAGCTGCATCAGGGCGGCAAGAGAGAACATCTTCTGGAACGCACGTCAGTTCGGTGCCGGGAGAGCAAGCGCAGCCAGGACAGAGGCGACTTGAAGGATGACGTGTAGCTTGATTTCAGGATAATTATGAGCAAGAGCACCGCTGAGATCCGTCAGGCGTTTCTCGACTTTTTCCATAGTAAGGGACATCAGGTAGTTGCCAGCAGCTCCCTGGTGCCGCACAACGATCCAACCCTGCTGTTTACCAACGCCGGGATGAACCAGTTCAAGGATGTCTTCCTTGGCCTCGACAAACGTAATTATTCGCGCGCGACCACCGCGCAGCGTTGCGTGCGTGCGGGTGGTAAACACAACGATCTGGAAAACGTCGGTTACACCGCGCGTCACCACACCTTCTTTGAAATGCTGGGCAACTTCAGCTTCGGCGATTATTTCAAGCAGGATGCCATCAAATACGCATGGGAACTGCTGACCGGTGAAAACTGGTTCGCCCTGCCGAAAGAGAAGCTGTGGGTTACCGTTTACGAGACCGATGACGAAGCGTTCGACATCTGGGCTAACGAAGTGGGCGTTCCGCGCGAGCGGATTATCCGCATCGGCGACAACAAAGGCGCGGCGTTTGCTTCTGATAACTTCTGGCAGATGGGCGACACGGGGCCGTGCGGCCCGTGCACCGAAATCTTCTTTGACCACGGCGATCACATCTGGGGTGGCCCTCCGGGAAGCCCGGAAGAAGACGGCGACCGTTACATTGAGATCTGGAACATCGTCTTTATGCAGTTCAACCGTCAGGCTGACGGTACCATGGAGCCGCTGCCGAAGCCGTCCGTTGATACCGGTATGGGGCTGGAGCGTATTGCCGCCGTGCTGCAGCACGTTAACTCCAACTATGATATTGACCTGTTCCGCGATCTGATCGCCAGCGTGGCGAAAGTCACCGGCGCGACCGACCTGACGAACAAGTCGCTGCGCGTGATTGCCGACCACATTCGCTCCTGTGCGTTCCTGATCGCTGACGGTGTGATCCCGTCGAATGAAAACCGCGGCTACGTGCTGCGTCGCATCATTCGCCGCGCGATTCGCCACGGTAACATGCTGGGCGCGAAGGACACCTTCTTCTGGAAACTGGTTGCCCCGCTGATCGCCGTGATGGGTTCCGCCGGTGAAGAACTGAAACAGCAGCAGGCTCAGGTTGAGCAGGTGCTGAAAACCGAAGAAGAGCAGTTTGCCCGCACTCTGGAGCGCGGACTGGCGCTGCTGGATGAGGAGCTGTCGAAGCTGAAAGGCGACACGCTGGATGGCGAAACGGCCTTCCGTCTGTACGACACCTACGGCTTCCCGGTCGACCTGACTGCGGACGTGTGCCGCGAACGCAACATTAAAGTTGACGAAGCCGGCTTTGAAGCCGCCATGGAAGAGCAGCGCCGCCGCGCGCGCGAGTCCAGCGGTTTCGGCGCTGACTATAACGCGATGATCCGCGTTGATGGCGCCTCTGAATTTAAAGGTTACGACCATCTGGAGCTGAACGGCAAAGTCACCGCGCTGTTTATCGACGGTAAAGCGGTGGATAGCGTCAGCGCCGGCCAGGAAGCGGTGGTGATCCTCGATCAGACCCCGTTCTATGCAGAATCCGGCGGCCAGGTGGGCGATAAAGGCGAACTGAAAGGCGCGGGCTTCTCCTTCGCCGTCAGCGACACGCAGAAGTACGGCCAGGCCATTGGTCATATCGGTAAAGTCGCCAGCGGCTCCCTGAAAGTGGGTGACGCGGTGCAGGCCGATGTGGATGAGGCTCGCCGTCAGCGTATTCGTCTGAACCACTCCGCGACGCATCTGATGCACGCGGCGCTGCGCCAGGTGCTCGGCACCCATGTGGCGCAGAAAGGCTCGCTGGTTAACGATAAAGCGCTGCGCTTTGACTTCTCGCATTTCGAAGCGATGAAGCCGGAAGAAATTCGTGCAGTGGAAGATCTGGTGAACGCGCAGATCCGTCGTAACCTGGCTATCGAAACCAATATCATGGATATCGACGCCGCGCGCGCATCCGGCGCCATGGCGCTGTTCGGCGAGAAATACGATGACCGCGTCCGCGTGCTGCAGATGGGCGACTTCTCCACCGAACTGTGCGGCGGGACTCACGCGGCGCGTACCGGTGATATCGGCCTGTTCCGTATCACCTCAGAGTCCGGTACCGCCGCTGGCGTGCGCCGTATCGAAGCGGTAACCGGCGAAGGCGCGATAGCCATGCTGCACGCGCAGAGCGATCAGCTCAGCGATATCGCACAGCTGTTGAAGGGTGACAGCCACAATCTCGGCGAGAAAGTTCGCGCCGCGCTGGAGCGTACCCGTCAGCTGGAAAAAGAGCTGCAGCAGCTGAAAGAGCAGGCTGCGGCGCAGGAGAGCGCAAACCTCTCCAGCAAAGCGGAAGAGATTAACGGCGTTAAGCTGCTGGTCAGCGAGCTGGCCGGCGTGGAGCCGAAGATGCTGCGTACCATGGTTGATGATCTGAAGAACCAGCTGGGTTCGACGATTGTGGTGTTGGCTACGGTCGCAGACGGTAAAGTTTCCCTGATTGCCGGTGTGTCTAAGGATGTGACAGATCGCGTGAAAGCAGGGGAGCTGGTTGGTATGGTCGCTCAGCAGGTGGGCGGTAAAGGGGGCGGTCGTCCGGATATGGCGCAGGCCGGTGGTACCGATGCGTCTGCTCTCCCTGCAGCGTTAGCCAGTGTGAAAGGCTGGGTCAGCGCAAAACTGTAATAACTATAAACGCCTATACCCTAAGTAATTCGAGTTGCAGGAAGGCGGCGACGTAGCGAATCCCCAGGAACTTACTCAAGTAAGTGACTGGGGTGAGTGAGGAAAGCCAACACACATGCAACGTGAAGTATGACGGGTATAGGTGCCGTAACCTCGGGGGAACGGCACCTTGCGTCATAAGTACTGATAACGATAAAGTCGGGTTGAAATTGTGTATATCGGCTAAACTTAGGTTTAACAGAATGTGATGCCATGACTGCCTTATACCGCAAGGTATTTGTCATCGCTTACTTTTTGGCGTTATATGATGGATAATGCCGGGATACGAGAGACCCGACTCTTTTAATCTTTCAAGGAGCAAAGAATGCTGATTCTGACTCGTCGAGTTGGTGAGACCCTCATGATTGGAGATGAGGTCACTGTGACAGTTTTAGGGGTGAAGGGTAACCAGGTTCGTATTGGCGTAAACGCCCCTAAAGAAGTATCTGTTCACCGTGAAGAGATCTACCAGCGTATTCAGGCTGAAAAATCCCAGCAGTCCAGTTACTAAGGTTTCCGCGCCTCGCTGTCCAGTGAGGCGCATCCCTTCCCGCCGTTATTTTTGCCTTTTTCACTTTTTCCCCCTGCGCAATACCGGTTTTCATCACCCTTTGCCGCTTTGGCTGTTTGGCGTTATGTCAGCGCCAGGTCTGATTTCCTGTTGATAAATTGCCCTTTTTGCCGTTTTTGCACGCGAATTGCGTGCGAAGTGTGCAAACGAAAGAAGGTCTCGAAAAAGTGTTTGACTTATAAGTACCAGAAAGTAATATGTGCGCCATCGCAGCGACGAAGAGCAGAAACAAGTTCTTCAAAGCACTCGAAAGAGGCGTGTGTGTGGTGAGGTGGCCGAGAGGCTGAAGGCGCTCCCCTGCTAAGGGAGTATGCGGTCAAAAGCTGCATCCGGGGTTCGAATCCCCGCCTCACCGCCATTTTGCATCCGTAGCTCAGCTGGATAGAGTACTCGGCTACGAACCGAGCGGTCGGAGGTTCGAATCCTCCCGGATGCACCATATTCTCCTTAGTAACAGCGATATCGTTGTTGCAGGGGCTGCGAAATTATCGCCAGCACCAGGGAGGATAACGTTGAGTAAACAACGGCCCGTAGGGCGAGGCGCAGCCGAGTAATCCTCCCGGATGCACCATCTTCTTTCTGAATTAAGAGAGAAGAACGCTGTGAAAGCAGCGGCCCGCAGTGCGAGGCATAATCGAGTCACTCTACCGATTAGGCCATCATACTCAGTGTGGCATGTGTTAGTTGTGACACTGACGCGTAGTAAAGCAAGTTTCCCGATGCATCCGTAGCTCAGCTGGATAGAGTACTCGGCTACGAACCGAGCGGTCGGAGGTTCGAATCCTCCCGGATGCACCATTCTTTAATAAGAATGGCAAATCGCGAAATTTGATATCAGAATTACAGCAGTAATCCCGATGCATCCGTAGCTCAGCTGGATAGAGTACTCGGCTACGAACCGAGCGGTCGGAGGTTCGAATCCTCCCGGATGCACCATATCCTCCTTAATAACAGCGACGATGTTGTTTTACGGTCTGCGAAATTATCGCCAGCACCAGGGAGGATAACGTTGCGTAAGCAACGGCCCGTAGGGCGAGGCGCAGCCGAGTAATCCTCCCGGATGCACCATATTCTCCTTAGTAACAGCGACGATGTTGTTATCTGGTTTGCGAAACCATCGTAAGTGCCAGGAGAGTAACCCCGCAGTAAAATAGCTTTCCCGATGCATCCGTAGCTCAGCTGGATAGAGTACTCGGCTACGAACCGAGCGGTCGGAGGTTCGAATCCTCCCGGATGCACCATATTCTCCTTAATAACAGCGACGATGTTGTTTTACGGTCTGCGAAATTATCGCCAGCACCCTTTCGAATACACCATCCTCACTCTTCTCTCTCCATCCCGATTACCTCGTTTTCCATCACCGATTTCATCCTGACTTTTTTTATTGGCAAGCCGCGCTTTCCACTATAATTTATCCTTGTATATCAGCGTTATCAGGCTGAGATAAATGCAAGGAGAGAAATCCATGAAATGGTTCAAAGCAATACCTGCTTTTTGCGCGACGCTGCTGGTGGCGACGGCCCTTACTGGCTGTGCCGGTTCGTCCACCAAAGAAAGCACCGGCGGTTACATTGACGATACCGTGGTGACCACTAAGGTGAAAACGGCGCTCTTTAATGATAAAGAAATCAAGTCCTCAGAAATCAGCGTCCAGACCTTTAAAGGCCGCGTGCAGTTGAGCGGGTTTGTCTCCTCTGCTGATAGCGCTAAACGTGCGGTAGAAGTCACCCGTCGGGTGCAGGGCGTGCGAATGGTCGAGAACGATCTGCGTATTAAATAAGACCGGCTATCTGGTTTTATGCCTGAAGGCGCCTGAGGGCGCCTTTGTCGTTTAAGCCGCTGGCCGCGACAACGACGGGCTTTTGCGATAGAGTAACCATTCATTAACCGGTTGGTGAGAAGACAATGTACGAAGGTTACGCAGGACTGATCTTTGATATGGATGGCACCATTCTCGATACCGAGCCGACGCATCGTCAGGCATGGAACGAGGTGTTGGGCCGCTACGGTATGCGTTTCGACGAACAGGCGATGGTCGCGCTCAATGGCTCACCAACCTGGCGGATTGCCCAGGCGATTATTGAACTCAACCAAGCGGATCTCGATCCACATCGCCTGGCGCAGGAAAAAACCCAGGCGGTTAAGGCGATGCTGCTGGACAGCGTACGCCCATTGCCGCTGATTGAGGTGGTCAAGGCGTGGCATGGCCGTCGCCCGATGTCGGTGGGTACCGGCAGCGAAAGCGCCGTCGCCGAGGCACTGCTGGCGCACCTGGGCCTGCGTCATTACTTCACTGCGGTGGTGGCGGCCGATCATGTGGTCAACCATAAACCCGCGCCCGATACCTTCCTGCTGTGCGCCGAGCGCATGGGCGTCGCGCCGGAAAACTGCGTGGTCTTCGAAGATGCCGACTTTGGTCTGCAGGCGGCGAAGCGCGCAGGCATGGACGCTGTTGACGTGCGTTTGCTGTGAGCGACGCGCTGTCACTCACCTCGCTGTTTGCCAGTAGCTTTTTAAGCGCCACGCTGCTTCCCGGTAATTCGGAGGTTGTGCTGGTGGCTATGCTACTTGCAGGGGTCAGTCATCCATGGTGGTTAGTATTAATAGCAACAATCGGCAATAGCCTTGGAGGGGTAACTAACGTTATTCTGGGGCGCTTGTTTCCGCTGCGCAAAACCTCGCGCTGGCAGGAGCGGGCGACCGGCTGGCTTAAGCGCTACGGCGCGGTCACGCTCTTACTGAGCTGGGCGCCGGTTGTCGGTGATTTACTGTGTTTGCTGGCGGGATGGATGCGCATTTCCTGGGGACCGGTACTCTTTTTCTTATGCCTTGGTAAGGCGCTGCGCTATATCGTTATTGCGGCAGCGACGCTTCAGGGCATGACGTGGTGGCACTAATTGGACTGATAGTTCATCCATTACAATTATGCTTATTCAAACGATTTCGACAGGCGGGAGGTCAAATTGATCCCGGACGTATCACAGGCGCTGGCCTGGCTGGAAAAACATCCGCAGGCTCTGCAAGGTATTCAACGTGGTCTGGAGCGGGAAACGCTGCGCGTTAACGCCGACGGCACCCTTGCAACGACCGGTCACCCTCTGGCGTTAGGCTCAGCGCTGACGCATAAATGGATTACTACCGATTTTGCCGAAGCTTTACTCGAGTTCATTACGCCGGTAGATGGCGATATTGAGCATATGCTGACCTTTATGCGCGATGTCCATCGCTATACCGCGCGTCAGCTGGGCGACGAGCGGATGTGGCCGCTGAGTATGCCATGCTATATCGCTCCCGGTCAGGATATTGAGCTGGCGCAGTACGGCACCTCAAACGTGGGGCGTCTGAAAACGCTGTATCGCGAGGGGCTGAAGAACCGCTATGGCGCGCTGATGCAGACTATCTCCGGCGTGCACTATAACTTCTCGCTGCCGATGGCGTTCTGGCAGGCGAAGTGCGGCGTGGAAGACGTCGAAAGCGGTAAAGAAGCTATCTCGGCGGGCTATTTCCGCTCGATTCGTAACTACTATCGCTTTGGCTGGGTGATCCCTTATCTGTTTGGCGCTTCGCCGGCGATTTGCTCTTCGTTCCTGCAAGGGAAACCGACGACGCTGCCTTTTGAGGAAGCGGGTAACGGTATGTACTACCTGCCGTACGCCACCTCGCTGCGCCTTAGCGACCTCGGTTATACCAATAAGTCGCAAAGCAATCTCGGAATTACGTTTAACGATCTGCACGAGTATGTGGCAGGATTGAAGCGGGCGATTAAAACGCCGTCGGAAGAGTACGCCAAAATCGGGCTGCAGAAAGACGGCAAGTATCTGCAGATCAACAGCAATATCCTGCAGATTGAAAACGAACTCTATGCGCCGATCCGTCCGAAACGCGTCACCCGTCGGGGCGAAACCCCGTCCGATGCGCTGCTACGCGGCGGCATTGAGTACATTGAAGTGCGTTCGCTGGATATCAACCCGTTCTCGCCGATCGGCGTTGACGCCCAGCAGGTGCGTTTCCTCGATCTGTTTATGGTCTGGTGCGCGCTGGCCGACGCGCCGGAGATGAGCAGTGATGAGCTGCTGTGCACCCGCACCAACTGGAATCGGGTGATTCTGGAAGGGCGTAAGCCGGGCTTAACGCTGGGGATTGGCTGCGAAAGCGCGCAGTTCCCGTTGGCTCAGGTGGGCAAAGATCTGTTCCGCGATTTACGCCGCGTGGCGCAGACCCTTGACAGTATCCACGGTGGCCAGGCATATCAGCAGGTCTGCGACGAGCTGCTGGCCTGCTTTGACGATCCGGAATTAACCTTCTCAGCCCGCATTCTGCGTTCTATGATTGAAGAAGGGATTGGCGGCACTGGCCGTGCATTGGCGGATCGCTATCGGACGCAGCTGCGTGAAGAGCCGCTGGAGATCCTGAGCGAAGCCGATTTCATCGCGGAGCGCGAGGCATCGGTGGCGCGGCAGAAGAAAGTGGAAGCGGAAGACAGTGAGCCGTTTGAAGCGCTGCTGGCACGACACGCGTAGCCGCTGACGATACAAAAGAAAAAGGCCACATCAATGTGGCCAAACTTTCATCTCTGATTCAGGGATGATGATGATAATAAATGCGCGTCTTTCATATACTGAGACTCGCGGCTGAACAAAGAGTTCATTTTATTTTAAAAAAAATCACTCCCGGAGGTGACGAATGCCGTTGTTAGATAGTTTCACAGTCGACCATACCCGAATGGAAGCCCCAGCGGTGCGTGTCGCGAAGAAAATGAACACGCCGCATGGCGATGAAATCACCGTTTTCGATCTGCGCTTCTGCGTGCCGAACCAGGAAGTGATGCCGGAGCGCGGTATCCACACCCTGGAGCACCTGTTCGCGGGCTTTATGCGCGATCACCTGAACGGGAATGGCGTGGAAATTATCGACATTTCGCCGATGGGCTGCCGCACCGGGTTCTATATGAGCCTGATTGGTACGCCAGATGAGCAGCGCGTCGCTGACGCCTGGAAAGCGGCGATGGCCGATGTACTGAAGGTAAAAGATCAGAACCAGATCCCGGAGCTCAACGTTTACCAGTGCGGAACCTATACCATGCACTCGCTGGAAGAGGCCCAGGACATCGCTCGTCATATCATTGAGCGCGATGTGCGCATCAACAGCAACGACGAACTGGCGCTGCCGAAAGAAAAACTGCAGGAACTGCACATCTAGTGCTTCCGCCACGGCCCGACGCCTGTCGCCGGGCCGCTCTCCTGACGCCGCCATGACGACCACCACGACGTTCTCCTTTCAGCACCGCCCGCTGGTGCCTTTTGCCCATGATTATGCCCACGGTGACCAGGAAGACTGGCATCAGCATGACTGCGCCCAGCTGCTGCATATTTTAAGCGGCGTGGTGCGGGTCGCGACACCGGCAGGTTACTGGGTGGTGCCGCCCGGGCGCGGCGTCTGGCTGCCGGCGGGAACGCCGCACGCGCTGCGTATGACCGGCAACGTGGCGGCGCGCACGCTGTTTATCGATCCGCTGGCGCGCGCCGATCTCCCGGCGGGCTGCCAGATCGTACAGATCACGCCGCTGCTGCGGGAACTGATCGTCTCATCCCTGGGACTGGCCGAGCGCTATGCCCCCGCCAGCCGTGACGAACGGATTTATGAGCTGATCCTCGATGAGATCCGCGGGATGGCGATCCTGCCGTTTGGCCTGCCGGAACCGCAAAGCGACACGCTGCGTCGGCTATGTCAGCAGGTGCGTGAGACGCCGGGCGATGTCTGGAGCAGCGGCCAGGCGGCGAAGGCGTGCAGCATGAGTGAGCGAACGCTTAACCGCCATTTTCAGCAGCAGACTAGCCTGACGTGGAGCGAGTGGGTGCGCCGGGCGAAGCTAATGGAAGCGCTGATTCGCCTGGCGCAGGGTCACTCCGTGCTGCGGGTGGCGCTGGAGCTGGGCTACGGCAGCCACAGCGCCTTCAGCGCCATGTTTCGTCGGGTGATGGGCGTTGCTCCCAGCGACTATTTTCGCCCTCCGACCTGATCGGCGACGCTGATCGCATTGCACAATGCCTGCAGCGAAGCGCGCGCCACGTCATTATCAATCCCTACCCCCCAGTAGCTTTCACCTTGCGGAAAAACGCAGCGGATATAGGCGACCGACCGACTGTCGCTGCGCGCGCCAAGGGTATGCTCATGGTAGTCCTTGATCATAAACGGCTGTCTGAGCAGTGCGCTGAGGCCGCTGGCGGCGGCCGACAGCAGGCCGTTGCCCTGGCCCTGCAGACGTCGGGTTTCGCCGTGGTGTCGCAGCGTCGCCTGCAGCGAAAGCTGGCCATCCTGTTGGCTGGCGCTCTGATAATCAAGCAGCGTCAGCGCAGGCTGCGCCAGCAGGCCGTAGCGCGTGCGGAACAGCTGCCACAGCGCGTGGTGGGTCATCTCTTTGCCGTCGCTATCGGTCGCCTGCTGTACATGCTGACTGAAGTCCTGCTGCAGCCCGCGGGGCAGCTTGAGACCATGATTTTGTTCGATAAGCCAGGCGCTACCGCTTTTCCCCGACTGGCTGTTGACGCGGATCACCGCCTCATAGCTACAGCCAATATCCTGTGGGTCAATGGGCAGGTAGGGCATCTGCCATGGATCGCCAGGCTGACGGGCATCAAACCCTTTTTTGATCGCATCCTGATGGGAGCCGGAGAAGGCGGTGTAAGCCAGACTTCCCGCCCACGGGTGGCGCGGGTGAACGGGGATCTGGTTGCAGTTTTCCACCACCTCCACCACCCGGTTCATCTGCTCGAAGCGAAGCTGGGGGTCGATGCCTTGGCTGTAGAGGTTCATGGCCAGCGTGACCAGGCAGACGTTGCCGGTGCGTTCGCCATTGCCAAACAGGCAGCCTTCCACCCGATCGGCGCCGGCCATCACCGCCAGCTCGGCGCTGGCGACACCGGTCCCGCGGTCGTTATGCGGGTGCACGCTGATGCAGACTTCGCCGCGGCGGGAGAAGTGGCGGCAAAAATACTCGATCTGATCGGCATACACGTTGGGGGTGTTCACTTCCACCGTCGCCGGCAGATTGACGATCATCGGCCGTTCGGCGCAGGGCTGCCAGACGTCCGCCACCGCCTCGCAAATCTCAAGTGCAAACTCGGGTTCGGTAAAGCAGAAGGTCTCTGGTGAGTATTCGTATTGCCAGCGGGTCTCCGACTGCTGTTCGCACTGCTGGCGGATAAGTCGGGTGGCGCGGGTCGCCAGGGCGATCACTTCGGCTTTATCCATCCCGAAGACCAGCTCGCGAAACAGCGGCGCGGTGGCATTGTAGAGGTGGACGGTGGCCTGGCGGGCGCCGCGCAGCGCCTCAAAGGTGCGCAGGATCAGCGGATCCCGCGCCTGGGTCAGCACCTGGATGGTGACATCTTCCGGGATGCGCTGCTCGTCGATCAGCTGGCGGACGAAGTTGAAATCGGTTTGCGAAGCGGAAGGGAAGGCGACCTCAATCTCTTTAAAGCCGCACTCCAGCAGCAGATCCCAGAACTGCAGTTTGCGGGCGCTGTCCATGGGCTCCGCCAGCGCCTGGTTGCCGTCGCGCAGGTCGGTCGACAGCCAGCGCGGGGCGTGGCTGATTTGCCGGTCGGGCCAGCGGCGGTCCGGCAGGGCAATCGGCGGATAGGGACGGTACTTTTCAGCAGGATGGCTCAGCATAGTATTCTCCTTAATGGTCAGCCTTTATCCTGCCCTAGCGCCGGGTGGCGGGCTTTCGCAAACGAGACAGAAACTAGCGAGAATTGGACAATCTGACGCCATAAAAAAGGGACCCGCAGGTCCCTTAGTCTGATGCTTAGTGTGCGCCCCCACCGCCGCCGCCGGCGCTGAATGGCGGCCTGGCGAACCACACCAGGCTGAGCAGAAGAATAAAGATCCCCGCCGAGACCCAGAAGATTTCATTGGCGGAGATAATCAACCCCTGGTTGGTTATCTGCTGTGCTATCCAGCCGGAAGCCTGCTGCTGGGTCATTCCCATGCCCTGCAGCTGATCGTACATCTGCTGGGCGTTGGGGTTGAACGGCGTCACCGACTCGGTGAGCTGCGCATGGTGCAGCGCCTCACGGTTGGTCCACATGGTGGTGGTGATCGAGGTCCCGATGGAGCCGGCCAGAGTTCGGGTAAAGTTCGACAAGCTCGACGCCGCCGCCAGCCGCTCCGGCGGCAGGCCGGAGAGGGTGATGGTGGTCAATGGCATGAAGAAGCAGGCTACCGCGAAGCCCTGGATAAACTGCGGCCACGCCGAAGCACCAAAGTCCATACCCGGTTCAAAGGTCCACGCGCGCCAGTAGAAGCACACCGCATACATAATAAAGCTGAAGGTCACCAGCCGCCGCATATCGAGCTTATGCGCAAAGCGGCCGATGATTGGCGACAGAATAACCGGGATCACCCCCACCGGCGCCGACGCCAGACCTGCCCAGGTGGCGGTGTAGCCGTAGACCTCCTGCAACAGTTGCGGCAGCAGCACGATGGCGCCGAAGTAGAGCATATAGGCCAGGCTGATACACAAACAGCCGATGGTGAAGTTGCGTGACTTAAACAGCGAGAGGTCGACTATCGGGTTATCGTCGGTCAGCTCCCAGACAATCAGGAAGCTTATCGCCACCACCGCCACGATGGTCAGGATGATAATCTCGTTGGAAGCGAACCAGTCGAGCTCTTTACCGCGGTCGAGCATCACCTGCAGGCTACCGATACCGATGATCAGCAGGGCGAGACCCACGCCGTCGATGCGCCGTTGTTCGGTGCGGGTTTCACGGTTGCGCAGGGTTTGCAGGGTCATGATCACCACCGCCACGCCAATCGGCACGTTGATGAAGAAGATCCAGCCCCAGTGATAGTTATCGCTGATATAGCCGCCGAGAATCGGGCCACAGATCGGCGCGACGATCACGGTCATTGACCACAGGGCCAGCGCAATCGACCGCTTCGCCGGCGGGTAGTTGCTGAGCAACAGGCTCTGCGACAGCGGGATCAGCGGACCGGCGACGATCCCCTGAATGACGCGGAAGAAAATCAGCATCGTCAGGCTGTTCGACACCCCGCAGGCCCAGGAGGCGATAGCGAATGCCACCGTCGACCAGACGAAGAGCTTCACCTCGCCGACGCGCTTCGCCAGCCAGCCGGTAATGGGGATGGAGATGGCGTTGGCCACCCCGAACGAGGTGATGACCCAGGTTCCCTGGCTCAGCGACGAGCCAAGGTTACCGGCGATGGTCGGAATCGCCACGTTGGCGATAGTGGAGTCCAGCACCTGCATGAACGTCGCCAGCGACAGTGCAATGGTCATAATGACCAGTTGCGCGCCTTCGAGCGGTTTTTGCTGTTGCATTACGCTCACCCCGAATTATCCGGCGTTGGCCTGGATGATACCGTCGATCAGTTTATTGACCGGCTCAAGCGCAATTTCGCGGGCATTGCTCTCGTAGACCGGGGAGCTTCGCACCTGGCTGGCCAGCATTTCGCCATCGCGATCGGTGGTGTTGACTTCCACCAGCGTGGAGAGGCCGATGCGCAGCGGGTGTTCCGCCAGCTGTTTTTCATCCAGCTCGATGCGGACCGGCAGGCGCTGTACCACTTTGATCCAGTTACCGGTGGCGTTCTGCGCCGGCAGCAGGGAGAAGGCGCTGCCGGTGCCCATATCGAGGCCGACCACTTTGCCGGTGTACTTCACGTCATCGCCATAGATGTCGCTGATCACGGTAGCCGGCTGGCCGATGCGCATGTGCGCCAGCTGGGTCTCTTTAAAGTTGGCGTCGATCCACAGGTTGGTCGCCGGGACCACCGCCATCAGCGGCGTGGTGGTGCCAATCTGCGCCCCAGGCTGTACCGAGCGACGGGAAACGTAGCCGCTAATCGGGCTGACGATTTGCGTACGCTGCAGGGCCAGCCAGGCGTTACGTACTTCGGTGGCCGCCTGCAGCACCGCCGGCTGCTGTTCCAGTTTGGTGCCCAGCACGATCGCCTGGTTGGCGTTGTATTGCTGGATTGCCACGTCGAGTTCGGCCTGCGCGCTGGCGACGGTATCGCGGGCGTGCTGCAGCTCTTCGCGGCCAATCAGGTTCGCGGCGCCCAGCGGGATGCGGCGATTCAGGTCTGCCTGCGCCTGGGCGAGGGCGGTTTTTTTGACGTCGATGTTCGCCTGCAATTGCTTGCTGTTGATCATCTGCTGGCGGGTCTGACGGACGCTGGCGGCCAGCTGCGTTTTGGCTTTCTCAAACGCCTGCTGGGCATCGGTCTGATCGAGCGTCACCAGCGGATCGCCTTTCTGCACGTAGTCCGTGTTGTCTGCCCAGACTTTGGTCACGCTGCCCGAGACCTGGGCCATAATTTGTACCTGGTTCCCTGCCACGTAGGCATCGTCGGTCTCTTCGTAGTGACGCAGTACCAGAAACCAGTAAATCCCATATGCCACGGCAATAATAATAAAGAGCAATGTCAGCAACAGGAGTGCGCCTTTGCGCTTTCCTTTTTTGCTGCCTGGTTGCTGCGGGGTTTGGCTCTCCGCATTTGCGCTCATGTTATTCTCCACGATCTTATTATTTCACATCGGCTGAGCCGACCTGTTTATCAGAAAGGCCAGCAGAGATCTGCTGGCCTGGCTGTTTTCCTTGCAACGTAAAAATGGGTTGAGCGACGCTGCCCTTAGCGTAGAGAGTCCGCCAGCACGCCTTCTTCTTCCATCTGGTCAAGGCGGCTCAGGAGTTTGCGGGTGATATGTTCGAGCTGATCTTTTTCGCTGGTGCTGAGTGAAGACCACAGCTGATGCAGGCAGTTATGCTGCGGTGGCAGGACTTCACGCAAAAACTGATGGCCCTTTTCGGTCAGCTGCAGATGCAGACAGCGGCGATCGTTATCGCTCTCGCGGCGTTCAATCCAGCCGCGTTTTTCCAGTTCATCAGCGATACGGGTGGCGTTGGTACGCGACGAGCCCAGCGCGCAGCTTAGCTCGGACGGCTGAATGCTGTGGTTTTCCTGCGACTCCAGCGTAATCAGCGCCATAAATAATGTCTCGTTAATTCCCTGCGCTTTGAGCATTTTATTGCGGTTTTCCAGCAGCTTACCTTGCATGTGCATGCAAAGACGAGTTAACAGGATCTCCTGGAACGGGAAATCTTCATGGCGGCTGGCGCGGAATTTGAGCATTTGCTCAATGGGAGTAAACGAACTATCCATTTGGGTATGACCTCATTAATTACAGCCGATATAATAACTATTGTGACAAATAAATCAAATGAATTATTGACTAAAATTGATACGTAAGGCTTAGAGTCCGCTGGTGATTTTCCATGCCAGACCATAGGCCAACGCCGACAGCAGCGTCGGCACAATAATGCTGCGGGTTTTCCAGAAGGCGGCCCCCAGCACCAGGAAGCCGATCAGCGTCGGCGCCAGACGATGGGCATCGGCGAGGATCTCCGGCACGCTGGAGACCACCAGAAGCGCGCAAATCGAGGCGATGCCAATGGTATCCAGCAGCACGCTGACCGGGCCACGGCGGGCAGGCCGGGCATGGCCCGCGCGCAGACGCAGGGGAAGATAGCGAAACAGATAATTCACGCTGCCGACAATCACCCCGAGCAGAAGGACTTCACTGTTCATCCGGCATCCCCTTCAGCATGGCCTGGACCAGCGCCGTCAGACACCCGCAGACAATCCCGGCGAGGATCGCCGCCGGAATGGAAAATAACAGAATGCCGCCCAGCGCGCCTGCCAGAGCTGCCGTGACGCAGAGTGACTGCTGGCGCTGGAATGAGGCCAGCAGGAAGCTCATAAACAGCGCCGGCAGCATAAAGCCGAGCGCGGCTTCCACCGCGGGATAATCCACCAGCAGGCCGTTGCCGGACCAGGCGCCGGCCAGCGTGCCGCACACCCACGACGCCCACGAGGTAAAAGCGAGACCGAGCATCCAGTTTTCGCTCCAGCGGCGGTTATCGCGGACCAGCCTGGCGGTGGCCGCGGCGAAAACCTCATCGGTCAGGCCGAAGGCCCAGAGGGCGGTTTTCTTTTTATCCAGCGTCGAGCGAATGCGGCTGCGCAATGAGGGGCCATACAGCACATGACGGACATCCATCGCCATCACCGTCAGGGCTGCGACCCACAGTGAACTGCCGGCGGCCAGCATGGCGGTGATCACAAACTGGCTGGCGCCAGCGTAAATAATGCAGGAGAAAAACAGGCTTTCCAGCGGGCTGAATCCCAGCCGGGTGGCGTTTAGTCCGAAGGCGAAAGCCACCGGCAGGTAGCTGATAACGATGGGGAGGCTGTCTTTGATGCCTTCGCCAACCGTGGCGACACGTTCAGGTAAGGCACAGGTTAAGGGCGCGGGGTTTTCCATATGAATAACTTATCGCTGGATCCATGAGAAGGTGGCAATTTGACCGATGGGTCCACCTTAACAGAGCGCGGCGCGCCTTAACACTATGAAAATGACCGCAATCCGTTTTTCCGCAACCTGTGTTGCATGCTGGAGGGGAAGGGAGCCCGGATAAGACTGAGCGCCTTATCCGGGAGACTGGGTTACTGCTGCGCGGCGAGCGCCGCTTTCACCCAGCTGTCGAACAGCGGCTGGTGGGCTTTGATCCAGCCATCGACATGGCCGTTAATGTCGGCTTCGGAGGCATGGCCTTCATGCATCATCGCATTCTGGGCGTTGATGTCGGTAATCGGCAGCTTCATGACGCTAAACAGGGTGGCGGCGGCCGGGTTTTTCTCCGCCCACGCTTTGTTGGCGACAATGTGCATGGTGTTCACCGGGAAGCCATAGTTGGCGCCGTTGGCCAGTTTGGTATCGATGTCTTTCTGTTTGCCTGGCAAGGAGGAGAACGGCACCTGCAGCCAGACGACGTCTTTACCTGGCTTCAGCACGTCGCTGACCCAGTACGGCGTCCAGGTGTAGTAGAGCACCGGTTTGCCTTCTTTATAACGGGCGATGGTGTCAGCCATCATCGCCGCGTAATTGCCCTGGTTATGGGTGACGGTGTTGCTCAGGCCATAGGCGTTAATCTGATGGTTAATGACCGCTTCGCAGCCCCAGCCTGGTGTACAGCCGGTGAGATCCGCTTTACCGTCGTTATTGGTATCAAACAGTTTGGCGATCTGCGGATCTTTAAGCTGATCGATGGAGGTGATGTGGTACTGCTCGGCGGTTTTTTTGTCGATCAGATAACCCTGGGCGGCGCCAGTGACAAACACCCCCTTGCGATAAAATTTGTTATCACCGCCTGCCGCAGCGTACATATCATCGTGCAGCGGCTGCCAGTTGGTGGCGATAAAGGTGGTATCGCCGGCGGCAATCGAGGTGTAGGCGACGTTATAGTCCACTTCGCTGGGTTTCTCAACGGTGTAGCCTAGCTTCTCCAGTGCGCGGCTGACCAGCAGGGTCTGGAAGGTCTCTTCCGAAATGGTGCTCTGGGCAGGCTTCACGGTAATCCCTTTGCCCGGCAGGTCGGCGGCGAAGGTGCTGGTGGCGATCAGGGTGGCAAAGGCGGCGGTGGCCATCATCGTGCGATGTCGCATGGTGGTTCCTCTTATTGTTTAATGGGGAGGCCGGCCCCCCGGCATCGGCTGTTGCCGGGGGGCAGCGCTGTTATCGACAGAAAGGGCGAGTGATAAGCCCCAGTGGGCCGGTGGTGTACCAGCGGCGGTTGCCGCGACTGCGGGCGTCGCGACCGACGGCCTGGGTGAGGCGGTCAAGAATAATCGCGAGGATCACGATCCCCACGCCGCCGACGGTAGCCAGACCCATATCCAGGCGGCCAATGCCGCGCAGCACCATCTGGCCGAGACCGCCGACGGCGATCATCGAGGCGATCACCACCATCGACAGGGCCAGCATCAGCGTCTGGTTTACCCCGGCCATGATGGTGGGCATCGCCAGCGGTAGCTGAACCTTAAACAACAGCTGGCGCGGGCTGGCGCCAAACGAGCGCGACGCTTCGATAAGATCCGCTGGCACCTGGTTTATCCCGAGAATGGTCAGGCGGACGATCGGCGGCAGGGCAAAAATAATCGTCACTACCACGCCGGGCACGTTGCCGATGCCGAACAGCATCACGATCGGCACCAGATAGACGAACGCCGGTGTGGTCTGCATGGCATCGAGCAGTGGGCGGATAATTTTCGCCGCCCGCGGACTGCGCGCCAGCCAGATCCCCAGCGGCAGGCCGATAACCATGCAGAACAGCAGGGCGGTGAGGACCAGCGCCAGGGTGACCATTGCCTGCGACCAGGCACCGATGGCGCCGATGGCAATCAGCGAAACCAGGGTGGCGACCCCCATGCCGAGGCTGGAGATCTGCCAGGCGATCAGCGCGAAGATAATTATCGCCACCGGCGCCGGCATCCCCAACAGCAGCTGCTGGAAGGCGCTGAGGATATAGTCGATCGGCACTCGGATCCCCTGGAACAGCGGGCGGAAGTGCAGCACGATCCAGTCGATGGCGTGGGTGACCCAGCTGTCGAGTGGGATCAGCGTCTTATGGAACGGGTCCATGATGTTGAACTGTTCCGGCTGCGGCGCTGGGGCGCTGTGCAGCCAGTCGGCGCCGCCGCCGTTGGCCGGCGCGGCAGTAGAGGCGCCACCCCAGGCATCGGCGGCCTGCGTGGCGCTGTCGGTTGCCGGTGCGCTGTCCCACGGATTGGTTTGATCAGCCATGATTCACCCCCTCGCGATCTAAAGCCTGGAGCAACATTCGTTTGGAAATGATGCCAATGTATTGTTGTTCTTCATCCACCACCGGGACGGCGCACGGGGCGTGGCCGACGTGGGAGAGCAGATCGCTGAGCGGCGTTTGCGCTTCCACCGCCAGCGGGGCGTCAATCAGCGCCGTCTCGATCCCCTCGCCGGCGCTGAGCGCCGTCTTCAGAGAATCGATTGAGACAATCCCGACAAAGCGATTTCCGCGTTCGATGACATAGCCATATTCCCGGTCTTCATCCTGTAATAATTTCAGCGCCGAACGGGGGCCAAAACCTGGGGTTTTACGAATCAATCCGACCGGGCTACGACGGGCAATATCTTTGGCGCTAAAGACCTGGCTAATATCCACGCCGCGGAAGAAGGTGCGCACATAATCATTGGCCGGATTATTCAGTATTTCATCCGGCGTACCGACCTGGACCACTTCGCCATTTTGCATAATGGCAATGCGATCGCCAATTCGCATGGCTTCATCAAGGTCATGAGAAATAAAGACGATAGTGCGTTGATGCTTCGCCTGTAATTTGATGAGCTCATCCTGCATTTCGGTGCGAATGAGCGGGTCGAGCGCGGAGAAGGCTTCATCCATTAACAGAATATCGGGATTAATCGCCAGCGCGCGAGCTAAACCGACGCGCTGACGCATCCCGCCGGAGAGTTCATCCGGCCAGGCGTGGGCATAATTCTCCAGCCCCACCTGCCGCAGCGCCTCCCGGGCTTTTTGCTCTCGTTCGGCGGTCGGGACGCCGGCCAGCGCCATGCCAAACGCCGTGTTGTCGAGCACGCTCATGTGTGGCATCAGCGCAAAGGACTGAAAAACCATCGCAATTTTCTTGCGACGCACCTCGCGCAGCTCGGCATCCGACATTTTGGCGATATCGACTCCGTCAATCAGCACCTGGCCGCGGGTGGGTTCAATCAGGCGATTGAGAAGGCGAACCATGGTGGATTTCCCCGAGCCGGAGAGCCCCATGATGACGAATATCTCGCCTTCTTCAATGGCCAGACTGGCGTCTTTGACGCCAAGCGACAGCCCCGTTTTTTCCAGTATTTGCGCTTTGTTGAGTCCTTTCTCAATATATTTGAAAGCCCGGTTTGGGTGCTCGCCAAATATCTTATAAAGATTTTTAATTTCTAATTTAATTGCCATGCAATAGAGAAGTTCCTGTTATTTGTTTATTGCGATACGATACCCGATGGTGATTATGATCTTTTTACACCCTAACATACTCAGATTCTGTGACAACCCTCAATGGCAAACTCTCGGCAAAATGGCGTGAGAGACAGAGCGGCGCAGCCCCCGTGATATAAGGGCTGAGCGTCAATTTGTTGTGGGTAATATTTTTTGATTATCTCTGGGTTATTCGACTGAAATGGACCAGTTTTCTGTTAAATATGACGGAGTGATGACGGTTATGCGATGGAGAGAATATTTGGCAGATGAACCCACTTTTCTGCGAAATAGATCACCAGGAACCAGCCCGCCATATTCCTGGTGAAAGTACGGTTAAAAGTCCCAATCGTCGTCGGCGGTTTCTTCCGTTTTGCCTATCACGTACGAGGAGCCGGAGCCGGAGAAAAAGTCGTGGTTTTCATCGGCGTTAGGCGACAGCGCGGCGAGGATCGCCGGGTTAACCGCCGCCATCTCCGCCGGAAACAGCGCTTCATAACCGAGGTTCATCAGCGCTTTGTTGGCGTTGTAGCACAGGAAAGCGCTGACGTCGTCAAACCAGCCGCTCTCGCCATACAGTTCCCGACTGTAGGCCAGCTCGTTGTCGTAAAGATCCATCAGCAGATCGAGGGCGAAATTTTTCAGTTCTTCGCGCTTTCCGGGGCTGACGATCTCCAGTCCTTTCTGATACTTGTAGCCAATGTAATAGCCATGTACCGCTTCATCGCGAATGATCAGACGGATCAGATCCGCGGTATTGGTCAGTTTTCCCCGGCTGGAGAAGTGCATTGGCAGCCAGAAGCCGGAATAGAAGAGAAAGGATTCGAGGAACACGCTGGCGATTTTTTTCTTCAGCGGCTCGTCGGCCTGATAGTAGCCCAGCATCAGCTGCGCTTTACGTTGCAGGGGTTCGCAGCTTTCACTCCATGCGAAGGCGGCATCCACCTCTTTGCTGTGGCACAGCGTGGAAAAAATGGAGCTGTAAGAGCGGGCATGAACCGCTTCCATAAAGCTGATGTTCGACAGTACCGCCTCCTCATGCGGGGTCAGGGCGTCCGCCATCAGCGCCGGGGCGCCGACGGTGTTCTGAATGGTGTCGAGCAGCGTCAGCCCGGTGAAGACGCGAATGGTCAACTGCTGCTCCGCCGCGCTGAGGGTTTGCCAGGCGGGAATGTCGTTTGACAGCGGCACTTTTTCCGGCAGCCAGAAGTTGCTGGTGAGACGATTCCAGACCTCAAGATCTTTGTCGTCATCAATGCGGTTCCAGTTGATAGCGCTGATGCGCGTTAAATGGGTCATCCTGTTCTCCTTACAGTGCGCAGGACACGCAGCCTTCAATTTCAGTGCCTTCCAGCGCCAGCTGGCGCAGACGGATGTAGTAGAGGGTCTTAATGCCTTTCTTCCAGGCGTAGATTTGCGCCTTGTTGATATCGCGGGTGGTGGCGGTATCCGGGAAGAACAACGTCAACGACAGCCCCTGATCGACGTGGCGCGTCGCCTCGGCGTAGGTATCAATGATCTTCTGGGGCCCTATCTCGTACGCATCCTGATAGAGGGCCAGATTGTCGTTATTCATAAACGGCGCGGGGTAGTACACCCGCCCGGTTTTCCCCTCTTTGCGGATCTCAATCTTCGAGACGATCGGATGAATGCTGGAGGTGGCATGGTTGATGTACGAGATTGACCCAGTAGGCGGCACCGCCTGCAGATAGCGGTTATAGATGCCATAGCGCATGACATCGTCGCGCAGCTGGCGCCAGCTTTCCCGGTCGGGCAGGGAGATACCGGCGCGGGCGAACAGTGCGCGCACCCGTTCGGTTTTCGGCTGCCACTCCTCCTGCAGATATTTGTCGAAGTACGCCCCGCTGGCGTAGCGCGACTGTTCGAAGCCGGCGAAGCGCTGGCCGCGCTCGCGGGCCAGCAGCATCGAAGTGTGCAGGGCATGCCAGGTCACGGTGTAAAAATAGATATTGGTGAAGTCCAGCCCCTCCGGACTGCCGTAGGCAATCCCTTCCCGCGCCAGGTAACCGTGAAGATTCATCTGACCCAGGCCGATGGCGTGGGAGGCCGCATTGCCGGCCGCCACCGAGGGAACCGACTGTATGTCGCTCATATCGGACACCGCGGTCAGGGCGCGTACCGCGGTGGCGATAGTGCGGGCAAAATCCGGCGAGTCCATGGTATGGGCGATGTTCAGCGAGCCGAGGTTACAGGAGATATCTTCTCCGATATGGGCGTAACTGAGGTTCTCATCATAGGTGGATGGCGTACTGACCTGCAGAATTTCGGAACACAGATTGCTCATGGTGATCCGTCCGGCCACCGGATTGGCACGATTGACGGTATCTTCAAACATGATGTACGGATAGCCGGATTCAAACTGGATCTCCGCCAGGCGCTGGAACAGATCGCGAGCGCGGATCCAGCGCTTGCGGACCCGTTCATCGGCCACCAGCTGCGGATAGAGATCGCCGATGGCGCAGTCGGCGAAGGGTTTACCGTACAGCCGCTCGACGTCATACGGCGAGAACAGGGCCATCTGCGCGTCTTCTTTTGCCAGCTGGAAGGTGATATCGGGGATCACGACCCCCAGCGACAAGGTTTTGATGCGGATTTTCTCATCGGCATTCTCACGCCGGGTATCGAGGAAGCGCAAAATATCGGGATGGTGCGCATGCAGCCAGACCGCTCCAGCCCCCTGGCGGGCGCCAAGCTGGTTGGCATAGGAGAAGGCGTCCTCCAGCATCTTCATCACTGGCACCACCCCGGAGGACTGATTTTCGATGCGCTTGATCGGCGCCCCGGCCTCGCGCAGGTTGGAGAGTAAAAAGGCTACGCCGCCGCCGCGCTTCGACAGCTGCAGCGCCGAGTTAACCGCCCGGCCGATGGACTCCATATTATCTTCAATGCGCAGCAGGAAGCAGGAGATCAGCTCCCCGCGCTGCTGTTTTCCGGCGTTGAGGAAGGTGGGGGTCGCGGGCTGGAAGCGGCCGCTGAGCATCTCTTCCATTAGCTGCCGCGCCTGCTGGTCATCCCCCTGGGCCAGCGTCAGCGCCACCATTACGCAGCGATCGGCAAAATCCTCGAGGTAGTGCTTGCCGTCAAAGGTCTTCAGCGCGTAGCTGGTATAGAACTTCCAGGCGCCGAGGAAGGTCTGAAAGCGAAACGCGGCGCGCCGGGCATGGGCGAATAATGCCAGCACAAACCCGCGGTCATAGCCGGCCAGCACCTGCGGATCGTAATAGCCCTCGCGGACGAGCCAGGTGAGTTTATCGTCCTGGCTGGCAAAGGTGAGGGTGTTGGGCTGTATCTGGGCGGTCATAAAGACCTCCACCGCCTGGCGATCTTTCTCAAACGGGATGCGGTCTTCGCTGTCGTACAAATTCAGCATCGCGTTGAGGGCGTGAAAATCCGCCGCGGCGGTTATACGTTCTGCGGTTGTCGTTGCCAAAATTCGCTGACTCCTTTACGCACGTTGTCGATATCGTCGGGGGTTCCCATCAGCTCGAAGCGGTAGAGATAGGGCACGGCGCATTTTTGCGCGATGACCTCCCCGGCACGCCCCCAGGCGTCGCCAAAGTTGCGATTACCAGCGGCAATCACCCCGCGGATCAGCTGGCGGTTATGCACGTCGTTTAAAAAGCGGATCGCCTGACGCGGTACCGCGCCGGCGGTGCCGCCGCCGCCATAGCTGGGAACGATGAGAATATAGGGTTCGTCTACCTGCAGATGTTCACGCTCGTTCAGCGGAATGCGCACCGCCGGCAGCCCCAGGCGCTGCACAAAGCGATGGGTATTCTCCGAACGGCTGGAGAAGTAGACGATGAGGCTCATGCGCTGGCCGCCGTGACGGAGGGGCGCAGGCGATTGATCATATCCGGGCGGAAGCCGCTCCAGTGCAGGTCACCGGCGATCACCACTGGCAACTGGCGAAATCCCTGCTCGCGCAGGGTATCGGCGGCATCCGGCTGCTGGTCGACGTTCACCATTTCAAAGGCCAGTCCCCGGCTCTCCATGGCTCGCCGTGTGGCATGGCACTGCACGCAGTCATTTCGAGTGTAAATAATAATGCGCATGATTCGTATTTCCATTTAAGATAACAACACGGCGCTAAACGCAGCGTCGAACGTTGTGGGTCATTCGATAAGGAAATACTAGATGTAGTTATTTAAAAGTTCAACCACTCAATATATAGCGTTTTTAGTCAGAAGATCCCCCGCCAGGACAATTCGGCTGAGGAGGGGGAAGGCTGTGCGGAACTACAGACGCATGGCGATGGCGAGACGGTTAAAGGCGTTCATCAGGCTGATGGCTAAGGTCAGATCGCTTATCTGACGCGGGGTAAAATGTTCGCGCAGCGGCAGGTAAACGTCATCTTCCGCATGGCTGACGGCAATGTCGGTGACCGACTCGGCCCACGCCAGCGCTGCGCGTTCGGCAGGTGTGAAGTGAGCGCTTACCCGCCAGCCCGCCAGGGCATCCAGTTTGCTTTGCGCCATACCGCCTTTGCGCAGCGCCTGGCTGTGCTTCTCAAGGCAGAAGGCGCAGCCGTTGATCTGCGAGACGCGTAAATAAACTAGCTCCACCAGGGCGCTGCCCAGTTCGCTTTTCTCCAGCGCGATGCTGGCCTGTACCAGCCCTTTATAGACTTCCGGGCTCAGTTCACTGAATGGCTGACGTAATTGGCTCATGGTTTTCTCCTCTCTAAGTCGGCAGCCAAAATAGCACTATAATGGACTGCAAAAGATAGCCATATTGTGATGAAAAAAGCAGACCATAATGGAAGCGACCCACCTCCCTCTCTATCAGCGTATCGCCCGCCAGCTGAAATCGGCAATTGAACGTGGCGAACTGACCCCGGGCAGCCGTCTGCCCGCCAGCCGGGTGTTTGCCCAGGAGCAGGGTGTCTCCCGGGCGACTATCGAAAACGCCTGGGGCGAACTGGTCGCCCAGGGGTGGCTCGAGCGACGTGGGCAGGCGGGGACCTTTGTCAGCGAGCGGCTCAGTCCGCGCCAGCTGGCGCCGGTAACGCCAGCGCAATTAGCCGCCTCGACGGACCCGTTGCCCTTTCAGATGGGGCTGCCGGCGCTGGATCTCTTTCCGCGCGGGCTGTGGGCGCGAGTGATGGGGCGTCGGCTGCGGACGCAGTCGCGGTTCGACCTTGCTCCTGGCGATCCTGGCGGCGACCCGCTTCTGCGCCAGGCGATCGTGGACTATCTGCGCCTGTCGCGCAGTATTGACTGCCAGCCGGAGCAGGTGCTGATTACCGGCAACTATACTACCTCCATGGATCTTATCCTGCGTACGCTGGCGCAGCCGGGACAGCATATGTGGATGGAGGATCCGGGGTATCCCTTTATCCGCCCGGTCGTTGAGGCCAGGCAGCTGGTGGTGGATGCGATCCCGGTGGACGACGAAGGAATGAATGTTGGCTGGGGCCTGCGCCATCATCCTCAAGCGCGGTTTGCCCTGCTCACCCCGGCGCACCAGAGTCCACTGGGGGTCGCGCTGTCGCTTCCCCGGCGTCGCCAGCTGCTGGCGTGGGCGACAGCGCGCGACGCATGGATTATTGAGGACGATTACGATAGCGAGTTTCGCTATCACGGCAAACCGCTGCCGCCAGTGAAAAGCCTCGATGCGCCGCAGCGGGTTATCTACGCGGGCACTTTCAGTAAGTCGATGTTTCCGGCGCTGCGCACCGCCTGGCTGGTGGTGCCGACCCCGCTGGTGGCGCGTTTTCATCAGACGGCGGAGCGCCAGCCCTGTACCGTTCCTACTCTGTGGCAGCAGACGCTGGCGGATTTTATCCAGCAGGGACATTTCTGGCGTCATCTGAAAAAAATGCGCGCCAGCTATAGCCAGCGCCGACAGTGGCTGGAGTCGGCCCTGCAGGCGCAGGGCTTTCAGGTCACGCCGCAGCAGGGTGGCATTCAGCTGGTCATGCCGGTCAGCGGCAACGATCGCCTGCTGGCCCGGCAGGCGGTTGAGGCCGGGCTGGCGGTGCAGGCGCTGAGCGACTGGCGTCTTCGCCATGCAGGCGAGGGGGGATTACTGATGAGTTTTACCAATATTCGCTCAGCGGCGATGGCCGACGAACTGGCCCGGCGGCTCAGAGAGGCGATCGCGAACGATGGCGCATAAAAAACCCCTGCGGCCAGAGGCGCGCAGGGGCTGACGCGTATTTGTTATCTTCATTAGATTCCGTGAAGCTCGCGGGCTTCCGCTCGCCAGGCGCGCGCGGAAGCTGACGCTGTCTCTATTATCGACGTAAATTGAGCAATACGCCAATAAATACCCCGACGGCGGCGGCGGCGCCGACGCTGTGCCACGGTTTATTGCGCACGTAGGTATCGGCGCAGCCCAGCGCATCACAGGCTGCCTGACGGGCATCCAACGCCGCCTGTTGCACCCGGTTGTGACCGTTGAGGCGGGCACGGGTCTCTTTTAGCAGCGACTGTGCTTTAACGCGCGCCGCTTCCGCTTCCTCTTTCGCGTCACTGCCCCACGATTTCAGCACCTCTTCCAGCGTATCCGCTAATTGACTGACATCGTTATGGATATCCTCAGCATTCTCGTCAAAATTGTTGCGGTTCACATGGTTAGCCATCGTTATCTCCCTTAATTCCATCGAGTGAGTAAGTGTAGGACAAGATTTTGAATTATGCTTACTGCTGTGGTTTCTGGAATTTTCCGAAAGCACTGCGCTTAACGAATAAGGTAAGGTCAATGTGCGGTAAAAGATAACGAGGAATCAGTATGTATTTAAGACCCGATGAGGTGGCGCGTGTTCTTGAAAAAGCCGGCTTCACCATGGATGTTGTGACGCAAAAAGCGTACGGCTATCGCCGAGGCGATAATTATGTTTATGTGAACCGCGAAGCGCGCATGGGGCGGACAGCGTTAATTATTCATCCAGCGCTAAAAGAGCGTAGCAATATGTTGGCCGAACCGGCCTCAGATATCAAAACCTGCGACCATTATGAACAATTTCCGCTGTATTTAGCCGGAGATGCGCAGCAGCATTATGGTATTCCGCATGGATTTAGCTCACGGATGGCGCTTGAGCGTTTTCTGAATGGACTATTTGGCGAAGCCCAGCCGGCGATGTCGACAAATTAATACGGTGGTTGAGGACCGGGGCGGAGCAGGCTGACGAGAGAGCGACTGGCAGGGCCAGTCGCTGGAATGGCGTCGGTCAGGCTTTCGCCTGCTGGTAAGGGGCCACGCGGAACAGGCGGCGGCAATAGTCGAGGAAGTAACCGTAAGCGGCGCCCATCATCATCGATACTGCCAGGTTTGAGCTCACCGCAGCGACAATCTGGTGCCAGTCTGCACCCACACTCCACAAAATCGCGACATACACTGGCGACTGAAAAGTGACGTAGGCCAGCACGTCGGCCATATTTTTCATCCAGCCGGCCGAGCTAATGCGCCGGGCCTGACGCATCGCAAAGTCGCGATAAAAACCATAGGGCACGGCAATAATAATGTTGACCGGGATTGCCACCAGGCGCGACGATAACGACTGCTCAAACGTCATACCAGAGAGAAAAATTTCGATCATCATGTTGACGACGGTGCAGTAAACCACCATCGCAAAGGTGTCTGCAACCGCATGCCGCAAGCGGGAGTGCGCAGAGAACATCGGAGTGCTCCTCGAAAATGAAGTCAATAACGCCGAAAAATGCGCGTTGGTATAGCGTTTTTGGGCTGCCTGTTTTGATGTGCGTAGAGTATATCTCTGCATTAAAAGTGGCAACTAGCTATAAATTTTTATTTATTGCCTTTTTGTCGATAAAATACTCTGCAATGGTTCATTTTCTGTCCGTTACGCTACTTTTATTCCCATCTCTAATAAAATTATTATTTTTCAGTTACTTATTGTTTATTTTTCTATCGACTCTGGTCAGCGAGTTGACGCCTGACTGCCCGCTGTGGAGCAAAATCACGTTAGACTGTGACTGATATCGTGTTTAGAATTTTTTATGCCATTAGTCGCTTTTTTGTGGTGTAAAACTCTTAATCGGTGTGTGTCGTTTTATTCTGAATACCTGATTAACTATTCAGTGTGTCGTGAGGGGCATATCGGCGCGGTCACTGATGAACAGAAGGTAAGTCTCTGACCATAAAGATAATATCCTCAATGAGATATATTTTATTGTGCGCTATTGCGCTGTTTTTATTTATTCATTCTCTCTTTTGTGGGTATTGATGAAAAAGGCAAGGCGCTTTGCCAATATAGTCATGCGGATAACCACTACTTTCTGCGTAATATATTTTTCTGGATAACCGAAGGCTGGAAATAAATAAGCGTTTCTATTACACTTGCCGCGTTGTATCTTTTAATTGGTTATCTGGGATTTTTTAATTTTATGTCTTTAATGTTACACAAACTGAATAATATCCGTTCACTCCGTGCCCTGTCCCGTGAATTCTCCATTGACGTGCTTGAAGAGATGCTGGAAAAGCTCAGGATCGTCACTGAAGAAAAACGTACGCAACAGCAGCTGGCAGCGCAGCAGCAGGCTGAATATCAGGAAAAAGTGAATACCTGGCTTGAGCTGATGCGCGCCGACGGTATTTCTCCTGACGACCTCGTGGCGGATATTCAGCCGTCGATGGCGGCAGGGAAAAAGCGGCAACCGCGCCCGGCGAAATATCGTTATACCGATCATACTGGCGCAGAAAAAACCTGGACCGGTCAGGGAAGAATGCCGAAGCCGATTGCTCAGGCGGTCGCTCAGGGGAAATCGCTGGACAGTTTTCTCATTTAAAGCCGATCCGGCCAGTGTCATGACGGTGGGGGGAGACCCACCGTTCAGTCTGGCCTTGTGAATCAGCGGGAGGGGGGCTTTAGCAGACGCCGAAGTCGCCTTCTTCCTGATAGGGCGTCACCTCGTCTGACTTCAGCGTATAGCGCTCACCCTGCTCTTGCGCGGCCTGAACCACCACCAGCTGTTCTCCCTGCACTTCAACCACTTTCAGTTTTGGCCCACCCGCACGCGGTTGTACCAGATCGCCGACAGAAAACATCATTCACTCCTCACGGTTAACATCCTGGATGAACCTCAACCATAGCTCAACGGCTGGCCACTGAACACCGGCTGTGTTGTTTTTTGTTAAAACAATTTGGTGGTATATGTATTAGTGTTGTTAATGTTTTGCTGGCGCCAAACCGCTGCTGACAAGGGGGACGGCGAAGGTAGGGTTACCACCGAGTTGGTCAGGAAAGACATTATGAAGTATATCATTCTATTAATTATTGTTATTGCTGTGCTGTACGTCCATTACCGCGGGCGGGTGCGCTATCGTTTCTGGCGACAGCTCTCCGATCATTCAACATTTACTGCTCCGCTGAATGGATTTATGTATTTATTTTCCCGCGTGCCGAATACGCCATATCTGCGCCCGGAGATGTTTCCCGAGCTGGCGATATTGCAGCAGAACTGGCAAGTTATTCGCGACGAAGGGATCCACCTGCAGCAACTGGAGCAGATTAAAGCGGCCGATAAATATAACGATGCCGGATTTAACTCATTTTTTAAAACCGGCTGGAAACGCTTTTATCTGAAATGGTATGAGGATGCCCATCCCTCCGCCAGCCAACTCTGTCCATACACCACCGCGCTGCTGCGCGATATCCCATCGGTGAAAGCGGCCATGTTCGCCACCCTGCCGGACGGCAGCCGTCTGCCGCGCCACCGCGATCCCTACGCGGGTTCGCTGCGCTTTCATCTCGGCCTGGCGACGCCGAACGATGACCGCTGCTTTATTGAGGTGGATGGCCAGCGCTACAGCTGGCGCGATGGGGAAGGGGTGCTGTTTGATGAGACCTATATTCACTATGCGGAAAATACCAGCGGTGAGAATCGGCTGATTCTGTTCTGTGATATTGAACGGCCGATGCGCTACCGCTGGGCGCAACAGGTTAACCACTGGCTGGGACGTCATCTGATGAGCGCCGCCTCGGCGCCCAACGATACCGGCGATCGCATTGGCGGGATTAACCGGGCGTTTCGCTATATCTACCAGATCCGTATTGTCGGCAAGCGGCTGAAAAAATGGAATAAGACGGTCTATTACATCGTTAAATGGCTGCTCTTCGGCGGCATTGCCTGGCTTATCTGGAGTGCGTTTTAACCCTCCTGACGCCGGTTCCAGGGCATGATCGCCAGCAGGCGCGCCATGCCGCAAAAGCCGGTCACCCCGGCAAACGTGAGCCCGGCGCCGACCGCGCCGCTGAGCAGAAAGAAGCCGCTGCTCACGGTATAGCCCAGCAGTACACCGAGTAAAATCAGGACGCCAGCGGCAATTTGTACCTGGCGCATCAGCGGCAGCGGCTGGGATTTATCCTCCTCAACCGGGAACCCCGCGGCCCTCCAGCCCTGAATCCCCCCGGCCAGCAGGCTTGCCTGCGCCGGCGCGGCGGCGGCGGCCAGATGAATCGCGTTATTCTGCGTCCGGGAACCCGCCTGGCAGTGAAAAATGACCGTCTCACCGGCCCGGGCATTGAGGGTCGCACCGTTGGTCAGGCTGGCGAGCGGCACCAGCTCGGCATCGGGAATATGTTCGCGCGCGTATTCATCCGCATCACGGATATCAATCAGTCTGGCGCCCTGGGCAATCAGCGCCCGGGCTTCGGCAGGGGTTAAGGTGGCGATAGTCATCGGATCCTCACGGGCAATAGAGCGTTTTCAGCGTGTTGATCACCTGCTGTACCGCAGGGTGGGTGATGAAATAGTGGATACGCTGGGCATCGCGCTCGCTGTCGATCAGCCCCTCGTCACGCATCCTCGCGAGGTGCTGCGAGGTGGCGGAAGGACTCAGGCCGGTGGCGCGGGCCAGTTCACCGGCGCTGGCGCGCGGCGCATCGCACAGCATGCACAGGATCAGCAATCGGTGAGGATTGCTCATGGCTTTCATCAGCGCGGCGGCTTCTCCGGCGCGGGCCTGCAGGTCTTCAGGTGTGGTCATGTATTTTAGCTTTCTCTAAATTTAGATAACTCTAAAATAAAAACATCGCCTGCGCCAGCACTATTTATCCGTGACTCAGGTTATCCGTGACTCAGGCCGGAACGGCGAGCTGGGCAATCTGCGCCCGGGCGCTGGCGATCCCTGCGTCGCGACCATGCGGACGATTATCCAGCCCTTCGGCATAGATAAATTCCACTTCGCCGATCCCCATCAGCCCCAGTACCGCGCGCAGATAAGGCGTGATGGCATCGGTGGTCTCTCCCTGGTGAATACCGCCGCGGCTGCTGACGACCACCGCCCGAACGCCCTCGACCAGCCCTTGCGGCCAGCTGTCGGTGTAGCGAAAGGTTTCCCGCGCCCGCGCCACGAGGTCGAACCATTTCTTCAGATCGGTCGGGACGTTGAGGTTATACATCGGCGCGCCGATCACCAGCAGGTCGCTGGCTTTTAACTCGGCGATAAGCTGGTCGGAGAGCGCAACCGCCGCGCGGATGGCCGGCTGCGGATCCACCGCCCCGCGCAGGGCGGCGAACAGGGGGTGATCCAGCGTTGGCAGCGCCATGGCGCTGAGATCGTGTTCCGTGAGCCGATCGCGGTGTCCCGCCGCCTGGCGCGCCGCGAGAAATTCGTTAATCAGCTGATTGGTCAAGGATGTTTCGCCATTAATGCTGGATTTTAACACCAGAACGTTTGCCATAAGGGATGCCTCAAGTGAAGGATGGAGGCAGAGACTAACACTGTCTTTTTTCTCTCTGGAGTGACATTATTTTCCTCTATTGTATCCCATAAGGAACCAATCTGTGCGCGACGATCTGAACGCGATCCCGGTGTTTGTCACCGTGGTCGAGAGCGGTAACTTTGCCAGCGCGGCGACGATCCTCCACGTGACGCGTTCGGCGGTGGGTAAAACCATTGCCCGGCTGGAAGCGCGCCTCGGCGTGGCGTTATTCCAGCGCACCACCCGTCGGCAACTGCTGACGGAAGAGGGGGAGCAATTCTACCACCAGTGCCGGGAAGCGCTGGCGCGTATCCACGAGGCCGAAGAGGCGCTCCAGCGCGGGAAGGGTGAGGTGCAGGGGCGGCTGCGGATTTCGTTACCGGTGCTGTTTGGTCAGCGCTGCGTGGCGCCGCTGCTGTTCCGCCTGAGCCAGCGCTATCCGTTACTGAAGCTCGAGCTCCACTACAGCGACCGGCAGGTCAATCTGCTGGAGGAGGGGGTTGATCTTGCGGTGCGTATCGGAAACCTGGCCGATACCGGGTCGCTACGGGCGCGGGCGCTGGGGGAGCATGGCATGGTGCTGTGCGCGGCGGCGGATTACCTGCGACGCCAGCCGCCGCCGCAGACCATCGCCGGGCTGAGCGAGCACCGCACCCTCGGCTATCTGCACAACGGCCAACTGCAAAAATGGCAACTGTACGACCCGCAGCAGGGTGAAGTGCGCTTCAGTCCGGAGACGGGGCTGGTACAGGATGATTTTGCCGCCATCGCGGCGGCGGTGCAGCAGGGGATGGGCATCGCCTGGCTACCGGACTGGCTGGTGGCCAAGGGGCTTGCCGATGGGGCGCTACAGCAGGTTCTGGCATCCAGTGCCTGTGCGCGTTTCGCCATCCACGCGGTGTGGCCGGAGGGGCCGTGGTTGCCGCAAAAAACGCGGGTGGCGATCGATGCTCTGCGGGAAGGACTGCGCCTTGCTAAAAGCACACCGTCCAGCGGTTAAGGGTATCTTAAGGCGTCCGGGCGATAATGACAGAAAGATGACGACTGAGAGCTATCGCTATGAACGCCCTGGAAACCCTGAATCAATCTGTTTTTTTCGCGCTTAACGCGCAGCCTGGCGCCGCGGAGAGTCTGCTGTCGCTGGCGCGTATTTGTGCCAGCGGCATCGTGTTTATTATGCCGGCGATCGCGCTCGGTCTGTGGTTTCTCGGTGGTCGCGAGGGGCACCGCCAGGCGCTGTTTATGACCCTGGCCGTGGTCATTTCCCTCGGGCTGGGGATGGTGTGCGGGACGCTCTGGTTCCATCCGCGGCCGTTTATGATCCCCCTCGGTCATACCTGGATAAGCCATCCGGCGGATAATAGCTTCCCCAGCGATCACGGTACGGTGATGTTCAGCGCCGCGTTTGCGCTGCTGTCGCTGCGCCTGCGGGCGCTTGGCCTGCTGGTGCTGCTGGCTGCGCTGCCGGTGGCCTGGTCGCGCATCTATCTTGGGGTACATTTTCCGCTGGATATGGTGGGCGCGGCCCTGGTCTCCATCGGCGGGGTCATCGTGGCGAATCGGGTCTGGCAGGCGGTCGGCCCACGGCTGGTGTTGCTGTGCGAGGCCGTCAGCCGGCGGATGTTCTCCTGGCTGCCGGCGCGCTTTACGCCGTAGCCTCAGCGACGAGGCCGTCCGGCACGGGCGGCGCGGCGGTACAGCGTGCTGCGGGCGATACCCAGCATCTGTGCCGCCCGGCTGACGTTGCCGTTGACGCTGGCCAGGGTATCGACAATCAACTGCTCGTCATGGGCCTGCAATCCCCCGCGCGGCAGCGGCGCAGGCGCGGTGCGATACGCCTCCGGCAGTGCGTCGGGCGTCAGCGTGTCGCCCTCATCGGCCAGAGCCAGCATCACCTTCAGGACGCTCTGCAGCTGGCGCACGTTTCCCGGCCACGGCAGCTGGCTGAGGTGGCTCAGCAGCGCGCCTGACAGCGTCACCCGGCGTGAAACACCGCCCAGGTCGCGCCACAGCGTGGCGATAAAGGTTTCCAGCGCCGGCCACTCGCGCAGCGGGGGCAGCGCCAGGGCATACTCCCGCAGGCGCCACAGCAGATCTTCACGGAATTCGCCGACGCTGACCCGTTGCGTCAGATTGCGGTGGGTGGCGCAGATCAAGGCGAAATTCACCGGCACGCTGCGGCTGGCGCCCAGCGGGGCCACCTCTTTTTCCTGCAACACCCGCAGGAGCCGCGTCTGCAGCGCCAGCGGCATATCGCCGATCTCATCGAGAAACAGTACCCCGCCCTCAGCCTCGCGGATTTTACCGATATAGCCGTTTTTGCTGGCGCCGGTAAATGCCCCCGGCTGGTAGCCGAAGAGCTCGGATTCGATCAGCGATTCCGGGATGGCCGCGCAGTTGATGGCGACAAATTTGCCGCTGCGCCAGCGGCTGTGCTGATGCAGCGTGCGGCTGACATACTCCTTGCCGCTGCCGGTTTCCCCCTCAATGCATAGCGCAATGCCGGCGTTGAGCAGCCGCAGCAGCTTTTCGCCTTCGCGCGGGCTGGTGAAAGGGAGATGCATGACCGGCGGGGCGCTTACCGCCACCCGGCGGCGGGTGGGCTCCCGCAGGCGATAGTGATAGCGGCCCTGCGGGGTGGTCAGCGGCAGCGGGACGCTGACCGCCCTTTGCGCCAGCGTCGGAAAAAGCGACGCAAAGGTGAGCTGACCAAACTGCGCCGCGCTCAGGCCGAACTCGCGCATCGCCAGTCGGTTGCCGGCGGTGAGGACGTTGTCAGAAAAGACCAGCAGCAGCTCCTCGACGCTGTCGAGCTTGTCCACCTGCCGGTGCAGGCTCATCAGCCACTGCTCCGGATGCAGGCTCTGTTTCACCCACAGATATTCAATCTGCTTTGCCGCCGCCTTCACCCAGCCGAAGGTGTGCTGGTGGGGAAAATCCGCCGGGCCGGAAATATCCAGCACGCCGGCAATGCTTCCGTCCGGCCGCTGGAGCGGCATCGCTGCACAGTACAGATTCTGGTTGCGGGTGAGAAAGTGCTGGCGGCCATCGATTTCGCAGCCGTCGTCAATGACCAGCGCGGTGCCAATGGCATTGGTCCCGCGCCCGCTTTCGCTCCACAGGTTACCGGGGGCCAGCGCGACGCGCTGAGCCTTCAGCATCGCCTGGGTATCGCCGACGGTGTGCAACACCAGGCCGCTGGGGTCGGAGAGGATCACCACCGACTGCAGGTCCGCCACCTGGCGCGACAGCGCCTCCACCATTGGCTGCGCCAGCTGCTGCAGGCTGCGGTGGCTGGCGAGCCGGTCCGCCAGTTCCCCAGCGCGCAGACGGGGAAAATCCTCGGTAGCGGGATCCAGACCATAGCGCTGGCAGCGAGACCACGAATCGCTGAGCAGGGGGTTAGCGTTAACCTCTGGTGCGAGAAGATAGGGATTGCCTGGCACAGGGCACCTCAGGGTCGATGTTGCTGTGTTGCAATATTGTAGCTATTTGGTTTATTTGGTGTTGCGATTTGCGACACATAAGTGGACATCTGTGCGACAGCGCCTGCCCGACTGGTAAATAAATAATCCTAACCCATTAATAAATAATATAAATTATTGGCAATAAAAAACTGGCATAACCCCTGCAAAGTGAGAAGCGTTCGGCGGCAAGTTTAAAAAATCAATATGCCGCCGCGTCTCAACCCTACAGAAGGAGATTTGCGATGCGTTATGCACACCCTGGCCAGCCCGGCGCCCTGGTTTCATTTAAATCCGCTTACGGCAACTTTATTGACGGTAAATTTGTCGAGCCGCTGAGCGGTGAATTCTTTATGAATACCTCCCCGGTCGACGGCAGCAACATTGCGCAGTTTCCCCGCTCGGACGCCAAAGACATTGAGTTCGCCCTCGATGCCGCTCACCGTGCGGCGCCGGCGTGGGGTAAAACGTCAGTGCAGCAGCGCTCCAGGCTGCTGCTACAGGTCGCCGATCGTATTGAACAGCACCTGGAGTATCTGGCCGTCGCGGAGAGCTGGGACAACGGGAAACCGATCCGCGAAACCCTGAATGCCGACCTGCCGCTGGCGGTGGACCATTTCCGCTACTTCGCCGGCTGCCTGCGCGCCCAGGAGGGGAGCACCGCCGAGATTGACGAAACGACGGTGGCCTATCATTTCCATGAACCGCTGGGGGTGGTTGGACAGATTATCCCGTGGAACTTTCCGCTGCTGATGGCCGCGTGGAAGCTGGCCCCGGCCCTGGCGGCGGGTAACTGCGTGGTGCTCAAGCCGGCTGAACAGACGCCGCTGAGCATTACCCTGCTGCTGGAGCTGATCGGCGATCTGTTCCCGGCCGGGGTGCTTAACGTGGTGCAGGGATTCGGCAAAGAGGCGGGCGAGGCGCTGGCCACCAGCAAGCGTATCGCCAAGCTGGCGTTTACCGGCTCCACGCCGGTCGGCCGGCATATTCTCGCCTGTGCGGCGGAGAATATTATCCCGTGCACTGTCGAGCTGGGAGGAAAATCGCCCAACATCTACTTTGCCGACGTGATGGACGGCGAAGAAGAGTTTATTGAAAAGGCGGTGGAGGGGCTGGTGCTTGGCTTCTTCAACCAGGGGGAGGTCTGTACCTGCCCGTCGCGGGCGCTGATCCATGAATCCATCTATGAACCCTTTATGGCGCGGGTGATGGATAAAGTGGCGCAGATCCGCCGTGGCGATCCGTTAGATACCGACACCATGATCGGCGCGCAGGCTTCCCGCCAACAGTTCGATAAGATCCTCTCCTATATTCAGATTGCCCGCGAAGAGGGCGGGCAAATCCTGACCGGCGGCGAGCGGGCGGTCATCGCCCCGGCGCTGGATAACGGTTTTTATATTCAGCCTACGCTGATTAAAGGCCGCAATGATATGCGCAGCTTCCAGGAGGAGATCTTTGGGCCGGTGATCGGGGTGACCACCTTTAAGGACGAAGCGGAAGCGCTGACCATCGCCAATGAGACCCAGTTTGGCCTTGGCGCCGGGGTTTGGACGCGGGATACCAACCTTGCCTATCGCATGGGCCGCGGGATTAAAGCCGGTCGCGTATGGACCAACTGCTATCATATCTACCCGGCCCATGCGGCGTTCGGCGGCTATAAACAGTCCGGCGTTGGCCGGGAAACACATAAGATGGCGCTGGATGCTTACCAGCAAACCAAAAACCTGTTGGTGAGCTACGGCACCGCGCCACTGGGCCTGTTCTGAGGCATTCCCGCGCGTCTGACCCATCCTCTATCCGCAATCCGTCCGGGTTGCGGATTTTTTTTAACTGCAAAATAACCCTGCTATTTAGTCGGCTTTATTGAGCGGCATGACCAACACATTCACACTGCTGATGTAACATCTTTCACTTGAAAATAAAAACGGTTCCACAACAAGAAATTATGCGCACTGAGGCGGACACTTGGGCTTCATTTATGTAGAAATGATGAATATTAATACCAGGAAAATTCCTAATTTTCCTCTACTACCGATCGGAAGCACGATAAAACAAGACGACTTTTTGGGCGATTACTTTTAAATTTGTTAATGGCTTTGATCTGTTGTTGTTTGAACGTGTTTAATCACCGTTTGTATAGATATGTAAATTAACATTGAAAAGGCATTTCAAAAATAAATTCTATGACGCCGATAATCCTTAACTTATCCGCAACATTGCGTTGGGTTGCCTTTTGGTGGGACCGGTAATATATTTATTTCGCACACCAAAATAACTCTTTGTCTTCTGTTTTTTATTATTAGCGACACTTTGTCGAAATAAAACAGAGTGAGAGGGCGTGTGCCTACTATCCTGCGGAAGGAACGCAATGAACATTTACAGGGAGGAACTAATGAGCAGCTTCGCGATAGCCATGCGCTATTGCCGATGACTGTGCGATATATTCGTTAACGATGAGATAAATAATGAAAACCCAACTTCGTATTATGGCAATTCTCATGGGCGCGCTGGTTTCTGGCGCGGCAATTTCAGGCAATACGCAACCGGCAAGATCGACAATGACCGTTAACCCAGGCGCCAGCGCAGGCACTCAGGGTACCGGTGGGCAGGTAATTTTTAACGGCTCTATTACCGACAGCTCCTGCAACGTCGACAGCGGTTCAACCGGCCAGACCGTGGATCTGGGCAAATGGGCCAGCAGCTATTTTACCGGCACCGGCTCCGAAACCACCAAAACTCCCTTCCATATCAAAGTCAAAGATTGCCCGGCAAGCGTGGCCAAGGTTGCGGTGCTGTTTGACGGCGCGCGCGATCAGTCTGATACCACTCTGCTGGCCACCAATGGCGGCGCCACCGGCGTGGCGATCAAGCTGTATGAAGACGACCAGAACACGGCGGTTAGCCTCGGCAAAGTGTCCAAAGATCACCCGGTCGTCGCGGGCGCCACTGCCGGCACCGGCTCTGCTGACCTCGAGTTTTACGCCGACTATGTCTCTACCGGGGCCGTGGCGGCGGGCGATGCCAACGGTACGGCTAATTTCAATATGATTTATAA
The DNA here is from genome assembly GCF_002806645.1 of Klebsiella sp. H-Nf2. Taxonomy (NCBI): domain Bacteria; kingdom Pseudomonadati; phylum Pseudomonadota; class Gammaproteobacteria; order Enterobacterales; family Enterobacteriaceae; genus Klebsiella; species Klebsiella sp. H-Nf2. Next base: position 652,644 of record NZ_PIBL01000002.1, read on the forward strand.
CTAAGCATATTGCGCGTTATTCAGAGCCAGTCCATTGCGTCTGGATCCATAGCAGTCTGTTGAAACATTAATGGCGAAGCAGTCGCGATATATATTCGTGACGGTATTGTTGTTCCTGCTAATTATCTCAATGGTTACTGGCTCTGTTATTCACAGCTTTATTTTATTGTCTGTTCAACCTTTACCTGATGGTTATTAATGATGAAGAAAATAATTGCCGTTGCGGCTTTTCTGCTGTGCTCCACGGCAGCGCAGGCCGGTATTGTCATGGGGGGAACCCGTGTGATTTATCAGGAAGGGAAGCGTGAAGCCGCTATTTCAGTCACCAATGCCGATACTCACACACCCTATCTGGTGCAGTCGTGGGTGGAAAATTACGCGGAAAATGACAAGAGCAAGGTGCCCTTTATTGTGACCCCACCGCTGTTCCGTCTCGATCCGGAGCAGAATAACGTTCTGCGTATTAACTTTATTGGCGCCTCGCTGCCCGGCGATCGTGAGTCGGTGTTTTGGCTGAACGTCAAAAGTATTTCTCCGACGCCGCAGGGCGAGGTGAATAAGCTGCAGGTCAATATTAAGTCGAAATTCAAAATTTTCTATCGCCCCAACGGTCTGGCAGGCGACCCGGCAAAAGCCTGGCAGCAACTGAAGTTTACCCAGTCCGGCGGTCATCTGACGGTGGCAAACCCCACTCCCTATTTTGTCTCTTTTTACTCCGTCGCGGTGGGCGGGCAGAGCATCGATGAGCCAGGCATGGTGGCTCCGTTCGGCCAGAAAACGTGGCCGGTGAGCGGGCACGGCGCCGTCAAATGGCGGGCGATTAACGACTACGGTGGCGTCAGCGATTTCGCCCAGCAGTAATTCCCTTTTGTGATGACATGACCGGACGGCGCCAGCATGAAAAGAACAACAACAGCGAAGGTGCGGGAGTATGCCGCAATGCCAGTGACCGCAGGACGGGCGCTGGCGCTGGCGACAGTGCCGACGATGATGTTTTGTCTCAGCCCGCTGAACCGGGCGCTGGCCGACGACTATTTTGACCCGGCGGCGCTGGAGTTTGCCGACCCGCAGCAGCAAACCTCCGACCTGCACTATTTCGCCAAACCCGGCGGGCAGCAGCCGGGCACTTACTCTGTCACCGTGGTGGTTAACGATCAGGAGCTGGGTCAGGCTGATATTACGTTTGTTGACGATGGCGGGAAGCTGCAGCCGGTGCTGACGCCCGCTCAGCTGGCGGATTATGGGGTCAACGTCAGCGCCTTTCCCGCCTTTCAAACGCTGCATGAAGGAGAAACCTTCACCCGGATCGAGAAGTTTATTCCCGATGCCAGCAGTCGGTTCACCTTTGCTAACCAGCGCCTGACGCTGAGTATTCCCCAGGCGGCGATGAACGTGCAAAGCCGCGGCTATGTCGATCCCTCGCGCTGGGACGATGGCGTGCCGGCCGCGTTTGTCGATTACTATTTTTCCGGCGCGCAAATAAAGAACGCCGATGACGGGGAGAGCAGCCGCTCAAACTACCTCAATTTACGCAGCGGCGTGAACCTGGGCGCCTGGCGGCTGCGCAACGTCTCCTCAATGCAGTACGACCAGCAGCGCCGGCACTGGGATACCCAGAGCACCTGGCTGCAGCGCGACGTCCGCTCGCTGAAGAGCTTGCTGCGGATCGGCGATACCTACACCACCGGCGATGTGTTTGACAGCATCCCCTTTCGCGGCGTCCAGCTGATGTCTGACGATGAGATGCTTCCGGACAGCCAGCGCGGCTTTGCCCCCACCATCCGCGGCGTGGCGCACAGCAATGCCAAAGTGACCGTCTCTCAGCACGGGTATGTGATCTACGAAACCTTCGTGTCGCCGGGGGCATTTGCCATCAGCGATCTTTACCCCACCTCGCAGAGCGGCGATCTGGAGGTGAAGGTGACCGAGAGCAATGGTTCGGTGCGCACCTTTACTCAGCCCTATTCCGCAGTTCCTTTTATGCTGCGCGAAGGGCGCGGCAAATTCAGCCTTAGCGCCGGGCGCTACCATTCGGGGGCGGATACCGTCCGCTCGCCGGAATTCCTCCAGGGAACCCTGTTCTACGGTCTGTCGGCGGGATTTACCCTCTACGGCGGTACGCAACTGGCGCAGGACTATCAGTCCTGGGCGCTGGGCCTGGGTCGTGGCTTCGGCGAGTTCGGGTCGCTGGGAGGCGACGTGACCCAGGCCGTCACCCGCACACCGTCGGGCAAGCGCTACGCGGGCCATTCGCTGCGCGCCCAGTATCAGAAAGATTTTGTCAGCTCGGGGACCTCATTCAGCCTCGCCAGCTACCGCTACTCCTCCAGCGGCTATTACGATTTTGCCGAAGCCAGCGCGCTGGAAAGCGCGCAGGGGCAGGTGGACAACCGGCGTCGCCGGGAAGAGCTGTCGGTGACACAAAGCCTTGGCGGCCTCGGCAGTCTGGCGATCTCCGCCTGGTCGCAGGATTACTGGCACCGGCAGAGCCGGGATGAGACGGTACACCTCGGGTTCTACAGCGCCTGGAAGGGGATCTCCTGGGGCGTGGGCTATTACTACACCCGCGCCAGCAATCAGGAAAAAAATGACCGTTCCTGGTCATTTAATATCAACATCCCGCTGGGCGGCCCGCTGTCCGACAGCGCGGTAAGCTATAACACCACCTCGGACAGCAATGGCTATACCTCGCAGCAGGTCTCGCTGTATGGCGCGGTGCCGACGCGGCCAAATCTGTTCTATTCGGTCCAGCAGGGCTATGGCAACCAGGGGCGAGGCAGCAACAGCAGCGTCGCGCTGGATTACCACGGCGGCTTCGGCAACGCCCAGCTCGGCTATCGTCATGACGCCGCCAGCAACCAGCTGACCTGGGGAGGCGCCGGCTCGGTGGTCGCGCATCCGCACGGCGTCACCTTCGGCCAGACGGTGGGCGAGAGCTTCGCCATCGTCCGCGCGCCGGGGGCCGCTGGGGTGGCGGTACAAAACGGCAACAATGTGCACACCGACTGGCGCGGCTATGCCGTGGTGCCATCCCTGACCGCCTATCGAAAAAATGTCATTACCCTCGACACAGAGTCGATGGCCGACGATACCGACGTCGATCAGGAGGGGCAGACCGTGATCCCCGGCGGCGGCGCGGTGGTGATGGCCAACTATCGGACCCACATTGGCAACCGGGTGCTGTTTACCCTGCGCAATGCCCAGGGGCCGTTGCCGTTTGGCGCCAGCGCGCGGCTGGTCACGACGGAGGAGGGCAGCAACGCGCCGGGCGGCATGGTGGCCGACGGTGGGCAGGTGTACCTCAGCGGCGTGCCGCAGGAGGGGACCCTGGCGGTGAGCTGGGTCGTTAACAACCAGTCGCAGAGCTGCACGCTGCATTTTCAACTTCCGGATAACCCACAGCAGAGTCTGAATACGGTGAAAACCGTCTCCGGGCTGTGCCAGACACGCTGAGGCGGCTATGAAATCTGTTTTTCGTCTACTTCCTGTTCTCTTTCTGCTGGCGCTGAGTGGTTACCTCCCCGGCGTGCGGGCCGAAACCTGCCGCGGCAATATCGGCCAGACCACGGTCAATATTCCCAATATCAAGTATTTACCCACGCTGCCGGTCAATACCCAGATGACCAGCGCGATGGCGGATAACGGCAGCGGGATCCCTTTTTCCTGCGACCTGCAGCTGCCGACGGCGAGCGCCAAACGCATCGTCTATAAGCAACTGAAAACCGGCGGCGCGCCGGTGGTAATTAACGGACAGCACGTCTACCCCAGCGCCATCGACGGCATCGGTTACTCGCTCAGCTTTCAGTGCGCGGGCGGCCCGATGCGGGCTATCGACGGTAGCCACTCCGCGGGCGGCGAGTCGGTGGTGGTGTGCGACAGTGCAATGCTCCCGGCGCTGATGACGCAGCAGCAAACCACGGTCAGGATCGCGGTGACCTTCTATAAAACCGGGACGGTGCAGCTGGCGGACGGGACGCACACCAACTCACCGTCGCTGCCGCAGGTCGGGGAGATGACCATTGAGCAGCAGGCCAGCGGGAGCGCCGGCTATGTCGCCAGCGCGCCGGTCAGTCTCGATATGGCTGCTCTGAACGTGGACATCGGCAGCAGCGGCAGCTGTCAGGTAGCGACGTCGACGATCCAGGTCACTCTGGGCACGGTAAACCGGGCGGAATTTCACGGTAAAGGGAGCACCGGCGGCCAGGCGAAGCGCTTTTCGATTCCGGTGTTCTGCCCGTCGCCGACCGACGTGCGCATCGGCTTTTTCGGCGTCAGCGTGGAGAGCGATACCCTGGCCCTGAGCAAGGCCAGCAACAGCGCCAGCGGCGTCGGCGTGAAGCTGACCTACGGCAATAACCCCGGCGCGGCGGTCTCTGATGGCACCAGCGTTAAGATCAATGAGGCCAGCAACTTGCCGATCCTGAAAAGGGTGACCGGCACGAACGCCGGTACCGCCGAGGCGATCAATTTTAACGCCCAGTATGTGCAAACTGACGCCACGGTGGGGGCGGGCACGGCCAACAGCATGGTGACCTTCGCCCTGGAGTATAACTAACCTGACGCTGGGGCATGGGCATTCTGCAGGGGGATGGGCACCACCGCGCCGTAGTCGTCGATATAGTTCAGCTGGTACAGGCGAGTGCTGTCGGTGGTCATCACGGTATGGCTGCTGTATGGCCGGAGCATCACGTTTCTCATCGGCGAGAGGCGGCCTTTATTATCGATCAGCGTCCCGTTGACCAGGGTGATATGCAGTGGGCCTGAGTTGGTAAAACGCAGGTTATTCCCGCTCTGCTGCCACTGCAGCTTTTGCACCTCTCTGGCGAGGGTGGTGGTGATGGCGGGCGGACGATAAAAGAGCTTCAGGCGGGTACGGACGACAAATTGCAGCGTATGCGTGCCGACGGCTGCGGGAGGCGTCTCCTGGATATTGACCCAGTACACGCTTTCCCGATCGCCAGGCAGCCCGCCACCGAGATAGATAAAGCGCAGCTGGGCGGATTGTTGCGGCGATAAATAGACCTGCGGTGGTGTCGCCACTATCGGCAGGCCGACGCGCGAGGTATTGAGTCCGGCGTCCAGCCAGATCTGCACTTTATAAGGCGTGCTGCTGCGATTGTGAATGTTCAGGCTGGCGACCTTTTCTTTCCCGGAATAGACCACCCGCGTGGCATTAATGGTGATCCCGGCGCAGGTCTGAAAGGTCACGGCGCAGAGCAGAACCGCCAGCTGTGTTTTCATGAAGACTCCCTTGACGTCTCATCCCTGACCGGGAAGCTATTCCTGCATAATGGTAAATCGGGCCGTTGCGTTGCCGTCGCCGGGATCCACGTGGGCTTTATCCCAGGTGTAATAGAAGGCTTTCAGCCTGAAGGTTCCGGAGCCGCCGTCCACCGGGATCTCTATGCGGGGATCGTGTTGCGGATCAAGGCGTTCATCGAGACTGAGCGGGGTGCCCGTGCGGTCGGTGAGCAGAATGCCCACCTTGCTGGCCGTCTTGCCGCTGCCGTCGAGCGCCAGCACGCGGTTTTCAGGCGTGCCGGCAGGCGAGGGGCCGTCAACCACAATGTAGTAAGTGCCTTTCTCACAATCTTTAACGCGAATGTCGATGCCGACCGCCGGCCCGGTGCCAGACTGGCTGTTTTTCAGTCTCGACAGCGGAATAGCGCCCATACTGACGTCGATGACCCCGCTGTCGCTCACCCCTTCGAGCTTGCAGGAGGCGTTCACGACCTTGCCGATGAAATTCAGCTTGCCCTCTGCCGCGAGTACTGAGCCGGCGGCCAGTCCGGCAAAGACCGTCGCCAGACACAGCGTGATTATTTTCATTTTCTTTCCTTCTCTAGTGCCCGTAAAGCCGGCGCCAGGGCCGTTATTTGGTGAGAATTATTTACGCCAGGTATGTTTTTTATTAATTCATCTGACTGACAAATTTATTAATGCCTGGAAATAAACTGGCTTGTTATTTATAGGCTGCTTTTGTCGGGATAGTAGCGTGGGGGAATTGCGACGTAAATAAGACGGTTATTAACGCGAGTTGAATGCCAAATATCTCTCGATAAAATAAATTGCTATTTTAATTCAATGGATTAGAAATAGCTTATTGCTCTTTTTTGCCAGGTGTTCGAACCCGCTTCATGGTGGAAAATACGATCGTTCACGTAAGGCTACGCCCTGCGGATGAGAGATCATTCACCGGAGTGGGGCTGTTTTTTATCGCCAGATTTGCGATCGGCAACCGCGCTGCCGGGTTGTATGTCACGATGATTAAAAATAGGATGAATGCCCTGGCACATGCTGCGGATGGTGTTGACTGATAAGCGGCCGATCACCCCGGCGCGAAAACCCGATAACGATAAGGATGGCGAGATGAAACTGACGGTGGGGCTGGCGCTGACGCTGGCGATAATGACCTGCGGCGCCCAGGCGCGCGATATGCAAACCATCGAGCACAGCGGTGAGCTGAAGGTGGGCGTGCCGGGCGATTATGCCCCGCTGGCGTTTCGCAATGCCGCCGGCGAGCTGCAGGGCTATGACGTGGACATGGCCCGCGATCTCGGGCGCACGCTGGGGCTGAAGGTGAGCTTCGTCTACACCAGCTGGCCAGCGCTCGCCGCCGATCTGCAGGCGGACAAGTTTGATATTGCGATGGGCGGCGTGACGCAGACCCCGGCACGGGCGCAAGCCTTCGCCCTCAGTCACCCGGTAGTGGCGAACGGTAAAATCGCCTTAGCCAACTGCCAGGCCGCCCCGCGGCTCGGCTCGCTGGAGAAGATTGACCGCCCGGAGGTGAAGGTGGTCGTCAACCCTGGCGGCACAAACCAGAGCTTTGTCGATGAGCATATTAAGCAGGCGCAGATCATTCGTGTGCAGAACAACGTCGACAACCTGGAGGCGCTGCGGCAGAAAACGGCCGATATGATGGTGACTGACCTGATCGAAGGCGACTATTACCAGAGCAAAGAGCCCGGCGTGTTCTGCGTTGCTAACGAAACGCCGTTCGCCGGCACCGCCAGCGACAAAGTGTATATGATGAATAAGGATAACCCGGCGCTGCTGGAGAAAGTGAACCAGTGGCTGGATAGCCAGGACAAAGAGGTTCTCAAACGGAAGTGGAAAATTCGCGGTTAACCGCTGAGCTAAGAGGGGAGAGGGTCTCCCCTGCGATTCAGAGGATATCATCCACCACGCCGCCGTCGACGCGCAGCGCGGCGCCGGAGGTGGCCGATGCCTGCGGCGAGCAGATGTAGACCACCATATTGGCGACCTCTTCCACCGAGGCCGCCCGCTGGATCACCGAACTCGGACGATGGGTCATGACAAACGCTTTCGCCAGTTCCTCCAGCGACTGGCCGGTTTTCGCCACGTCGTCTTTCAGCATTTCGGCAAAGCCGTCGGAAATCGTCGGCCCAGGCAGAACGCTGTTAACGGTCACTCCGCTGCCGGCGACATATTTCGCCAGGCCGCGGGCCAGCGACAGCTGCGCGGTCTTGGTCACGCCATAATGGATCATGTCCGCCGGGATATTGCGCGCCGATTCTGAAGAGATAAACACCAGCCGCCCCCAGCCTTTACTGACCATCGCCGGGAGCAGCCCTCGCGACAGGCGTACGCCGGACATGACGTTGGTCTGCCAGTAGTTGTCCCAGGTCGCGTCGTCGGTGGCGTAGAAATCCTGCGGGCCATAGATCCCGGCGTTATTGACCAGAATATCGACGCCGGTCACCGCCCGCAGCAGCTGGGCTGCGCCGTCGGCGTCGCTGAGGTCGGCGATGGCGGGGCGCGCCTTCGCGCCCGGCACCTCATTTTGCAGACGAGCGATCGCGGCGTTCACGCTCTGCTCGCTGCGCCCGTTAATGATGACCTCTGCGCCGCTCTCCGCCAGGCCTTTGGCAATGGCGAAGCCAATCCCCGCCGTGGAGGCGGTGACCAGTGCGACTTTCCCCGCTAAATCAATCTTCATGTTCCTGCCTTCTGGTTGTGGATCTCCCATTAAGCGTAGCAGCGGCGGTATGGTTGGGGATCAGTAACCGGCGTGCTTATTGACCAGGTTTTTCAGCGGCAGTCCACGGCGCTGGCGCTGAATGTTCTCCAGCAGCTGGCGGGCGATCACCTCAGCAGGGGCCGCAGAGGCCATATGCGGGGTGATGACCACCTGCGGATGGCGCCACAGCGGATCGTCCGCCGGCAATGGCTCCTGCGGGAAGACGTCGAGCACCGCCCCGGCGAGCTGGCCGCTTTCCAGCGCCGCCAGCACATCTTCATTGACCATATGCTCCCCGCGGCCGCAGTTGATCAACACCGCCCCGGCGGGTAGCTGGTTGAACAGCGGCGCGGCGAGGATACCGCGGGTCTGCGCGGTGAGCGGCAGGAGGTTAATCAGCCCGTCAAGCGACCCAAGGAAGTTGCCGAGCGCCTCCTCGCCGCGATAGCAGGTGACGCCAGCCAGCTGCTTTTCACTGCGCGACCAGCCGGAGACCCGATAGCCGAGGCGGGCCAGCTGGTCAGCGATATAGCCGCCAATTTCGCCCAGACCCATAATGCCGATATGGAAGTCGGCGGCGGCGCGCTGGGGATAGAGCTTCCAGGTTTGGGTTCGCTGGTGGGCCAGCGCCCGGTCGAAATGGCGCTGAAACCACAGGACGCTCCACAGGGCATATTCGAACATGCCGTGGCGAAAATCTTCATCGATCACCCGGCACAGCGGGATCTCGCTGGCGAACAGCGCGGGCGGCAGATGATCGACCCCGGCGGACGCGGCCTGGATCAGCTTCAGCCCCGGCGAGCGGCTCAGCAGCTGCGGGTCCGGGAACCAGCAGCTGGCGTACTGGGCGTCGCGCGCCGCCTGGTGATGGGGCAGAAGCGCCGTGACGTCGGGAAACTGCTGCAGGGCGGCGCAAATATCGCGGGCGAAATCCGCGTCGTTACAATCCACAACGATAGTGATATCAGACATAGGCGTTAGTCTTTGTAAGAGGTATCGAGACGGTCAAGACGGCGCAGCCACGCCTGCCAGACCTGTTGACGTTCATGCTCCACGCCCATCAGCTGCTCGCAGGCGTGTTGGCTGAGGTGCGGAGCGATGGTGTGGATCGGGCTGAGGGCCGCCAGCTGGGCGGTGGCCATCTGGATCTCGCAGGCGCGGTTCAGGTAGTACATGATGTAAAAGGCGTCAGCCACGGTGCGGCCCACCGACAGCAGGCCGTGGCTCTGCAGGATCATGGCGATATTATTCCCCAGCGAGCGCTGGATGCGCGCCCGTTCGTCGAGGTCAAAGGCCACCCCTTCATAGGGATGGTAGCCGACGCGCTGGTAAAATTCGGTGCTGATCTGGTTGAGCTGCAGCAGGCCGTCCTCGCAGGCGGCCACCGCCATCCCCGGCAGCGTATGGGTGTGGATCACGCAGTGGGCGTCTTCCCGGGCCATATGCACCGCGCTGTGGATGGTGAACCCCGCCGAGTTAGCTGGCGCGTCGCCCTCTACGACCTTGCCCTGCATATCCACCACGATCAGGTTGCTGGCGGTGACTTCGTCAAACATCATGCCGAAGGGGTTAATTAAAAAACGCGGCTCGCCATCGCCGGGCAGGCGCACGGAGAAGTGGGTGTAGAGGGTATCCTCCCAGCCGAACAGCGCCGCCAGCCGGTAGGCGGCGGCCAGCTGCTGGCGCAGGTGTTGCTCAGTTGCCATTTAGCGTACTCCCATAAATTCACGGATTCGTTGCAGAGAAGGGGCCTCCAGCGGGCTGCGGATCACCTGCGGGGCGATATCGGCCTGCACCACGCCGTTCTCCATCAGCACTACGCGGTCGGAAATCGACAGGGCGAAGTCCATCTCGTGAGTGACAATCAGCATGGTCATGCCTTCGCGGGCCAGCGACTGAATGACCTTCAGTACTTCGCCCACCAGCTCCGGATCCAGCGCCGAGGTCGGCTCGTCAAACAGCATAATGTCCGGCTTCAGCGCCAGCGCCCGGGCGATCGCCACGCGCTGCTGCTGGCCGCCGGAGAGCTGCCAGGGGTATTTGTGGGCATGGGCTAGCAGGCCGACGCGGTCGAGCAGCACCAGAGCCTGTTCTCTGGCGACCGGCTGGTCCAGCAACTGGTGATAGCGCGGGGCCAGCATCACGTTGTCGAGCACCGTACGGTGGGGGAACAGGTTGAAGCTCTGGAAGACCATGCCGATGCGCCGCACCCCGGCGCGCATCTGGCGCTTATCAACGATGGCTCCGCCTTTCAGATAGTCTTCGCCGTAGAGAATGATCTCCCCACCATCAATGCTTTCGAGGGCGTTGATGGTGCGGATCAGGGTGGTTTTGCCGGAGCCGGACGGGCCGATGATGCTGATCACCTCCCCGTTCTCCACCTGCAGATCGATGCCTTTCAGCACCTCATGCTGACCCCAGGATTTGCGGATGCCCCGCAGATCGAGCGCTGGCGGCGCGCCGTTGACGGCCGGCGTTTTGATCTCCTCCGTCAGCGCCGGCAGGCTCTGGCGCAGCGCCTGGCATTCCGCCTCGCTGAGGGTTTGCGGACGCTTACGCTGAATATCGAGACGATTTTCCAGCGCCCGGAACAGCCAGGTGAAGACGGTAACCACCATCACGTAGTACACCGCCACCGCCAGCAGGGTCTCCATCACGAGGAAATTTTGCGCATACAAGCGCTGGCCGGTGAGCAGCAGCTCGGGTAAGGAGACCACCGACAGAATCGAGCTCAGCTTAATGATGGTGATGTATTCATTGATCAGCGTCGGCAGCGAGATGCGAAACGCCTGAGGAATAACAATCAGTCGCTGGATACCGATAAAGCTGAAGCTCAGCGCATGGCCCGCCTCGCTCTGCCCCTTGGCCACCGACAGCAGTCCGCCGCGGTGGATCTCCGCCATATAGGCCGCTTCGGTGACGGTCATCGACACCAGCCCGGCGATAAACGGCACCCCGAGCAGCGGCTGGGTCACCGGAAACAGCTGCGGCAGGTTGTAGACAAACACCAGCAGCACCATCAGCGGCACGCTGCGAAAAAACCAGATATAGAGTTCGACGGGGATCTTGACCCAGCGCGGCGCGGAGAGCTTCGCGCAGGCTAACAGAAAACCGACCACCAGGCCGATCCCCCAGGACAAGGTGCTGACCACGATCACGGTCACGCACGCCTGCCAGAATGCTCCAATGCTAAACAATGAAAAAAAGTATCCCCAATCGAACGCCATACCGACTCCTGTTGCGCAGTGCTTATTGTTTTAATCGATGCTTTCTAAGTTGTATTTCTTGATCAGCGCGGCATATTGGCCGTTGGCTTTCAGCGTGGCCAGGGTGGCCTTAATCGCCTCCGCCAGCTCGGTGTTGCCTTTGGCGACGTAGATCCCCAGCGGCAGCGGGTAGACCAGGCGCGTAGAGCTTATCCCCAGGCGGCCGCGGCTCTTGTCGACGATGATCTGCGCCGCCGGGGCAATCTCAAGCTGGGCGCCGATGTTCTTCGACAGCAGCGCCTGCGAGGCTTCCGGCGCCGTCGGGAACTCCTGAATGGTGATGGCCGGTTTGCCGTTTTTCAGGCACCACTCATCGGAGTGTTTTTTCAGGCTGGTCACCCAGGTAGTGCCTGCCTGCAGACCGACCTTCACACCGCACAGCTCATCTTCGGTTTTCGGCTGCACCGCGCCGCCCTTCAGGGCGATGATCGACGCGCCGGAGAGGGCGTAAGGGATGGCGTCGGCCTGCTTCTGGCGTTCCGGCGTTACGTACATCCCGGAGATCACCGCATCATATTTCTTGCCGATGCCGAGGATCAGGCTGGTGAACTTGGTGTCGATCAGCTGCGGTTTGGCCTGCAGATGTTGGGCGATCAGCGCGGCAAAATCCGGGTCGAGACCGACGATGTTGTTATTGCTGTCATAGGACTCAAACGGCGGGTAGGTGACTTCCATCCCCACCTTAAAGACGCCCTCGGTCAGCAGTTCCGCCGCCTGGGTGACAGGGGAAAAACAGGCGCTGACGGCGAGGGTAAGCGCGACACGGCGCGAGATTTTTTTTAGGGTGCTAGTCATCATGGTTCCTCACGGGTGGTTAGGGGTTTTTTTGCTGTGCCTGTTTTTTCAAATGGCCAAACGTATTGGTGCCGCGCGCGCGCTCCGGTAGCTGAAGTTCACCGCGATTGACCTTCTCGCGCAGGTAGCGATAGGTTTGCAGCGCCTGGCTCCACATATGCTCCCCGATGCTGAGCTCCTGATATTCACCGGCTTCGCCGGCGGCGAGGAAGGTCGGCAGCGGGCGGATCAGCGTGTGGTAATCGCAGGCGAAAAACAGCGGGAAGGAGTACCGCTCCTGCGGCACTTTGCGCACCCGGTGGGCTGTAGCAACAAATGTGCCAGCGCTGAGCACTTCCAGCATGTCGCCGATATTGATCACGAACGCCTCTTCTCCGGCGGCGTTCTTGACGGGAGGTGCATCGATCCACACGCTTTCTTCATTGAGGACTTCAAGCCCGGGCTGGTCGGCGAGCAGCAGGGTGAAGCACTCATAGTCGGTATGTGCACCAATTCCGGGAACATCTTCGACGCTGGCGTCGAACGGGTAATGGATCAGCCGCAGCTTGGCCGGTGGGCAGGTCACCATCGGTTTGAAATACCCTTCCGGCAGGCCGAGCGCGAGGGCGAAAGCGTCGAACAGACGGTGGCCGAGGGCGAAGACTGCGTCGTAGTAGGCCAGCACCCGCGCGCGGAAATCCGGCAGATCGGGCCACTCATTGGCGCCGATCAGTGGCGTGCCGGCGAGCACCAGCGGATGGTCATCTGCTGCCTGGAAGCCGATATCGAAAGCCTCTTTATGGTCCGGCTTGCCGGAGCCGTAGATCTCTTCTCCTTCCGGAACGTAGCCCTTATGGCTTTTGGAGTGGCCGATGTAATAGTTCATCTTCTCCTCCATCGGCAGGGCGAAGATCTGCTTCGCCGCCTCGCGGACGCCGGCGATCACCGCCGGGTCGATGCCGTGGCCGGTGATGTAGAAAAAGCCCACCTCGCGCGCCGCGCGGCCGATGGCGTCGGCCACCGCCTGGCGCCTGGCGAGATCGTCGCCGGCCAGATCGCGGATATCGATGGTCGGGAGTTCAGTAAAAGCGTGCTTCACGGCGGTCATGGCTGCGGCTCCTGTTCAGTGAGCGTTAAAAACTGCTGAAAGTGGGCCTGCTGGCGCGCGGCCATCCAGGCGTTGAGCGACCAGAGGTCGGCCACCGGAACGTTGGTGAACGGCAGATGGTGCAGATAGCCGTCGGCGCCAAACTCCGGGGTCAGCGTGGTCTGCGGGTAGCCGCGCTGGCGCTGTGAATGCCAGACCTGCTGCCAGAAGCGCTCGGCAAAAGCCAGCGCCGGCTGATACTCCGGCGCCGCCGGGTGCGGCACCTGCGGCCCCTGGTCGTAGCCCACCCGAGCCTGCACGTGATGCACGCGGTCGATAAAGGCGCTGAAGTCATCGCAGGGGTCATCCAGCAGGCGCTCGCTGACCACCACCCAGTGGCTGATGTCGGCGGTAAAGCGCAACTGGGGGAGCTGCTGAATAATCTCCAGCGTGAGCCACGGGCTGTACAGCGAGGTGGCGCGATGGGTTTCAAAGCTGCAGGTCAAACCAAACCCGGCGGCCAGCTCGTGCGCCTTGCCGAGAAAATCGACCTGCTGCGCCAGCGGCCAGCGATCGTTGCCCGCCAGCAGATTGACAAAGCGCGGGTTGAGGCTGCTGGCCTCGGCGAAGCGGGTCTGCAGGCGCGCCAGATGCTGCTCCGGCGTTTCATGCTGGGCGGGGAGCACTCCGCCGCCGCTGAAAAGAATGGCGATATACTCCAGCCCCGACGCCTGCAGGCGGTCGGCGAGCTGCCGCCGCTCGGCCACCGTTAACGGCACGCGGGCTTCGATACCGCAGCAGCCGACGCGCTGCAGTTCATCCAGCGTTTGCGACCAGGGGGTGGTGACTCCCCAGAGGGTGCGAAAGCATTTCAGCTCCATGGCGGCTCCCTCAGGCGTACTTCACGCCGGGCAGGACGCAGAGCATCTCGTACAGCAGGTTGGCCGCCAGCTGGGAGGTATTGCCGCTCACGTCATAGGGGGGAGAGACCTCGACCAGATCGGCGCCAATCAGGTTCAGGCCGCGGCAGCCGCGGACGATCTCCAGCGCCTGAATGGAGGTCAGGCCGCCGACTTCCGGCGTCCCGGTTCCCGGGGCCCAGATGGGATCGAGGCTGTCGATATCAAAGCTGAGATACACCGGCCCGTCGCCCATCTGCTGGCGAACTTCGGCCATCAGCGGCGCCAGCGAGGTATGCCAGCACTGCTCCGCCTGCACCAGGCGAAAGCCCTGGTCAACGCCCCACTGGAAGTCGCCGGCGGCATAGCCCTGGGCGCGCTGGCCAATCTGCACCACCCGTTTGAGGTCGAGCAGTCCCTCCTCAACGGCGCGGCGGAAGGTGGTGCCGTGGGCGATTTTCTCTCCGAACATCTCATCATTGGTATCGGTATGGGCGTCGACGTGGATGAGCCCCACCGGACCATGTTTTTTGGTCAGCGCCCGCAGGATCGGCAGGGTAATGGTGTGGTCCCCGCCGAGGGTCAACGGGATCAGCGGATAACTATTCAAACCGGTGTAGTAATCTTCGATAATTTGCACCGATTTGAGCAAGCTGTAGGTATTGATCGGCACATCGCCGATGTCGGCCACCGACAGCGAGTCGAACGGCGCGGCGCCGGTCGCCATATTGTACGGACGGATCATCACCGATTCGGCGCGAATATAGCGCGGTCCGTAGCGCGTGCCTGAGCGCTGCGAGGTGCCGATATCCAGCGGAATGCCGACAAATGCCGCGTCAAGTCCCTGTAAATCTTCGATAAACGGCAGGCGCATCATTGTGGCGCGGCCGGCGAAGCGTGGCATCTCATTGCCACCCTGCGGTTGGTGAAAGAGGTTATCCATGTCTGCTCCTGAATCTGACGGATGAAACGTAACAGGAGAGATAGTGCGCAACCCGCGCTGGACTTTACATCGTCTGACGTAAATACTCAGTTCATTTATTGGTGAACTAAATACGATGCATCACGACGCCAGCCTTAATATTCGACAGCTGCAGGTTTTCGAGGCGGTGGCCCGCCTGGAGAGCTATAGCCGGGCCCAGCAGGAGCTGGGCATTTCGGTCTCCGCCATCAGTAATGCGATGTCGCAGCTGGAGGGACAGCTCGGCTTCACCCTCTGCCAGCGCGGGCGCGGCGGCTTTTCCCTGACCGAGAAAGGTCAGCAGTTTTTACAGCAGGCGATCCGCGTGCTGAGCGAACTCAATGAACTGGAGCGGCAGTCGGCGCTGCTCAAAGGGGAGCACAGCGGCACCCTGTGCATCTCGACGCTCGACTCCATCGAGACCGAAACGGCGCTCTCGCTGCCGGTGGTTCTGCGCAGCTTCAGCGACAAATTTCCCCATGTGCATATCAAACTGATTATTCGCACCCCGGCGGAGCAACTGAACGGCGTGCTGAACAACCATATCGACCTGGCCATCGGCAGCTACAACTCGCAGGTGCATAACATCATCAGCGAGCCGCTGTACCGCGAACAGCACTGGCTCTACTGCAGCGATCTGCACCCGATGTTCTTCAGCCGTCAGCTGGATAAAGAGCAGATCAGCCAGTGCCCGCTGGTGACTCGCAGCTACTGGAACACCAGCGATTTGCGCCGCCGGGGCTTCAGCAAAGGCAGCGCCACCGTCGAGACCGTCGACGCCCAGCTGCTGCTGATCCTCTCGGGGAAATATATTGGCTATCTGCCGGAGCATTACGCCTGGCCGTGGATCAAAGAGAACCGCCTGCGGGTGCTGCTGCCCAACGAGTTTGGTTTTCAGTCGCCATTCTCGGCCATCTGTAAGCGCGGGCGCAGCAATGAGCCCTACCTGAAAGCGTTCCGCGACCTGCTGAAGAAAAACACGGTGGCGCGGCCGAAATGGAATTACTGAGTGGGGTAGGGACTTCCCTCCGCTGCGGTGGTGGCTCTGGCGCTCAGCGCGCTGCCCGGTGGGGGCGTTTCTCCTGTTCAAAAAACGAACGGCAGCCGGTAGCCCGCTTGTGCTGGGGCTGCCAGGCAACTGCCTCCAGGTTATCCACAGGGTTAGGCGCCGCTGGTGTGGACAGGTCGTCGGGCAGCGCGGTCGTTAGCGATTCGCTTTAATGGTTTTTTCCGCAATCGCGATGGTGGAGAGTTTGTGCAGGCAGATCAGCGCCAGACAAATCTCGCAGGATCCGCTGCCGTTATGGCAGCGGATAGTTGGCGAACGGGGAGGGGATGATGTCTCCTGAACCGCCCGTCAACGGCTGACCCGTGACAGATTTCAGCCAGTAATAAATCCTCGGGTGCCGTTACGCTTCTCCTATACTCATACGAGCATGCCGGAACGCCTGCCCAGACGAAGTTTGCCCGCCTCAAACGAGAGGGCGACACGCGCCATCTTTGTCGAGGGATATCATCCGCGGCCGCCGGGTCGCTTTGCAGCCTGAAGCAATACCACTTGTCAGCCTCATTTCATAAGGACAGCTCAACGTCATGTTGCGTACTGCGGCCTATATCAATATCGCCGCACGGTCATCGCTTTTCGAGGATTCTTGTCATGGTTAAATTGCTGTTGCAGGGCTCATCCAGCCCGGAGGTTGTCGAGTTACGCAAACGTCTGGCGAAAACGCTGGGAGCAGATGCGAAGATGTTTGCATTGCCGTCGAATAGTGACACGTTCGATGCAACGCTCGCCTCGGCGGTCCGACACTGGCAGTCGAATATCGGCATCATCGCCGATGGCGTCGTCGGTCCCTATTGCCAGAGCCTGCTGGCGCTTATCACGCTGCCTGCGTTTACGCTGCGGGCAGATGAGGTGCAGCATTTATTCCCCGCCACCAAACCATCCAATGTGCTGCGCTATCTGCCGTACGTCGCGGCAGCGTTAACCAGCGAAGGACTCACGACGATCCCGTTGATCCTGGCTGCCCTGGGGACCATCCGCGCGGAGACCGAAGGCTTCGTGCCGATTTCCGAATATCCCTCGCAGTTCAACACGCTGCCAGGGCTGCCGGCGTTCAGCGCCTACGACGCAGGGACCGACAAAGGCAAGAATCTTGGTAACATCACCCCTGGGGATGGCGCCAGGTTTCGCGGACGTGGTTTCGTACAGCTTACGGGGCGGTCGAACTACCAGAAATATGCTTCCCGCATAGGTGTGGACATTATCGGCTCTCCCGATTTAGCTAATGCACCCGAGGTGGCGGCGGTATTGTTGGCGATGTTCCTCGGCGATCGTCGAGAGGCGTTAACCGCGGCCCTGACAGCCACGCCTCCCGACTACCGAAAAGCGCGCAGGTTGGTGAATGGCGGGGCGCACGGGTTGGATAGTTTCAAAAAAGTCTTCACGCTTGCAGCGGTCTTGCCAGCGGTTATGCAGCAGACCAGCCAGATTCAGGGCGCGGGAGCTGGCAGAGGGACCAGACAGCAGGCGGGCGTAGCCGCGATCGCGGTTCCGGCAGAGGGACCGGTTCTCAATGCGTCAAAGGATCCGCTTGATCTGCGCGATCGTACCTATACGCCGCCGCCGGTGAGCCTACCGGACCGCTTTCCGGTTGATAAGGATATCGCCACGCTACTGACCGTCTACACCCAGGCGCAGCTGATCCTCGATCAGGGGCGGGAAGGCGCCTGCACGGGTTTTGGCTTAGCCTGCGTGGTGAACTATTTGCGCTGGCGTAAAGCCGGTTTCCCGAAAAAACTCGATTCAGTGAGCCCCCGCATGCTTTACAACTTTGCCCGGCGATACGACGAATACGCCGGGGAAGATTATGACGGTTCGAGCTGCCGTGGTGCGCTTAAAGGGTGGTTCCATCACGGCGTGTGTCTGGAGTCTGACTGGCCTTACCGGGAGCAGGAAAATATCCCGCCGCAATACGGATACGCGGAGCGCGCGGTGAATACGACTCTGGGGGTCTACTATCGTATTGATATCAAAAATATTACCGATATGCAGGCCGCCATCCATGACGTGGGGGCTATCTACGTTTCCGCCTTTACCCATGAGGGCTGGCAGACGGTCCCGACGGCGAAAAAGACGCCCACCAATCATGACTCGCTGGCCGTCATCGCGTTCAATGGCAAGCCTACTAAAACGGGCGGTCATGCGTTTGCGCTGGTTGGGTTTAACCGCGACGGGTTTATCGTACAAAACTCCTGGGGTACAGAGTGGGGATGCGGTGGCTTCGCGGTACTGAGTTATGCCGACTGGTTGACCAACGCGATGGATGCCTGGGTGGCGGCGCTGGGCGTGCCCGGCGTGGTGCCAGGGCAGCTTGCAACGGGTTCGCCAGCCCTTGCCACACCGGCCGCCGCGGGTAATCACCCGCAGTGGTGGGACGAAACCACGGCCTATCAGCACAGTATTGTTATCGGCAACGATGGTCGGGTGGATCGCTACCTGACCCAGGACGAGATGACGCGTACGCTGATGTATCAGGGATGCGTATTGCCCGATCATTGGTTTCGCTTACAACACGCAGAGACTAAACGCTTAGTCATCTATGCGCATGGCGGGCTCAACAATGAGGTGGGGTCGATTGCGCGGGCGCGGGCGATGGGACGTTACTTCACTGGCAACGATTGCTATCCACTCTTTCTGGTGTGGAAAACAGGGATCCTGGAGTCCATTGGCGATATCTTCTCCGACCATTTTCGCCGTGAACCCTCGCGCGCGGGTGGCGTGCGTGAGGCATTGACTGAGGCTTCCGATCTGCTGATTGAGGAAACTATTGGTCGGCCGGCCGCGAAGCCTCTGTGGAGCGAAATGAAGGAGAACGCTGAATTTAGTTGCGTTTCAGGACGCGCAGGCGATCTGCTGGTGACGGCCCTGCAAAAGTTAGTGGAAACCTGGGGGAAAGCGCTTGAAATTCATATAATTGGTCACTCGGCGGGCAGTATTATTCTCGGCCATTTCGTCGATCTGTTGTCATCCCGCGGCCTGGGTGACGCTCTCAAGTCTGCGCATCTCTATGCGCCGGCATGTATGGTACAGTTTGCCAACCGACACTATGCCCCGCATGAATTGCTGATGAAACGTATGTATCTCCATATCCTGTCCGATCGCATTGAACGAGCCGACAATGTGGCAGCTATTTATCGCAAGTCGCTCCTCTATTTCGTCTCCAACGCGTTAGAAGGGGATCGGCGAACACCGTTGCTGGGAATGGACAAGATACATGATAAAAACTACTCGGGTTGGGACGGTTCGTCGAGCACCGGGGAAGCATTGCGTAACTGGCGTCATGCCGCGGCTGAGGCGGGGCTGGAAAAGCGCGGCCGAACCAACATCATTGATATCGATAAGGTCCCTGGCGGCCCAGGCGTGATGATCGATGCTTCCCACGGTAGTTTCGATAACAACATTGATGTGATCAGCCTGACCCTGCAACGCATTGTTGAGAATAGCCAGCTGAACTTACCGGTGGATGATCTTCGCGGTTTTTAGATGGCACGGTATGCGGTTGCCGGGTTTGTCATCCGGCAGCCTTTGCCCGTGAAATCAGAAAATTTACTTCGCAGGCTAACCGCAGATTGCTTCAAAAAAATTCCCGTATTTGTTATATTGTTGTTCATTGATTATTCACCTCTGCGGTGCCAAAAAGAACAAGATTCACCGCAACCCAGGACAATACCATGTTAGATTACCGCTTCCCGACAGCTTTGCAGATGGTTCTCAGCGTAGCAATGGCGGAGCAGATGGGTGAACGTTCGACGAGTGCGATTCTGGCCTACGGCCTGGAAGCGAACCCGAGCTTTATCCGTAAACTAATGGTTCCGCTTACTCGTGACGGCATCATCGTCTCCACGCTTGGCCGCAACGGCTCTATTCATCTTGGCCGCCCGGCGGACAAGATCACCCTGCGTGATATCTATCTTTCGGTTATTGAAGATAAAAAGCTGTGGGCGTCGCGTCCTGAAGTTCCGGCTCGCTGCGTGGTCAGCGCCAACGCCTGTTGGTACTTCAAATCGATTGCCGATGAAGCAGAGCAGGCTTCGCTAAACGTCCTTGCTCGTCACACCGTGGCCAGCGCGCTGGAGGCGGTCAAAAATGGCGATAGCAGCGGCTGCGACCCGGTGCCGGAAATGATCGCCCGCTTTAAAAAAGCGCATTAATCATTTTCTGGTGACGAAAAAAAACCGCCTTCAATTGTGAAGGCGGTTTTTTGTTATCTGCTGCAGGCTAGGCGGGCAGATCCTCCTGGACC
Source organism: Klebsiella sp. H-Nf2 (assembly GCF_002806645.1). Classification (NCBI taxonomy): domain Bacteria; kingdom Pseudomonadati; phylum Pseudomonadota; class Gammaproteobacteria; order Enterobacterales; family Enterobacteriaceae; genus Klebsiella; species Klebsiella sp. H-Nf2. Next base: position 672,921 of record NZ_PIBL01000002.1, read on the forward strand.
GGCTTCCTGCGGGTCACCAGTTTCCGCAGCGTCACGTAAAACACCGGCGTCAGGAACAGACCAAACAGCGTCACGCCCAGCATCCCGGAGAACACCGTGATCCCGGTGACACCGCGGACTTCCGCCCCCGCGCCATGGCCGAGGATCAGCGGAATGGTCCCGGCGATAAAGGCGATGGAGGTCATCACGATCGGGCGCAGACGCAGGCGGCATGCCTCCAGCGCCGCTTCCATGATGCCTTTCCCCTGGATCTCCAGCTCGCGGGCAAACTCGACGATCAGAATGGCGTTTTTACAGGCCAGGCCCATCAGGACCACCAGACCCACCTGCACGAAGACGTTGTTATCGCCGCCGGTCAGCCAGACGCCAAACAGCGCGGAGAGCATCGTCATCGGTACGATAAGGATCACCGCCAGCGGCAGGGTCCAGCTTTCATACAGTGCGGCCAGCACGAGGAACGCCAGCAGCACCGCCACCGGGAAGACGATCAGCGCCGTGTTGCCCTGGGTGGCCTGCTGGAAGCTCAGATCCGTCCACTCAATATTCATCCCGTTCGGCAGGATCTGCTTCGACAGCTCCTCCAGATGCGTCATCGCCTGCGAAGAAGAGAGGACCCGCGGATCGGCATCGCCAATCAGGTCCGCCGCTGGATAACCGTTGTAGCGGATCACCGGATCCGGCCCGTAGGTGGTACTGATATTCACCATACTGCCGATCGGCACCATTTCACCCTGATTATTGCGGGTGCGCAGATTAGCAATATCTTCCACGCTCTCGCGGAATGGTCCGTCAGCCTGGGCCATCACGCGCCAGGTACGCCCGAACTGGTTAAAGTCATTGACATAAGACGAGCCGAGATAGGTCTGCAGCGTGCCGAACAGATCGGTTAGTGACACCCCCTGCGCTTTCGCCTTATCGCGATCGACCTGCACGTCCAGCTGCGGCACGTTAGCCTGGTAGGTCGAGATAGGGAAGTGCATCCCCGGCGTCTGCATAACCGCCCCGGACATCGCATTCACCGCGCTTTGCAGCGCGCCATAGCCCAGCCCACCGCGATCCTGGATGTAGAGCGAATAGCCGGAGCCCTGGCCCAGTCCTAAAATCGGCGGCGGCAGGATGGAGAAGCCAAAGCCCTGCTGAATTTGCGCGATTTTGGCGTTGATCTCCGCGTTAATTTCCGCTGCCGAGTGTTTGCGCTGATCGAACGGTTTGAGGCCAAAAAAGACCGTCCCGGTATTCGGCGTGTTGGTGAACTGCAGTGCGTTAAGACCCGGGAAGGCGACCGCATAATCGACCCCTTCGGTATTCATCCCGATCTCGCTCATTTTGCGGATCACCGCATCGGTGCGCGCCAGCGACGAACCTTCCGGCATCTTCACGCCGCCAATGAGATACAGCTTGTCCTGGGTGGGAATAAACCCGCCGGGGACGACTTTAAACATCACCCCAGCGGCGCAGAGCAGCAGCAAATACACCACAAACACCGCGCCACGGCGTCCGAGGGTTTTGCTCACCAGCCCCTGATAGCCGTTCGAGCTGCGCAGGAAAAAGCGGTTAAACGGACGGAAAATCCAGCCAAACAGACGATCGATCAGCCGGGTAGGGAGGTCTTTCTTCGCGCCGTGCGGCTTTAACAGCAGGGCCGCCAGTGCCGGGGAGAGCGTCAGCGAGTTGATGGCCGAGATCACCGTCGAGATGGCGATGGTCACCGCAAACTGTTTGTAGAACTGGCCGGTGACCCCGGAGAGAAACGCCATCGGCACGAACACCGCACACAGCACCAGTGCAATGGCGATAATCGGCCCGGAGACCTCACGCATCGCCTGGTGCGCCGCGGCAAGCGGCGCAAGCCCCTCTTCGATATTACGCTCGACGTTCTCCACCACCACGATGGCGTCGTCCACCACGATACCGATAGCCAGTACCAGCCCGAACAGGCTCAAGGTATTCAGCGAGAAGCCCAGCAGATAGAGAATGCTGAAGGTACCTACCACCGATACCGGCACCGCGATCAGTGGGATAATCGACGCGCGCCAGGTCTGCAGGAACAGGATCACCACCAGCACCACCAGCACCACTGCTTCCAGCAGCGTCTGCACCACCGCGCGGATGGAGTCGCGCACGAAAACCGTCGGGTCGTACGGCGCCGCCCATTTCATATCTTCCGGGAAGCGGGTGGCCAGTTCGGCCATTTTGGCGCGTACCGCGTTCGACAGATCGATGGCGTTAGCCCCCGGTGACTGGAAGATACCGATCCCGACCGCATCCTTATTGTTGAGCTGGGAGCGCAGCGCATAGCTGCCGGAACCCATCTCGATGCGCGCCACGTCGCGCAGGCGGACCAGCGAGCCGTCCTGCGCCGTTTTCAGAATGATATTGCCAAATTCTTCTTCGGTATGCAGACGGCCCTGGGCGTTAATGGAGATCAGGAAATCGCTCTCCTGCGGCAGCGGCTCGGCGCCAAGCTGTCCGGCAGACACCTGGACGTTTTGCTCCTGCATCGCCGTCACCACATCCGAGGCCGTCAGACCGCGGGCAGCGACCTTATTGGGATCCAGCCAGACGCGCATCGCATATTCACCGGAGCCAAAAATCTGGATCTGGCCGACGCCGGGCAGGCGCGCCAGCTCATCCTTCACTTTCAGCGTGGCGTAGTTGCGCATATACAGCGAGTCGTACTTCCCGCCGGGGGAGAACAGATGTACCACCAGGGTCAGCGTCGGGGACTGTTTCTGGGTGGTGATCCCCAGACGGCGTACATCCTCTGGCAGACGCGCTTCCGCCTGCGCGACCCGGTTCTGCACCTGAACCTGCGCCTGATCCGGGTCGGTACCCGGGCGGAAGGTCACGGTGGTGACCAGCACGCCGTCGGAGCCGGCGACCGATTTCATGTACATCATGTTTTCAACGCCGTTGATCGCTTCCTCCAGCGGCGTCGCCACGGACTCGGCAATCACTTTCGGGTTGGCGCCGGGATACTCCGCGCGCACCTGGACGCTCGGCGGGACGACGTCCGGATATTCGCTCACCGGCAGCAGCGGGATAGCGATTAACCCGGTGATAAAAATTAAAATCGACAGCACCGCGGCGAAAATCGGCCTGTCGATAAAAAAGCGGGAAAAGTCCATGTGTTGGATTCTCTGATTAGGGATCAGTTGAGGGCGGCACTGGTGGTCATGGCAACGGTTTTGGCATTCACCGGCATACCCGGCATAAACACTTTTTGTAACCCGTCGACGATGACACTATCCCCAGGGTTCAGCCCCTTCTGAACGATGCGTAAACCGTCTGCCAGCCGCCCCGGGGTAATATCTCGTCGCTGTGCTTTACCATCTTTATCAACGATATAGACGTATTTACGATCCTGATCGGTCAGTACCGCTTTGTCGTCGATAAGCGTGGCTTTGAACTCCGCGCTGCCCGGCAAACGCACGCGGGCAAACAGCCCCGGCGTGAACAGGCGCTGTGAGTTGTCCAGCAGCGCGCGCATGCGGATGGTGCCGGTACTCGGCGTTAACTGATTATCGAGAAAATCCACTTTGCCCTGATGGGGGTAGCCCTCCTCGCCAACCAGGCCAATCTCCACCGGGAGCGCCTGATTATCGCTGGACGCGCCTTGCCCGCGGCGGGCGAGGTTTTGATAGTGAAGATAGGTTGACTCGTCGACGTCAAAGTAGACGTACACCGTCTTCTGCGAGACCAGAGTGGTGAGCACGCTGGCGGTGTCGCCCGCGGTGACCAGGTTACCGCTGGTGATCAGCGCCCGGCTGGCGCGGCCATCGATAGGCGCGGTCACTTTGGTGAAGTCGAGGTTAAGCTGCGCGGCATCGACCGCCGCTTGCGCGGCGCGAATATCCGCCTGCGCCTGAACCGCGGCTGACCGGCGCTGCTCCCATTCTTCACGGGAGACGAGATTGGTATGGACTAATTTATCGGTGCGGTTCGCCTCGCTTTGCGCCAGGCTGGCCTGCGTTTTGGCTCTCGCCAGCGTCGCCTGCGCCTGCTCCAGCGCGGCGCGATAGGTTCTGTCATCTATCGTGAACAGCACCTGGCCCTTTTTCACCTCCTGACCGTCGGTGTAATTCACTTTATCAATATATCCCGAGACACGGGGGCGAAGCTGAACGCTTTCCACCGCCTCAATCCGACCGTTAAAACTATCCCACTGACTGATCGACTTCACTACCACCGTCGCAGCACTGACCGCCGGGGCGGGCGGCGCGGCGTTTTGCGCGACACTGTCGTCGCAGCCGACGAGCAGAAAGGAGAGCATCATCGCGCCGAGCGCGGTCAGGTGAATGTTTCCCCAGGTTTTTTGCAGGCTCATTATTTTTATTCCGGTAATTGTAGCCGCCGGGCAAGACGCAGCGCGAGACGCTGCGCCACTTCCTTTGACCGGGCTGGCTTAAGGCCATTTGTGTCGATCATCGCCACAAAACTGTAACAATTTCGAATACACTATCGCGGCGATTGTAGGAAGGCGCTTAACTAAGTGCAAGAATAATTGTTGCACTTTATGTGCGGTCCTGGCTGGAGACAAAAACCGCGATCCCGGCGCGGATTTAAATGTAACAATAAAACTTGCATTTTGTGTCAAACCAGTCCACCTTTAAATGCAACTGATAAAGATGCTTTTAACCGGCTGCGCGGAGGTAACATGATGAACACTGGCGCCATCATTCAGGATCTCATTGACTGGATCGATAACCATCTTGATAGCCGTCTGGATATTGACACCGTTGCCCGACGATCCGGCTATTCGAAGTGGCACCTGCAGCGGATCTTCAAAGAACATACCGGGCAGCCCCTCGGAGAATATATTCGGGCGCAAAAGCTGGAAAAGTCGGTCGAACGCTTAGCCCACAGCAACGAGCCGATCCTGAACGTGGCGATCGCCCTCGGCTTTGACTCCCAGCAGTCCTTCAACCGCAGCTTCAAGCGCCAGTATGGCCAGGCGCCCGGCGTCTGGCGCCGGAGTATCAGCCGCTCTGCTGCGCAGACATCTCGCCAGTGATCCGCATGACCGGGCAGGGTCAGTCCTGACCCGGCCCATGATCGAATTTGCTGCCCTTACCGATGGCATAGAACTGCCCGCCTGCGACATAGTGAACGGTCCGCAACTCGTCCGGCGCATCATCAAAGATCCAGTGTCCGTTACGGAATACCCGATCATCGCTCCAGGCGGCGATGATATCGCCCATAAACAGATTGTGTTGCTGCTGAATGTCCGGGTAGGGCATCACTTTGCACACCAGCCAGCCCGCGCAGCCTGCCACGAGGGGGATGTCGAACCCCGGCTGATAAATGAAGGGGATGGAGTCATTTTTATCCGGCGCGTCGGCATAGCTGCGCCCGCCAGCGTAGAGGACGGTTGCCATCTGGCTGACTACGGGGATCTGCACCACGAAATAGCCGCTCTTTTCGACCAGCTGACGAGTGAAGGCCTGGGGGCCGATATAGGCCACCACTTTTCGCTCGCCTGCCAGCCCAACCCAGGCGGCTGACATGACATTTTCGACGCCATTATATTTTGCGGAAATCATGGTGGTGGAGCCGACCTGCAATAAACGATACGCCTTACTTAATTCGACAGGCTGCACGGACATTATTGTTCCTTTATGCGTGTTATTTAACGTAATGATTATCTGGATATTTATTGAGGGCATGTTCATTTTCGGCCCCTCCTTCGTCATCCACCGAGCAACGATACGCCAGGCGATTAAGCGCAAAAAGGTGCGTAAATTGTTTTCATTATTCATAATCAACGAATAATCATGCCGTCTGTCGGTAAGCAGCTCGCTACAGGGGAGAAAGAAGGTGGATCGTATCCAGGCTATGCAGATGTTTATGCGCGTCGCGGAGGCAGGGAGCTTCGTGCGTGCCGCGGAAACCCTTTCCCTGCCTGCCTCCACTGTCACCAGTACCATTAAAAACCTTGAGCAATACCTGAAGGTACGGCTGCTGAACCGGACCACAAGGCGGGTGAGTCTCACTCCGGAAGGGCTGCAGTATCTGGCGCAGTGCCGGGAAATTCTCGCTCTGATTGAACATAGCGAATCCAGCCTGAGCGAGTCTGTCGCGCGGCCTCAGGGGCGCCTGCGGGTTGATATGCCCGCGGGCATCGCGCATTTCATCGTCATGCCGCATCTGCCGGACTTTTACCGGCGCTATCCCGATATCTACCTGATGATCGGCGTCAGCGATCGCCAGGTCGATCTCATTCAGGAAGGCGTCGACTGCGTGATACGAACGGGAGAGCTGAACAACTCCAGCCTGGTGGCCCGCCCTCTGAGCCGCTTTCGCTGGGTAACCTGCGCGTCACCGGACTATCTCAGGCAATATGGCGTGCCGCCGTCACCGGAGGCGCTCTCTCAGCACCGGGCGGTGCATTATTTCTCCGGCCAGGCGAGACGGGCCGATGAGTTCCGCTTCGTTCGCCACGGCGAGACCTTTTCTGTACCCGTCAGCGGCAACGTCGCGGTGAATGAAACGGGGCTCTATATAAAAATGTGCCTGGCGGGCTTCGGGCTGGCGCAGCTGGCGGAGAATATCGTTGCTGACCATCTGCAGGAGGGGAGGCTGGTGGAAGTGCTGACGGACTGGCAGCCGCCCCCGGTACCCGTCACATTGCTCTATCCGCACCAGCGCTTTCTCTCTCCCGCCGTGCGGGCGTTTGCTGAGTGGATGAACGAGGTGGTTTGAGGGAGGTATTGCTTCCGATATAGCGCGTCGGGAGCCCCGCCAGGGAGGGGAGGGTTCCAGCAGAAATATCTGGTCTGCGGATGAATCGCTCGATATTCTGTAATGCTTTGTCTTTTTTGTGAACAGGAAAAAGTATGCTTAATACGCTACCCGATTTACACAGAAGTTTTGCAGAGCAACTGAAGCTTAAATTACAGTCTGATTCGCGGATCCACTCCCTTCTCGCTGGCGGCTCGTTTATCCATGGCGGGTTTGATCAATACTCCGATCTGGATTTTGTGGTGGTGGTCGACCCTCTCTATTATGACGAAATCATGGCTAAGCGTATGGCGTTCGCCGGAACGCTCGGCCATCTGCTGCATGCTTTCACCGGGGAACACGTCGGTGAGCCTCGCCTGCTGATCTGCCTGTTTGGCCCGCAACTTCTGCATGTCGATATGAAATTTATCACCCTGGACATGCTCACTCAGCGCGTTGAGGAGCCTGCCGTGCTATTTACCCGTGATAATGATGCTCTCGAGCGACAGCTGGCAAAATTTAGCGCGCACTGGCCGAACATGACGCCGGAGTGGTTTGAGTCCCGAGCCTGGATCTGGCTGCATTATGCCGTGGTTAAGCTGGGGAGGGGCGAACTCTTCGAAGCGCTGGGGATGCTGTCCTTCTTCCGGGAACAAGTGCTGGGGCCGATGCTGTTCCGTCGCGCCAATCTACCGCAACGCGGCGTTCGCCGAATAGAAGCCCTCGGCATTGATCCCGATGGCCTGCTGACTTCCACCCTGGCAACGCACGATCGTGACTCCGTCGGGATTGCCATTCGAAGGGCTGCTGACGCTTATGTCACTCTGCGGGCTGATGCGCTGCCTGACAATATCGCAGACGATGCGGCGCGTCGGGCGGTCCTTGCCATGCTGGACGCGTATTCTGACAAGGGGTAAATCTATCCCTCCGGCCGCGGACGCGGCCGGAGTGTGAAAGGGTTGTGCAAGGTGTCGTGGGAGGTCTAATTCTGAGAGGGGGGTTGGCGGGTAATTGGTAGCGCGAAAACAACAGAGCTTTTCGTTGGGCCTATCAATGGGCCTAAAAGGTGCGGGTTTAATGAGCAGGCTTCAGGCTTCGCGGGACAAATTGAGGGCACAAAAAAGCCCGCAGGGCTTGCGCCGTGCGGGCTTTCAGGACTTCATCAGATGACTCTGGTAATCACCGATGGAGAATTTTGGTGGGCTGGCGGAGTCTGAATTGGTTTTTTAATCCATTGAATTTACTTTGGTAACTACTAGTTCAACTTTTTGCTGGTGCCTATTTGGGTGCCTAAAAGTTTTTCTCCCTTTGATGAGAAAAATGAGGCGAGATAGTGACTGTGCGTGATGATATCTAGTTGAGTCGTCACACTGAAAAACAGACTTGACCTGCTCACCGTTGAGTAACAGACCACAACTTAAGTTGACCCTCAACTATTGTGACAACGACTGTGATTTCCTCTCCTCGATAAGAGCGGACCAGCCAACCCCAACTCTAGCCGCTATGTGCCAAAAGTAGACATTGATAACATTGGGATATGTTAATTGATAGGGAGCAGGTCAATAGCGATTTCTGATGACTTATTCCCTTGTGGGCTGGATTCGTGAGCCGTTCTCGCCAGCCTTATTTGCCTGGAGGGAGAGGCTGGAAGATCAGGCGCGTCGCCCGGGCCCTCACAGATTTGAACCTGAATGCGCTCCAACGTATTGATTTAACATTGGGCAACTGCGAATCCCGCAAGGATCTGCCAGCCACGCGCCTGAAATTCCTGAAACTAACGCTTAAGTACATTCCCCTCTGATTCAGCAGGCCGCAACAAGTGTTTTTTTGAATCCGGATCTCATCCATTCGGGATAGCCCTGCCAGGCATCAAAACATGGCGTGCGGTAAATACCTGTTACTGATGGCGATGAAATTCTTAGCATCTCAGGTTTTGCGCCCGACTCAATTGGGAGTAAAGTGTCTTAAAATGATACAAAAAATATTGACTACCTTGTCTGAGGGATGGTGAATGGACGACTGTATTCGCATTTACAGCGCTGAAGACGATGTTCGGGAGAGAGCGCTGGCTCACGACAACGCTCGGGATATTTATGCTCATGACTGCGGACAGTTGCCTTTTGGCACGCTTGACCCCAGAGCATTCGAATTAATAGTCCGGGATTTATTTGATGAGAAAAAGGTTGAGGCGACCTGGGACTGGTATGACACGGCCTTTCGGATAAATGATGGATCCGATAACGGCATCGACGTTCAACTGATGAAAAACCGAGTGATTGTGGGCATCGTGCAATGTAAACGTTACAGTTCGAAAGCGTTTACCATGCCAGAAGTTCGCGATGAGTGGATAAAAATCTGCCTTCGCAGTCTGTTGATAAGAGATTTGCTTCCTCCTGACGGTCTGCCATTTCGCTATATTCTCGTAGTTTCTGATAACGTTAATGGCGAAACACAGCAGTATTTCCAGCAAAACCCTACTGCGCTGGCCGATTTTATCGGCCGAAAAACGGATTACCTCAAAGCACTGGTTGCCGTCCGGAACAAATATGCGTTGCTCAGAAAATCCCCGCTACTTAAGGAAAAAACTGGACAGGCATTATATGACATGGTGCATCCGCAGTTTGAGCGACTGAATATTGAGCTTTACACCCGTGAATCGCTCTCGCCACTTGTGCGTGCGTCCGACAACCTCATGGGCATCTATTTTCGCCGTGAAGTGTATTTTTCTCAAAAGAGCGTTCTGGATTTTTTCCGGGAAGTGTATCCGGAGGGCGCTACCGCGTCGGATGTACGCGCAATGCATGCGGAAAACGTTTATACCCATTATGGAAATGAAAACCTGTTATCTGCAGGGCGGTTAAACGCATTTATTTTTCCGGCGGGCGAAAGACTTCCTGTGCGTATGTTGGGGGATTTCCTAAAAGAGAAAATGTCCGAGGTGGCCGGAAACTATCCGATCATGCTGGTCTGCCCCGCGAATGCTTTTGACCCTGCTGACCAGTGCTCCATTGATGCGCTTATCAGTGACTGTCAGGGCACCGTTATCTTACAGGCAGGCTGTGGCATCGTGCCCGGTACTGTGCTAAACACCTGGAAAAACGACGGCTGGCTTTGTGCTGACAGCGTGGGCCTTTTCCCGGAAAGGGCTCAGTATCAGGCGGGCTGGTGCTGGGTAAGGTCCGGAGCGGGCGATATTCACCGCTATATTTTACTGGAAACCTGCGACTGCGATGACACGCTGAGATATGCAGGGCGCGCGCTCCGCCTAGCTTTTAATGATGTCAATCTCTGGCCCGTGCTGAACACCGATTATTACATTCCGGCCGGTTCTTCCGGCACGGTACTTGATGACCGTCTATCTCTGAGCATTGCTGATGACGGTCGCCAGCGGCCTAACGTTCTTCTGGTCTCATCATCCTGTGCGCTGACGCAGGAGCGTTTTAATGCACAAATCCGTCGTTTTGAGAACCTGCGTCAGAAGCGTTTTCTGGGGGTCATTCTCTGCCATCAGTCACAGGTAGAGATTACGGATGGCATACGTCATGCCTCCGGCATTTATCCTGCCAGTGCATGTAGTGATCTTTTGCACGCCGATAACGGGCCGATACCAGCCCTGTTAATTCGGGATAAGGGCGTGACCTGTGCGATGTTCTGCCTTCGGCTTAATTCGGCGGGCGATGAATTTATCGCGACATCCTGTTACCTATGGCAATGGCACAAAGGGTGTTTTTACGAGGTAGAGGATGGTATACAACTTGAGCTTCAGCGAGTGCTGCTGGATCCGTTCACCGATCCCCCTCAATGCCTTGTGCAGGAGGGGGTGAATGCATTTCGCCACGCGCTGGTGACCTGTAACCCTCCTTATGCCGGCTATTTTGTTCATTATGCACTGAGCGGGCCTAAGTCCTATGTCTATCCGCAGGTGAACACATTTCTTCAGCAGCGCCGGGGCATGCGTAAAGTGATCAGAGCGCTCAGCTATCTTTCCATGCACCCCAGCGTCAGCTGGAATGGTAATCATGCCGTGACTGGTCATCTTTTATGGAACAGTGAGGGGACAACACCTGAGTCCGTGATGGGATGGTTGCCTGATGAAATGAGTGACACGCAGGTTGATGCCATACTGACCCGATGGATACAGGATGGGGGGCAGCATTGCGATCTGAGCGTGTTTGCTGATGTGGAAGATGACCTGCCTTCATACGGTCGTTCAATTCGACAGGACCTGACCCGTGCCAATATTGCTGAACCCTCGGCGGAGGCGGACTCCTTCGCTGTGCCACGTTCTACGCGTAGAGCTTGGCTTTTCCCTCTTAATCCTCTACTCAGCCGGACGCGAAATGACGATCCGGCTGAGCTTGAGCGCTATCTGAGCAATTTATGGACGGTAAAAAATGGATAGTCTAATTGCTGAATTTGAAACAAAAGCAGCCTTTGCCGGATTCTTCAGGAAAACACTGCCAGCAGAATACCTTGATGGTTTGTCTGAAGGCAGTCTTTACTGGGAATCCGAATATGCATGTATGCTGCTGTGGCCTTTGAACGCGAAACCTGACCAGATGCAAAGAGAATTGATCGTCAGCGAAAGGATTGCGGACGCTATGGCCCGGACTCGTGAAGGCACGGGTAGGGTCATTGATGCAAGCGTGATATATGCGATGCCGTCAGTTCACTGTGTCCCTGAGGGCATGATTACAGATATTGAGCAGAATACCCGTCTGGTCAGAAAGCATTTCGTGTGGATGGAAAACGGGGAGTGGAAACGCACCGGTCGTGTCACCATGCTGGGTCTTGCCCCACTGGAGCAGCGGAGGTTATCTACCGAAGATCTGAGAGTTACCAGCAGCACGCAGGCTCTTCTGGCTGAGTTTGAGTCAGGAAATTCTCCGCGAGCTATCGCCCTGAACCATGGACGTCAGTGGGAGAGTGGCGATGTATAATCTTCAGATATTAAACGTGACGATTAGCCGGTTTCGGGGCATACCCGGAGAGGTGACTATTCCGCTTCACACGGGGCTGACCGTTATTTATGCCGCAAATGGTACGGGAAAAAGCACGCTTTGTCAGGCGGTGGAGTGGTTACTGACGGGCACATTACCGGACGTTTCAGAAAGTTCGCTGACCTGTAAGTGGGGGGATGGAGAAACCTTTGTTGCCGCAGACTGCATTATCAGTGGTCAGCAGTACCGGCTAAAGCGCTCGCTGAAGGGACTGGAGAAGTCCGACGGACAGGTCATCACTCAATGCAACGATCTGTCTCTTCTTAAGCTGCTCTCTCCGGAGGAAATTGGTGCGGGCAAAAACCGTCCCCAGTCGGTCCTGACAAAGCAGACCTGGCTTCGCAATAGCCGGTGGCTTTATTCAAATGCTTTATCCCTGCTGGTGGATGAATCGCAAGCCGATCAGCGTTCACAGGTCTTTGCCAACATACTGGGTTACGGACATCTCATACCGCTACAGCAGTCCATCAGCAGTTATCTCCAGTATCTGCCCGGTGTCAGCCAACTGACACAGCGGCTGGACCGTCTCCGGGAAGAGCTCCGCGCCGTCAATGAGGCTGAAAAAGCAAATGAACCTGCGTCAGATGCGGCTGAGCTGATTTCGCAGCTTGCAGTCAGCCTGGATTCCGGGCAGGACAGGTCAAATCATGAAACTTTCCTTCAACGTGCGCAAACGGATATAGCGAAATACAGACGTGAGGCGGAAAATTATGGAGCCATCTGTCTTGATGTGTCAGCCCGGTGGGAAGCCTTTGAGCATGCATCAGGAGAGGAGCAGCAGTTACGCACCCTAATCCTTGAGCATCGCACCGCATGGCAGGATGCCAACCAGAAGCATCAGCGTGCCGGGGAGCAAAAACTGCGTGACGACGGTCAGGTTCGGGAACTGGAAACGCGACTAAAATGGATAACTGCGCAAGGCTCTCCGGCGCAGGATTATGCTCAGATAATGCAGCAGGCGGGCGTCAGCGCAAATCTCCGTTTCACAGATATGCAGCTGCTTGAAAACTATTTTGAAAAGGGTATCCCGTCAGGCGCGTTACAGAGCTATCACGAAGAACTGAGTCGCTACCTGGAGGTGGCGCGCAGCGTGTATGTTTCAGGACAGGCTCGTGAGGAATGGCAGTCTCGTATCAGGCGCGTGTCGAGGGATGAGGTGGTTGCTTTACGTGTTAAAGCACAACAGGCAGCGGATGAACTTAAGCGGATGACATCCTCGGTCAGGGCGTTGGATGATCAGACTGCTGAACTGCACGCACTGGGATTGCAGCTTGTCAGTCAGGTACAGGGGAGCTGTTGCCCGCTCTGCACGCATGACTGGGTTAAAAATGAACGTTTATTAACTGCGTTAAGTACTGCCCGCGACAGGCTTTCCCCTGAAGCACAGGCGCTGAATGTGCAGCTTGAGAAAATGCGCAGTGATTATGCGGGCATGGAAGAGACGCTCAGGGAAAAGGAAGGCTTATTGCGTGATGCAGACGCCTTTTCAGCATCCCTTGCCGCAGCGGAGAGCAAGCTCAGTGAGGCATTCAGGGCGCATTGCAATGTTGTCTTTTTTGAGGAGAGCGGAATAACCTCATCGTCACCCGAACAGTTATCTCAGTTTATCGCTCACTTGGACCTGTCAGCACGTTATGCGGCATTCAGGGAGAGGCTACTTGCCGCGGAAGCATTTCTAAAGACGGATACAGACGCAGTGGTCGAATTATCCGTCTACGACCGGTGCCAGTCTATGCAGTCTTCGCTGGCGAAGATGAAGGATGATACTAACATCGCCCTCCGGACGGCGCGGCTGGCGCAGCAGGTATCCGAAATGGGGCTGAAGCAGACTGGGGAAGACGTCTCTAAAAGCCTGCAACAAATAACGGCCACAGAAGAGCAGCTTGTTGCCGTTCTTGCTAAGCTTCAGTTCATCCAGACTCAGTGGAGAAAAATCAGTGATGCAGACCTGACAAAAGCGAATCTGCTCCAGTGTGAAGAGGTGCATGCAGGCATGCAGAACCGCCTGAATCACTTGGAGATGCTATATGCACTGGCTCAGACGGCCGTGGATCGGCACAGGACTATTACTCGCGCGGGAACGCTTCGCACCAGCATTGAGACGCTTGAGCGCAGGCTAGGCGAACACACACGCAGAAAACGGGAAGGTGAGCAGGCCCGTGATGAGCTAGCATCCGAAATCGAACGTCTGACCAGCCTCAGCCTTAAGAATCTCATCGAACCTGCTTCGGAGATGTTTTCACGAATGCATGCCAATGAAGTTTACGACGGACTGAAGGTGGCAAAGGATGGCAAGCTGAGATGGCGGGCTCTGACAGGTGACAAAGCGGATGATGAACTTATTACGCAGGATTATTTCAGTCAGGGGCAGCGGCAGGATCTTGCACTGTCCCTGTATCTTGCCAGAGCAAGGACCCTTGGCGGCACCTTCTTTCTTGATGAGCCTGTCGCTCACCTGGATGATATGAACCGGGTGGCCATGACGGATATTTTCAGGATGCTGACGATGCAGGAGAAGGGCCTTGGGTTAGTGCTGACGACGGCAAGCGACCCGCTGAGGCGCCACTTGAGACAAAAATTCTCGGCCCTCTCAGGCGATCGTGCATTGCTGACCATTATCACCATGAACGGTAACCCTCGTCAGGGCGTCTCCTTTGAAATTGAGCAGTATTAACACTGAGCGTAAACGTCTGGCCTGTGAGGTGCAGGGGGAATGACCGGCAGGCGGTCCGGGCGCATTTTCTTGCGCGGATAGCCTTTCGCCATCTGGAACCCTGCGTGAGCAACCTGAGCTATGTCTTTTTCCTCCTGAAGCTGCTCCGCAATATTTATCTGCCTGGTGCCTCAATACTACGGCAGCCGTTTCGCAGGTACGGCGTTAATCCATGGATATCTCAACGCTTCTGGCAAGATCATGGCAAACTGCGTCAACGGGTAATGAATCCGTTCGCTCTGCGAGGGATACCGCCATCTTAGCGAACATCTGTTTCAACTAATGGAAATCTGATAAAAGCGCCAGTCTTTGTACTAGTACCTGAGGGGCTGATCGCTGACGGTGTTGGCGTCAACGATCAGGGCTAACGTCATTATTTCCCTCCGCTGAATCTGCCACCTGTGATGTCAGTAACGGTTTTATATCCCTTGCGGGTCATCAGCCCGGTAGCCTTCCGGGCTCGGAGCATATCAAGGCTGCCGATAAACGGAGACTGCTCTGTCACGCTGAAGCCGTGACGGTCAGTACGCACCAGGTCGTACTTTTCCACGATAAAATTCACAGCGTCACACAGTGAGATTCCCGCATCAATGTGTTTCTGGATCACACTGTCGTTGCCAAACGGTGTGTCGTTGAGGGTAAGGCCGTAGTGTTGCTTCAGCAGATACTCCAGTAATTTTTGCCAGATTTTGACTGATGACAGACGTGACGATGCTGCCCTTTGAGGGGGCAGGGATTGTATTTGCATGGTTTGCACTCTTTTGACGAAGGAAAAGCATCCGGGGTTTATGCTGTTGTTGCAGACGCCGGATAAATTACGATATACAAATAACCACAGGAACCGAGCGTATCGGCCTCACATATCAGCCCTTTTGCGTGGATCGTGATGCAGCGCTGAATGTGGGGCGTGAGTTCATTGCTGGTCAGCATAAGCTCTATCTGCTTCATCAGTACTGGAAATGCCTGGTCCAGATGGCGTAAATCTGCGTCATTAAATGTCCCGGCAATGCTGGCGCGGTCAGCAAGGTAATGCAGGTGGTTACCCTCCTGTACCAGCCGGGCACCAAAACACGGCGTGATGTTGCGTCTGAGGCCCCACCAGGGTTCCGTGATGTTATGGTTGATTACACGAGTTGCTTTCTGCATGTAAGTACTCCTTAACGGTGAGTCAGTTCAGGGTAACGCTGCGCAGGATCACATACGGACCGTTGCGGTCCTGTCGGCGTTCAGCAAACACGGCCAGCACACCCCGGATATCCTGCACTTCCCTGCCGTGGTAATGGCAGATACTGCCGGACCACCTATATTTCCCGGTACAGAAGCGAAACAGCCGGGACTCAGAATGCTGGCGGTATATCGCCATTGCCTGACGTTTGCTGATGATTTTCATCGTAATTCTCTCCCTAAAGCCAGCCACGCTCGGCAAACGAGACGATGTCCATGCCTCCCACGACCAGGTGGTCCAGCAGACTGATATCCACGAGTTTAAGTGCCTGTTTCAGATGGTCAGTGAGCAGCCGGTCGGCATGGCCAGGTTCCGCATAACCTGACGGATGATTATGTGAAAGCACGATGGCAGCCGCGTTGTATTTCAGTGCTGCCTTTATCACTTCACGGGGATGTACCTGCGTATGGTTGATGGTGCCGGTGAAGAGCGTTTCATGGGCAATAAGACGATGCTGGTTATCGAGGAAGAGTGCCATGAAGACTTCACGCTCCAGCGTGGTGAGCTGCAGACGGAGCCAGTCGCGGACCGCCTGACTAGAGGTGAATGCCTCGCCGGGTTCGCGTAACTGGCGTTCCAGCAGGGTCAGTGCGCGTCTGATAGTGCGCTGTGCGACGGGAGATATTCCCCCGCGGTCAGGGGGACACGTGGTGGTATTCATTTGCTTTTCCTGTCTGTTGACGTATCCGGGACGGATGTGTTGTACAGCTTCACCGCAACGACGAACCCGTCGTGCAGGGATTCAAACCATG
This sequence comes from Klebsiella sp. H-Nf2, assembly GCF_002806645.1. NCBI lineage: Bacteria > Pseudomonadati > Pseudomonadota > Gammaproteobacteria > Enterobacterales > Enterobacteriaceae > Klebsiella > Klebsiella sp. H-Nf2. The sequence continues at coordinate 689,331 of NZ_PIBL01000002.1, forward strand.
ACCAGATATGGAAGAGAGGGGTACCCGTCGGGAAATGCAGGAAGGGTTCGTCAATCACAACGTTACCGTCCTCATCCCTGACCGTTGTTTTCCCCAGCGCATCCCACAGGGCATTAAGATGAGACAGTTCATACGGCATAGCGGGACGCTCAGTCGGTAATGCACATGATGGCGTTGCATTCCGGGTGATTGAGCGCATAGTCACGCAGACGCCAGTAATGTTCCGTCATGGCATCGCATTCTGTGCGGCATGCGTGATGACTGTAAGCGATAAGACAGACCGCAATCCCTGCAGCTTCGGCGCTCATGTCTGCGGCATTGCCATTCATGGCGTTAAACAGCGACCAGAAGGCATCGCTGTCCGTTTCCGGAGCCATGAAGGCCCCGCCGTTGCTGAGAGAATAAAAACTCCAGATACCGCCGCTGTAGTCAGCGCAGAACCGGTCCATCCACGCAAAGACCTGCGGTTCAAGGGTTATCCACTGCGGGATGTTGCCAAAGTGCTGCGGCCAGAATTCCACACGCTGTTCGTCCGTTACGAGCGTGGCTGTCAGAGCAGGTGCAGAACCGTTATCGCCAGCCTGCAGAAGTCGCTGATTATTATCGTTAATATTAATAATGTCGGTCATGTTAATTTTTCCTTATGCATGGAGATGTTGAATGGAAGTGTCGGGCCGGAGATTGATTTCGGTGGCGGGGCTCGGGTGATTACCTGCCCAACAGGTTCATCATGTTCTCTGCCATCACCCAGAGCGCACGGTTTAACTTAACGTCGCCATCTATCCCGTTTACTGTGCGTGTATGGGTGCGTTTACCCTGCGTGGTACGGCAACTTAGCCCGCCTTTTAGCAGGTTTTCCTGGATGCGCTGGTAAGTGGTCCACAGGTCATCGCTCTCGTCCTGCCAGCGGCGAGGTGCAAGAATTTGCGATTCCGTCACTGGCTGGCACTCTTCCCCAAAACGATATGTGAGCGCCGCTTTAGCCAGTGCATGCTGTGCGGGTGACGGGAGCTGCAGGGACTGCATGGCGTCACGTTTTTCTTCCACCCGGTCAAAGACGCTGAGAACCGCATAAGCCCCTTCAATCACCTTCCCGACAACATCGCCCCTGTGTGGCACGCGGATCTCGCCAAGCGACTGTCCGCAGATGAGCGAATTGGTGCAGACACTTCGGAATATCCCCGGCAGTAACTGAAAACTCGATGCGCCATCGTGCGAATTCAGAATGATGATTTCTGGCACATGCTGGCCGTTTATCTGACCGGCACGACGCAGCCGGAGCATATGCTTTGTATGTTCCCGTCGACTCTGGTCGCGCACTCGTGACTGACAAGCAAAGAACGGCTGGAACCCTTCGCGCTTAAGGTCCTCCAGCAGGGTTATCGTGGGTATGTAGGTATACTTTTCGCTTCTGGAGTCGTGCTTGTTTTCCCCTAAGACGCTGGGGACATGCTGCATCAGTTCTTCGCGGGTTAAGGGACGGTCACGGCGAATCTGGTTCACCCGACCAAAACGGCTGGCTAATCGCATAGTTGATTCCTCATCTGATTAATCTGAAGGCTTAAAAGCAAAAGCCCCTGCTCCGTGAGGAGGCAGGGGCAGATATGTTATTCACAGTGGGAGGGATATGGCGGACAGGACTACAGCGTATCCAGAATCTTCAGTATCTGCGCCATCAGGGCGGTGATAAGTGCAGTGACCAGCAACGTGACCGCTTCCCGGGCTGTATCAATACTGCTGTCATCGTAGCCTGCCTGACGCAGGCGAATTTCAATAAACTGCCGGGCCTGATGTCCGCCGCACCAGGTCAGTGCCTGGTTCAGGGCCGTCACCAGCATTTTCAGAAAGGTCATAGGGTTTGCTCCGGGCTGCCTGGCGGCAGCCCTCTGGTGGAGTGAAGATTTCTTTGAGGAAGCTGATACAGGAAAGTGGCTCAGTGGTAGGTGTAACGCCATCCCCCCTTATCAGTAGTGACGACGACTTCTGAAGCAACGCAGTTATTATAAAAATTTACTTTGACGGACTCCCCGTAACGCAAGGTGGCGGGCAGAATAGTTTCCTTATTGCTGGAATATAGGTACTTCTGGTTATCAATACGACAGTTACCCCGGTTCACATCTATCTTTTCAACTTTGATACTGTCATCCAGCGAGGTGACTACGACCGTGACATAGCGTGTTCCGGCAGGATGAACCTGATTACTGCTCTCCACTTTGATGGGCGGCGCTGGCTCTGCCAGCGCCCGGGCTGACAATGCAAGCAGTGCGGATACCAGCATATATTTAAATTTCATAATCTGTTCCTTATAAAAATAACGTCATCAACAGCCGTTAAATTCAGATACAGGCTAGAGTGCATCTTTACCCACGCAGCCGTGTGTCCCGAATGCCGGTAGTACCATAGCCGCACCTGCCAGCGTGAATGTGGCAGGCTTAACACCGTCTCCTGTCACTGAGACCTGTTTGCCATTACGTAACTGAGCCCAGGCCAGCGCCAGGTTATTACCGCCCACGCGACTGCCAGATTCGCTGATATCAATAAGTGCCCCACCATCGATACTGACCTGAAGGCTTTTATCTTCATCCATACTGACCTGATGTCCGCTTGCGTCAGTAAATATGACCGTGGCCGGTTGCGAGCCATAATCCTCGCAACTCAGAGACAGTTGTGACTGACCTTTTCCTTTGATAACAAACTCTGATACACCCTGTCCCCAACCCCGGGTCCAGGTCCCCTGACTGCCAGATGCCAGCGCCATAACCGGCAGTAGACTGCCAGCCAATACCAGGATGCTGAGTGATACATTTTTCAAGACGAACTCCTTCTGTTAGTAAAACTGCGGTGCTGACGAATGAACATGCGGGTTCATTCCCGGATGAGCCTGCTGATGTACTGAAAATGCGGCAGGGCCTGAATAAATCGCGGGTCTTCAAAAATTCGCCGGATATGATTGCTTCTGGTGAAGCCCCCGATGGTCATAACCACATCGGTGATGGCTGAAAGGGTAAATACCTGAATCCGCTCGCCAGTTATTGCCGTCAGGTACCACTCGCCTTCCAGACAGATAAGCCGGTAAGGGGCAACGGCGGACTGATGGTGTCCGTGGTGCAGAAAATGAATGCGGCGACTGCTGATGATGGCCTGGATAATGACCTGAAAACCGCCAAACAACGCCGGAGCCTGACGGGGTGGCGTATTCCAGATAATGCAGGGGGAGTCTTGGCCGCTGTCGAGCAAGACCGACAACAATTTAGGGTCAAGTGCCGGAAAGTAATGTGCCACCTGGGTTATCTGGGCAAAGCGGATAATGTCGCAGTTAGTGCGAAAGGGGCCCCGTGCATCCCGCAAGCGAAAATTACCCCCGGAATATTCCGTGTCGATATAGCGCAGGCGTTCACGCAGGTCGCGCTGCACGGTACGCTCAGAGACGCCAAACTCCTGAGCAAGTTGCCTGACACTGAGCGTTTCTCCCATAAAGAGGCGGCTGACCAGTATGGCGAGACGGCTTGCCAGGCGGTCATAGCGTTGTTCCTGTTCAGACATGAGGGATGCTTCCTGCGCAAATAGCAGCCCTGTCGGGCTGGTGGTTAAGTAAAAAGATGTTAACGGGAAAGGTGCTGCTGTCTCAGCCAGGACACGATGATGCATGCGGGTATCGTGACCCGATAAGCCGGACCGGCGATGTCGGAAATCATCCACGCTGAACTCAGGGCGATGGCAAGAGGACCAACCAGAACGAAAAGAGCACGTGAAGCGACCACAACAGTTCCCCAAGTGGCAATGCCGCCCAGGGAGGTGATGACACTAGCAGACAACATCGTTGCCAGCTCGAGCGCAGCCAGCGAGGAAGTCCGGATGGCGGCCTGAACGGCGATAAGAATAAGTTGTGGCGTGGGGGTTGTCAGATCCAGATGCATATTGTGGGAGAAAGCAGCCAGCTCTTCTGGTGACATCTGATCCAAGCTTTTTTCCAGAACCTTCATCAACAGAGCAAGCTCAATGGTTTCGGTAGTACTTTTCTGGTTGTAATTCACATCAAGCTTGTCACAGACATCAACGAGAATTTCCCGATAGGTCACGCCTTGCCCAAGCCGGACCAGACTCGCCAGGGTATTCGCGCCGTAACGCTGAAGCTCAGCGGCTATCAGTTGCCAGTAGCGGCGATGGTCTGGTGCCAGCAGACGAAACTCCGGGGTTCCGGTAAGACTCTCTGTCCAACGAGTGTCGCCGTCTCGTGGGTCAGTGGTCAGGATGGAAATCAGCAATTGCAGTTCTTCATTGCTGCATTGGCCCAGCAGATTCAAATCAGGATCATTACGGTAGACAGCCATTATCTATCCTCAGTCAGTGTGATGTGAGGTCACACTGTAAAAGGGGCTATTGCACGGATGTGTCGTCAGAAATGGTTAATATATGCTCTATAGAAAGATATACGGACAGGGTGTGGCTGGAAAAATATGGGAGGAACCAAACAGCTATAAAGATTTTCATCGTGCCTGAGTGTTATCAATATAACGATAATGGCTAGTGAGTTTGTTTTTTTTTGCTGCTTTAGGGGGATTATATATTTCCCAAATATTAATGAGCTTACATTTGTTTCTTTTGCTGCGTGTTGTTTCGTAGTGTTTGGTAATCGATGCCTTCCACTTTGATGGCTAACGACAATTTTAATTTTAGTACTATAGTTTATTTGTGGAGAAGTGATTGAAGTATAAAAGAGAGGTCTTGCTGAGTAAGGCTTCAGGAAGGTATCCGTTTGGAACGTAATAGGAAAGGTGGCAAAGTGTATGATGATGCCACCTTTCTAATATGTTAAATCTGACCTCTTTGCGTTAACATTAGGTCGGTTTTGTCCATTTTTCAGTTGAAAGAAAGCCGGATTTAGCTGACTTTAGCTGTCCCAGGTAAGGTGCCAGATGCTAGTACGCCACTTACCATTAGAAGTGATGTGGTATGATTAAAACCCCATGTTTGTCCAAAGGCGGCACTGTGAAAAATGAATTGTAAAGTAAAATACATGACTCCTGATTGTGTAAGTCTATTTGGAAATAACGGGATACATACCGCTCCAGAATGTTTTGATAATAATCATGGTTTAATTTTTCTTTATTCCTAGCTCGTTCAATTATGTCTTCGTGCAGACTTGAAAATACCTCAATTAAGTCATCCTTATCCCCATTTAACATGGCATGAAAAGCAGCAGCAGCAAATAACTCATTTGCAGGACCTGCAGACAACCAGTGACTGCTTTCAATAGAATTAATGGACTCCCTCAAACGCCAGAGACCCAAGCGCATTGCCTGATCGTTTAAAAGTTTCAGTAATGGTGGGTAAGCATAAATGTCCGTACCAAACAGCCTGCGTGGTACACTCAGATCTGCAAAGGTCACATGTTTTACAGAGGCTAGCGCTTCCTGTATTTCATCCTGACCATATTGCATCGTGAGCGCCTTTAATAACGTCGATTTTACAGGCAGGGGAGAACCTGCCGCTTTTATGCCGCTGAACGTTCCTCGGGTTTTGCTCACGGGAATAGTGTCCTTCATCATCCTGTTAATCAACGCAGGGGCAATAATGATGTTATCCGCTGTATTGGCCCCCCCTTTGGAATTCGGATATATGTGACATAACTCCAGCTCCAGCCAGGGTATCAGGCGTTTAATAACCTGCCCCTGTGAATCAATAACCCTTTGCCCATTTAGAGTATTGTAAGCTTTCTGGTAGTCTGCTTTGCGCTGGTACAACCGGATGAGATCAGCAATGTCATCAGGGCTGGTGATACTTCCCAGCCCGAGGGGATTATTCTTTAGCTTGGACTCTACGTTGATCCAGTAAGAATGTTTTACCAGACTGACAATGGCATCGTCATCTATGAGCCTTCTATCTTTATTACGATGCCCAATACAACAATACCGTTGATTGCGAGTACCAGACAGGCTAATACCACAGGGCGGGTACTGACACGTCAGATTCCACCTTTGCGCTCTTTTAGCTGCATTAGAAAGCTTACCCTGATAATGTACAGAACATAAGCGGAATTTACGCTCATCAGGTAATTCACCAATTGAGAGCGTACAGTTATTTCTTTTACAAATAGCCATAATAAGACTCTTATCACAGTCAATCATGTTGCATGATAAATAAAGAGCTACTCACTAATCATGATTATGATTTATAGTATTTTTAATACATCGTTAGTAATTAAGATGTGTTTGTCTCAAATGAGGCTGAAATACACTAGCTATTTAATAATTAATTTATTATTAATACTCTTGTTTATCACGTGTTATTGATAAGTGGACAGCAGATAACGCTGCATTTATGGTCGTTCGGCAATAGTAGTTGATGATGCCAGATGACGTTTCAGCAACCACTCATCCAGTTCAGACTCAAGCCAGCCGACAGATTGCATGCCCAGGCGACGTTGTTTAGGGAATGTGGCGTCATATCGTGGTGACTTGGGGTTAATCCAGTCGTAGATGGTAGAACGGGCTACACCTATCTTGTTGACAACGCTAGACATACGAAGGATTTTAATGTGTTGAGTGTTCATATCGATTTGTTCCTTGTTGGCCCTGTATGGATGGGGCTAACTTTACCGATAGGGCAAAATGGGGTCCAGATATGTACCAAAAGTAAAAAAAACTGGGGAATATAACGTTTTTAAGGGAGGTTGATATGACAGACGATAGTGCTCTGGATGGCATTTTTGATTCAGTAAAGAAGGAAGCTGAGCGTTTTATGTCGTGCTTCAGCGGTAGTTATGATGATGTCAGTAGTTACAATGAACTCCGTAACTGGTGCGAGAGTAAAGCAAAAGAAAAAATTAATAGATTCAAGGAGGATGGCGGCCAAATCATGGATGATAATTTTGAAGGCATGATTGACGATGCTTATTTTTCTGCACAATGGAAAGGAAAGTTTGGAACGTATCTTGCCATTGCATCCTTCTTTTACCACTGGGGGCAGCATTGTTATTCCTCTGGGCAACGGGGGGAAGGATTACTATTTATGGCAAGAGCAGCTGGTTGTGGTGGAGTCTGGCAGGGGGCTGGGCTATACGCTGACCGTGTAGAGACTGCTGAATTGGCGTTAAAGAAAAAGCAAGATCATGGAAAGAAGGGAGGGGAGGCTACCGCCACGGCTTTAGCGCCCGCACGGGATGAGTTGAAACGGTTACTTAAAGTAAACTGCCCAGCAGAAGGATGGAAAACTAAAGCCGCAGCCATTGGCGCTGTTGTAGGACAGCTTGAGGTTTTTGTTAACAACAACAAAATAAAGTTGAAAACAGATAATCTTTATAATGCCATATTAACATGGTGTAAGAGATATGATGATTTACGAAATGTATTGGAGAGTTCTTTACAAAAGAACATGAAAAATAAACGCGTGGATTGATTTTTCTTTATGGGCATATGGAGGGGCATAGTGGTGAAGGAGTACATTTAAACAGCCGAAACCGGTGAATATCCGCCTATGAGCGACTCGCTTTTAAAGATGGAATCCATGCCGCCTTCCTAGAAGGCGGAACTTTAACTAAAACTGTGGGAGTGTTAGAAATTCTGTGTCATTCCAGTAATATACAATCAAAAAGGAATGACATATGTCTCGAACCCTTCGATTTCGACAAAGCACTTAAAGCCCTTCAGTCTGGTCAGGCATTAACGGGCAAAGATGGGATCTTAACCCCTTTAATCAAGCAGTTAACCGAAGCAACCCTGTCTGCGGAGCTGGATTCTCATCTGGCTCAGGACGTTAACGCTAACCGTAAAAATGGTTCCGGCAAAAAGACCATTAAAAGCCTCTACCCAACCAGCCGGGAAAGTTGTGGATCGTTGCGCAAGCGAACGCACCATTTCGCCACCGATGAAAGTTCGGTTTCAGGCTTAGTAAGACAGAGTATGTCACGTGCTGCTACCTTCACTTGCTCACGGGCAACTGCAGAAGTTCGAGTACTAGCCAGTGCCTGAAAATACTTATTTATCAGTTTTGTAGTTTTTTGCCAGACCTTGCGACGTTCCTCTGATAAGGCTTGATGTTCGGAGAGTTTTAAGCGGTCTACGGTACGTCTAACTCTGATATTATCCCAACGAGAAATACCTGGTGCAGGCACAGCTTTCCCTTCTTCGTCAAAAGCGAGTAATGTTACGTCATAAGCATTTGTAGGATCTATGAAGTGCGGAATCTCATCTCCTTCACAGCGGTGCGCATAACTTGAACATGGCGAACCATAGCGAAGAGGAAACCACGCGCCCTTCTTTCTATTAGGTACGGTACCAGCAATTCGGAAGTTCATATAGTCGAAGGCCAACCACCAGTACCCATCTCGTTCGGGTCCCTTAACATTACGAGTAGCCTTCTTTGGGCGAAAATGCTCCACGTCTAAATGCGAAGCAATATCTCGCGCTTCAGTAAACCAGCATTTTCCACCCGATAGTGCGAGAAGCCATGGTTTCAACTTTCCCCAGTGGCCACTTTGCTTATCAATCAATTCATTACGTTCTTTGATTTGGCCTGCGGCATTGAGCTTTGCAAGCTCACCAATCAAGCGAACAGACTCTTTCTGCCAGGCGTTCCAATCAGCCTCGCTCCAGCGAACATCAGGATGCAAATCCATATCCGTTGGAAGCTTATTTTCTAAGTCGATGAAGATCATTGTCCATCATCCTCACGTAAAATTTCATCGATGATTGAGTCGGCGATTATGTCCTGTTCAGCTTGTTCTTCAGGAGTAAGAGTTGGTTTGTGGAATTTGGTATGTTTGGCCATTCGTCGTACAAACTTAGCATAGAAAGGGTCTTTGAAATCCGCATTTGAAAAGCCTAAGTCTGCCAACTCTGAACTCAAACGGCGTAGTTCATCATCTTGTTCATGAGTTCTTTCATCGAGAGCAAAAAGTTCATTACGGCGAAACAAGCGGCGCTCGGTTTCGATATCTAATGTGGATGACAAGCCAAACAGTTCACTTTTAAGCAACCCGGTTACACCCATTCCTTGCGGATGTTCTTCCGGACTATCTACCAGAGTGATATTACCATCGCGACGCAGTATATGTACCTGTTCACGCTTCAGACCACCCACCATCATAGGATCATGGGTTGTAATAATTATTTGCGACTCGCTCTGTAGCAGCGATGCATCATCCGCACTTAGCACGCCTTCAATATCGTCGAAGTAGCGCAATTTCCAGATAGGGTTCAGATGGGTGTCGGGTTCATCAAGGAGGAACAAACAGTTGTCGTCACGGGTAATCCTCATCAAACCAAGCACGGTGAGTATTTGTAATTCACCTTCGGAAAGGTGAGTAAAGCTTACCTTTCCACCATGTTCATCACGTTTCTTAACCACAATACGTATTTCATCGATCAGATCACCAATATAGGCTCCTTCAGCGTAGCGAAAGAAACTGTCGGTGCTGCCGATCGACTCTCCCAATTGCTTAAGCTTTTCTTGGCTTGACACAAATAAGTACAGCTGCTTTTGCTTCTCTGTGCGACCACGAAAATCAATCTGTTTGGTTGTCTCCTGTTCAATGGGGGCCCAAGCAACCTTCCAGAGCTTGTCAAGAAACTCGCTGACCACATTGCTGCGAGCATACCAAAAGCGTGGGTCACCTTCATTCAGTTCCTGCACTTCGAACTTTCCATTGCGGCGCTTTTCACGTAGCCGGTGTGGCTCTTTTAAAACGAAGAGAGCGGATTCTAACGATTCGATGTGCAGGTTCTTTAGTACCTTCTGAAACACAGGGTCGTCCGATAGCAGACAAGCCAGAAGTACCAGTTGGCTGTGTCCACCGCGACAATAGAACAGGCGTCGCAGACGGTCATCGCCCACTTGCTTCAGCCGCACTTCACGGCGACGTTTGGCTTCTTCAATCGCACGAATATCCGCGTCGGAGCCAGTAAAGTTCTCCAGAAGTTGTTCGGACAGGACTTCGTTAGTGGTGATTTCCTGGCGCTGATTAAAGCGTCGCTCATGTTCATGAAACAGCGCTTCAATACGCTCATTGCGACCGGAGTAATAGGCAAAAATATGTGCTGGCAGTAACTCGCGGTTTTTGAGCAAAAAGCCCTGTGAGGCAGCTTTATCATCTACCCATACATAGGGACGCTTCTGCTTGGCAGAATCGGCTTCAATACGCACAACATGGCCGTGAATACTGTATTCCAGTGTGTAATTGAATGCGGCTTCACGATCGAGATCGACATCACGGAAGATGGTGATTAGTGCCTCAATCAGGTTGGACTTGCCGATGCCGTTCTGGCCAATTAGCGCGTGGCTACGAATGGGTTTGGGCAGTACATTTATCGCACTTTCCGAAGACTGCAGGTGGGTATCGAAAGATATGTCGAGATCACGCAGATTGCGGAAGACTGGGATACGAATGCGAAGCAGTTGCATATCAATCACTCACCGTGTTATCTGGTTTTTCACGCACTTCGGCGGGAGTCGGTTCCTTAATCCAACCGTGGGTCACTTCAGTTTTCAGTTGTGCGTAGAAGTCATCAATCTCACCGTTGAATCGCTGCCATAAATCCTTGGCGTTCATTTCGCCATTATGGCGGGCCAGAATGGTGGCTAGTGGGGCTTGATCTTTGATGTCGGGTGCTGTGCCCAAACGTAGTGAGGAGATCAGCTCGGTTTGAGGGGCTTTCATGGGTTCCTCTTCTTGTTCGATGGCGATTCCGGTAAGACTCGCGATGGTACTTGCCGCAAGTTGGGTACTTAGCTTAATGCGAGAAGCTGCTTGCTTTTCTAATGAGTCGCAGTATTGAAGCAAACGACTTAAGGTGAACAAAATTCGCTCCTGCACTCTCAGAGAAGGGAGGGGAATCGGCAATTCATGTATAACTTGGCGTGAAACATTGCGCATCGAGTCACTAGTGCCAGTAGCTCGTTCCTTGTAGTAAACACGAGCAATATCCGAGTTGTTGACCAAATTTACCCACGCCTTCAGAGCATTGTCGAGGAAATTCAGACGGACGATTTTATCGCTCATTAAAAGCTTCTCTGGGCAGTCATCAGGCGCGCAAACACTGCGCGCAACTAATTCGGCAGTGTTTGCGCGGGATAGAATGAAATCGCCAGGCCTTACTTCGCACTCAGTTCTAGCCTCAAGCGATAGCGGAAGGCGTTTGTTCTCGTTTGGATCGAAGACTCCCCATGTCACGGCACTAACTTTAAGCACCCCCCATTCACCTTCACGCCGCGGCTCAGCTTCACATTTGGGACTCCAACCTGATTCCGAGTCAGACAACAAATCTTCTAACAGAACCCAGCGCCATCCATTTGGCAGTGAAAATATTTCGTCCGGCTGAACAGATTTTGCGAATCGTTTACCTGACTTCTTTCTACTAAGTTCAGCCAAATAGACATCAAGTGCTGATGTGTCGGTTGGCCCGCTGTAAATATCAAGTACACCACGAATAGCAAGTTCTGAAGCCAGTTTTCTGAGTTCGGCAATATCCTCAGGTGCATGAAATAGCCACCCGAAGTTGCCTGCAAGGAGCATCCAGTTGGTTTGCAGTTCATGCGCGCTGCTGGCTCTGGCAATAGCCTGCAGGATTGATTGGCGCAAGGCGTTTTGAAGTTTGCGACGGGATTGCAACTGCTCCTCAAGCTTGTCGCACAAGGCCATCAGCTCATCGACTTTGGCGATTATGCGGGATTGTTCAGCCGTAGGTGGTAATGGCATAGCGCAAAGCGCGAAATAATCTGTGGGTAAGCGTTTTTGTCCTGCGGTACCAGTCATGCTGGTTTCCCCCTTTGCACGAAACAAAGGTGAGCGTAAGAACAGGTACACATAATCTGGTTCAACAAACGGGCTAATTGAGCGAAAGACATGGAACTCAGTGGAGCCAGCACCGATATCATGTTTGAGGCCGGAAACAACAGCTGCTTTACCGTTTTCAAAACAAGGGGTGATTTTTGCTAAAAGAACATCACCGTTGGCAAAATGGGTATACCCTTTGTGTATTTTTGACCAAGGTTTAATTTCACCTGATATTTCTTTTGAGTGTTTTTCAGAAACTCCTGCCATGGGGACGAATGTGGCCATGGCCGCTTCTTCAGCCTGGTTGCGTGGATTTATTTCACCAAGATCTAGTAATCGGCTCCAGCGCCAATTGAGGGGGAGATCAATGGCTGGTGGGACAAGATTTGATGACTCCAATTTTGGTGAGCGCTTATATTTTTTTGCGGCAACAAGCTGCTGACGGATTCGGGCGACGTTGTTGAGAACTTCGTCCGCATCGCCATCTTTTTCATCTTGGCTGGTTAGTCTACCCGTTACTGCAAGTTGATAAATCAATTCTCGCAGCCGCGCAACCCCTCCCGGTGCATGAGCCACATGTCCAAATTCAGACAAAAATTGTTTCGCGTCCATCAAGCATCCTCACCAGAAAAGTGGTGAGCTAGGGCTGCGGCCAACTCGCTTTTGAGCTGATTTTCAGTTTCTTCAATTTCTCCCAGCAACTTTTTGTATTTGGTCAAAAGTTCGTCGGGATCAAAACTTTCTTTTTCTGGGGTATTAGGGTTTTTTAGGTCAAGATTGAAAATCGGCCAATAGTGGCGATCACCCGCTGCCTGGGCATCACGGGCTTTTAAGCGTAGACCCTCACTTTTATAGCGCAAAATTTCAATTTCATCATCTACAGCTTGGCGCTGGGTTTTATCGCTGACACCTTTAATAGAATCGCGCATATCACGGATGCGGCTATCCAATTCGCTGGCTTTGTTGTTGAGTTCTTCGGCGATTTGCCAGTGCGGTTGCGCAGCAGCTTCGGCCTTTTCGCGCTTAGTTTTGAAATCCACCTTCCAGGCGAACTCGTTTTCTACGCGATCGGCAAAGTCGTTTTCCTCCGAGCCCCACCACCCTCGCTCGGGTTCGAATTCTTCCAGCCGGATGGGTTTGGTTTTGGAGTAGCTCTTGTAGCCCGTAGGGTAGGGGTGTTCGTAAAACCAGATGGTGTCAGTGTGGAAGTGTTCGGTGCCATTGTCCACCGTGCTGCCCTTGGTGAAGAACAGCAGATTGGTCTTGATAGTGGTATACGGTGCAAAAACGCCTTTGGGTAAGCGGATGATTGTGTGCAGTTTGCAGTCGCGCAGCAGCAGTTTTTTCAGCGTGCCTTTGATGCCATCGCCAAATAAAAATCCATCGGGCAATACCACGGCAGCGCGACCTTTTTCCTTCAGTAGCTTTTTAATGATGAGCGCCATAAACATGTCGGCAGTTTCACGGGTACGTAAGTCGGGAGGATAGTCGCTGCCCACACCATCATCCTCATACCCACCGAATGGGGGATTGGTGATGATGCAGTCAACCTTATCGTTGGCGCTCCATTCATTCCAACTGGTACCTAGCGTGTTTTTGTGCTCGATCTGGCTGGGTACATCAATACCGTGTAGCAGCATGTTGGTGGTGCAGAGCAGGTGCGGCAACTGCTTCTTTTCGATGCCGTGGATTAACTCTTCAATAACTCGCTTATCTTCAGGACGCGGTGATTTTATTGTCGCGAGTTGGTTGCGGAAGTGGTCTATGGCGGCGGTCAAGAAGCCGCCTGTTCCACAGGCTGGATCCATGACTGTCTCACGCTTGTCTAGGCGTGGGTTGACTCTATCCGCCATAAAGGCCGTGATAGCACGCGGGGTATAGAATTCCCCTGCATTACCTGCACCACGTAAGTCATTGAGCATTTGCTCGTACACATCACCAATATTGGCGCGGATGGTAAAATCGTGAAAATTGATAGCCTCTTCCAGCTTCTCGATCACAGCCAGCATTTGCGGGCCGGATTTCATATAGTTATTAGCATCCTCAAAAACACTACGGATAACTTTGTGCTGGGGGCTCTTGTTGGCATCAATCTCTTTTAGAGTCGGGAATAACTTGTTGTTGACGAAGCTGATCAGTTCACTAGCGACGATCTGCGGTTTCTTTTTGGCGTCAACATCGGCTTTATAGGCAGCCCAGTTCCGCCAGCGACACTCTTCTGGCAAAGGGGATTTATACGATGGGTTGCTATCCTCCCATTCCTCTTCTCGTTGATCGAACACTTTGAGGAACAGCATCCATGTGAGCTGACCAAGACGCTGCGCGTCGCCATCGACGCCATCATCCTTGCGCATGATATCTTGAATGGATTTAATTGTGCTGCTGAGATTCATCTTACTATTCGCTTGTCGAGGGCCTATTATTTAATCAAGCCTGTTTTGGTTCAACGATTTTGTAGAACGCCTGTTCCAGTATGGCTTGGGGGGCTGCTCTACACTTCCAAAAATGCCCCGCAGAATTTGTATTTTACTATTAAATCGTTCAAAAGGCGGCAATTCTAACACTTTGGCATCTACTATGTCTTGATCCCGTGCCCAGCAAACCTTTCGTGTATAGCCTTGGCTTGTGGTGGTTTACTGAATTTGGCCACTTGAAGGGAGATTTAAAACACCCCCCTGGCAGTTACCGGAATGAAATGTAGTGTGTTAACAAGTTTAGAGTAAAAGTCTGACCTGGGCTTAACTCGCCACTAAACGCATTCCTTTGGTTCCTACCTCAATGACACTTCCTCGCTCTGCCGCCATGACAAAATCAGCCCACCACTGCATCATTGGACGACGTTGCTCGAGGTAGTCACTGCGATTGTAAGCGCGACGTACTTCATTTTTGTCCACATGAGCCAGCGCCGCTTCAATAACATCAGGTGGGAAGCCTTGTTCATTAAGGGCAGTGCTAGCAATAGATCGTAGCCCGTGTGAAACAAGCACCCCACCAAAACCTGCGCGTTTTAGCGATGCGTTTACGGTCTGACTGTTCATCGGCTGGTTTGGCTTGATGCGACTGGGAAAGATAAATTCTCGATTTCCACTTAACGGTTTCATCATCTCTAAAACAGTGATTGCTTCATCTGACAATGGAACAGTATGGTCACGGTTCATCTTCATGCGTGCTGCAGGAATCTTCCACTCTCGCGCTTCTATGTCTAACTCTTCCCAGCGAGCTTCAGCCGCTTCGGTAGGGCGGGTAATAGTAAGAAGTTGCCACATGAACAGGCAGCGTGTGGAAAGGCTAATGCTGGCTGTTCGCATTGTCTGCATCAGTTGAGGTAGCTGATCCGGTCGAATGCTGGGCATGTTCTTTTTCTGAGGCTTCTCGAAGGCTTTACCGATATTAACGCTGGGAACAGCATCAATCAGACCTGTATTTTGGGCATATATCATGACCTCATTGATACGTTGGCAAAGGCGACGAACGGTTTCCAACGCGCCTCTGGCCTGAACCGGTTGAACGGCCTGAACCAGTGTATGAGCTTTAATATCTGTAACGCTG
This sequence comes from Klebsiella sp. H-Nf2, assembly GCF_002806645.1. Taxonomy (NCBI): domain Bacteria; kingdom Pseudomonadati; phylum Pseudomonadota; class Gammaproteobacteria; order Enterobacterales; family Enterobacteriaceae; genus Klebsiella; species Klebsiella sp. H-Nf2. The sequence goes on from NZ_PIBL01000002.1 coordinate 704,653, forward strand.
ACGTCACCAATTGCAGGAAAGATATCTCTCTCAAGAGAACGCCAGATATCCTCTGCGTAGTCCTCACTCACGCTGGCTTTCTTCACATTCCACCAACGTTCTGCCACGAGCTGGAAAGTATTGGTTTTAGCTTCAAGCGAACTACGCAGTTGTTCTTGCTGATGTTCCTGTGGATCGATTTGTTTCGCCAGGAGAGAGCGTGACTCTGCCCGGTAGTTTCTGGCATCGGCAAGGGTAACTGACGGGTAAGGGCCTATGCTCTTTTTCGCACGTCTCTTGGTAACAGGGCGAATGTAGCGAAACTGCCATATTTTGCTTCCGGTGGATTTGATGAGCAGCTCAAGGCCATCGCCATCGTAAAGAACATAGTCCGCTTCCTTAGGTTTGGCGGATTCGATTTCCTTAACGGATAGAGGTTTGGTTTGTCTTGCCATTGCCGGGTTTCCATAGTTTTAGGCACCTCAAAAACAATAAAGCTTTATGAGGTGCCTAACAAGGTGCCTAAAAGGTTCGGATTTAATTAGTTGGCATCAGACTTCGCGGGACAAATTCAAGGCACAAAAAAGCCCGCAGGGCTTGCGCCGTGCGGGCTCTTAGGACTTCATCGGATGACTCTGGTAATCACCGATGGAGAATTTTGGTGGAGCTGGCGGGAGTTGAACCCGCGTCCGAAATTCCTACATCCTCGGCACTACATGCTTAGTCAGTCTTTACATTCGCTTGCCAGCTGCGGACAGACACGCCACTAACAAACTAGCCTGATTAGATTTAACGCTTCAACCCCAGGCAGGGCATCCACGCGATCTCTTTTGGGTTTGACCTCTCTTTGATCCCCGTCTTAAGAGCGGAAGCTAGGGAGAGAGGGCTCAGAGCAGGGTATTAAGCTGCTAAAGCGTAGTTTTCGTCGTTTGCGACTATTTTTTGCGGCTTTTTACGAGGCCAACCGCCCCTCGGCATGCACCTTGGGTTTCGCAAATCCCGTCGAATCCAGAATCAGCCCCAATGTGTAGGTCAAGTATAACAGATTTGTGAATGTCGTTACCAGCCCCATTACGCAGGATTGTTTCAACGGGGTGGATGAAAAAGCAGCATCAACAAGGATATAGCGTAAGGGCCAGCGAGAGCTGGCCCTCAGGGGAGGGGGTTAGCGTCCGGCGTGCTTCATAATACGCGCCTTATCCAGCGCCCATTCACGATCTTTCAGGTCGGTACGCTTGTCGTGCTGTTTCTTACCTTTGGCGACGCCGATTTTCACTTTGCACCAGGCGTTCTTCCAGTACAGCGACAGGGCGACGACGGTGTAACCTTCGCGGTTAATGCGGCCGTACAGGGTGTCCAGCTCACGCTGGTTAAGCAGCAGCTTACGGGTGCGCGTCGGGTCGCACACATAGTGGGTGGAAGCCACGGCCATGGGCGTAAAGTTGGCGCCGAACAGGAAGGCTTCGCCATCCTTCAGGATGACATAGCTATCGCCGATGTTGGCTTTGCCTGCACGCAGGGATTTGACTTCCCAGCCCTGCAGGGCGAGACCAGCCTCGTATTCATCTTCGATAAAGTATTCGTGACGGGCGCGTTTATTCAGCGCAATGGTGGCTGATCCAGGTTTGTGGGCTTTTTTCTTAGTCATAATGTCCTGAAGTCATCGTCTTATACACAGTTACCTCGATCGCATCCTGCGAGGTGTACTGCGCATCTTAGCACGAGTTGCGGCACAGCGTTTTTTTTAGCAGCAGATAAATGATATTATTTGCACTGTGTTTAAATGTGGAACCTGCTATGCCTCAGATTAGCCGTACTGCGCTGGTGCCTTTCAGCGCGGAACAGATGTATCAACTGGTAAACGATGTGAAGTCCTATCCTGATTTTCTGCCAGGCTGCACCGGTAGCCGCGTGCTGGAATTCGGGCCGACGCAAATGACGGCGGCGGTTGATGTGTCCAAAGCCGGCATCAGTAAGACCTTCACGACCCGGAATACACTGACCAGCAACCAGAGCATTTTAATGAGCCTGGTGGATGGCCCGTTCAAGAAACTGATTGGCGGCTGGAAGTTTATTCCGCTGAGCCCCGAGGCGTGCAAAATCGAGTTCCATCTCGATTTTGAGTTTACCAATAAGCTGATTGAGATGGCCTTTGGCCGGGTCTTCAAAGAGCTGGCCGCCAACATGGTGCAGGCGTTCACTTCGCGCGCCAAAGAGGTCTACAGTGCCAGCTAATATTCGTGTTGAAGTCGCCTACGCGCTGCCTGAAAAGCAGTATTTGCAGCGAGTCACCCTGGATGAGGGAGCGACGGTCGAGCAGGCGATTATCGCCAGCGGGCTATTGGCCTTGCGTGATGATATCGATCTGGCGAAGAACAAGCTGGGTATCTACAGTCGTCCGGTTAAGCTGCATGACGAAGTTCACGACGGCGACCGGGTCGAAATCTATCGCCCGCTGATCGCAGACCCGAAAGAGCTGCGTCGCCAGCGGGCAGAGAAAAGCGCTGCGAAGTAACCCGCAGCAGCAGACCGGCTATCAGTCATAAAAAAAGCGCTCACTGAGCGCTTTTTGCTTTTCCGGGCCTTACTGACTGGTCAGCGCGGGCTTGTTATCAATGTTAGTTAACACGCCGCCGCTATTGAACGTCAGGGTCAGGGTCTGCTGAGTCACTTTCTCGTGGCCCGGCTCCTGACGGAATACATAGAACCAGGTGTTGGTGCCGAACGGATCCGACATCATTGGCGTTCCGAGAGCATAAGCAACCTGCTGTTGCGTCATACCGACACGAATTTTCGCTACATCGTTAGGTGCCAGATAGTTACCCTGGTTGATGTCAGGACGGTAAACCACTCGTTCCAGAGTGGAACAGCCTGCGGTCAACATAAGAAGAACCGCTGCGGCAGCAGTCAGCGTTTTACAGCGCATAGTGATTTGATTCCTTTTTGGGCCCGAGCAGTACGTGGCTCATCTGTAATATGCCGATAATAATAGACCTTCGCGCCGATGGAAACCTCCGGCTGCAGGTCAGCAGGCAATTTGCTGTTCACTATGACCCTGTGAAAATCAAAAAGTTTACGCCGCAAGCAACTCTTTCGCGTTCGCCAGGGTGTTGCGCGTGACCTCGCTGCCGCCCAGCAGACGAGCCAGCTCCTGCAGACGAGCGCGCTTATCCAGCGGCTGCATATGGGTTTCGGTCATCTCGCCATCGGTCTCTTTGCAGACAAAGAAATGATGGTGGCCGCAGCCCGCAACCTGCGGCAGGTGGGTCACACACATCACCTGCGTGGACTCGCCCAGCTGGCGCAGCAGCTTGCCGACCACGGCGGCGGTCGGGCCGCTGATGCCGACGTCCACTTCGTCGAAGATTAGCGCCGGGGTTTCCATTTTACGCGCGGTGATCACCTGAATCGCCAGCGCAATGCGCGACAGTTCGCCGCCGGAGGCCACTTTGGCGATCGGCTGCAGCGGCTGACCCGGGTTAGTGGTGACACGGAACTCAATATGGTCGGCGCCGTCGGCGGTCAGATGGCGTTCATCGAAAGCGACCTCAATCGCGAAGACCCCGTGCGGCATCGAAAGTGAGTGCATACTCTCGGTGATAAGCTGGGTCAGCTCGTCGGCGCTGGCCTGGCGCAGGGCGTGCAGCTGGCGCGCGGTCTCCAGCGCCAGCTGATGATGTTCGACCACCTGCTGGCTGAGGGATTCCAGCGAGCCGGCGCTGTCGTCCAGCAGGCGCTGCTCTTCCAACATCGCCTGATAAACCGCCGGCAGCTCTTCCGGCATCACCTGATGTTTACGCGCCAGCGCGATTTGTCGGGAAATACGCTGCTCAAGTTCAAACAGACGGTTCGGATCGAGGTCCAGACGGTCGTGATAGTGGCGCAACTCGTCGCTGGCCTCGCTGAGCTGAATGGCTGCCTCTTCCAGCATATCCAGAACGCCGGAGAGCTTGCTGTCCATACCCACCAGCTCGCTGACCAGCTGCTTCGCGGTATAAAGCTGGCTCTGCAGATTGGCCTCTTCGCCGTCCGCCAGTACCGTCAGGGCGTGCTGGCAGGTGCTGAGCAACTGCCCGCTGTTGGCCAGGCGCTTGTACTCTTCGTCAATCTGCTCAAACTCGCCCGCCAGCGGGTTAAATTCGTTCAGCTCTTTAAGCTGATACTGCAGTAGATCGGCGCGGGCGGCGCGCTCCTGGCTCTGCTGCTGGTGTTGAGCCAGCTCGCGGCAACTCTGGTGCCACTGACGGTAATGCTCGGCCATACGCTGAGTAAGCGCATACTCACCGGTATAGCCGTCGAGTAGCGTTTTCTGGTGTTCGGGTTTGGTTAACAGCTGGTGCGCATGCTGGCCGTGGATCTGGATCAGCAGTTGGCTCAGCTCGCGCAGCTGCGAGAGTGGGACGGCAGTGCCGTTGATAAAGCCGCGCGAGCGGCCGTCAGCGCTGATCACCCGACGAAGTAAACACTCACGCCCGCTCTCCAGCTGGTTCTCTTCCAGCCAGCGTTGGGCGGCCGGGGTATCTTTCAGCGCGAAGCGCGCGCACAGGTCGGCACGGGTGGCGCCGCGACGCACCATGTCGGCTTCCGCTCTGCCGCCGAGGCACAGCCCCAGCGCGTCGATGGCAATGGATTTCCCGGCGCCGGTTTCCCCGGTGATAGCGGTCATGCCGCTGTGGAAATCAATTTCCAGTTCACGAACGATAGCAAAATTACTGATGGTGAGTTGCGCCAACATAGCTGCCTTCCTGTATGAAAAACCAATACTGTGTTTTCGTACAGTATAGTCTGGTTTTTTATCCAGTAAAGAGGCAGCGGTGTAAATCAGAACAATTTTTTCGACCAGCCGAGCTTGGTGCTTAATGTATTGAAATAGCTGTAATCTTTAGGGTGAATCAGATTGAGGTGATAATCACAGCGGCGAATGAGAACGTCTTCGCCATCCTGGATCGGCAGGGCAATCTGGCTGTCGCAGCTGATCTCCAGATCGCTGCAGCGATGAGAGAAGCGCAGGCGGATGGTGCTGTCGCCGTTGATCACCAGCGGTCGCGCTGAAAGGGTGTGCGGGAACATCGGCACCAGGGTGATGGCGTCCAGCGACGGCGTGAGGATCGGGCCGCCGGCCGACAGCGAATAGGCGGTGGAGCCGGTCGGGGTGGAGATTATCAGGCCATCAGAGCGCTGAGAGAACGCAAAGACTTCGTCGATATAGACTTCGAACTCAATCATATGCGCCACTTTTCCCGGGTGCAGCACCACTTCGTTGATGGCGGTGCTGATGCGTTTCTGGCAATCCTGCTGGCACACCTGGGCCTCCAGCAGAAAGCGTTTCTCGGCGATGTAGTGGCCTTCCAGCACGTCGGCGAGCTGCTGCAGGGCGTTGTCCGGGTCAAGGTCGGTGAGAAAGCCGAGGTTGCCGCGGTTAATGCCGATGACGTTAATGTCATACCGGGCCAGGGTCCGCGCCGCGCCGAGCATATTGCCGTCGCCGCCCACCACCACCGCGAGGTCGGCCTGTTGGCCAATCTCCGCCAGCGTGCCGGTTTTCACGTTGCTGAGCTGAAGTTCATGGGCGATTTGCTGTTCAACCAGCACTTCATACCCTTTGCTGCACAGCCAGCGCCAGAGCATTTCATGTGTGGTCAGGGCGGTGGGGTGACGAGGATGTCCCACAATGCCGATACACTTGAAATGGTTCTTCATGATCTGGATGTCCTTGCGTTAAATGAAATAGTGACAATCTGTCCGCTTCCCTTGAAACCCGGAAACTGATCCCCATAATAAGCGAAGTTAGCGAGATGAATGCGAAAAAAACGCGGAGAAATTCATGAGTAGTAAAGAACAGAAAACGCCTGAGGGGCAAGCCCCGGAAGAAATTATCACGGAGCAGCACGACGACGTTGAGGCAGTAGAGCCTGAAGTTTCGGCTGAGCAGGTGGATCCGCGCGATGAAAAAATTGCGAATCTGGAAGCCCAGCTGGCTGAAGCGCAGAAACGTGAACGTGAAGTGATGCTGCGTGCAAAAGCCGACGAAGATAACCTGCGTCGTCGTACCGAGCAGGATATCGAGAAAGCGCACAAATTCGCGCTGGAAAAATTCGTCAATGAACTGCTGCCGGTGATCGACAGCCTGGACCGCGCGCTGGAAGTGGCCGACAAGGCTAACCCGGACCTGGCGCCGATGGTGGAAGGGATCGAACTGACCCTGAAATCTATGCTGGACGTGGTGCGTAAGTTCGGCGTGGAAGTGATCGCCGACACCAACGTTCCGCTGGATCCGAACGTCCACCAGGCCATTGCGATGGTCGAATCTGAAGACGTGGCGGCGGGCAACGTGCTGGCCGTGATGCAGAAAGGTTATACCCTGAACGGCCGTACTATTCGCGCCGCGATGGTGACGGTAGCGAAAGCGAAATAACGTCTGCTGCATTGCTCAACGGCTGCCCGCGGGCGGCCGTTTTTTTATGCCACCGCTCCCGGCGCGAGATAAAAAAACGGCGGGCCGCAGCCCGCCGTGATGTTAATTCCTTCGCTCGCGCTACTCCGCGACGCTCTCGCGTAATGATTTCACCGGCATCACTTTCACCTGTTTGATCATGTTGTCCTGCACGTCGAGGATATCTATATCGTACTGCTCAATGCGCACGCGGGTGCCCGGGACCGGGATCTCTTCCAGCGCTTCGAGGATGATACCGTTGACGGTGCGCGCTTCATCTTCCGGCAGGTGCCAGTTAAACGCTTTGTTGATTTCGCGAACGTTGGCGCTGCCGTCGATAATCACCGTGCCGTCGTTAAGCGGGGTCACTTCCTCCGCCAGGGTGGGTGACATAGAGGTGGTGAAGTCGCCGACAATCTCTTCAAGAATATCTTCGACGGTGACCAGCCCCTGAATATCGCCGTATTCATCGACCACCAGACCGACTTTCTTTTTATTGCGCTGAAATTTCACCAGCTGGGTGCTGAGCGGCGTCCCTTCCGGAACAAAGTAGATCTCATCTGCCGCCCGCAGCATGATCTCTTTTGTGAACTCTTTCTTCTCCGTCATCAGACGGTAGGCTTCGCGAACACGCAGCATGCTGATGGCATCGTCCAGTGAATCGCGGTAGAGCACGATGCGGCCATGCGGCGAGTGGGTCAGCTGGCGGACGATAGATTTCCAGTCATCATTGATGTCGATGCCGACAATCTCGTTGCGCGGCACCATGATGTCGTTAACGCTGACTTTTTCCAGATCCAGGACCGACAGCAGCATATCCTGGTTGCGCCGTGAGATTTGTGAACGGGATTCATTCACAATCGTGCGCAGTTCATCTTTGCTCAGGGCGCTACTGATGACGGTATCGGTGCGGATGCCCATCATGCGCATCAACATGCGGGTGATGGTATTCAGCAACCACACCAGCGGCATCATCAGCACCTGCAGCGGCGCCAGCAGGAAGCTGCTGGGGTAGGCGACCTTTTCCGGATAGAGGGCGGCGATGGTCTTCGGCAGCACTTCGGCAAATACCAGCACCACAAAGGTGAGCACGCCGGTGGCGATCGCAACGCCGGCGTCGCCGTACAGGCGCATGCCGACGATGGTGCCCAGCGCCGAGGCGAGAATGTTGACAAGGTTATTGCCGATGAGCACGAGGCTAATCAGGCGGTCCGGCTTGCGCAGCAGCTTCTCCACGCGCTTAGCCTGGCGGTTGCCTTGTTTCGCCATATGACGCAGCCGGTAGCGGTTCAGCGTCATCATGCCGGTTTCGGAGCCGGAGAAATAGGCAGAGATAATCACCATGACGATCAGTGTTATGATCAGCGTGGTGGTGGAGATATGTTCCACGTAGGATTCCTTAAAAGACTTAGCTCACGAACTGCTGCAGCACGCGGCTACCAAAATAGGCCAGCGTCAGCAGACCGGCGCCAGCGACGCTGAACCAGACCACGCGACGTCCGCGCCATCCTTCATGATAGTGGCCCCACAGCAGGACGATATAGACGAACCACGCAATAATCGACAGCACCGCTTTATCAATGTTTTCGCTGCTGAACAGATTGTGCATATAGAACAGGCCGCTGCACAAGGTCAGGGTCAGCAGCACCACGCCGACCTGGGTGATGTGAAACATTTTGCGCTCAATGCTCATCAGCGGCGGCATTTCGCTACTGAAGGCCAGCTTTTTGTTCTTTAACTGGTAGTCGATCCACGCCAGCTGCAGCGCATATAGCGCGGCAATGATCAGCGTGGCGTACGAGAAGAGCGACAGACCGATATGCACCAGCATCCCCGGGGTGGTTTCCAGGTGGGTGATATATTCGTTAGGCACGAAAGTGGCGAAGGCCAGATTGATTAGCGCGAAGGCATAGACAATAGGCAGCAGCAGCCAGCCGCGATTGCGCGAGGCCACGATAGTCATCACCGTACAGATCATCAGGCTGACCAGCGACCCGACGTTCAGTAAGCTGAGGTTTTGCCCGCTCTCGCCGCCGGGGAATATCCGTGCTTCCAGCGCAAAAGCATGGCAGATCAACGCGATAGTCGCAGATAAAATCGCCATACGCCGCCAGCTGCTGTTTTTTTGCAGCAAGCCGGGGATAATCAGCGCCAGGCTGATGGAGTAGGCGACAAGGGCGAGTAGAGCAAAAACAGGCATAGGTGTCGGCTGTTGGCTAAATAAGAAAGAGAAGCAGTATAACGTCAGCAGGCCTCTGCTCCAACCGTTGCAGCACATTCAGATTGATGTCGTGTTATACTCCGCCACATTCGTTTTGTGTGTCGCTGCGGCGACCGACCGTTTCCACCTCAGGCGAGAGACAATGTTTGATAATTTAACCGATCGTTTGTCGCGTACGCTGCGCAACATTAGCGGCCGCGGACGCCTTACAGAAGACAATATTAAAGACACCCTGCGCGAAGTGCGCATGGCGCTGCTGGAAGCGGACGTTGCGCTTCCGGTGGTACGTGATTTCATCAGCCGCGTGAAAGAGAGCGCGGTCGGCCATGAAGTCAATAAAAGCCTGACCCCGGGTCAGGAGTTCGTCAAAATCGTCCGCAACGAGCTGGTGGCGGCGATGGGCGAAGAGAACCAGACGCTCGACCTGGCGGCGCAGCCGCCGGCGGTGGTGCTGATGGCGGGTCTGCAGGGTGCCGGTAAAACGACCAGCGTCGGTAAGCTGGGGAAATTCCTGCGCGAGAAGCACAAGAAGAAAGTGCTGGTCGTTTCCGCGGACGTTTACCGTCCGGCGGCGATTAAACAGCTGGAAACCCTGGCCGAGCAGGTCGGCGTCGATTTCTTCCCGTCTGACGTCGGCCAGAAGCCGGTGGATATCGTCAATGCGGCGCTGAAAGAAGCGAAACTCAAATTCTACGACGTGCTGCTGGTGGATACCGCCGGTCGTCTGCACGTTGACGAAGCGATGATGGACGAAATCAAGCACGTCCACGCCGCCATTAACCCGGTTGAAACCCTGTTCGTCGTCGATGCGATGACCGGTCAGGATGCGGCGAATACCGCGAAGGCCTTTAACGAAGCGCTGCCGCTGACCGGCGTGGTGCTGACCAAAGTGGACGGCGACGCCCGCGGCGGTGCGGCGCTGTCGATTCGCCATATTACCGGCAAGCCGATTAAATTCCTCGGCGTCGGCGAGAAAACCGAAGCGCTGGAGCCGTTCCATCCGGACCGCGTCGCTTCCCGCATCCTCGGCATGGGCGACGTGCTGTCGCTGATCGAAGATATCGAGAGCAAAGTTGACCGCGCGCAGGCCGAAAAGCTGGCCTCCAAGCTGAAGAAAGGCGACGGTTTCGATCTGACGGACTTCCTTGAGCAGCTGCGTCAGATGAAAAACATGGGCGGCATGGCCAGCCTGATGGGCAAGCTGCCGGGTATGGGCCAGATCCCGGACAACGTAAAAGCGCAGATGGACGACAAAGTGCTGGTGCGTATGGAAGCCATCATCAACTCGATGACCCTGAAAGAGCGCGCCAAGCCGGAAATCATCAAAGGCTCACGTAAGCGCCGTATCGCCGCCGGCTGCGGGATGCAGGTGCAGGATGTGAACCGTCTGCTGAAGCAGTTCGACGACATGCAGCGCATGATGAAGAAGATGAAGTCGAAAGGCGGCATGATGAAGATGATGCGCGGGATGAAAGGGATGATGCCGCCAGGATTCCCAGGCCGCTAAAAACAAGGGTATAAGGCTATCTTGTTTGCCATTTTAGCTCCGGGGTGTGCTCGAAATGCTCACGTACTACGTGTACGCTCCGCTTTCTGCGCGCACGCCGGAACTAAACTAGCTGCACCGATATACGCCTTCTATCCCTTGTTTAATGCTCAGTACCAAGATGCTGATTGCATTTTTCCCAGAAATCAGTAAAATTTTCGGGCTTTTAATATGACACCGGGCTCCGTTCCTCGATGGGGCCCGGTTGTTTTATTCACACAAGAGGATGTTATGGTAACTATTCGTTTAGCACGTCACGGCGCTAAAAAGCGTCCGTTCTACCAGGTTGTTGTCACCGACAGCCGTAATGCACGCAACGGTCGCTTCATCGAGCGCGTTGGTTTCTTCAACCCGATCGCTAGCGGCGCGGAAGAAGAAACTCGCCTGGATCTGGATCGTATCGCTCACTGGGTTGGCCTGGGCGCTACTGTTTCCGATCGCGTTGCCGCGCTGATCAAAGCCGCTAACAAAGCAGCTTAATCTGTCACGGTGGTCATGATGAGCAAGCAACACACCGCACAAGCACCTGTTGATCCGATCGTATTGGGGAAAATGGGTTCTTCCTACGGTATCCGTGGTTGGCTCAGAGTGTTTTCCTCCACCGAAGACGCCGAAAGCATTTTTGACTATCAGCCCTGGTTAATCCAGAAGGCGGGTCAGTGGCAGGTTGTTGAGCTGGAAGGCTGGCGCCACCACAATCAGGACATCATCATCAAGCTGAAAGGCGTTGACGATCGTGATGCCGCGAATCTACTGACTAATTGCGAAATTATCGTGGATTCATCGCAATTGCCGGAGCTGGAAGAGGGTGACTACTACTGGAAAGACCTGATGGGCTGCCAGGTAGTTACGACGGAAGGCTATAGCCTCGGTAAAGTCATCGATATGATGGAAACCGGGTCTAATGACGTACTCGTCATCAAGGCAAACCTGAAAGATGCATTTGGCATCAAGGAGCGGTTGGTTCCGTTCCTCGATGGGCAGGTTATCAAGAAAGTCGATCTCACTACGCGTACTATCGAAGTAGATTGGGATCCTGGTTTTTAAATTCTCCGGATAAACGGTAAAAGACGGCGCTATGTGGATTGGCATAATTAGCCTGTTTCCTGAAATGTTCCGCGCAATTACCGATTACGGGGTAACTGGCCGGGCAGTAAAAAATGGCCTGCTGAGCATCGAAAGCTGGAGTCCTCGCGACTTCGCTCATGACCGGCACCGTACCGTGGACGATCGTCCTTACGGCGGCGGACCGGGGATGCTAATGATGGTGCAACCTTTACGGGATGCTATTCATGCAGCAAAAGCCGCGGCAGGTGAAGGCGCGAAGGTGATTTATCTGTCACCTCAGGGACGCAAGCTTGATCAAGCGGGCGTCAGCGAACTGGCAACGAATCAGAAACTGATTCTGGTGTGCGGTCGCTACGAAGGGATAGACGAGCGCGTAATCCAAACCGAAATTGACGAAGAATGGTCAATCGGCGATTACGTTCTCAGCGGTGGTGAGTTACCGGCAATGACGTTGATTGACTCCGTTTCCCGGTTCATTCCGGGAGTACTGGGCCATGAAGCTTCGGCAACGGAAGATTCCTTTGCTGATGGGTTGCTGGATTGCCCGCACTATACCCGTCCTGAAGTGTTAGAAGAGATGGAGGTACCGCCAGTGTTGCTGTCGGGAAACCATGCTGAGATACGTCGCTGGCGTCTGAAGCAGTCGCTGGGCCGCACCTGGCTTAGAAGACCTGAACTTCTGGAAAACCTGGCTCTGACTGAAGAGCAAGCAAAGTTGCTGGCGCAGTTCAAAAGCGAACACGCGCAACAGCAGCATAAACATGATGGGCAGGCGTGAGCCCCCAATATCAGTTTACCCAGGATAAGAGATTAAATTATGAGCAACATTATTAAGCAACTTGAACAAGAACAGATGAAGCAGGACGTACCTTCCTTCCGTCCGGGTGATACCGTGGAAGTGAAAGTATGGGTTGTTGAAGGTTCCAAAAAACGTCTGCAGGCATTCGAGGGCGTGGTTATCGCTATTCGTAACCGCGGTCTGCACTCTGCATTCACTGTTCGCAAAATTTCCAACGGCGAAGGCGTTGAGCGTGTCTTCCAGACTCACTCTCCGGTAGTTGACAGCATTGCTGTTAAACGTCGTGGTGCTGTACGTAAAGCTAAACTGTACTACCTGCGTGAGCGTACTGGTAAGTCTGCTCGTATCAAAGAGCGTCTTAACTAAGATTCGCTTTCGCGACATCCTGACAGAAGGGCTGGCCAAGTGGCTGGCCCTTTTTTTATCTTTGTTGTAACCATCGTGATGCAAATCATTTACAATACGGCCTCATTTCGGAGGGGCGGTGGTCAGCAACAGTTTCCAGCAAACGACACCTAAACGGCGAGCCGCCTGGCTGGCGCTGTTGGCGATCCTGCTGATCGTCGTGGCCCCCCTGATCTCCATCTCCCTGCAAAAAGACCCCATGAGCGCCATGCCCGGCATGCACCACGCCATGATGATGGACAGCTCTTCCGCGAGCATGGCGCAAATGCCCGACCACGAGATGGCGATGATGCATAGCACAGACGGCGCCACGCATACCGGAGACGAACTGCCGCTGGACCATGCCGAAGCGTGTGGCTATTGCGTGCTGTTAGCCCATGTCCCGGGACTGCTTTTCGCGCTGGCGCTGTTCGTCGCCATGCTCCTGCGGCGCATTAGCCTGCCGGCTTCTCGCCCGGTATTAAAACACTGGCACTACTTTCCCTGGCTCTACCCTGAAACCCGCGCCCCGCCGCGGCTGTCTGCTTTTTCCCTTTAATAAAAATCAATCTGCGCACCGCGCAATGACCTCTTTTGCTTTAAAAAAGGAAAAGTATGACAACCTGCACCTCGCGCGCGGCATGGTTAAACCTGCTGCGCCGCCTCCATTTCTACATCGGACTGTTTATCGGACCGTTTATCTTTGTCGCTGCCCTGACCGGCACGCTGTACGTGGCGACGCCGCAGCTGGAAAACTGGCTCTATCACGACGCGCTGCATGGCCTTGCCGACGGGACCCCGCAGCCGCTCAGTGCCCAGATTGCGGTGGCGGAAGAAGCGACCCAGGGTAATCTGCGGCTGCTGGCGGTGCGGCCGGCCCCTGCGATGGGGGAGACCACCCGGATTATGTTTGTTGACCCGAGCCTGGGCGAGTCAGAATCCCGGGCCATCTTTGTCGATCCGATCTCGCTACGGGTGAAGGGCGATATGACGGTCTATGGTACCAGCGGCATCCTGCCGCTGCGCCAGTGGATTGATTATGCGCATCGTTCGCTGCTGCTGGGCGACAGCGGGCGACTCTATAGCGAACTGGCTGCCTCATGGATGTGGGTCGCCGCGCTGGGGGGAATTGCCCTGTGGGCGATGACGCGTCCAAAACGGCGGATCAATAACGCCCTGCAGAATCATCGTCGGTTGCACGTGACACTGGGCTGGAGCTTACTGCTGGGCATGCTGCTCTTCTCCGCCACCGGCCTGACCTGGTCGCAATGGGCTGGCGGTAATGTGGATAAAATGCGGGCGGCTTTCGGCTGGTGGACGCCGCAGGTGAATACCCTGCTGCACGGTGAGGCGCCGATGGCGCACGATCCCCACGCCGGGCATCATATGGACGGGATGGCCATGCAGCATCAGTCATCGCTGCAGCCAGCGCAGTTTGACCAGGCACTGGCGGTGGCCCGTCAGGCGGGGCTGAACGCCAGCCGGCTGGAGATCCGTCCGCCGGTTTCGGAGGAACGTGCCTGGACGGTGAATGAGATAGACCGCCGCTGGCCGACGCAGGTGGACGCGGTGGCGATCGATGGCGCCACGATGCAGGTGGTGGATCGCACCCGGTTCGCCGACTTCCCGCTGATGGCGAAGCTGACCCGCTGGGGCGTCGATTTCCACATGGGGATCCTCTTTGGTCTGGCGAATCAGCTGCTGCTGGTGGGGTTCGGCTGCGCGCTGTGCGTCACTATCGGGGTGGGGTATCGGCTGTGGTGGATCCGTCGTCCGCCTCAGGCGGTCTGGGATCCGGCGCATTCGCTGCTGCAGGCGTGGTTATCACTCGTCTGGCCTGCCCGTGGGCTGGTGCTGGGGATAGCATTATTCCTGGGGCTGGCCATGCCGTTGATGGGGGCAAGTCTGGTGCTGTTCATTGCCGTTGACTACCTGCGCTGGCGCGCGGCAACGGCAATGAGGACGGCGAAGTCGAGCGATTAAGCGAAGGCTTACGGCGTGCTGATGACCACCGTGACCCGGCGGTTTTCAGCGCGCCCGGCCGCCGTGTCGTTGCTGGCAATCGGGTATTTCTTGCCTAGGCCGCGGGTGACTAAATGACTGCGCGGGACATGGGCGCCTTCCGCCCAGGCATCGGCCACGCTATTGGCGCGCTTAAGCGACAGGGCTTCGTTATAGCTATCCTCACCGTAATTATCGGTATGGCCTTCAAGGCGGCTATGGGTGATCCCGGTCGCCGCCAGCCGCGAGGCCATCGTGGTGATCTGCTGGCGGCTGTCGGGACGTAGTCGGTAGTCATTCTTGTCAAACAGGATGCTATCGGATAAGCCCAGGGACCAATCGCCATTGTTTTCAGTGAAGCCGTAAGATTTCATCGCCGCCACCTGCTCGGGGGTAAATTTTCCCTGAGGAGCCTGGCAACCTGTCAAAAGCGCCGCCGCCATCAGGGCGGGAGCGAAATATTTCCTGAGCATAATGAGTCCTTTATTATTTCAGCGTCTGCTGGATACGTTGGTTTTTCATCCGATACATATTCTGATCGGCAAGTTCTTGCAGTGATTCCGCGGTGGCGTGCTCCCACGCCAGGGCATAACCGACGCTCAACGAGAGCGTGGCGCTATGGCCATTGTGCAGGTTGAATGGCGGAAGAAATTGTTCGGACAGCGCCCGGCACAGGGCCTGCACTTCGGCTTCCGAGCGCACCTCGCGCAGCAGAACGGCAAACTCATCGCCGCCAAGGCGCCACGCCAGATGGCGTTTGCCGGCGAAGGCCATCAGGCGGCTGGCGACCTCCGTCAGCACTTTATCGCCCGCCGCGTGTCCCCAGTTGTCATTGATCAGCTTGAAGTTATCACCGTCAAGAAACAGTAACGCCGAGGTCTGATGGCCCACCTCGTTCTTCATCAGTTCGGCGAGCGCGTTGCGAAAGGCAGCGCGGTTAGCCAGGCCGGTCAGCGGGTCGTGTAGCGAGCTACGTAACAGCTGGGCGTTTTTGGCCTGCAACTGTCGCTGCCAGTCCTCCATCTCCCCTAGCAGACTGTTAAAGTCCTGAGCGAAAAGATGGAACTCCTCAATACGCTCCTCGGGCACCCGACGCGAGAAATGGCGATTTTCGCGAATATCGTGCACGACTTCGGTGATGCTCTGCAGCGCGGCAACGATCCCCCGGTGCAGAGAGTGAGTCAGCAGCAGGGCGATAAACGAGGCGAGCAGAATGCTGCCGGTCAGTACCAGAATCGAGATCCCAAGAAAGTGGCTGATCAGCTTATCGAGAGCAGTCAGCTGCAGCTCGCCGATTTGTTTGCCCTGGTGCCAGATGGGCTGCACCGTGGGCTCCGGAAACAGCCATTTACTGACAAGCCCGCTCACTTGCTCTTTGTTGGCCAGCGGTTCGTGGCGCCACGCGGCGAAGTGCTGCTTCTGACCATTGAGTACAATGGCCTGGGAAATCTGCCCTTGCTTCCCCAGTGAAGCGAGGGTGTCTTCTGCCGCCGCGCTGTCGCCAAATACCAGGGCGGCTTCAAGGCTGCGACCCATGGTCGCGGCAGTGAGCTCTAGATTTTTCTGCGCGTACTGCTTGAGCGTGAAGATTGAGGCTGTGCTTAGCAGCAGCCAGACCAGCGTCATGGAGATCACCACGCTTATCACGCTAATTCGACGAAGCGCGCGTTTAAATGTCGGGCGCTGGGTCTGTGAAAAGTCCTTATTCATGTGGTTTTTTCCGGGCAAGCATCAGGACGTCCGGGTTAACCCGGACCCCGCTGTGCGTCAGAACGTCCAGATTAACGGAGAAGCGGACCCTGTCGTCGTTGATGATCAGGCAAAACGCGCTACCAATGGAGCAATCCGTATTTTGTTCTGCGATGAGTAAAAGCGGCTTCGGGCCATAGCGGCGAGTTAATTCCGACTGTTGGGTCGGTGATTCGCTGCCAAAATAAAAACCATCGCAGGTCGTTTTTAACGCTTCTTCACTATTACGTACTATCACCGGTTGATAAGGCAAGGCATCCGGATCTTCATGAGCCAGGCTATGGGTGAAGCGTGATGAGGCAAAAATGCACAGCTTCGGCGCCCCTGTTAAAGCCGGCCAACGGGTGTAGGTCACGATCCCGGAAACAATAGCGCGAACATGTTCTGAAGGTCCGGCAGCAAAAACAGGAGATACCGCGATGAGAAAAAATACAGTCAATAAAAGACGGTGTAATACTGTCATTAACGCTTCCGTCAAATTCGCCATAGCGCGGGAAATACCGCTGCCGATGCCCGGCGCAGAATACCACTGTTAACAAAACCCGTCATTACATGCGCCCTTTGCTTTGGGACAAATCTCACCAGGATTTTTCGTAATAGCGATAGCGATAGTGCGCAAGTTTGGTGTGATTTAGGGTGATGTAAACATTGTTGTACGTTTGTTGCCGGGTTAAGAGCCAATTAATTTATTGGTGTAAAGTAAAATTTACGGAATATGGATTGAATTCTTTACTCCGTGTGGTATCGTTACGTCATGCCCGCTGAGGCAACCTTTATCGCAAACGAGCTACACAGGATCGCAATCATGCAAAAAGACGCGCTGAATAACGTACATATTACCGACGAACATGTGTTAATGACCCCGGAGCAACTGAAGGCGGAATTCCCGCTGAGCGTTGAACAGGAAGCGCAGATTGCGCATGCCCGTGAGACCATCTCCGATATCATCGCTGGCCGCGATCCGCGCCTGCTGGTGGTTTGCGGTCCTTGCTCGATTCACGATCCGGAAGCTGCGATTGAATATGCTCGTCGGTTTAAAGCCCTTGCCGCAGAGGTCAGCGATAGCCTCTACCTGGTGATGCGCGTCTACTTTGAAAAACCCCGTACCACCGTGGGCTGGAAGGGGCTGATTAACGATCCGCACATGGATGGTTCGTTTGATGTTGAAGGCGGCCTGAAGATTGCGCGTCGTCTGCTGGTCGAGCTCGTGAGCATGGGACTGCCGCTGGCGACGGAAGCGCTGGATCCGAACAGTCCGCAGTACCTTGGCGATCTGTTCAGCTGGTCAGCCATCGGCGCACGTACCACGGAATCACAAACGCACCGCGAAATGGCCTCCGGCCTGTCGATGCCGGTCGGTTTTAAAAACGGTACCGACGGTAGCCTGGCGACGGCCATCAACGCGATGCGCGCCGCGGCAATGCCGCACCGTTTCGTCGGCATCAACCAGGCCGGGCAGGTCTGCCTGTTGCAAACGCAGGGTAATCCGAATGGCCATGTGATCCTGCGCGGCGGCAAGGCGCCGAACTACGGTCCGGAAGATGTGGCGAAATGCGAAAAAGAGATGGCGCAGGCGGGACTGAAACCGTCGCTGATGGTAGATTGCAGTCATGGGAACTCCAATAAAGATTTCCGCCGCCAGCCAGCCGTGGCTGAATCCGTTGTCGCGCAGATCAAAGATGGCAACCGCTCCATTATCGGCCTGATGATCGAGAGTAATATCCACGAAGGTAATCAGTCCTCTGAACAGCCGCGTGAGGCGATGAAATACGGCGTCTCGGTGACTGATGCCTGCATCAGCTGGGAAAGCACCGATGCGCTGCTGCGTGAACTGGATAAGGATCTCCGCGGCCATCTGGCGGCCCGTTTGATGTAAGAGGAAAGTATGGTTGCTGAACTGACCGCGTTACGCGATCAAATTGATGAAGTAGATAAAGCGTTGCTTAGCCTGCTGGCTAAGCGTCTGGAACTGGTGGCCGAAGTCGGCGAGGTGAAGAGCCAGTATGGCCTACCGATTTACGTCCCGGAGCGCGAGGCGGCGATGCTCGCCTCCCGGCGTGAAGAGGCGGCTGCGCTCGGCGTACCGCCGGATCTGATCGAGGATGTTCTGCGTCGCGTGATGCGGGAATCCTATTCCAGCGAAAACGACAAAGGCTTCAAAACCCTGCACCCGAATTTGCGACCGGTGGTTATCGTCGGCGGCGGCGGGCAGATGGGGCGTCTGTTTGAGAAGATGTTAACGCTGTCCGGCTACCAGGTGCGTATTCTGGAAAAAGAGGATTGGGCGCGGGCGGCGGATATCGTCGCCGATGCCGGCATGGTCATCGTCAGCGTACCGATTCACACCACCGTGGAGACGATCGGCAGGCTGCCGCCGCTGCCGGCGGATTGCATTCTGATCGACCTTGCCTCGGTGAAAGCGGAGCCGCTGCAGGCGATGCTGGCAGCGCATCAGGGTCCGGTTCTTGGCCTGCACCCGATGTTCGGTCCGGACAGCGGCAGCCTGGCGAAGCAGGTGGTGGTCTATTGTGATGGCCGCCAGCCGGAAGCGTATCAGTGGTTCCTCGAGCAGATTCAGGTGTGGGGCGCGCGGCTGCACCGCATCAGCGCCGTTGAGCACGATCAGAACATGGCGTTTATTCAGGCGCTGCGCCACTTTGCCACCTTCGCCTATGGTCTGCACCTGGCAGAAGAGAATGTGCGTCTTGAGCAACTGCTGGCGCTTTCGTCACCTATTTACCGGCTGGAGCTGGCGATGGTGGGGCGCCTGTTTGCCCAGGATCCGCAGCTGTACGCCGACATTATTATGTCATCGGAAAACAACCTGGCGCTGATTAAGCGCTATTACCAGCGTTTCGGTGAAGCGATTGGCCTGCTGGAGCAGGGCGATAAGCAGGCGTTTATCGACAGCTTCCGTAAAGTCGAACATTGGTTTGGCGATTACGCTCAGCGTTTCCAGAGCGAGAGCCGCACGCTACTGCGTCAGGCGAACGATAATCGGCAGTAAAGCGAAAAAGATGTATACAATAAAGCCAGCGACCGCTGGCTTTTTTTATAGGGATGACAACGATGGCTGAACCACAACCGCTGTTTGACTACACCGGATACCTGCCGGAATGCCCGACCTGGAGCGAGGCTGAACAGGCCCTCTACTGGGCCGATATCATGGAGTGTGAAATCCACCGCTACGATACCCGCAGCGGCGAACACCAGGTGCTGCAGTTTCCGGAGGAGGTCGGCTGTTTCTCCCTGCGTGAGAAGGGCGGGTTTATCGTTGCATTACGCAGTGGCATCTGGCTGACCGACGCCCACGGCCTGCTGCGGCGGAAAGTCTGTGATAATCCGAGCAATCCGGAGCTGGCGCGGTTTAACGATGGTGGGACCGATCGCGAGGGGCGTTTTTATGCCGGCACCTTCTGGGGGCCGGGGGATTACAACGGCGCGCTGCTGATGCGAGTCGATAATGACCTGAAGCCGAAAGTGATCCAGTGTGATATCCATGGCGCCAACGGTCTGGCGTTTAGCGCCGACCAGCGCTGGATGTATACCTCTGATACGCCGAACGCCGTGATCTACCGTACGCCGCTGGATGAACAGGGTGAGCCTGGACGACGCGAGGTGTTTCGCCGTTTCCAGCCGGGCGAAGGCATCCCTGATGGGGCGGCGATCGATGTGGAGGGCTGTTACTGGAGCGCGATGTTTGACGGCTGGCGGATTGCTCGTTTCTCGCCGCAGGGCGAGGAGCTGGAGACTTACCCGATGCCGGTTCGTTGTCCGACAATGGTCTGCTTCGGTGGGGCTGATATGAAAACGCTCTATATCACCACAACCCGGGAAAATATGGGGGACGATGAGCTGGCTCAGTATCCGCTGTCAGGCGCCATCTTCACCCTGCCGGTTGCGGTGGCAGGGATGAAGAAATTACCGTTCCGCGAACGTTAAACCGGATCCACTGGCACCACGTTTTCGCTGGGGTAGCAACCGAGGACCTTCATGGAGCGAGTGATTTCCGCCAGCTCCTTCAGTGCCTTGCGCATGGGCAATGACTCCAGGTTGGCCTGAATATCAAGGTAAAACATCTCTTCCCAGGGATTGCCGTGGATCGGACGGGATTCCAGTTTGGTCATGATCAGATTGTGGTTGCGCAGTACCAGCAGGGCTTCCACCAGGGCGCCCGCCTGCTGACCGGTTGCCATTAACAGCGTGGTCTTGGCCGGAACCTGATCGGAGACGTTCACCGCTTTGCGCGCCAGGACGAGGAAGCGCGTGATATTCTGCGTCTGGTTGGCCTGGCAATGCTCCAGCACCTGCAGGCTATACAGGGCGCCACCCGCTTCGCTGCCGAGTGCTGCAACGGCCGGGGAGTTAGCCTGCGCCACTTTTTCCATTGCCGCCGAGGTGCTCTCGGTATATTCGATTTTCCAGTGCGGGTAGCGGCTCAGATACTGGCTGCACTGCTGGAACGGCTGAGGATGGCTGTAGACGGTCTGAATTTTATCGGCATCCGTCGAGGTGCTGACCAGCACGCAATGATCGATAGGGATCGTCAGTTCGCCAACGATCGACAGGCTGGTGTGCTGCAGCAGATCGTAGACGTCGTTGATCCCGCCAGAACTGGTGTTTTCAATCGGCACCACCGCGTAATCGGCCTGGCCGGTCTCTACCTGATTAAAAATATCGGCGAACTTCGCGCAGCCGCTCTCAATAAACTGCTCAAAGTGGCGAGCAGCATACTGACGCGCCGCCAGGTGCGAATAAGAGCCTTTAGGGCCGAGGAACGCCACGCGGGCCGAATGCGGATTAATTTTATTCAGATGCTGCTGCAGCAGGGTTTGTTGGGTCAGGACAGAGTCTTCGATGATCAGCTGGAACAGGCGGGTGATGTAGTGCGCATCCAGATTATGGCGCTTGCCGATGGTCATCAGACGCTCCAGCAGATCGCGTTCGCGGTCAATATCACGCACTGGACGGTGGGAGGCCAGTTTGGCTTTACCAACCTCAACAGCCAGCCCGCGGCGCTCCGCCAGCAGAGCAAGCAGTTTCTCGTCCAGTGCGCTTATCTTATCGCGCAGCGCCAGTAATGGGTTTTCCTCGGTCATAGATGTTGCCTTTGTTGTTATCAAATAAAAAAGGCCTCCCGGGTGGGAGGCCTTATTGTTCGTCTTCGCATTCTTTCTTATACGACGAATTGCCTCCCGGTCACGGGAAGGTAAAAAAGAATGCGAAGAAGAACGGGACACGTTTCATGATGAATTCCTTTAGGTAGTGGGGATTACAGTACCTGTACTGTTTTCACTCTGTCAATAAAAAACGCGCCCGAAGGCGCGTGGCATGACACAACTTAAGTTAAGGATTACTCTTCTTCTTCCACAAAGCCTGCCTCTTTCACCGACGTCGCGGCGCGGCGGGCTTCCCCTTTGTGTTGCACTTTATTCAGCTGCCGTTCCAGCTTGTTGATCAATTCGTTAATGGCGACGTACATATCTTCATGGCGCGCACTGGCAACCAGATGACCGTTGGGCGTATTGATGGTTGCATCAGCGATAAAACCCTGCGGCTCCTTAGACAGAATGATGTGCGGGTTAATTAAATGAGTTTGCCACTTATCCAGTTTGGCGAGACGGTCTGCGACATGCTGGCGGATTGCCGGAGTAATTTCCATTTGTTTACTGGTAATGTTCATTGTCATAAATTTTACCTCTTGTCTTTCCCGTCTTGGTGAATCCAGCATACCTTTCCCAATGTCAAAATGTGTGATCTAAATCACATTTTATTGTCACTTTTTGTCAACGAATTCATTTTGTGAGACAGGGCAGGAAGAAGTGAGATTTTACTTGTCGAACCCGACAAAGCAGGCCATATTTGATGAGTTAACCCGGCGCTAAACCGCTTCAGCTAGCCGGGATAAAGTATAAAAAAACGGCAGCCGCTGGCTGCCGTTTTGCTTTCGGGTATTACCCTCAGGTGTTCTTGTCGTTGGCGGCGATGATTTTGGCGACTTTGTCTGCCTGGGCGTTCATCTGCATCTGACGATAGGCGTTTTCCATCTTCGGCAGGGCATCGCGGGTGGCCTGGGTATCCGGATAGTTACGCATCATACCCTCCACGCGGTTCACGACGGCAACCCAGGCGCCACGGTCGGTGTAGTAATCCACGACCGACAGCTCATATTTGGCCAGGCGATCTTTCAGGAACACCATGCGTTTATAGGCGTCAGTGGCATACTGGCTGTTCGGGTAACCACGAACCAGTTTGGAGAAGTCATTGAAGGCATCGCGCGCGTGCTGCGGATCGCGGTCAGAGCGGTCGACGCCAAAGAAACCCTGCAGGGCGCTGTCATCCAGGGCCATGTTGGTCAGGCCGCGCATATAGATGACGTAATCGATATTCGGGTGGGTGGGGTTCAAACGCATGAAGCGATCGATGGCCGCCTGAGCCAGCGGCAGATCGGCGTTTTTGTAATACGCATAAATCAGATCCAGCTGTACCTGTTGGGAATAAGGGCCGAATGGATAACGGTTATCCAACGCTTCCAGTTGCGTTATCGCCTGTTTCCAGTTACCGTCCTGCAGTTTTTGCTGGGCGGTCGCGTAGATTTCATTCGGCGGATTATCAGGCACCTCTTCCTTAGAGCCGGAGCAACCCACCAAAGCCAGGCTCAGTGTGGCGGCTGCCACCAGGTATTTCATGCGCGTCATGACGTTTTGACTTCCTCAAAATGTTTATGCGGGAGAATCTCTGTTCCTGCTCCCGATTAAGACCAGCTACAATAGCACACTATATTAAACGGCAAAGCCGTAAAACCCAACGTTAAACGAAGAAGCTGTATATGGCACAACGAGTACAACTCACCGCAACGGTGACCGAAAATCAACTCGGTCAACGCTTAGATCAGGCTTTGGCCGAATTGTTCCCTGATTATTCGCGATCGCGGATAAAAGAATGGATCCTTGACCAACGCGTATTAGTCAATGGCACCATTGGCGATAAGCCGAAAGAAAAAGTGCTGGGGGGAGAGCACATCGCTATCGATGTCGAAATCGAAGAAGAAGCGCGCTTCCAGCCGCAGGATATTCCGCTCAATATCGTTTACGAAGATGATGACATCCTCGTGATTAACAAACCGCGCGATCTGGTTGTGCATCCTGGCGCGGGCAACCCTGACGGTACTGTGCTGAATGCGCTGCTGCACTACTATCCGCCGATTGCCGATGTGCCGCGCGCGGGGATCGTGCACCGTCTGGATAAAGACACCACCGGTCTGATGGTGGTGGCGAAAACCATTCCGGCACAAACCCGGTTGGTGGAGTCGCTGCAGCTGCGCGAGATCACCCGCGAGTATGAAGCGGTGGCCATCGGCCACATGACTTCCGGTGGCACAGTGGAAGAGCCGATCAGTCGTCACCCGACAAAACGTACCCATATGGCGGTGCATCCGATGGGCAAACCGGCGGTGACCCACTACCGGATTATGGAACATTTCCGCATCCATACGCGCCTGCGCCTGCGCCTGGAAACCGGTCGTACGCACCAGATCCGCGTGCATATGTCGCATATCACCCATCCGCTGGTGGGTGACCAGGTGTATGGCGGCCGGCCGCGTCCGCCTAAGGGCGCGTCGGAGGAGTTCATCACCGCACTGCGTAAATTCGACCGCCAGGCGCTGCACGCCACCATGCTGCGTCTGTACCACCCGATCACCGGCATTGAAATGGAGTGGCATGCGCCCATCCCACAGGATATGGTCGAGCTCATCGAGGCGATGCGTGCCGATTTTGAAGCCCATAAGGACGATATTGACTGGTTATGACTAAACTGATTGTACCGCAGTGGCCGATGCCCCGCAGCGTGGCGGCCTGTAGTTCGACCCGCATTGGCGGCGTGAGTCTGCCGCCCTATGACTCGCTCAACCTGGGCGCCCATTGCGGAGACAATCTGCAGCATGTTGAAGAAAACCGGCGGCGGATGTTTGCCGCCGGTGGCTTGCCGTCTTACCCGGTTTGGCTGGAGCAGGTTCATGGCACCGATGTTCTGACGCTGGACGGCGGACCCTATCCGTCGAAACGCGCAGATGCTTCTTATAGCCGTACGCCAGGCACCGTCTGTGCGGTGATGACCGCTGACTGCCTGCCGGTCCTGTTCTGTAACCGCGACGGCACCGAAGTCGCCGCGGCGCATGCGGGATGGCGCGGTTTATGCGAAGGGGTTCTGGAAGAGACGGTTGCCCGTTTCGCCGATAAAGCCGAAAACATGATGGCGTGGCTGGGCCCTGCCATCGGTCCGCAGGCGTTTGAGGTGGGGCCGGAAGTCCGGGATGCCTTTATGGCGAAGGACGAGAACGCGCACCGGGCTTTTCGTCCGGCAGGCGAGAAATATTTTGCTGATATCTATCAACTGGCTCGGCAGCGTCTGGCAAACGTCGGCGTTGAGCAGATTTTCGGCGGCGATCGCTGCACGCTAAGCGAAAAGGATGATTTTTTCTCTTACCGGCGCGACAAGACCACTGGTCGTATGGCAAGTTTCATTTGGCTGATATAACCTAGAGAATCAAGACGATCCAGAAGGCAAACTTATTTTTCGCATAGTTCAGGTCTTTAACCTTGAATAATTGAGGGATGACCTCATTTAATCTCCAGTAGCAAATTTGACCTGTTTATGGGAGGAGTTATGCGTCTGGATCGTCTTACCAATAAATTCCAGCTTGCTCTTGCCGATGCCCAGTCACTCGCACTCGGGCACGACAACCAATTCATCGAACCTCTTCATTTAATGAGCGCCTTGCTGAATCAGGAAGGGGGATCGGTACGTCCTTTATTAACCTCGGCGGGCGTGAATGCCGGGAAACTACGCACTGACATCGAACAGGCCTTGAGCCGTTTACCGCAGGTGGAAGGCACCGGCGGCGATGTACAACCTTCTCAGGATTTAGTGCGGATCCTGAACCTTTGCGACAAGCTGGCGCAAAAGAAAAAGGACAACTTTATTTCGTCGGAACTGTTCGTTCTGGCGGCGCTTGAATCGCGCGGTACGCTGACCGACCTTTTAAAATCTGCCGGAGCAACAACCGCCAACGTGACTCAGGCGATTGAACAAATGCGCGGAGGTGAAAGCGTGAACGATCAGGGTGCCGAAGACCAACGTCAGGCATTGAAGAAATTTACCGTCGATCTAACCGAGCGAGCCGAGCAGGGCAAGCTGGATCCGGTGATCGGCCGTGATGAAGAGATTCGCCGTACCATTCAGGTACTGCAGCGTCGTACCAAAAACAACCCGGTACTGATTGGTGAACCCGGGGTGGGTAAAACGGCAATCGTCGAAGGGCTGGCGCAGCGCATCGTTAACGGCGAAGTACCTGAAGGGCTGAAAGGCCGTCGGGTGCTGGCGCTGGATATGGGGGCGCTGGTGGCCGGGGCGAAATACCGCGGTGAGTTTGAAGAGCGTCTGAAAGGCGTGCTGACTGACCTGTCAAAACAGGAAGGCAACGTCATTCTGTTTATCGACGAGCTGCACACCATGGTCGGCGCGGGTAAAGCCGACGGCGCGATGGACGCGGGCAACATGCTGAAGCCGGCGCTGGCGCGTGGTGAACTGCACTGCGTCGGGGCGACCACGCTTGATGAATACCGTCAGTACATCGAAAAAGACGCCGCGCTGGAACGTCGCTTCCAGAAGGTGTTCGTCGCCGAGCCGACGGTAGAAGATACCATTGCTATTCTGCGTGGCCTGAAAGAACGTTACGAGCTGCACCACCACGTGCAGATCACTGACCCGGCGATTGTCGCGGCGGCGACGCTGTCTCACCGCTATATTGCCGACCGTCAGCTGCCGGATAAAGCCATCGACCTTATCGATGAGGCGGCGTCCAGCATCCGTATGCAGATTGACTCCAAGCCGGAAGAGCTGGACCGTCTCGATCGCCGTATTATCCAGCTGAAACTGGAACAGCAGGCGCTGAAGAAAGAGTCTGATGAAGCGAGCCTGAAGCGTCTTGATATGCTCAATGAGGAGCTGGCGGATAAAGAGCGTCAGTACTCGGTACTGGAAGAAGAGTGGAAAGCGGAAAAAGCATCCCTCTCCGGTACCCAGACTATTAAAGCCGAGCTTGAACAGGCGAAAATCGCTATTGAACAGGCGCGCCGCGTCGGCGACCTGGCGCGGATGTCCGAGCTGCAGTACGGAAAAATTCCGGAACTGGAAAAACAGCTGGCGGCTGCCACTCAGTCCGAAGGTAAAACCATGCGCCTGTTACGTAACAAAGTAACGGATGCGGAGATTGCCGAAGTGCTGGCACGCTGGACCGGCATTCCTGTGGCGCGAATGATGGAAAGCGAGCGTGAAAAACTGCTGCGTATGGAGCAGGATCTGCATCATCGGGTGATTGGCCAGGATGAGGCGGTTGAAGCGGTATCTAACGCTATTCGCCGCAGCCGTGCCGGGCTGTCCGATCCGAACCGGCCGATTGGTTCGTTCCTGTTCCTCGGCCCAACCGGGGTCGGTAAAACCGAACTTTGCAAAACGCTGGCTAATTTTATGTTCGACAGCGACGACGCGATGGTGCGTATCGATATGTCCGAGTTTATGGAGAAACACTCCGTCTCGCGTCTGGTCGGTGCGCCTCCGGGATACGTCGGTTATGAAGAGGGCGGCTACCTGACCGAAGCGGTGCGTCGTCGTCCTTATTCCGTCATCCTGCTGGATGAAGTGGAAAAAGCGCACCCGGATGTGTTCAACATTCTGCTGCAGGTGCTCGACGACGGGCGTCTGACCGACGGGCAGGGGAGAACGGTCGACTTCCGTAATACGGTGGTCATCATGACCTCGAACCTCGGTTCCGATCTGATTCAGGAACGTTTTGGCGAGCTAGACTACGGTCATATGAAGGATCTGGTGCTTGGTGTGGTTAGCCAGAGCTTCCGTCCGGAGTTTATCAACCGTATCGACGAAGTGGTGGTCTTCCATCCGCTGGGTGAAAAGCATATTGCTTCTATTGCCCAGATCCAGCTGCAGCGTCTGTATAAACGTCTGGAAGAGCGTGGGTATGAAGTGCGGATGTCCGATGAGGCGTTGAAGTTGCTCAGTGCCAATGGCTACGATCCGGTGTACGGCGCTCGTCCATTGAAACGTGCTATTCAGCAGCAGATTGAGAACCCGTTAGCCCAGCAGATCCTTTCCGGTGAGCTGGTTCCGGGAAAAACCGTCGAGTTGGTGGTGAAAGACGACCGTATCGTGGCAGTGCAGTAAGTCACAAAACGACAAAAACGGGCCCAACGGGCTCGTTTTTGTTTAAAAACCAGGCAAGAATTAAAGCTCAACAATCATTTTGATTGAAAAGTGAGCGGTTGGATTCTTTTTTTTGAATTTATCCTTGTCACCTCAGAATTACTCCCTATAATGCGCCTCCACTGACACGGAACAACGGCAAGCAAGCCGCCGGGTTAGCAGGGTTTCGGCGGTGAAGTTCAACGCTGAAAACCGACAGAGAAAAGCAAAATAAGTGCTTGACTCTGAATGAGGAAAACGTATTATACGGGACCTCGCAACGGTGAGCTGAAAGCCGCGTTGCAACTGCTCTTTAACAATTTATCAGACAATCTGTGTGGGCACTCAAAGTGACATGGATTCTTAACGTCCTCGGACGAAAAATGAATACCAAGTCTCTGAGTGAACATACGTAATTCATTACGAAGTTTA
>NZ_PIBL01000029.1:0-1711 GCF_002806645.1 Klebsiella sp. H-Nf2
ACTGCTCTTTAACAATTTATCAGACAATCTGTGTGGGCACTCAAAGTGACATGGATTCTTAACGTCCTCGGACGAAAAATGAATACCAAGTCTCTGAGTGAACATACGTAATTCATTACGAAGTTTAATTCACGAGCATCAAACTTAAATTGAAGAGTTTGATCATGGCTCAGATTGAACGCTGGCGGCAGGCCTAACACATGCAAGTCGAGCGGTAGCACAGAGAGCTTGCTCTCGGGTGACGAGCGGCGGACGGGTGAGTAATGTCTGGGAAACTGCCTGATGGAGGGGGATAACTACTGGAAACGGTAGCTAATACCGCATAACGTCGCAAGACCAAAGTGGGGGACCTTCGGGCCTCATGCCATCAGATGTGCCCAGATGGGATTAGCTAGTAGGTGGGGTAACGGCTCACCTAGGCGACGATCCCTAGCTGGTCTGAGAGGATGACCAGCCACACTGGAACTGAGACACGGTCCAGACTCCTACGGGAGGCAGCAGTGGGGAATATTGCACAATGGGCGCAAGCCTGATGCAGCCATGCCGCGTGTGTGAAGAAGGCCTTCGGGTTGTAAAGCACTTTCAGCGGGGAGGAAGGCGGTGAGGTTAATAACCTTGTCGATTGACGTTACCCGCAGAAGAAGCACCGGCTAACTCCGTGCCAGCAGCCGCGGTAATACGGAGGGTGCAAGCGTTAATCGGAATTACTGGGCGTAAAGCGCACGCAGGCGGTCTGTCAAGTCGGATGTGAAATCCCCGGGCTCAACCTGGGAACTGCATTCGAAACTGGCAGGCTAGAGTCTTGTAGAGGGGGGTAGAATTCCAGGTGTAGCGGTGAAATGCGTAGAGATCTGGAGGAATACCGGTGGCGAAGGCGGCCCCCTGGACAAAGACTGACGCTCAGGTGCGAAAGCGTGGGGAGCAAACAGGATTAGATACCCTGGTAGTCCACGCTGTAAACGATGTCGATTTGGAGGTTGTGCCCTTGAGGCGTGGCTTCCGGAGCTAACGCGTTAAATCGACCGCCTGGGGAGTACGGCCGCAAGGTTAAAACTCAAATGAATTGACGGGGGCCCGCACAAGCGGTGGAGCATGTGGTTTAATTCGATGCAACGCGAAGAACCTTACCTGGTCTTGACATCCACAGAACTTAGCAGAGATGCTTTGGTGCCTTCGGGAACTGTGAGACAGGTGCTGCATGGCTGTCGTCAGCTCGTGTTGTGAAATGTTGGGTTAAGTCCCGCAACGAGCGCAACCCTTATCCTTTGTTGCCAGCGGTTAGGCCGGGAACTCAAAGGAGACTGCCAGTGATAAACTGGAGGAAGGTGGGGATGACGTCAAGTCATCATGGCCCTTACGACCAGGGCTACACACGTGCTACAATGGCATATACAAAGAGAAGCGACCTCGCGAGAGCAAGCGGACCTCATAAAGTATGTCGTAGTCCGGATTGGAGTCTGCAACTCGACTCCATGAAGTCGGAATCGCTAGTAATCGTAGATCAGAATGCTACGGTGAATACGTTCCCGGGCCTTGTACACACCGCCCGTCACACCATGGGAGTGGGTTGCAAAAGAAGTAGGTAGCTTAACCTTCGGGAGGGCGCTTACCACTTTGTGATTCATGACTGGGGTGAAGTCGTAACAAGGTAACCGTAGGGGAACCTGCGGTTGGATCACCTCCTTACCTTAAAGAACCTGCCTTTGTAGTG
>NZ_PIBL01000030.1:0-1444 GCF_002806645.1 Klebsiella sp. H-Nf2
TCGCCGACCGCCACCGCGTCGCCGGCTTTCACCGCGATGCCGCGCACGGTCCCGGCCTGCGCGGCGCGGATTTCGGTCTCCATCTTCATGGCTTCCAGAATCAGCAGCACCTCGCCTTCGGCCACCGCCTGGCCCTCCGCGGCCAGCACCTTCCAGATAGTGCCCGCCAGCGGGGCGGTCACCGGGGTGCCGGCGCCGGCCGGAGCCGGGGCAGCAGGCGCAGCGGCCACCGGCGCGGCGCTGAGCTGGCTGACGTCGCCGCCGTCGCTGACTTTGACCACAAAGGCTTTACCTTCCACTTCGACGGTGTAGACGCCGGAGGCGGCAGGTTTTTCTGCTTTTGCCAGCGGCTGCGCGGCTTCCGCCTGCGGCTCGGGCTCAAAGGCTGCCGGGTTGTGGCGGTTTTCGAGGAACTTGAGGCCGGGCTGCGGGAACAGGGCCACGGTGAGCACGTCGTCGATGGCGTTTTCGGCAAGGGTGATGCCCTTCTCCTGCGCCTGGCGTCTGACGTCGGCTTCCAGCTGCGCCAGCTCCGGCTTCAGCAGGTCGGCCGGGCGGCAGGTGATGGCTTCAGCGCCCTCGAGCACCCGCGCCTGCAGGGTGGCGTTCACCGGCGCCGGGGTGTGGCCGTACTCGCCCTTCAGGATACCGGCGGTCTCCTTCGCGATGGTTTTGTAGCGCTCGCCGGTGAGGACGTTGAGCACCGCCTGGGTGCCGACAATCTGCGAGGTCGGAGTGACCAGCGGGATGAAGCCGAGGTCCTCGCGCACGCGGGGGATTTCCGCCAGCACCTCATCCAGACGGTGGGCGGCGCTCTGCTGCTTCAGCTGACTTTCCAGGTTGGTGAGCATCCCGCCCGGAACCTGGGCCACCAGGATGCGGCTGTCGGTACCCTTCAGCTGGCCTTCGAAGGCGTGGTACTTCTTACGCACCTCGCGGAAGTACGCCGCGATGCTCTCCAGCTTGTGGATATCCAGCCCGGTGTCGTACGGCGTGCCGGCGAGGGTGGCCACCAGTGCCTCGGTGGCCGGGTGGCCGTAGGTGGCGCTCATTGAGGAGATGGCGGTATCCACGCCGTCGACCCCGGCTTCGATGGCCTTCAGCAGGGCCATCTCCGCCATCCCGGTGGTGGCATGACAGTGCAGGTGCAGGGTGACGTCGTAGCGCTTCTTGATTTCGCTGACCAGCTCAAAGGCGGCCCCCGGCGTCAGAATGCCGGACATGTCCTTGATGGCGACGGAATCAACGCCGGTCTCCAGCAGCTGTTCGGTGAGGTCGAGCCAGGTCTGCAGGGTGTGGGCCGGGCTGGTGGTGTATGAAAGCGTGCCCTGGGCGTGGGCGCCGTGGCGGCGGACCGCCTGCAGGGCGGCCTGCATGTTGCGCGGGTCGTTCATGGCGTCGAAGACGCGGAAGACGTCCATGCCGTTTTTGACGGCGCGCTCCA
>NZ_PIBL01000031.1:0-1435 GCF_002806645.1 Klebsiella sp. H-Nf2
TCGCCGACCGCCACCGCGTCGCCGGCTTTCACCGCGATGCCGCGCACGGTCCCGGCCTGCGCGGCGCGGATTTCGGTCTCCATCTTCATGGCTTCCAGAATCAGCAGCACCTCGCCTTCGGCCACCGTCTGGCCTTCGCTGGCCAGCACCTTCCAGATAGTGCCCGCCAGCGGGGCGGTCACCGGGGTGCCGGCGCCTGCCGGGGCGGCGGGTGCAGTGGCAGGAACAGCCGCGATCAGCTGGCTGACGTCGCCGCCGTCGCTGACTTTGACCACAAAGGCTTTACCTTCCACTTCCACGGTGTAGACGCCGGAGGCGGCGGCTTTTACCGGTGCGGCAGATTTTGCTTCTTCCACCTGCGGCACGGGCTCAAAGGCTGCCGGGTTGTGGCGGTTCTCAAGGAACTTCAGGCCGGGTTGCGGGAACAGCGCCACGGTGAGCACGTCGTCGATGGCGTTTTCGGCAAGCGTGATGCCCTTCTCCTGCGCCTGGCGTCTGACGTCGGCTTCCAGCTGCGCCAGCTCCGGCTTCAGCAGGTCCGCCGGGCGGCAGGTGATGGCTTCAGCGCCGTCGAGCACCCGCGCCTGCAGGGCAGCGTTCACCGGCACCGGGGTGCGGCCGTACTCGCCCTTCAGGATACCGGCGGTCTCCTTCGCAATGGTTTTGTAGCGCCCGCCGGTGAGGACGTTGAGCACCGCCTGGGTGCCGACAATCTGCGAGGTCGGGGTCACCAGCGGGATGAAGCCGAGGTCCTCGCGCACACGGGGGATTTCCGCCAGCACCTGGTCCAGCTTGTCCGCGGCGTTCTGCTGCTTCAGCTGGCTTTCGAGGTTGGTGAGCATCCCGCCCGGAACCTGGGCGACGAGGATACGGCTGTCGGTGCCCTTCAGCTGGCCTTCGAAGGCGTGGTACTTCTTACGCACCTCGCGGAAGTACGCGGCGATGCTCTCCAGCTTGTGGATATTGAGGCCGGTGTCGTACGGCGTGCCGGCGAGGGTGGCCACCAGCGCCTCGGTGGCCGGGTGGCCGTAGGTGGCGCTCATCGAGGAGATGGCGGTATCCACGCCGTCGACCCCGGCCTCAATGGCCTTCAGCAGGGCCATCTCCGCCATCCCGGTGGTGGCGTGGCAGTGCAGGTGCAGGGTGACGTCATAGCGCTTCTTGATTTCGCTGACCAGCTCAAAGGCGGCATGCGGCGTCAGAATGCCGGACATGTCCTTGATGGCGACGGAATCAACGCCGGTCTCCAGCAGCTGTTCGGTGAGGTCGAGCCAGGTCTGCAGGGTGTGGGCCGGACTGGTGGTGTACGAAAGCGTGCCCTGGGCGTGGGCGCCGTGGCGGCGGACCGCCTGCAGGGCGGCCTGCATGTTGCGCGGGTCGTTCATGGCGTCGAAGACGCGGAAGACGTCCATGCCGTTTTTGACGGCGCGCTCCA
>NZ_PIBL01000032.1:0-1221 GCF_002806645.1 Klebsiella sp. H-Nf2
TGACCTGCTCCCCGTTGATTAGTACACCCCGATGTTAGTAATGTCTTCATAAGCCACATGAGGACATCCCCATGAAGAAGCGTTTTTCCGACGAACAGATCATCAGTATTCTCCGCGAAGCCGAAGCTGGGGTACCCGCCCGTGAACTCTGCCGCAAGCATGCCATTTCCGATGCCACGTTTTACACCTGGCGTAAGAAGTATGGCGGTATGGAGGTGCCTGAAGTTAAGCGCCTGAAGTCGCTTGAGGAAGAGAACGCCAGACTCAAGAAGCTGCTTGCCGAAGCCATGCTGGATAAAGAGGCGCTTCAGGTGGCTCTTGGGCGAAAGTACTGACGACAGACCAGAAGCGGGAAGCCGTGATGCTGATGTGTGATGCGACCGGTCTGTCGCAACGTCGTGCCTGCAGGCTTACAGGTTTATCCCTGTCGACCTGCCGCTATGAGGCTCACCGTCCGGCTGCTGATGCGCATTTATCAGGGCGCATCACTGAGCTGGCACTGGAGCGCAGGCGTTTTGGCTACCGTCGTATTTGGCAGTTGCTGCGCCGTGAAGGGCTTCATGTTAATCATAAGCGCGTGTACCGGCTTTATCACCTCAGTGGCCTGGGCGTAAAACGCAGAAGACGTCGTAAAGGGCTGGCAACAGAACGTCTGCCGCTGCTCCGTCCGGCGGCGCCCAATCTGACCTGGTCGATGGATTTCGTCATGGACGCACTTTCCACCGGTCGCAGGATCAAGTGTCTTACCTGCGTCGATGATTTCACAAAGGAATGCCTGACGGTCACTGTTGCCTTTGGGATTTCAGGCGTTCAGGTCTCGCGTATTCTGGACAGCATTGCACTGTTTCGAGGCTATCCGGCGACGATAAGAACTGACCAGGGGCCGGAGTTCACTTGCCGTGCACTGGATCAATGGGCCTTTGAGCATGGTGTTGAGTTGCGCTTAATCCAGCCGGGCAAGCCAACGCAGAACGGATTTATTGAGAGCTTTAACGGACGATTTCGCGATGAATGCCTGAATGAGCACTGGTTCAGCGATATCGTTCACGCAAGGAAAATCATTAATGACTGGCGGCAGGATTATAACGAGTGTCGTCCACATTCAGCACTGAATTATCAGACGCCATCAGAGTTTGCAGCACGGTGGCGAAATGGAAAATGTGAAGGTAAACAAACCGACCTTACTAACTGACGGTTGTATCTAATCCTGGGGGCAGGTCA
>NZ_PIBL01000033.1:0-997 GCF_002806645.1 Klebsiella sp. H-Nf2
AGCGCCACCAGCAGCAACAGCACCGCCGGGAAGAGGATCTTCTCCCGCCGGCTCACCGTGCGCAGCTGCACCATGCGGATCTTCCGCTCCTTATTCGTGGTCAGCGCCTTCATGATCGGCGGCTGGATCAGCGGCACCAGCGCCATGTAGGAGTACGCCGCCACCGCGATGGCCCCCAGCAGCTCCGGCGCCAGTTTGCCCGACAGGTAAATCGCCGTCGGGCCGTCGGCGCCGCCGATGATGCCGATGGCCGCCGCCTGCGGCAGGGTGAAGCTGATGATGCCGAAGTAGTTCAGCGTCAGCGCCCCGAGCACAGTGGCGAAGATACCGAACTGCGCCGCCGCCCCCAGCAGCAGGGTGCGCGGGTTGGCCAGCAGCGGGCCGAAGTCGGTCATTGCCCCGACGCCCATAAAGATGACCAGCGGCGCGATGCCCGAGCCAATCGCCACCTTATAGAAGATGGCCAGCACCCCGGAGGAGTAGCCCATGTCCACCGCGAGGCTCTCCATCTGCCCCTGCACCGACGGCAGGGCCAGGGCCAGCGCCTCCTTGATGGCGTGGACGTCCGGCGTGCAGTGGAGCTTCGCGGCAATCACCGCCAGCTGTGCCGGGTCGTGGTGGGCCAGCAGGTTTTCCAGCGCGCTCAGTGCCAGCCCGGCCTCCGGAATATTGGAGAGCAGGCCGCCGAAGCCAATCGGCAGCAGCAGTAACGGCTCAAACTTCCTGGCAATCGCCAGCCACAGCAGCAGCAGGCTGACCAGCAGCATCACCGCCTGGCCGGCGCCGAGGTGCATCAGCCCCATGCCCTGAATCAGGGCGTTCAGACTTTCCATTTCCGCTCCTCGTCCTTACGCCAGCTGCAGCAGGGTGTCGCCGACCGCCACCGCGTCGCCGGCTTTCACCGCGATGCCGCGCACGGTCCCGGCCTGCGCGGCGCGGATTTCGGTCTCCATCTTCATGGCTTCCAGAATCAGCAGCACCTCGCCTTCGGCCACCG
>NZ_PIBL01000034.1:0-932 GCF_002806645.1 Klebsiella sp. H-Nf2
GACACCCCGACTCGCCACTACGCGCACGTAGACTGCCCGGGCCACGCCGACTATGTTAAAAACATGATCACCGGTGCTGCGCAGATGGACGGCGCGATCCTGGTTGTTGCTGCGACTGACGGCCCGATGCCGCAGACTCGTGAGCACATCCTGCTGGGTCGTCAGGTAGGCGTTCCGTACATCATCGTGTTCCTGAACAAATGCGACATGGTTGATGACGAAGAGCTGCTGGAACTGGTTGAGATGGAAGTTCGTGAACTGCTGTCTCAGTACGATTTCCCGGGCGACGACACTCCGATCATCCGTGGTTCTGCTCTGAAAGCGCTGGAAGGCGACGCAGAGTGGGAAGCGAAAATCATCGAACTGGCAGGCTTCCTGGATTCTTACATCCCGGAACCAGAGCGTGCGATTGACAAGCCGTTCCTGCTGCCGATCGAAGACGTATTCTCCATCTCCGGTCGTGGTACCGTTGTTACCGGTCGTGTAGAGCGCGGTATCGTTAAAGTCGGTGAAGAAGTTGAAATCGTTGGTATCAAAGAAACCGCGAAAACCACCTGTACTGGCGTTGAAATGTTCCGCAAACTGCTGGACGAAGGCCGTGCTGGTGAGAACGTAGGTGTTCTGCTGCGTGGTATCAAACGTGAAGAAATCGAACGTGGTCAGGTACTGGCTAAGCCGGGCAGCATCAAGCCGCACACCAAGTTCGAATCTGAAGTGTACATTCTGTCCAAAGACGAAGGCGGCCGTCATACTCCGTTCTTCAAAGGCTACCGTCCGCAGTTCTACTTCCGTACTACTGACGTGACTGGTACCATCGAACTGCCGGAAGGCGTAGAGATGGTAATGCCGGGCGACAACATCAAAATGGTTGTTACCCTGATCCACCCGATCGCGATGGACGATGGTCTGCGTTTCGCAATCCGTGAAGGCGG
>NZ_PIBL01000035.1:0-840 GCF_002806645.1 Klebsiella sp. H-Nf2
TGATAGGTGCCGGCCAGCGCCGGATTGCGCAGCGTTTCACGGATTGCCGTCGCCGTGCAGTCTGCCAGCAGCTCAGCGCCGGTGGGCGCCCCGTGCTGGTCGTCAATGATGGAGAGCGTCTCTTTCTCACCCGCCAGGCGGAGCATCGTTTTGGCGAAGTTGGCGCCGCGGGTGGCATACACCCAGCTGGTACGGAAAATCAGGTGACGCGGGTTACCCTGCTCCAGCGCCAGTTCACCGGCGCGTTTGGTTTCGCCGTAGACGTTCAGCGGGCCGGTTGCTTCATCTTCCCGGCGATAATGGCTGCCGGCGCCGTCGAACACATAGTCCGTGGAATAATGCACCATCAGGGCACCCAGCTTCGCCGACTCCGCCGCCAGCACCGCCACCCCTTTGTCGTTCAGCAGGTCGGAGAGCTCCCGCTCGCTTTCTGCCTTGTCCACCGCCGTGTGCGCGGCGGCATTCACCACCACGTCCGGGCGGACGGTACGCACGGTCTGCGCGATGCCTTCCAGATCCGTCAGGTCGCCGCACAGCTCTTTGTCAAAGTAGTCCACCGCGACCACGTCGCCGAGGGTGGACAGTGAACGCTGCAGCTCCCAGCCCACCTGGCCATTCTTGCCAATCAGTAAAATCTTCATTCTCTGTATCCTGTCGTTGACGAAGAAGGCATTAACGCTCGTTCAGCAGGCGCTTCAGATAAGCACCGTACTCGGTTTTCTTCAGGCGTTCCGCCTGAGCCGCCACCCCTTCCGCCGACAGCCATTTATTACGGTAACCAATCTCTTCCAGGCAGGCCACTTTCATCCCCTGGCGCTTCTCAATGGTGTGAATGAACTG
>NZ_PIBL01000036.1:0-684 GCF_002806645.1 Klebsiella sp. H-Nf2
CGGTTTTCTTCAGGCGTTCGGCCTGAGCCGCCACCCCTTCCGCCGACAGCCATTTATTACGGTAACCAATCTCTTCCAGGCAGGCCACTTTCATCCCCTGGCGCTTCTCAATGGTGTGAATGAACTGCGACGCGTCCATCAGGCTGTCGTGGGTGCCCGTATCCAGCCAGGCAAAGCCGCGCCCCAGCAGTTCAACATGCAGGTCACCTTGCTCCAGATACATCTGGTTCAGGGTGGTGATCTCCAGCTCGCCGCGCTCCGAAGGCTTCACGTCCTTCGCCATCTCCACCACGTTGTTGTCGTAGAAGTAGAGCCCGGTCACCGCCCAGTCCGATTTCGGCTTCAGCGGTTTCTCCTCGATGGACAGCGCCTTAAAGTTCTCGTCGAACTCCACCACCCCGAAGCGCTCCGGATCCAGCACCTGATAACCAAACACCGTGGCACCGGAAGTCTTCGCCGCTGCCGCTTCCAGTTTTTTACCGAAGCTCTGGCCAAAGTAGATATTATCCCCCAGCACCAGGGCGCAGGCATCGTTGCCGATGAACTTCTCGCCAATAATAAAGGCCTGCGCCAGGCCGTCCGGCGACGGCTGGATAGCGTAGCTGAAGTTCACCCCGAACTGCGACCCGTCACCCAGCAGGCGCTGGAAGGAAGGCATGTCGTCCGGGGTGGAGATGATCAGGA
>NZ_PIBL01000037.1:0-684 GCF_002806645.1 Klebsiella sp. H-Nf2
CGGTTTTCTTCAGGCGTTCCGCCTGAGCCGCCACCCCTTCCGCCGACAGCCATTTATTACGGTAACCAATCTCTTCCAGGCAGGCCACTTTCATCCCCTGGCGCTTCTCAATGGTGTGAATGAACTGTGATGCGTCCATCAGGCTGTCGTGGGTGCCCGTGTCCAGCCAGGCAAAACCGCGCCCCAGCAGTTCAACATGCAGGTCACCTTGCTCCAGATACATCTGGTTCAGGGTGGTGATCTCCAGCTCGCCGCGCTCAGAAGGCTTCACGTCCTTCGCCATCTCCACCACGTTATTGTCGTAGAAATAGAGCCCGGTCACCGCCCAGTCCGATTTCGGCTTCAGCGGTTTCTCTTCGATGGACAGCGCCTTAAAGTTCTCGTCGAACTCCACCACCCCGAAGCGCTCCGGATCCAGCACCTGATAACCAAACACCGTGGCACCGGAGGTCTTCGCCGCCGCCGCTTCCAGCTTTTTACCGAAGCTCTGACCAAAGTAGATGTTATCCCCCAGCACCAGGGCACAGGCATCGTTGCCGATGAACTTCTCGCCAATGATAAAGGCCTGCGCCAGGCCGTCCGGCGACGGCTGGATAGCGTAGCTGAAGTTCACCCCGAACTGCGACCCGTCACCCAGCAGGCGCTGGAAGGAGGGCATGTCGTCCGGGGTGGAGATGATCAGGA
>NZ_PIBL01000038.1:0-671 GCF_002806645.1 Klebsiella sp. H-Nf2
GGCGAAGGCTTCACCCTGATGTTTCTCGGCATGGGCTTTGTGCTGGTGTTCCTGCTGCTGCTCATCTTTGCCATTCAGGGAATGTCCCTCGCCGTGAACCGTCTGTTCCCTGAGCCGCCTGCCGCCCCCAAACCGGCGCCGGCCGCCGTCGCGCCGGCCGACGACTTCGCCCGTTTAAAACCGGCGATTGTCGCCGCCATTCATCACCATCGCCGTCTTCACCCTTAATTCACGGAGGAATTTATGACCGTTGCCATTACCGATGTCGTCCTGCGCGACGCCCACCAGTCCCTGTTCGCCACCCGTCTGCGTCTCGACGACATGCTCCCCGTCGCCGCTCAGCTGGATGACGTCGGCTACCGCTCCCTTGAGTGCTGGGGCGGCGCCACCTTTGACGCCTGCATCCGCTTCCTCGGCGAGGACCCGTGGCTCCGCCTGCGCGAGCTGAAAAAGGCGATGCCGAAGACCCCGCTGCAGATGCTGCTCCGCGGCCAGAACCTGCTCGGCTACCGCCACTACGCCGATGACGTGGTGGAGCGCTTTGTGGAGCGCGCCGTCAAAAACGGCATGGACGTCTTCCGCGTCTTCGACGCCATGAACGACCCGCGCAACATGCAGGCCGCCCTGCAGGCGGTCCGCCGCCACGGCGCCCACGCCCAGGGCACGCTTTC
>NZ_PIBL01000003.1:0-387235 GCF_002806645.1 Klebsiella sp. H-Nf2
TCGGGCCGTCAGTCGCAGCAACAACCAGGATCGCGCCGTCCATCTGCGCAGCACCGGTGATCATGTTTTTAACATAGTCGGCGTGGCCCGGGCAGTCTACGTGCGCGTAGTGGCGAGTCGGGGTGTCATATTCAACGTGGGAAGTGTTGATGGTGATACCACGAGCTTTTTCTTCCGGTGCGTTATCGATCTGGTCGAATGCACGAGCAGCACCGCCGTAGGTTTTAGCCAGTACGGTAGTGATTGCAGCGGTCAGGGTAGTTTTACCATGGTCGACGTGGCCGATAGTACCAACGTTGACGTGCGGTTTTGTACGTTCAAATTTTTCTTTAGACACGGCTATATTCCTTACTATAGTGCTCTCCCCTTCGGAGAGAGCACGGGACTTAGTTTAATCCAGTGGATTATTTACCACGGGCTTCAATAACGGCCTGAGCAACGTTGTTCGGCGCATCATCATACTTCAGGAATTCCATGGTGTATGATGCACGACCTTTGGTCAGAGAACGCAGCTGAGTTGCATAACCGAACATTTCGGACAGCGGAACTTCAGCGTGGATCTTAACGCCGGTTACTTCGGATTCCTGACCGCGCAGCATACCGCGACGACGGCTCAAGTCACCGATAACATCACCCGTGTTCTCTTCCGGAGTTTCTACTTCAACCTTCATGATCGGCTCAAGCAGAACTGGTTTTGCTTTCTTAAAGCCTTCTTTAAAGGCAATAGACGCAGCCAGTTTAAACGCCAGCTCAGAGGAGTCAACGTCGTGGTAAGAACCGAAGTGCAGACGGACACCCATATCAACTACCGGGTAACCTGCCAGCGGGCCAGCTTTCAGCTGTTCCTGGATGCCTTTATCAACGGCCGGGATGTATTCGCCAGGGATTACACCACCTTTGATGTCGTTGACGAACTCGTAACCTTTCGGGTTAGAGCCCGGCTCCAGCGGGTACATGTCGATCACAACGTGACCGTACTGACCACGACCACCAGACTGTTTGGCGTGTTTACCTTCAACATCGGTAACTTTCTGGCGAATCGCTTCGCGGTAAGCAACCTGAGGTTTACCAACGTTCGCTTCAACGTTGAATTCACGCTTCATACGGTCAACGATGATGTCGAGGTGCAGCTCACCCATACCAGCGATGATGGTCTGGTTAGACTCTTCGTCAGTCCATACACGGAATGACGGGTCTTCTTTAGCCAGACGACCCAGAGCCAGACCCATTTTTTCCTGGTCAGCTTTGGTTTTCGGCTCAACGGCGATGGAGATTACCGGCTCAGGGAATTCCATACGCTCCAGAATGATCGGCGCGTCCGGGTCACACAGAGTGTCACCGGTGGTCACGTCTTTCAGACCGATAGCAGCAGCGATA
This sequence comes from Klebsiella sp. H-Nf2, assembly GCF_002806645.1. Lineage (NCBI taxonomy): Bacteria > Pseudomonadati > Pseudomonadota > Gammaproteobacteria > Enterobacterales > Enterobacteriaceae > Klebsiella > Klebsiella sp. H-Nf2. Next base: position 1,378 of record NZ_PIBL01000003.1, read on the forward strand.
TCGCCCGCGCGAACTTCTTTGATCTCTTCACGTTTGTTAGCGTGCATCTGAACGATACGACCGAAACGCTCACGTGCAGTTTTCACGGAGTTCAGTACGGTATCACCAGAGTTAACCACACCGGAGTACACACGGAAGAAGGTCAGGTTACCCACGAACGGGTCGGTAGCGATTTTAAACGCCAGTGCAGAGAACGGCTCTTCGTCGCTTGCGTGACGCTCAGCCGGAGTATCTTTACCGTCGTCCAGAATACCGTTGATTGCCGGAACATCGACCGGGGATGGCAGGTAATCAATTACCGCATCCAGCATCGCCTGAACACCTTTGTTCTTGAACGCAGAACCGCAGGTTACCAGGATGATTTCGTTGTTCAGAACGCGCTGACGCAGAGCTTTTTTGATCTCTTCTTCAGTCAGTTCTTCACCACCCAGGTATTTTTCCATCAGCTCTTCGGAAGCTTCCGCAGCGGACTCGATCAGGTTCTGGTGCCATTCGTCAGCCAGGTCCTGCATTTCAGCCGGGATATCTTCGTATTCGAAGGTAACGCCCTGGTCGGCATCGTTCCAGTTGATGGCTTTCATTTTCACCAGGTCAACAACACCGGTGAAACCTTCTTCAGCACCAATCGCCAGCTGCAGCGGAACCGGGTTCGCGCCCAGACGGGATTTGATCTGACCAACAACTTTCAGGAAGTTCGCACCCATGCGGTCCATTTTGTTAACGAACGCAATGCGCGGAACTTTATATTTGTTTGCCTGACGCCATACGGTTTCAGACTGCGGCTGAACACCACCAACTGCGCAGTAAACCATTACCGCACCATCAAGAACACGCATGGAACGTTCTACTTCGATAGTGAAGTCAACGTGCCCCGGGGTGTCGATGATGTTTACACGGTGCGGTTCATACTGCTTAGCCATACCAGACCAGAATGCAGTAGTCGCAGCGGAAGTGATGGTGATACCACGTTCCTGCTCCTGCTCCATCCAGTCCATGGTAGCGGCGCCGTCATGAACTTCACCGATTTTGTGGTTTACACCGGTGTAGAACAGAATACGTTCGGTAGTAGTGGTTTTACCGGCGTCGATGTGCGCACTGATACCGATGTTACGGTAGCGTGCGATGGGTGTTGTACGAGCCATTTGATTCCTCGTTTATTTCTTTAGGCGTTCAGTTAAGTTATCCAGAGCGGGCGACTCATCTGAAGCTCCCGCCTGGTGACTATGACTCCGAAGGGATTACCAACGGTAGTGTGCGAACGCCTTGTTGGCTTCGGCCATACGGTGAACGTCTTCACGTTTCTTAACTGCAGTACCTTTGTTGTCTGCAGCATCAGTGAGTTCGTTCGCCAGGCGCAGAGCCATGGATTTATCACCGCGTTTACGAGCAGCTTCAACGATCCAACGCATTGCCAGAGCATTACGACGAACCGGACGAACTTCAACTGGAACCTGATAAGTAGAACCACCAACGCGGCGAGACTTAACTTCTACAGTCGGGCGCACGTTGTCGAGAGCGACTTCGAAAGCTTCCAGTTCATTTTTACCAGAGCGCTGAGCCAGGGTCTCCAGCGCGCTGTATACGATTGCTTCTGCAGTAGATTTTTTACCATCTACCATCAGGATATTGACAAATTTAGCCAGCAGTTCTGATCCGAACTTCGGATCCGGCAGAATTTTACGCTGACCAATGACGCGACGACGTGGCATGGAAATACTCCGTTGTTAATTCAGGATTGTCCAAAACTCTAAGAGTTTAGTATGACATTAAGGTAAATCAGTTTGGCCTTACTTAACGGAGAACCATTAAGCCTTAGGACGCTTCACGCCGTACTTGGAGCGAGCCTGCTTACGGTCTTTAACGCCGGAGCAGTCAAGCGCACCACGAACGGTGTGGTAACGAACACCCGGAAGGTCTTTAACACGACCGCCACGGATCAGGATCACGGAGTGCTCCTGCAGGTTGTGACCTTCACCACCGATGTAGGAGGTGACTTCGAAACCGTTAGTCAGACGCACACGGCAAACTTTACGCAGTGCGGAGTTCGGTTTCTTAGGAGTGGTGGTATATACGCGAGTACATACGCCACGTTTCTGCGGGCAGGCTTCCAGCGCAGGCACGTTGCTCTTTGCAACTTTGCGTGCGCGTGGTTTGCGTACCAGCTGGTTAATTGTTGCCATTAAATAGCTCCTGGTTTTAGCTTTTGCTTCGTAAACACGTAATAAATCGCCTCATATAATATGAGGACGCAGAATTTTAGGGCGGTGCCGAAAAGGTGTCAAGAAATATACAACGATCCCGCCATCACCAGGCCAGCTGACCGGCATGTTTTACCGTGAGTCTGACGAAATCAGTATAGCTAACCCTACCGACACTGTCCGCAATTTGACCAGCCAGCCCGCGGGCGTCAACGTCGTCTTGCAGCACATAAAGGGTTATGGGGGCGGATTGCAGGATCTCAAGGAAACGGCCACCGGCGATGGCCGCCGTGACGCCATCAGACAGCAGTAACAGATCGTCACCGTGATCCATCAGGCGAAGTATTGCTGCGATATCGGCATGCCAGGGAGAAACACTGAGCGTATGGAGCATGGGGGCCTCAGAAACGCAAAATCACATCAAATTCATGCAGACGGGCGCGCAGGGCATCCGACGCCAGGCATTCGACATCCACCACCCACGCGGTAGTGGGGTCCAGACCGCGCTCCCGTGCGGAATCGGCACACAGCCAGCACTGATCGATATCATACAGTGACAGCAGTTTAAAGGTGGCAATGTAGTCGCGAGCCAGCACTACACCAGGCCGCTGATCGGGCAGCAGTTGAAAAACGCCGTCGCCGACAAAAAATACGCCAATCTCGTCGGTAAGCGCGGAGGTGGCGAGTAAGGCATCGAGGCCTTCCCTGCCGGCGGTGCTGCCGTGCGGCGCGGAGGAAAAAACAAAAGCCACACGTTTCATCAGAACTGTACCATCCGATCGCAAGTGAGCGCGGCTTCCGCCAGCGCACCGAGCCCGCTAAGCGTGAAACCCGGCTGCAAATTGTGGCTGGCTAGCGCGAGCTGTTGCGCTTCACGTTCGTCCGTTACGCCTCGACGTAAGGCAGCCGCCACGCAGATGTGCAATGCCACACCTTGTTCATCGTGCAGTGACTGCCATGCGCGCACCAGATCGAACTCATCGCTGGCGGGCGCCGTCAGCTGATTAGCGTTGAGTACGCCTTCGCGATAGAAAAAAACACATGCCAGTTCATGACCTTCCTGCAAAACGGCCTGGGCAAACTGCCAGGCGCTGCTTGCCTGCTGCGTCCCATAGGCAGGGCCAGTCACCGTAATGGCAAAACGCATTACTTATCCAGCCCCTGGAAATCGCCGCTCTTGAACTGGCGGATATAGAGGTAGACGGTGTGCTTGGAGATGTTCAGACGATCGGCCACCTGGTTAATGGCATCTTTGATATCGAAGATCCCTTTTTCGTAGAGATTCAGCACGATTTGACGGTTTTTCGCATTATTAGACACGCTGCGATCGGCATTCACCTCTTCAATGGTGAACTCCAGCGTCTGAGCGACCAGATCGTCAACCGAGGAAGCAAAGTTCACCGGCGAGTTAACCTCGGGCGTTTCTGGCGGAATAAAGGTGCTCATGATCTGGGAAAACGGCACATCCAGATTCATGTTGATGCATAGCAGACCAATCACCCGATGATCGCGGTTGCGAATGGCAATCGTCACCGACTTCATCAGTACGCCACTTTTGGCGCGGGTGAAGTAGCATTTGGAAACGCTGCTATCGGCGCCAGTCATATCGTGCAGCATGCGCAGCGCAAGATCGGTAATCGGTGAACCGATTTGGCGGCCGGTATGTTCACCATTGGCGATACGAATGGCAGAGCATTTAAGATCCTGCAAAGAATGCAGCACGATTTCACAGTGCGAACCGATGAGCATCGCCAACCCGTCCACCACCGCTTCATAAGATTTAAGAATATCGAAATCGGTCTGGTCAAAGGGACGTTGATCCAGCAGGTCAAGCTCGCTGGTTTCGTTGGTTAAAAGCGACCTGGACATGAAAAAAAGCACTCCTTTTCAGGAGCCTGTCGTTATTGTCAGGGCAGGCTCATCATCATTATTAAGCTATCTAAAGTAATACAGCGCCTGAGGATCTTTCCAGTTTTAATTATATCTGCGCTCAATAAAAAAGCCGCCGCCTCTGACGAGACGGCGGCCTGAACTCGATTACTTCTTAGCGTCAGCGTTCGCGTCTGCGGCTTTCGCTTCGCCAGCGGCTTCCGGCTGTGCATCCGCCTTCGGCGCCGGTTTGATATCCAGCAGTTCTACGTCAAAGACCAGCGTAGAGTTGGCCGGGATCCCCGGAACGCCGGTTTTGCCGTACGCCAGATCCGGTGGAATGACCAGCTTGATTTTACCGCCTTTCTTGATGTTTTTCAGGCCTTCCGTCCAGCCCGGGATCACGCCGTCCAGGCGGAAAGAGAGCGGCTCACCGCGGGTATAAGAGTTATCAAACTCTTTACCATCGATCAGGGTGCCTTTGTAGTTAACGACCACAGTGTCGCTGTCTTTCGGCGCATCACCAGTGCCTTCTTTCTCGACTTTATACAGCAGGCCAGTTTTCGAGGTTTTCACGCCCTTCTCTTTAGCAAAGCTATCGCGGAAGGTTTTGCCTTTGGCTTCGTTCTCAGTTGCGTCTTTTTCCATTTTCTGCTGAGCCGCGGTCTTCACGCGCGTTTCAAAGGCCTGCAGAGTCTGTTCGATCTCCTGGTCGGACAGCTTGCTCTTGTCGGCAAACGCGTCCTGTACGCCGGCGATCAGCTGGGCTTTGTCCAGCTTAATGCCCAGCTTTTCTTGTTCTTTCAGGGAGTTTTCCATGTAACGCCCCAGGGACGCGCCCAGCGCATAGGCGGATTTCTGATCGTCATTTTTAAATGCCGATTTACTCTCAGCCGCTGGGGCTGCCTTCGCCGCCGTATCTGCAGCAAAGGTCAGCGGTGCGTTCAGGGCGACGGCCATTGTGGTCGCCAGCAGCGTTACTTTAAACAGTGATTTCATCCATTTCTCCAGGGCCGGGGCCTCTCACCCCAGGGTTATCGTAAAAAGCAAAAAACGTACTATAGAACGTTGCCGTTAAAATCTACATACGGACGTTCCTGAATATCGCCTCTTTTAGGACTATTTTTGTATGAATAAGTTTCCTGTCAGACGCAGCGATGCTGCGCGAAAAGAGAAACTTAAGTAGAATCCGCTCGCAGGATCAGACTAAAGAGGTTACCCATGCACGATAGCACATTAGAAACGCGCCTTGCAGAGCTGGAAAGCCGGCTGGCGTTTCAGGAAATCACCATCGAAGACCTCAATAAAACCGTGACCGCCCACGAGATAGAGATGGCGAAGATGCGGGAGCATATGCGTCTGATGATCGAGAAACTGAAGGCGACTCAACCGTCCCATATCGCCTCTCAGGCAGAAGAGACGCCGCCGCCACATTATTGAGACGTAAAAAAAGCGGGTTTCCCCGCTTTTTTTGGCTATCCGCGCGAACGCGACGCCATTAGTGGCAACCGCAACCGCCGTTACCGCAACCACCTTTGCCGTGTTCATGGTCGTGACCATGATCGTGGCCGTGGCCGCCGCAGCAACCGTCATGACCGTGGTCATGATCGTGATCGTGGCCATGAGCGCCATGCACGTGACCATGCTCCAGCTCTTCAGCCGTTGCTTCACGAATAGCGACAACTTCCACATTGAACTTCAGGTTCTGGCCAGCCAGCATGTGGTTGCCATCAACCACAACGTGGTCGTCTTCAACTTCAGTGATTTCTACCGGTACTGGACCCTGATCGGTTTCCGCCAGGAAGCGCATGCCAACCTGCAGTTCATCAACGCCCATAAAGACGTCTTTCGGTACACGCTGCACCAGGTTTTCGTCATACTGGCCGTAAGCGTCGTTAGCGCCGACAGCTACGTCAAATTTGTCGCCCACTTCGTGGCCATCCAGCGCGTTTTCCAGGCCGGAAATCAGGGAGCCGTGACCGTGCAGGTAATCCAGCGGCGCGCTTACCGGAGACTCATCAACCAACACACCGTCTTCTGTACGTACCTGATAGGCCAGGCTGACCACCAGGTCTTTTGCTACTTTCATGATATCTCCTGAGATGGGAAGAATAGTGGCGCAGATTGTAGCGGAATTCTGCTGCCGTGTACCCTCTAGCTTAAAAAAAGCCGACGGATAACGCTAGTCGGGATGAAAAATGCCAATCACCTGCTCCTCTTTGCGTACATGCTCGCGGGCCTCTTTATCCGCCTCACGCATTTGGTGACCGCACTTAACGCATTCAACGACATCGACATTATTCTCACGCCACATCGCCAGCGAATCCTGCGCCTGGCACGCCGGACATTTCGCCCCGGCAATAAAACGTTTACGTACTGCCATATGATTTACCTTTATTCAAACTCGTCCCAGCCGTCCAGCTGCCGGCTTTCTTTCTGCATTTCACGCTGAAAAATCTCTTCCAGTTCGCGTCGGGCTTCCCGCACGCGAGATATCTGTACCGTATCAGTATGCACCGGCATTAACTCACGCAGCATTCGCATATCGAGCCGTCGGAAGTGCAGCTGCGCGCGCTGCGCCTGGTGAGGATGCATGCCCAGGGTGATAAGCGCTTTCCGCCCCAGCTCCAGCGCACTGGAGAAGGTTTCACGAGAAAACTGCGTCACGCCGGCCTGCAGCAGCTCATGCGCCTCAACGCGACCACGTGCGCGGGCCAGAATATGCAGATGTGGAAAGTGTTGTTGACACATTTCCACCAGCCGCATGGTGTCTTCCGGCTCATTACAGGTGATGACGATCGACTGCGCCTCTTCCGCACCTGCCGAGCGCAGCAGCTCCAGCTGGGTAGCGTCGCCAAAATAGACTTTATAGCCATAGTTGCGCATCAGATTCACCGCGCTGATGTCCCGCTCCAGCACCGTAATACGCATCTTATTGGCCATCAGCAGGCGGCCGATGACCTGACCAAAGCGACCAAACCCGACAATAATTACCTGCGGCTTGTCATCCTCCACCCACGGCGCCTCATCGGTATCGTCCGCTGGATTCAGCCGTCGCGACAATAGCTTATCTATCCCCTTCATCAGCAGCGGCGTCGTCATCATCGACAACGTCACGGCCACCAGCAGCAGCGCCATCTGGTCATGCTGGAACAACCGCTGAGAGGCGGGCAGCGAAAAGAGGACAAACGCGAACTCACCGCCCTGGCTTAATACGCCCGCAAACTGCATCCGCTCTGAACTTCGCAGGCCATAGAGGCGGGCCAGGAGATAGAGCACCAGCATTTTTACCGCCACCAGCACCGCCACGCTCACCGCCACCCACAGCAGATGGGTATACAGCACGCCAAGGTTCAGCGCCATGCCGACGGAGATAAAGAACAGCCCAAGCAGCAGCCCCTTGAACGGATCGATAGCGATTTCCAGTTCGTGGCGATACTCGCTTTCCGCCAGCAGCACGCCGGCGATAAAGGTACCAAGCGCCATCGACAACCCCAGCGCCTCCATAAACAGCGCCGACCCAAGGACCAGCAGTAGCGTGGCGGCAGTAAACACTTCCCTGACCCCTGAGCTGGCGATGAAACGGAACACCGGCCGCAGCAGATAGCGTCCGCCAATCAGCATCCCGGCAAAGGCCAGGACCTTCATACCGACCGTCAGCCAGTTAACATGCTCATCCGCGGAACCGGCCAGCAGGGGAACCAGCGCCAGCGCCGGGATCACCGCCAGATCCTGAAACAGCAGCACCGAAAAGCCTAATTGCCCCGACTCACTGCGGCTCATTCCCTTCTCACGCATCAGCTGCAGCGCCATGGCGGTGGAAGACATCGCCAGGCCGATCCCGCCGACCACCGCCGCCTGCCATGAAAACCCGGTCGTCATCAGCAGACCGCCGAGGATCGCCGCGCTGAGCATCACCTGCGCCGCGCCAACGCCGAAGATGGAGCTCCGCAGCCGCCATAACTTGGCCGGATTAAGCTCCAGGCCGATGATAAACATCAGAAACACTACGCCGAGCTCAGAGAAATGGAGAATCTCATCCACATCGCTGATAAACCCAAGTCCCCACGGACCAATCGCAATCCCGGCCAGCAGATAGCCCAGCACCGCGCCAATACCCAGTCTTGAGGCCAGAGGGACGGCAATAACGGCGGCGAACAAAAACAGAACGCCCGCCAGCAGCAAATCAGATCCCGCCATGTATACCTCCGGCGGCGATGGGGTTAGCCAGCCAGTCCCGGTAGGCCCGGGCGCGGCTACGCAACTCCTCTGGCTGTTGCCGCCGGGCCCAGTAGACAATAATAGGACTCATCCAGTGCATACGGCACATGCCGGCGGTCAGTTCAAAAGGACGTAAAATATCGTTCATCGGATAGCGATTGGCATCGCGACGGTAGGCGCTCTCAGGTTCGCCGGTGGTGATCACACTACGCCAGTACTTTCCCGCCAGTTCGTTCCCCCCGGCACCGCTGGCGAAGCCGCGGCTTAACACACGATCCAGCCACTCCTTGAGCAGCGCCGGACAGCTCCAGGTATATAAAGGATGCTGGAAAACAATCACCTCATGCTGGCGCAGCAGGTCCTGTTCATGAGCGATATCGATAAAAAAATCCGGATAGTGCGCGTAAAGATCGTGCACGGTGACGTTCGGCAACTGTAAGGCCGGCTCTAATAAAACCCGGTTGGCCACGGAATCATGAGATTCTGGGTGGGCATACAGCAGCAACACTTTCGCTGTCTGAGACATCATTCCCCTCCCGTAGGTCTTCTGGCGGCCTGCGCAGCCCCGGCGTTTTAACACCGCCAGAATGACTTTGTGTATCGTCTTCGTTTTGGGCTACCATGGCGGCCCGGTGAAGCGATTCGCTTCCACACTACATTATCATAATGACAAATTAACATAGTCTGAACATACGGCGCCTTATGATTGTTTTCTCCTCGTTACAAATTCGTCGCGGCGTACGCGTCCTGCTGGACAACGCCACCGCTACCATCAACCCAGGTCAGAAGGTCGGACTGGTGGGGAAAAACGGCTGCGGGAAATCGACGCTGCTATCGCTTTTGAAAAACGAGATAAGCGCTGACGGCGGCAGTATGACCTTTCCAGGCAGCTGGCAGCTGGCATGGGTGAATCAGGAAACCCCGGCGCTTCCTCAGCCGGCTATCGATTATGTTATTGATGGCGATCGTGAATACCGCCAGCTGGAAGCCGCACTCCAGCAGGCTAACGAGCGCAACGACGGCCATGCCATCGCCACGGTCCACGGCAAGCTGGACGCCATCGACGCCTGGACTATCCGTTCGCGCGCTGCCAGCCTGCTGCACGGTCTGGGATTCAGCAACGAACAGCTGGAGCGGCCGGTCAGCGATTTTTCCGGCGGCTGGCGTATGCGCCTTAACCTTGCCCAGGCGCTGATTTGCCGTTCTGATCTGCTGCTGCTCGATGAACCGACTAACCACCTCGACCTCGATGCCGTCATCTGGCTCGAGAAATGGCTTAAGGGTTACACGGGCACGCTGATCCTGATCTCACACGATCGCGATTTTCTCGATCCTATCGTCGACAAAATTATCCATATCGAACAGCAGACGATGTTTGAGTACACGGGTAACTACAGCTCGTTCGAAGTGCAGCGCGCTACCCGACTTTCTCAGCAGCAGGCGATGTACGAAAGCCAACAGCAGCGCGTTGCGCATCTGCAAAGCTATATCGATCGCTTCCGCGCCAAAGCCACCAAGGCCAAGCAGGCGCAAAGCCGTATCAAAATGCTCGAACGGATGGAGCTTATCGCCCCGGCGCACGTGGATAACCCGTTCCACTTCAGCTTCCGCCAGCCGGAGAGTCTGCCTAACCCGTTACTGAAAATGGAGAAAGTCAGCGCCGGTTACGGCGAGCGTATTATCCTCGACTCCATCAAGCTCAATCTGGTGCCGGGCTCGCGCATCGGCCTGCTGGGCCGCAACGGCGCCGGGAAGTCGACGCTGATTAAGCTGCTGGCAGGTGAACTCCAGCCGGTGAGCGGCGAGATCGGCCTCGCAAAAGGTATCAAGCTCGGCTACTTCGCCCAGCATCAGCTTGAGTTCCTGCGTGCCGATGAATCACCGATACAGCACCTGGCGCGCCTGGCGCCGCAGGAGCTGGAACAAAAGCTGCGTGATTATCTGGGCGGCTTTGGTTTCCAGGGCGATAAAGTCAGCGAAGAGACCCGCCGCTTCTCCGGTGGAGAAAAAGCGCGCCTGGTACTGGCCCTGATCGTCTGGCAGCGCCCTAACCTGCTGCTGCTCGATGAACCGACCAACCACCTTGACCTCGATATGCGTCAGGCCTTAACCGAAGCGCTGATTGACTTTGAGGGAGCGCTGGTTGTCGTGTCGCACGATCGTCACCTGATCCGCTCCACCACCGACGATCTGTACCTCGTCCATGACGGTAAAGTTGAGCCGTTCGACGGCGATCTGGAAGATTATCAGCAGTGGCTCAGCGACTCGCAAAAACAGGAATCCCAGAGCGGCGAGGCGCCAAAAGAGAGCGGCAACAGCGCACAGGCACGCAAGGACCAGAAGCGTCGGGAAGCGGAACTGCGCAGCCAGACCCAACCGCTGCGCAAAGAGATCGCCCGCCTGGAAAAAGAGATGGACAAGCTCAACGCGCAGTTGGCCAGTGCGGAAGAAAAACTTGGCGACAGTGAGCTTTATGACGCCTCACGCAAAGCCGAGCTGACCGAATGCCTGCAGCAGCAGGCCAGTGCGAAGTCCGGGCTGGAGGAGTGCGAAATGGCCTGGCTGGAGGCCCAGGAGCAGCTGGAGCAGATGCTTCAGGAAGGCTAATATTGACTTCCTCATCCTGCCTGCGCGTACGATGCCGCTGGCAGGGTGGGTTTCTGCCCTCTCCATGGCCTGCCATCAGTGACATCAATGATTTGTTTTTGCTGTAACCTGGAGTCACTGGCCACAAGACCACATATTGGCTAACCCCTGTGCGCCCTGCGCGGTATAGTCATCATCACGTTTATTAATTGTTCTGGTGCTATGGTTGAAATCATCCCCACAGACATGACGCCCCCCGAAAACGATTCGCGTGAGTTCCATCCGATGCGCGGCGTGGGCAATCGTCATCTGCAAACCATGCTGCCGCGGCTGATCCGCCGTAAATTGCGCTTTACCCCGCACTGGCAGCGCCTTGAGCTGCCGGACGGCGATTTTGTCGATCTGGCCTGGAGCGAAGACCCGCATCAGGCGCGCCATAAGCCGCGCCTCGTCGTCTTTCATGGTCTGGAAGGAAGCCTGCACAGCCCGTACGCCCATGGTCTGATCCATGCGGCGATGCAGCGCGGCTGGCTGGGCGTGGTTATGCATTTCCGCGGCTGCAGCGGCGAACCTAACCGCAATAACCGCATCTATCACTCCGGCGAAACAGAAGATGGCACCTGGTTTCTGCACTGGCTACAGCGCGAGTTTGGCCCCGCGCCGACCGCGGCCGTCGGCTATTCACTGGGCGGCAATATGCTGGGCTGCCTGCTGGCAGAAGAAGGCGACCGCTGCCCGCTGGATGCGGCGGTGATCGTCTCCGCGCCTTTCATGCTCGAAGCCTGCAGCTATCATATGGATAAGGGCTTCTCGCGGGTTTATCAGCGCTATCTGCTCAATCTGTTAAAAGCCAATGCCTCACGCAAGCTGAAAGCGTATCCGGGCTCACTGCCTGTCGATTTACGCCAGCTTAAAGGGATGCGCCGCATCCGGGAATTTGACGATATGATCACCGCCAAAATCCATGGCTTCGCCGATGCGCTGGATTATTACCGGCAATGCAGCGCCATGCCGCGGCTCAGCGATATCACTAAGCCGACGCTCATCATTCACGCGAAAGACGACCCATTTATGGATCACCACTCCATACCACCGCAGGAGCAACTGCCCGCGAACGTTGAGTATCAATTAACCGAGCAAGGCGGTCACGTTGGCTTCGTCGGCGGCACCCTGCGTAAACCGGAGATGTGGCTGGAACGACGCATCCCGGACTGGTTAAACCGTTGGCTGGAGGTCCCCGTATGATTATTCCCTGGCAGGATCTGGATCCCGAAACGCTGGATAACCTGATTGAAAGCTTTGTGTTACGTGAAGGCACCGATTATGGTGAACATGAACGTTCACTTGCCGATAAAGTCGCCGATGTTAAACAGCAGCTGAAACGCGGAGAGGCGGTCCTCGTGTGGTCTGAACTGCATGAGACGGTCAATATTATGCCGCGCGGCCTGTTTAACGGCTAAGGCGACGCCACTACATCGTTTAACCAGGGAGTTGTTATGTCTGCCAAACATCCGGTGATCGCCGTCACGGGCTCCAGCGGCGCGGGCACTACCACCACCAGCCTTGCCTTTCGCAAAATCTTCGCGCAGCTAAACCTGCACGCCGCGGAGGTGGAAGGCGATAGCTTTCATCGCTACACCCGCCCGGAAATGGACATGGCGATCCGCAAGGCGCGGGATCAGGGCAAACATATCAGCTACTTTGGCCCGGAGGCGAACGACTTTGGCCTGCTGGAGCAGACCTTTGTCGACTATGGTCGCCACGGAAAAGGCCAGTCGCGGAAATATCTTCACACCTATGACGAAGCCGTGCCGTGGAATCAGGTGCCAGGGACCTTTACCCCCTGGCAGCCGCTGCCGGAGCCGACAGATGTGCTGTTCTATGAAGGGCTGCACGGCGGGGTTGTCACGCCACATCATGATGTCGCCAGCCATGTCGACCTGCTGGTCGGCGTAGTGCCTATCGTTAACCTCGAGTGGATCCAGAAGCTCGTTCGCGACACCAGCGAGCGCGGCCATTCACGTGAAGCAGTGATGGACTCGGTCGTTCGCTCAATGGAAGACTACATCAACTTCATTACCCCGCAATTTTCCCGCACCCATATCAACTTTCAGCGCGTGCCGACGGTAGACACTTCCAACCCGTTTGCCGCGAAAACTATTCCCTCGCTGGACGAGAGCTTTGTGGTGATCCATTTCCGTAACCTGCAGAATATCGACTTCCCCTGGCTGCTGGCGATGCTGCAGGGGTCGTTTATCTCGCACATGAACACGCTGGTGGTGCCGGGCGGTAAAATGGGGCTGGCGATGGAGCTTATCATGGCGCCGCTGGTCGAGCGCCTGATGGAAGGCCGCAAGATCGGCTAACAGAAAAAACCCCGGCCAGGCCGGGGTTGAGATGCTTCACTATGGCAGGTGAAGACTACGCCTCGATCACTTCATAGGAGTGGGTGATCTTCACCGCTTTTTCCAGCATCAGCGCCACCGAGCAGTATTTCTCTGCCGACAGATCCACCGCACGGGAGACCGCGGCATCTTTCAGCGCCTTACCGGTGACGATAAAGTGCAGATTAATATGCGTAAACAGACGCGGCGCCTCTTCGCGGCGCTCAGACGTCAGCTTCACTTCACAGTTGGTCACCTCATGGCGACCTTTTTGCAGAATGGAGACGACATCGATCGCACTGCAACCGCCCGCCGCCATCAGCACCATCTCCATCGGGCTGGGTGCCTTATCCCCGGAGTTGCCATCCATCAGAATCTGGTGTCCTGACGCGGACTCCCCGATAAAGGTTAACCCTTCAACCCATTTCACACGCGCTTGCATAAAATTTAACTCCAGTATCGCAATTTTCCTGTCAGATTACGCGCACATAACAATTCTCGCAACGGAAGGCGACCTGCGTCATGCTGAAGCGAGACACCAGGAGACATGCGGCGAAAGCTATGCTAAAACAGTCTGGATGCTACAGTATTACATTGATGTACTGCATGTATGCAGAGGAGTTCACATTACGGGCTGTCGAAAAATCATCAGCCAGCTTCCCAGGTATAGGGAAACAATACGATTGCATGCCCGGACGCCGTGTAGTGTCGGCGCCCGGAGATAGCTTATAACAGAGGATAACCGCGCATGGTGCTTGGCAAACCGCAAACAGACCCTACCCTTGAATGGTTCTTGTCTCATTGCCACATTCATAAGTACCCATCAAAGAGCACGCTGATCCACCAGGGTGAAAAAGCAGAAACGCTGTACTACATCGTTAAAGGCTCCGTGGCTGTACTCATCAAGGATGAAGAAGGTAAAGAGATGATCCTCTCCTACCTCAACCAGGGCGATTTCATCGGTGAATTAGGCCTGTTTGAAGAGGGTCAGGAGCGTAGCGCCTGGGTACGGGCGAAAACCGCATGTGAAGTGGCCGAAATCTCTTATAAGAAATTCCGTCAGTTGATCCAGGTTAACCCGGACATTCTGATGCGCCTCTCTTCGCAAATGGCTCGCCGTCTGCAGGTCACGTCTGAGAAAGTGGGCAACCTCGCCTTCCTCGACGTGACGGGCCGTATCGCCCAGACGCTGCTGAACCTGGCGAAGCAACCCGATGCCATGACCCACCCGGACGGTATGCAAATTAAAATTACCCGTCAGGAAATTGGTCAGATCGTCGGCTGCTCTCGTGAAACGGTTGGCCGTATTTTGAAAATGCTGGAAGATCAGAACCTGATTTCCGCACACGGTAAAACTATCGTCGTCTACGGCACCCGTTAAGTTGCTAAGCGGCGTATTGCTCCTGCAGTACGCCGTTTTTGTTTTTCCCTCATGTGGCGCAGGCTGATTTACCACCCGGAAGTCAACTATGCACTGCGGCAAACGCTGGTGCTGTGTCTGCCTGTGGCCATCGGTCTTCTGCTCGGCCATCTCCAGCAGGGGCTGTTGTTTTCCTTAGTGCCCGCCTGCTGCAACATTGCCGGTCTTGATACCCCGCATAAGCGCTTTTTCAAACGCCTGATTATCGGCGGCTGTCTGTTTGCCGGATGCAGTCTGGTGGTGCAGTTGCTGCTCGCCCAGGCCATTCCTTTGCCGCTTATTCTCAGCGGTCTGGCGCTATTGCTCGGCGTCACCGCGGAGATCAGTTCGCTGCACGCGCGCCTGCTGCCCGCGTCGCTGATCGCCGCTATCTTTACCCTGAGCCTGGCAGGCAATATGCCCATCTGGGAGCCACTGCTGATCTACGCTTTCGGTACGCTGTGGTACGGCGTGTTTAACTGGCTCTGGTTCTGGCTGTGGCGCGAACAGCCGCTGCGGGAGTCGCTCAGCCTGCTTTACCGGGAACTGGCTGACTATTGTGAAGCCAAATACAGTCTGTTGACCCAGCATACCGATCCGTCGACCGCCCTGCCGCCGCTGCTCACCCGCCAGCAGAAGGTAGTCGACCTGATTACCCAGTGCTATCAGCAGATGCATATGCTGGCAGCCAACCAACGCAACGATCACAAGCGTCTGCTGCGGGCGTTCCAGGTTGGGCTGGATCTACAGGAACATATTTCGGTTAGCCTGCATCAGCCAGAAGAGGTGCAAAAGCTGGTGGAACGCAGCCATGCCGAAGCGGTGATCCGCTGGAATGCGCAAACCGTCGCTGCCCGCCTGCGCGTGCTGGCGGATGATATTCTCTATCATCGCTTTCCGCAGCGCTTTCAGATGGATAAACAGATTGAGGCTCTGGAAAAGATCGCCCGCCAGCATCCGGACAACCCGGTCGGTCAGTTCTGCGCCTGGCACTTTAGCCGTATCGCCCGGGTGCTGCATACCCAGCGCCCCCTGTATGCCCGGGATCTGATGGCCGACAAAGAGCGTCGTTTACCGCTGTTTCCCGCGCTAAAGAACTATCTGTCGCTGAAATCACCCGCACTGCGCAATGCCGCGCGCATCAGCGTGATGCTGAGCGTCGCCAGCCTGATGGGCAACGCCCTGCATTTGCCGAAGCCCTACTGGATCCTGATGACGGTGCTCTTCGTCACGCAAAATGGCTATGGCGCCACGCGGGTGCGAATTGTTCACCGGGCGGCGGGAACGCTCGCCGGCCTGGTCATCGCCGGGCTAACCTTGCACTTTCACGTTCCGGAGAGCTATACCCTGAGCGGGATGCTGCTGATTACCCTGCTCAGCTATCTGATCATCCGTAAACACTATGGCTGGGCGATGGTAGGCTTTACGGTGACGGCGGTGTATACCCTGCAACTGCTGACGCTCAACGGCGAACAGTTTATTGTCGCCCGGCTTATCGACACGCTTATCGGCTGCCTGATCGCCTTCGGCGGGATGGTCTGGCTGTGGCCGCAGTGGCAGAGCGGCCTGCTGAAAAAAAACGCCCACGATGCGCTGGAGGCCGACCAGCAGGCGATTCGCCTGATCCTCAGCGCCGATCCAAAAGCCCCCGCGCTGGCCTACCAACGCATGCGCGTCAACCAGGCGCATAACGCGCTCTACAACTCCCTGAATCAGGCGATGCAGGAGCCCGGTTTTAATACCCACTACCTGGAAGATATGAAGCTGTGGGTGACGCACAGTCAGTTTATCGTCGAACACATCAACGCTATGACCACCCTGGCCCGGGAGCATACGATGCTCACCCCGGATCTTGCCCAGCGCTATCTCGAATCTTGTGAGATTGCCTTGCAACGCTGCCAGCAGCGGCTGGACAGCGATGGTCCCGGCAGCGCAGGGGATGCCAATATTCTGGAGTCGCCGGAAACAGAGGTGCCGAACGGTCCGTTAAGTACCCTGGAGCAGCACCTGCAACGCATTCTGGGCCATCTGAACACCATGCATACCATATCGTCAGTAGCATGGCGTCAGCGGCCACATCATGGCATCTGGCTGCGGAAAATCAGCCGTTAATCACCTTTGCCACTGCCTGGGCAAAACGCGCCATCCCCTCAGCAATATCCTGCTCGTCGATGATCAGCGAGGGAACAAAACGCATCACGTCCGGCCCGGCGTTGAGCACCATGACGCCGGCTTGCGCAGCGGCATAGAGGAAATCACGCGCGCGGCCCTTGTGCTGCGGCTTGAGTTCGGCGCCAATCAGCAGGCCCATCCCGCGAATATCACTGAACAGATCAAATTCAGCATCCAACTGCTGCAGGTGTTTGACGAACAGTTCGCGCTTCGCGCTCACGCCATCCAGCACCGCCGGGGTATTGATCAGGTCGAAGGCGGCGTTGGCGACCGCGCAGGCCAGCGGGTTGCCGCCGTAGGTTGAGCCATGGGAACCCGCATGGAAGGCGCTGGCGATCTCATGGGTGGTCAGCATGGCGCTGACCGGGAAGCCGCCGCCGAGCGCTTTGGCGCTGGTCAGAATATCCGGCGTCACACCGTAATGCATATAGGCGAACAGCGATCCGGTACGCCCCATACCGCACTGCACTTCATCAAAGACTAACAGCGCCTGGTGCTGATCGCACAGCTCACGCAGCCCCTGCAGGAAGGCCGGCGTCGCTGCCGTCACGCCGCCTTCGCCCTGAATCGGCTCCACCACCACTGCGCAAGTGTGGTCATCCATCACCGCTTTTACCGCCTGCAGGTCGTTGAAGGGAACATGGACAATATCCGCCGGTTTCGGGCCGAAACCATCGGAGTACTTCGGCTGCCCACCGACGGAAACGGTAAACAGGGAGCGGCCATGGAAGGCATTATGGAAGGCAATGATTTTGGTTTTATACGGGCTATGGCGGGTCACCGCATAGTGACGCGCCAGCTTAAAGGCCGTTTCATTGGCTTCCGTACCGGAGTTCATAAACACCACGCGCTCGGCGAAGGTGGCCTCGACAAGTTTACGTCCCAGACGCAGCGCTGGCTCATTGGTAAAGACGTTGCTGGTGTGCCACAGCGTTTCGCCCTGCTCGTGGAGCGCCGCCACCAGCGCCGGGTGGCAATGGCCGAGCGCCGTCACCGCGATACCGCCGGCAAAATCAACATACTCTTTGCCCTGCTGATCCCAGACGCGGCTGCCTTTCCCTTTCACCGGGATGAATTCTGCTGGTGCATAAATCGGCAAAATAACTTCATCGAATGTGGCGCGGGTGATTGCCGGTTGTTCAATTGCCATGTCTTGCCCATCCCTCTTCGTTATGCAGATGTAATCATGAAAATATAATCACAAAATATGCATAAAAAATCAGTCAATGGCAACTGAAAATCACCGCTTCAGAAAGTTTTCCAGCAATTGATGGCCCTGCTCGCTGAGGATGCTTTCCGGATGAAACTGCACGCCCTCAAGATCCCAGTCGCGGTGGCGGATCCCCATAATCTCAGCGCTGGCGCTGCGGGCGGTGACGATAAACTCGGGCGGGAGCGTCGGCGGATCAATCACCAGCGAGTGATAACGGGTCACCGTCAGGGGATTATTCAGCCCCTGAAACACCCCTTCGCCGTTATGCTCGATAAGCGAGGTTTTACCATGCATCACCTGTGCCGCCCGTACGATGGTCGCGCCAAACGCCTGGGCTATCGCCTGGTGCCCGAGACAGACGCCCAGTAGCGGCGTTTTCCCCGCATAGTGGCGGATAACCGCGAGGGAAATCCCCGCCTCATTCGGCGTGCAGGGGCCTGGCGAGATCACGATTTTCTCCGGCGCCAGCACCGCTATCTCCTCCAGCGTCAACGCATCATTGCGCCTGACCAGTACTTCCGCACCCAGTTCGCAGAAGTACTGATACAGATTCCAGGTGAAAGAGTCATAGTTATCGATAAGCAGGATCATAGCGGCTCCGGAACAATCAAAACCGGGCTATTCTACTCAGATTCCCGCGCTTCGCTTACCACTTTGCGAAAGATCGCCACCAGCGGAGCCGGATCGCCCATCGCGCTCTGCTGGCAGGCCGCGCTCCAGCCGGCAGGGTCGACGTCACGCCAGTCAAGCAGGTAGCCGGCATGTATTGCCAGCTGTTCAAAGAAAATGCGCTGGGTCAGGCCATTGCCAAGACGAAAAGGGTGCAGCACATTAATTTCGCCATAGAACCAGCTCAGGCGTTCAATAAAGGTCTCGCGCGGCAGGCCATTGAGATAATCCTCCTGCTCAAGGGCCTGCATCAGGGCGTTCCCCTCCTCCTCGATCCGGGCAAAGTGGCAGAACGGCGTATCGCCCAGGTAGAGGTTCACTTCACGTAACCGGCCGGCCCAGTCAAACAGATCCTGATACAGCTGATGATGAATCGCGCACAGATAGGGTAAGCCGCGCACCCGCGGCCCCAGCGGCAAGGTTGCCGCCCGCAACGCCGTCATCTCAAAGGCGGCCTGTTGCAGATTTTTAGCCTGCCGGATGCCGAGGCGGTTGCGCAGGACATTCAGCGCCGGGTAGAGGTAAGGATCGCGTTCATCGCCGAATTTATCGCTCATACTCCCTCCGCAGCGTCGCCAGACGCGCCAGCGCCTCTTCGGCAGTCAACGTAACCAGCGGCACCGTCACGCCTTCAAGGCGACGACTGGCCTGAAAATTGGTATTGCGTGTCTGTTCCCAGAGTCGGGATTTTTGCTTTTCGGTGAGTGGACGCATCGTCGCCCCCCTTATCGTCCCCTGTGTGCCACAAGTATAAGCAGCAATTTCAGGTTATGCCGGGAGGCAACCGGGCGCGGCGATAGCACACCGCGCCGTGGAAGGATTAGGGCAGCACTTTCGCAGAGAGGATAACGACCGGTTTGGTCGGCACATTCTGGTATGGGCCGACGTTATGGGTCTGGACCTGGGAGATCTTATCCGCGACGTCCATACCTTTCACTACCTTGCCAAACACCGCATAGCCAAAGTCGCGCTGACCATGGTCAAGGAAGGCGTTATCCGCCACGTTGATGAAGAACTGGCTGGTGGCGCTATCCTGGTCGGCGGTACGCGCCATCGCGATGGTACCGCGGGTGTTGCGCAGACCGTTGTCTGCTTCATTCTTAATCGGCGGGTTAGGCTGTTTCTGCTGCATCTGCTCGTTAAAGCCGCCGCCCTGCACCATGAAACCCGGGATCACGCGGTGGAAGGTGGTGTTGTTGTAGAAGCCGCTGTTGACGTACTTCAGGAAGTTATCCACGGAAATCGGGGCTTTCTGACTGTTTAACTCAAGCTCAATGTTCCCTGCCGAGGTGGTCAGCAGCACATGCGGATCGCCCTTTGCCGCCATGGCCGGGGAGAACGCTGAAATGGCGAAAACGGCAGCCATCGCCGCCAGTGTTGATTTGAGCATGGAAATTCCTTAACGGAGCAGAATAAAAGCGAGTGCCTTGATTCTAAAGAGCCTTTGCATCCTGGGCCAGCCTTTTACCAAATTTTACTTAGCTGTAATAATTGTAACCGCGCAAACGTTATCCTGTACGACGGATAAAGTGTGATGAAAGTCACATTAACCTATGCAAAAGATAACCACTTTCACAATAAACATTTGATTACATCACCTGAACGAATAAAATCTGTCCGCCCGGCGCAGCGTCAACGCGCTTTACCTTTCTATTCACAGGCCAGTCATGACTAACAGCAACCGTATTAAGCTCACATGGATCAGCTTCTTCTCCTACGCCCTGACCGGCGCGTTGGTGATCGTCACCGGGATGGTGATGGGTAACATTGCGGATTATTTCCATCTGCCCGTTTCCAGTATGAGCAACACCTTTACCTTTCTGAACGCCGGTATTCTGATCTCCATCTTCCTCAATGCCTGGCTGATGGAAATCGTGCCGCTGAAAACTCAGCTGCGCTTTGGCTTTATTTTGATGGTGCTGGCGGTGGCCGGCCTGATGCTCAGCCACAGCCTGGCGCTGTTCTCCGCATCGATGTTTGTTCTCGGCCTGGTGAGCGGGATCACCATGTCGATCGGGACCTTCCTGATCACCCATATGTATGAAGGCCGTCAGCGCGGGGCGCGTCTGCTGTTTACCGACTCCTTCTTTAGTATGGCGGGAATGATTTTCCCGATGGTCGCCGCCGTCCTGCTGGCGCGCAGCATCGAGTGGTACTGGGTTTACGCCAGTATCGGTCTGGTGTATGTCGCCATTTTCGTCCTGACTTTTGGCTGTGATTTCCCGGTGCTGGGCAAAAAAGCGCAGAGCGAAAACAGCCAGCCGGTAGTGAAAGAGAAGTGGGGCATCGGCGTGCTGTTCCTCTCCGTTGCGGCGCTGTGCTACATCCTCGGTCAGTTGGGCTTTATCTCCTGGGTACCGGAATATGCGAAAAGCCTGGGCATGAGCCTCGGGGACGCCGGTAAACTGGTGAGCGATTTCTGGATGTCCTACATGATCGGCATGTGGTCATTCAGCTTTATCCTGCGCTTCTTCGACCTGCAGCGTATCTTAACCGTCCTCGCCGGGCTCGCGACGGTGCTGATGTACCTGTTTATCAATGGTTCGCCAGAGCACATGCCGTGGTTTATTCTGACCCTGGGCTTCTTCTCCAGCGCCATCTACACCTCGATCATTACGCTCGGCTCGCAGCAGACGCGGGTCGCTTCGCCGAAGCTGGTGAACTTTATCCTCACCTGCGGCACCATCGGCACCATGCTCACTTTCGTCGTCACCGGCCCGATTGTGGCTGCCAGCGGTCCACTGGCAGCGCTGCACACCGCTAACGGCCTCTATGCCGTGGTGTTCGTGATGTGCTTTATCCTCGGCTTCGTCTCCCGTCACCGCCAGAACAACGCTCAGGCGGCGTCTCACTAAGCCTTCGGCCCCTTTGCGTCCGCAAGGGGGCTGTTCCTCATAAAAGAGAGCTCCTCGCCACCGCGGTCGGTCTGGATCCAGGTTTGCGCCAGCTGGGTGGTCGCGATCACCCTTCCCTGGCGAATTGACCAGCGCACAGGCACCTGGCAGCGGACGGCCTCAAAGCCATTCTCCGCCGGGAGAATGATCAGGTTAGCCGGGTTGCCGCTGACAATGCCGTAATCCTCCAGGCCAAACGTGCGGGCGCTGTTGTCGGTGATAAGCTTCAGGCCATCGTTGATCTGCTGGTAGCCCATCAGCTGGCAGACGTGCAGCCCCATATGCAGGACCTGCAGCATATTGCCGGTCCCCAGCGGGTACCATGGGTCAAAGACGTCATCATGACCAAAGCACACGTTGATCCCCGCCGCCATCAACTCCTTCACTCGGGTAATCCCCCGTCGCTTCGGGTAGTCATCAAACCGGCCCTGCAGATGAATATTCACCAGCGGATTGGCGACAAAGTTGATACCAGAGAGCTTAAGCAGGCGGAACAGGCGCGAGGTATAAGCGCCATTATAGGAGTGCATGGCGGTGGTATGGCTGGCCGTCACCCGCGCCCCTATTCCCGCCTTTAACGCCAGCGCGGCAACGGTTTCAACAAAGCGCGACTGTTCATCGTCAATTTCATCGCAGTGAATATCCAGCGGGCGGTCATATTTCTGCGCCAGCCGGAAGGCGATATGCAGCGACTCCACACCATATTCACGGGTGAACTCAAAATGCGGGATGGCCCCAACGACGTCCGCCCCCAGCTTGAGGGCCTCCTCCAGCAGCGCCTCGCCGTTGGGGTAAGAGAGGATCCCCTCCTGCGGAAAAGCGACAATCTGCAACTCGACCCATGGCGCTACCTCCCGTTTGACCTCCAGCATCGCCTTCAGCGCTGTTAACGTGGGATCGGAGACGTCGACATGAGTGCGGACAAACTGCACGCCATTGGCGATCTGCCACTTCAGGGTTTTCCACGCCCGGGCTTTGACGTCCTCATGGCTGAGCAGCGCTTTTCGCTCCGCCCAGCGCTCAATCCCCTCGAACAGGGTACCGGACTGGTTCCAGTGCGGCTCACCGGCCGTCTGGGTGGTATCCAGGTGGATATGCGGCTCAATAAAAGGCGGGATCGCCAGCCCGCCGCGAGCGTTCAACACCTCGTAGCTTTCGTCGCTCGCCTCGCCCATCGGCGTGATCTCGCCAAAGCGGCCCTTATCAATCGCTATTTGCCACAGGCCGTCGCGGTCTGCCAGGCGTACGTTCTGAATTAACCAAAGCGGCGCTGCTGTCATATCACCTTCTCCATTCAATATGGCTAGTTTTCTGCCCAACCCCAATCGCGACCCATCCAATTCTTGTACACAAAATCAGCAAAAAGGAAAAGCCAGCGTTTTCCATAACTTAGAAAAATACAGACAAATCAATTATATACCCATTAAGTGGTAGGTGAAGTTGTCATTGATTTGCATCAATAAGCCTGATGGCTGAATCGTTAAGGTAGGCGGTAATAGAAAAGAAATCGAGGCAAAAATGAGCAAAGTCAGAATCGCTATCATCGGTAACGGCATGGTTGGCCATCGCTTTATCGAAGAGCTTCTCGATAAGGCGCCTGCCGGACAGTTCGACATTACCGTGTTCTGTGAAGAACCGCGTATCGCCTACGACCGTGTCCACCTGTCGTCTTATTTCTCCCACCATACCGCAGAAGAGCTGTCGCTGGTGCGCGAAGGTTTCTATGAGAAACACGGCGTCAAGGTGCTGGTCGGCGAACGGGCGATCACCATCAACCGCCAGGAGAAGGTGATCCACTCCAGCGCCGGGCGCACCGTGTTCTACGACAAGCTGATTATGGCGACCGGCTCATACCCCTGGATCCCGCCGATTAAAGGCGCGGAAACTCAGGATTGCTTCGTCTATCGCACCATTGAAGATCTTAACGCGATTGAATCCTGCGCCCGTCGCAGCAAACGCGGCGCGGTGGTCGGTGGCGGCCTCCTTGGCCTGGAAGCCGCAGGCGCCCTGAAAAACCTCGGCGTGGAAACCCACGTGATCGAGTTCGCGCCGATGCTGATGGCCGAGCAGCTCGACCAGATGGGCGGCGAGCAACTGCGGCGCAAAATTGAAAGCATGGGCGTGAAAGTTCACACCAGTAAAAATACCAAAGAGATCGTCCAGCAGGGCACCGAGGCGCGTAAAACCATGCACTTCGCCGACGGTAGCGAGCTGCAGGTCGATTTCATCGTCTTCTCAACCGGGATCCGCCCGCGCGATAAGCTGGCCACCCAGTGCGGGCTGGCGGTCGCCCAGCGCGGCGGCATCATGGTCAACGATAGCTGCCAGACCTCCGACCCGGACATCTACGCCATCGGGGAATGCGCCAGCTGGAACAACCGCGTGTATGGCCTCGTCGCCCCGGGTTATAAAATGGCCCAGGTGGCCGTCGACCATCTCCTCGGCAGTGAAAACAGCTTCACCGGCGCCGACCTCAGCGCCAAGCTGAAGCTGCTGGGTGTGGACGTGGGTGGGATCGGCGATGCCCACGGCCGTACGCCGGGCGCCCGCAGCTACGTCTATCTCGACGAAAGCAAAGAAGTTTATAAGCGCCTGATCGTCAGCGCCGACAATAAAACGCTGCTCGGCGCGGTGCTGGTCGGTGACACCAGCGACTATGGCAATCTGCTGCAACTGGTGCTCAACGCTATCGAGCTGCCGGAAAATCCGGATTCGCTGATCCTTCCGGCCCACGCCGGCAGCGGCAAGCCGTCGATCGGCGTCGATAAACTGCCGGACAGCGCGCAGATCTGCTCCTGCTTTGACGTCAGTAAAGGCGACCTGATCGCCGCCATCAACAAAGGCTGCCACACCGTCGCGGCGCTGAAAGCGGAAACCAAAGCCGGAACCGGCTGCGGGGGTTGTATCCCTCTGGTGACGCAGGTGCTCAATGCCGAACTGGCGAAACAGGGCATCGAGGTCAACAACAACCTGTGCGAACACTTCGCTTACTCCCGCCAGGAGCTGTTCCACCTGATCCGCGTGGAAGGCATTAAAACCTTCGACGAACTGCTGGCCAAACACGGCCAGGGCTACGGCTGCGAGATCTGTAAGCCGACCGTCGGCTCTCTGCTGGCCTCCTGCTGGAATGAGTACATCCTCAAACCGCAGCACACGCCGCTGCAGGACACCAACGACAACTTCCTTGCCAACATTCAGAAAGATGGCACCTACTCGGTGATCCCGCGCTCCGCTGGCGGCGAAATCACGCCGGAAGGGCTGGTCGCCGTGGGCCGTATCGCGCGTGAATTCAATCTGTACACCAAAATCACCGGCTCCCAGCGCATCGGCCTGTTTGGCGCGCAGAAAGACGACCTGCCGGAGATCTGGCGTCAGCTGATTGAAGCGGGCTTCGAAACCGGCCACGCCTACGCCAAAGCGCTGCGGATGGCGAAAACCTGCGTCGGTAGCACCTGGTGCCGCTACGGGGTCGGCGACAGCGTCGGCTTCGGCGTGGAACTGGAAAACCGCTACAAAGGCATCCGCACCCCGCACAAAATGAAGTTCGGCGTCTCCGGCTGCACCCGCGAATGTGCGGAGGCCCAGGGCAAAGACGTGGGGATCATCGCCACCGAGAAAGGCTGGAACCTGTACGTGTGCGGTAATGGCGGGATGAAGCCGCGCCACGCCGATCTGCTGGCCGCGGACCTTGATCGCGAGACGCTGATTAAGTATCTCGACCGCTTTATGATGTTCTACATCCGCACCGCCGATAAGCTGACCCGCACCGCGCCGTGGCTGGACAACATGGAAGGCGGCATCGACTATCTGCGCAGCGTCATCATCGATGACAAGCTGGGCCTGAACGACCATCTGGAAGAGGAGCTGGCTCGCCTGCGCGCCGCCTTCGCCTGCGAGTGGACCGAAACCGTCAACAACCCGGCGGCGCAGACCCGCTTCAAACACTTTATCAACAGCGACCAGCGCGACCCGAACGTACAGGTGGTGCCGGAACGTGACCAGCACCGCCCGGCCACGCCCTATGAGCGCATCCCGGTCACGCTGGTGGAGGAAAACGTATGAGCCAGTGGGTAAACATCTGCAAAATTGACGACATCCTGCCGGCCACCGGCGTCTGCGCGCTGCTCGGCCAGCAGCAGGTGGCAGTCTTCCGTCCCTACCAGGACGACAGGGTATTCGCCATCAGCAACATTGACCCGTTCTTCAACGCCAGCGTGCTGTCTCGCGGGATTATCGCCGAACATGACGGCGCGCTATGGGTTGCCAGCCCGCTGAAAAAGCAGCGCTTCCGCCTGAGCGACGGCCTGTGCATGGAAGATGCCAGCCACTCCATCGCCCGCTTCGACGCCCGGGTGAAAGACGGCCAGGTGCAGCTTAAAGCGTAAGTCCTCTTCCTCCCCCCGGCTACGGGGGGAGACATAAGCAACACTTCTGACCGACAACGCATGAGTGCGGGATAAGTCGCATGTTTTGTATTACCTTTGCTGCTATTCTACGACCACGCATTTTCTACCCCTTATTTTCATGAGGTTATTCTGTGGATCACTTACCCATATTCTGCCAGTTGCGCCAGCGGGATTGTTTACTGGTTGGCGGCGGGGATGTCGCCGAACGCAAGGCCCGTCTGCTACTGGATGCTGGCGCAAACGTCACGGTCAATGCGCTCGACTTCACCCCGCAGTTTCAGGTGTGGGCCGATTCACAGATGCTAACCCTGGTGCAGGGGGAGTTTATCCCCTCGCTGCTGGACACCTGCTGGCTGGCCATTGCCGCTACCGATAATGAGACGGTGAACCAGCAGGTCAGCGATGCGGCCGAAGCGCGGCGTATCTTCTGTAACGTGGTGGATGCCCCGCGTCAGGCCAGCTTTATTATGCCATCCATCATTGACCGCTCGCCGCTGATGGTCGCCGTCTCTTCGGGCGGGACATCGCCGGTACTGGCGCGCCTGCTGCGCGAGAAGCTGGAGTCAGTCTTACCCCTGCATCTCGGCCAGCTGGCCCGCTATGCCGGCCATCTGCGCGCGCGCGTTAAGCAGCAGTTTGCCAGCGTGGGCGAACGTCGCCGCTTCTGGGAGAAGCTGTTTGTGAACGACCGGCTGG
The DNA here is from genome assembly GCF_002806645.1 of Klebsiella sp. H-Nf2. Classification (NCBI taxonomy): domain Bacteria; kingdom Pseudomonadati; phylum Pseudomonadota; class Gammaproteobacteria; order Enterobacterales; family Enterobacteriaceae; genus Klebsiella; species Klebsiella sp. H-Nf2. The sequence goes on from NZ_PIBL01000003.1 coordinate 28,085, forward strand.
CGCAGTCGCTGGCCAATGACGATCGGCAGGCAGTGGCGGATACCACCGAGCAGCTACTGACGGAGCCATTGGAGCATCGCGGCGAGGTCGTCCTGGTTGGCGCCGGTCCCGGTGACGCCGGGCTGCTTACGCTCAAAGGCCTGCAGCAGATCCAGCAGGCCGACGTGGTGGTTTATGACCGGCTGGTTTCCGACGACATCATGAATCTGGTGCGTCGCGATGCCGACCGGGTGTTCGTCGGCAAACGTTCTGGCTACCACTGCGTCCCGCAGGAGGAGATCAACCAGATCCTGCTGCGTGAAGCGCAAAAAGGAAAACGCGTGGTCCGGCTGAAAGGCGGCGATCCCTTTATCTTTGGCCGCGGAGGGGAAGAGCTGGAAACCCTTTGTGAGGCGGGCATCCCCTTCTCCGTTGTTCCAGGCATCACCGCCGCCTCCGGCTGCTCCGCCTACTCGGGGATCCCGTTAACACACCGCGATTTCGCCCAGGGCGTCCGCCTGGTCACCGGCCACCTGAAAACCGGCGGCGAGCTGGACTGGGCGAACCTGGCGGTGGAGAAGCAAACCCTGGTGTTCTACATGGGTCTGAACCAGGCGCCGGCGATCCGTGAGAAGCTCATTGCTCACGGCATGGCGGAAGATATGCCCGCCGCCATCGTCGAGAACGGCACCGCCGTGTCGCAAAAAGTGGTCAGCGGCACCTTAGGGCAACTGGATATCCTGGCGCAGCAGATGGCCAGCCCGGCACTGATCATCGTCGGTCGCGTGGTTGGCCTGCGGGATAAACTGAACTGGTTCTCGAACCACTAACCTTCGCCTCCCCACGTGGACGACAGACATAAAAAAGGCGGGATAATATCCCGCCTTTTTAGCTGTTGCGTCGCTTACGGCCTGGCGACAAAACCAATCGCTTCGTATACCGCTTTCAGGGTCTGAGAAGCGCGCGCGCTGGCTTTCTCTGCGCCGTCTTTCATTACCTGATTGAGAAACGCTTCGTCGTTACGGAAACGGTGATAGCGCTCCTGCAGCTCAGTCAGCATGCCCGACACCGCTTCAGCGACTTCGCCTTTCAGGTGGCCATACATTTTGCCTTCAAAATGCTGCTCCAGCTCAGGAATGGTTTTCCCGGTGACCGCGGAGAGGATATCCAGCAGGTTGGAGACACCCGCTTTTTCTTTCAGGTCGTAGCGTACCACCGGCGGCTCGTCGGAGTCGGTCACCGCGCGTTTGATCTTCTTGACCACCGATTTCGGATCTTCCAGCAGGCCGATGACGTTGTTGCGGTTGTCGTCGGACTTGGACATCTTCCTGGTCGGCTCCAGCAGCGACATCACGCGTGCGCCGGACTTCGGAATAAACGGCTCAGGCACTTTAAAGACATCGCCATAGATGGCGTTAAAACGCTGGGCGATATCGCGGCTCAGTTCCAGGTGCTGTTTCTGATCTTCCCCTACCGGAACCTGGTTGGTCTGATACAGCAGAATGTCAGCGGCCATCAGTACCGGGTAATCAAACAGACCGGCATTGATGTTCTCCGCGTAGCGCGCGGACTTGTCTTTAAACTGGGTCATGCGGCTCAGTTCGCCGAAATAGGTGTAGCAGTTCAGCGCCCAGCCTAACTGGGCGTGTTCCGGCACGTGCGACTGAACGAAGATGGTGCTTTTCTGCGGATCGATACCGCAGGCCAGATACAGCGCCAGGGTATCCAGCGTCGCCTTGCGCAGCTGCTGCGGATCCTGGCGCACGGTAATGGCGTGCTGGTCCACGATGCAATAGATGCAGTGGTAATCGTCCTGCATGTTTACCCACTGACGCAGCGCACCCATGTAGTTGCCAATGGTCAGTTCACCTGAGGGCTGTGCGCCACTAAAAACGATGGGCTTAGTCATGTTTCAATTCCTGAGTTTCACTGTGCGGTAACCCGAGAGCGGGTAAGAGTTCATTAAACTGGTCGAAGAGATAGTCCGGCTCGCTCAGCGCAAGCGGTTCGCCATAGTTATAACCGTAGGTCAGGCCGACAGAGCAGCAGCCTGCCGCTTTGGCCGCCTGAATATCATTGCGCGAATCGCCGACGAACAGCAGCTCGGCAGGAGCCAGAGAGAGCTTTTCCGCCACCAGCAGCAGCGGTTCCGGATGCGGCTTTTTGTTCTGCACGTCATCGCCGCCAATCACCACGGTAAAATATTTCGCGATATCGAGCGCGTCCAGCAGCGGGGCGACAAACGGCGTCGGCTTATTGGTGACCAGCGCCAGCGGCAGGCCTTTGGCATGCAGCGCGCCGAGCGTATCGGCCACCGCCGGGAACAGGAAGCTACCCTCTTCCGCCGTTTCGGCGTAATAGCGGTCAAACAGCTTACGCAAAATGCGCAGCTGTTCGTCTTGCGGAATATCATGATCGTCGACGGAAGGCTTACCCATCGCCGCCCGTAATGTCGCACGCTCCTGACGAGCCCAGGTCAGCGCCCGCTCCATCAGGACATCGGCGCCGTTGCCGATCCAGGTGACAACGCGTTCTTCTCCCGCCACCGGCAGCTCAAGGGCGTAGAGGGCGTTATCAACCGCCGAGGTTAGACCCGGCGCGCTGTCCACCAGCGTGCCGTCGAGATCAAACGCGATGCCGCGGATCGCCTGTAATTTATCCATGACTCACCTTCGCTAATTCACTACGCATTTGATCAATCACTTTCTTGTAGTCCGGCTGACCGAAGATCGCCGAACCGGCAACAAACATATCCGCACCCGCCGCGGCGATTTCGCCAATGTTGCTGGCTTTCACGCCGCCATCCACTTCCAGGCGAATATCGTAGCCAGAAGCATCGATGCGCTGGCGTACTTCACGCAGTTTATCCAGCGTCTGGGGAATAAAAGACTGGCCGCCAAAACCGGGGTTAACCGACATCAGCAGGATCACGTCCAGCTTATCCATCACATAATCGAGATAACTCAGCGGCGTCGCCGGGTTAAACACCAGGCCCGCTTTACAGCCGTGCTCTTTAATCAGCTGCAGGCTACGATCGACGTGTTCGGAGGCTTCAGGATGGAAGGTGATGATGCTGGCGCCGGCTTCGGCAAAATCAGGAATGATGCGGTCGACCGGCTTCACCATCAGGTGGACGTCGATCGGCGCGGTAATACCGTAGTTACGCAGCGATTTCAGCACCATCGGGCCAATCGTCAGATTCGGCACGTAGTGGTTGTCCATGACGTCGAAGTGCACGACATCCGCACCTGCCGCCAGCGCCTTCGCGGTATCCTCACCCAGACGGGCAAAATCAGCTGACAGAATCGAAGGGGCAATCAAATACTGCTTCATCCGCATCTCCTTGAAATTTATTTGGTCTTAGGCGGACGGTAGAGCGCTAATAGCTCATCCACCTTTTTACGCGTACCACCGTTGCTGCTGATGCTGCGCCGAACCTTCACAATATGTGTTTCTGCCGCGTTTTTATACCATTCCTGCGTCAACGGTGTACGGTGGTTGGAAATCAACACCGGGATCCGCTTTTTCATCAGCGATTCCGCCTTTTGCGCCAGCAGTACCTGTTGTTCCAGATTGAAGCTGTTGGTGTGGTAGGCGGTAAAGTTCGCCGTCGCCGTCAGCGGCGCATAGGGTGGATCGCAATAAACCACCGCGCGGCTATCGGCACGTTGCATGCACTCTTCATAAGATTCGCAGTAAAACTCGGCGTTTTGCGCTTTCTCGGCGAAATGATAGAGCTCTGCCTCGGGGAAATAGGGCTTTTTATAGCGGCCAAACGGCACATTAAACTCGCCGCGCAGATTGTAGCGACACAGGCCGTTGTAGCCGTGGCGATTCAGATACAGGAACAGCACCGCGCGACGCAGCGGATCCTGGCTTTGGTTGAATTCATCACGATACTGGTAGTAGCGCTCAGCGATGTTGTTTTCCGGGACAAACATCTCACGCGCAGCGGCGACGTATTCGTCGGTACGCAATTTAACGATGTTGTACAGGCCAATTAAGTCACTGTTGATATCCGCGAGGATATAACGAGAAAAGTCGGTATTGAGAAATACCGACCCGGCGCCCACAAAGGGCTCGATTAAGCACTCGCCTTCCGGCAAATGCTTTTTAATATCGTCAAGCAGGGGGTACTTCCCCCCTGCCCACTTCAGAAAAGCGCGATTCTTTTTCATGCTGCCTAACTAATTACACATTCTCCGGCTGTGGAGAAAGCTCCGACAGCATCCTGCGCTTAAGACTACCCCACGGCATTATTTCAGGTCAGCCTGAACCTGATGCAGTGGTTTTGCCCATGGATTTTTCGCCTGCACGTCCGCCGGCAGCGAGGTGACAGCGCGTTTCGCTTCTTCTTTCGAAGCATAGATACCGCTCACCAGCACGTACCACGGTTGGCCGTTACGCGACGTTTCATAGACAACATATCGATCCAGCTTCTCTTTCTTCGCCCAGTTGTTCAGGTTGTCGTAGTTAGAGGAGCTGCTGAGCTGCAGGGTATAGTTACCCGACGGCGCAGATTTCATTGAACTCACGTCACCTGCCGTTTTACCGCTCTTCGCGGCTGGCGCTGCCGTGGCTGCCGTTGCGGCTGGCGCGGCAGTGGTGGTGGTTGCTGTTGCTGCCGGTTTGCTCTGCGCTGTTGCCACCGGTTTGCTTTCGGTTACGGTGGTTTTCGCCGGGGCGGTAGTCGCCGCGCTTTCAACATGCTTCGGCTGAACCGGCTTCGTTTCTACCGGCGCTTTTGCCACGGCCTGAGGCTTCGTCTGTGGCTTCGCTTCGATAACGGTGTGCTTACGCTCAGCCGGACGCGGCGTTGCAGCCGTCTGACGCTCGGTCGCCTGGCGCGGAGCCGCAGTGCCATTGGCACCATTACGGATCTGCGCGACGGTTGCCGGTTCAGTTGGCAGCGTCGAGTTAGCCACAGCGCCGTCCAGCTGGCCCTGCTGCTGGGTCAGCGCATTGTTCAGATCGCCCTGAACTTCAACACGCTGCTGGCCCTGCGGTTCTGCCGCGGCCTGGCCCTGCGTCGGGTTCGCGGCAATAGGCGGAACCGTTACGTCCTGCTGTGGGGCGGTATTGGCGGAGGTCTGTTCCTGGCCGGCAGCAGGCGTAGGCGTGCTGGTGGACTGGTCGTCAGACAGATTAATGCTCTTCTCGCCGGAAGCGGTCTGCTGGCTGGACGATGATGGCGATTTCAGCGCAGAACCGATACCCACGATTAACAGCAGCAGCACCAGAATCCCCACGCCCATCATGATGTACTGACGGGAAGCAGGTTTGGCTGGCGCTTTTTTACGCTTGCGCGGACGACGCTCTACAGGCTGCTCTTCGAGCAGTTCCTCGTCTTCCGCATCCAGTTCTTCTTCGAACTCTTCCTCTTCACGCTCGCGACGGGCCTTACCGGCGCGCGTCGGACGGCCTTCATCGGCATCAAGATCGACGTCGTCAAAATTGATCTGCGGATCGGCATCACGCTCGGAAGACTGACGGGAACGACCAGCACGACGATCGTTGCGATCGGCTTTCATATCGTCTTCTGGTTTGAAATCATCCATTTAACACCCCACTAAAAGGCTTATGCTCACGATTATTGCACATCACCCGAAATGATAACGCCGCGCGAACGCGGCCAGACCTTCTTATTGTTGCGCCTGCTGAGTATCAGCAATCGCGCCAAGAACCACATCGTGCGGCACTCCGCCGCGCAGCTCGCTGCTTCCTATTGCGAGCGGAAGCACCAGCCGCATGTCGCCCGCCAGTACTTTTTTATCGCGCATCATATGGGGCAAATACGCCTGCGCACTCATCTCCTGCGGGCCGCGTACCGGTAAGCCTGCACGCTTGAGCAGAGCGATAATGCGCTGAGTATCCTGCGTGCGGAACTGCCCCAGCCGTTCGGACGTATGCGCCGCCATCACCATTCCTGCCGCCACCGCTTCGCCGTGCAGCCAGTTACCGTAGCCCATTTCCGCCTCGATAGCATGGCCGAAGGTATGTCCAAGATTGAGTAAAGCACGTAACCCAGTTTCACGCTCGTCGGCAGCGACAACTTCCGCTTTCAGCTCACAGCAACGGCGAATACAGTACGCCATCGCTTTTTCATCCAGCGCCAGCAGCGCATCAATGTTGTTTTCCAGCCAGCTGAAGAATTCGCCGTCGAGGATCACCCCGTACTTGATAACTTCAGCCAGTCCGGAAGCGAGCTCGCGCGTCGGCAGGGTCTTCAGACAGTTAAGATCAACCACCACGGAAACCGGCTGCCAGAAGGCGCCAATCATGTTTTTGCCGAGAGGATGGTTCACTGCGGTTTTGCCGCCGACCGACGAATCGACCTGCGACAACAGAGTGGTGGGGACCTGGATAAAACGCACGCCGCGCTGATAGCTTGCCGCGGCGAAACCGGTTAAATCACCAATTACGCCGCCGCCAAGCGCCACCAGTGTGGTGTCGCGACCATGCGGTTTTTGCAACAGAGCGGTAAAAACGGTATCCATCACCGCCAGGCTTTTATACTGCTCGCCATCGGGCAGGATCACGCTGTCAACGTTGACCCCTGCCTGCTCCAGCACAGAGCGGACGGTATCCAGATAAAGCGGCGCCAGCGTTTCGTTGGTGACCAGCATAGCCTGGTCGCCCGACTTGAGTGGCAGGAAGGAAGCTGGATCGTTAAACAAACCAGCCGCGATGGTAATCGGGTAACTACGTTCCCCGAGGGTAACAGTAAGCCTCTCCATAACGCGACGTCCACCTCAGTGACTTTTACTCTGACGCACTTTTATTAAGCCAGAATCAATTGCTTTCCAGCATATGAATAATCTGGTTCGCGACGACTTTCGCACTCTGATCGTCTGTACGGATAGTCACATCGGCGATCTCTTCATACAGCGGGTTACGCTCGTCAGCCAGCGCTTCCAGCACTTCACGAGGCGGCGCATCGACTTGTAGCAAAGGACGCTTTTTATCGCGCTGCGTACGGGCCAACTGCTTCTCGATTGTCGTTTCCAGGTAGACCACCACGCCGCGGGCGGAGAGACGGTTACGCGTTTCACGGGATTTTACAGAGCCGCCGCCAGTCGCCAGCACAATCCCCTGTTTTTCCGTCAACTCATTGATAATTTTTTCTTCACGGTCGCGGAAGCCGTCTTCGCCTTCAACATCGAAGACCCAGCCCACATCAGCGCCAGTGCGTTTCTCAATTTCTTGATCGGAATCGTAAAATTCCATGTTGAGCTGTTGGGCTAACTGGCGCCCAATAGTGCTTTTGCCGGCACCCATAGGCCCAACCAGAAAGATATTGCGTTTCTCTGCCATTTTTTCGGTACTACTAAGACTATTCGTTAATGATAAACCCGCTTCGCAGACACCCAGCGCCGCAGGGCATGAACTGAAACCTCATATGCAATAGAGCGAGAGTCAGACTAAAAATTATCTCAATACTCCGGCTGGTTTGGCAACTGAATAAAATCGCCGGACAATAAAGGGAGGATTGATGTCGTACCCGACTCTCAAATCGGTACCCCTTGTATGCTAAATCCGTCCTCACGTCAAACACCTGAAACGTGTTTAGCATGAAAAACCTGCTTAACGTACTGCCAGAATCCGTGGCGTAATAAAGACAACCAGTTCACGGCGTTCATTATCTTTCCCGTCGCGCCGAAACAGACGCCCCAGCACCGGGATATCGCCAAGCAGCGGGACGCTGTCGCGGGCGGTTTTGTTTTTCTGCGAAAAGATGCCGCCCAACGCTAAGGTCTCGCCGCTGCGAACTTCCACCAGAGTCTCTATCTCCTGTTTATCGATGGCCAGCGCCTCGCCATTATCCTGCTTCAGCACCTGGCCCGGCGTATTTTCGCTGATCCGCAGCTTCAGCCGCACTCTCCCCTGCTGCAGCACCGTCGGCGTCACCTCCATCCCCAGCACGGCTTCTTTAAACTCCACCGACGTGGCGCCGCTTTCACCGCTGGAAACCTGATAGGGGATCTCGCTCCCCTGCTTGATGCTGGCGGGCTGCATATGCGAGGCCAGCAAACGAGGGCTGGCGATAATATCGACCTGCTGCTTGCGCTCCAGCGCGGAAAGCTCGAGTTCAAGCAAGCGACCGTTGATCTTGCCGATGTTAAAACCCGCGCGGGTGCTGGCATCGTTCACCGCTAAATCGCTGCTCAGGGTGGTCATTTTACCGGAGCCCGGCGTGCCGCCGACCTCAGCAAGCCGCCACTTCACCCCCAGCTCGCGAAGGCTGGTTTCGCTCATCGACACGATATGGGCAGCCAGCTCAACCTGCCCGACGGGCAAATCCATCTCCTGCGCCCAGGCTTTCAACGCCGGCAGGTGCCGGGCATCATCGCGGATCAGCAGCCGGTTGGTCCGCTTGTCCGCCATCAGGTGCCCCCTGGCGCTGAGCAACTTACCGCCCGTTTTAGCCAGCTCCTCGGCATCGGCATAGTGCAGGGTCACGTTCTCGGCCTGCAGGGGCAGGTTCTGCAGGCGTTTCTCCTGTTCGGCTTCACGCTGCACCTGATTTGCCTTTTGCCAGGCCTGAGTATGCGCGTAGATGACCGTCCCCTGCTGTTGCAAAGAGAGGCCTGCGCTATCCGCCACCGCCCGCAACGCCTGGGTCCAGGGAACCTTTTGCAGACGCAGGGAGAGCGTACCGCTAACGTCCGGCGCCACAACAAGGTTCTTGTGGTTCATTTCGGCTAGCGCTTGCAGCACATGAGCCACCGGCGCGTCATCGACCACCAGCGAAATTGTCTTTTCATTTCGGGCGGCGCCCGCCGCCAGCGGCAGCAGCAGAAGCAGCAGGCTTATCCATCGCATCATATTGTTTCCCTTCACGTTGCCAGCGCCACGCTGGCGGTTCACACCCAGGAGGCGTAGCGATCACCAGCTCACCGGCCGTCAGCCGGCTCACCCGCCAGCCCGTGGGCAATTGATCATCCATGCGCACCCGCCGCCACTTGCCGCTCCCGTCCTGCAGAAACCCCATCCAGCCAGCGTCATCCCCGGCCGCGCCGCCATAGCGCCATTGCGATAGCTGCGCCGTGCGGCAGGGATCCTCAACCGGCTGGAAAGGGTCACGCTCTGCTGCCAGCAGCGACAGCGGCAACCACAGTAATGCCCAGCATTTACGCCCCATCTTCCGCCTCCAGTTGCAAACGCAGACGGAGTGCCTGCGCCTCGCGCTCCAGTGAGAACGATCGCGGGGTCATTCCACAGCGCGCCAACCAGGAAAAAAGCGCGGGCAGCGTCTGCCAGGGTAGGGTCAGCTCCATCTCGCCCCCGTTCCCCTGGGGTCGCCAGGCGATAAGCTTCACCCCGGCAAGCGGAATGGCTATCGGCGAAAACGGCTGTTTATCGATGCCCTCCACTGGGATTTCACCGGCGGGTATGCGCAATGCCATCACCCGACGCCATTGCATCTGCAGGACGGTGTCGCGGGACACTGCCGCCAGCGGCGGTCCGGCAGCGCGCCAGAGCGTAACGCCGAAACCCAGCAGCCCCATCATGAGCAGGATCAGCAGCACCGTCTTGCTGCGCCGGGTGCTAATCCGCATCGGTGCGCTCTCCTGTGAGGGTAAAGCTGAACTGCCAGCGCCCCTCGGCGTCGCGCTGCGTTCCGCCCGCTTTTGCCGGCGCGAATCCCTCCACGTTAGTCAGAACGCGCTCCAGTCCGGCCAGCGCCCGCAGATTCAGGGCCAGGCCGTTCACGGTCAGAACTGCGCCCTGGTAATCCAGCCGCGTCAGCCACGCCTGCGCGGGCAGATCTGCCGCCAGCGCCAGCAGCCTGGGTTGCCAGGCGGCGATCGCCGCTCTACGCCGTTGCTGCTGACGATGACGCTGGTGCTGCTGCCACGCCTCGCGCATTGGAAGCTCGCGCTGTTTAAGCGAGGCGAGCAGCTGCGTGTCGGCCGTCGCGTGGAGTGTTGTCAGGTTGAGATGCTGCAGACGGACCGTGCGCCATACCTGCAGGATCATCAACCCCAGCAGCATAATGCCGGTAGCAATCAGCAGGAGGAAGCGCAGGCGCTGGCGCCGCCGCAGGTCACGCCAGGGGAGAAGATTAACGGCATGCGTCATGGTGTTCACTCCCCAGCGCCAGCCCAAGGGCGATAGCGTAGCGATCGCCATCGGCCGGCAGAGGAGGCTGCCGGCGGTGAATGACCTGCCAGACATCTAAGCTGTTGGCTTCGTCGCCAGCGTCAGCGCACAGACGCAAAGGAACCTGAAGCTGCTCCGCCAGCTGGCTTAACGACTTCACCTCATCGCAGGTGACACAACCCCAGGCCTCCTGCGTTGCCCATAGCCAGTGATTTTCATCCCGCCACGCGAGGCCCTGCGACTGCGCGTTCAGCCAGGGGACAAACGCGCCGAGCGCGCTGGCATCCGGCACGATGGCCGCTACTCGCAGTCGCAGCCGTCCTGCCAGCTCCCGCAGGACATTGATGTCCAGTCGCTGCGCCGCCGTGACCTGCCAGCCGTCATCTCGCGAGGTGGGGGCATAATCAATGCTTAAGGAGGCGGCGGGCATCGCCAGCTGCTGGGTCATCGCGCTGGCTATCCACGTCGCCTGTTCACGATCCCGCAGGGCAAACTGGGGATACGGCAGGCGCTTTTGCAGCGTGCGAACGGCGGGGAAAGCGATACTGACCTGATGCTGCACCGGTAGCTCCCGCCGCCAGGCGGCAAGCCGTGCGCCAAGGGCGCTGACGTCCACCACCATCCCCTGCCGTACCAGGCCTGACGGCAGCGGGATACGCCACCAGCGGCGCAGCGCCCAGTGTGAGCGTTCATGCAGTAGTGCGACAATAGCAATGCTATCCTGTTGGATATGCATCCCGATCCGCCAGTTTCTGAAAGCCATGCTTACGATCTCCTTATCCGGCAAAACTGTCCGGCTATATCAATGCTCCTGGCTTGCCTTTATACTACCGCGCGTTTGTTTATAAACTGCCCAAATAAAACTAAATGGGAAAACACCGGTGAAGTTCGTAAAGTATCTATTGATCCTTGCAGTCTGTTGCGTACTGCTGGGAGCAGGCTCGATTTTTGGCCTCTACAAATACATAGAGCCGCAACTCCCTGATGTCGCAACCTTGAAGGATGTGCGTTTGCAGATCCCGATGCAGGTCTATAGCGCCGACGGTGAGCTTATTGCGCAATATGGCGAAAAACGCCGTATCCCTGTGACGTTGCAGCAAATTCCCCCCGAGCTGGTAAAAGCGTTTATCGCTACCGAAGACAGCCGTTTCTATGAGCATCACGGTGTCGATCCGGTGGGTATTTTCCGCGCTGCCAGCGTGGCGATGTTTTCAGGCCACGCCTCCCAGGGCGCCAGCACTATCACCCAGCAGTTAGCACGTAACTTCTTCCTCAGCCCCGAGAAGACGTTGATGCGTAAGATTAAAGAGGCCTTTCTGGCCATCCGCATCGAGCAGTTGCTGAACAAAGATGAAATCCTTGAGCTGTATCTGAACAAGATCTACCTCGGCTACCGCGCCTATGGCGTCGGCGCCGCGGCGCAGGTCTATTTTGGCAAGCCTATCGACCAGCTGACCCTGAGTGAGATGGCGGTGATTGCCGGCCTGCCGAAAGCCCCTTCCACCTTTAACCCGCTCTACTCGATGGATCGCGCGACAGCCCGCCGCAACGTGGTGCTGTCACGTATGCTAAGCGAGGGGTATATCACCCAGGCACAATACGATCAGGCACGCAGCGAAGCGATCGACGCCAGCTATCATGCCCCGAAAATCGCCTTTTCCGCCCCTTACCTGAGCGAAATGGTGCGCCAGGAGATGGTGAATCGCTACGGCGAACAAGCCTATGAAGATGGCTACCGGGTTTACACCACCATTACCCGCAAGAACCAGCAGGCAGCCCAGCAGGCGGTACGCAATAACGTGCTGGATTACGATATGCGTCACGGCTACCGCGGCCCGGCCAGCGTGCTGTGGAAAGTCGGTGAAACGCCGTGGGAGACGAAGAAGATCGTCGACTCGCTGAAGCGCCAGCCTGGCTTCGGCCCGCTTTCGCCCGCAGTGGTCACTGCCGCGAATGCCCAGGAGGCCGTCGCGCTATTGGCTAACGGCGACTCGGTTTCTCTGACGATGGATGGCGTACGCTGGGCCCGTCGCTTTATCTCTGACACACAGCAGGGAGCGACGCCGCGTAAGGTCAACGACGTACTGCAGGCCGGGCAGCAGATCTGGGTTCGTAAAGTGGGTGACAGTTGGTGGCTGTCGCAGGTCCCGGACGTCAACTCAGCGCTGGTCTCCATTAATCCGCAAAACGGCGCGATTATTGCTCTCGTCGGCGGGTTTGACTTTAACCAGAGCAAGTTCAACCGTGCCACTCAGGCGCTGCGTCAGGTCGGCTCCAACATTAAGCCGTTCCTCTATACCGCCGCGATGGATAAAGGCTTAACGCTGGCAAGCATGCTTAACGATGTGCCGATCTCGCGCTGGGATGCGGGCGCAGGCTCCGACTGGCGACCGAAGAACTCGCCGCCGCAGTATGCCGGTCCGATTCGTTTACGTCAGGGGCTTGGACAGTCGAAAAACGTGGTGATGGTGCGCGCTATGCGTGCCATGGGCGTCGACTATGCCGCCGAGTATCTGCAGCGCTTTGGCTTCCCGGCGCAAAACATTGTCCATACCGAGTCGCTGGCCCTGGGTTCTGCCTCCTTTACCCCCATGCAGGTTGCCCGCGGATATTCGGTGATGGCCAATGGCGGCTTCCTGGTCAATCCGTTCTTTATCAGTAAGATTGAGAATGATCAGGGCGGCGTTCTCTTCGAGGAGCGTCCGAAGATCGCCTGCCCGCAGTGCGACTTACCGGTGATTTACGGCGATACGCCAAAATCCAACGTGCTGGAAAACAAAGATGTGGAAGATGTTGCCACCTCGACGGAACCGCAGAATGGCAACGTGCCGCCGCAGCCGCAGCTGGAACAGGCCAACCAGTCGCTGATCGCGCAGAGCGGCGCCCAGGAATACGCGCCGCATGTGATTAATACGCCCCTGTCGTTCCTGATCAAAAGCGCGCTGAACAGCAACATCTTTGGCGAGCCGGGCTGGATGGGAACCGGCTGGCGCGCCGGACGCGATCTGCAGCGGCATGACATCGGCGGGAAGACCGGGACCACCAACAGCTCGAAGGATGCCTGGTTCTCAGGCTACGGGCCGGGTGTGGTGACCTCGGTATGGATCGGCTTTGACGATCATCGTCGCGATCTTGGCCGCACCACCGCCTCCGGGGCGATTAAAGATCAGATCTCCGGCTATGAGGGCGGTGCTAAAAGTGCCCAGCCGGCCTGGGACAGCTTTATGAAAAGCGTGCTGGAGGGGGTGCCGGAAGAACCATTAACCCCGCCGCCAGGTATCGTCACGGTGAATATTGACCGCAGCACCGGTCAGCTGGCGAACGGAGGCAACAGTCGTGCGGAATACTTCATTGAAGGAACCCAACCCACGCAGCAGGCGGTCCATGAGGTGGGCACTACCCTGACTGACGGCGGCGGTGAAACCCACGAACTGTTCTGACAAAAAAAGCGCCTGCGGGCGCTTTTTTATTGCTGCTAACGGCGCGCTTTCTCTCAGAGTCGGCCCTGAGCCAGCAGCCATTCGCGCACTAAAAACAGCGCGCTGACGTTACGAGCCTCGTTAAAATCTTCTTCATCCAGCAGCGACATCAGCTGCGCCAGCGGCCAGCGCACCTGCGGCAGCGGTTCGGGCTCATCGCCCGGCAGCGACTCAGGATAAAGGTCTTCCGCCACCAGGATATTCATTTTGCTGGAGAAGTAGGAGGGGGCCATACTGAGCTTCTTCAGAAACGTCAGCTTATTGGCGCCAAAGCCAACCTCTTCTTTCAACTCGCGGTTGGCTGCTTCATCCACCGTTTCACCCGGGTCAATCAGCCCTTTAGAGAAACCCAGCTCGTAGGATTCCGTGCCGACGGCATACTCGCGAATCAAAATAATGTGATCATCAACAATCGGTACAATCATCACCGCTTCACGGGTAGACGGCCGCATACGTTCATAAACGCGACGCACACCGTTGCTGAATTCCAGATCGACGCTTTCGACATTAAAGAGGCGCGAACGGGCGACGGTTTCAACATTGAGAATGGTGGGTTTTTGTAATGATTTGCTCATTGTCATCGGTCTATGCTGTGATTAAGCAGTCATTGTGCGATACGCAACACGCTTTCGGCAATCCAAATCGCTACTTATTTACAGAGTTGTAACCTTTTACCGGCAAAGGGGAAAGTAATAAAGATAAAAAAGTCAATAGCTTGAATTCTGTTTGAGAATTTACCGATTTCTGCGCATTAACGTTTTTGGTAAGCTTATACGCTGCTGCATGACATATTCACTACCCTGTAACCAGGTGCGCCGCTAACACTGCAGCTTGACGTTAGTATTGACGTTCACCGACGATATCGTAAGAAAAAAATAACTATGATGGGATGGGCATGGGCACCTTTCTGATTTTCCTTACAGCTCTGCTAATCTGCGTATTGCTCATCGGATGGTGGTATCGCTCTCACGCCAGACGTCGACGCCTTCCTCTCCTGCACGCCTTTAGCGACGCGACCACGCGGCCGCTTCCTGCCGATGAGCGTCAGGCTATCGAAAAGTATCTTGCGGAGCTCAGCCGCGCCCTGCAGGTCCCGGCGTCCGGCGCAACGACGGCGCCCATTGTTCTGGCGCTGAACGAACAGAGTGATACTGTCTACGCCGTGACGCGAGCCATTACTCGCTACGGGATCACCACCGACGCGCCGAACAAATGGCGCTACTTCCTCGATTCGGTGGAAGTTCATCTGCCGCCATTCTGGGAACAGCATATTAACGACGAAAACAGCGTCGAGCTGATCCCCACCGACAGCCTGCCGCTGGTCATCACGCTCAACGGCCATACCCTGAGCGACTATCGCCAGGAAGCGCAAAGCTACGCCCTGGAACGCGCATCGGCCACCCAGGCCTCCATTCGCGGCGAAGAAAGTGAGCAGGTAGAGCTGCGGCAGATCCGTCGGGAAAGCCCGGAAGAACACGCGCTGAACCGGCCGGATGGGCTGCGCGAAGCGATCCTGATCGTCGCCTCCTTCCTGTTCTTTTATTTCAGCCTGATTGGGCCAGCCGTCTTTACCCCCTGGCTGGTGGCCGCGGGTGTATTGCTTCTCGCCGCCGGCATCTGGGGGATCTATGCCCCACCGCGCCGCGCCGCGCTGCGCGAAATTCACTGCCTGCGCGGCGTCCCCAAGCGCTGGGGACTGTTTGGCGAAAACGATCAAGAGCATATCAATAACATCTCACTGGGCATTATCGATCTCATCTATCCGCGCCACTGGCAGCCATGGATCGCGCAGGACCTGGGGCAGCAGACCGATATTGATATCTATCTCAACCGCCACGTGGCCCGCCAGGGACGCTACCTGTCGCTCCATGATGAAGTGAAAAACTTCCCGCTACAGTACTGGCTGCGCAGCGCGATTATCGCCGCCGGCGCGCTGGTGGTGGTGGTCATGCTGTGGGCCAGCGTACCGCTGAATATGCCGTTTAAGTTCACCCTGTCGTGGTTGAAGGGCGCCCAGACGATTGAAGCGACTACCGTCGACCAGCTGGCGAAAGCCCATGTGCGCATTGGTGATACGCTGCGTCTGACAGGCACCGGGATGTGTAATATCCGCACGCCGGGTAGCTGGTCGGCCAAAGAGGATTCGCCGTTCCTGCCTTTCGATTGTTCACAGATTGTATGGAACGATGCCCCTCCTCTGCCGCTGCCGGAGTCTGATATTGTCAGCAAAGCGACCGCCCTGATGCAATCCGTCCAGCGGCAGCTGCATCCGGAAACCGACGATGACTCCCGCGTCAGCCCGGCGTTGCGTTCCGCTATACAGAAATCAGGCATGGTGCTGCTGGATGATTTCGGCGATATCGTCCTGAAAACCAACGATCTCTGCTCGGCAAAGGATGACTGCCTGCGCCTGAAGAATGCGCTGGTCAACCTCGGAAATACCCGTAACTGGGAGGCGCTGACCAAGCGCGCCACCGCCGGGAAACTGGATGGCGTGAACGTGCTGCTGCGCCCGGTCAGCGCGGAGTCGCTGGAGAATCTGGTGACCACCTCCACCGCCCCCTTTGTGATGCGTGAAACCTCGCGAGCCGCGCAGGCGCTAAACAGCCCGGCGCCCGGCGGTTTCTTAATCGCCAGCGATGAGGGCAACGTGCTGGTCAATCAGCCGTGGCCGGCGGTGAGCCTGTATGATTATCCGGCACACGAGCAGTGGAGCGAGCTGCGGCGGCTGGCCGGTATGCTCATGCATACCCCTTTCCACGCCGAAGGGATCGTCACCAACCTGTTCACCGACGCCAACGGCACCCAGCATATCAACCTGCATCGCATCCCTGATCGCAGCGGGTTGTGGCGCTATCTGGGCATTACGCTGCTGCTGTTGTCGATGCTGGGATGCATGGCTTACCACGGCGTACAGGCGCTGCGTCGTTATCAACGCCATCGCCAGCGTATGGAAGAGATTCAGAAATATTACGAAAGCTGCCTGAACCCGGTGCTGCTCCCCGCGTCTGACCCGCAAGATTAATTTCCCCGGCGACGGGGTATGATACCCTGTCGCCCATTTTCTGCTCGCTGGAGAGTCATCATGCATTTTGATATCGCCTGGCAGGAGGTTGATACCGTTCTGCTGGATATGGACGGCACGCTCCTGGACCTCGCTTTCGACAACTATTTCTGGCAAACGCTGGTGCCTGAAACCTGGGGAGCCGCCCGCGGCCTCAATCTGCAGGAGGCGAAAGACGCCATGCGCCAGGAGTATCACGCCGTGCAGCATACGCTAAACTGGTATTGTCTGGATTACTGGAGCGAGCGCCTGGGTTTGGATATTTGTGCGATGACCAGTGAACAGGGTCCGCGCGCCACGCTGCGCGAAGATACGGTGCCGTTCCTTGATGCGCTCAAGGCCTGCGGTAAGCGACGCATTCTGTTGACCAATGCCCATCCCCACAATCTGGCGGTGAAGCTCAAACATACCGGCCTGGATGCGCACCTTGATTTATTACTTTCCACCCACACATTTGGTTATCCGAAAGAGGATCAGCGCCTGTGGCGCGCCGTAGCGGAGGAGACCGGTCTTGAGGCGCGTAAAACGCTGTTTGTCGACGACAGCGAGGCGATTCTGGATGCCGCGAGGGAATTTGGCATTCGTTACTGCCTGGGCATTACCAATCCCGACTCCGGGCTGGCGGAAAAGCAGTATCTGCGCCATCCGGGGCTGAATGATTACCGGCGACTGATCCCTTCGCTTACCCCGAAGGAGAGGCGATGAAAGAGAAGCCCAGCGAAACCGTCAGACTGGACAAATGGCTTTGGGCCGCTCGCTTTTACAAAACCCGCGCGCTGGCGCGGGAGATGATTGAAGGCGGCAAGGTGCATTACAACGGACAACGCAGCAAGCCCGGGAAAATTGTCGAACTGGACGCCATGCTGACGCTGCGACAGGGCAACGACGAGCGTACGGTACGAATCGTCGGTATCACCGAGCAGCGCCGCCCGGCAAGTGAAGCTGTCGCCCTGTATGAAGAGACGGCGGAAAGTATCGAAAAGCGTGAAAAAGTGGCCCTGGCGCGCAAAATGAACGCCCTGACCATGCCGCACCCTGACAGACGTCCGGACAAGAAAGAACGCCGCGACCTGATGAGATTTAAACACGGCGAGAGTGAGTAACTCGCGCCAGAAAGAGAGATGATTATGACTCAACACGATCAATTACATCGTTATCTGTTTGAAAACTATGCCGTACGCGGCGAGCTGGTGACGGTGTCGGAAACCCTGGAACAGATTCTGGCGAATCACACCTATCCGCAGCCGGTGAAAACGGTGCTGGCGGAACTGCTGGTCGCCACCAGCCTGCTGACCGCAACGCTGAAGTTTGCTGGCGATATTACCGTTCAGCTGCAGGGCGATGGTCCTTTACAGCTGGCGGTGATCAACGGCAATAACCAGCAGCAGCTGCGCGGCGTCGCGCGCGTGCAGGGTGATATTGCGGACGATGCAGATCTAAAAACGATGGTTGGCAACGGCTATCTGGTCATTACCATCTCCCCGCAAGAGGGTGAGCGTTATCAGGGTGTGGTCGGTCTCGAAGGCGATACGCTGGCCGCCTGCCTGGAAGATTACTTCCAGCGTTCAGAGCAGCTGCCGACGCGCCTAATCATTCGCACCGGGGAACATGAAGGCCAGCCGATGGCCGGCGGGATGCTGCTGCAGGTGATGCCGGCGCAGGATGCCCAGACTGCCGACTTCGAACACCTGGCGACGCTCACCGAGACCATCAAGGCGGAAGAGCTGTTCACCCTGCCGGCGAACGATGTGCTGTGGCGTCTGTACCATGAGGAAGAGGTCACGGTCTACGAGCCTCAGAGCGTCGAATTCAAGTGCACCTGCTCTCGTGAACGCTGCGCTGGCGCGCTGAAGACTCTGCCGGATGAAGAGATAGATAGCATCCTCGCTGATGAGGGCGAGATTGATATGCACTGCGACTACTGCGGTAGCCACTATATCTTCAATGCCATGGATATTGCCGAGATCCGTAATAACGCCTCTCCGGCCGACCCGCAGGTCCATTAATCCCCGCGTCTTCCACAGGCACAGGGCGGCGATGTTGTTCATCGCGCTGTGCCTGACTTCCATTTATTCACGAGTTGAATCGATTTTCGCTGAAAGAGTTACGTAATTTTATTCCAGGAAAGCGATTACATTCACATTTCAGCAGTTTTTTTAATTACTTTTTAACCATTAATAAACATCTACCCCCAATATCCGACCATTTCCTGAGATAATCCACTTCACTTCGTGACAGGAGTCACCGTTTTTTTCGTCATTCTGAGGAATGTCGAGATACGTAAATCTATGAGCCTGGTCGCGGTCAATACCCGGTAATAAACCCTACAATTTACAGCAGTACATCTTGGCTAAGGAGCAGTGACATGCGCGTTAATCATGGTTTAACCCCGCAGGATCTCAAGGCTTATGGTATCAATGACGTTCAGGATATCGTCCACAACCCCAGCTATGATATGTTGTTTCAGGAAGAGCTCGACCCCAGCCTGGAAGGTTACGAACGTGGCGTATTAACCAGTCTGGGTGCTATCGCCGTCGACACGGGCATTTTTACCGGTCGTTCTCCGAAAGATAAGTACCTTGTTCGCGACGACACCACCCGCGATACCGTTTGGTGGTCTGATAAAGGCAAAGGGAAAAACGACAACAAGCCGCTTTCACAGGAAACCTGGCAGCATCTGAAAGGACTGGTCACTCAGCAGTTGTCTGGTAAACGCCTGTTTATCGTCGACGCCTTCTGTGGCGCCAACGCCGATACCCGTCTCAGCGTGCGCTTTATTACCGAAGTGGCCTGGCAGGCGCACTTCGTTAAAAACATGTTCATCCGCCCGAGCGACGAAGAGCTGGCAGCCTTCAAGCCCGACTTCATCGTGATGAACGGCGCGAAGTGCACCAACCCGCAGTGGAAAGAGCAAGGTCTGAACTCGGAAAACTTCATTGCCTTCAACCTCACCGAGCGCATCCAGCTGATCGGCGGCACCTGGTACGGCGGCGAAATGAAGAAAGGGATGTTCTCGATCATGAACTACCTGCTGCCGCTGAAGGGCATCGCCTCTATGCATTGTTCTGCTAACGTCGGCGAGAAAGGCGATGTCGCCATTTTCTTCGGCCTCTCAGGCACCGGCAAAACCACCCTCTCCACCGATCCGAAACGCCGCCTGATTGGCGATGACGAACATGGCTGGGATGACGACGGCGTGTTTAACTTCGAAGGGGGCTGCTACGCCAAGACCATCAAGCTCTCTGAAGCGGCCGAGCCGGATATCTATCACGCCATCCGCCGCAATGCCCTGCTGGAAAACGTGGTGGTGCGCGCCGATGGCACGATCGATTTCGATGACGGTTCGAAGACCGAAAACACCCGCGTCTCCTACCCCATCGACCATATCGACAACATTGTTAAACCGGTTTCCAAAGCCGGCCATGCCACCAAAGTGATCTTCCTGACGGCCGATGCGTTCGGCGTCCTGCCGCCGGTCTCCCGCCTGACCGCCGATCAGACGCAGTACCATTTCCTGTCCGGATTTACCGCCAAGCTAGCCGGTACCGAGCGCGGTGTGACCGAGCCCACGCCAACCTTCTCCGCCTGCTTTGGCGCAGCCTTCCTGTCGCTGCACCCGACGCAATACGCCGAAGTGCTGGTCAAACGCATGCAGGCGGCTGGCGCGCAGGCTTATCTGGTCAATACCGGCTGGAACGGCACCGGCAAACGCATCTCGATTAAAGATACCCGCGCCATCATCGATGCCATCCTCAATGGCTCGCTGGACAACGCGGAGACCTTTACCCTGCCGATGTTTAACCTGCAGATCCCAACGACGCTCCCGGGCGTGGATACCCAGATCCTCGATCCGCGCAGCACCTATGGTTCCCCGCAGCAGTGGCAGGAAAAAGCCGACCAGCTGGCGAAGCTGTTCATTGAGAACTTTGAGAAATATACCGATACGCCAGCGGGCGCCGCGCTGGTAGCTGCAGGACCGCAGCGCTAACGGGCGCAGAGGTGAAAAAGCCGGGCTTGCCCGGCTTTTTGTTGTGCAACGTCCTGATTGGCCAACCTCGGCCGCGCTCAGCTCTCTTTGGTGGGTTTCATCGGCGCCAGCATCCGGTGCACCGGCAGCCAGGCGCGGATCAGTAATCCGCCGCGTTCGCTGGAGCCAATCTCCAGCCGGCCATTGTGATTGTCGATAATACGCTGAACAATCGCCAGTCCCAGCCCGGTGCCGCTGGTACTGCGGGCGCTATCGCCGCGCACAAACGGCTGGAACAGATGTTCGCGCTGCTCAGGTTTGATCCCCGGCCCGTCATCTTCCACCTGGAACCAGGCACGGCTCGCTTCGCTGCCGCTACTGACCTTGATCCAGCCATTGCCATAGCGAGCCGCATTCACCACCATATTCGCCAGCGCGCGCTTGATAGAAAGCGGATGCATGCGTACCGGGATTTCACCGGCCTGCAGGGCGGTGGCGATCTCACGTTCATAGCCGCTCTCTGCAGCGATAACTTCACCCAGCACGGCATTGAGGTCCGCCAGCTCCATCGGCATCTCCTGCCCGGTGCGCAGATAGTCGATAAACTGCTCGATGATGGCGTTGCACTCTTCGATATCTTTATTAATCGACTCCGCGAGATAGCCGTCCTGCTCGCCCATCATCTCGGTGGCCAGACGAATGCGCGTCAGCGGAGTACGTAAATCGTGGCTGACCCCGGCCATCAGCAGCGTACGGTCGTCAGCCAGTTGCTTCACACCCGCGGCCATATGGTTAAAGGCGCGGGTCACAGAGCGCACCTCAGAGGCGCCGTACTCACGCAGCGGCGGCGGGATAATGCCGCGCCCAACCTGCAGCGCCGCGTGTTCGAGATCCACCAGCGGGCGGTTCTGAATGCGGATAAACAGCCAGGCGCCGCCTATCGCCAGCAGCATGATCGCCAGGGTATAGCGGAACAGCGGCGAGAAGTCGCCCTGATGGATCTCGGTCAGCGGTACCCGCACCCAGATATTGGGCGACAGCCAGGTCTTCAGCCACACCACGGGGGAGCTTTTATTGACCTCCACCCGCACCTCAGTGGGGCCGCCAAGCTGATGAGCCATCTGTTGGCTTAAGAATTCATAATGCTGCGCCCAGCGCAGGCCTGCGTCTTCCGCCGCTTCATTGGAATAGAGCGAAATTCCCAGCTCACGATAAATTTCACGACGAAACGCCGGGGGTACCACCAGCTGGGTGCCATCCTCCAGTTGCAGTTTGTCGGTCATCAGCATACGCACTTCGTAGGCCAACACTTTATTAAACTGCTGGAGACTCGGCAGGATCGCGAAATTCAGTACCACCAGATAGGTCGTCACCAGGCTGACGAACAGCAAGGTGACGATCAGGAGCAGCGTGCGAGCAAAGGAGCTGCGCGGCGAAAAGCGCACGCGTTTCATGCCTTAGAGCCGTCCGGGACGAAGACGTAGCCCAGACCCCAGACGGTCTGGATATAGCGCGGATGCGCCGGGTCCTCTTCCACCATGCGGCGCAGGCGGGAGATCTGTACGTCGATGGAGCGCTCCATCGCTGAATATTCACGCCCACGGGCGAGGTTCATCAGCTTATCGCGCGACAGCGGTTCGCGAGGATGGCTGACCAATGCTTTCAGGACCGCGAATTCGCCACTGGTCAATGGCATCGGCTCGTCTTCACGGAACATCTCGCGGGTGCCCAGGTTCAGCTTGAATTTACCAAAGGCGATAACCGCCTCTTCCTGCGATGGCGCGCCCGGCAGTTCGTTCGCCTGACGGCGCAGTACCGCCCGGATGCGGGCCAACAGTTCACGCGGGTTGAACGGCTTTGGAATGTAGTCGTCGGCACCGATCTCCAGGCCAACGATCCGATCGACCTCTTCACCTTTCGCCGTCACCATAATGATCGGCATCGGGTTGCTCTGACTGCGCAGACGGCGGCAAATCGAGAGACCATCTTCCCCAGGCAGCATCAGATCCAGCACCATCAGGTGGAAGGATTCACGGGTTAACAGACGATCCATTTGTTCGGCGTTAGCCACGCTACGAACCTGGAAGCCCTGCTCGGTCAGATAACGTTCGAGCAGCGCACGCAGGCGCATGTCGTCATCCACAACCAGAATCTTATAATTCTCTTGCATTGTTTGTACTCCCAAAGGTTCACTGCAATAGTCAGTGCGTATTCTCAAAAAAGCCCGGCGCGCTCACCAGCTAAATCTGGTATACATTCCAGGCTAAATTGTTACAAAGCATATTTAACAGCAGGTTAAGTATACATTTAATCATAAGACACAGTATTTATCCTGTCGGTATTATTACGCGCTACAAATTGTGCGCAACGACAGACTGTCAGAAGGTTGAACTCACGATGAAAACGCCGCTGATCACCCGCGAGGGATATGAAAAACTGAAGCAGGAAATGGACTATCTGTGGCGCCAGGAGCGCCCGGAAGTGACCAAAAAGGTGACCTGGGCCGCCAGCCTTGGCGACCGCAGCGAGAACGCGGACTACCAGTACAACAAAAAGCGCCTGCGGGAGATCGATCGCCGGGTCCGCTATCTGACCAAATGTCTGGAGCAGTTAAAGATAGTCGATTATTCCCCGCAGCAGGAAGGCAAAGTCTTCTTCGGCGCCTGGGTAGAGATCGAAAACGACGAGGGTGACACCAAACGCTTTCGCATCGTCGGCTACGATGAGATTTTTGGCCGCAAAGACTACATCTCCATCGACTCGCCAATGGCGCGCGCCTTATTGAAAAAAGAGGTCGGCGATCTGGCTATCGTTAACACGCCGGCGGGCGAAGCCAGCTGGTATGTCAACGAGATCGAATACGTAAAATAGACAAGAACTTTCCGAGAGACACCGGGCGCAGCTGGCATTTTCAGCCGTCAGTCCGTATAACTAGTCCCTGATTTTTGACCCTAAAGATGAATTAAAAGCCATGATGAATGATTCGCTCTGCCGCATTATTGCGGGTGAACTTCAGGCCAGAGCCGAACAGGTAGAAGCTGCCGTTCGCCTGCTTGATGAAGGGAACACCGTGCCGTTTATTGCACGTTATCGTAAAGAAGTCACCGGCGGTCTGGATGACACGCAGCTGCGTAATCTGGAAACCCGCCTCGGCTATCTGCGCGAACTCGAAGACCGTCGTCAGGCGATCCTCAAATCCATCGGTGAACAGGGCAAACTGACCGACGCGCTGGAAAAAGCCATCACCACCACGCTCAGCAAAACTGAACTGGAAGACCTCTACCTGCCGTACAAGCCGAAGCGTCGTACCCGCGGACAGATTGCCATCGAAGCCGGGCTGGAGCCGCTGGCTGAGCTGCTGTGGAACGAACCGGCTCACGAGCCGGAAGCCGAGGCGGCAAAATACATCAACGCTGACAACGGCATCGCCGACAGCAAAGCGGCGCTGGACGGCGCGCGCTATATTCTGATGGAGCGGTTTGCCGAAGACGCCGCGCTGCTGGCTAAGGTCCGTGACTATCTGTGGAAAAACGCGCACCTGGTTTCCACCGTCGTCAGCGGCAAAGAAGAGGAAGGCGCCAAATTCCGCGACTACTTCGATCACCATGAACCGATCGCCACCGTGCCATCGCACCGCGCGCTGGCGATGTTCCGCGGTCGCAACGAAGGCGTGCTGCAGCTCTCTTTAAACGCCGATCCGCAGTTTGACGAGCCGCCGAAAGAGAGCCACGGCGAGCAAATTATTATCGACCACCTTGGCCTGCGCCTGAATAACGCCCCGGCGGACAGCTGGCGTAAAGGCGTCGTCAGCTGGACCTGGCGCATCAAAGTCCTGATGCATCTCGAAACCGAGCTGATGGGCACCGTGCGCGAACGCGCGGAGGATGAAGCCATCAATGTCTTCGCCCGTAACCTGCACGACCTGCTGATGGCGGCGCCCGCCGGGCTACGCGCCACCATGGGACTCGATCCAGGCCTGCGCACCGGCGTTAAAGTCGCCGTCGTTGACGGTACCGGCAAGCTGGTGGCTACCGATACCATCTACCCGCATACCGGGCAGGCCGCTAAAGCGGCGGTGGCGGTTGCCGCGCTGTGTGAAAAGTACAACGTTCAGCTGGTGGCTATCGGCAACGGTACCGCTTCGCGTGAAACCGAGCGTTTCTTCCTCGACGTGCAGAAACGGTTCCCGAAAGTCACCGCCCAGAAGGTGATTGTCAGCGAAGCGGGCGCTTCCGTTTACTCCGCCTCCGAACTGGCGGCGCTGGAGTTCCCGGACCTCGACGTGTCGCTGCGTGGCGCGGTCTCCATCGCCCGTCGTCTGCAGGATCCTCTGGCCGAGCTGGTGAAAATCGACCCGAAATCGATTGGCGTCGGCCAGTATCAGCACGATGTTAGCCAGACCCAGCTGGCGCGTAAGCTGGACGCGGTGGTAGAAGACTGCGTGAACGCCGTCGGCGTTGACCTGAATACCGCCTCCGTTCCGCTGCTGACTCGCGTCGCCGGCCTGACCCGCATGATGGCGCAGAATATCGTCGCCTGGCGCGACGAGAACGGCCAGTTCCAGAATCGCCAGCAGTTGCTGAAAGTCAGCCGTCTGGGGCCGAAAGCCTTTGAACAGTGTGCGGGCTTCCTGCGTATCAACCATGGCGATAACCCGCTGGACGCCTCCACCGTGCACCCGGAAGCCTATCCGGTGGTCGAACGCATTCTGGCCGCCACCCAGCAGGCGCTGAAAGATCTGATGGGCAACAGCAGCGAACTGCGTCATCTGAAGGCCGTGGATTTCACCGATGAGAAGTTCGGTGTTCCGACCGTCACCGACATTATCAAAGAGCTGGAAAAACCGGGCCGCGATCCGCGTCCGGAGTTTAAGACGGCGAAATTCGCTGATGGCGTAGAGACCATGAACGATCTGCTGCCGGGGATGATCCTGGAAGGCGCCGTCACCAACGTCACCAACTTCGGCGCGTTTGTCGATATCGGTGTCCATCAGGACGGACTGGTTCACATTTCGTCGCTTTCTGACCGGTTTGTTGAAGATCCACACACCGTGGTGAAAGCGGGCGACATCGTGAAGGTGAAGGTCATGGAAGTCGATCTGCCACGTAAACGTATCGCCCTGACCATGCGTCTCGACGAGCAGCCAGGCGACAGCAACGTCCGCCGCGGCGGCGGTCAGGATCGCCCGCAGGGTAACCGCCCGGCCGCGAAAGCCGCCAAACCCCGCGGTCGCGAGGCACAGCCTACGGGTAACAGCGCGATGATGGATGCCCTGGCCGCGGCAATGGGTAAAAAACGCTAATC
This sequence comes from Klebsiella sp. H-Nf2, assembly GCF_002806645.1. Lineage (NCBI taxonomy): Bacteria > Pseudomonadati > Pseudomonadota > Gammaproteobacteria > Enterobacterales > Enterobacteriaceae > Klebsiella > Klebsiella sp. H-Nf2. The sequence goes on from NZ_PIBL01000003.1 coordinate 53,982, forward strand.
TCTCCCTGCCCCTGTTCAGGGGCAGTTTTCATTTTTCATACCCTGGCGATACGGCCGCCATTACGCGCAAAACGGGTTCAGTCATTTCTGATAGCCTGCATTAATTCCGTTCAGAAAAGACAGCGAAATTATTATTTTCATTTCGTTAACTTAAGAAACCTTAATTAAACATTAAACCGACGAAATAATATTTCGCGCATTTTTGATTACAGCCGGACTTTGCGGCATATCAAAGAAAAGGTGATTTTCGCTATAAAAATAGCGTTTAGCGCATCATATGTATTGATGATAAAAACCATTCTCATTATCATCATTTTCAGTACGCTTTTTCCTTTTTCGTTGGCTACGGTCCCCGGCGCGGCTGTCCCAGACGCCCGGTCAATTCTTCTTCGGTTAGCGATACACAAGTAGGCCCTATGCAATTCACACCTGATAGTGCGTGGAAAATTACCGGATTCTCCCGCGATATTAGCCCAGCATACCGTCAGAAATTGCTTTCCCTCGGCATGCTGCCCGGTTCCTCTTTTCATGTGGTTCGCGTAGCGCCGCTCGGCGATCCTGTTCATATTGAAACCCGACGCGTCAGTCTGGTATTACGCAAAAAAGATCTCGCCTTAATCGAACTGGAAGCGGTTGCACAATAACGGCTGGCCGGCACAAGAGTGTGAAATATGAAAAAATTAACCGTTGGTTTAATTGGTAATCCTAATTCCGGCAAGACCACCTTATTTAATCAGCTGACCGGCGCCCGCCAGCGCGTAGGCAACTGGGCCGGGGTCACCGTTGAGCGTAAAGAGGGGGTTTTCGCCACCACTGACCACCAGGTCACGCTGGTCGACCTCCCGGGGACCTACTCCCTGACCACTATCTCCTCGCAGACCTCGCTGGACGAGCAGATTGCCTGCCACTACATCCTGAGCGGCGATGCCGACGTGCTGATTAACGTGGTCGATGCCTCCAACCTCGAGCGAAACCTCTATCTGACGCTGCAGCTGCTCGAGCTGGGGATCCCCTGCGTCGTCGCGCTGAACATGCTGGATATCGCCGAAAAGCAGCAGGTGCGAATTGATATCGACGCCCTCGCCGCCCGTCTCGGCTGCCCGGTCATTCCGCTGGTCTCAACCCGCGGACGCGGGATCGAAGCGCTGAAGATTGCCCTCGACCGTCATCAGGCAAACAGCGATATTGAGCTGGTTCACTATCCGCAGCCGCTGCTGCGCGAAGCTGACCTGCTGGCGCAGCAAATGTCAGAGCAGATCCCGACCCGGCAGCGGCGCTGGCTGGGTCTGCAGATGCTGGAGGGCGATATCTACAGCCGGGCCTATGCCGGCGACGCCGCCGATAAACTGGATATTGCTCTGGCGAATCTCAGCGACGAGATCGACGACCCGGCGTTGCATATCGCAGACGCGCGCTATCAGACCATCGCCGCCGTTTGCGACGCCGTCAGCAACACCCTGACCGCCGAGCCAAGCCGCTTCACCGCGGCAATGGACAAAGTGATCCTCAACCGCTTCCTCGGGTTGCCGATTTTTCTCTTTGTCATGTACCTGATGTTCCTGCTGGCGATCAACATCGGCGGCGCGCTGCAGCCGATTTTCGATGCCGGCTCAGTCGCGGTCTTTATTCACGGTATTCAATGGCTGGGCTACACCCTGCACTTCCCGGACTGGCTGACCGTCTTCCTCGCCCAGGGGATCGGCGGTGGTATCAACACCGTGCTGCCGCTGGTGCCGCAGATCGGCATGATGTATCTGTTCCTCTCCTTCCTTGAGGACTCCGGTTACATGGCGCGCGCCGCCTTTGTGATGGACCGCCTGATGCAAGCCCTCGGCCTGCCGGGGAAATCCTTTGTCCCGTTGATTGTCGGTTTCGGCTGCAACGTGCCGTCGGTGATGGGTGCCCGCACCCTTGACGCGCCGCGCGAGCGTCTGATGACCATTATGATGGCGCCGTTTATGTCCTGCGGCGCGCGGCTGGCGATCTTCGCTGTCTTCGCGGCCGCGTTCTTTGGTCAGAACGGTGCGCTGGCGGTCTTCTCGCTCTACGTACTGGGCATTGTGATGGCCATTCTCACCGGCCTGATGCTGAAGCACACCATTATGCGCGGTGAAGCCTCGCCGTTCGTGATGGAGCTGCCGGTGTACCACGTCCCGCACATCAAGAGCCTGATTATCCAGACCTGGCAGCGCCTGAAAGGCTTTGTGCTGCGCGCCGGGAAGGTGATCGTCATTGTCAGCATTTTCCTCAGCGCGCTGAACAGCTTCTCGCTGAGCGGTAAGGTCGTCGACAACATCAACGACTCCGCGCTGGCCTCGGTGAGCCGGGTCATTACGCCGGTGTTTAAACCGATCGGCGTGCATGAAGATAACTGGCAGGCCACCGTCGGCCTGTTTACCGGCGCGATGGCGAAGGAGGTGGTGGTCGGTACGCTGAACACGCTCTATACCGCCGAAGATATCCAGAATGAGGAATTCAATCCGCAGACCTTCAGCCTCGGCGAAGAACTGCTCGCCGCCGTCGACGAGACATGGCAGGGACTGAAAGACACCTTCAGCCTCAGCGTCCTGGCCAACCCCATCGAAGCCAGCAAAGGCGATGGCGAAATGGCCACCGGCGCCATGGGCGTGATGGGCAGTAAATTTGGCAGCGCGGCGGCGGCATACAGCTACCTGATCTTCGTCCTGCTCTATATCCCCTGCATCTCGGTGATGGGCGCCATCGCCCGCGAATCGAGCCGTGGCTGGATGACCTTCTCCATCCTGTGGGGGCTGAATATCGCCTATTCGCTCTCGACGCTCTACTACCAGACCGTCAGCTTTAGCGACCACCCGCGCTACAGCCTGGTGTGTATCCTGGCGGTGGTGTTGTTCAACGTGGTGCTCTTCGGCCTGCTGCGCCGGGCGCGCAGCCGGGTGGATGTCTCGCTGCTGGCCACCCGAAAAACGCCGGCCTCCTGCTGTTCCAGCCCGGCTGGCGATTGCCACTAAGGAGGGTCTGTGGCGTCGTTAATGGAAGTCCGCGATATGCTGGCCCTGCAGGGCCGCATGGAGGCGAAACAGCTCAGCACCCGCCTGCGGACGCCTCAGCCACTGATTGACGCGATGCTGGAACGGATGGAAGCCATGGGTAAGGTGGTACGGATCAGCGAAACGAGCGAGGGCTGTCTCTCAGGCAGCTGTAAAAGCTGTCCTGAAGGGAAAGCGGCGTGCCAGCAGGAGTGGTGGGCGCTGCGATGAAAGGAGTCAGGCCAGGTCATGCAACAAGGTAAATGAGTGAGACATCAGTGAAAAACGGGCCTGCAGGCCCGTTTTTTATGACTGGATTATTTATAAACGTCAGCGTTAGCGTGAACGGTTTTTTCGTTTTTCTGCCCGGCAATCACCACAAAGTATTTCCCACCCAGCTCATCCGCTTTTTTAGACAGATCGCGTCGAGCGTCCATCGGTGACGTCGTCCTGGAGGTCGTAATGCTGCCGACCTTGGTCAAATTCATCTTCGCCACGTCTTCTTTTTGGATCTCTTTCGCAGCGAATGCGCCAAACGACAGGGTGCCAATCACCAGAGATGCAACCATTCCTGTAACAAGTTTCATAGCCTCTACTCTCCATAAGGTTGTTATTGTAGGTCACGGTGGCGGAATGAAATAATCAACCACCGTAACAACCTAAGTATTGCTAGGAATGGCCCTTTTACCATCGCGCGGCAAAAAAAATTACCCCAGCCGCTTTTTCAACGCCAGCAGCGGCTCGCAGAACGCCTCGGGATGAGAAACAAACGGCGCATGCGCTGCCTTATCAAAAAGGATCGACTCGCTTTCCGGCCACAGCTTATCCAGCAGCGGAACAATCTTGCGCGGCACCAGTCCGTCCAGCCGACCATACAACCGCAGCAACGGCATCGGCAGCCCGACCAGCGCCTGGCGCAGATCGACCGTTCTGAGGATCTCCAGTCCGCCGTTCAACGCCTCGGCGGAAGGCATCGGCAGCGAGAGCACCGCCTGCTTTAACGCCCGCGCATCCTGACGCGCGCTCTCTGTGCCCATGGTTTGCAGAGCGAGGAATCGCTCGACGGTGCGCTGGAAATCTTCGCTCAGCTGCTGCTGAAACCCGGCCAGCACCTCGGGCTTGATGCCGGGCCAGTCGTCACGGGCCGCGAAACAGGGGGAAGACGCGACCGTCACCAGCGCCTGCACGCGTTCCGGATACATCATCGCGACCTGGCTTGCCACCAGCCCGCCCAGGCTCCAGCCCAGCCACACCGCCTGAGGCGGTGCCTGCTCCAGCACCCGCTGCGCCATCGCCTCGAGCGACATCGTCCCATATCCGCCGCTGCGGCCATAGCCCGGCAGGTCCACCAGGTGGAGGGTAAAATGCGAAGCCAGCTGCGGCGTGATGCAATCCCATACCTGAGCGTTCAGCCCCCAGCCGTGCAGCAGCACAAGATGACAATCACCTTCGCCGATTGTTTGCCACCAGATGTCGTTCATCCGTTACCGTTCTCTTTTTTACTGGACAGAAGGCCAAATATGCTAACAGCACACAGCTTATGCTGGCTATGCCAAATGCCGCTGGCGCTCGCCCACTGGGGGTTCTGCTCTCGTTGCAGCCGCGCCCTGCTCGCCTGCCCCCCGCTCTGCCCGCAGTGTGGCCTGCCGGCGGCGACATCCCATCACCCCTGCGGCCGCTGCCTGCAAAAGCCGCCTCCCTGGCATCGGCTGGTGGCGGTCAACGACTATCGCCCACCGCTGAGCGGTCTGGTCCAGCAGTTGAAGTTTCACCATCGTCCGGAGCTGGGGCCCGCCCTGGCGCGTCTGCTGCAGCTGCGCCTTAAGCAGCGGCACGATTTGCCGCCGGTGGACGGTATGGTCGGCGTACCGCTGTGGCGCCGTCGTCGCTGGCATCGAGGTTATAATCAGTGTGACGAGCTGTGCCGGCCGCTAGCCCGCTGGCGAGGATGTCTTTGGCATCGCGATGGTCTGACGCGCCAGCGAGCCGGCGCCGTTCAGCATTCGCTTAATGCCCGTTTACGCAGGCAGAACCTGAAAAATGCCTTTCAGCTTGAATTTGCCGTGCAGGGACTCCATATCGCTATCGTGGATGATGTCGTCACGACCGGCAGCACCGTCGCCGAGATATCCCGCCTGCTTTTGCGAAACGGCGCCGCGACGGTTCAGGTATGGTGTTTGTGCCGTACCTTGTAGACCCCCGCTGATGGGCGTATTATAACCCAGTAAAATAGTCAACTATTAGGCCAACGCTATGATCCGTATTTCCGATGCTGCACAAGCGCACTTTGCCAAACTGCTGGCAAATCAGGAAGAAGGGACGCAAATTCGCGTATTTGTGATTAATCCCGGCACCCCAAACGCTGAGTGCGGCGTATCTTACTGCCCACCGGATGCGGTGGAAGACACCGACACGGCGCTGAAATTTGAACAGCTGACCGCCTATGTCGATGAACTCAGCGCGCCGTATCTGGATGACGCTGAAATCGATTTCGTCACTGACCAGCTTGGCTCTCAGCTGACGCTGAAAGCGCCGAACGCTAAAATGCGTAAAGTCTCTGACGATGCCCCGCTGATGGAGCGCGTCGAATACCTGCTGCAGTCGCAGATTAACCCGCAGCTGGCGGGCCACGGCGGCCGCGTGTCGCTGATGGAAATCACCGACGACGGTCTGGCTATTCTGCAGTTCGGCGGCGGATGCAACGGCTGCTCGATGGTCGACGTGACCCTGAAAGAAGGCATTGAAAAACAGCTGCTGAATGAGTTTCCGGAGCTGAAAGGGGTTCGCGATTTGACCGAGCATCAGCGCGGCGAGCACTCCTACTACTAAGTTTTCTCGCCGGCGGCAACCTGCCGCCGGCTCTCCCTGGTCCTTTCTGTGTTACCGCGCAACATCTCCCGCTAAATGCCCGGCAAAAACCGGGGAAAGAGTATGACTTAAGTCTCATATTTAACATTTTCCCCCGTCAGGTGATTCTCAACCCTCACATGTTACCCGTATCATCCCCTTCAGGCACCACCGGCAAAAAAATAGCCAGCTATCCTTTCTCTGGGTAAGGATAATGCAAGTGTTTACGGTGCCAGACTATTTTGCTCCCTGATGGAGCAGATGTCTTACAGGTTGAAACTTTGACGTTACCCATAACAAATTAAGGCCAGGTAAATCATGCCATTAATCATCGTTGCTATCGGGGTTGCCCTGTTATTGCTGTTAATGATCCGTTTCAAAATGAACGGCTTCATTGCGCTGGTTCTGGTGGCGCTCGCCGTCGGATTAATGCAGGGTATGCCGCTGGATAAAGTGATCGTCTCCATCAAGAACGGCGTTGGCGGCACCCTCGGCAGCCTCGCGCTGATCATGGGCTTCGGCGCTATGCTCGGTAAACTGCTGGCAGACTGCGGCGGCGCCCAGCGTATCGCCACCACCCTTATCAATAAGTTCGGTAAGAAGCATATTCAGTGGGCGGTTGTGCTAACCGGCTTCACCGTCGGCTTCGCGCTGTTCTATGAAGTGGGCTTCGTGCTGATGCTGCCGCTGGTGTTTACCATCGCCGCCTCGGCCCGCATCCCACTGCTGTACGTCGGTGTCCCGATGGCCGCCGCGCTCTCCGTCACCCACGGCTTCCTGCCGCCGCACCCGGGTCCGACCGCGATTGCCACCATCTTCCATGCCGATATGGGCAAAACGCTGCTCTACGGTACCATTCTGGCTATCCCGACGGTTATCCTGGCAGGGCCGGTGTTTGCGCGCTTCCTGAAAGGCATTGATAAGCCGATCCCGGAAGGCCTGCATAACCCGAAAGTGTTCACTGAAGAAGAGATGCCTGGCTTTGGCGTCAGCGTCTGGACCTCGCTGGTACCGGTGATCCTGATGGCGATGCGCGCCGTGGCCGAGATGATCCTGCCGAAGGGCCACGCCTTCCTGCCGATTGCTGAGTTCTTCGGCGACCCGGTGATGGCCACCCTGATTGCGGTACTGATCGCCCTGTTCACCTTCGGTTTGAACCGCGGCCGCTCCATGGAGCAGATCAACGATACCCTGACTTCTTCTATTAAAATCATCGCGATGATGCTGTTGATCATCGGCGGCGGCGGCGCCTTCAAACAGGTGCTGGTGGATAGCGGCATGGATAAATACATCGCCTCTATCATGCACGAATCGAACATGTCTCCGCTGTTTATGGCGTGGTCTATCGCCGCAGTACTGCGTATCGCGCTGGGTTCAGCGACCGTTGCCGCCATCACCGCGGGCGGGATTGCCGCGCCGCTGATCGCCACCACCGGCGTCAGCCCGGAACTGATGGTTATCGCCGTTGGCTCCGGCAGCGTTATCTTCTCTCACGTCAACGATCCGGGCTTCTGGCTGTTCAAAGAGTACTTTAACCTGACCATCGGCGAGACCATCAGGTCCTGGTCGGTGCTGGAAACCATTATCTCAGTGTGCGGCCTGGTAGGCTGTCTGCTGCTGGGGATGGTGGTGTAAGGTAACTCCCGCCATAGAAAAAGGCCGGTCCGCATTATGCGGGCCGGCCTTTTTTTCAGACATGCTCTTCGCCGCGCAGCGAACGACGCGGCGAGAAGTCATCAGGAGGCGGCTTTCTTGCTCGCCGCCTTACGCCGTTTATCCAGATCCTTAATCAGCTTATTGACCTGTTCATCGGCAAACATCTGCTCCAGGGTGACGGACAGCTTCCGGCGCCAGTTCGGGTATTCGGTGCTGGTACCCGGAATGTTAACCGGCGACGCCATCTCCAGCCAGTCTTCCGGCTGCAGGCCTAACAGGGCACTATTGCTGTCGGCAATGTAACGCTGCATCCCCCGATTGAGGATCCCCGTCATGCTCATCAGCGAGGCCTTATGTCCGGCACGCTTGGGCAGACAACCGTACTTATGCAGCGCATCCAGTAGCCCTTGCTTCGCCAGCTCACGGTCCTGGTACAGTCCGCGCAGCACCACCTCGTCGGGATAGAGCCCCAGCGCTTTACCTAACGTCAGATCGCCGCTTTCCCAGTAGCCGCGGAGGGTGGGCAGGTCGTGCGTTGTCGCCACAGCCATTGATTGCTCCGGGTACAGCGCCGGCGCGCGGAACGTTTTCTCTGCATCACTCTCAAAATAGAGCACCTTATAAGAATAGACGCCGCTATTGCGTAACTTGCTGACAATCTCCACCGGTACCGTGCCCAGATCTTCACCGATCACCATGCAGCGATGACGCTGGCTTTCCAGGGCCAGGAGCGACAGCAGATCGTCGACGGGATACTGAACGTAAGCGCCATGGTCGGCGGTCTCACCATAAGGGATCCACCACAGACGCAGCACCGACATCACGTGATCGATGCGCAGCGCGCCGCAGTTTTGCATATTGGCGCGCAGCAGTTCGATAAACGGCTCATAGGCGCGGGCGGCAATAATATGCGGATCCATCGGCGGCAAGCCCCAGTTCTGGCCCAGCGGGCCCAGAATATCCGGCGGCGCGCCCACGGACGCTTTCAGGCAGTACAGCTCACGGTCGCACCAGGTCTCCGACCCGCCTTCGGCGACGCCCACCGCCAGATCGCGGTAAAGACCGATCGGCATGCTATCGCGCTGGCTGGTTTCCCAGCAGGCGGCAAACTGGCTCCAGGCCAGCCACTGCAACCAGAGATAGAAACTAACGTCGTCCTCATGCTCAATGCAGAAGGCTTTCACCTCCGGACTGTCAATATCCTGCCAGGCCTTCGGCCATGCCGGCCAGCCCCAGCGCAGCGGGTCCTGTTGTACCTGCCAGGCGTGAAGCGCATCGAAAGCGGCCTGCCAGTAGAGGCTTTCCCCTTCGCGCAGAACAAACTCGCGGAACGCCGTCATCTGCTCATCTTCACGACGAGAGAATCGTTTCCACGCCATACGCAGCGCGGTCATTTTCAGCGTGGTGACCGCGGTATAGTCGACATCATCCGTTTGCCGCGCCGCCTGCAAGGCCTGCTGGGTCGCTGCGGACTGCCACCACGCCTGCGCCTCTTCGCTACGCTGGAAATCTTCAACCGCGTTGACGTCGATATAGATGACGTTCAGCCAGCGACGTGAAGACGGGCTATACGGACTGGCGCTCTCCGGGTTCGCCGGATAGAGAGCATGTATCGGGTTAAGGCCAATAAACGACCCGCCGCGGCGGGCGATTTCCGGCAACATGGCCCGCAGATCGCCAAAATCGCCGATCCCCCAGTTTTTCTCCGAGCGCAGGGTATAAAGCTGCACGCAGGTGCCCCACAGCTTTTTCCCCTCTTTTAGCGGCTGCGGCTCGTAGCAGCGGGCTGGCGCGACGATGGTCCGGCAATGCCAACGCTCCCCCTCCTGAGTGAGGGTCAGGGAGTGGTACCCCTCCGGCAATTTGGCCGGCAGCGGCAGTGCTTCGCCGCCGCGGGTTTTCCCTTGATACTGCTTACCGTCCTCAGTGGTCAGGATCCACTGATACTCACCGCGTCCTGCCACCGGCAGCGACATTTTTTTGCCGTGGGTGAAAATTTTCACGTTCGGCAGCGGGTTAACCGCCACTTTCGTGGCGGCGGTAGAGCGATGCATCGCATCCAGCAGGCGCTGTTTGGTGACAGCCGCGATAGACTGCGGCTTGCCGTGCGCGTTGATATAGCTGGGGCTGATGCCCGCCGCCAGCGCGGCATTATCGAGGCGTTTACTCTCCATAGGCCTTCCTTTAGCGTTTCGCCTGCCAGATACGTTGCTGATAATCGCGGATCGAGCGGTCAGAGCTGAACATGCCGCAGCGCGCGGTGTTGAGGATAGTCGCGCGAGTCCAGGCCTCCTGGTCGCGGTACAGCTCATCTACCCGTTTTTGCGCCGCCACGTAGGCTGCGAAATCGGCCAGCACCAGGTACGGGTCACCACCCTGCAGCAGGCTGTGCAGCATCTGGTCGAAGGCATGCTTGTCGCCGTTGCTGTAGGTACCGTTCTCCAGTTCCTTAAGCACTGCATCGAGCAGTTTGTCTTTTTTACGCCATTTCAGCGGATCGTAGCCTTTCGCTTTCAGCGCTTTTACTTCTTCTACCGTGTGACCGAAGATAAAGATGTTCTCCTCGCCCACCTGCTCGGCGATTTCCACGTTAGCGCCATCCAGCGTCCCGACGGTCAGCGCGCCGTTCAGCGCCAGCTTCATGTTGCCGGTGCCAGAGGCTTCTTTACCCGCGGTGGAGATCTGCTCGGAGATATCCGCCGCCGGGATCAGTTTTTCCGCTGCCGATACACAATAGTCCGGCAGGAAGACCACTTTCAGCTTATCGCCGACTTTCGGGTCGTTGTTGATCGCTTCCGCTACCTTATTGATGGCAAAAATAATGTTTTTCGCCAGATAGTAGCCCGGCGCTGCTTTCGCGCCGAACAGGAAGACGCGCGGTACGCGATCGGCCTGCGGATTTTCGCGGATCTCTTTGTACAGCGCGAGAATATGCAGCAGGTTGAGATGCTGACGCTTGTACTCGTGCAGACGTTTGATCTGGATATCGAAAATCGCCTGCGGGTTAATCTCAATCCCGGTGCGCTGCTTCACAAACTCGGCCAGATGGACTTTGTTGGCCTGTTTAATATCACGATAGGTCTGACGGAATGCCGCATCGTCAGCGTATTTTTCCAGGTTGATCAGCTGGTCAAGGTCATTGGCCCACTCTTTTTTCAGCGTCTCATCCAGCAGCGAGGCCAGCGCCGGGTTGCACTGCTTGATCCAGCGGCGCGGCGTGATGCCGTTGGTCACGTTATGGAATTTGTTCGGCCACAGCTGGTTATATTCCGGGAACAGATCTTTCACCACCAGGTCAGAGTGCAGCGCCGCCACGCCGTTGACGGCAAAACCGCTCACCACGCACATGTTGGCCATCCGAACCTGCTTGTCATGCACCACCGCCAGCTTCGCCCAGACCTGCTTATCGCCAGGCCAGGTTTTATCCACCAGCAGTTTAAAGCGGTCGTTAATCTCTTTAATGATCTGCATATGGCGCGGCAGCAGCGCTTTCACCAGCTTCTCATCCCAGCACTCCAGCGCTTCCGGCATCAGGGTGTGGTTGGTGTAAGCAAAGGTTTTGCTGGTGATCGCCCAGGCGTCGTCCCAGCTCAGCTGGTGCTCATCAATCAGCACGCGCAGCAGTTCCGGGATAGCAATGGTCGGGTGCGTATCGTTCAATTGGATCACTTCGTAGTCCGCCAGTTCGGACAGCTTGCGACCTGCCAGATGATGGCGGCGCAGGATATCGGCCACCGAGCAGGCGCACTGGAAGTACTGCTGCATCAGGCGCAGTTTTTTACCGGCCTGATGGTTGTCGTTCGGGTACAGCACCTTAGTCAGTTTTTCCGCGTCGATGCCCTGCTGCTCGGCGCGCAGGAAATCGCCATCGTTGAATTTGGTCAGGTTGAACGGATGAGCGTGTTTGGCCTGCCACAGACGCAGCGGCTGGGCGACATTGTTGCGATAGCCGAGCACCGGCAGATCCCAGGCTTCGCCGGTAATGACGAACGCCGGCTGCCATTCGCCGTTTTTGCTGACTTTACCGCCGATGCCAACCTGGACATCCAGCGCGTCGTTATGGCGGAACCAGGGGTAGTTGTTACGACCCCAGTCATCCGGGGCTTCCATCTGCTGGCCATCGTCAAAAGACTGGCGGAACAGACCATACTGGTAGTTGAGGCCGTAACCGGTGGCCGACTGGCCTACGGTCGCCATGGAGTCGAGGAAGCAGGCAGCCAGACGTCCCAGGCCACCGTTACCCAGCGCCGGGTCGGTTTCTTCTTCCAGCAGATCGGTGAGGTTGACGTCATAACCTTTCAGCGCATCGCTCACGCCCTCGTACCAGCCCAGGTTGAGCAGGTTGTTGCCAGTCAGACGACCAATCAGAAACTCCATCGAGATGTAGTTAACGTGACGCTGTCCTTGCGCTGGTTTTGCCACCGGCTGCGCCGACAGAAGTTCCGCCAGCGCTCCGCTGACCGCGCGCCACCATTGACGCTGCGTCATCTCGGAAGCGGACTGTAAACCAAAATGCTGCCACTGACGCGTCAGTGCAGCTTGAAACTGAGCTTTGTTAAATGAAGTCTGTGACATAATGAGATCCGGGTCCTTTACTAAAACGATGGCGCTAGTGTGCCGACCTCCCGATTCATCGTCCTCATCCCGACGGGGATTAGACAGGGAGGAGTGGCGGGGATGAGCGAAAAGTGTGATCCTGGACACTATAGTGTGGGTGAGAAGGCAAAAATATGCTGTAAAAATCACCGCCGTATGACAATCAAGAAGTGACGTCCGCAGGGTAAAAATTTGTTACAGGCCAATACGCGCTAAAAATCTTCCCGCCTCTCGCCAGGTTATTAAAAAAATAAATAGAGCGCTCTGGAGAAATAAGCACATTTCATCACATTGCCCCGCAAAAAAGATTACTTCTAAGAAATCACTGACAATAATTTAATAAAAACAAACGACTACTCTTCACATAAAATAAATCTCTCCCCGCTCCGCCAGCCGCCGTCTAAAAACCGCTGACGGCGAGTCCTGTCTGCGATTTTTCCCCATTCTCAACCAATGTCAAAATTTGTGACATAGAGCAAATTCAAGAGCATAAAGTTCGGACATAACTTGCAATAAATTTCATAATCACCGACCTTATTAGATATTAATTACGAAGCGCAAAAAAAATCGCAACCTCTCTCTTGCACAGCGAAATGTAGAACTATGTTGATTCCGTCCAAATTAAGTCGTCCGGTCCGCCTTGAACACACTGTGGTTCGTGAGCGTTTACTGGCGAAACTTTCCGGCGCGAACAATTATCGTCTCGTGCTGATCACCAGCCCTGCCGGGTACGGTAAAACAACGCTCATTTCTCAGTGGGCCGCAGGTAAAAACGATCTCGGGTGGTTCTCGCTGGACGAAGGTGACAACCAGCAGGAGCGTTTTGCCAGCTATCTGATCGCGGCGATTCAGCAGGCCACCGGCAACCACTGCGCGGCCAGTGAAGCGATGGTGCAAAAGCGCCAGTACGCCAGTCTCTCCTCCCTTTTTGCGCAGCTGTTTATTGAACTCGCCGACTGGCAGCGCCCGCTGTACCTCGTCATTGATGATTATCATCTGATCAATAATCCGGTGATCCATGACGCGATGCGCTTTTTCCTGCGCCATCAGCCGGAGAATATGACTCTGGTGGTGCTGTCGCGTAACCTGCCGCAGCTGGGCATTGCCAACCTGCGCGTCCGCGATCAGCTGCTGGAGATTGGCAGCCAGCAGCTGGCCTTTACCCACCAGGAAGCGAAACAATTTTTCGACTGCCGTCTGACGTCGCCAATCGAAGCCGACGACAGCAGCCGGCTGTGCGACGATGTCGCCGGGTGGGCCACCGCGCTGCAGCTCATCGCCCTCTCCGCCCGCCAGAATAACTCTTCCGCCCAACACTCCGCCCGCCGCCTCGCCGGGATTAACGCCAGCCATCTGTCGGATTATCTGGTGGATGAAGTACTGGATAACGTCGACGCCCGCACGCGTAGCTTTTTGCTGAAGAGTTCTCTGCTGCGCTCGATGAACGACGCGTTAATCGTGCGCGTCACCGGCGAAGAGAATGGCCAGATGCAGCTGGAGGAGATCGAACGTCAGGGGCTGTTCCTGCAGCGGATGGATGATTCCGGCGAATGGTTCCGCTATCACCCGCTGTTTGGCAGCTTCCTGCGCCAGCGCTGTCAGTGGGAGCTGGCGGTTGAACTGCCGGAGATCCACCGCGCTGCGGCGGAAAGCTGGATGGCGCAAGGGTTCCCCAGCGAGGCCATTCATCATGCGCTGGCGGCTGGCGATGCCAAAATGCTGCGCGATATCTTACTCAACCACGCCTGGGGCATGTTTAACCATAGCGAACTGGGGCTGCTGGAGCAGTCGCTGTCGGCACTGCCCTGGTCAAATCTGCTGGAAAATCCGCGCCTGATCCTGCTGCAGGCCTGGCTGATGCAGAGCCAGCATCGTTACAGCGAAGTCAACACCCTGCTGGCGCGCGCCGAGCAGGAGATGAGTGTGGAAATGGACACCGCGATGCATGGCGATTTCAACGCTCTGCGCGCACAGGTAGCGATTAACGACGGCGACCAGGACGAAGCGGAACGTCTGTCGATGGTGGCCCTGGAAGAGCTGCCGCTGGCCAACTATTACAGCCGCATCGTCGCCACCTCGGTGCATGGTGAAGTCCTCCATTGTAAGGGGAAACTGACCAAATCCCTCGCGGTGATGCAGCAGACCGAACAGATGGCCCGCCGCCACGACGTGTGGCATTACGCGCTGTGGAGCATCATTCAGCAAAGCGAAATCCTCTTTGCCCAGGGCTTCCTGCAGGCCGCCTGGGAGAGCCAGGAGAAAGCCTTCCAGCTGGTACGCGAACAGCACCTTGAGCAGTTGCCGATGCACGAGTTCCTGCTGCGCATCCGCTCTCAGCTACTGTGGGCATGGGCGCGCCTCGACGAGGCAGAAGCTTGCGCCCGCCAGGGGATGGACGTTCTCTCAACGTATCAGCCGCAGCAGCAGCTGCAGTGTCTGGCGCTGATGGTCCAGTGCTCGCTGGCGCGCGGCGATCTGGATAATGCCCGCAGCCACCTGAACCGGCTGGAAAACCTGCTCGGTAACGGTCACTATCACAGCGACTGGGTCTCCAACGCCGATAAGGTGCGGGTGATCTACTGGCAGATGACCGGCGATAAAACCGCGGCGGCCAACTGGCTGCGCCAGACGCCGAAGCCGGAGTTCGCCAACAACCACTTCCTGCAAAGCCAGTGGCGCAACATTGCCCGGGCGCAGATCCTGCTGGGCGATTTCGAACCGGCGGAAATGGTGCTGGAAGAGCTGAACGAAAATGCGCGTTCGCTGCGTTTGATGAGCGATCTCAACCGCAACCTGCTGCTGCTCAACCAGCTGTACTGGCAGGCGGGACGCAAGAGCGAAGCGCAGAAAGCCCTGCTCGAAGCCCTGACGCTCGCCAACCGCACCGGTTTTATCAACCACTTTGTGATTGAAGGCGAGGCGATGGCTCAGCAGCTACGCCAGCTGATCCAGCTGAACACTCTGCCGGAGCTGGAGCAACACCGAGCCCAGCGTATTCTGCGCGACATCAACCAGCATCATCGCCACAAATTCGCCCACTTTGACGAAGGGTTCGTCGAGCGGCTGCTGAATCATCCGGAGGTGCCGGAGCTTATCCGCACCAGCCCGCTGACCCAGCGCGAATGGCAGGTGCTTGGCTTAATCTATTCCGGTTACAGCAACGAGCAGATTGCCGGCGAACTTGACGTGGCGGCCACCACCATCAAGACCCACATTCGCAACCTGTATCAGAAACTGGGCGTCGCCCACCGGCAGGACGCGGTGCAGCATGCCCAACAGTTACTCAAGATGATGGGATACGGCGTCTGACGACGCCGTTGCCGTTTAGCACAGCTCCAGCTGGAGGTTGTTATCGGTAATCACCTTCAGCACACCCGCCGGCGGTAACACGTCGGTATAGACCGCATCGACCATACTGATGCTGCCCATGTTGACCATCGCATTGCGGCCAAACTTGGTATGATCCACCACCAGCATCACGTGGCGTGAATTCTCAATGATCGCGCGCTTGGTGCGCACTTCATGATAATCAAACTCCAGCAGCGAGCCATCGCTGTCGACGCCGCTGATGCCAAGAATGCCGAAGTCGAGGCGGAACTGCGAGATAAAGTCCAGGGTCGCTTCCCCGATGATCCCGCCGTCGCGACTACGCAGTTCACCGCCGGCGAGAATAATGCGGAAGTCCTCTTTGACCATCAGCGTATTGGCCACGTTCAGGTTGTTGGTCACAATGCGCAGATCGTTGTGATCGAGCAGGGCATGCGCCACCGCTTCCGGTGTGGTGCCGATATCAATAAACAGCGTCGCGCCGTCCGGGATCTCGCTGGCCACCCGCCGGGCGATACGCTCTTTTTCCGCCGTCTGGGTCGCTTTGCGATCGTGCCAGGAGGTGTTCACCGAGCTGGAGGGCAGCGCCGCGCCGCCGTGATGGCGGAGGATCATTTTCTGTTCGGCTAAATCGTTCAGGTCACGGCGGATGGTCTGCGGGCTGACCGCGAACTGCTCAACCAGCTCTTCCGTGCTGACGTAACCCTGTTTTTTTACCAGCTCGATAATCGCGTCATGACGTTGTGTTTGTTTCATGAAATATCCCTGGAAAAATGTCGCCTACCCGACCCCTGTCGGTAAGTCTTTATGCGCGTTTTCGCCCATGCAAGGTATCAACAAACGCCATCGCCAGGCCGGTCGCCAGACCAGCCACGTGCGCGCCGTTAGCGATCGCCATGCCGAAAACGTCAAACCAGCCAGCAATTAACCATACTAAAGAGAAGAGTATCAACCCGCGCTGCAGATAAATACCGCTCTGCGGATCGCGCTCGCCCCGCAGCCAGACGTAGCCCATCAGCGCGTATACCACGCCCGATAAGCCGCCAAACCACGGGCCGCTAAACTGATGCTGCACGAAGCCGCTTAACAGGGCGCTGATAACGGTGATCACCACCAGTTTGCCACTGCCGATGCGCTTTTCCACCGCGCCGCCGAGATACCACCACCATAGCAGGTTGAAGAGAATATGCATCAGCGAGAAATGCATGAAAGCATGGCTGAAATAGCGCCAGGCTTCGAACTGCAGCGAAGGATCGTAGGGCCAGGCCAGCCAAATCATCACCGGCTGATCGCCAAGCAGATTTTGCAGGATAAACACCGCGATGCAGATGAGCAGAATCGCCCAGGTGAACGGGCCGGCGTTATGCCGCAGCGTGGCAAAGAAAGGAAAGCGCTGATAACGCAACCCGCTATTGGTCTGTCCGGACTGCCAGCTCGCGGCCAGATAACGCGGGTCCGCAGGATTCTCAAGGAAGCGGGCCAGCTCAGCCCTGACGCGACCGGCCTGACTCTCATCAGCCAGCCAGACGTCGCTCTGGGCGTGCTGCTGAATGGTCAGGATAATCCCCTGCGTCGCCATATAATCGACAAACGCCTGGGCCACCCGCGGATTGGCAAAAGAGGTAATCATTAACATGCAGCGAATCGCTTATTCCACACAAAGGGGGATAGTATACCTGCCAGCCGTTAAAACGTCCCGTGCGCCACTTCCGCCGGGAAATGGCGATGCCAGGCGTCGAACCCGCCATCAACGCTGTAGACCTTATCAAATCCCTGCTGCAGCAGATATTGCGCGGCGCCCTTACTGCTGTTGCCGTGATAGCACATCACCATCACCGCCGTGTCAAAGTCGTTATCACGCATAAACGCGCCCAGCGTATCGTTGGTCAGGTGAAACGCGCCCGGCGTATGGCCCATCGCATAGCTTTGCGGATCGCGGATATCGACCAGCACTGCCTTCTGCTGATGCAGTTTCTGGTGCGCTTCTTCAACATTGATACATTCAAACTGTTCCATGGTTCTCTTCTCTTTCTCGTCATGACGGGCGATGGCGGCCCAATTTTACCCTGTAGTGTACCGTCAGGCGGTAAAGAAACGCCAATATGTTACACCCATCACTCCAAAATGTTTTTTTGATGTTACCAAAAGCGCGTTTGTTTGCTATAGTGAGCGATATCGAGCATTTGTGAGCTTAAACGAAAGTGTGAGAGGGTAAGAACGTGGAAACCAAAGATCTGATTGTGATAGGCGGAGGCATCAACGGTGCCGGTATCGCGGCAGATGCCGCCGGGCGGGGTTTATCCGTACTGATGCTGGAAGCGCGCGATCTCGCCTGCGCTACCTCCAGCGCCAGTTCCAAACTGATCCACGGCGGGCTACGCTACCTCGAACACTATGAGTTCCGCCTGGTCAGCGAAGCGCTGGCCGAGCGTGAAGTGCTGTTAAAAATGGCTCCGCATATCGCCTTCCCGATGCGCTTTCGCCTACCGCATCGTCCACATCTGCGTCCGGCATGGATGATCCGTATCGGCTTGTTTATGTACGATCATCTGGGCAAACGCACCAGCCTGCCGGGCTCCACCGGGTTGCGTTTTGGCGCAGAGTCGGTGCTGAAGCCGGAAATTGTGCGCGGTTTCGAATATTCCGACTGCTGGGTCGACGATGCCCGCCTGGTGCTGGCCAACGCGCAGATGGTCGTCCGCAAAGGCGGCGAAGTGCGCACTCGCACTCGCGCCATCTCGGCAAAACGTGAAAACGGCCTGTGGGTGGTGGAAGCGGAAGATATCGATAGCGGCGAGAAGTTTACCTGGAAGGCGCGCGGTCTGGTCAATGCCACCGGTCCATGGGTCAAACAGTTTTTCGACGAAGGGATGCATCTGCGCTCGCCTTACGGTATCCGCCTGATCAAGGGCAGCCACATCGTGGTGCCGCGAGTGCATACTCAGAAGCAGGCCTACATTCTGCAAAACGAAGATAAACGTATTGTGTTTGTTATCCCGTGGATGGATGAGTTCTCCATCATCGGCACGACGGACGTGGAATATAAGGGCGATCCGAAAGCGGTAGCCATTGATGATAAAGAGATTAATTACCTGCTGAACGTCTATAACGCGCACTTTAAAAAGACCCTCAGCCGGGACGATATCGTCTGGACCTATTCCGGCGTCCGTCCGCTGTGCGACGACGAGTCGGATTCGCCGCAGGCGATCACCCGCGACTACACGCTGGATATTCACGATGAGAACGGCCAGGCGCCGCTGCTCTCCGTCTTCGGCGGGAAGCTGACCACCTATCGCAAACTGGCCGAGCACGCGCTGGAAAAACTGACCCCCTATTACAAAGGGATCGGTCCGGCATGGACCAAAACCGCGGTGCTGCCGGGCGGCGATATCGGCGGCGACCGCGACGACTACGCGGCAAAACTGCGCCGTCGCTTCCCGTTCATCAGCGAATCACTGGCCCGCCATTATGCCCGCACCTACGGGAGCAACAGCGAGTGGATCCTGAAGGAAACCAGTGCCTTGAGCGATCTGGGGGAAGATTTCGGTCACGAGTTTTATGAAGCCGAACTGAAATATCTGGTTGAGCACGAATGGGTGCGCAGCCTGGATGACGCCATCTGGCGTCGTACCAAACAGGGCATGTGGCTGAATGCCGAGCAGCAAGCGCGCATCAGCGAATGGCTGGCGCAACATACGGGAAAGTCTGAGCTGTCGTTAGCGTCCTGACATCGCGTGGCGCCAGGAGAGAAATACCCGGGCTATGGCTTGCGCTTGGCCCGGATACCTGTTCACAAATTAAACGAGACTTTTTTTCCAGTCGGCAATGTGACATTTATACTGAGTTCTCCACCCAATGCCGCAATGTAGCGTTTTAGGGTCGAAAGCCGAGGGTCGTTATCAGTCTGTTCCATTTTAGCGATCGTTGGCTGCTTTACCCCCATAGCCGCAGCCATCTCTGTTTGCGACATTTGCAACTCTTCTCGAAGCAAGTTTAAAGCGACAGACTGGCGTATCTCTGCCGCTTTCGCTGCAATACGCTGCTGGCTTTCAGGACTCTGTTTCGCCATGAGTTCTTTTAGCGTGGCCATTATCGCTCCTTAGTCAGGTGTTGGCTGAATTCTCTATCAGCCAGAGTAATCATCTCTTTGTAAAAACGTTTCTCATTCATGCCATCCTTATTGCCCGCACATAAAACGATAGCTTTCCGCAGAGGATCAAAAGCAAAAAAGGCGCGGATGGGGAGCCCATGATGCTGAACCCGAAGTTCTTTCATATTCTGAAACGTTGAATCTTTCACCGTATCAACATACGGGCGCCCAAGCTGCGGACCAAATTCAGACAGGATGAGCATCGTGGCCAACATATCCTCTTTTAAAGCTCTACTTTGTAATTCGAACCAGGCATCAAACGTATCCGTCGTTTCTACATCCCACATAGGCGATCCCTCATAGCCTAAAGGCTATCATCCATATTATAGCCATTAGGCTATGAACGTAAACTTATTGAGCATTTATCGTACTGCTGGCGAATTCACGTCAATAGTATATTCCCGCAATAGCCTGAATCCTCCCCGGCACTTTTCCGAATAAAACGTTCTCCGCACAGACAGAAACGGGGCCAAATGGCCCCGTTGTGTTGCATTGACTGGCTTACAGCCTTACCGGATCGATATGCCAGATATATTTCGCGTACTCCTGGATCGTCCGGTCGGAAGAGAAGTAACCCATATTGGCAATATTCAGCATCGCCTTATAGGCCCACTCTTCCGGATGTTGATACAGGTCGTCGACGCGATCCTGGCAGTCCACATAGCTGCGATAGTCCGCCAGCACCTGATAATGGTCGCCAAAGTTAATCAGGGAATCCAGCAGGTCGCGGTAGCGTCCCGGTTCCGTCGGGCTGAATACACCGGTACCGATCTGCGTCAGCACCTGGTGTAGCTCTTCATCCTGCTCGTAGTATTCGCGCGGTTTATAGCCGCTGCGACGCAGCTCCTCCACCTCTTCCGCGGTGTTACCGAAGATAAAGATATTCTCTTCGCCCACGTGCTCCTGCATCTCGACGTTTGCCCCATCGAGGGTGCCGATAGTCAACGCCCCGTTAAGGCCAAATTTCATATTGCTGGTGCCGGAGGCTTCGGTGCCGGCCAGAGAAATCTGTTCCGACAGGTCTGCCGCCGGAATGATCAGCTGCGCCAGGCTTACACTGTAGTTGGGGATAAAGACGACCTTCAGCTTGTCGCCAATCTGCGGATCGTTATTGATCACCGCCGCCACATCATTGATCAGGTGGATAATATGCTTGGCCATATAGTAGGCCGAGGCCGCTTTACCGGCGAAAATATTCACCCGAGGCACCCACTCCGCCTGCGGATCGGCTTTGATCCGGTTATAGCGGGTAATGACGTGCAGTACATTCATCAGCTGGCGTTTGTACTCGTGGATACGTTTGATCTGCACATCAAACAGCGCCTTCGGATTCACCACCACATTGAGCTGCTGAGCAATATAGCTGGCGAGCCGCTGTTTGTTCTCCAGCTTAGCCTGACGCACCGCCTGATTGACCGTCGGATAGTCGATATGCTGCTTCAGTTCTTCAAGCTGGCTCAGATCGGTCCGCCAGGTGCGGCCGATATGCTCATCCAGCACTTTCGACAACGGCGGGTTGGCCAGCGCCAGCCAGCGGCGCGGCGTGACGCCGTTGGTGACGTTGGTAAAGCGCATCGGGAAGATTTTGGCGAATTCGGCAAACAGCGACTCCACCATCAGCCGCGAATGCAGCTCAGACACCCCGTTGACCTTGTGGCTGACTACCACCGCCAACCAGGCCATCCGCACGCGACGTCCGTTGGACTCGTCGATAATCGAGGTACGGCTAAGCAGCGCGGTATCGTTGGGATACTGCTCCTGCAGCGTCTTGAGGAAGTAGTCGTTAATCTCAAAGATAATCTGCAGATGACGCGGCAGAATTTTGCCCAGCATATCCACCGGCCAGGTCTCGAGCGCCTCGCTCATCAGCGTATGGTTGGTATAGGAGAAGACCTGACAGGTCACCTCGAACGCCTCGTCCCAACTGAATTTATGTTCATCGATCAGCAGGTGCATCAGCTCCGGTATCGACAGCACCGGGTGGGTGTCATTCAGGTGAATGGCAATCTTGTCCGCCAGGTTGTCAAAGGTCTTATGCAACATGTAATGACGGCTCAAGATATCCTGTACCGTGGCCGACACGAGGAAATACTCCTGGCGCAGACGCAGCTCGCGTCCGGAGTAGGTCGAGTCGTCCGGATACAGCACGCGAGAGACGTTCTCGGAGTGGTTTTTATCCTCTACCGCAGCGAAGTAGTCGCCCTGGTTGAATTTACCAAGGTTAATCTCGCTACTGGCCTGCGCGCTCCACAGACGCAGCGTGTTGGTGGCGTCGGTGTCAAAGCCGGGGATGATCTGATCGTAGGCTTCCGCAATAATCTCTTCCGTCTCAATCCAGCGGGTTTTCTTCCCTTCCTGCTGAATGCGGCCGCCGAAGCGTACTTTATAGCGGGTGTTGTGGCGCTCAAACTCCCACGGGTTACCGTATTCCAGCCAGTAGTCAGGGGACTCTTTTTGCCGGCCATCGACGATATTCTGTTTAAACATCCCGTAGTCGTAGCGGATCCCGTAACCGCGTCCCGGCAGGCCCAGCGCCGCCAGGGAATCAAGGAAGCAGGCCGCCAGACGGCCCAGACCGCCGTTGCCCAGTCCGGGGTCATTTTCTTCATCGATCAACTCTTCCAGATCGAGCCCCATCTCCGCCAGCGCGCTGCTCACATCGTCATAAATGCCCAGCGACAACAGCGCGTTAGAGAGGGTACGGCCAATCAGGAACTCCATCGACAGATAGTAAACCTGGCGCACTTCCTGCGAAAGCTGCGCGCGGTTGGAGCGCAGCCAGCGCTCTACCATGCGATCGCGAACAGCAAACAGCGTGGCGTTAAGCCATTCATGCTTGTTGGCGATGGCCGGATCTTTACCGATGATAAACATCAGCTTATAGGCAATAGAGTGCTTTAACGCCTCAACGCTCAGCGTCGGTGATGCATAGCTAAAGGGTACATTCATAACAATGACTCCAGTGGTTACATCAAGCGTTGATAAAGTTCGCGATAGGAGTTCGCGGCAACCTGCCAGCTAAAATCCATATTCATCGCCTGACGCTGCACATAGCGCCAGAGCGACGGGCGCGACCAGAGAACAAAGGCGCGACGAATAGCACGCAGCAATGACAGCGCATTGCTGTCCTCAAAGACAAACCCTGTCGCCAGACCATCGGCAAGGTTCTCCAGCGAACTGTCAGACACCGTATCCGCCAGCCCCCCGGTGCGGCGCACCAGCGGCAGCGTGCCGTACTTCAGACCATACAGCTGAGTTAAGCCGCACGGTTCAAAGCGGCTCGGCACCAGAATGACGTCGGCGCCGCCCATAATGCGGTGGGAGAAGGCCTCATGGTAGCCAATCTGCACCCCCACCTTGCCCGGATGTTCGGCGGCAGCGGCGAGGAAACCTTCCTGCAGCACCGGGTCGCCGGCGCCCAACAGGGCCAGCTGGCCGCCCTGCTCAAGCAAACCCGGCAGCGCTTCAAGCACCAGATCCAGCCCTTTCTGACTGGTCAGGCGGCTAACCACGGCAAACAGCGGCGCTTTATCATCGACCTTCAGGCCCATGGCGATCTGCAGCTGACGCTTGTTCTCCGCCTTCTCCTCCAGCGTGTCGCGATCGTAGCGCATCGGCAGCAGCAGATCGTTTTGCGGACTCCAGATACCGTCGTCAACGCCGTTGAGGATCCCCGACAGCCGCCCCTCATGATGGCGCTGGCGCAGCAGCCCCTCCATGCCGTAGGCGTATTGCGGTTCGGTGATCTCGCGCGCGTAGGTCGGGCTCACTGCCGTAATATGGTCGGCGTAGTAAATTCCGGCCTTCAGAAACGAGATCTGACCGTTAAATTCGAGGCCATGCATGTTGTAAAACGACCAGGGCAGCTCGATATCATTCATATGCCAGGAGTAAAACATCCCCTGGTACGCCAGATTGTGCACGGTAAAGACCGATTTAGCCGGATGCCCACGCGCTGCCAGATAGGCTGGCGTCAGGCCAGCGTGCCAGTCATGGGCATGCACGACATCCGGGCGCCAGAATGGATCCAGTCCGCTGGCCATTTCGCTTCCCACCCAGCCCAGCAGCGCAAAGCGCAGGACGTTGTCGGTATAAGCGTGCTGGTTGGTATCGTGGTATGGGCTCCCCGGCCGGTCATAGAGATGTGGGGCATCTATCAGGTAGATCCCCACGCCGTTAAAGTGGCCGTACAGCAGCGTGATCCGCCCGGCGAAGGTATCGCGGCGGGTCACCACCTGGGCATCCACCACGCCGCGGCGGATATCGGGAAACGCCGGCAACAGCACGCGGGTGTCGATACCCTCCGCAATTTGCGCCGCCGGCAGTGCGCCGATGACGTCCGCCAGACCGCCCGTCTTTAACAGCGGGAACATCTCAGAACATACATGTAAGACCTGCATTAGCGCTCCTGTTTGTGCCCCAATTTCCGCAGCATGTCGCGGGTCACCAGCACGATACCTTCCTCTGAGCGATAGAAGCGGCGTGCATCCTCTTCCGCGTTCTCACCAATCACCATACCTTCCGGGATGACGCAGGCGCGGTCAATCACGCAGCGACGCAGGCGGCATGAGCGCCCTACCCAGACATCTGGCAACAAGACTGCCGAATCAATGTTACAGAAGGAGTTCACCCGCACGCGCGGGAACAGCACCGACTGCACCACCACCGACCCGGAGATAATGCAGCCGCCGGAAACCAGCGAGTTCAGGGTCATGCCGTGACTACCGGAGCGGTCCTGCACGAACTTCGCCGGCGGCAGCGATTCCATATGGGTGCGGATCGGCCAGTTCTGGTCGTACATATCCAGCTCCGGCGTGACTGACGCCAGATCGAGGTTGGCCTTCCAGTAAGCCTCCAGCGTCCCCACATCGCGCCAGTACGGCTCAGCGTTCGGGTCAGACTGCACGCAGGAGAGCGGGAAAGGATGTGCATAAGCCATGCCAGCTTCGGTGATCTTCGGAATGATATCTTTGCCGAAATCGTGGCTGGAATTTTCGTTGCGATCGTCTTCTTCCAGCAGCTCATAAAGATAGGCGGCGTCAAAGATATAAATGCCCATACTGGCCAGTGATTTGGTCGGATCGGTTGGCATCGCCGGCGGATTAGCGGGTTTCTCGACGAACTCAATGATTTTTTCGTTTTCATCGACCGCCATAACGCCGAAGGCGGATGCCTCTTCAATGGGCACCGGCATGCAGGCCACGGTGCAACGCGCCCCTTTTTCGACATGGTCGATCAGCATGCGCGAGTAATCCTGCTTATAAATATGATCGCCCGCGAGGATCACCACGTACTCCGCTTTGTAGCGGCGGATGATATCCAGGTTCTGCGTCACGGCGTCCGCCGTGCCGCGATACCAGTTTTCGCCGTGCACGCGCTGCTGGGCTGGCAGCAGATCGACAAACTCATTCATCTCTTCGCTGAAGAACGACCAGCCGCGCTGGATGTGCTGCACCAGCGTGTGCGACTGATACTGGGTAATGACGCCGATACGGCGGATCCCTGAGTTAATGCAGTTAGATAATGCGAAATCGATAATACGGAACTTGCCGCCGAAGTGAACGGCAGGTTTCGCACGCTTAATGGTGAGATCCTTGAGCCGGGTGCCACGCCCGCCCGCGAGGATCAACGCCACGGATTTGATGGGTAATTGACGCGCCAGCATCAGCGGATCGTTTTTTTCAAGCCTAACCATGATTAACTCCTTTTTACACCCCAGCTTTCCTTCTCATCCCGCCGCGCCGCCGCCACGAGTTCAACCGGAAGCTTCAGGGATTACGACCTTTGAAATACGCACACTCCGTGCGCGGGCCCATGCCAGACAGCCATGATGACCGGATTATCCTCTCCGGCGAAGGGAGGAACGGCGCGCCATTCCCCCTCAGGTAAAACCATATCGACCACCTCTGCGGTGGCGTTCAGCGTAAGCAGCCAGCGATCAGACAACTGGATCTGCATACACGCTGCGCCCTGCTGCCACTCCCCGGCAGTCAGCGGCTGGGCGTTTTGATTAAGCCAGCGGACGTTGCCATCCCCCTCCTGCCACCAGCGGTTGCCGGTCAGCGCCGGAATGCGGCGGCGCAGGTGGATCAGCGCCGCGGTAAACGCGGTTAATCCCAGGTTCGCCTGGCGCCAGTCCAGCCAGGTCAACGCGTTATCCTGGCAGTAGGCATTATTGTTGCCGTGCTGGCTGTGGCCCTGCTCATCGCCCGCCAGCAGCATCGGCGTCCCCTGAGCCAACAGCAGCGTCGTCAGCAGCGCATGCACGCTGGCGCGCCGCCGTTCAATCACCGCAAGATTGGCGTCTAATCCCTCTATACCATGATTGTTGCTGTAGTTATTGTTAGTCCCATCGCGATTCTCCTCCCCGTTTGCCTCATTGTGTTTCTGATTGAAACAGACGCAGTCGCGGAGCGTGAAGCCATCATGGGCCGTCACCAGGTTGACCGTCGCCGATGGCAGCTTGCCATCGCGAGCAAAAATATCGCTGGAAGCAGCGAAGCGTTGCGCAAAGTCACCCAGGGAGACGTTTTGCTGCAGCCAGAAACGACGGGCAATATCACGAAAATGGTCGTTCCACTCGGTAAACAGCGGCGGAAAATTGCCCACCTGATACCCCCCCGGGCCGATATCCCAGGGTTCTGCAATCAGTTTCACCTGCGACAGCACGCTGTCGCGGCGGATAGCCTCGAACAGCGGCGCATCCTGGCGGAATTCCGGCGTCCGCCCCATCACCGAGGCAAGGTCGAAGCGAAAGCCGTCGACATGGCACTCGTCCACCCAGAAGCGCAAACACTGGCGCGCCCATTCCACCACCCCGGGGTGGCTGAGATTGAGCGTATTACCGCAGCCGGTCCAGTTGTGATAATCGCCATCCTCCCTTACCCAATAATAGCTACGGTTGTCGATTCCGCGCAGGGAGACGGTGGGTCCTTCAAGATCGATTTCCGCGCTATGGTTGAGCACAACATCCAGAATCACCTCGATGCCGGCGGCATGAAGCGCCTTAACCGCATCACGAAACTCATCGAGGGCACGCGCGGGGTCGCTGGCATAGCGCGGATCCAGCGCAAACCATGCCAGCGGGTTGTAGCCCCAGTAGTTACTTAACCCCATTCGCTGCAGACGCGGCTCACTGGCAAACTGCGCCACCGGCATCAACTCGAGGGCGCTGATGCCTAGCGATTTGAAGTAAGCGATCATCACCGGGTGGCCCAGCGCTTTATAGGTCCCGCGAATGGCTTCCGGCAGCTGCGGGTGCAGCAGGGTGAGTCCTTTCACGTGCGCTTCATAAATCACCGTTTCCCCCCACGGGGTACGCGGCGGCTTATCGCCAAGCCAGTCGTAATGCAGATCCACCACTTGCGATTTTGGCGCGATTGCGGCGCTGTCGCGATGATCCGGCTCCCACATTCCACCATGCAGGCGTTCGTCATCCGGCAGATCGCCCTCGACCCGATGCGCGCAGGGATCGAGCAGCAGCTTTGCCGGGTTAAAGCGGTGCCCCTGCGCCGGATCCCAGGGGCCATGCACCCGGTAGCCGTAGCGCAGGCCCGGCCCGGCAGCGGCCAGCCAGCCGTGCCAGATGTCGCCGCTGCGCGCCGGAAGATCGAGGCGTTGCTCATTGCCTTGCTCGTCGAACACGCACAGCTCCACCCGCTCCGCATGGGCGGAGAAGAGCGCGAAGTTCACTCCCTTACCGTCATAGCTGGCGCCCAACGGCGCAGGTTTGCCTGCCGCGAGGGTGGTCATTGCGCCTCCCGAACCAGCCAGATCGTCGCCAGCGGAGGCAGGGTCAGCGACAGCGAATGCTCGCGGCCATGGCTGGCGATCGCGTCGCTCTCCACCACACCGCCGTTACCCTGGTTGCTGCCGTGATAGTGCATTGAGTCAGTATTCAACGCCTCGCGCCAGCGTCCCGGCTGGTTAATGCCGAAGCGGTAGTCGTGGCGCGGCACCGGTGTAAAGTTGCTGGCGACGATAATCTCATTACCCGCCCGGTCACGGCGCACAAAGACAAACACCGAACGCTCATGGTCGTCGACCACCAGCCATTCGAAACCGTAGGGGTCAAAATCCAGCTCGTGCAGCGCCTTATGGTGACGATATGTGTGGTTCAGGTCGCGCACCAGCCGCTGAACGCCGTGGTGCCAGTTGTCGCCGCCTTCCAGCAGATGCCAGTCGAGGCTGCCATCGTGGTTCCACTCGCGGCCCTGAGCGAACTCATTGCCCATAAACAGCAGTTTTTTACCCGGGAAGGCGAACAACCAGCCGTAGTAGGCGCGCAGGTTGGCGAACTTCTGCCAGGCATCTCCCGGCATGCGGTCGAGAATCGATT
This sequence comes from Klebsiella sp. H-Nf2, assembly GCF_002806645.1. Taxonomy (NCBI): domain Bacteria; kingdom Pseudomonadati; phylum Pseudomonadota; class Gammaproteobacteria; order Enterobacterales; family Enterobacteriaceae; genus Klebsiella; species Klebsiella sp. H-Nf2. The sequence goes on from NZ_PIBL01000003.1 coordinate 81,904, forward strand.
TTTTACCGTGTACGACCTCATCATGGGAGAGCGGCAGCACGAAGTTCTCGGTGTAGTTGTAGAGCATGCCGAAGGTCATTTTGTCGTGATGGTAGCGGCGATGCACCGGATCGAGCTTCATGTAATCCAGGGTGTCGTGCATCCAGCCAAGGTTCCATTTGAACCAGAAGCCCAGCCCACCGCCGGCTGGCGGACGGGTGACGCCGGCAAAATCGGTGGACTCTTCCGCCATCGTCACCGCGCCCGGCGTCTGTTCGCCGAGGATGCGGTTGGTGCTGCGCAGAAACTCAATGGCTTCCAGATTTTCCCGGCCGCCGTATTCGTTGGGGATCCACTCACCTGCCTTGCGGCTGTAATCGCGATAGATCATCGAGGCCACCGCGTCGACCCGCAGGGCATCAATCCCGAAGCGCTCGATCCAGTACAACGCGTTACCGACGAGGAAGTTGCTGACTTCGCGGCGACCGTAGTTGTAGATCAGGGTATTCCAGTCCTGGTGATACCCCTCGCGCGGATCGCTGTGCTCATACAGCGAAGTGCCATCAAACGAGGCCAGCGCAAAATCATCCTCCGGGAAGTGTCCCGGCACCCAGTCAAGAATGACGTTCAGCCCGGCGGCATGCGCGGCGTTAATAAAATAACGGAAATCGTCGCGGGTGCCGAAACGGCGGGTCGGTGCATAAAGCCCGGTGGGTTGATAGCCCCAGCTGCCGTCGAACGGGTGCTCGTTAACCGGCAACAGTTCGAGATGGGTGAAGCCCATCCATTTCGCATAGGGCACCAGCTGGTCGGCCAGCTCGCGGTAGCTCAGCCAGAAATTATTGTCAGTATGACGGCGCCAGGAGCCGAGATGCACTTCATAGATAGAGATCGGCGCATCGAACTGGTTCGCCACCTTGCGATCCGCGGGCTGTTCTACTTTTGGCGGCAGGTCGCAGATAAGCGAAGCGGTGTCAGGACGCATTTGCGATTCAAAGGCGTAAGGGTCGGCTTTGACCCGCAGATGGCCGTGGGCATCAATCAGTTCGAATTTGTACAGTTGGCCGTTATGCGCACCGGGGACGAACAGCTCCCAGATCCCCGACTCTTTGCGGAATCGCATCGGGTGGCGTCGGCCATCCCAGTAGTTAAACTGCCCCACCACCGAGACGCGGCGGGCGTTCGGCGCCCACACCGAGAAACGGGTACCGGTGACGCCGTCCATGGTGGCAGCGTGTGCGCCCAGCGTTTCGTAAGGGCGCAGGTGGGTCCCTTCCGACAGCAGCCAGACGTCAAGATCCTGCAATAGCGGACCAAAGCGATAAGGGTCATCAATCAGGTTCTGCTGCCCGTGCCAGGTGACGGCCAGCTGATAGCGAAAGGCGTTTTTGCGACGTGGCAGAACGCCGCTGAAGAAACCACGCGAGTCGAGGCATTCGAGCTTGCCGACTTTGCGTCCGGTTTTCGGTTCAATAACCCACACTTCGGTGGCATCGGGTAATAATGCGCGCACTTCCAGCCCGGCGTCAGTACGGTGCATGCCGAGCACGGAAAAAGGGTCCGCGAAATGACCGGCGATTAGCGCATTAATCACGTCTCTATCGATATGATTAGACATGCTTTCATCCTGTTGTAAGTGTCGCTCATTCCTGTAACTGGCGACTTTTTTGACCTGAACGGCGCAGTGCTCTCAGCATCCTCCTGCTCCGTCCCACCTTCAGGTAAGGAATTCCTTACTTAAAGCATAGCCAAGGCTGGGTTACCTCCGTGGGGAAAAATCTAACATCCGCGTTTACTCCTTGTATTACGCAAAAAAAAAGGGGGCTTGAAGACCCCCTTTATGTTCATCCTGCGCTTACGCCAGCTGCCGAAGCATCCGGCGCAGCGGCTCCGCGGCGCCCCACAACAGCTGGTCGCCAACGGTAAAGGCCGACAGATACTCCGGCCCCATATTCAGTTTACGCAGGCGCCCTACCGGGGTGGTCAGGGTGCCAGTCACCGCGGCTGGGGTCAGCTCGCGCATGGTAATCTCACGATCGTTCGGGACCACTTTGGCCCACGGGTTGTGCGCGGCCAGCAGTTCCTCAACGGTCGGGATAGACACATCTTTTTTCAGCTTGATGGTGAACGCCTGGCTGTGGCAGCGCAGTGCGCCAACACGTACGCACAGGCCGTCTACCGGGATAACGGACGAGGTGGCGAGGATCTTGTTGGTCTCCGCCTGGCCTTTCCACTCTTCGCGGCTCTGGCCGTTATCCAGCTGTTTGTCGATCCACGGGATCAGGCTGCCCGCCAGCGGCACGCCGAAGTTATCGACCGGCAGTTCGCCGCTGCGGGTCAGCGACGTCACTTTGCGCTCGATATCCAGAATGGCGGAAGCCGGGTTCGCCAGCTCTGCCGCAACATGGTTGTGCAGCTCACCCATCTGGCTCAGCAGCTCGCGCATATGACGCGCACCGCCGCCGGAAGCCGCCTGGTACGTCGCCACGCTGACCCACTCCACCAGATCCTGGGCAAACAGGCCGCCGAGGGACATCAGCATCAGGCTGACGGTACAGTTGCCGCCGACAAAGGTTTTGACGCCGTTGTTCAGGCCGGCGGTAATCACGTCCTGGTTAACCGGGTCGAGGATAATGATCGCATCGTCCTTCATGCGCAGCGACGACGCGGCGTCAATCCAGTAACCCTGCCAGCCGCTTTCGCGCAGCTTCGGATAAATATCGTTGGTGTAATCGCCGCCCTGGCACGTGACAATAATGTCCAGAGCCTTCAGCGCGTCCAGATCGAACGCATCCTGAAGCGTGCCACCGGTGCTACCGCCGAATGACGGCGCTGGCTGTCCCAGCTGGGAGGTAGAGAAGAACACCGGGCGAATGGCGTCGAAATCGCGCTCTTCAACCATGCGTTGCATGAGAACAGAGCCGACCATTCCGCGCCAGCCGATAAAACCAACATTTTTCATAACGTATTCCTGCGAGGTGTGTGCTGTTTGTGCCTGGCCAGTTTCCAACTGGATTATCCCTCACCTTACAAAATGCAGCTAAAGTCGCAAGTGAAATTAATCAATGATTGCTGAACAATCAGAAAAGCAACTTATCCTGCACATTGTCCACCGTCGCTGGTCGTCGTCAAAAACGCAACGATTATCGGGGAAATCCCCTGCGCAATGGAATATTTTCCGTCGCTATTTTATTGATCCTGATTATGGATTGAGCGCGAAATCAGGTGATTTACCGCTTGCCAAATAAACGCATCAAACCCAGGCACAGCAAGGGCTGACGAGGGATACGAGCATCGTCGTAGCGCTAATAAGGGCGAATAGCAGGCAAGGAAAAGAGGGAAAAAGGGCGGCTTATGACAAAGAAGCCAGGGTAAGCAGCGTTACCCTGGCTTTTTATCCCCGCGAGCGGGAGGTGAGCGGGCTTAGCTCAGCAGCTGGAAGGCGATCATACCGACAATCGCCCCGGTAGTACCCAGGATGGTTTCCATCATGGTCCAGGTTTTCAGCGTCTGGGCTTCCGTCGCACCGGTAAATTTACCGAACAGCCAGAAACCGGCATCGTTCACGTGGCTCACCACAATCGAGCCGCCGGCGATACAGATAGACAACGCTGCCATCTGCGCGCCGCTGTAGTTCAGTTGCTCAATGACCGGCATCACCAGGCCGACCGCCGTCAGACAAGCAACGGTCGCGGACCCCTGAATGATACGGACGGCAGCCGCCAACACGAAGCAGGTAATCGCAATCGGCAGACCCAGGCCTGTCAGCGCTTCGCCGAGCGCCGGGCCGACGCCGGAGTCAACCAGCACCTGCTTGAAGACGCCGCCGGCGCCGATCACCAGCAGGATAATCCCCGCCGGCTGCAGCGCGTGGCCACAGATCTCCATCACGCGGTCTTTCGCCATCCCCTGGCGCATCGCCAGGCCGTAGATCGCAACCAGGCAGGCAACCAGGATCGCGGTGAACGGATGGCCGATAAACTCGAACCATTCGTAGGCGGTAGATCCCACCGGCACAAAGCGCGCGGCGATGGTTTTCAGACCCACCAGCACCAGCGGCAGCAGGATCAACGACAGGCTAAAGCCGAAGGACGGCATTTTGCCTTCGCCGAGATGCGGTTCGCTGATATCGTCAGGAATGTGCAGCTCAACGTAGCGGCTAATGAAATTCCCCCATAACGGACCGGCGATAATCATCCCCGGGATCGCCGCACACAGGCCAATCAGGATCATCCAGCCAAAGTCGGCGTGCATCTGCGACGCCAGCAGCATCGGCGCCGGCCCCGGCAGCAGGAACGCCGCGGCGGCGGCAACGCCTGCAAACAACGGGATCACCAACTTCACAAGGTTAGTGCCGGTATGGCGCGCCATCGAGAAGGCGACGCTAATCAGCAGCACGATCGCCACTTCGAAGAACAACGGCAGCGCGCAGATAAGACCAGCGAGGCCAATCGCATAGTGCGCGCGGCTGTGGCCGAAGGATTTGAGCATCTTGACGGCAATCTGATCGACCGCCCCCGTTTCATGCAGGATCTTACCGAACATCGCGCCGAGCGCGACGACGATCGCCAGGAAGCCCAGCGTACCACCCATCCCTTTCTCCATCGTCGCCGCGATTTTATCCAGCGGCATGCCGGAGAAGAGACCTGCACCAATAGAAACCACCATCAAAGCCACGAAGGCGTGCATCCGCGCTTTCATGACTAAAAACAGCAGCAGCAATACCGAGCCGACTGCTGTTAAAACAAGCGTTAAAGTACTCACTAGTGACTGCCTTTGTTGATCACCTCGATGGTGCTGGCCACCACGCCTTCCAGCGGCTGGTCGATATCGACGATAAGCACATCGCTCTCGTCGGCGCCTGGTTCCTGCAGCGTTTCAAACTGCGTCACCAACATTTGGGTTTTGAAGAAGTGTCCTTTGCGTGCCTTCAGACGGTTTTCGATCACGTCGAAATCGCCTTTCAGATAGATGAAGGAGAGGTTCGGGTTGCCCTTGCGCAGAATGTCGCGATAGCTCTTCTTCAGCGCCGAGCAAACAATCAGCGACACCTTGTTGGTACGCTGCATGGCAAACGCGGCGTCATTCAGCGCCTGCAGCCACGGCGTGCGGTCATCATCGTTCAGCGGCTCACCGGAGGCCATCTTGGTGATGTTGCTGCGCGGATGCAGAAAGTCGCCGTCAAGAAACGCGGCATGCAGTTGATGCGCCACTTCGCTGGCGACAGCGGATTTCCCGCTGCCGGAAACGCCCATCAGAACATAGACGTGGTGATCATGATTAGTCGTGCTCAAAGCATCCTCCCACCGGACAGGTACGCCGCACCGTGGCTGACTCATCCAGCGCGAAGGCGGCGTATCGGTTGATTGTTACGGGTAACTGTTATCGGTAACATTGTCATGCCGGACCTGTGGAGAAGCAATATCCATTCGTGCCAGATGTGAATATGTGTGATCTACTTCAAACTTGTCAGTTTAAATTGATCCGCCCGGTGACAATGTGAAACCTAAATCTAACATCTTAGGGGTAATCACTTCACCACGAATACGCGCCAGCAGCCGTTCGGCGCCGATGCGCCCCATCCGCTCGCGCGGGGTCAGGACGCTGGCCAGCCGCGGCTCCATCACCTGGCCGATATCGTGGCCGTGGAACCCGGCAATCGCCATATCATCGGGGATCTTCAGCCCCAGGCGCTGGCATTCGAACGCCGCGCCGACCGCAAGGTCATCGTTGGTACAGAAGATACCGTCAAGCTGCGGATATTCGCGGCGCGCCTGACGCATCAGCTCAATCCCCGACGAGTAGGACGAAGATTGCTCCACCATCACGCTATAGGGCGTCATCCCGGCGTCGAGCATCGCCTGCTCGTACCCCTTCTGTTTGATGATAGTACGTTCATCGAGACGCGCCCCCAGATAGGCGACGTGGCGATGGCCGCGGGCGATAATCGCCGCGGTCATCTGCCGGGCGGCTTCAAAGTTATCAAACCCGACGGCGATATCGAGGCACGGCGACCGGCTGTCCATCAGCTCCACCACCGGAATGCCGGCGACTTCAATCATCTTCAGGGTGCGAGGCGTATGGGTGCGTTCGGTAAGGATCAGGCCGTCAATGTTCCAGGAGAGCATCGATTCGAGGCGTTTCTCTTCCATTTCCGGCTTATAGCCGTAGTGCGCCAGCATGGTTTGATAGCCGAAGGCGTCGGTGACGCTTTCGATACCGCGCAGCACTTCCGAGAAAACCTGGTTGGTTAACGACGGCAGCAGCACGCCGATGGCGCGGCTGGTCGCGTTGGAGAGAATGTCAGGGGCGCGATTGGGAATATAACCCAGTTCATCGAGGGCAACGGCAATCTTGCCACGCAGCGCTTCGGAGACCTGCTCCGGGTTGCGTAAATAGCGACTGACCGTCATTTTGGTCACGCCGACAAGATCGGCTACATCCTGAAGTACGGGTCTTTTCTTTTTCATCGTCCTGACTGTGATCAACGGGGAAACATTTTCTCAGTTTATCACGGACAAAGCGCAACCTTCCCCAACATCGGAAAAGGCTGCGCAATTTATTTAACCTGGCTCAGATAACTATCAAACCGGCGGCAGATCGAACAGCAGGATCTCGCTATCGCTGTCGGCGTGAACCGAAATCGCCTGCTCGTCCCAAATCGCCAAACCGTCGCTGGTGGTGGCTTTGGTACCGTTGATGGTCACTTCACCTTTGACGACCTGGATCCACACGCGGCGTTCCGCGGCAATCTGATGAACCGACTGCTCATCTTTCAGCAGCGCCCAGCGATACAGCTCCATATCCTGGTACACTTTCAGCGAGCCATCTCGCGCATCTGGCGACAACACCAGCTGTTTACCCTGCGTGGCGTCGAAGCGGCGTTGCTCGTAGCGCGGGGTAATGCCGGTTTCTTCCGGAATAATCCAGATCTGATACAGACGCAGACGATCGGTTTTACTCGGGTTGTACTCAGAGTGGCGCACCCCGGTACCCGCACTCATGATCTGGAACTCACCCGCCGGCACCTGCTCTTTGTTGCCCATGCTGTCCTGGTGCTCCACCGCCCCTTCCAGCACATAAGTCAGGATTTCCATGTCTTTGTGCGGATGGGTACCGAAGCCCTGACCAGCGTCGATGACGTCGTCGTTAATCACCCGCAGGGCAGAGAAGCCCATAAAATTCGGGTCATAATAGTTGGCGAAAGAGAAAGTATGCCAGGAATCCAGCCAACCATGGTTAGCGTGGCCACGTTCGTTCGCTTTGCGTAAGTAGATCATGTTGCACCCCCGTATGTTTTCGATGGAGTCAGTGTGGACCCATTCCGCCGGCGATCATAGAGGGTGAAAATTGACTCCTCTGTTCAAAAAATATGAACAAGTGCCGAGGAGCCCGTTTTGCTTATTTTGCCAGGGTGATGGTGGCCGGAGAAGGCTGCTCAAAGCCGCGCTGCAGGATCTCCATATTGGTGAGAACGTCAGATTCCTTGACGTAATTCGGCTGGCCGTTGACGAGGGTGTCATACAGCGCGTCGTACACCCGACCGTAGTCGCCGGTCTCCAGCGGCACTGCTTCACGCACCGTCTCCCCCGCCTCGTTGACGTACACCAGCTCGCCGACGCTGTCGTCCGCACCAAAACCCGGCTCGCCCGGCATGATATTGGCCTTCAGGCTGGTCTCCTGCTGGTCAATGCCGTATTTCACAAACGAACCTTTATGGCCGTGAACGATAAATTTCGGGTAGTCGATCTGCACCAGATGGCTGGTCTTAACGATGGCCTTCAGATCGCCGAAGAACAGCTGGGCCTCAAAGGTGTCATCCGGGTTGGCTTTATTGCGCAGCGAACGCAGATCGTAAGAGACATGGTCCGGGCGGCCGAACAGCGAAATTACCTGATCCAGGGTATGCACGCCGAGACCATAGAACTCGCCGTTTTGCGGGCCGCCGGGGTTGGTCTCCGCCACAGGGCGGTAGTTATCGAAATGGCTTTCGATCTCCACCAGTTCGCCGAGTTTCCCGCTCTCAATCACCTTTTTGGTGGTCAGGAAGCAGGAGTCGAAGCGACGATTCTGGTAGGGCGTCACCGTGAGGCCCTTGCTGTTTGCCAGGGCAAACAGGGTTTTGGCCTCCTCCAGCGTCGGGGTGAACGGCTTTTCCACCAGCACGTTTTTCCCCGCCTCCAGCGCCTTTTTCGCATATTCAAAATGGCTGTCGGCGTGAGTGCAAACCACCACCAGATTGACCTGTGGGTCGTTTAACACGTCATCAAGATCGCTGGTGAAATGGATATGGGAATACTGCGGCGCCTGCTCCTCAGGCTTCGCCCGGCGGCGGTAGATATGCGCCACATGCCAACGGTCTTTGCGGTGCAAAACGTAAGGAAGATGGTAGCGGGTGGTACTTTTGCCGAAGCCAATAAATGCGCAGTGCAGAGTCATAACGCTGTCCTTAGTTGATGAGCTACCTTCAACCATAGCGCAAGCCGGGGCAAGACTTCATCCTCTCTGTCCGCTTTCCGCGAAGATTCGCCAGCAAAATAGTTCGAGTACTACCTATACGAAAATATTAATAACCGATTGATTAACCAGTGATTAATTCATCATTTTGCGGCTAAAAAACTTGATCGCAACGGCGAAACTACGGATAAGTGGAGGGCAAACCAGGACGTTGCTGATGACTAACGGAGTAGCCAGCCGCTGCTGATGGACAAACAATATCTCGCCATAAACGGCGCCCTTTTTTTCTGGCTTCTCGCGCTGATCGCCTGGTCTGTCGATGCGATCGCGCTGGTGCGCCTGACGGCCGCCTGCGCGCTTGTCGCCTTCCTCCTCCATAGCCAACGGAACAAGATTAACGCGATGTTTATTAAGAAAAATAAAACTGAACCTCAGATGGCCGAAGTGGCCACTCCTGCCGCAATGACCCCAGAACCCGAAGCGGCCACCAGCAAAAAACAAGAGACCACGGTTATCGCCAACGGGGTGCATTTTGTCGGCAATATTGTCGCCAGCGGCCATGTCTATATTCACGGCCAGTTGACCGGTAACATTGAGGCCAAAGAACATCTGATTAAGGTGATGCGTGAAGGAAAGGTGGAGGGCAACGTCAGCTGCCGGGAGCTGATAATCGACGGCAAGGTGCAGGGCCAGTGTCATGGCGACAGCATCACCATCGAGGAGCATGGCCATCTGGATGGTACCCTCGCCTATCGCGCGCTGGCGATCAAGAAAGGCGGGGTTTTTACCGGTCGCGCTGAAATGCTGGCTGCAGCGGAGAACAAAAGTCATATTGTCGGTTTGGTAGCAGACACGCCATCCAAAGCCGACGCGGAGCCCGCCAGGCCGCAGAGCGCCTGAGGTTGTCGCAAAAAAAAAGCCAGCACCCGGCTGGCTAAAGTAATACTGGAAGCAATGTGAGCAATGTCGTGCTTTCAGGCTTTCCGCAGGGGTCTTCCTGAATGCAGAGCAATAATAATCATTCTCATTCGCAGTTGTCTACTTTTTTTTGCAAATAATGCGTGTTGACTCGAACGCCGTAGTCAGTGATGTTTAAAGGGACTTTTCACCTGAATGAGGAACAAGGAATGAGTGACATCGTGATACGCCATGCTGAACCGAAAGATATTGACGCGATTCGTCAAATTCACGCCCAGCCGGAGGTGTATCACAACACGCTACAGGTCCCTCATCCATCCGAACATATGTGGCGGGAGCGGCTAACCGATACGCCCGGCGTGAAGCAGCTGGTGGCCTGTATCGATGAGCAAGTCGTCGGCCATTTAAGCATTGCCGTCGTCCAACGTCCCCGCCGTAGCCACGTCGCCGATTTTGGTGTCAGCGTGGATTCGCGCTGGCGCAACCGCGGCGTCGCCAGCGCGCTGATGCGTACCATGATTGATATGTGCGACAACTGGCTGCGCGTCGAGCGTATTGAGCTGACGGTGTTCGCCGATAACGCCCCGGCGATTGCGGTGTATAAGAAGTACGGCTTTGAGATCGAAGGCACCGGCAGGCGTTACGCGCTGCGTAACGGTGAGTATGTGGATGCGTATTATATGGCGAGAATGAAGTAGCGTGTTGCCGGGTGGCGGCTTCGCCTTACCCGGCCTACGTTCTACGTTCGTGCAGTTGTAGGCCCGGTAAGCGCAGCGCCACCGGGCAACACATCAATACCCCGCCGTTAAATCATCCGGCGAACGCGGATCGGAGGCGCCATACAGCATGCCGTCCGGCCCTACCATGATGCTCTGGGTACTGCCCATCGCCTCTTTCAGTGCCACTTTCTGCCCCTTCGCCTCCAGTAGCTTCAAGGTATCCGGGCTAAAGCCTTTCTCCACCCGCAGCTCATCCGGCAGCCATTGATGGTGGAAGCGCGGCGCGTTGGTGGCTTCCGCGACGTTCATCCCAAAATCGATGGTATTGACCACCATCTGCAGCACGGTCGTGATGATCCGGCTGCCGCCCGGGCTGCCGGTCACCAGCCAGGTTTTGCCGTCTTTCACCACAATGGTCGGCGACATCGACGACAGCGGGCGTTTTTTCGGCTCCACCGCATTGGCGTCGCCGCCCACCAGACCATAAACGTTAGGCACGCCGGGCTTCGCCGAGAAGTCATCCATCTGGTTATTCAGCAGAATGCCGGAGTCCCCCGCCACGATGCCGGTGCCAAAGGTGGTATTCAGCGTATAGGTCACCGCCACCGCATTACCCTCTTTATCGACCACCGAGAAGTGGGTGGTCTGGTTACTTTCATAGGGCGCCAGCTTGCCCGGGCGGATCTGACTGGAAGGTTTGGCCTTGTTGACATCAATCTCGGCGGCAATTGCTTTGGCGTAAGCTTTGCTGGTCAGCGCCTGCCACGGCACTTTGACGAAGTCAGGGTCGCCGAGATATTCAGAACGGTCGGCATAGGCGTGTTTCTCCGCCTCCGCCATTACCTGCATGGCGTCGGCGCTGCCAAAGCCATATTTCTGCATATCAAAATTTTCGAGGATATTGAGGATCTGCACGATGTGGATCCCGCCGGAAGACGGCGGCGGCATGGAGTAAACTTCATACCCGCGATAGTCGCCGCTAATCGGCGTACGCTCGACGGCCTTATAGCTGGCGAGATCGGCTTTGGTGATAAGCCCGCCGTGCTTTTTCATCTCGTCAGCGATCTGGTCGGCGATGGCCCCTTTATAGAAGGCGTCCGGGCCGTGCTCAGCAATCAGCTCCAGGCTCTTACCGAGATTCTTTTGCACCAACCGGTCGCCCTTTTTCAGCGGCTCGCCGTTCTTCCAGAAGATCGCTTTACTGTTTTCATGCTGCGGGATCACTTCGCTGCCGTAGGTCTTCAGATCGTCCGCCAGTGCATCGTTAACAATAAAGCCCTCTTCCGCCAGCTTAATCGCCGGGCGGATCACTTTGTTCAGCGGCATGGTGCCGTACTTTTCCAGGGCGAGGGAGAAGCCCGCGACGCTGCCTGGCGTGCCGGAGGCCAGATGCGAAGTCAGCGATTTTTTACTGTCCGGGTTGCCCTGGTCGTCAAGGAACATGTCGCGGGTGGCCTGTTCCGGCGCCATTTCGCGGAAATCGATCGCCGTGGTCTGGCCGTCTTTAGTCCGCAGCAGCATAAAACCGCCGCCGCCGATATTCCCGGCCTGCGGATGGGTGACCGCCAGCGCGTAGCCAACCGCGACTGCCGCATCGACAGCGTTGCCGCCCTGGCGCAGAATATCCACGCCGACGCGGGTCGCCAGCGCGTCCACCGACGCCACCATCCCCTGCCGGGCGCGTACCGGGTGGAACACATCTTCCTCTACGCCATAAGAGACCGGTGGCGGCGGTGGCGGATTGGCGGCGACGGTGAAACTACCGCCCACCAGCAATGCAGCGATGACCACCTGGCGCCATATTGTTGTTTTTATCATTGTCTTACTCCTGAAAGGTAGGTTTCATTCCCCGCTTAAGCCTGGTTGATAACGCCTAAAAAATCATTGTTATGGCGGATTCGAGGTACACTTAAGTGATCCCACGCACGGGAGGAGAAAACCATGAAAGCGATTCTGTTTCTGGCGGCGCTGATGCCGCTTGGCGTATTAGCCCAGCCGATCAATGTTAATAACAACCCTAACCAGCCGGGTTACGTGGTCCCCAGCCAGCAGCGCATGCAAAATGAGATGAAGGTGCAACAACAGCAGCAGCAGAGCATGCTGAAGCAGGATCTGAACAATCAGACCCGCTCGCAGCAGCAGCATTTGCAAAACCAGTTGCAGACTAATCAGCAGCGCGCGGCTCAGGGCGGCAATCTCAATCCGCCGCAGCAGGTGCTACCGAACAACAACGGTGGAATGCTGCGGCAGACCAACCCGTAAAGGTCAGCCGCAGCAAATCCGTCTTAAGGCTGGAAATTCGGCCCGATGACGTCAATGGCATCGGTGCAGATGCAGTCTACGCCCCAGCGCAGCAGCTCGGCGGCGCGCTGGGGTTTATTGACCGTATACACCAGAATGTGCAGGCCGGCCTGTTTCAGGCTCGCCACCCGCGCCGCATCCAACAGCTTGTGATTGAGGTGAATCGACACGCAGCCCAGCCGGGTGGTCAATTCGCGCCAGTCATCGCGCCACTCATCCAGCAGCAGCCCGCGCGGCAGCTCGGGCGCGGCTTCCTGCGCCGCCTCCAGGGCATCGATTTCAAAAGAGGAGAGCAGCGGCGCGGTCATGCCTTGCCACAGATCGCGCGCGGCCAGGGCCACCACGTTGCCGGTCTGCGGCCCCAGTCCGGTGGTCGGCTTAATTTCGATATTCGCCATCATGCCGTGACGGCGGCAGCGCTCAGCCACCTGAGAGAGCAACGGCAGCGGCTCGCCCTTAAATTCACGGCTGTACCAGCTGCCGGCATCGACCTTCAGCAGATCGTCCCACGCTAGCTCGCCCGCCACGCCCCAGCCGTTGCTGGTTCGCTCAAGATTATCGTCATGCAGCAGAAAGATCTGCCCGTCCTTCGACAGCTTGGCGTCAAATTCAATCATCGTGTGCCCGTAGCGAGCGCCGACGTCGATAGCCGCCAGGGTGTTCTCCGGCGCCAGTTTACCGCCGCCGCGATGGGCGACGATGCGGGGATAAGGCCAGTTACTCATGCGCGTTGTCCTGTTTCACCATCAAAGAGGTGCAGATGTTCGAGGGGCAGATGCAGCCATAGCGTGCTGCCGCTCGCCGGGCGCTGCTGATGCGGCAGTCTGACCACCAGTTTCTGCTCGCCCCAGCGCCCGTGGGCGAGGTTATCGGCACCTAAGATTTCCAGGGTATCCATCAGCAGCGGAATGCCACCTTGCGCCTGCGAACTTAAAATAAAGTGCTCCGGGCGGATACCGAGCGTCATTTTACGCCCGGCGTAGCGCCGATGCTCGTGATTCATCGGCAACGCCATGCCTCCGGCCAGCTCGAAGCGGCCGCCGTCATCGCTGACCCGCCCTTCCAGCAGGTTCATGGCCGGGCTGCCGATAAAGCTCGCCACAAAGCGGCTGGCGGGCTTTTCATACACGTCCACCGGGGTGCCGATCTGCTCGGCAATACCTTTATTCATCACCATCACCCGCTGGGCGAGGGTCATCGCCTCCACCTGATCGTGGGTGACATACAGCGAAGTGGTTTTCAGGCGGCGATGCAACTGCTGCAGCTCAAGACGCATCTGCACGCGCAGTTTGGCGTCGAGGTTTGACAGCGGTTCGTCGAACAGGAATACCGCAGGGTCACGCACGATGGCGCGGCCCATCGCCACGCGCTGGCGCTGGCCGCCGGAGAGCTCACGCGGGCGGCGCTTAAGCAGGCCGTCCAGCTCCAGAATACGCGCCGCTTCCTGCACGCGCTCGGCGATCAGTCCCTTCCCCATGCCGCGGATCTTCAGCCCCCACGCCATGTTCTCTTCCACGCTCATATGCGGATATAGCGCATAGTTCTGGAACACCATCGCGATGCCGCGATCCTTCGGTTCCATCTCAGTCACCCGTTTGCGATCGATCCAGATATCGCCGCTGGTCACTCGCTCCAGTCCGGCGACCATCCGCAGCAGCGTTGATTTCCCGCAGCCCGACGGGCCGACCATGACGATAAATTCCCCGTCCGCCACGTCCAGCGTCAGCGGTTGAATCACCTGGGTTTTGCCATCCCAGCTTTTGCTTACTGCCTGTAGTTTTAAACCAGCCATTTTATTTCTCACTATCGACCAGGCCACGCACAAACGCGCGCTGCATGGCTAAAACGATGACAACCGGCGGGATCAGAGTGAGCAGCATCGCCGCCATCACCTGATTCCACTGGGTGGTGCCTTCGCCGGTGGCGATCATGCCTTTGATACCGGCGACGGCGGTGCCAAGATTCACATCCTGAATAATCAGCAGCGGCCACAGATATTGGTTCCAGCCGTAGATAAAGGTGATCACGAACAGCGCCGCAAGATTGGTTTTCGACAGCGGCAGCACGATGTCGCGAAAGAAGCGCATCGGCGAAGCGCCATCAATACGCGCCGCTTCTATCAGTTCGTCCGGCAGGGTCATAAAGAACTGGCGGAACAGGAAAGTGGCGGTGGCCGAAGCCATCAACGGCAGCGTTAACCCGGCGTAGCTGTCGAGCATTTTGAGGTTGGCGATGACCTCCACCGTCGGGAAAATTCGCACCTCGACCGGCAGCATCAGGGTGATAAAAATCATCCAGAAGAACAGGTTACGCAGCGGAAAGCGGAACCAGACGATGGCGAAAGCCGAAAGCATCGACACCACGATTTTGCCCAGCGTAATGCCAAACGCCATGATGAAACTGTTGAGCATCATCAACCAGAACGGCGCGCTGTTGACGCCGACGCCGTTCACCCAGATGGTCTTCATGTTCTCCAGCAGATGGCCGCCGGGGATCAGAGTCATCGGCGTTTCGAACACCGATTGGTTATCCAGCGTCGCCGCCACGAAGGCGACGTACAGCGGAAATAAAATGACGGCAATACCCAGAATGAGCATGGTGTGGCTGAAAATCGTCAGCCCGCGACGGTTCTCAATCATTGGTAACGCACCTTACTTTCAACGTAACGGAACTGCACCACCGTCAGGATAATGACGAGGAACATCAGCACCACCGACTGCGCGGCGGAAGCGGAAAGATCGAGCCCGGCAAAACCTTCGCGATAGATTTTGTAGATCAAGGTGGTGGTGGCCTGCACCGGGCCGCCGGCGGTGGCGGCATCGATCACCGGGAAGGTGTCGAAGAAGGCGTAAACCAGGTTGACCACCAGCAGGAAGAAGCTCACCGGCGCAATCAATGGCAGCGCCAGCTTAAAGAAGCGACGAATCGGCCCGGCGCCGTCGATGGCGGCGGCCTCAACCAGCGAACGCGGGATCGACTGCAGCGCGGCGAAGAAGAACAGGAAGTTGTAGCTTATCTGCTTCCATACCGAGGCGAAGACCACCAGGAACATCGCCTGGCCGCTGTTCTGCGCGTGGTTCCAGTCGTAGCCCAGCTCGCCGAGGAAATGGGTGATCAGCCCGCGCCCGGGGTTGAAGAGGAAGATCCACAGCACTGCCGCGACGGCGGGGGCCACAGCATACGGCAGCAGCATCAACGTCTGATAGAAGCGGCTGCCGCGCACCACGTAGTCGACCAGCGCGGCAAAAAACAGCGAAATAAGCAGGCCGCTGACGGTTACCAGGGTGCTGAATTTTATGGTCGTCCAGAACGAGTCCAAATAGTACGGGTCGTGGAACAGGGTGACGAAGTTATCCAGGCCGACAAACTGGCTGGAAAGGCCAAACGGATCGACACTCTGCAGCGAGTACCACAGCGCTTCGCCCGCGGGCCAGATAAAGAAAATCAGCGTGATAATCAGCTGCGGCGCGACCAGCACATAGGGCAGCCAACGCGAGCGGAATACCGGACGGGTTGATGACATTGAGATTGGGTTCCTGAACAATGCCGGGTGGCGGCTACGCCTTACCCGGCCTACATAGGGCACATCGTAGGCCCGGTAAGCGCAGCGTCACCGGGCAAGTTACAGATTACGATTTGGTCGCTTGCTCGAAGCGGCGCAGCAGTTGATTCCCACGCTGAACGGCGGAATCCAGCGCCTGTTGCGGGGTTTTCTTGCCGGTCCACACGCTCTCCAGCTCTTCATCGACGATAGTGCGGATTTGCGGCATGTTGCCCAGACGCAGGCCTTTGGTGAACGGCAACGGCGGCTTGTTCAGCATCTGGCGGGTGGCGATATCGGCGCCCGGGTTCTTATCATAGAAGCCCTGCTGGCGCGTCAGATCGTAGGCCGCAGTGGTGATCGGCAGATAGCCGGTTTTCTGGTGCCATTCGGCGGCGATTTCCGGTTTGGTCAGGAAGTCGAGGAACTTCGCCACGCCGGTGTAAGTCTCTTTGTCTTTACCCTGCATCACCCACAGGCTGGCCCCGCCGATGATGGCATTCTGCGGCGCGCCTTTCACGTCGGCATCGTATGGCATCATGCCGACGCCGTAGTTGAATTTGGCGTACTGACGAATATCGGCCAGCGAGCCGGATGACGCGGTAGTAATCCCGCAGTCACCGTTATAGAACTTCTCGGTGGACTCGTCTTTGCGCCCGAAGTAGCTGAAATCACCCTTCTTGTTCATCTCTTCGAGCAGCGCGATATGCTTCACCTGCTCCGGCTTGTTGAACTCCAGTACCGCGTCGGTACCGTCGAAGCCGTTATTCTTCGTGGCCACCGGCAGACCGTGCCAGGCGCTGAAGTTCTCAATCTGGATCCAGCCCTGCCAGCCGCTGGCGTACCCGCACTTCATCCCGGCGGCTTTCAGCTTCGCGGTATAGGCCGCCAGATCCTGCCAGGTTTTCGGCGGCTGCTCCGGATCTAAACCGGCTTTTTTGAAGGCGTCTTTGTTGTAGTACAGCACCGGGGTAGAACTGTTAAACGGCTGGGAGAGCAGATGGCCGGTTTTTGAATCGGTGTAATACCCGGCCACCGTCGGCACGAACTGCGATTCATCAAACTTGATGCCCGCCTCGCTAAACACCTGGTACACCGGCTTAATGGCTTTTGACGCCATCATGGTCGCGGTGCCGACTTCATACACCTGCAGGATCGCCGGGGCGTTGCCGGTACGGAAAGCGGCGATACCGGCACTCAGGCTCTGTTCATAGTTGCCTTTGTATACCGGAACGATTTTGTAATCAGGATTGGCCGCGTTAAAGCGTTGCGCCAGAGAATCCACTTCTTTACCCAGCTCGCCTTCCATTGAGTGCCAGAATGGGATGGTGGTAACCGCCAGGGCCTGACCGGCAAAAGCCAGGCTCAGCGCCAGTCCTAAAGCTGTATGTCGTAACGATATCATCGGTTATCTCTCTTGTTGTGCCGGATGCGCGATTTCACGCGTTTTATGCTCGCGGGGTAACATGACATGTTCGAATTACAGAAAAATAACTTTTTTATTACAAAAAAAAGATAGTAACGGGTCAGAGAGATGACAAGCCGATGAAAGGACGGGGGAGGTAAAGTGGGAGCTGAGACACGGATAATATTCGTGCGATTGGCTCCCGGGGTCGGCGCAAGCGCCTCGCCCGGGCTACAACAGCTTGGGTAGCCCGGCCAAGCGAAGCGCCGCCGGGTTACGATGAATTAACCGCCGAGATAGGCGCTGCGCACCGCCTCGTTGGCCAACAGCGCGTCGCCGGTATCCTCCAGCACCACGTGGCCGTTCTCCAGCACGTAGCCGCGGTCGGCCAGCTTCAGCGCCTGGTTGGCGTTCTGCTCAACCAGGAAGATAGTCATTCCCTGCTCGCGCAGCTGCTCGATGGTGTCGAAAATCTGCTGAATGATGATCGGCGCCAGCCCCAGCGACGGTTCATCCAGCAGCAGCAGGCGCGGTTGGCTCATCAGGGCGCGCCCGATCGCCAGCATCTGCTGCTCGCCACCGGACATGGTCCCGGCGCGCTGGATGCGGCGTTCGAGCAGACGCGGGAACAGTTCATACACCCATTTGATACGGGTCTGGAACTGATCGCGGTCGGCAAAGAAACCGCCCATCGCCAGGTTCTCTTCCACCGTCATGCGTGAAAAGACGCGCCGCCCTTCCGGGACGATCGCCACCGCTTCACGCATGATTTTCGCCGTCTGCCAGTCGGTAATATCCTTACCGTCAAAGACAATGCGTCCGCTTGACGCACGCGGGTCGCCGCACAGCGTACCGAGCAACGTGGTTTTCCCCGCGCCGTTGGCGCCGATAAGCGTCACGATCTCGCCCTGCTTGATTTGCAGGCTGACGTTGTGCAGCGCCTGAATCTTGCCGTAGTGGGCGCTGACGTTGTCAAAAGTTAACATCGCGTTTTCCATCTTATGCCTCACCAAGGTATGCGCGGATCACGTCCGGGTTATTACGAATCTCTTCCGGCGTCCCGTTGGCCAGCGGTGTCCCCTGGTTCACGACGTAGATGCGATCGGAAATGCCCATCACCAGCTTCATATCGTGTTCGATAAGCAGGATGGTGGTGTTGTGATGGTTACGCAGCTCGGCGATAAGCTCGTCCAGCTCTTTGGTCTCTTTCGGGTTCAGCCCCGCCGCCGGTTCATCGAGCATCAGAATTTCCGGCTGGGTCACCATGCAGCGGGCAATCTCCAGCCGGCGCTGGTCGCCGTAGGCCAGGTTGCTGGCCTGACGGTTGGCGTGCTCCAGCAGGCCGATACGCTCCAGCCAGGTGGCGGCCCGGTCCAGCGCTTCGCTCTGCGCCCGGCGGAAGGCCGGCGTTTTCAGCAGGCCGGAGAAGAGCCCGGTTTTCAGCTGCTGATGCTGCGCCACCAGCAGGTTTTCAATCACCGTCATTTCGCGGAACAGACGCACGTGCTGGAAGGTCCTCACCACGCCCATCCGCGCAATCTGCTGACCCGGCAGCCCTTCCAGGTGCTGGTCACGCAGCATAATGGTGCCGCCAGTGGGCTTGTAGAAACCGGTCAGGCAGTTAAAGACAGTGGTCTTCCCGGCGCCGTTAGGGCCGATCAGCGAGACAATCTCGCGCTCTCTGAGCTCCAGCGACACATTGTTGACGGCCAGCAGACCGCCGAAACGCATCATCAGGCCGCTGACGGATAATAATGGCTGACTCATGCCTGCTCTCCTTTCGCCTGACCGTTTTTCAGCTTCAACTGCACGCGCGTCATTGGCAGCAGCCCCTGCGGGCGCCAGATCATCATCAGCACCATCAGGCCGCCGAGCATTAACATGCTGTATTCGTTGAAGTCACGCATCAGCTCGCGCGAGACCACCAGCAGAATAGCCGCGAGGATCACCGCGAACTGCGAGCCCATCCCGCCCAGCACAACGATCGCCAACACGAAGGCCGACTCGGCGAAGGTGAAGGATTCCGGGCTGACAAAGCCCTGGCGCGCAGCGAACAGCGTCCCGGCGAAGCCAGCAAACGCGGCGCTGATGGTAAAGGCGGTCAGCTTGATGCGCGTCGGGCTCAGGCCCAGCGAACGACAGGCGATCTCATCTTCACGCAGCGCTTCCCACGCCCGCCCCAGCGGCATTCGCAGCAGGCGGTTGATGACGAACAGGCTGAGCACGACCAGCAGCAGCGCCACCAGGTAGAGGAAAATCACCCGGTCGGAGGGATCGTATTTGACGCCGAAGAAATTGCTGAAGGTATCCCAGCCGCCTTCGCGGGCGGTACGGCTAAATTCGAGGCCAAAGAAGGTCGGTTTCGGGATCTGGCTGATGCCGTTCGGCCCGCCGGTGATCTCGGTATTGTTGAGCAGCAGAATACGCACAATTTCACCGAAACCTAAGGTCACAATCGCCAGGTAGTCGCCGCGCAGACGCAGCACCGGGAAGCCCAGCAGGAAGCCGGCCGCCGCGGAGACCAGGCCGGCCAGCGGCAGACAGGTCCAGAAGCCGAGACCGTAATAGTGGTTCAGCAGCGCGAAGGTATACGCGCCGATGGCGTAGAACCCACCGTAGCCCAGCACCAGCAAGCCGGAAAGGCCGACCACCACGTTCAGCCCGAGGCCGAGGATGATATAGATCATCGTCAGCGTGGCGATATCCACCGTGCCGCGCGACACCATAAACGGCCATGCCACGGCAATCACCAGCAGGGCTATCAGGAACAGCTTCTGCTTCACCGTCGAGCCGTCAATCGCCGGCATAATAAACTTCGGCCCGGAGACGTTCTTAACCGCTTTCTGGAACAGCGGCCGCAGCAACTGGAAGAAAAAGACCACCGCGGTGCCAATAAAGATCCACTGCCAGCGAATATCGGCGGCGGTATCGACCACCAGTTTGGTGCCGTCCAGCTCCAGCTGCACGCCCATAAAGACGCCCGCCAGAATGAAGAACATCACGGCAGACAGCAGCGCCATTGCAATTTGCATCGGTTTCATACTTTTTCTACCTCCGGGCGGCCCAGAATGCCGGTCGGCATCACTAACAGCACCAGAATCAGCAGCGCGAAGGAAACGACGTCCTTATATTCGGTGCTGAGATAGGCAGAAGAGAGCGCCTCGGCAATACCCAGGATCAGGCCGCCGATCATCGCGCCAGGGATACTGCCGATACCGCCAAGCACGGCGGCGGTGAAGGCCTTCATCCCGGCCATAAAGCCGATGTAGGGATTAATTACGCCGTAGAACTGGCCGAGCAGCACGCCCGCCACCGCCGCCATCGCTGCACCAATGACAAAAGTCAGGGCAATGACGCGGTCGGTGTTAATGCCGAGCAGGCTCGCCATTTTCAGGTCTTCCGCACAGGCGCGGCAGGCGCGCCCCATCCGCGAGTAGCGAATAAACAGCGTCAGGGCCAGCATGGCGATAAAGGTCACCACCCAGATCACCAGTTGCATGGTGGTGATCGTCGCGGAGAAACTGTCGCTGTGGCCAACGACCCACTGGCCGTTAAACAGGCTCGGCAGCGCCACGTCGCGCGACCCCTGAGTCAGGCTGACGTAGTTCTGCAGGAAGATAGACATCCCGATAGCGGAGATCAGCGCAATCAGACGCTTAGAGTTACGCACCGGCCGATAGGCCACGCGCTCGATACTCCAGCCGTAGGCGCTGGCAATCACAATGGCGCCCACGAATCCGGCGGCGACCAGCAGCCAGCTGGTGTCGATGCCCATCATCATCAGCGCGGCGATGATCATGAAGGAGACATAGCTGCCAATCATGTAGACCTCGCCGTGGGCGAAGTTGATCATGCCGATAATGCCGTACACCATCGTATAGCCGATGGCGATCAGCGCGTAGGTACTGCCCAGCGTGACGCCGTTAAACATCTGCTGCAGAAAATAGAGAAACTGCTCGGACATAAGGTAACCTTTTTCAAACCGCCCGCGGATCGCGGGCGGAGGGATAACTCGTCTTCAGCGCTTATTTCGCCGCGCTCGAAGAGCCGTCGGCGTGCCACTGGAAGACACCAAACTCAAATCCCTTCAGATCGCCTTTTTCATCCCAGGTCAGCGGCCCAATCACGGTTTTCGCCCCGTGCGCTTTCAAATCTTTGATTAAATCCAGCGGCTGCTGGCTGCCAGTTCTGTCCATTGCCTGCGCCAGCGACTGAACGGCGGCATAGGTGATCCAGACGTACGGCCCACTCGGATCCTTCTTCTCCGCTTTCAGCGCGTTGACGATGGCGCTGTTGGCAGGATCCTGATCGTAGCGTTTTGGCATCGTCACCAGCATCCCTTCTGCTGCGGCGCCCGCGATATTGGACAGCGAGGCGTTGCCTACCCCTTCCGGCCCCATAAACACGGTTTTCAGCCCAACGGAGCGCGCCTGGCGCAGCATCTGGCCCATTTCCGGGTAGTAGCCGCCGTAGTAGACGAAGTCGATGTTCTCTTTCTTCAGGCGCGCCAGCAGGGCGGAGAAATCTTTTTCCCCCGCGGTGATGCCATCGAAGAAGACGATGTTGGCCCCGGCTTTTTTCAGGTTGTCCTGCACCGAACGCGCCAGCCCTTCGCCGTACTGCTGCTTGTCATGAATGATGGCGATACGCTGCGGTTTCACTTTCTCGACGATATATTTCGCCGCGGTCGGCCCCTGCGAGGAGTCGAGGCCGGCGGTACGCATGATGTACTGGTAGCCGCGCTGGGTCAGCTCCGGATTGGTCGCCCCGGGGGAGATCATCAGGATGCCTTCATCCTCATAGATGTCGGAAGCCGGCTGGGTGGAAGAGGAGCACAGGTGGCCGATAACGTACTGAATGCCGTCGTTGACGATTTTGTTGGCCACCGCGACCGCTTGCTTCGGATCGCAGGCGTCGTCATATTCGACGGCCACCAGCTTATCACCCTTAATGCCGCCGCTGGCGTTGATGTCTTTAATCGCCTGACGCGCGCCATTGAACTCCATGTCGCCCCACTGGGCCACCGGACCCGACATCGCGCCGACGACGGCGACCTTAATATCCTTGGCCATCGCCGCGTGCGACATCGCTAATGCGACAATGCCCGCGACGATGGTTTTCGCGTTCCTTTTCATGCTGCAGAACCCCGTTCGTGATGTGGTGTAAATGTTTTGTATTTTTATGGTTAAAAAGCATTCTGTGCTTTTATTAAACAACGCCATTTTTACCATTGAGTTTAATGGTTTAGCGCAGCTTTTCACTAAAAAACAGATTAAAATCTCTATTTTTCAGTCGATTAAGCAAAGATAATATTCTGTATTTTGGTGAAGATAAACAAAAAAAAGTCCATCCTGCAGCATAAAATAACGATACATAAGGCGGAATAAAACGCTGCACATTAGGTTAAAATTCTGCTTATTTTTCGATCCATGACGGATTGCGCTACCCTGACTACATCCGGAAAACGAATCCCCTGATGTACGCGCAAAAAACAGCGCTCCGCCAGACAGCAATTTTGGGTACACTGGCGCCTCTGTTTTGCACTGGATTTGCCGCCCATGAAACTGACCATTATCCGTTTACAGCACTTCAGCGATCAGGATCGCATCGACCTGGGGAAAATCTGGCCGTCGCAGGATCTGTCGACGTTAACCCTGGACGAGAATCATCGTCTCTACGCCGCCCGCTTTAACGAACGCCTGCTGGGTGCCGTGCGCGTCACCCTGCACGGCGTCGAAGCAGAGCTCAGCGATCTGTGCGTGCGTGAAGTGACCCGCCGCCGCGGCGTCGGGCAATACTTAGTGGAAGAGACGTTGCGTGATAACCCGGCCATCAATAGCTGGCGCGTCGCCGACCAAGGGGTGGAAGACCGTGGCGTGATGGCCGCATTTATGCAGGCACTCGGCTTTAGCGCCCAGCAGACCGGTTGGGAAAAGCATTAAGAAAAGCGTTCGTTGGGTAACACAGCGCTTGTTTGTTGCCTGCCGGCAACGGAATAAAGCCCAGCCGCGGGTAAACGGCTGGGCTTGTTTATTTCATGCTGCGACGATAATGCCATGGTTCCCCGGACGTGAAGCTGAGGATTGCCCTGTCAGATATCCGCCAGGGTAAAGGCGCGTGTGACATTTCAGAATTTAACGCGCGAGTGCACGTTTCCCCTGCGCCTCACGTGAGGTAAGATTCGCTGACGCGTAAAATTGCGCAGAAAGTATTCAGCGCAACGCGATCATCAGCAGTCAACATGGAACAAACATATGGAAATGTCTATCGGGCTGGCTATTGTCGCCGTGATCCTTATCTGGGCGATCTTCACTTATAACCGTTTTATCTCTCTACGCCGTTTCAAAGATGAAGCCTGGAGTGGCATTGCCGTCCAGCTCAAGCGCCGTCACGATCTGGCGCCCAACCTGTTCAGTCTGGTCAAACGCTATGCGCAGCACGAAAAAGATCTGCTGGAAGAGATCGGCCGCCAGCGCAGCGTCCTGACCGGTAATCCCCGGCAGGTGGCCGACAGCGAGCAGCAATATGCCAGAACGTTGAGCCGTATATTCGCCCTGGCGGAAGCCTATCCCGAACTCAAAGCCAGTGAAAACTTCCTCTCGCTGCAGCAATCCCTTAGCGAAATAGAAGAACAACTGCAGATGGCCCGCCGTTACTTCAACGCCACGGTCCGCGAGTTTAATATTCTGGTGGAGTCTTTTCCCAGCCTGCTGCTGGCCCGCCTGTTTAGCTTCAGGGCGGAACTTTTCTTTGAACTGGAGTCCCCTGAAGAAGCCAAATTGCCACGGATGGAGTGACCCATGTCCACCTGGTCCATGCGGATACTGCGCAGTATTGGCCTGTTGCTGCTGCTGTTGAGCAGCCCTGGTTCAGCCGTCAGCGACGATAAAGCTATCACCGATGCCTCGCCCCCCCCGGCTAATGCCCGCCGGGTCCCCGCGTATGAACATATTCTCTTTTTCGATTCCCTGGCGCGTTTTCAGCCAAATGGCAGCATGGAGATGCGGGAAAATATCACCGTGCTGGCCCTGGGAAAGGAGATCCGTCGGGGGATTTTCCGCACGCTGCCTCTCAACTGGCACCGTCAGGACGGCAAAATTTTTAGCGTTGATTACGCCATCAAATCGGTCTCGCGCAATGGACTCCCGGAACCCTACAGCCTCGATCGCACGACAAAAACGCTGACCGTGCGCATTGGCAGCGCCGATCGCACCCTGAAGCCAGGTATTTATAACTATGAAATTCGCTATCAGGTTAGCCACCATTTCAGCCGCTTCACCGACTGGGATGAGCTTTACTGGAACGTGACAGGCAACGACTGGAGCTGGCCAATCGGGAAAGCCCGTTTCCAGCTTGCACTGCCTGACGCCGCCGGGCAGTTGAATGCGGATGGCAGAGATGCAAGGTTGCGCACCATTGATGTTTACACCGGTCGTCAGGGGGCGAAAGATCACCATGCGACCATCCTGCCTGATGGCAGCATACAAACGTCGCGCCCCCTTGCCGCCGGCGAAGGGCTGACCGTGGTCTATACCTGGCCCCGCGCCATTCTGGCAAATGCCGCCGCCCCCGAAGCGGTTTGGCCGTTGGTTCATTTACTGGTGCCGACGCTGGCCACCAGCGTTATCTGGCTTCCCCTGCTACTGCTTGTTGGCTACTACTGGCTGTGGTGGCGCAAAAACGTCACGGCGACGGGTTTAAAAATGCCGCCGGTGACGCCGCAATTTTCGCTGCCCGCCGCGATGTCGCCAGGCTATCTGCGCTTTATTACGCAACGTAAGTATGACGATGTGGCATTCAGTAGCGATTTACTGGGGCTGGTAGCCAAACGAGCCATCACATTGACGAGGAAAAAAAGCCAAACCAAAGGCGCATGGTCCTCATCCCCTGTTGATGAGCAGTGGCTTTCCCGCCAGCCAGACGAAAAGCATAAACCGCTGAATCCCATAGAGAAGCAGCTGATGAGCCTGCTTTTCAGCGCGAAACGTAAGAACATCAATCTCAGTACGCCCCATCAAACGTTGATGCAAAACGCGCGCCGGTGGCTGGAAAAATGTTGTGAAGAGCAGAAACCGCAGCTGTGCCGGACATGGGGTAAACCGCTGCGTCATTGTATTTATATTGCTCTGCTGGTTCCGATCGTTTGCGGCATCGGATTTAGCCCGGCGGCAGCGGCGCTCACCGTTCCCAGTCTGCTGTTTGTATCGGTCGGCGGTGTGATGACGTACTTGTGCCTGAAGTTTTTACGCAACCCGATGAAAACATTGCGTAGTTTGGGACCAGTTATGATCCTGATGGCGCTGGTATTTAGCCCTTTCGCCACCGTGGCGGGAGGCGTTTTCCTGCTCGGCATGTTACCCATCACCCAACTTCCTGCCGGGTACCTGGGCGCCTTGTTAACCGCCATCGCGCTGTGTGCGCTCGTCGCCTGGAAAACACCACGCTATACGCAGAAGGGGTTAAACGATCTGGCCGTCGCCAAAGGGTTGAAACTGTATATTAAAACGGCCGAAGAGAAGCGTTATCAGACACTTTATCCACCTGACCAGATGGTCGCGCACTTTGAAAGCCTGCTGCCGGTCGCTCTGGCGCTCGGCGTAGGAAAGACCCTGGCGAACACTTTTGCCCGATACTTAAGCAGCACCGGCGCGATGTCGGAAGTGTTACAGCAGACGGACTGGCAGGACATGCATCATTTCTACCAGAGCTGTCATTCCGCCGCAAGCGAGAAGCCGGTGCAGCGTTCAGAAGGTGGCTCTTCAGGGTCGGACTATAGCGGTTCCGGCTCTTCCGGTGGCGGATCGTCAGGCGGCGGTTCCGGTGGCGGCGGCGGCGGTGGCTGGTAAGAGAAGGCCGGATAGTATTTATCCGGCCAACACATCTGGGGCGTGAAAGGCGTCAAGACCCGAAATCCCCGGGAGCTTACATCAGTCAGTGACCGGGGTTGAGAACCGCAGACAACGCATTTACAGCGTGAAAGGCGCCCCACCCATTTAACCTAGCATTTCGCGTTGCAAAAAGGCGTCAAGACCCGAAATCCCCGGGAGCTTACATCAGTAAGTGACCGGGGTTGAGGGCCGCAGACAACGCATTTGCAGCGTGAAAGGCGCCGGTTAAATTATTTGGCGTCGGTCGCCGTACCATTCGCATGCCAGGTAAAGATACCGAATTCAAACCCTTTCAGGTCGCCTTTCTGATCCCACGACAGCGGGCCCATCACGGTGTCCACGGTCGCGCCTTTCAGGTATTTGGCGATTTCCGCCGGATCGTCAGACTGGTTCAGGCCCGCCTGCAGCGACTGCAGCGCCGCGTAGGTGGTCCAGACGAAGGCGCCGCTCGGATCCTGTTTCTTCGCCTTGATCGCATCCACGATCGGTTTGTTCGCCGGCACCTGGTCGTAGTTCTTCGGCTTGGTCACCAGCAGGCCTTCCGCCGACTCGCCGGCGATGTTAGACAGGGAGACGTTCGCTACCCCTTCCGGGCCCATAAACTGGGTTTTCAAACCGGCGGCACGGGCCTGACGCAGGATCTGGCCCATTTCCGGGTGATAACCGCCGTAGTAAACGAAATCGATATTCTCTTTCTTCAGGCGCGCCACCAGGGTGGAGAAATCTTTCTCACCGGCGGTGATGCCGTCGAAGAAGACCACGTTCGCCCCGCCTTTTTTCAGGCCATCCTGCACCGCACGGGCCAAACCTTCACCGTACTGCTGTTTGTCATGTACCACAGCGATACGCTGCGGCTTCACTTTGTCGAGAATGTATTTCGCTGCGGTGGGTCCCTGGTCGGAGTCCAGACCGGTGGTGCGCAGGATCAGCTTATAGCCGCGCGCAGTCAGCTCCGGGGCGGTCGCTGCCGGCGTGATCATCAGAATGCCTTCGTCTTCATAGATGTCAGACGCCGGCTGAGTGGAAGAGGAGCACAGGTGGCCGATGACGTATTTAATGCCGTCGTTGACCACTTTGTTGGCGACCGCTACCGCCTGTTTCGGGTCGCAAGCGTCATCATATTTGACGATCTGCAGCTTATTGCCCTTGATGCCGCCCTTGGCGTTGATATCTGCTACCGCCTGCTCAGCGCCGGTAAATTCCTGGTCGCCGTACTGGGCCACCGGGCCGGACATCGCCCCGACGACCGCGATTTTGATATCTTCGGCCAGCGCCGCGCTGCTCATAACTAAGGCAATACATCCTGCCAGTAACGCTTTACCCTTCATATTCATCCTGAGGCTCCCCATTATTATGGTTTTTGCATTTGTTGTGATGTTGTTTGTTAGCGCATTATTTTGTTTATATCGATAGGAAAAGCATATGATAGCTAATCCACCGGGGGCTGCTCGCGCTTTTGCAGCACACTATGCTAAACATACCGTCATTCTGAGGAATTTGAAACGACTAAATTGCGGGCTATGTAACCTAAATTGCGGGCTATGTAACAGATAAGTGACAAATAAAAAAACCGCGCCAGCATGAACCGGACGCGGTGCAAAACAGGGCCTGATTACCAGCCAGCGGGCAGGTAGCCTACCGCGGACGCTATCGCATAGACGGCGCTGCAAAGATACAACAACACAATGAAACATTGGATAAGCGGATGGGTCATCCAGGCCGGACAGGTCCAGCCAGGGGTCAGGTCGCCACGCTGGCGGGCGCCCTTCAGCATCAGGATCGGCATAATCGATAAAATAACGCCGCTGAACACCCCGGCAAAATAGAGCGCGTTGACGAAAGAAACCATGCCGCTATAGGCCAGCACGAACGGCGGGATCGCCACCACCAACAGCACCATCAGGCGACGGGCGGGCTGTTCGTCATTCCCCAGGCGGAACTGATCGAAAATGTTAGTCAGAAAGCTACCGCCCAGCCCCCAGTAAGAGGTCAGCATGGCGCACAGCGCAAACAGGTTGGCTGAGAAGAACGCCCATTCGCCAAGCGCCCGGCCCCAGGAGATGGTGGCCACATCCGAGATATTGTCCAGGCCATTAAGCGAGATAACCGACAGCGGCACCAGCACCAGCAGGGCAAAGGTCAAAGCCATACCGACCATAATGGCCCTGGGCAATTTTTCCGGTTTGTCGGCGAAGCCCCGCGCCATCTCCGGCACGATATACTGTGCCGAGAAGCAGAATGCCACAACGTTGAAGACCGGAACCATATACAGCCAGTTGCCGTCCAGCAGATAGCCGACGCGGGTGGTCTCTTTCAATAGCGTGGCAATCACCAGCACCGAGATCATCACAACCATGCCGATGCTGATAAATTTCTCGCCGCGGCCGATCGCCTTCAGGCCCAGGTAGAGCACCCCTGCCGCCGGGACGAAAAACAGCACGCTGCCCAGCGCCGGCGAGATGCCAAACAACGAGTGCAGCAGCTTGCCGCTGCCGGTCATATAAGCCGTCAATGCGCCGACGCTGTTGACGCAAACGGAGAGGAACATCATCAGCGCGCCAAAGCTGCCGACGTAGCGCTTCGATAAACCGCTGAGCTGCAGATGTTTCCGCGTGCGGAGCGTGGATTCCGCGACATAGAGCATGGTCACCGTCGTCAGGCTGCCCACCAGCACCAGCCAGAACAGCAGCGGTAAGAAGCCCGCTTTGCTCGACGCATAGGCGATAGAGAGGACACCCGCACCGATATTGGTACCGACAATCATCGATACGCCTTCGACGAAGCTCAGAGATTTTGTAGGGACAGCCGTACGTTCCCGGCCGGTGAGGACGGGAGAAAAGGTGGAGTTTTCAGACATAATACTTTCCGTTTTACTCCGACGGTTGTTACCGCCGGAAAAAAGGTGATATCAGGGTGATAAACCACTCACGCTGAGCATGAACAGCCGGCTGCGGCGTCCTGTTTCTGTTCGGCTTCCGTGCCGCCGCAGCCCGCCGGGGAGACGTTAGCTCTTCAGGATGCGCGCCAGAATATCCAGCGCTTTCGAGAATTGGGCGTCGGGGATAGTCAACGGATACAGGAAGCGGATCACGTTGCCGTAGACGCCACAGCTCAGCAGCAGCAGGCCATTTTCCTGCGCTTTCTGTTGCACCTGGCGGGTGAACTCCGGCGACGGCTCGCCAGTTTGCGGATCGTTAAATTCCACCGCCACCATCGACCCCCGGCCACGGACATCAACGATCGCCGGGCAGGTGGCGCGCGCCTGGTTGAGCACCTCCTGCAGATGGCTACCCAGCTGTTCAGCCCGCTGACACAGCTGCTCTTCGGCAATGACATCCAGCACCGCGTGCGCCGCGGCCACCGCCAGCGGGTTACCGGCATAGGTTCCGCCCAGCCCGCCAGGCGCTGGCGCATCCATCACCTCAGCGCGACCGACAACGCCCGACAGCGGGAAGCCGCCAGCGAGGCTTTTCGCCATCGTCATCAGATCCGGTTTCACCTCATAGTGCTGCATAGCGAACAGCTTGCCGGTGCGGGCGAAACCGGTCTGCACTTCATCAGCGATCAGCAGAATGCCGTGGGTATCGCACAGGTCGCGCAGCGCCTGCATAAAATCGGCCGGCGCGACGTTAAAGCCGCCTTCCCCCTGGATCGGCTCGAGGATGATGGCCGCTACCTGGTCCGGCGCAATATCTGCTTTGAAAATGCGCTCCAGGCTTTTCAGCGCATCCGCGGTGGTCACGCCGTGCGCCTCATTGGGATAAACGCCGTGATAGACCGATCCCGGGAACGGCCCGAAGCCGATTTTGTAAGGAGCAACCTTACCGGTGAGGGCCATGGTCATAAAAGTACGGCCGTGGAAGCCGCCGCCGAAAGTAAT
The DNA here is from genome assembly GCF_002806645.1 of Klebsiella sp. H-Nf2. Lineage (NCBI taxonomy): Bacteria > Pseudomonadati > Pseudomonadota > Gammaproteobacteria > Enterobacterales > Enterobacteriaceae > Klebsiella > Klebsiella sp. H-Nf2. The sequence goes on from NZ_PIBL01000003.1 coordinate 111,992, forward strand.
CAGCCCCGGGCGGCCGGTGTAAGCGCGGGCAATTTTCACCGCGTTCTCGACCGCTTCCGCGCCGGTAGTGAAGAAGGCCGTTTTTGCCGGCCCGTCAATTGGCGCCAGATCGTTGATACGCTCCGCCAGCGAAACATAGCTTTCGTACGGCACAATCTGATAGGCGGTGTGGGTGAACGCCTGCAGCTGGTCGGAGACTGCGGCGACCACTTTCGGATGACGGTGACCGGTATTTAACACGGCGATCCCGGCGGCGAAATCGATCACCTCATTGCCTTCGATATCCCACAGCGTGGCGTTTTCCGCCTTCTCGACAAAGTAGTTACACATTACGCCTACGCCGCGCGGCGTCGCCTGCTGGCGACGTTGATTCAGTTCTGAGCTTTTCACCTGCGAATCTCCTGTCGTGTATGTCACGTTATCGCAACAAATTAGAAACGATGTCGTTTATTTACACAGGAGTTGGCCCTATAATCGAGTACCAATTTAGAATATCTGAGGGATCCAATTGCGTTCGCTGGTGGGTGACCTGGTGCTGGTCCGTCTGCAGGAAGAGCGGGATCCTCTTCTGCACAAACGCTTATATAACGCGCTGCGCCGCGCGATCCTCGACGGTTCGCTGGCGCCACAAAGCCGCCTGCCGCCGTCGCGCGATCTGGCGGGTGAACTCGGCGTATCAAGAAACACCATATTAACAACTTATGAACAATTGCTGGCGGAAGGATATGTGGTTTCTCGTCGGGGAAGCGGAACATTCGTTGCCCAAACCGCACCTGAGAGCTCATTGACGGCTAAAGGTCAGCAAGAAAGCAGCAGTATCGCGGTGCCGACAGCACATCTTTCACGCCGTGGCCAGCACCTGCTCGGCCAGGTCAGCGCCAGCCCGCGCCAGTGGGGGGCGTTTATACCCGGCGTGCCGGACGTTAACGCCTTTCCCCACCCGCTGTTCAGTAAGATCCAGGCCCGTATCAGCCGTCGGCCCAAACCGGAGCGGCTCAGCTATAGCTGCAACGGTGGCACCCCGGAACTGCAGCAGGCGCTGGTGGATTATCTGCGCGTGTCGCGCGGCGTCCACTGTCAGGCAGATCAAATTCTTATCACCGAGGGGATCCACCAGGCGATCGATCTGGTCACCCGCATGCTGTGTGATAACGGCGATCTGGCGTGGGTGGAGGAGCCTTCCTATTGGGGGATCCGCCACGTGCTGGCGATGAACGACGTTCGGGTGGAACCCCTGACCGTCGATGCCAACGGCCTGTGCCCGCCGGAAACGGTTGACGACGCGCCGAGGCTCATCTTCGTTACGCCTTCCCACCAGTACCCGCTGGGCGCGGTGATGAGCCTTGAGCGCCGCCAGCGACTGCTGGCGCTCGCCCGTCAGCAGGGGAGCTGGATCGTCGAAGATGATTATGACAGCGAGTTTCGCTTTTCCGGTCAGCCGATCCCCGCCCTGCAGGGGCTGGTCCCCGATGCCCCGGTGGTCTATATCGGCACCTTCAGCAAGACGCTCTATCCCGGCCTGCGCCTGGGCTACGTGGTGATCCCCCGTCCGCTGGTCAGCGACCTGAAGCACGCCCATGCCGAGCTTTACCGCGGCGGCCATTCGTTGATCCAGATGGCGCTGGCGGAGTTTATTACCGCCGGCCACTATTCGGCCCATATCCGCCGTATGCGATTGCTCTACAGCCGTCGCCGCGCCTTTTTAACTGAGCTTATCCAGCGGCACTGTATGCCGTACGCCCTGTCTGACTTCAGCGATAATGCCGGGCTGCATTTGATCCTCAATTTGCCCGCAGAGGCTGACGATGTGGCGATCGCCAAAGAGGCTAATGCGCGCCACATTCTGGTGCGGCCACTGTCGCGTTACTACCTGACGACGGCGCGGAAGAAAGGATTACTGATGGGATTCGCCAGCCAGCCCGAAGAGCAGATGGCGCCGGCGTTCAGCGTCTTACTCGGCTGCCTGCAGACGCACTGCCCGCAGATGCTCCTGCCCAGGGAGGACGCAGAAAAACAAAACGCCCCAACCTGAGGCGGGGCGTTATCGGGGAGCCTGATATCAGGTATCAGGCAGGCGTGGCGTATCAGGCTTCGATAGCGGCACGCAGTTTTTTCATAGCGTTCTTTTCCAGCTGACGCACGCGCTCTGCGGAGACGCCGTAGCGGTCGGCCAGTTCCTGCAGCGTGGACTTGTTGTCTTCGTCCAGCCAGCGGGCGCGGATGATGTCCTGGCTACGCTCGTCCAGGCCCTGCATCGCGTCAGTCAGCTTATTCGCCGCCTGCTCTTCCCAGTTGTCGTCTTCGATGCCGTCGGCAAAGTTAGACGTTTTGTCCTGCAGATACAGGACCGGCGCCATCGGCTGGCTGTCGGACTCATCGTCGGAAGACATGTCGAAGGTCATGTCCTGGGCCGCCATGCGGGATTCCATCTCGCGGACGTCTTTGCTCGACACGCCCAGCTCACGGGCCACCATTTCCACTTCATCCTGGTTGAACCAACCCAGACGCTGTTTGGTTTTACGCAGGTTAAAGAACAGTTTACGCTGTGCTTTGGTGGTAGCGACCTTCACAATACGCCAGTTACGCAGCACGTATTCGTGAATTTCGGCTTTAATCCAGTGCACGGCGAAGGAGACCAGGCGCACACCCACTTCCGGGTTGAAGCGACGCACGGCTTTCATCAGGCCGATATTGCCTTCCTGGATCAGATCCGCCTGCGGCAGGCCATAGCCCGAGTAGTTACGAGCAATGTGAACAACAAAGCGCAGGTGAGACAGAATCAGCTTTTTCGCTGCTTCCAGATCGCCCTGGTAATGCAGCTTTTCAGCAAGCTCCCGCTCTTCATCAGCCGACAGCATCGGCCAAGTGTTAGCGGCCCGGATGTACGATTCCAGGTTACCAACGGGGGCTAAAGCTAAAGTTTGCATTTCTTTGGTCATTCAAATCCTCTCAATTGATATCTTCTGACGCGTTCTTGTCCCCATCAGGCAACAAGCATGCCAGCATTCATGAGCAACGAGAATATCACTCACATTAGTATCAGACAGTGATTTTATCCACAAGTTCCATGCAACGGTGTGAATAAATTACGCACAAAATGTGACACCACGATGAACAAGTGAGGGCAGGAAAAGGAGAACAAGCTTGCGGTATCTTTCCCTGCGAACAGGAACTCATTGCAGCAGGGAAAGATTATATCACGCTTTTTTTAATCGGGAGTAAAGTGACGTAAATGTTGCACTGTCGCCAGCCAGGCGGCGACCCAACCGATCATCGAGCAGACAATCAGCATCAACAGGCACTCGTCGAAGCCCAGGCCGCTCAGCTCAAACTGGGTACCGAACACTTTCGCCACTTCGGTCACCGCCGACGAGAGGCGCATCACCAGAATCTCCGACAGGATCAGCGATAAAAACGCGCCGGAGAAGCCCAGCATCGCCCCACCATAGAGGAACGGACGCAGGATAAAGCCGTCGGTGGCGCCGATTAGCTTCTGCACGTTAATGGTATCGCGGCGGGCGAAGATGCTCAGACGCACGCTGTTGCCGATCACCAGGAACACCGCCGCCACCATCAGCACGCCGATCATCGCCGACACGCGGCCCACCAGCCCGGTAAGCGAGGAGAGACGGGCAAACCAGCTGTCGTCCATCCTCACCTCATCCACCCCCTGGATCCGCGAAACCCGTTCGCGCAGGGTATTCAGCGCTTCCGTACTCTGGAAATCCAGCTTCGGCACTACGATGGCGACCGCCGGCAGCGGGTTCTCTTCCAGCATATCCAGTGCGCCGCCAAAGCCTGACCAGTTACGGAATTCACCCAGCGCCTCGTCACGGGACAAATAGTTTACCTTGTCAACGCCCTGCTCCGCCTGCAGTTGGCCCACCACCCGCGCCGCGGCGTCGTCATCCAGCGTTTTTTCCAGATAAACGGTGATCTGCGGCGATGGATAGTACTGTGACGCCGCGCTGCTGACGTTTTTGTAGACCATGTAGCAGACGCTTGGCAGGGTCAACGAAATGGCGATGACCATCACCGTCAGGAAGGTCGCCAGCGGCGTGCTTTTTAGATCCTGCAACGCGCCGTGCCAGGCATAGCGCACCTGTTCGTTGAACACGTTACTCTTACGCGAGGCCGGGTTAGGCGCCGCTTTCGGCCGTTTTGGCGCATTGCGCCCGCCGCCACTGCCGCCCGCCGCGTTGCGCAGGCGATCGAACTTACTGCCGAACTGGCGAATCTGGTTCATTGCGTCGCGCTTATTCACCCCGAATGCCTCCATGCAGATGGCCGTCGCTGAGCGACAGCACGCGGTACGGACGACTGGAGATAAGTCCCAGATCGTGTGTCGCCATCAGTACCGTCACCCCAACGCGGTTAAACTCTTCAAACAGACGTAAAATCCCCTCCGAGAGCGCCTCGTCGAGGTTACCGGTCGGTTCATCCGCCAGCAGCACCGCCGGCTTGTTGACCACCGCGCGGGCAATACCCACGCGCTGCTGCTCACCGCCGGAGAGCTGAATCGGAAAGTTCTTCGCTTTGTCCAGCAGGCCGACCTTGTCCAGCGCCGCCGAGACGCGACGACGAATGTCATCGCCGCTGGCACCGGCGATAATCAGCGGGATCGCCACGTTGTCATACACGGTTCGATCCATCAGCAAATGGTGGTCCTGGAAAATCATGCCGATCTGGCGGCGCAGGAACGGCACCTCACGGCTCTTCAGACGGCTGATTTCATGACCGCTGAAGAAGATTTTCCCGGCGCTGGGCCGTTCGATACCACAGATAAGCTTCAGCAGGGTACTCTTCCCTGCGCCGGAATGGCCGGTCAGAAACGCCATCTCGCCCGGCTGCAGGTGGAAGGTCACCCCCTGCAGCGCTTGTCTCCCACCGAGATAGGCTTTGCTGACTTGTTCAAAGCGAATCATTCTTAATCCTCTCGGGCAAAAAGTGCCTCAATAAAGTCGCCCGCATTAAACGGACGCAGATCCTCAATACGCTCGCCGACGCCAATATAGCGAATCGGAATGCCGAACTGATCGGCTACCGAGAAGATCACGCCGCCTTTGGCGGTGCCGTCCAGCTTGGTCAGGGTGATCCCGGTCAATCCTACCGCTTCATGGAACAGTTTGGCCTGGCTAATGGCATTCTGCCCGGTGCTGGCGTCAATAGTTAACATCACCTCATGCGGCGCGTCGACGTCCAGTTTTTTCATCACCCGGACAATCTTCTTCAGCTCTTCCATCAGGTGCGATTTATTCTGCAGACGCCCGGCGGTGTCGGCAATCAGTACGTCAACATGGCGCGCCTTCGCCGCCTGAATGGCGTCGAAAATCACCGAGGCGGAGTCCGCGCCGGTATGCTGGGCGATCACCGGGATATTGTTACGCTGACCCCAGACCTGCAACTGTTCCACCGCCGCCGCGCGGAAGGTATCCCCCGCCGCCAGCATCACCGATTTACCCTGCTGCTCAAACTGACGCGCCAGCTTGCCGATGGTGGTGGTTTTCCCCACCCCGTTTACGCCGACCATCAGAATAACAAACGGCGTTTTGCCTTCAACGTTCAGCGGCTCATCCACTTTGGCGAGAATCTCGCCCATCTCTTCTTTCAGCAGGCCGTACAGCGCTTCCGCATCGCGCAGTTGCTTACGGCTGGCACCTTCTGTCAGGTTGGTAATGATCTTGCGGGTCGTTTCCACCCCGACGTCGGCGATCAGCAGTTGCTCTTCCAGCTCTTCAAACAGATCATCGTCGATCTTCTTACCGCGGAACAGGCTGATAAATCCGGAACCGAGGTTCTCTTTGGTTTTCAGCAGGCTACGCTTGAGGCGGGCGAAAAAGCCTTCTTTCGTCGGCTTTTCCTGCTCCTGGGCCAGCGCTTCCACCGGCGCCTCGTCCTCGGGCTCCGGCACCACGACCGCCGCCTCTTCTGCCGCCTCGGCCGCCAGCGCCAGTGCTTCCAGCTCTTCATCGCTTAACGGGGCGTCCTCTTCAGGGACATCCGTCTCCTGCGGCTCGGCGATAACGTCTGCCACAGGCTGCTCTGCTACGGCTTCCGCCACCACCGCTTCGGCGATCACCTCTTCCGCCAGCGGCTCAACCACCGCAGGCTGTTCAAGCGGTTCGCTGACCGCGGGCTCCGGTTCAACAACAGGCGCGTCTTCGGCCAGAGCAGGCGTTTCCACCCCCTCTTCTTCCTGCACGCTGGCAGGCTCCGCGAGGTGCGCTTTTTCGCTTTCGACTACCGTCTCGGTCACTTCGACGACGTCTTCGGCAAACGCTTCCGGGTCTGCTTTCGGCGCGCTCGGCTCAGCAGGGGTTTCCGCTACCGGCGTCTCATCGGCAACCGCTTGTTGTTCTTCTACTTTTTGTTCAGTCTCGGTTTCCTGTGCCTGTTCTTTCTGTCCAAAGCCCAGCCAGGAAAAGAAGCCACGTTTTTTCTCTTTTGCCATTTGCGACCACACTCCTCGCTGTTTTATTCATGGCGCAGCTTCATCAGAAGCTGAAAAAATGATGAAATTAGTCGGATAGTCTATCACTTAACTTAACTCGCAGCACCGCCCCCGGATTAAGGTTTCGTCAACCGCCGTCGATCGCTAGAATAGCAGGCCGGAAGTTGAGACTTGAGCAGAGAGATGAAAAAACCAAACCACGCGGGCAGCGGCCAGATCCGCATTATCGGTGGGCAATGGCGCGGCCGTAAATTACCGGTGCCGGAGAGCCCGGGCCTGCGGCCGACCACCGACCGGGTTCGCGAAACCCTTTTTAACTGGCTGGCGCCGTCCATCGTTGACGCGCACTGCCTCGACTGCTTTGCCGGCAGCGGCGCGCTGGGGCTGGAGGCGCTGTCCCGCTATGCGGCCAGCACCACGCTACTGGAGATGGAGCGCGGCGTAGCCCAGCAGTTGCAAAAAAATCTCGCCACCCTGAAAGCGGATCGCGGCAAGGTGATCACCACCAACACCCTCAGCTTCCTGAGCCAGCCGGGGACACCGCACCAGATTGTGTTCGTCGACCCGCCGTTCCGTCAGGGGCTGCTGGAGGAGACGCTACGTCTGCTGGAGACACAAGGCTGGCTGGCCGATGAGGCCCTGGTGTATGTCGAAAGCGAAGTCGAAAACGGCTTACCGCCGGTGCCAGCTAACTGGCAGCTGTATCGTGAAAAAGTGGCCGGACAGGTCGCCTACCGTCTTTACCAACGTGAGGCCCAAGGAGAGCACCATGCTGATTAATTTAGGCCGCCTGCTGATGCTGTGCGTCTGGGCCTTTCTGTTATTGAATCTGTTTCAGCCCTTCCCGAAGCCGCTGAATATCTTCGTCAACGTCGCGCTGATTTTCATGATCCTGATGCACGGGCTGCAGTTGACGCTGCTGAAGGCGACGCAGCCGAAAGAGGCGCCGCCGCTGAGCCGCTTTGAGCAAATTCGCATTTTTATCTTCGGCGTGTTTGAGCTCGTCGCCTGGCAGAAAAAACTGAAGGCGACGCTGAAAAAGTAGTCCTGAAAAGGGCTCAGTGATCGGGCGTAAACGCCACGAACGCTGTGCCCTTATAACTCAACATCCCGCGATCGCCCACGCTCAGCGCATGATATTGCGGCGCTTCAAGGCGAAACACCACCTCCAGCCCACCGTTTTCGGGGCGAAAGCTCGCTTCATAGCGCATCTCACTGCCTGCAGGCGTCACCGTCTGCTGCCGCGAGCGCCGATCGTTAATCACTTTTTCCCGTTTATTGCTGACGATAACCCGCTTTTGCAGCAACGGCGCGGCGTCATTCGCCTGTTTCTCACGACGCTGCTGTACATAGCGAAACGAAGCCGCCACCACAATCACCGCGACAACCAAAACAAAAAAGAGGGGCATTTTACTCATTAAGGTTACCCATAAAAAATATCAGGAATCAGCATACTGCGTCGGGAATAACATTGTCATCTGCTACGCCAAACCACTACACTGAGTTGTAGCATCACGCATCCGTAACTTTCTTTATGATAACAGATACAGGGACTTACTATGCTTTGGTCATTTATTGCTGTCTGTTTCTCCGCATGGCTTTATGTCGATGCATCTTATCGTGGGCCGGCCTGGCGACGCTGGGTATTTAAACCAGTCACCCTGATTCTGTTGCTGTTACTGGCCTGGCAGGCGCCGATGTTCAATGCCATCAGCTATCTGGTGCTGGCTGGCCTGTGCGCCTCGCTGCTCGGCGACGCCCTGACCCTGCTGCCGCGCCAGCGGGTGATGTACGCGGTGGGCGCTTTCTTCCTGTCACATCTGCTGTATACCATCTGGTTCGCCAGCCAGCTGACGCTGTCGTTCTTCTGGCCCCTGCCGCTGGTGCTGCTGGTATTCGGCGCCCTGCTAATGGCGGTGATCTGGAGTCGGCTGGAAGAGATGAAAATGCCGGTGCTGACCTTTATTGGAATGACGCTGGTGATGGTCTGGCTGGCCGGTGAGCTGTGGTTTGCCCGCCCCACCAACACCGCGCTGTCCGGTTTCGCTGGCGCGGCCCTGCTGCTGCTGAGCAATGCCGTATGGCTGGTGAGCCACTATCGTCGCCGCTTCCGCGCCGATAACGCCATTGCCGCCGCGTTCTACTTTGCCGGCCACTTCCTGATCGTGCGCGCGTTATACCTGTAATTTAGTCCTTGACTCTGGAGTCGACTCCAGAGTGTATCCTACGGCTAATGAGAAAATTATCATTTCCCGGAGGGTGCCATGTCGACTCCAGACGCGCAGGATAAAAAAGTCCCACAATTCTCGTCATTCACCATGCGGCCAGCGACCGCGCCGGCGGAGAGCTGCTGTACAGATCACGCCTGCGCCACAGAATCCGCCCCTGCCGCCGAAGCGCTCGACGACGCCCGCTATAGCTGGCAGGTTGATGGCATGGACTGCGCCGCCTGCGCCCGCAAGGTGGAAACCGCGGTTCGCCAGGTACCCGGCGTCAGTCAGGTCCAGGTGCTGTTCGCCACAGAAAAGTTGCTGGTTAACGCCGAGGGCGATATCCGCGCTCAGGTTGAGAACGCGGTCCGCCAGGCGGGCTATACGCTGCGCGATGCCGATGCTCCCGCAGCAGAGAAAACCCGAGGGTCGCTGCTGCGCGACAATCTGCCGTTACTGACGCTGTTTATCATGATGGCCCTGAGCTGGGGGCTGGAGCAGGCCAACCACCCTGCCGGTCAGTTGGCCTTTATTGCCACCACCCTGGTTGGCCTGTGGCCGGTTGCTCGCCAGGCGCTGCGCCTGATCAAGAGCGGGAGCTGGTTTGCCATTGAAACGCTGATGAGCGTCGCCGCCATCGGGGCGCTGTTTATCGGCGCCACTGCGGAAGCGGCGATGGTCCTGCTGCTGTTCCTGATCGGCGAGCGTCTCGAAGGCTGGGCCGCCAGCCGCGCACGGCAGGGGGTGAGCGCGCTGATGGCGCTGAAGCCCGACACCGCCATCCGTCTGCGCAACGGTGTGCGGGAAACCGTCGCCCAGCGCGACCTGCGTCCCGGAGATGTGATTGAAGTGGCCGCCGGCGGGCGTCTGCCGGCGGATGGCCAGCTGCTGTCGCCGTTTGCCAGCTTTGATGAAAGCGCCCTGACCGGCGAGTCGGTGCCGGTGGAGCGTCAGGCCGGGGAACGGGTAGCGGCGGGCGCCACCAGCGTCGATCGCCTGGTGCAGCTTACCGTGATATCCGAACCGGGCGACAGCGCCATCGACCGCATCCTGAAGCTGATTGAAGAGGCAGAGGAGCGTCGGGCGCCGATCGAGCGCTTCATCGACCGCTTCAGCCGGATCTACACCCCGGCCATTATGGTCGTAGCCTTGTTGGTCGCCATTGTCCCGCCGCTGTTCTTTGCCAGCGCCTGGCTGCCGTGGATTTATAAAGGACTGACGCTGCTGCTGATCGGCTGTCCGTGCGCGCTGGTCATCTCCACACCGGCGGCCATCACCTCCGGCCTGGCGGTCGCCGCCCGACGCGGAGCGCTAATCAAAGGCGGTGCGGCGCTGGAACAGCTGGGCCAGGTGCGGCAGGTGGCGTTCGATAAAACCGGCACCCTGACCGTCGGCCAGCCGCAGGTGACTTCGGTTATCGCCACAGCTGAGGTTGACGCCAACGCGCTGCTGGCGCTGGCGGCGGCGGTGGAGCAAGGCTCCAGCCACCCACTGGCGCAGGCCATCGTCCGTGAAGCACAGCGGCGTCAGCTGAGTATTCCGCTTGCCAGCGGCCAGCGGGCGCTGGCGGGCTCCGGTATCGAAGCCGAGGTGAACGGCAGCCACATCTTGATCTGCGCCGCCAGCAAAGCCTCCCCGGCAGAGCATGAGGCACAGATCCAGCAGCTGGAGAGCGCCGGGCAAACGGTGGTGCTGGTGATGCGCGGCGAGACGCTGCTCGGCATCCTGGCGCTGCGCGACACCCTGCGCGATGACGCGCGTCAGGCGGTGGATGCCTTACACCAGTTGGGGGTGCAGGGGGTGATCCTCACCGGAGATAACCCGCGCGCCGCGGCGGCCATCGCCAGCGAACTGGGGCTGGAATTCCGCGCAGGTCTGCTGCCGGAGGACAAAGTGAAAGCCGTCATGACGCTGAATGCCGATGCGCCGCTGGCGATGGTTGGGGACGGCATCAACGATGCTCCGGCGATGAAAGCGGCCACCATCGGCATCGCCATGGGCAGCGGCACCGACGTGGCACTGGAAACCGCCGACGCCGCGCTGACCCATAATCGTCTGACCGGCCTGGCGCAGATGATTTCCCTGGCGCGCGCCACCCATGCCAATATTCGCCAGAACATCGCGATTGCCTTAGGGCTGAAGGGGATTTTCCTCGTCACCACCTTGCTCGGCCTGACTGGCCTGTGGCTGGCGGTGCTGGCGGATACCGGCGCCACCGTGCTGGTAACGGCTAACGCGCTGCGGTTATTGCGTAAGAAGTTGTAGCATAGATACCGACTTCCCTGCTCGCGCTACGCTTAGCAGGGCTACAGTTCCAGACCGTCGGGTAGCCCGGATAAGACGCAACGCGCCGCCATCCGGGATATTCCCTGCTCGCGCTACGCTTAGCAGGGCTACGGTTCCGGACCGTCGGGTAGCCCGGATAAGACGCAACGCGCCGCCATCCGGGGTATTCCCTGCTCGCGCTGCGCTTAGCAGGGCTACGATTCCGGACCGTCGGGTAGCCCGGATAAGGCGCTACGCGCCGCCATCCGGGAAAAACTCAGTGGCTTTTGCGGATCAGATAGCGGTACGGCAGGGCTTCGGTTTCCTGGGCCACCAGCTCATGCTCCATAAAGCGGCAGAATCCCGGGATATCGCGGGTGGTGGCCGGATCGTCAGCAATAATCAGCAGTGTCTCGCCGACCGGCATCGTCCGCACGGTTTTACGCACCATCATGACCGGCTCCGGGCAGCGGAGCCCCAGGGCATCCAGGGTGTGGTCAGGAGTGGAGAAAAGTTCGCTCATTTTAGTCTCACGTCAACAAAACGGCCCTAGTTTACCCCCAGTTCGCCAGTACGCAAGCCAGGTTAACGTTTGCGCGAAAAACAACCATTGCATTACGCCGGTAACGCAGTATCATGCAGCCGTTTTTTATTGGGTTCCCTCACCCCAACGTTTCGCTGCCGATTGCTCCTTAACCTGAAGCATGACGGGCATAAAAAGGTCACAATATGAATCCCTTTACTACCGTACAGCGCAAAAAAGCGCTCGTCTGGCTTTCGCTATTTCATCTGCTGGTGATCACCTCCAGCAACTATCTGGTTCAGCTGCCGATCTCCATTTTTGGTTTCCATACCACCTGGGGCGCGTTTAGTTTTCCGTTTATCTTCCTCGCCACCGATCTGACGGTACGCATTTTTGGCGCACCGCTGGCGCGACGCATCATTTTCGCGGTGATGGTCCCGGCGCTGGTCATTTCGTACGGTGTCTCCGCCCTGTTTTACATGGGCGAGTGGCAGGGCTTTGCCGCGCTGGGCACTTTTAATCTCTTCGTCGCGCGTATCGCCATCGCCAGCTTTATGGCCTATGCGCTGGGGCAGATCCTCGACGTCCACGTCTTTAACCGCCTGCGGCAGAGCCGCCACTGGTGGCTGGCCCCCACCGCCTCAACGCTATTCGGCAACATTAGCGATACCGTCGCATTCTTCTTTATCGCTTTCTGGCGCAGCCCGGACCCATTTATGGCCGCCCACTGGGGGGAAATCGCCCTCGTCGACTACAGCTTTAAAGTGCTTATCAGCATCATTTTCTTCCTGCCGATGTATGGCGTGTTGTTAAATATGCTGTTGAAAAGACTGGCGGATAAATCTGATTTGTCGGCATTGCAGCCGAGTTAAAGGTACTCGCGGGCTGATGTGTTAAGATAGCCGGATGAGCCATTAGTGGCCGTTTATCGAAAGGAAGATGTCAATGCGCAATTTGGTTAAATATGTCGGTATTGGCCTGCTGGTGATGGGGCTTGCCGCCTGCGATAACAGCGATTCAAAAGCGCCAACCGTTGGCGCAGCAGCGGAGAGCAATGCCAGCGGCCAGGCAATCAGCCTGCTGGATGGCAAGCTGAGCTTCACCCTGCCTGCGGGCATGGCCGACCAGAGCGGCAAACTGGGTACCCAGGCGAACAACATGCACGTCTACTCTGACGCTACCGGCCAGAAAGCGGTCATCGTCATCGTCGGCGACAGCACCAATGAAGATCTGGCGGTGCTGGCGAAACGTCTGGAAGATCAGCAGCGTAGCCGCGACCCGCAGCTGCAGGTGGTGAGCAATAAATCGCTGGAGATCAAAGACCATACCCTGCAGCAGCTGGACAGCATCATCTCCGCCAAGGGGCAGACCGCGTGGTCTTCCGTACTGCTTGGCAAAGTGGATGACAAACTGCTGACCCTGCAGGTGACCCTGCCGGCGGACAACCAGCAGCAGGCACAGACCGAAGCAGAAAGCATCATCAATACCCTCACCATTCAGTAATTACTGACCTGGTGCGATGGCCTCCGGTTCGCTAACCGGGGGCCGTTTTTTTAGCCGCCAGCCCAACAGCAGCGCCGCCATCACCAGCCCCGCCGCGGCGAGATAAATCATCGAGATCCCGGTCCACGCCATCAGCAATCCGGCCAGCGGCCCGGTGACGCCCAACGACAAATCCATAAACACAGTATAGGTCGCCAGTGCCGACCCCTGATTGTGCTGCGGCACCGCTTTGACCGCCACCACCCCCAGCGCCGGGAAGACCAGCGAGAACCCCGCCCCGGTAAGGAAGGTACCGATTTTCGCCAACAGCGGCGTATCGGCAATGCCAACCAGCAGCAGTCCGATAATCTCCACGCTAAAGCAGAGCATCGCCACGTTCAGTCCACCGAGGCGATGAATGCCGTTAGGAAACAGCAGCCGCGTGCCAACGAACGCGCAGCTGAATAACGTCAGAGCGAAAGCCGCTCCGTCCCAGCCTTTGGCGTCATAAAACAGCGTGATAAAGGTGGCGATCACCCCGAAGCCGGCGGAGGCCAGCGCCAGCGCCATGCCGTAGGGCCAGACCCGGCCAAGCACCGCGCGAAACGACATCGCTTTACCTTTGGCTGCCTTCACCGCCGCGCGGGGCAGCGCACAGAGGATCGCCACCAGCGCCACCGCCATAATGACCACCGCCAGGCCGCTGAGGCCAATATGCGAATAGCACAGCACGCCGAGCGGCGCGCCCATCGCCATCGCCCCGTAGGTCACAATCCCGTTCCACGAAATCACCCGCCCGATATGCAGCGAACCGACCACGCCGACGCCCCACAGCGTCGACCCGGTGCCGGCAAAGCTCTGACCGATTCCAAGGATCACCCGCCCGAGGCATAACAGCAGCAGGCTAATCAGTGGCCAACCGCTGCTGCAGGCCGCCAGCAGATAGCTCAGACCGCTCAAAAAACAGCCGCAGAGACCGAAGACAACAATCTTTTTGGGCCCCAGCAGGTCGGCGTAGCGCCCGGCGTGCGGGCGGCTGAGCAGCGTGGCGAAATATTGCAGACTAATCACCAGCCCGGCCCAGAAAGCGCTAAAGCCCATGACATCATGAACATAGCCGGGCAGCACCGCCAGCGGCAGGCCGATGGTGAGATAGCTGGCAAAGTTAAAGATTACGACAGAGACAATCCGCAGATTGAGGCGCAGTCCATTGAGCGCCGGTTCGGCGACGGGTTCGGGCATCAGGTTCCACCAGATTTCGACAACCAGCTTTCACTATTACCACGCTGTCGGCGGAAAAGCAGCCCTCCTTTCGGAATATTGGCAGTCGGCGAACCGCTACACTTATCTGGCGCGACTCATAAAAGGAATCCCTATGTCCTCTCCGCAGGCTGATAAAGCCGGGCTCCATATTCTACTTAAGCTGGCAGCGCTGGTGATTATCCTCGCCGGGATCCACGCCGCCGCCGATATTCTGGTGCAGCTCCTGCTGGCGCTGTTTTTCGCTATTGTCCTCAACCCGTTGGTTACCTGGTTCATTCGCCGCGGGGTGCGGCGTCCGTTCGCCATTACCCTGGTGGTAACGGCGATGCTGGTGATGCTCACCGCGCTGCTTGGCGTACTGGCGGCGTCGCTCAATGACTTCGTCGCCATGCTGCCCGATTTCAACCGCGCGCTGACGCGCAAGATCCTCCAGCTCCAGGAGTATCTCCCCTTCCTTAACCTGCATATCAATCCGGAGCGCATGCTGCGGCGCATGGATTCAGAACGGCTGATGACCTGGGCCACGACGCTAATGACCCAGCTTTCCGGGGCGATGGCCAGCATCGTGCTGCTGGTGATGACGGTGATCTTTATGCTGTTTGAGGTTCGCCACCTGCCCTACAAACTGCGTTTTGCCCTCAATAACCCTCGCCTGCATATCGCCGGATTGCACCGGGCGCTGAAAGGCGTCACCCATTATCTGGCGCTGAAGACGCTGATTAGCCTGTGGACCGGGCTGATTGTCTGGCTGGGGCTGCTGGCGATGGGGGTACAGTTCGCCCTGATGTGGGGGGTGCTGGCGTTTCTGCTGAACTATGTGCCGAACATTGGCTCCGCCATCTCCGCTATCCCCCCCATGCTGCAGGCGCTGCTGTTTAGCGGCATTTATGAGTGCCTGTTGGTCGGGGCGCTGTTTCTGGTGGTGCATATGGTGCTGGGCAACATGGTGGAGCCGCGCATGATGGGCCATCGGCTGGGGATGTCGACCCTGGTGGTGTTCCTGTCGTTGCTGGTCTGGGGCTGGCTGCTGGGGCCGGTGGGGATGCTACTCTCGGTGCCGTTAACCAGCGTCTGTAAAATCTGGATGGAGACCACCGTCGGGGGCAGCAAGCTGGCGCTCCTGCTCGGCCCGGGGCGTCCCAAAAGCCGGCTCCCTGGCTAGCGGCGTTTGACCGGCCAGAAGATCGTTAATACGCCGGCGACGATGATCGCCACGCCCAGCAGCGATTGCCAGTAGAACGGCTCATGCCAGCCGGGCAGCCAGATGGCGGCGGCCCACACGAGGATATAGCTCAGGCTCAGCAGCGCATACGCTTTCGACAGCGGCAGGCGATGCAGGGCAAAGTACCAGCAGACCATCGACAGCAGGTAGCCCAGCAGGCCGAAAAACAGGCCGAAGGTACCTGGCTGGAAATGCAGCAGGTGTTGGAGAAATACCAGAATATCGGTCAGCGGCGGCAGGGCCACCATGGCGCTGCGCAGCAGGAGCTGCGCGGCGCTGACGAGGCCGACGCTCAATAATGCCCAGAGAAAGCCCATCAGACGCTGGTCCCCAGAATGACGATGCCCACGACGATCAACCCGACGCCAAACCAGTGACGACGGGCGACCGGCTCATGCCAGATACCCCAGCCCGCCAGGGTAACCCAAACGAAGTTCAGGCTCAGCATTGGGTAGGCGATGCTGACCGGAATAGACTGCAGGACGCTCAGCCACAGCAGCATGCCGCAGCCCAGGCATAACAGCGCCATCCCCAGCCAGAAGAGTATATGGCGACTCCGCCGTCCGCGACGGGACGGGCGGGTCGCCTGTTTCTGGCAGAGTTGTCCGGCGCAGCTCAGCAGGCTGGCGAACACCAGACAGATCCAGACACTCATTGCGGCAGGTACTGAAGGAAGACCACCCGACCCAGCTCGTAGGCGTTATCCGGTTTCGGTAACGGTAAGTCGACCATACTCTCTCCTTTATCCATCAACAGCACCAGCGAGACCGGCCCCTGCTGACGATGCGTGGCCAACCAGTCGGTAAACCCGGCCTGGCTGACAAAGCTTCCCTGAGCGTCCGGCCAGTCGAGACCGTACTTCAGCTCACCCTGTTTGTCGAACATAATAATATCGCTGCGCTTCAGCTCCCAGGCCAGGCCGCCGGCGATCCCAACGTTGTTGGTCAGGACGTAACGGCTGGGCTGCAGGGACTCGCTCACAATATCCACGAGGAACTGCGGCTGTTTGCTGTCGATAACCCGGTCCGGGATAGCGAAGCCTACCAGCAGCGCCAGTCCGAGCGGACAGAGCGCGGCGAGGCTCCAGCGGCGGCCAGGGTTTTTCATCGCCAGCCAACCCATCAGCGCCCAGACGGCGAAGGCGATCGCCGCCAGCAGACATTTATACAGCTCAATCTTGGTCCACACCGGCTTGTGCATCACGCCCCAGGGAGAGACTACCAGCACGGCGACCAGCCCCAGCAGGCCAAATCCCAGGTTGATCATACCGTTGATGCGCAGCGCTTTCGCGCCGGTTTTCGCCGCCTCCAGCGCGTAGCGGGCCATCAGAATCGACAGCGGCGCAAAGCACGGCAAGATATAGGTCGGCAGTTTGCCTTTGGCGATACTGAAGAACAGGAACGGCATTGCCACCCAGCCCAGCAGGTATAGCGCCCCTCGCGCCTCATCGCGCTCGCGCCAGCCGCGCTTCAGTGCCCCCGGCAGCAGGGCCAGCCACGGCAGGCTGCCGGCAATCAGGAACGGGATGTAGTACCAGAACGGCGCTTTGTGCTGGGCATCTTTTTCGGCAAAACGCTGAATATGCTCGACCCAGAAGAAGTAGCGCCAGAAGTCCGGCTCACGCTGGGCGATAGCCAGCCCCCAGGGCAGCACCACCAGCGTACAAACGACCACCGCCAGCCAACCGTAGGTCAGCACTTCACGCCAGCGTTTACGGGCGATCACCCACGGCAACACGCCCACCACCGGCACCGCCAGCGCAAGGAAGCCCTTGGTCATCACCCCCATACCGCAGGCGACGCCCAGCAGCACGTAGCCCAGTATTTTGCCGCTGCGGGTCTGCGCCTGCGCCGCGCCCCAGAAGCTGCACATCGCCAGCGCCAGCCACAGGGTGATCATCGGGTCCAACACCGCATAGGTGCCAATCGCATACACCAGCATCGCAGTGAGGAAAATAACCGGCGACAGGACGGCTACCCGCTTGTCGCGAAAGATCCGCCACGCCAGCCAGGCCACCAGCACAGCGGTCATGGTGATGGCGAAGACCGACCCAAAGCGTACGCCGAAGTTATTATGACCAAACAGCCACTGACCGATACTGTTGATCCAGTAACCGGCAATCGGCTTTTCGAAGTAGCGCAGTCCGAGAAAATGCGGCACCACCCAGTCGCCGGTGGCCAGCATTTCACGACTGATCTCCGCGTAGCGGGTTTCATCGGGTTGCCAGAGCAAACGGAAATTGAGCGGCAGCAGGTAATACAGCGCAAACAGCGCAATCAGAGAGACGCCATAGCGAATGCTTTTCATCAAACACCCGAAGTCAGTAATTGTTCACGTCCGAGCCAGCCTTCCCGGCCAGCCAGTTCACCCCGAACCACTTTGCCAGACGGCAGCTCGCTAAAGTCAGCGGGCAGCAGCTGGCTCAGTGGGCAAAACTGAATTTCTTCTTCCGCCGCCATGGTCAGCAGTTCATCGAACTGATCGGCGTAGGCAATACCTTCCACTTCGGCGTGAATGGTATAGACCGGCACGCCCGGGTCGCGATGGATGCAATCCAGCAGGTAGCGGTTAAAGCCAGCGATATCGACCGCCGTGCCCACCGCCTCGTCCCAGGTCGGCAGCGTGACCGGGATCTGCACCGTACCGGACGTGCCGCTACCGAGCTGGGGCAGAAACGGCCGCGTGCCGCGACAGTCGCTGTTGTAGAGAAAATCGAAGGATTCTTTGGCTTTGACTACCCGCTGATCGGCGCGCCAGCCCGCGACAGCCGAGCAGGTGACCGGACGGCCGATAATGCGCTCGAGCTCCAGCAGACCGCGCTCAACCTCCAGCGTTAACCGCTCGGGCGGCCAGACGCCGCTCCATGCCTGCCAGCTGTAATGATCCCAGGCATGCAGCCCGACTTCATGAGACTCGGCGGTCGCGCGGATCACCGCTTCGTTACCCGCGCCGATGCGGCGTCCCGGCCAGGCGGTGCCGGCCAGCAGAATATCCCAGCCGTACAGCGAAGCCGCTCTGGAACGCAGCATCTTCCACAGAAACTTCGGTTTTATCAGGCGCCACAGATGGCGCCCCATATTGTCCGGCCCGACGCTGAAGAAGAAGCTTGCCTGAATCCCGTGTTGGCCCAGCAGGTCCAGCAGCCGCGGAACGCCGTCCCGCGTTCCGCGAAAGGTATCGACATCTATGCGTAAGCCGACCTGTTTCATGGATTTTTATCGTCCACCAGTTCAACCGTGCGCAGGAAGAAGTCCAGCGTATGCTCAACGGTCTCTTCCATCTCGACGGTCGGTTCCCAGTTCAGGCAGCGTTTGGCGTTGCGAATGCTCGGCTTACGATGCTCAACGTCCTGGTAGCCCTTCCCGTAGTAATCGCTGCTTTCCACTTCACGGAAGCCGGCAAACGGCGGGAAGCGATCGCGCAGCGGATGGCGTTCGAAGCAGGCGAGCAGCATTTCGGCCAGCTCTTTGATACTCGCTTCGTTTTCCGGGTTACCGATGTTGATGATCTGCCCGTCGCAGCGGCCGTCTTTGTTCTCGATGATGCGGAACA
Source organism: Klebsiella sp. H-Nf2 (assembly GCF_002806645.1). NCBI lineage: Bacteria > Pseudomonadati > Pseudomonadota > Gammaproteobacteria > Enterobacterales > Enterobacteriaceae > Klebsiella > Klebsiella sp. H-Nf2. The sequence goes on from NZ_PIBL01000003.1 coordinate 130,960, forward strand.
ACGCTTCGATACCATCGCTGATATCGGTAAAGCAGCGCTTCTGCTTGCCGCCTTCGATGAGCTTGATCGGCGACCCTTCCACCAGGTTGAGGATCAGCTGGGTGATGGCGCGGGAACTACCGATACGCGCGGCGTTGAGGTTATCCAGGCGCGGACCCATCCAGTTGAACGGACGGAACAGGGTGAACTTGAGATCGTACTTATCGCCGTAGGCCCAGATCACGCGATCCAGCAGCTGCTTGGAAACCGAGTAGATCCAGCGCTGTTTGTTGATCGGCCCGACCACCAGGTTGGAGGTATCTTCGTCGAAGTTTTTGTCGGTGCACATGCCGTACACTTCAGAGGTCGACGGGAAGATGATGCGCTTATTGTATTTCACGCAATCGCGGATGATCTTCAGGTTCTCTTCGAAATCCAGCTCGAACACGCGCAGCGGGTTACGGGTGTATTCGATCGGGGTCGCGATGGCCACCAGCGGCAGCACCACGTCGCATTTCTTAATGTGATATTCGATCCACTCGGAGTGAATGCTGATATCACCTTCCACGAAGTGGAAACGTGGGCTCTCAAGGAAACGGCTGATGGCGTCGGAGCCGATATCCAGGCCGTAAATTTCATAGTTGTCGTCCTGCAGCAGGCGCTCGGTCAAATGGTTACCGATAAAGCCATTGACGCCGAGGATCAGCACGCGGGTGCGACGCTTAATCGCCACCACCGGTTTGCTGCTGATCACTGCCCCGGACACCAGGCCAAGCGCCTGCGCCAGCTGAGTGCCCTGCATGTACACACCGCGTTCGGTCTGGCCGGTGACAATTTCCAGCGCCCCGTCCTGACACGCCACGATCAGCGGCGCAACGGAGATAACGGTGCCCGGTTTGGCTGCCGGCAGATCGCGGCGTACACGGGATTTCCAGACAATAAATTTGTTTGCGCCGGCGTAGCCGAACGCGCCCGGCCACGGGTCAGAGACGGCACGCACCAGATTGTGCAGCGTCTGCGCCGGCTGCTCCCAGTCGAGGCGGCCATCTTCAGGGGTACGACGCCCCACGTAGGTCGCCTGGCTGTGATCCTGCGGGCGCTCTGTGGTTTTTCCTTCAAGGATAGCCGGCAGCGCCTGGCCCAGCAGCTCAGTGGCAGCGGTGCACAGCTTACGATGCAGCGCCAGGGCGGCGTCATCCGGGCCAATCGCCACGGTTTGCTGGGCGACGATATCGCCGGCATCCGCGCGGTTCACCATGCGGTGCAGGGTCACGCCGGTTTCGCTTTCGCCATTGACCAGCACCCAGTTCAGCGGCGCACGGCCACGATATTTCGGCAGCAGCGAACCGTGCAGGTTAAATGCCCCTTTCGGCGCCAGATTGAGGATCTCATCGCCCAACAGGTTGCGGTAGTAGAACGAGAACAGCACGTCCGGCTTCATCTCGCGGATACGCTCAATCCACAGCGGATGGTTCACGTCTTCCGGCGCCCACACCGGAATGCCCTGCTCGGCAGCAAGGCGCGCCACGGAGCCAAAGAAATGGTTTTCGCCAGGGTTATCCGGGTGGGTGAAAATAGCAGCGATATCATACCCAGCGTCCAGCAGGGACTGGATACCTGTGCAACCCATATCGTGATAAGCGAAGACTACGGCTTTCATGAACGATCTTCCTCTTTAGATGCCGTTTCCGGCTGGCGAACAACACGTTGAATAAAGTAGCGGGGACGAGCGCGAACGTCGTTATAGATGCGTCCGATATACTCCCCGAGCAGGCCCATACCGATAAACTGGGCGCCGATGAACATAAACAGCACGGCGAAGAGCATGAACACCCCTTCCGCCGCCCACTGCGGGCCAAAGGCCAGACGCAGCACCACCAGCAGCAGGCCGAAGGCGAAGCCCAGCAGGGCAATGACGCTGCCGAAAATGCTGAGCAGACGCAGCGGCGTGGTGGTCAGACAGGTCACCAGGTCGTACATCAGGTTGATCAGGCGCATGAAGCTGTATTTGGAGTCGCCAAATTCGCGCTCGGCATGCATCACCGGGATCTCGACCGCGCGCCGGGCGAAGGTATTCGCCAGGATCGGGATAAAGGTGCTGCGCTCGTGGCAGTTGAGCATCGCGTCGATAATATGGCGACGGTAAGCGCGCAGCATGCAGCCGTAGTCGCCCATCGCTTTGCCGGTGGTGCGCTGGATCAGGCGGTTAATCATCTTCGAGGCGCTTTTGCGGAAGATGCTGTCCTGACGGTTCTGGCGGACGGTGCCCACCACGTCGTAGCCTTCATCAGCCTTCTCTACCAACCGCGGAATTTCCTCCGGCGGGTTTTGCAGATCGGCATCAAGGGTAATAATCAGATCGCCCGTCACATGGCTGAAGCCGGCCATGATCGCCGAGTGCTGGCCGTAGTTACGGTTTAACAGTACAGCGACGACGTGACTGCCTTCCGCCTCAGCGGCTTCGGTCAGCATGCGCGCGGAATCGTCGCTGCTGCCATCGTCGATCAGCAGAATTTCATATTGCCGCCCCAGCGTGGCGCAAGCAGTATCCGTACGACGAAGCAGTTCCGGCAGGCTATCCTGTTCGTTATAAACCGGGATAACCACCGAAACCTTCTTCACGGGAGGGTATGTAAGCATATCAACGTCCTGACAGCTGGCGCAGTGCGGAAATAACGCGAGTGACATCGTCATCGGTCATGTCCGGGAACAACGGGAGAGAACAGATGCGGGCGCTGTTCCATTCGGTATTCGGCAGGGAAACCTCAGGGAAGCGCTCGCGGTAATATTTTTGCGTATGAGCCGCACGGAAATGCAGACCCGTACCGATACCCATCGCCTTCAGTTTTTCCATCAGCGCGTCGCGGCTGATGCCGCATGCGGCCTCATCGACGCGGATGATAAACAAGTGCCAGGCGTGCTGGTGATCCCATGCCGGGACGGTCAGCGGTTTAAACGGCGTGTCCGCCAGCTCGCGCAGGTAGCGCTGGGCAATCTCCGTCCGGCGCTGATTGGCGTGGCTCAGTTTTTCCAGCTGTACCAGCGCCAGAGCGGCGTTGATATCGGCAAGGTTGTACTTAAAGCCCGGGGTGATCACCTCCGCCTGCGGCGCGCGGCCGTGGGTCTGGCGGTCATAAGCGTCCACGCCCAGGCCATGAAATTTCAGGCTGCGGATGCGGGAGGCCAGCTCGTCGTCGTCGGTGACAATCAGCCCGCCTTCGGCGCAGGTCATGTTTTTGATCGCGTGGAACGAGAAAATGGCGGTCCCCTGCCAGCCAATGTGGCGGCCTTTATAATGGGTACCCGCCGCATGGGCGGCATCTTCGATCACCGGAATGCCGTGGCGCTCACCCACCGCGCGAATGGCGTCGATGTCGGCTGGCGCGCCCGCGTAGTGCACAGGAATTATCGCTTTGGTACGCGAGGTGATCGCCGCTTCCACCGCCTGCGGGGTAATCATCAGATTGTCGTTATCGACATCGATCATCACCGGCGTGGCGCCCAGCAGGCAGATCATATTGAGAGTAGAGACCCAGGTCTGGGAAGGGGTAATGACTTCATCGCCGGGGCCAATACCCAGCGCCATCAGGGTCACATGCATCCCGCCGGTCGCTGAACTGACGGCAATCGCGTGGCGGTTGCCGGTCAGCTGGCAGAATGCCGCTTCGAGTGCCTGATTCTTCGGTCCGGTAGTGATCCAGCCCGACGCTAAAACTTCACGCAGCGCAGCCAGCTCTGCGTCGCCCATCGACGGGCGCGAAAACGGCAAAAAATCGCTCATCATCATCCTGTTCTGTAGATGACCCACGCACAAATCAGGGTCGTTAGAATAAAATATCCTGCGCCTGCGGACTTAAACGAAATTAAAATGAAGTGAGTTCAGCGCGGCATTCCATTTCAGGGTATTTCGACCACTATTAATGTAGTCGACCTTGCTTAGGATAATATTAAGAAATTAATATTTTCCCAACACAAGTAATAACTCATTATTAAACAGTATGATAGGATTTTTTTATGGCAGGGGTATGACAGAAAAGCGTTCCTGTTAGCGGGGACAAACAGGAACGCAATAGCAGAAAGTAAACGGAGATTAAACCAATACACAATACTTTAATTAGCGATCGTCACGCTTAATGACAAAAAGTTAGCGCAGATCACAAATTTATTTCTGCTGTATTACAAATTTGCAGGGAAATCAGCTGGCAATTCGCTCGCCGGGCAATTAATGACCTCGTCATTATCGGCGCCACAGTCGCGAATGAAGGTGATGGTGGCGAACTCGTCAATCACTTCCGTCGGATAGGCCGGGCCGGCATCACGGTACGAATTCATCAGCGGAATATGGTCGTTCTGGAAGCAGACGGTTTTTTCCGGATTATTCATGATCCAGCGCGGGAAGAAAATGGTGCCGTGGAACAGTTTGTCGCCCAGGTTGACGATCAGGCTGACGTCGGTGCCGGTCGGTTCGGTCCAGGAGATTTTGTAGATACTTTCCCCCACCCGCACAATGTACGCTTCCTGATCTTTCACCCAACGATTGCCGACGATGCCGCTGTGAATACGGTAGTCGAGGGTGTGGCCATTTTTGACGTAAATCTCGTAGTTCCAGCCGTTGTCGTAGGTGTAGACCAGATGTTTACCGATAAAGCCGCTGAGGTCATGTTTGTCGAAAGTGCTCATCATTTATTCTCCTCTGTTTCGTTGAGGACAGCATACGTCTTTAAAAAATGAATGAATAACGCTATGTTTGGATTAAATACATCCAAATTTTAGATTGATTATGCACAAGACAACCCTGGAGCAGTGGGCGTTACTCGAAAAGGTAGTGGAATTGGGGAGCTTTGCCAGAGCGGCGGAGGAGACCAACCGCAGTCAGTCTTCGGTGAGCTATAATCTCGCGCTGCTGCAGGAGCGCTTAGGCGTGGCGCTACTGGCGCCGTCCGGCCGGCGGGCGGTACTCACCCCCGCGGGTGAACTACTGCTGAATCAGGTCAAACCGCTCCTGCAGGCCTTTGCCTACGTCGAGACGCACGCCGCCACTCTGCGCAACGGGGCGCGCACCCGCCTGGATCTGGTGGTCGACAGCATTTTCCCTCGCCAGCGACTGTTCGCCATTCTGCGCCAGTTTCAGCAGCGCTATCCGCAGACCCAGGTCAGACTCACCGAAGTGCTGGAAAACCTTGATGACGAGCGCGCGGCGCGGACGGAAGCCGATGTGATGGTGCTGACCCGCCGCCAGGATATTACCGGCCGCGGAGAGTGGCTGATGAATATTGATTTCATTGCCGTCGCCCACCGCGACCACCCTCTTGCCGCGCTCGATGGGCCGCTGGAGGATAGCGCGCTGGCGCCGTGGCCGCTGGTGCGCATTGCCGATCAGACCGGCGATGGCCTGGCGACGCGTGACGCCTGGACCTTCTCCACCATTGACGCCGCCATTGATGCGGTGATGTATCAGGTCGGGTTCGGCTGGCTGCCGGAGGAGCGCATTCGTTCCCATCTCGACCAGGGCGTGCTGAAGCGGCTGCCCCTCAGCCACGGCGCGCGCCGCGCGACGCCGCTGCATCTGATCGTCAAGCGGGACCTGGCGCCGATCGACGAACAGGTGGCCACGCTGCTGGGATTATTCAGAGCGCCCTGAGAGGCGCAGGCGGCGTTTACCGCCTGCGCGTAATGATACGATTTTCTTATACTTTCCAGCGCAATATTGATCCAGGTTACTCCCAAAGTATGATGAATCACTAAAATCGTCATACTTTCCTGTCGCTGAGATCGCTGTCTTGTCTATTATCCGCCTCACCCTGCTGGCGCTGGTCGCCTGCGTCCCTCTGCTGGCTCAGGCCACGCCGCACCAGCTCACCACCGCCTGGCCGGTTAACGTCGGTCCGCTGAATCCGCATCTCTATACGCCCAACCAGATGTTTGCCCAAAGCATGGTCTATGAACCGCTGGTGAAGTATCAGGCTGACGGCAGCGTACAGCCCTGGCTGGCGACCCGCTGGCATCACTCCGCCGATGGCAAAACCTGGTGGTTCACCCTGCGCGACGATGTGACGTTCTCCAATGGCGAACCGTTTAACGCCCAGGCCGCGGCGGCCAATTTCCAGGCGGTGCTGGCCAACCGCCAACGCCACGCCTGGCTTGAGCTCGCCAACCAGATCACCGACGTACGGGCGCTCAGCGCCACTGAGTTGCAGATCACCCTGAAAAGCGCCTACGCGCCCTTACTCCAAGAGCTGGCCCTGCCCCGTCCGTTCCGCTTTATCGCCCCCTCGCAGTTTATCGATGGCGGCACGGCCAGGGGCATAAAAGCCCCGATCGGCACCGGCCCGTGGCGGCTGGCAAGCTCGCAGCTCAATCAGCGCGATGTGCTGGTACGCAATGAGCGCTACTGGGGTAGCAAACCGGCACTGCAGCAAATCACCATCAAGGTGATCCCCGATGCCACCAGCCGGGCGGTGGCGTTCGAAACCGGGGAAATCGACATGCTCTACGGTGACGAAGGGCTGCTGCCGCTGGATACCTTCGAACGCTTTCGTCATCACCCCGGCTACGTGGCTCGTCTGTCCGCCCCGGTGGAAACGGTGATGCTGGCGCTGAACGCCAGCCAGGGCCCGACCCGCGAGCAGGCGGTTCGCGAGGCGCTCAACTACGCCGTCGATAAACAGACCCTCGTCGATAGCGTGTTGTATGGCACCCAGCAGGTTGCCGACACTCTGTTTGCCCCCTCGGTCCCCTACGCGCCGCAGGATCTGACGCCGCGCCGTTACGACCCGGCAAAAGCCCGCGCCCTGCTGGAGCAGGCTGGCTGGCAGCAGCCGGATGGCCAGCCCTGGCGACAAAAAGCCGGGCAACCGCTGGCGATTGAGCTGGCGTTTATCGGCACCGACGCGCTGGCCAAATCGATGGCCGAAATTATTCAGGCCAATCTGCGGCAGGTTGGCGTCCAGGTTACCTTGGTGGGTGAGGAAGAGAGCAGCATCTACGCGCGCCAGCGCGAAGGCCGCTTCGGCATGATCTTCAATCGCACCTGGGGCGCGCCCTACGATCCGCATGCCTTTTTAAGCTCGATGCGCGTGCCGTCGCATGCGGATTACCAGGCCCAGCGAGGGCTGCCGGACAAGGCGCTGATTGATAAAGAGATTAGCGAGGTGCTGACCACGGGGGACGAAGCACAGCGGAGAAAACTGTACCACGATGTGCTGACCCGCCTGCATCAGGACGCGGTGTATCTGCCCATCAGCTATGTCTCGCTGATGTCGGTTGCGCACCAGAAGGTCGGGGAGATCCCGTTCGCCCCGGTGACCACCGAGATCCCTTTCGATCAGATTAACCCGGTAACGCCATAATGCTACGCTATATTTTACGCCGCCTGCTGCTGCTGATCCCGCTGCTGCTCGCCGCCTCCGCCATCATCTTTCTGCTGCTTCGGCTCGGCACCGGCGACCCGGCGCTGGATTATTTACGCCTGTCGAACCTGCCGCCCACTGAAGAGATGGTTGCCTCGACCCGCGAGCTGCTGGGGCTCAACCAGCCGCTCGCTATGCAATATCTGCACTGGCTGTGGCGGGCGCTGCACCTGGATTTCGGTCTCTCCTATGCCACCCAGCGCCCGGTCCTGGATGACCTGCTGCACTTCCTGCCCGCCACCCTGCTGCTCACCGGCGCGGCGCTGGCGCTGATCCTCGTCACTTCCCTGCCGCTGGGCATCTGGGCGGCGCGCCATCGCGATCGCCTGCCGGACTATGTCGTACGGTTGATTGCCTTTCTCGGCGTCTCAATGCCGAACTTCTGGCTGGCCTTTCTGCTGGTGATGCTCTTTTCCGTGCATCTGCAGTGGCTCCCGGCGATGGGGTATGGCGACTGGCAGCACCTGATTTTGCCCGCCGTCTCCATCGCCTTTATGTCGCTGGCGATCAACGCCCGCCTGCTGCGCGCCAGCATGCTGGACGCCGCCAGCCAGCGTCACGTGATGTGGGCGCGCCTGCGCGGATTAAGCGATCGCCAGGTGGAACGGCGGCATATCCTGCGCAACGCCACCCTGCCGGTGGTGACCGCCATGGGCATGCACATTGGCGAGCTGATCGGCGGCACCATGATTATCGAAAATATCTTTGCCTGGCCCGGTGTTGGCCGCTACGCGGTTTCCGCCATTTTCAATCGCGATTACCCGGTGATCCAGTGCTTTACCCTGATGATGGTGACGGTGTTCGTGCTGGCCAATCTGGCGGTGGATGTGCTTAACGCGGCGCTCGACCCGCGCCTGCGCCGCCACGAGGAGGTGAGCGCATGAGATGGCTACGAAGTTTTCGCTGGCCGGTAAAACTGGCCATGCTGGTTATCGCGCTGTTGGCAGTCATCGCTATCGGCAGCGGCTGGTGGCTGCCCTGGGATCCAGCGGCGATTGACCTTCAGCAGCGGCTGCTGCCGCCGGGTGAAGCGCACTGGCTTGGCACCGATCATCTCGGCCGGGATATTTTCTCACGCCTGCTGGCCGCCACCCGCGTTTCGCTGGGGGCGGTGATGGCTTGTCTGCTGCTGGTGCTGCTGATCGGTCTGGCGGTCGGCGGCAGCGCCGGGCTGCTGGGCGGCCGTGCCGACCGCGGCCTGATGCGCCTCGCCGAACTGTTTATGACCTTTCCGACCTCGATCCTGTCTTTCTTTATGGTGGGGGTGCTGGGTACCGGGTTGACCAACGTGATCCTCGCCATTGCGCTGTCGCACTGGGCCTGGTATGCCAGAATGGTGCGTAACCTGGTGGTTTCCCTGCGCCAGCGCGAATTTATCCTCGCCGCCCGTCTGAGCGGCGCCAGCCAGTGGCGGTTGTTCAGCGACCATCTGGCCGGGGCGGTGATCCCCTCGCTGCTGGTGCTCGCCTCGCTGGATATCGGCCATATGATGCTTCACGTGGCCGGCATGTCGTTCCTCGGTCTCGGCGTCAGCGCGCCGACGGCGGAATGGGGGGTGATGATCAACGACGCCCGGCAGTATATCTGGACGCAGCCGCTGCAAATGGTCTGGCCGGGACTGGCGCTGTTCATGAGCGTGATGGCTTTTAACCTGCTGGGCGACGCGCTGCGCGATCGTCTCGATCCCCACCTGATCGCGGAGCATAGCCACTGATGCCGCAGAAGATCCAACTGGAACAGATCTCGCTTGCCGCTGACCGACCGCTGGTCAGCGACGTTTCCTTCACCCTGCGCCGCGGGCAGGTGCTGGCGCTGCTCGGCAGCAGTGGTTGCGGAAAATCGCTAACCTGCGCCGCCGCGCTGGGCATGTTGCCGCCTGGCGTCAGGCAAACCGCCGGCCGGGTGCTGCTTGACGGCATTCCGGTGCACGGCGAACAACTGCGCGGCACGACCATCGCCACCATCATGCAAAACCCACGCAGCGCCTTTAATCCACTGCAGACCATGGCCGCGCACGCCCGGGAAACCTGCCGGGCAGCGGGTCGTGAAACAAATGACGCCGTGGTGCTGGCAGCGATGGAGGAAGTGGGTCTGGACAATCCGCGGGCGCTGCTGAAGCGCTACCCCTTTGAGATGAGCGGCGGCATGCTGCAGCGGATGATGGTCGCTCTCGCCCTGCTCAGCCGCGCGCCCTTTATCATCGCCGACGAGCCGACGACCGATCTCGATGCCATCGCCCAGGCGCGCATCCTCGATCTGCTGGCGGATATCGTCGCCAGGCGCGGTCTGGGGCTGCTGCTGGTGACGCATGACATGGGCGTCGTAGCGCGGCTGGCGCATCACGTGACGGTCATGGAGAACGGTCGCCTCGTTGAACACTGCGATGTGAATACGCTATTCAGCGCCCCGCGGCACCGGCTCAGCCAGCGCCTGCTGGCGGCGCATCTGGCGCTGTACGGGCTGGAGAAAACACCATGAATTTACTCAGCGCTACCGGGGTGAGTCACGATTACCCCCACCACGGCAGGGTCCTGCACGAGATCCAACTCGCCATCGCCCCCGGCGAAACGGTGGCCCTGCTCGGACGCAGCGGCTGTGGGAAAAGCACCCTGGCGCGGATGCTGGTGGGTCTGGAAACGCCGCAGCACGGCGATATTGCCTGGCGCGGCACGCCGCTGTCCGCCCTCAAGGGCGAGGCCGTCGGCGCCTTCCGCCGTGACATTCAGCTGGTGTTTCAGGATGCCTTCAGCGCGGTGAATCCGCGTAAAACGGTGCGCGAGATCGTCAGCGAGCCGCTACGACATCTGTTACGCTTGTCGCGTGAGGCGCGTGCGCGGCGGGTGGAAGAGATGCTGCTGGCCGTCGACCTCGCGCCGTCGCTGCTCGATAAGCGCCCGGCGCAGCTCAGCGGCGGACAACTGCAGCGCGTCTGCCTGGCACGCGCCCTGGCGGTGCGGCCGCAGCTGTTGATCCTGGATGAAGCGGTTTCGAATCTTGATCTGCTGCTGCAGGCGGAAATTATCGCCCTGCTGAAGCGCCTGCAGGCGCAGTTTGACACCGCCTGCCTGTTTATCACCCACGACCTGCGGCTGGTCGAGCGCTTTTGCCAGCGAGTGCTGGTGATGGAGCACGGGCGCATCGTCGAAACCGCGACGGTCAGCTTACCGCTGCGCCTGCACTCCCCTGCAGGTCAGGCGCTGCAGCGCGCGGTGCTGCCACCTTTTCCTGCCACTCTGCTAAACGAGGCCATGCCATGCAGCGCGTAACCCTGACCCTTGATGATGATCTGCTGGCCGCCCTCGATGCGCTCAGCGCCCGCCGTGGCTACCACAATCGCTCGGAGGCGGTACGCGATATTCTGCGCGATGCCCTCAACCAGGATCCTGCGTCGCCGGAATCACGGCGCGGGTATGCCGTCCTGTCGTACGTGTATGAACATGAGAAACGCGAACTGGCGAGCCGGCTGGTGGCCACCCAGCATCATCATCACGATCTCTCCGTCGCCACGCTGCATGTACATATCAGTCATGACGACTGCCTGGAGATTGCGGTGCTGAAAGGAGACATGGCCGAAGTACAGCATTTTGCCGACGACGTGATTGCCCAGCGCGGCGTGCGCCATGGGCATTTGCAGTGTTTAGCGGATGAAAATTAAAACGATGGCGATCTGCTGCAGACTGTTTTAAGCCTGTTTGAGACGTTCATTGAGCGTCTCGAGGATCCAGGTATTTACGGAAACCTGTTCCTCCGCAGCGGCGGAGCTAAGACGCTCACCAAATGACTCAGGATAGCGCAGCGTGAAGGTTTTCAGCTTTTCCGGGTGAGCATAAGGCTCAATCCCCGCTTCATGACAATCTGCGAGGTATTCCTGTAATGATATCTCACCCTCCTGTTGTAACCCTTGAATGCTATCGGAAACAAAATCGCAATATCCTGATAATCCAAGGAACTTACCGCGGAATGCATTGAGCTCAGGCACGTAATTGATAACGGCGGGTTGCCCGGCAATCTCCATTGAGTTTGGCGTTTTAGGTTTGATCATGGTTTTACCCCTATAGTGATTAACCAATCGCGCACGCTCTCCACGGCGCCTTTGTCGGTATCCGGCGAAGGATGAGGTCTGTGAAAGCTGGCAATGCTGTGGTTCAACAAAAATTTACAGCGCGAGCCGCGTCCTTCTTTAATCTCCCCGCCTAACGCTTTCATTAGCGATTCAATGTCGGCCCATTTAATGCCCTGCGGGACAGGGATTTTAAACAGTTGCTCCAGCGTGTGGCGCTGTTTATTACGTAAAGATAAAACCTGCTGGTCCATCGCCCTGCCCCATGACTTCATCCATTGAAGTCAACCTAATGATAGCACAAGATGAAGTCAAGCCAAATCCTGATGAAGTTTGTTTATCAACAGTTGATAAACCACATAAATTATACGCTTTGTAAATTATCCCGCTTCGCCAATAATGGCGCCTCATTTAACGATCTCGTTATGGCGAGGCTCCTGCATAAATACAAGTTACCGCCCTGTTGGTATCGAGAGAGACCACTCAGGGAAATACAGGCTTCCATCGAATCAAGGTGTTGCCAAGGTAACTTCTGGCGGTATTAACCGTTCAGATACGTTATGCAGTGCTAAAACCAGGACGTAGGGATCTGCCTGCGCTAACCCTGTCTTGTTCGCCCCTATGAGTGATTTTTATAGGGATTTTAATCATGTCTTCCATTCAACTCTGCGCCGCCCATCAGGCAACCTCTGGCTTCGACGGCGATGCGATCGCCCAGTACATGCGTACCGATTTTATTACGCTGCAGGAACATCTCAGCATCCATGAGGCGCGCGAACACTTTATCTCCCAGCTGGACAGCGATGATATTCCCGGCCAGGTGTTTGTCGTCGCCGGCAGGAAACTGCGCGGCAGCCTGTCGGTCAAAAAGCTCCTGCAGGAAGGGGATGTCGGGCAGTCTATCCGCTACCTGATGGACAGCTGCCTGTTTCGCGTCAAACCTGACGACGAGCGCCCGCAGGTGATTGCCGAGCTCAGCGAGCGCGGCCTCGACCTGGTACCGGTTGTCGATAAAGGCGAGCTGGTCGGCTGCCTGATGGAAAAGGAGATCGCCCATCTGCTGGAGGATGACGTCACCGAAGACGCCCAGCTGCAGGGGGCGACGCTGCCGCTGGAAAAACCGTACCTCGAGATCAGCCCCTGGACGCTGTGGAAGAAGCGCTCGGTGTGGCTGCTGCTGCTGTTCGTGGCCGAAGCCTACACCAGCAGCGTGCTGCAGCATTTCGAAGAGGCGCTGGAATCGGCCATCGCGCTGGCCTTCTTTATACCACTCTTGATCGGCACCGGCGGCAACAGCGGAACGCAAATCACCTCGACGCTGGTACGCTCGATGGCGCTGGGGGAAGTGCGGCTGCGCGATATGGGGCGGGTGATCCGCAAAGAGGTGTCGACCTCATTTCTGATTGCCGTGACCCTGGGTCTGGCGGGCTGCCTGCGCGCCTGGATGATGGGGATTGGCATGGAAATCACGCTGATCGTCAGCCTGACGCTGGTATGTATTACCCTGTGGAGCGCGATTGTCTCGTCGATCATTCCGATGGTGCTTAAGCGGATCGGCATCGACCCGGCGGTGGTTTCCGCGCCGTTTATCGCTACGCTGATTGATGGCACCGGGCTGATTATCTATTTCAAAATCGCCCAGTATTTTCTTGGGTTGAACTAACATCACGTAACAGCCCGGCCGATTTGCGCCGGGCTTATTCAACCAGGTTCTGGGCGCAACGAATCGTGGCGATAGCATTCAGTATACAAAGGATCTCCGGCGTGAGTTTGTAAAAAGCCCTTCCCTTTTCCGTTAATATCACCTTCCTGATATTTTTCCCTCGCACGATGAGATTAAAACCAATCTCGTTTTCCAGCGCACAAATACTGGTGGTAATGGAAGCGGCATCGATACCAAAATGTTGAGCTGTATGATGAATATTCCCCGTTTGTACCATAGCACTGAACATTTCAATCTGGGCATTATTCATAGTCAATACCCCCTTTTTATTTATTCATTCCGCCATCGTTTTATTTAACCGCAAACAAAATGTCAATCACTCACTGCCAATGCCCTGTCGCGCAACAATGTGAAATGCATAACACCGTTATTTAATTTTGCAATCCAGCCATTTCATAATGAAAAAATAAGACGATAACCCCTAATATAAATTTGTGATACCCATCAACATAAAAACAATTTACCAATAATTAACAAAATAAAAATCACTTTAATTTCAATGAATTATAAAATTCACCACACTATAAATAATTTGTGGCATAGGGCATGCACTTATCTCCACGTAAACAACACTGGAGAAATTGACATGACGTATAAAATTCTACTCCCGCAAGAGATCATGGCCGAAGGGAGAGAGTATCTGGAAAGCCGGGGTTATCAGCTAATTAATGGTTCCGGGATGGAAGAGGAAGATATCATCCGCGATATCGGCGACTGCGACGGTATCATCGTGCGCCTTTCAAAAATGTCCGACCGCGTTTTTGAAGCGGCTAAAAAGCTCAAAGTGGTGGCCCGCCATGGCGCAGGTTACGATACCGTAGATCTGGAGTCCGCCAAACGTCATGGCGTTGTGGTATTAAATGCCCCGATAGCCAACAGCATGTCAGTTGCGGAACTGACCATATTTTATATGCTGCACTGCTCACGTAATTTCAAGCTGGTCGAAGAAAAAATGCTTGAAGATTATTACTGGGCAAAACTGCGCACCCCGAAAGTTGAACTTGATGGTAAAACCCTAGGTTTAATTGGCGTAGGAAATATCGGCTCGCGCGTCGCGTTAAAAGCATTGCACGGCTTTAATATGAAAGTCATTGCCTATGATCCCTATAAAACGCAGCAGCAGATCCCCGAGGGTGTCGAACTGACTGACGATTTCGACCGAATTTTCAAAGAGAGTGATTTCGTTTCGCTGCACTGCCCAACAACAGCGGAAACCACCGACTTCGTCGGCGAAAAACAGTTCTCGATGATGAAGCCCAGCGCCTATTTCATTAATACCGCCCGCGGCAAACTCGTCGATGAGCGCGCACTTTATCACGCCTTAAGCCAGCAAATTATCGCCGGCGCCGGTGTTGATGTTTTGAAGAAAGAACCCTTCGATGCCAACGATCCTATTTTCGCGCTGAGCAATATCGTCATCGGCCCCCATATCGGCGCCGCCACTATCGAAGCAACCGACAGGGCGTCTCTACATTCCGCCATCGGCATTGACGAAGTGTTATCGGGTAAAAAACCGTCCTGGCCGGTCCCAGGTTTTTAAGGAGCAAGAGATGACTATTGGTAACCGTGTATTTTTAAAACGTCCGGCAGGAAATATTGCCCTGCTGAAAGAATATGAGCACCTGCCGGCGGCAAATATTGCTGACACCATGAACCGTATCGCGGTATTAGGCAACGGCATCAAGCGTATTTCCTCACCCAAAAAACCGATTATAGCCGGCTTTGCCATTACGGTAAAAGTTCGCGCCGGCGATAATTTGATGCTCCATGCCGCCCTGGATATGGCGGGGGAAAATGACGTCATCGTGGTCTCCAACGAAGGGGATCGCTCGCGGGCATTGATGGGCGAAATCATGGTGGCGTATGCCCACCACATGAAGAAAATTGCCGGTATCGTGCTGGACGGGCCGATTCGCGATATCGATGCCCTATCGGTGCTTGATTTTCCGCTCTATGCCACAGGCTCGAATCCGGCAGGCCCTTTCAAAATGGGACCCGGGGAAGTGAATACCCCCATTGCCGTCGGCGGCGTCGCGGTCTGTCCCGGCGATCTGATTGTCGGCGATGCGGATGGCGTCATTGTCATCCCACTGAGCGATGCAGAAACGGTGCTGGATAAAGCAAAAGAGTACGCCAAATTCGATGCCAGCAAAGTGGACGCCGCCAAAAACGGCACCGCCAACCGCCAATGGGTTAGAAAATCGCTGGATGCAACCGGCGTCGAATTTATCGACGACACGTATCGTTAATTCGATTAAATAATATAAGCCACGGTGGTTTATCTGCCGTGGCCTTAAAGCAAAGGTAACAAAAATGCTTTATTTAAAACTCTTGCCGATTATCTTTTTCCCTGTTTTATTTTGGATAATACCGCATCCGGAAGGCGTTGCCGCCCCGACCTGGCATATGGTTGGTATTTATCTGGCCATGCTCTGTGGCCTGGTTTTACGCCCGTTTACCGACGCGGTGATTATGCTGATTATTCTGGGATTCGCCTCTCTGGTACTCGACCCCGGTCCGCTATTCGCTGGATTTGGTAGCCCGATGGTATGGTTTATTATCAGCGCCTTTATTATTTGCAAAGCGTTTGTCATTACCGGGTTAGGTAAACGCATTGCTTATCTGTTACTCAAACGCTACGGCAAAAATACCCTGACGCTCGGCTATCTGATGATGGTCACCGACACGGTGCTGGCCCCGGCGACCGGTTCAAACATGTCGCGTTCGGGAGGCATTACCTACCCTATTTTCAGGAATATCGCTGAAGCGTTGGGTTCGAAACCCGACGAGGGGAGTCGCAAAATCGGTGCCTATCTGACTATCCTGATGTACGTCGTCTCGATGGGGACCTCCAGCCTGTTCCTGACCGGGATGGCCACCAACTCGATCACCGTTTCATTAGCCAATGAAATTATGAAGGTCAATCTTGAGTGGATGACCTGGTTTAAAGCCGCCGTTGTCCCGGCGGGACTGGTGCTCATTCTGGCGCCCTGGATCCTGTATAAAATCTATGCCCCGGAACTCAAAGTTATTGAGAACGTGAACGAAATTGCGGAAAAAGGCCTCAATGAATTAGGCCCGGTAAAACGCGAAGAGAAGCTGTTAATCGTGTTCTTTATTCTCGGCGTGTTAGGCTGGATGACCGGGTCTATCACCGGTATTGCCTTTATTCCGGTAGGGCTCGCCTTCCTCGCCTGTCTGCTGCTTTTCGGCGTTCTGAGCTGGAATGACGTGGTCAGCGAAAAATCAGCCTGGCAGACCTTTGTCTGGTACGGCGCCTTCTACGGTTGCGCGGTGGCGCTGT
This sequence comes from Klebsiella sp. H-Nf2, assembly GCF_002806645.1. Taxonomy (NCBI): domain Bacteria; kingdom Pseudomonadati; phylum Pseudomonadota; class Gammaproteobacteria; order Enterobacterales; family Enterobacteriaceae; genus Klebsiella; species Klebsiella sp. H-Nf2. The sequence continues at coordinate 147,435 of NZ_PIBL01000003.1, forward strand.
CAAAAGGGGGCTTCTATGTTTACCTGGTCGACGTGATTAAAAATTATCTCGATCTCTCGCATTTGAGTGAAATCAGCGCGATTGCCGTGCTGGTGTTTATCAGCCTGGCGGTCCGCTATTTCTTCGTCTCAAACAGCGCCTTTGTCGTCTCTTTCTATCCGGTACTTTTTACCCTGGGTATGACCACGCAGGCACATCCGATGTACGTAGCGCTCTCCCTGGCCTTCTCCGCAGGCTATGGCGCGTTATTGACCCACTATGGCAATGGGGCTGGCGTATTTACATTCTCCAGCGGCTACGTGCCACAGAAAACCTTCTGGATGCTCGGCACCATTATGGTTGTGGTTAACGTGTTAATCTTCTTCTTAATAGGTATTCCTTACTGGAAGCTTATCGGCATCTGACAGGAGCATAAAATGAAACTGGATATAGTGATTAAAAACGGCCAGATCGCCGATAGTGAAAACCGTACGTATCTTAACGGCGATATTGGTATTAAGGGTAACCGCATCGTTGATATTTCTCATCATAGCGACCTGCAGGCAGAAACCGTTATTGATGCCGCGGGCTGTATTGTTCTTCCCGGCCTCATCGACTTTCATGGCCATGTTTTCCATGGCGGAACGGCGATTAGCGTTAACCCTGATATCGTCTGTTTACCAAATGGCGTCACCAGCATGGTCGATGCCGGGAGCAGTGGATGGGTAAACTATCCGCTCTTTCGCAATAGCGTTATTCATCCAGCGATGGTGAAAATTAAGAGCTATTTAAACGTGGTCAACGTTGGTCTCTCCACCCTCGGCGGCGGGCCCACCGGCTACCTTGAAAATACCAATCCGGCAAATTACAACGAGGAAAAAATTGCCCAAACGCTGAGTGACAATAGAGACAACATATTGGGTTTGAAATTACGCTATAGCCAGGATATCGCCCGAGGCAAACAGTATGCCAGCGATCCGCTGTTAGCCACGGTCGCCCTCGCACGCAAACTGGAAACCTCGATTTGCGTGCATGTCACCGACTCCCTGTTGTGCGCCGATGAACTGATCCGCTATTTTGAAGAGGGCGACATCTATGCGCACTGTTTCCACGGTACCGGTCATTCCATTCTCAACGAACAAGGGCAGGTGTATGCCGCCATCAAAGAAGCACAGTCCCGGGGGGTGATCTTCGATTGTTCAAACGGTGTCGCCCACTTTGATTTCAAGGTGGCGCAATCGGCGATGGAGCAGGGATTCTACCCTGATATCATCAGTACCGATTTAACCCTGCGCAATAGCTTGCGTACTGATAAGGTCTATAGCCTGCTGCATGTGATGTCGAAATATCTCAATATGGGCATGCCGTTCTTTGACGTTATCCGCGCCGTGACCGCCACGCCGGCTCGCCTGATGAGAATGCAGGGGCAGATTGGTACCCTGGCGGCAAACGCGATTGCCGATATTTCCATTGTGAAATTACGCAAAGATAAGATCACCTTTGAAGATACCCGGGGAAAAACCCTGGAGGGTGATTGCTACCTCGATAACTGCGCCACTATCTGTAACGGACAGATTGTTTATCGCCGTCTGCGTTTCTAATTCGCAAGCCACCAGCCATACGCCTTTCCAGGCGTATGGCTGGTATGATAAAACCCCTCTTCTATGACCTTCGTCATTATTTATCTGCGCCTTAAAATTATAATGATTTTAGCCAATCCTGAGCCGATAAGTGAATAATGTATGAAGAATAATGAAATTGTCATCTTCTCAGTTTCCAGCACCATTACCCAACGGATAATGAATGTTCTTATTGAGCGTAAACTGGAAATCCCCGTCTATGAATTTCGTTATTCTGACGTTCTCAATAAAGCTAATGAAATGATCCAGTCCGGCACCAGAATCATTATTAGCCGGGGCGGCACCGCGGCCCTGCTTCGCAATAACATCCCTATTCCGGTTATCGAAATTGCCCATGATTTTCATGGCGTATACCGCATCCTGCAGGAAGCCAAGAATAAATCACAGAAAATTGCTGCCATTGGTTTCCCTCAGTTTTGCCGGGCGCTGCGGCATTACCAAAGCATGACCAACGACGAGTTTAAAATCTGCCAGGTCTACAATCACCATGATATTGAAAATGTTATAAAAAATCTGTCAGAAAATGGTTATCATATGGTCATTGGTGGTTTGACTGTCGCCGAAATGGCCAAGAAATACAATCTCAACGTCATTGAAGGCGACGCCGACAACAATTCCATTGAACAAGCTATTAATGAAGCTCATGGCTTACTAAAGTATATTAATCGGGAAAATTTAAAGTTAGTCATGAGCCATGCGGCATTGAATCAATCACGCGAAGGCATTATGTGTGTTGATCAACTGGGTGAAATCATTAATATCAATGCTATCGGCATGACCTTATTTCAATGTCAGGTGGGTGACAAAATCTTTAAAAAAGAAGCTTTTAAAGATATCTATGCCAGCATGATTAATGAGTCCAACATCAAAGAGCAAACTATCGAAATTAATGGCACACTTGTTTGTATCTCAGTCCGTCATTTTTCCAATCGCCAAAACACCTATGCCATTATCACTGGCTTAAGCCAGGAAAGTACGCTCTGGCAGCAGACTAACAGTAAAAAAAGTAAATTACGCGGCTATGCCACCAGCTATTCTTTTGACAATATTATTGCTCAATCGCCGATCATGCATCAGGTGATACAAAAAGCCAGGCTGTGCGCTCAGCATGATCTTCCGGTCCATCTCTTAGGGGATACCGGCACGGGGAAAGAACTGTTTGCTCAGAGTATTCATCACGTCAGCGCCCGCAGCCATGGTCCTTTTATCGCCCTCAACTGCGCGGCTATTCCGGAGAGCCTGCTGGAAAGTGAACTTTTCGGTTATGCCGAAGGCGCATTTACCAACGCGCGGAAGGGAGGCAAACCAGGGGTCTTTGAAATGGCCACTAACGGAACGGTATTTATTGATGAAATCAGCGAAGCCCCGCTGTCGGTTCAGGTCAAACTGCTGCGCGTATTGCAGGAGAAGCAGTTTTCCCGTCTTGGTGGCGACGCCCTGCTTTCAGCCGATTTCCGCCTGATCACCGCCAGCAATAAAGATCTGGGTCAGCTCGTCGCCAGCGGGGAGTTCCGCCAGGATCTCTATTACCGAATCAATATCCTTGAACTGCAGCTCCCGCCATTACGCGAAAGACCCGAAGATATTATGGTGCTGATTCACCATCTTCTGCAGCAACAGAACAAGCACCTCACCTTTACCCCGGATGCCGTGAACTGCTTACAGAACTATGACTGGCCAGGCAATATCCGTGAGCTGCAGGCGGTCATTTATCGCCTCATCGTCTTGCTGGAGGGTGATACGGTGGATAAAGCGGTATTGCAGCAGATCAGTCACCTCTCACCGCCCTGTCACCAGGGCGTGTCTCTTGTTACTGACCTCGCGGTGGTCGCGGATGAGAGCGATCTGCTAAAAAAACAGGAGAAAAAGCTGATCGCGAGCGTGATTGAAAAAACGGATGGCGACAGAACCAAAGCCTCGGCCATCCTCGGCATCAGTCCTACCACCCTGTGGCGTAAACTGAAGCAACATAACATCAGCGGATAAACCGACGCCTGTCCGCCGGAATAAAACCGCCGTTACCCTTCCACCAGCGCCTGCGCGCAGGCCCAGGCGCTTGACCAAGCCCACTGGAAGTTATAGCCGCCGAGCCAGCCGGTGACGTCCATCACTTCGCCGATAAAGTAGAGACCCGACGCCTTACGCGCCTCCATGGTACGTGACGAGAGTTCGTTAGTGTCGACGCCGCCGAGCGTCACTTCCGCCGTCCGATAGCCTTCGGTGCCGTTCGGCTGCACGCGCCAGGCGGTTAACGTCTCCACCAGCGACTGCTGATCGCGAACGTTCAGTTGCTTCAGTGTCACATCAGGTATCTGCCCAAGCTGTTGTAAACATTCGACCAGCCGCTTCGGCAGCTGCATCGCCAGGGTATTTTTCAGGCTTTGGTTAGGATGCGCGCTGCGCTGCTCGTTCAGGAATTCGTCAAGATGACAGTCCGGCAGCAGATTGACGGTGACGAACTCGCCGGGCTGCCAGTAGCTGGAAATCTGCAGCACCGCCGGCCCGGAAAGGCCGCGATGGGTAAACAGCAGATTTTCGCGGAACAGGGTGCCATCCTGGGCGGTAATGGTAGAAGGTACTGAGACGCCGGAGAGCACCTGCAGCTGCTCGAGCAGCGGCTTATGCAGGGTAAACGGCACCAGCCCGGCGCGGGTCGGCAGCACCTTCAGGCCAAACTGCTCGGCCACCTTGTAGCCAAACGGCGAGGCGCCGAGCCCCGGCATCGACAGGCCGCCGGAGGCGATCACTAGTTTCTTCGCCGCCAGCGTTTCGCCGTTCACCTGTAGCCGGTAACCTTGTTCGTCCCGCTCCACGCTGAGGATTTCGCTGCGCAGGCGGATCTGCACGCCGCCCTTTTCGCATTCCGCAAGCAGTAGATTGACGATCTGCTCCGCCGAATCATCGCAAAACAGCTGGCCGAGGGTCTTCTCATGCCAGGCGATGCCATATTTGCCGACCAGCTCGATAAAATCCCACTGGGTATAGCGCGCCAGCGCAGATTTGCAAAAATGCGGGTTTTGGCTCAAATAGGCCGCCGGCTCAACATACATGTTGGTAAAGTTGCAGCGGCCGCCGCCGGACATCAGGATTTTGCGCCCCGGCTTTTTGCCATTATCGAGCAGCAGGACGCGGCAGCCCAACTGCCCTGCCTGCGCTGCACAAAACATTCCCGCCGCACCGGCGCCGATCACAATGGCATCAAACCTTTCCACTCAACTTTCCTCATTCCCCAATTGTCGGGAATTGTAAATATTTCACTCTGGTCGCACCAGCACGATAAAAACAGCATTCAGTTACGTCTTTGAAAGATATAGGATTACTCTCAACAGGGTAGAAACCAGACAGGAAGAAAATCAAAAAAAGTCTATATTTCACTTTGCCCGCGCCGCTAAAGTCACTGATAATGCGCCGCGTTCATGTCCTCAAAATGGCGTAACGTCCTATGCTACATTTATTTGCCGGTCTGGATTTACATACCGGACTATTATTATTGCTTGCTTTAGCTTTTGTACTGTTTTACGAAGCGATTAACGGTTTCCATGATACCGCAAACGCGGTGGCTACGGTTATCTACACTCGCGCAATGCGGTCGCAGCTTGCTGTGGCGATGGCGGCGCTCTTCAACTTTTTCGGCGTTCTGCTGGGCGGTCTCAGCGTAGCCTATGCCATTGTGCATATGCTGCCGACCGATCTGCTGCTTAACATGGGTTCCGCGCATGGCCTCGCCATGGTGTTTTCAATGCTGCTGGCGGCGATCATCTGGAACCTCGGCACCTGGTATTTCGGCCTCCCGGCCTCCAGTTCTCACACCCTGATTGGCGCCATCATCGGTATTGGTTTAACCAATGCGCTGATGACCGGTACTTCAGTGGTTGATGCGCTGAATATCCCGAAAGTGATTGGTATTTTTGCTTCGCTTATCATCTCGCCGATCGTCGGTCTGGTGATTGCGGGCGGCCTGATTTTCATTCTCCGTCGCTACTGGAGCGGTACCAAGAAACGCGCGCGTATTCACCTGACCCCCGCAGAGCGTGAAAAGAAAGACGGTAAGAAAAAACCGCCGTTCTGGACCCGTATCGCCCTGATTCTGTCCGCTATCGGCGTGTCGTTCTCCCATGGCGCCAACGATGGGCAGAAAGGCATTGGTCTGGTGATGCTGGTGCTGATTGGCGTCGCCCCGGCGGGCTTCGTGGTGAATATGAACGCCTCCGGTTACGAAATCACCCGTACCCGCGATGCGGTCAACAACGTGGAAACCTTCTTCCAGCAGCGCCCTGACCTGCTGAAGAAAGCCACCGGCGTTGACCAGTTGGTTCCATCTCCGGATACCAATACCGCGGCCAACGGTGAGTTTCATTGCCATCCAGCAAATACCATCAACGCGCTTGACCGCGTGAAGACTATGCTGACCGGCGTTGAAACCTACGATTCACTGTCACCGGATCAGCGCGGTCAGCTGCGTCGCATTATGCTCTGCATCTCCGACACCACCGATAAAGTGGCGAAGCTGCCGGACGTCAGCAATGACGACCAGCGTCTGCTGAAGAAACTGAAAACCGATATGCTGAGCACCATCGAGTACGCGCCAATCTGGATTATTATGGCGGTCGCGCTGGCGTTAGGTATCGGCACCATGATCGGCTGGCGCCGCGTGGCGACCACCATCGGCGAGAAGATTGGTAAGAAGGGCATGACCTACGCTCAGGGGATGTCGGCACAGATGACCGCAGCGGTTTCTATCGGTCTGGCGAGCTACACCGGAATGCCGGTTTCCACCACCCACGTGCTCTCCTCCTCGGTGGCGGGGACAATGCTGGTGGATGGCGGTGGTCTGCAGAAAAAGACCGTGACCAGCATCCTGATGGCCTGGGTGTTGACCCTTCCGGCAGCCATTATCCTTTCAGGTGTCCTTTACTGGCTCTCCCTGAAACTGATTTAAACGGCATTCGATCAAAACGGGTCAGCTTGCTGGCCCGTTTTTTTTATCCCGAAGATGTCGTTAGTGCCAGATTATCAGCGCAATCATACTCACCAGCACCAGACCACACAGCGCGCTGGTCAGGATAAACTGCCGGCGAACACGTTCACAGCGACGAATAAATTCATCATCGTGATGGTCACGGTAACGCTGGGCATAGATATACCAGACCAGCCGCATTTGTTTACTGGGCTGCCCATGCGAGGTAAAAAAACCACCGCCATCAACATACTGATAGAGCAAGGGATCGCAACCACGTAGCACCACCAATAATGCACGCAACGATGAGAAGTAGCGTGCCATATTCACCACACAAACGACACACAGGGCCCAAAACAGCGCAATAGTGCTGATCATACCTCCTCCCCGGCGACCCGCCCACGGAGAAATCCTCCGCGGCTACCGCTCCCCAAATAACCCACGACGATACCGTAAAGAGTGCGATTCCGATCACATTTATTTTTCCGACCGGCTCATTAAATAGTGTAGGAGATCCATTAATTTTTTTACCACAAGGTTATTCGTTATCAATACGTAAGACGGATAAATTTGTTTAACTTTTAGGTGAACCCAGTGCATTGACGGAGTGCGGGGGGCGCTATAAGGTAGGAAATATCTTCTACAATGAAGTCCTTAAAGGCTACCCTCCCGCGAATGTAGCACGCAGGACGCGGGCGAAACGGCAGCGCCAGCTGCCAGGTCCAATGGTCATCGACAAACTTATGGAAGGAGTAACACTATGGCTTACAAACATATTCTTATTGCAGTAGACCTGTCCCCGGAGAGTAAAGTACTGGTTGAAAAAGCCGTTTCTATGGCCCGCCCGTATAACGCAAAAGTGTCCCTGATCCACGTGGATGTGAATTACTCCGACCTCTACACCGGGCTGATTGACGTTAACCTCGGCGACATGCAAAAACGCATCTCCGAAGAGACCCATCACGCGCTGACCGAGCTCTCGACCAACGCGGGCTACCCGATCACCGAGACCCTGAGCGGCAGCGGCGACCTGGGTCAGGTGCTGGTCGATGCGATCAAAAAATATGATATGGATCTGGTGGTCTGCGGCCACCATCAGGACTTCTGGAGCAAGCTGATGTCCTCTGCCCGCCAGTTGATCAACACCGTCCATGTCGACATGCTGATCGTTCCGCTGCGCGACGAAGAAGACGAATAACCTTCGCTTTTTCCACACCCAAGACGCCCGCCGATGCGGGCGTTTTTTATTTCAGTCCCCCGCCGCCCACAATAGAACTTCAATCCATAAAAAAGCCATTCAATTAGTGTGATCAACCAGTTATTCGCCAAAACATCTATATAATAATCTATCCATTAAGCCAATAACCGCAGCATGGCGAGTTATCAGACATTTTCAGCGCGTTCTGGCATACGCGTTCATACTTTTTGGGAAAGTAAAACAAGGCGAAGGAATATGAATACAACTGCACCTACGGGCTTGCTGCAGCAACCTCGTCCGTTCTTCATGATCTTCTTTGTGGAGCTCTGGGAACGTTTTGGCTATTACGGCGTTCAGGGGATCCTGGCGGTCTTCTTTGTCAAACAGCTGGGCTTCTCTCAGGAACAGGCCTTTATCACCTTCGGCGCCTTCGCGGCGCTGGTTTACGGGCTGATCTCCATCGGCGGCTACGTGGGCGACCATCTGCTGGGGACCAAACGCACGCTGGTGCTCGGCGCGATTGTGCTGGCGATCGGCTACTTTATGACTGGGATGTCGCTGCTGAAACCGCAGCTGATCTTTATCGCCCTCGGCACCATCGCCGTCGGTAACGGCTTGTTTAAAGCCAACCCGGCGAGCCTGTTGTCAAAATGCTATCCACCGAAGGACGCCCGTCTCGACGGGGCATTCACCCTGTTTTATATGTCGATAAACATCGGTTCACTGCTGTCGCTCTCACTGGCGCCAGTGATCGCGGAAAAGTTTGGCTATGCCGTGACCTATAACCTGTGCGGCGCGGGACTGATTATCGCGCTGCTGGTCTACGTCGCCTGCCGCAGGATGGTGAAAGATATCGGCTCTGAGCCGGATCACCGTCCCCTCAGCCTGCGCAATCTGGCGCTGGTGCTGGCCGGTACCGTAGTGATGATTTTTCTCTGCGCCTGGCTGATGCATAACGTGATGGTCGCCAACCTGGTGCTGATTGTCCTGTCGATCGTGGTCATAGTGTTCTTTTTCCGCGAAGCGTTTCGCCTCGATAAAACCGGACGCAACAAAATGTTCGTCGCCTTTATCCTGATGATCGAGGCGGTACTGTTCTACATTCTGTATGCCCAGATGCCGACCTCGCTGAACTTCTTCGCCATCAACAACGTCCATCATGAGATCCTGGGCTTTACCATCAACCCCGTCAGCTTCCAGGCGCTCAATCCCTTCTGGGTGGTGGTTGCCAGTCCGGTGCTGGCGGCGATCTACACCCATCTCGGTCACAAAGGGAAAGACCTGACCATGCCGGTGAAGTTTACCCTCGGGATGTTGCTCTGCGCGCTGGGCTTCCTGACCGCCGCGGCCGCCGGGATGTGGTTCGCCGACGCCCAGGGATTAACCTCGCCGTGGTTTATTGTGCTGGTCTATCTGTTCCAGAGCCTGGGCGAACTGCTGATCAGCGCCCTGGGGCTGGCGATGGTTGCCGCGCTGGTGCCGCAGCATCTGATGGGCTTTATTCTGGGGATGTGGTTCCTGACCCAGGCCGCCGCGTTCCTGCTGGGCGGCTATGTGGCGACCTTTACCGCGGTGCCGGAAAACATCACCGACCCGCTGCAGACGCTGCCGGTCTATACCGATGTGTTCAGTAAAATTGGCCTCGTGACGCTGGGCGTCACGGTGGTGATGGCGTTGATGGTGCCGTGGCTGAACCGGATGATTAATACCCCGGCTGGCGCCGAGTAACCGCTTAGGATGGCCGGTCCGCACTGGCGCCGTTTGTTCAGATATTGCGGTTCCCGGCTTGCGCTACGCTGAGCCGGGCTACGATTCGGTAGCCCGGATAAGGCGCATTGCGCCGCTATCCGGGAGATACCACCACGGCGTAATATTACTCCGGCGTACCGGTGTAAATATCAAACCGATGCCCTTTGGTCACTACCGCGTTCGGCGTGGCGACCTCCGCCAGCGGCGGCGCATAATCCGGGCGCTTTACCACCACCCGTTTGGTCGCCAGCTGGCGCGCCGGGGCCAGCAGGCCATCGGCGTCTAAATCGGGCCCCACCAGCGACTGAAAGACGCGCATCTCTTTTTTTACCAGCGCGCTTTTCTGCTTATGCGGGAACATTGGATCGAGATACACCACCTGCGGACGCGGGGTAATATCGGTCAGTGCATTGAGGCTGGAGGCGTGGATCAGCTGCAAGCGCTCCTGCAGCCAGCCGCCAATTTCCGCATCGGCATAGCCGCGCGTCAGGCCATCGTCGAGCAGCGCGGCGACCACCGGATTACGCTCAAGCATCCGCACGCGACAGCCGACCGACGCCAGCACGAAGGCATCGCGTCCCAGTCCGGCGGTGGCGTCGACGACATCCGGCAGGTAATCGCCTTTAATGCCCACCGCTTTGGCGACCGCTTCACCGCGGCCGCCGCCAAACTTGCGCCGGTGGGCCATCGCCCCGCCGACAAAGTCGACGAAGATGCCGCCAAGTTTGGGCTCATCGCGCTTACGCAGCTCCAGATGCTCCGTCGTCAGCACCAGCGCCATCAGGTTATCGTCATCCTGCTCCAGCCCCCAGCGGGCGGCTAAAACAGATAAGGCGCCGTCTCCGGCGCCTGTTTCATCAATTAAGCAGATCTTCACCGCAGACTTAACCCTTGATCCCGTAGTGCTCCAGCATCGCGTCCAGCTGCGGCTCACGCCCGCGGAAGCGTTTGAACAGCACCATCGGCTCTTCGGAACCGCCACGGCTCAGGATATTGTCGAGGAACGACTGACCGGTTTCGCGGTTGAAAATCCCCTCTTCTTCGAAGCGTGAGAAGGCGTCCGCCGCCAGCACGTCGGCCCACAGGTAGCTGTAGTAGCCCGCCGCGTAACCGCCCGCGAAGATGTGGCTGAAGGCGTGCGGGAAGCGGCCCCAGGTTGGGCCCGGCACCACAGCGACCTGCTTTTTAATCTCGGCCAGGGTCTCAAGGATTTTCGCCCCCTGCTCCGGCTTGTACTCCGCGTGCAGGCGGAAATCGAACAGGCCGAACTCCAGCTGGCGCAGAATAAACATCGCCGCCTGGTAGTTTTTCGCCGCCAGCATTTTCTCCAGCAGCTCCTGCGGCAGCGGTTCACCGGTTTCATAATGGCCGGAGATGAACGCCAGCGCTTCCGGCTCCCAGCACCAGTTTTCCATAAACTGGCTCGGCAGCTCGACTGCATCCCATGGCACCCCGCTGATGCCGGAAACGCCGGCGGTATCAATGCGGGTCAGCATGTGGTGCAGACCATGGCCAAACTCGTGGAACAGGGTGATCACTTCATCGTGGGTGAACAGCGCCGGTTTGCCGTTGACCGGGCGGTTGAAGTTACAGGTCAGGTAAGCGACCGGTTTCTGCAGGGAACCATCCAGTTTACGCATCTGGCCGACGCAATCGTCCATCCACGCCCCGCCGCGTTTATGTTCACGGGCATACAGGTCAAGATAGAAGCTGCCGCGCAGCTCGTTATTTTCGTCATACAGCTCGAAGAAACGCACTTCCGGATGCCACACATCGACATCGGTACGCTCTTTGGCGGTAATGCCGTAAATACGCTTAACCACTTCGAACAGGCCGTTAACGGCTTTGTTTTCCGGGAAATAGGGGCGCAGCTGCTCATCGCTGATGCTGTAAAGGTGCTGCTTCTGTTTTTCGCTGTAGTAGGCGATGTCCCACGGCTGCAGTTCATCAATGCCAAACTCGGCTTTGGCGAAGGCGCGCAGCTGGGCCAGCTCTTTTTCGCCCTGCGGACGGGCGCGTTTGGCCAGGTCGGTGAGGAAGTCGAGCACCTGCTGGGGATCCTCCGCCATTTTGGTGGCGAGGGATTTAAACGCATAGCTGTCAAAGCCCAGCAGTTGCGCCAGCTCGTGGCGCAGGGCGAGGATCTCCGCCATCACCGGGCTGTTATCCCATTTACCGGCGTTCGGGCCCTGATCGGAGGCACGCGTGGAGTAAGCACGGTACATCTCTTCGCGCAGCGCCTGGTTGTCGCAGTAGGTCATCACCGGCAGGTAGCTCGGGATATCCAGGGTCAGCAGATACCCTTCCTGCTCTTTCGCCTGGGCCTGAGCCTGAGCGGCGGCCAGCGCGCTTTCCGGCATACCGGCCAGATCGGCGACGTCGGTCACCAGCTTGTTCCAGCCCATGGTGGCGTCGAGGACGTTGTTACTGTACTGGTTGCCCAGCTCAGAGAGGCGCGCGGCGATTTCACCGTAGCGTTTCTGCGCCTCAGGCGGCAGGCCAATACCGGATAATTCAAAATCGCGCAGCGCATTGTCGACCGCTTTTTTCTGCGCGGTATTCAGCGTGGCGTAGTTATCGCCATCGCGCAGGTCGCGGTAGGCTTTATACAGGCCTTCATGCTGGCCGACCCAGGTGCTGTACTCGGAGAGCAGCGGCAGGGTCTGTTCGTAAGCTTCACGCAGTTCCGGGCTGTTTTTTACCGAATTCAGATGGCTGACTGGCGAGAAGATGCGTCCCAGCACATCGTCCACTTCCGCCAGCGGCTGGCAAAGATTTTCCCAGCTATACGGCGCGCCGTGCGCCACCGCGCTTTCCACCGCGGCCCGGCAATCATCCAGCGCTTTGGTGACCGCAGGGACCACGTGCTCCGGTTTAATCGCAGAAAAAGGCGGCAGGGAAAAAGGCGTCAGTAATGGATTGGTCATATGCGCTGTCCTGTTGAAAAGGGTGAATGAAGCGCGCGTCCGGCGCTTATGCATGAGATCTAGAATGGGGGATAGTTGGGGGAATTTCAATGACGGGCGGTGCGTCATCCTGGGTATTGCTGCGATAAGTCCGCCCGTTGCAGGAAAAGGCCGACACGCGGTGCAGCGTGCCGGAAACCGCATTAATGCCTTTTTTGCGCCATCTCCCAGGCCGCCGACAGATTCAGACGCTGCCAGAACTGCTGTTCGGGGGTAGCGCCAGAAAGGGGGTAACCCGCCGGCAGCGCGGTGTTGACCATCAACGCCCGACGCTGGGCCGCTGACAGCTGCGGCAGGGCATCTTCCAGCAGCACTTCCGCCCCCTCAGGCACCTGCAGACGCGGCTGCGGCCCCTTCTGCTGCGGCAGGTCGTAGGTCATGGTGAAACGAGAGAAATCACGCATCGCCGGATCGCGCCAGGGATCGTCTTTCACGCTGCTCTTTGCGCACTCGGCAAGCGACGTGCCGCAGGCTTTCGCCAGCGCGGCGCGCAGCTGATCGCGGGCTTCGTTAAATAATACCCGGTAGTGCGGATCGTTAAGATAATGGGCCACGTTGCGCTCGGCCACCATCCGCGAGCCGATCACGTCCAGCGGATAGTGGACGCCCAGCACGATGCGCGAGTAGCCATAGCGGGCGCCGCGGGTTACCAGCGCGTCGTAGCGCTCCGGGATCATCGCCGCCAGCAGCAGCGCATCGGTATAGCCGGTGTTGGTGTGGCCGCTGGGGAACGAGCCGCCGTCGGCGGTGTAGGGCTGATTATCCTTCACCACCACATCGTCAGGCACCAGGTGAATGGTGTTGCCCTGAACCAGAAACGGCCGCGGATTGTTGAAGTGCTTTTTCGCCTCGCCGGTGCTGACTTCCGAGGCTTTGATCAATGCTGCCGCTTTCCCCAGCCCGCCCTGGTCATAGGCGGTCAGAAACGCTTTGCCAAGCCGCGGCCCCAGCGCATCGCTGAGGAAGTAGAGGTAGCTAATCCCTTCCGCATCGGCCAGTGCCTGACGGCGTGTCGTCTGCACGGCATCGCGATTGATGGCGGTCACCGTCGCCAGATTCTGCTTCACGACGGTCTCCGGCAGGGTGCTGAACGCCGACAACAGCGCAATACCCGCCTGCTGGTTGGCCCGGGTCTGGAAGTCATAGCCGCTGGCCTTCAGCCAGGCGGTATCGGCCTGGGTTTTATTTTGTTTCGTGTGCGCTAACCGATCGCGGGTCAGCGTGGCGGCATCCCCCTGCAGAGCGTGACGTAGCTGCGTCAGCGCCTGTTGCTCAAGATCGTCATACGCCTGGCTGGAGGCAGCCGGCGTCACGCTATTGGCGAGGGCCGCCGCCCTGTCCAGCGGGATGTCTTTGGCCAGAACCGGTTGCGCCAGCAGCAGCGCGACGGCCAGCAGTGAGAGTTGCCTTTTCATTATTTTTCCTTTTATTCAAATAATTACCTTGCCTGCACCCGACGCTAGCGCGGCCGTTTGACGTTTTTATGACAGCGTTATGTTTTGCAACGCTTTTGGCACAAATGAAACAGCGCGGCGGCGCAGCGGTAATCTCGGCCGATCTGCGGTAAACTATCGGTTAACTTGTTTACTTCCCGGAATCTCTGTATCCATGCTCAGTTATCGCCACAGCTTTCACGCAGGCAACCACGCCGACGTCCTCAAACACACCGTTCAGAGCCTGATCATCGAAGCGCTGAAAGAGAAAGAAAAACCGTTTCTCTACCTGGACACCCACGCTGGCGCGGGCCGCTATCAGCTGAGCGGCGAGCACGCCGAGCGTACCGGCGAGTATCTCGAAGGCATCGCCCGCATCTGGCAACAGGACGACCTGCCGGCAGAGCTGGAGCCGTATATTTCCGTGGTCGAACACTTCAACCGTAACGGCCAGCTGCGCTACTACCCGGGCTCCCCGCTGATCGCCCGCCAGCTGCTGCGCGAGCAGGACAGCCTGCAGATGACCGAGCTGCACCCGAGCGACTTCCCGCTGCTGCGCGCCGAGTTCCAGAAAGACAGCCGCGCGCGCGTTGATAAAGCCGATGGCTACCAGCAGCTGAAAGCCAAGCTGCCGCCGGTATCACGCCGTGGTCTGATTCTGATCGACCCGCCGTATGAAATTAAAACCGACTATCAGGCGGTGGTGACCGGGATCCACGAAGGCTACAAACGCTTCGCCACCGGCACCTACGCCCTGTGGTATCCGGTGGTGCTGCGCGCACAGATCAAGCGCATGATCAAAGAGTTAGAAGCCACCGGCATTCGCAAAATTCTGCAGATTGAGCTGGCGGTGCGTCCGGACAGCGACCAGCGCGGTATGACCGCCTCCGGGATGATCGTCATCAACCCGCCGTGGAAGCTGGAGCAGCAGATGAACAATGTGCTGCCGTGGCTGCACAGCAAGCTGGTTCCGGCCGGCACCGGCCACGCCACGGTCAGCTGGATCGTACCGGAGTAATCGCAACCATCGGTGGAACCTTTTAAGCCTCGCGCTACAATCGCGGCAATCAACGATTAAGGACATATGGGCATGAGCAAACATTATGATTACCTCGCCATCGGCGGCGGTAGCGGCGGTATCGCCTCGATTAACCGCGCGGCCATGTACGGCCAGAAGTGCGCGCTGATTGAAGCCAAAGCGCTGGGCGGCACCTGCGTCAACGTCGGCTGCGTGCCGAAAAAAGTGATGTGGCATGCGGCGCAGATCCGCGAAGCGATTCATCTTTACGGCCCGGACTACGGTTTCGATACCACCATCAACCATTTCGACTGGGACAAGCTGGTCGCCAGCCGTAGCGCCTACATCGACCGCATCCATACCTCCTACGACAACGTACTGGGTAAGAACAACGTCGACGTCATCAAAGGCTTCGCGCGCTTTGTCGATGCCCACACCGTGGAAGTGAACGGCGAGACGATCACCGCTGACCATATCCTGATCGCCACCGGCGGCCGTCCAAGCCACCCGAATATTCCGGGCGTCGAATACGGTATTGATTCCGACGGTTTCTTTGAACTGCCGGCGCTGCCGAAGCGCGTGGCGGTAGTGGGTGCTGGCTATATCGCCGTTGAGCTGGCGGGGGTGATTAACGGCCTCGGCGCCGAAACCCACCTGTTCGTGCGTAAACACGCGCCGCTGCGCAGCTTCGATCCGCTGATCGTGGAGACGCTGGTGGAAGTGATGAACGCCGAAGGCCCGCAACTGCATACCAACGCCATCCCGAAAGCGGTGGTGAAGCATGCCGACGGCAGCCTGACGCTGGAGCTGGAAGATGGCCGCAGCCAGACCGTAGATTGCCTGATTTGGGCGATTGGCCGCGAACCGGCGACCGATAACTTCAATCTGGCGGCTACCGGCGTGAAAACCAACGATAAAGGCTACATCATCGTTGATAAATTCCAGAACACCAACGTGCCGGGCATCTACGCGGTGGGCGATAATACCGGCGCCGTCGAGCTGACCCCGGTAGCGGTTGCCGCAGGCCGTCGCCTCTCCGAGCGCCTGTTTAACAACAAGCCGGAAGAGCACCTGGACTACAGCAACATCCCGACCGTGGTCTTCAGCCACCCGCCTATCGGCACCGTCGGCTTAACCGAGCCGCAGGCGCGCGAGCAGTACGGCGACGACGCCGTGAAGGTCTACAAATCTTCTTTCACCGCGATGTACACCGCCGTCACCTCTCACCGCCAGCCGTGCCGCATGAAGCTGGTGTGCGTCGGCCCGGAAGAGAAGATTGTCGGGATCCACGGCATCGGCTTCGGGATGGATGAGATGCTGCAGGGCTTTGCGGTGGCCCTGAAGATGGGCGCCACCAAAAAAGACTTCGACAACACCGTCGCCATTCACCCGACGGCGGCAGAAGAGTTCGTCACCATGCGCTAAGACGCGATCGCCGGATGATAAAAAGAAGCCCCAGGGGCTTCTTTTTTTATGCTCAGGCCACGCCGTTATTGCCATGGCGCATAAACGCCGGGCGCTGATTGAGCGCCATATACCAGCGCTCCACGGCCGGCATCTCCGGATGGGCAAAAGGGGTCATCTTCCAGCGATGCACCGACAGCCCCAGCACGATATCGGCGAGGGTGAAGCGCTCGCCGGCTATCCACGCCCCGGTACGCTGCAGTTGTGCTTCGACAATGCGCACGCACTGGGTCCAGGTGGCAATACTCTCTTTAATTGCCGCCGGATCCTGAAAGCGCGGATCTTTGCGCACCAGCCCCATAAAGGCATGGCGCCAGGCAGTGTTGAACTCGGTCGCCTGCCAGTCCATCCAGTGCTCCACCTCGGCGGCGGGCTGTGGCTCGGTGGGTAGCAGATCCCAGCGCTCCGCTTTCCGCGCCAGATAGCGGCAGATACTGTTCGACTCCCAGAGCACAAAGTCGCCGTCCAGCAGCACCGGCACCAGGCTGTTAGGATTCAGGCGCTGAAACTCAGGCGTATCCAGAGGCTTAAATCCGCTGCCGTAATCCTCCTGCTGGTACGCCAGCCCGGCTTCCTCGCAGGTCCACAACACTTTTCGTACATTGATTGAAGAGCGTTTGCCCAGAATTGTTAGCATTGTCAGCGATTCCTCAGCCATAAAAGAGAGATCTTTCACTCTACTCTATTGTCAGCCTTGCCAGCCAGCAACAAGGCAGAGTAGTGGATAATGTGTATAGTTGATTCCAGCCTGTTTGCCGAAAAGGAACCCGACATGTTGACCCCTTTTACCGTTTTGATGCCCGCAAATATTCGTTTTGGCCGTGGTCAGGCCCTGAGCGCTGCCCCCTGGCTGGCGCAGCAGGGCGGCCCCATTCTGCTGGTGCATGGCGCCAGCCCGCAGCGGGCGGCGTTTCTGCGCCATCAGCTGGAGGCGCTGCAGCTGGAGGTCACGACGCTAGCGATAAGCCGCGAACCCTGGCTTATCGATATCGAGCAGGGTGTCCAGCTGGCGCGCGAGAAAGGCGTCCGGGCAGTGGTCAGCCTCGGCGGCGGCGCGGTGATTGACGCCGGTAAGGCGATTGCGGCGCTGGTGCCCGCCGCCGGCCCGCTGGTCGACTATCTGGAGGTGGTGGGAACGGGTCGTCAGCTGGAAGCCAGTCCGCTGCCGTTCGTGGCGATCCCGACCACCGCCGGGACGGGCGCGGAAGTCACCAAAAATGCGGTGATCAACGTCCCGGAACAACAGCGAAAAGTGAGCCTGCGCGACGACCGAATGCTGCCTGGCCTGGCGATTGTCGACCCGGCGCTGACCGACAACGCGCCGCGGAGCATCACCCTGAGCTCCGGCCTCGATGCCCTGACCCAGGTGATCGAGCCCTGGCTCTGCAGCCGGGCCACTCCCTTCACCGATGCCCTCTGCCAGCAGGCGATCCCGCGGGGCATCCGCGCGCTGAAAATCCTGATGGAACAAGAGTGTCCGGCCAGCCGCGACGAGATGGCCTGGGTCAGCCTGTGCGGTGGACTGGCGCTGGCGAACGCCGGGCTGGGGGTGATCCACGGCCTCGCCGGCCCGCTGGGCGGCCTGAGCCGCGCCTCGCACGGTGCTTTATGCGGCAGCCTGCTGCCGTTTGGCCTGGCGCTCAATGAGTCGCAGATAAGCGACCCTGCCCTGCGCCAGCGCTTCAACGACGTTCGCCGCTGGCTGGCCGACGGGCTGGACGTCCCTGTGGAACAGGTCTGGGACAGTCTGCGGGAATGGAGCCATCGCGCCGGCCTTGGCACCCTGCGCGACCTCGGCGTGGCGCGCGATGCGCTGGAACCGGCGGCGCTGGCGGCCAGCACTTCCTCGTCGATGAAGGCCAACCCGGTCAGCCTGAGCGGCGAACAACTGCTGGAGATGCTGGAGGCGGCGTGGGAGTGAGCGCGCCGGGATAAAATTTTGTTGCATAATGAATGCTCCGAATTTCATCTGTGCCCGAATAGATAAATTTTACTTATTTATCAATTTATTACTTTAAGATAACGGCTTTTCTTCTCGGCGGGAAAGCGTGATCTAACGCACAGTTTACTTCACACTCACCGAAGCGACTGTCTACGCTTAATAGACAAGGCCGGGTATGCCCGGCCCCGAACTCACGCTATCCGGAGGTCCGTATCGCTATGTTCAGCCAGAAATTACGCCACGTTGAAGACGACGAGTTAAGGATCGACATCGATCCCTGCTACGAAGCCGATCCGTACGAATTAAAGCTGGATGAAATGATTGACGCTGAACCGGAGCCTGAGGTGATCGAAGGTCTGCCGGCGTCCGATGCCCTTACCCCGGCGGATCGCTATCTTGAGCTGTTTACCAACGTGCAGAAATCACGCATCTTTGCCGACAGCAAAACCTTCCCCGACTGCGCGCCGAAACACGATCCGCTGGACATCCTGCGGCACTACCGGAAGGCCAAGCGTCAACCCGACTTCGACCTGCGCCAGTTCGTTGAAGACAACTTCTGGCTGCCGGAGAACCAGACCGACGTCTACACCTCGGACCCCAGCCTGACGCTGAAAGAGCACATCGATAAGCTGTGGCCGGTGCTGACCCGCGAGCCTCAGGATCATATCCCCTGGTCTTCACTGCTGGCGCTGCCGCAGGCCTATATTGTGCCCGGCGGTCGGTTTAGCGAAACCTATTACTGGGACTCTTATTTCACCATGCTGGGGCTGGCGGAGAGCGGCCGGGAAGATCTGCTGAAATGCATGGCCGATAACTTTGCCTGGCTGATTGAAACCTACGGCCACATTCCGAACGGCAACCGCACCTACTACCTCAGCCGTTCGCAGCCGCCGGTGTTTGCCCTGATGGTCGAACTCTTTGAAGAGGACGGCGTGCGCGGCGCGAAGCGCTATCTGGACCATCTGAAGATGGAGCACGCCTTCTGGATGGACGGCGCCGAGTCGTTGATCCCGCACCAGGCGTATCGCCACGTGGTGCGCATGCCGGATGGCTCCCTGCTCAATCGTTACTGGGACGACCGGGACACGCCGCGGGATGAGTCCTGGCGCGAGGACGTGGAGACCGCCCGACACTCCGGGCGGCCCGCCAATGAAGTGTACCGCGACCTGCGGGCGGGCGCCGCGTCCGGCTGGGACTACTCCAGCCGCTGGCTGCGGGATATCACGCGGCTGGCCAGTATCCGCACGACGCAGTTTATCCCCATCGACCTGAACGCCTTCCTGTTCAAGCTGGAGACGACCATCGCCAACCTCTCCGGCCTGAAGGGCGATCGCGAGACGGAGGCGGCCTTCCGCCAGAAGGCTCAGGATCGGCGGGCGGCGGTCAACCGCTATCTGTGGGACGATGAGAACGGCTGTTTCCGCGATTATGACTGGCGCCGCGAACAGCTGGCGCTGTTTTCCGCCGCCAGCATCGTCACCCTTTACGTCGGCCTGGCGACTCACGAGCAGGCAGAACGCCTTGCCGATGCGGTGCGGGCCCGCCTGCTCACCCCCGGGGGGATCATGGCCACCGAATATGAAAGCGGTGAGCAGTGGGATAAACCTAACGGCTGGGCGCCGCTGCAGTGGATGGCGATCCAGGGATTTAAACGTTACGGCCAGGATCCGCTGGGGGATGAGATTGCCTGGAGCTGGCTGCAGACGGTCAATCACTTTTACAAGCAGCATCACAAGCTGATTGAGAAATACCATATTGCCACCGGTGTCCCCCATGAGGGTGGCGGTGGTGAGTATCCCCTGCAGGATGGCTTTGGCTGGACCAACGGCGTGGTGCGCCGACTGATTGGCCTGTACGGTGAGCCAACCTAGTCGGGCTGTTCCCGGCGGCTTTCTCCTGCTATGTTCAGAGGATTCGCCCTGCCCGGAATGACGCTTATGCCTGAACTCCTGACGCCGCGCCTGCGCTGCTCACCGCTGCAGCTTGACGACTGGTCGTTTTTTCTTTCCCTGCAGCAGGATCCACAGGTCATGCTTTACGTCGCCGATCCCCGGCCGCAGGCGGCCATCCGCGAGGCGTTCGACTCGCGGCTGCCGCCGTGGGCGCCGGGGGATGAGCACTGGCTGTGTCTGGTGGTGCGCGACAGGCTCACCCATGCCCCGCTCGGCCTGACCGGTTACCAACATCATCACCGCGACATTGCCGAGGTTGGCTTTCTCTTCGCTCCGTCGGCGCAGGGTCGGGGCTACGGCTACGAATCGCTGCGCGCGCTGTGCGACTACGCCTTTACCACCGGCGGCGTCCGCCGCCTGACCGCCAGCGTCACCGCCGGCAACGAGGCGTCTAAGCAGTTACTGCTCAAAGCCAGGTTCAGGCTGGAAGGGGAGCTGCGGGAGAACTACTGGCTGAACGGGCGCTGGCACAACGACTGGCTGTTCGGTCGGCTACGTGGGGAGGGCGATGCGCCGTAGCGCACCGCCGGTCACAGGCTGGGGGCAGTCAGGATCAGAGGAACATCCCGCCCGAGACTTCCACGCGCTGCGCGTTCATCCACGCCAGCTCATCGCTGAGCAGGGCGGCGATGGCATCGCCTATATCATCCGGTAGCCCAACCCGCCCCAGCGCGGTCTGGGCGGCAATATGCTGATTCACCTCGGCGTTATCGCGCACCACGCCGCCGCCAAAGTCGGTCTCGATGGCCCCCGGCGCGATGATATTCACCGAAATACCGCGCCCACCCAGCTCTTTCGCCTGATAGCGGGTCAGGACCTCCATCGCTCCCTTCATCGCAGCGTAGGCCGCATAACCCGGCAGGGCAAAGCGCGCCAGGCCGCTGGAAACATTGAGGATCCGCCCCCCGTCCTGCAGGAGAGGCAGCAGCCGCTGGGTCAGGAAAAACGGTCCTTTGAACTGGATGTTCATCAGCTCGTCAAACTGCGCTTCGCTGGTCTCGGCGAAGGGCACGTTGAGGCCAATCCCGGCGTTGTTCAGTAAATAATCAAAGGTGGTGCGCCCCCACTTCTGCGCCAGCACCTGCACCACCTCGCTGGCGAAAGCGTCAAAACTTGAGGTATCCCCGACGTTCAGCGCTAATGCTGCCGCTTTGACCCCTTTTTGCTCTATTTCTGCTACCACATCGAGGGCCGCCTGGCGGTTGCTGTGGTAAGTCAGAAGAATATCGGTTCCCTTCGCCGCCAGCTTCAACGCGGCGTTTTTACCCAGACCGCGGCTGCCGCCGGTCACTAAAGCGATACGTTGTGTCATCAGAAGACCCCTTTCAGGTTGCGTTGTGATTGTGTTCTAGCTTATTAACTGCCAGTGAAACAATAAATATGCTACATTACGTTTTACTGTTTCATCCATAACAACAATAGGCGATCGGCATGGATAAAATTCATGCAATGCAGTTATTCATTCGCGTAGCGGATCTGGAGAGTTTTTCCCGCGCCGCCGAGACCCTGGCGCTGCCGAAAGGCAGCGTCTCGCGGCAGATTCAGGCCCTGGAAAGCCATCTTGGCGTGCGGCTCCTGCACCGCACTACTCGTCGGGTTCAGCTCACCCAGGATGGGATGGTTTACTATGAACGGGCAAAGGATCTGCTGAGCAACCTCGATGAACTGGACGGTATGTTCCAGCACGATCCGGCGAGCATCAGCGGCCGGCTGCGGGTGGATATGCCGGTCGGTTTTGCTAAAAAACTGGTGATCCCTCATCTGCCGACTTTTTTACAGCAGTATCCGGGCATCGAACTGGAGCTGAGCAGCAGCGATCGGCTGGTGGACGTGATCCGCGAGGGGTTTGACTGCGTGGTCCGCGTCGGCGCGCTCAAAGACTCGGGGCTTATCGCCCGCCCACTGGGCAAACTGACGCAAATTAACTGCGCCAGCCCGGACTACCTTGCGCGATTTGGCTATCCGCAATCCCTGGAGGATCTGGCGGATCATGCCCTGATCCACTACGCCAGCACCCTCGGGGTCCGGCCTTCCGGCTTTGAGGTCATGCTGGATGGCGCCGTCCGCTGGGTAAAAACCGGCGGCATATTGACGGTCAACAGTACGGAAACCTATCAGGCAGCCTGTATCGCCGGGCTGGGGATCATTCAGGTTCCGCGCACCGGCGTGCGCGAGGCGTTACGCGCTGGCGACCTGATTGAGATCCTGCCCCAGTACCGCGCCGAGCCGCTGCCGGTCTCGCTTATCTACCCCCATCGGCGCAATCTCTCCCGCCGCGTGCACTTGTTTATGGAGTGGCTGGGCGGGTTGATGAAAGATTATGTCGATTGATCCCCGCGGATGGTGAACGGGTGGCGGGCAGATGGGTTCCTGCAAGATACGGCATTTAAGGTATACTTTTTGCTGAATCTCGCTGTAAAAAAGGAAGAAATCACGTATGACGCCGGAAAACGACGATCGACGCCCACCACAGGAACCGGACACACAGCCGGAGAAAAACAAAAGTACGCTCGAGGCCCTCAATGACACGGCCGTCGGGCAAAAGGCCAGCCAGGCGCTGAAGACCGTCACCGGAACGGCGGCCAAGGTACAACGCAACCCGGTGATTGCCCATCTGTTACGCGCCGCAGAACGTTTCAATGACCGACTGGGCAATCAGTTCGGCGCGGCCATCACCTACTTCTCGTTCCTGTCGATGATCCCGATCCTGATGGTCTCCTTTGCCGCCGCCGGCTTCGTGCTGGCCTGGCACCCGACCCTGCTGCAGGACATTTTCGATAAAATTCTGCAAAACGTCAGCGACCCGACGCTGGCGGCGACCTTGAAAAACACCATCAACACCGCGGTGCAACAGCGTACCGCCGTCGGTCTGGTCGGCCTGCTGGTCGCGCTCTATTCCGGTATTAACTGGATGGGCAATCTGCGGGAAGCGATCCGCGCCCAGTCGCGCGACGTCTGGGAACGCCGGCCGCAGGACGAGGAGAAAATCTGGATAAAATACTTCCGCGATCTTATCTCGCTAATCGGTCTGCTGGTGGCGCTGATCATTACGCTGTCGATCACCTCTGTCGCCGGTTCCGCCCAGCAGTTGATTATCTCCGCGCTGTATCTCGACAACATTGAATGGCTGAAACCCGCCTGGCGGCTGATCGGCCTCGCCATCTCGATTTTTGCCAACTATCTGCTCTTTTTCTGGATCTTCTGGCGTCTGCCGCGCCATCGTCCGCGGCGCAAAGCCCTGTTTCGCGGCACGCTTATCGCAGCGATTGGCTTTGAAATCATCAAAATCGTCATGACCTGGACGCTGCCGGCGCTGGTGAAATCCCCCTCCGGGGCGGCATTCGGTTCGGTGCTGGGGCTGATGGCCTTTTTCTATTTCTTTGCCCGCCTGACGCTATTCTGCGCCGCGTGGATCGCCACCGCGGAGTATAAAGACGACCGGCGGATGCCGGGCAAAACCCACCGTTAACGCATTGCGAGGATGAATTGAAGAGGCAAAATTCATCCTCGCGCTTTATTTCAGTAGATAAATCCACCCATTAACTTTTATTTAACTCAAAACTGGTTTTATCCTCTATCTTTTTAATTGTGTGAAGCATTTCATAGAACTATTTTCACTGGTGTAAAAATTATCCGCTTTTTGCCTGTTTTTTGCCCATTCCCGGCGTTTGTTACAGATTGAAATGTCCCTGTGGCTGTGGCTATATGGCTTTTCGTTCGCGCAAAAATAAGAAAGATCTATGCAAGCCACAGCCACCACACTCGAAAACTCGCAGGAAACCGCCCCGGTCAACTCACGCAACAAAGTCGTTGTCGCCTCGCTCATTGGCACCGCCATTGAGTTTTTCGACTTCTACATCTATGCCACTGCCGCGGTCATCGTCTTCCCGCATATCTTTTTCCCGCAGGGTGATCCCGCCGCGGCCACCCTGCAGTCGCTGGCCACCTTCGCCATCGCCTTCGTCGCCCGGCCGATCGGCTCCGCGCTGTTTGGCCACTTCGGCGATCGCGTCGGCCGCAAGGTTACCCTCGTGGCTTCACTGTTAACCATGGGGATCTCCACCGTGGTGATCGGCCTGTTGCCCGGCTATGAAAGCATTGGTATTGTCGCGCCGATGCTGCTGGCGCTGGCGCGTTTCGGTCAAGGCCTTGGCCTCGGAGGGGAATGGGGCGGCGCAGCGCTGCTGGCTACGGAAAACGCCCCGCCGCGCAAGCGGGCCCTGTACGGCTCCTTCCCGCAGTTGGGCGCGCCGATCGGCTTCTTCTTCGCCAACGGCACCTTCCTGCTGCTCTCCTGGCTGCTGACCGACCAGCAGTTTATGGAGTGGGGCTGGCGCGTGCCGTTTATCTTCTCCGCCGTGCTGGTGATCATCGGTCTGTACGTTCGCGTCTCGCTGCACGAAACGCCGGTCTTCGCCAAAGTGGCGGCGGCGAAAAAACAGGTCAAAATCCCGCTGGGTACCCTGTTGACCAAACACGTCCGCGTGACGGTGCTGGGCACCTTCATCATGCTGGCAACCTATACCCTGTTCTACATCATGACCGTCTACTCGATGACCTTCAGCACCGGCGCCGCGCCGAATGGCCTGGGCCTGCCGCGTAACGAAGTGCTGTGGATGTTGATGATGGCGGTGATTGGCTTTGGCGTGATGGTACCTGTCGCCGGCCTGCTGGCGGACGCCTTTGGCCGTCGTAAGAGCATGATTGTCATCACCACGATGATTATTTTGTTCGCCCTGTTCGCTTTTAAACCGCTGCTGGGCTCCGGTAACCCGCTGCTGGTGTTCGCCTTCCTGCTGCTGGGTTTAAGCCTGATGGGACTGACTTTTGGCCCGATGGGCGCGCTGCTCCCGGAGCTGTTCCCGACGGAAGTGCGCTACACCGGCGCGTCATTCTCCTATAACGTGTCGTCGATCCTCGGCGCCTCGGTCGCACCGTACATTGCCGCCTGGCTGCAGGGCAACTACGGCCTGGCGGCGGTCGGCACCTATCTGGCAGCGATGGCGGCGCTGACACTGATCGCCCTGCTGCTGACCCACGAGACCCGCCACCAGTCGTTGTGATCCTTCGCCCTGACGCCGCTGGCGTCAGGGCTCTCCCCTACTTTTTCATCTGCGACAAAATGGTCCGGCACTGGTTGCTATCGCCCTCCGCCGGGGAGACCAGCGCCAACAGCGCGGCGGCCGGCGTCACCAGGGTTGCCAGCGCGGCCGCTACCGCACCGCGGACAATCAGCGGCCCGGCCTTCACCCCCGCCTGCGGCGATTTAAAAGTGCCCCGAACATACAGCGGTGAACGCAGGGTGATCACCCGGAAGCCTTTACTTTCCGGATCGATGGTCAGGTCCAGCTGCTCGGAGGCGAAGCTGGCGGTCCCGGTCACATTGATCAGCGCATTTTCCGTATCAAAGGCAAAAATCTGCGGCCGGGCGACACCGTTGGTCACGTCGATATTGGCCGCCGCACAGTTCACCCGGACCTCCTCATCGCCAAAAATCTGGCCTATCAGGTAGTTGCCGACGTTAAGACCGAGAATTTCCATCAGGTTGCGACTGATCAGGCCGTCGTTCATCAGCAGCTTCAGATTGCCATTACTGTTGCCGAGCAGGGCTGCCACCGAGTTACCGCTGCCGCGCAGCTGGACATCGCCATTCATCTCGCCGAGGGTTTTCTGCATCATCTCGACGTTCGGCATCAGCGCCTTCAGCTTCAGGCGTCGCGCCTGCAGATTGGCCTCACCCTGCAGCGGCTTTTTATCGCCCTGCAGGTGTACGCTGCCGGCAATCGAACCATTGGCCAGGCCAAAGCGCACCGGCTGCAGGCGCAGGTCGCCATCTTCCAGGATCACGTGGGTCGACAGATCGCTGATCGGCAGGGTGCCACCGTGCTCAATTCTCCGGCCCTTAAAACGTACATCGGCATCCATCACCTGCCATTTATCGGTTTCAAAGCGGTCTGCCGGCAGCACTTTACCCGCCGGCTGCGGCCGGTCGCTCGCCTGGCGCGAAGCGCTTTTCTTCGTCCCTTTGCCAGAGTCGACACCGATTAACGGCCCGAGGTCCGCCAGCCGCAGCTGCTTCGACTCCATATCGCCGCTGAGTTTCGGCCGCGGTTTGCCGGTGGTGTAGGTCAGGGAGCCATGAATGTCGCTATCGCCGATCCGACCATTAAAATCCTGATAGTCAAAGCGCATGCTGTTTTTGTGCTTAAAGTCGGCGCGCAAGCGGCCGTCGGTAGAGAACGATGGCGTCTCCGGCAGCAGCACGCCGGTCAGGTCGTAGAGATCGCGCAGCGAGTCGCCGGCGAATTTCAGCCGCAGGTCGATGCCGCCGACGTTGAGCGGGTCGCTGACCGTACCGCTGAACGCCACCCGCGTGTTGCCGGAGTGGAAGTCGCCCTGCAGCGGGAAAGGGGTGCTTGCGCTGCGCAGGGCCAGCATACCGCCGATTTTACCGTTGCCGGTGACCGGCTGGTCCTTGTAGCGGCCCTTCAGCGACAGGCCAAAGACGTAGTCGCCCACTTTTGCCGCGCTATGCCGATCCTTCGTGCCGGTCACTTCGCTGAACGGCAGCGGTTTGCCGAGGGGATCGACGAGGATGGTGATATCGCTGCGGGTGATCTTGTCATCAATGGCGATAGTCCCGCGATCAAAGAGAATGTTATCAAGGCGGAAGGACCAGCTGGAGGGGGCGCTATCGCCCGACGTACGCTGATCGCCTGCCAGCTGAAAGGTCCAGTTATTGTTGTCTTCCGCCAGGCGGATCAGCCGCACGTCGGGCTGTTCCAGCTTGATCCACGGCAGGTACACCGTTTTGCTCAGCAGCGCCAGCGGGGCGAGGGTCGCCTCCACCCGCGGCAGGTGGATCATGGTCACCTGGGGAATGGCCGGCGGGTTGCCCAGCACGATATCTTCCGCGTGCACATGCGGCCACGGAACCCAGCTGCGCCAGCCGCGCTCGTCCGGCTGCCGCTCCCAGACCACACCGAGATCGCCGCGGATGGCGAACGGGCGGTTAAGCTCAGCGGACACTTTCTGATTGATCGTCGGCTTCAGCCGGTTCCAGTCAAAGGTGGCCAGCACGATAAAGAAAAGAACGATCAGCAACAGTATCGTTCCTGTGATGATAACCAACGTTTTACGGGTTCTGCTCATCCCTACTCCGCTCCTTTTGCATCACGTCAGTCCTGAATATAGTCAAAAAGCGGCGTTTCTCCTGGAAATGCGCTTTTCGTCACATTACGCGCGTCAGGTCAAAAAAATAATGGAACGATGTTTTAATATGATTGACCAGTAAAACAGCGCAGCGCACACTAGCGCTCATATCGATTCCATTGCAGGTTCTGGCTATGTCTAAAAAAATTGCCGTCATTGGCGAATGCATGATTGAGCTGTCAGAGAAGAACGGGGCCGTTAACCGCGGCTTTGGCGGCGATACCTTAAACACCTCGGTCTATATCGCAAGGCAGACCGATGCCAGTGCGCTGAACGTCCACTATGTCACCGCGCTGGGAACCGATGCCTTCAGCCAGCAGATGCTCGACAGCTGGCAGCAGGAAAACGTCAACACCGATCTTATCCAGCGGATGGCCGACCGCCTGCCGGGGCTGTATTACATTGAAACTGATGATACCGGCGAGCGCACCTTCTACTACTGGCGCAACGAGGCGGCGGCAAAGTTCTGGCTGGAGAGCGATCGCGCGGCGGCGATTTGTGAAGAGCTGGCCACTTTCGACTATCTCTATCTGAGCGGCATCAGCCTCGCCATTCTCAGCCCGGCCAGCCGCGACAAGCTGTTCACGCTGCTGCGTGAGTGCCGCGCCAACGGCGGCAAGGTGATCTTCGACAACAACTATCGTCCACGCCTGTGGGCCAGCCAGGCGGAGACGCAGCAGGTCTATCAGGAGATGCTCGCCTGCACCGATATCGCGTTTCTGACCCTCGATGATGAAGACGCGCTGTGGGGGGAAAAACCGGTTGCTGAGGTGATCGCCCGCACGCATGCCGCCGGAGTGGAAGAGGTGGTGGTGAAGCGCGGGGCGGATGCCTGCCTGGTCTCGGTTAGCGGGCAACCGCTACAGGAAGTGCCGGCTGTCAGGCTGGCCAAAGAGAAGGTGGTGGATACCACCGCCGCCGGAGACTCCTTCAGCGCCGGTTATCTGGCTGTTCGCCTGACCGGTGGCGATGCTGAATCCGCCGCCAAACGCGGACACCTGACCGCCAGCACGGTGATCCAGTATCGTGGGGCGATCATCCCACGGGAAGCGATGCCGCAGTAATTCTCCGCAGGAAGCGCTCTCCGGCCGCCGCTGGCGCGCCGGAGAGGCGTTAGGTTACTGCCCTGGCGGGATGTCGCTGGCCTCGCTGTGAGCGTCAACCGTATCAGCGCTACCGCTGACCGCCGCGGCCGCCGGATTCGGCGCCATCAGTTTTTCCCACGTAGCCTGCAGTTCCTTCATGTTATATTCCGGTTCGCCTTTCGGCTGCTGCAGCACCAGCGCCATATCCTGAGACAGCTGCTGACGCAGGTACTGGTTCAGCATGTCGACCGTCAGGGAGTTGAGGAACTCCTGGCGCAGCTTCTGGTACTGCTCCGGCGCGATATCCACCACCTGATTCTGCAGAGAGCGCATGCGCTGGCTCATCAGAATGTCGGTGTCCGTGCGCGCATAGGTGGCAAACAGCTTCTGCAGCTCAAGGCTTTTCTGGGCGATAAGCGCGTCAAACTCCTCCTGCGGCAGGCCGTTGTCCCGCACTTTCGCCAGCTCGCGCGAGACCACGCTCAGGTTGTTGTTCAGACGCTCGCCCGGCGATTCGATATTGATGGCGCACTGCGCGCGCTGATAGAGCACCCGGCAGTCAAAGCCAAGACCAATATCCTTCACGTTATTTTTGCTCAGGCTCTGCTGCACGTGCCAGAACAGCGCTTCGCGGGCGAGGTCGTCGCGCCAGTAGCGCTGCAGCGCCGCGGAATCACGGATTGGCTGCCATGGCGCATCCCACATGATGGACAGTTTGTCCTGCCGCACCGCGCTGGTCATGATGCTGACCGGCACGGTAGGCAGTGGTGATAAGGTCGGCACCGCCGCGGGTGTTTCCCGCTTGCCCTTCAGATCGCCGAAGGTTTTACTGATTTGCTCGGCGACGCTGCGGCTGTCGACGTTACCGACCACAATCAGCGTCATAGCGTCGGGGGTGTACCATTTATGATAAAAGTCTTTCAGGTGCGCCACGTCAATCGGCTGCTTCAGCGGCGCTGCGGGATCATGGCCCAGCATAGTGGACCCTTTCAGGCGGTAGCGCCACCAGCCCTCTTTGGTATCCAGCGGCCAGGTCGCCACCATGTCGCTGCCCTGCAGCGCATGATTGATCGATTCAGGCGTAATGGTCAGCTTACCGCTGGCGTCCGCCAGCCAGCTCAGCGCCTCTTTCAGCAGATCGTTGCGGTTATTGGGCAGACTGAGATTAAACATCGTGTAATCGTAAGAGACGATGGCCGGCGGCAGAGGACGCTTCGGGTCAATACTCTGCTGCCATAAAGAGCGCGCCTGCATCGTTGGCAGGCTACCGCTTTGCGTCAACGCCAGGCGGGGAATAAAGCGGCTGAAACCGCTCTGCTGAGTGCTTTCGCTCAGCGAACCAATATTCACGGACAGACGGACTTCAATACGGTCGCTGGGACGCTGCGGCGTGGCCAGCACCTGCCACGTCAAACCATTCGCTAAGGTCCCTTGTTGCCAGGCCGGATCAGGCTGGAGCGCTTCTGCCTGCACATAACCGGCCGCCGCTACCATCAGCAAACCGCCCGTTAAGAGTTTAATTGTTGTGCCCTGCATGTGAACCCCTGATGAACATTCCTGGTTACAACAGCACCCCACTGACGGGCTGCCGAAAAAAGTGAGAGTGAAATACGTCGGTTAGACCACACGGAGACGAAAATGTCGCATGACAACGCAAAATAATCATTTCGTGTCATTTCCGCCGGGCGGAAATGACCTCTAATTATGCGCAGGAGCCCGTACTCCAGCAAGGGAGTACGGGCCTAAGAGGAGGATTTAAGAGGATAATTCGTGCGATTTGTTCGCTGGAACACGGTTATTCAGAACATCATCCATCTGTTTGGCATCGAGTTCTTTGACCCATTTGGCCACCACCACCGTAGCGACGCCGTTACCCACCAGGTTGGTCAGCGCACGGGCTTCGGACATAAAGCGGTCAATACCGAGGATCAGCGCCAGGCCGGCCACCGGCAAATGCCCGACGGCGGAGATGGTCGCCGCCAGCACGATGAAGCCGCTGCCGGTCACCCCTGCCGCCCCTTTCGAGGAGAGCAGCAGCACCACCAGCAGGGTGATCTGGTGGAAAATATCCATATGGCTGTTGGTCGCCTGGGCGATAAAGACCGCGGCCATCGTCAGATAGATAGAGGTGCCATCGAGGTTGAATGAATAGCCGGTCGGGATCACCAGGCCCACCACCGATTTGCGGCAGCCCAGCTTCTCCATTTTGTCGAGCATTCTCGGCAGCGCCGATTCTGACGAGGAGGTCCCCAGCACAATCAGCAGCTCCTCACGGATATAGCGGATAAATTTGAAGATGCTAAAGCCGGTGGCCCGGGCGATGCTGCCCAGCACGACTACCACAAACAGGATACAGGTGATATAGAAGCAGATAATCAGCTGCCCCAGCTGCACCAGGGTGCCGACGCCATATTTACCAATGGTAAAGGCCATGGCCCCGAAGGCACCGATCGGCGCCAGGCGCATGATCATATTGATGATGCCGAAGATGACCTGTGAGAAGCTTTCAATGACGTTGAAAATCAGCTGACCTTTGCTGCCCAGACGGTGCAGAGCAAAACCAAACAGGACAGCGAACAGCAGAACCTGCAGAATGTTGCCGCTGGCGAAGGCGCCAATGACGCTGCCCGGGATCACATCCAGTAAAAAGGCCACCACCCCCTGGTCTTTCGCCTGCTCAGCGTACATCGCCACCGCTTTCGCATCGAGCGTCGACGGGTCAACGTTCATGCCGGCGCCCGGCTGCACCACGTTGACAATAATCAGACCGATAATCAGCGCGATTGTGCTGACCACTTCGAAATAGAGCAGCGCCACCGCACCGGTACGGCCGACGGCTTTCATACTCTCCATCCCGGCGATCCCCGTCACGACGGTACAGAAGATAACCGGAGCAATCACCATTTTAATCAGCTTAACGAAGGCGTCGCCGAGGGGTTTCATTTGCGCGCCCAGTTCCGGGTAAAAATGGCCCAGCAGAATACCGATCGCTATGGCCGTCAGAACCTGGACATAGAGGCTTTTAAAGATAGAGGTTTTCATAGGGTGTCCTTTGGGAATAACCACAGAGCAAGAAGGGATATTTGACGTCTGTGGCTTAAAAATAACACCCTGGAAACATTTCAGAAATAACTAACGCCGAAAGTGCAACGCAATTGTTAAAATCTTTGAGCTGACTCGCACAAGTCAACAAAATATTTACAAATTTGCATCCTCCTGGACCGGAGATAAATAGCGCGCGCTGAATGCCTCCTGCGGCAAAGCGCAACCGAACAGATGGCCCTGGAGCACCTCGACGCCAGCGGTTTGCAACCAGCGGTACTGGGCGTCGCTCTCCACTCCTTCCGCCACGATACGCAGCGACAGGCCGCGCGCAAGCTGGATCATCGCCGGCACCATGCTGACATCCTCCGGCAGCATATCGATGAATACCTTATCGATTTTCAGAATATCCACCGGCAGGGCCTTCATCTGCTGCAGCTGGTGCAACCCGGCATAACCCATGCCAAAGTCATCCAGCGCAATCTGCACCCCGGCCTCGCGCAGCGGTCGCAACCGCGCCATCACATCCTGCGGATCGTCCATCCGACAGCTCTCCGTCACCTCGAGGATGAGGGTGCCCGGGGCAATGCGGTAGCGGGCGATCAGCTTCAGCATCTCCTCACCACGATCGTGTTCCAGCAGCTGGAGCAGGGAAACATTGACCGACAGCGGCAGCATAATCCCCTGGCTTTGCCAGGCCGCCAGCTGGCGGCAGGCCTCTTCCATCACCCAGTAGCCGACCGGGATAATCAGCCCGCAGGACTCAATACGCTCAATCAGCGACGGCGGTAGCGACCAGCTGCCATCCGCCTGCCGCTGGCGCAGCAGCACCTCGGCGCCGCAGATCTCGCCGCTGGCGCAGGCCACCTGCGGTTGCAGCCAGATAGCGAACTGCTGGTTGTCGAGGGCGGTCATAATGTCGTGCTCTTCCATCAGACGGCGCTGAGCCTTTTCCATCTGCTCGGGATCGAAGAACTCAATCTGGTTTTTGCCTTTACGTCGTGCGGTGACGGCAGCCGACACCGCGCGCCGGTAAAACTGTTCGGCACTGAGCCCGGCGTGGAACATGGCGATCCCGACGCTGGCGTAGGGGCGCAGCTGCAGCCCATGCAGCGGCAAACGCTCATTAATAATAGTGAGCACTTGCTTACTTAACGTCACCGCCTGCCACGGTTCAGCAAGGCCATCGGCGAGAATCGCGAAGTCATACCCGCTCACCTGAGCCAGCACCATTTGCGGCGGAATGGCGGCTCGCAGCTTCTCCACCAGCGTCAGGAGCAGCATTTCGCGCTGGCTCTCCTTGAGGACGCCGGCGGCGTCCTGCAGGGTTTCGCAGGCGACGACGATCAGCGCGGCGCTCTGCGGGCGGGCCACCGTCTGCTCCAGCATCGCCAGCAGAAAGGCTTTATTCGGCAGCTCGGAGACCGGGAAGCGGGTCGACTGGATGGACAGCTCATCATGCTGGCGCACCAGGCTCTGCTGGTTGCGGTTATAGCTGCGCACCAGCATGCCGATCTCGTCGTCGTGATGCAGGCGCGGGAGCGTTAGCTGATGGCCGAGACGCTCCTGCTGAGAGAGATCGTTCAGCTCACGGGCGATACGCCGCAACGGGCGCACCATCAGCCGGTTGATACACCAGGTCAGCGCCACCGTCAGCATTAGCACCAAAAGTAAGTAAGCCGTCACTAACGTAGCAAGGGCGCTCATGACAAACTTATACATGCGATAGGAGTCGGCCTGCAGCACCAGATAGGCCAGCGGCTGCGGGTTGGCTGGCCGCTCCAGTGAATAAATAGGTAACGAAATCTGCACCGGCAGCTCAAACAGCCGGGTGACGGTCACCGGCACCGGCCGCTCGGGGATAAATCGCATCCGCAGCGCCTGGAACTGGTTCGGCAATACCACATCCGCCCGGCTGACGATGCCAGCAGGCTGGATACGGCTCAAAATGGCTTCCGCTTCCGGAATATCGGCTTTCAGAATAGCCGCAGATAACGGTTCGCGAACGGATCGCGCGATACTTTCTAACTGCGTGGCCGTGGTAAAGCGACTCTGTTGCACAAAGTGAAACAGCAAAATAGTGCAAAAAACCAATACAAATGCCATGGACACGCTCGCGACCATCGCCATCTGTTTGATTGTAAGTGAACGGCTGACGCGCAACGGTGTTCTCCACTGATACTGAATGCATACCCGGCATCAATCCTTCAATCCCGGTCGTTTCAGGCTGATTATATACTTAAATCCTTCGCCCACGCCCGCGAGGGATGAAGTGGCGGGATATTTCCGCGCGCTAGCGCAGACGCCGGGAAAGCCTCCCCGGCGGCCGACGGTGGGCAATGACACACGAGTATACGCGAAGCGCGCCGTGGAGTGGCGCTCTGTGACGTAATTCAGCCTATTCTGCTACCAGTCGGCGTAGGGCACCAGCGGCTGGGGCGGCATATCCAGATCCCCCTGCCAACCGGCCGCCGAGTAGCGGACGTAAAGCAGCGCATGGCTCGGGGTGTAATCCTTCGCCTGCTGAATATCGACCGCGGCGCCGACGAACCAGTTGCTGGTCACCCGCCGCTCCACCAGCGCTCTGGCGGTGTAACCAAATCCCTGGCTGCTGCTTCCCTGCTCCGTCAGCTCGCTGGCGCGCTGGCGGTAGTCGGACGGGATCAGGTTCAGCAGCGGATAACGGGCTTGCGTCTGGGTGCGCGAATGGGACCATGACACCGACCCGCCGAGCTCCCAGGACCAGTTCTCGGTACGCTGACGCCAGGTCACCGGCACGGCGAATGAGAGATATTCCTGCGGGCTGTAGTAGCCGCCCTGGCCGAGGGTGTAGCCGCTGAGATCTTTGTCGTAGTGCCAGATCATATTGTTGAGGCCGACGGTGACGCGACGATTATTCTCGTTGATGACCTTGTAGTAGTACCCGGTCATCCAGCGCACGCGCCAGTTATCCGCCACGTTTTTACCGGTCAGCGAGTCGGCCCCCAGTGAGGACCAGATACCGTGCGCTTCGCCCCGGTCATAGCTGAGGCTCAGGCCGCCGCCGTCGGCGCGGACGCCGCCCCAGGTGGTGCCGGTATGGCTGCTGCTGTCTTTCTGCCCGCCAAAGGAGAGCAGCGAGCTGGAGATGGGGCGCCGGTGGACGTTGACCGTGTACCCCACCGGCCCGACATCGCTGCTGTAGCTCAGCCCCCCCACCACATCGACGACATTGAAGCCCATCGGCGTGGTGCCGATATCGCCGCTCCAGGTGTCATTCTTCCAGCCGACCGCCACGCTGGCCCCGCTGTCGGTCTGGTTTTTACTGCCGCTGGTACAGGCGATCTCCCCGCAGGTACCCCAGCTGGGCGAGTAGCTCCCGTCGCTGTGGGTGGAAAAGCTGCCGGCATCCATATTGACCAGATCGGTGCGGAAGAACATCCGGCCATCCGCCAGCGGAGCATCCACCTGCAGCATGGTGGTATGCGCCTTCAGGTCGGAATAGCCGCCGGTGCCGCTGGAACCCCAGAAGTCGTGTTCCAGGGTGACGTTCAGATCCTGCTGGCGATAAAGGTCGGCGGCGTCGCTGCGGATCCCGCGCTTCAGCCAGTCATCCCGGCTGTCGTTGCGCGTCAGCCGCGTAAAGGTATCGTTGTCCTGCGGCTGCGCGGGGGTGATCCCGGAGGCCACCATCGCCTCCCGGTAGTGCGTCAGCGCCTGCTGCGGCGCCCCGGTCTGGGTGGCAAAGCGCGCGGCATCGCGCAGCACCAGCGCGCTCTCCATAGAGGGCGGCTGCGCCTTCGCCTGCGGCACAATCTGGTTAAAAATCTGTTGGGCATCAGCGGTATCACCAAGGCCGGCTCGCGCCAGGGCGACCCGACGCTGCATATTCATGGATTCGGTCTCTGCGCCTTTCAGCTGCATGACCTGCGCCCGGGCGGCCTGTTTATCGCCCTCGGCCAGGTAGACTTCCGCAAGGCCGAGGCGCGCATCGCCGTTATCAGCCTCCTGGCGCAGCACCCGCTGATAGTCGGCAATCGCCGTCTGGCTGTCGCCGCGCTGCTGCGCCCAGTCGGCCAGCGTCAGGTCATAGCGCACCGAGGCGGGCTGCTGTTGGATAAGGGCGATCGCCTGCGCTTCGTCACCGCTGTCGCGCAGCTGGTTGGCCTGGCGCAGCACCCGGTCGCTTTGCAGACGCGCCTCAAGTTCACGAATGTTATCCGTCCACGCGCTGCGCGGCAGAGCGGCGATTTGCGCCAGGGCCAGATCGTCCTGGTCGTTCCCCGACAGGTAGAGCCCCGAGGCGTAGACCCGTTCAGCATCCTGCGGCTGGCGGTTGACCATCGCCCGCATCAGTGCATCGGCCTCCTGGCGCTCACCGGCGCTGACCAGATCGCGCGCCAGACGGTAGGTTATCCACACGCTGTCCGGATCCAGCGCCAGGCGCCGACGCTGAACTTCCGCCGCCTGCGCCCAGTTGCCCTGGCTCTCCAGGGCCTGCGCCTGT
This sequence comes from Klebsiella sp. H-Nf2, assembly GCF_002806645.1. Lineage (NCBI taxonomy): Bacteria > Pseudomonadati > Pseudomonadota > Gammaproteobacteria > Enterobacterales > Enterobacteriaceae > Klebsiella > Klebsiella sp. H-Nf2. Next base: position 183,558 of record NZ_PIBL01000003.1, read on the forward strand.
TTCTCCAGCCGGTCGTTGGTCAGGCTGCGCTCAATATCATCGATGCTCCGCCGCTGAGCGGGAGGGAGGCCGGCGATCCAGGCGCTGGCTTTCTCCGGCGATTCGGCGCGATAGAGGTTGGCCAGACCGCGCACCGCCAGGTTATTGCCGCGATCCAGGCGCAACGCCTGCTGGTAATAGCGCTCCGCCGCCGCCGCCTCTTTGCGCGCCGCCGCAACGTCCCCCAGCCCCAGCACGGCATAGCTGTCGGTCCGATCGACCCGCTGCGCCTGGGCATAATAGTTCTGCGCCTGCGAAAGCTGGCCGGCCTTCAGGGCGTTATCCCCCTGCTTGATCAGTAGCCAGTAACGGTTGGTTTGCAGCAGGCTGTCCCATTTGCCGCGGTTCGGGCTGTCGGGGTCCATGGCAATCGCTTTATTGAGCTGCGACACAGCTCGCGCGCGGTCACCGCGCTGAGAATAGGCCTGGCCGAGGGCACCCACCGCATCGCTGTCGCGGCTGTCGGCCTGAACGGCTTTCTGCAGATCCGCGACCGCCTGCGAGGCATTCCCGGACTTGACCGCCGCCAGCCCTTCCGAGCGGGCGCGGAAGGTCGGATCCTGCAGCTGCGCCTGCTGCTGGTCGAGCAGAACGCGGGCGTTGGCCGCCACCGAGCCGGTGGGGAACTGCAGGAGAAATTGCTGCAACGCCTGCACGCTGGCCTTGCTCACCGGCATGCTTTTCACCTCACTGAACCACATATCGGCGGCGATACCACGCCCTGAGGCCGAGCGGGCCATCTCCGCCAGATAGGCGAACCCTTCCTGCGGTTTGTTATCGGCAAACATCTGCTTCGCCAGCGAAGTCAGCAGGCTGACGTTGCCCGGCGTGCTGGCGTTCAGTTTTTTCAACTGGCTGACGCCTTCGCTATGGCGGGCCGGCAGGCGCGCCACCAGCGTCCAGTATTCAATGGCGACGTCAACGTCATCCGGCACGCCGCCGTACAGTTTTTCATAGGCGGCGATGGCTTCATCGACCTTCCCGGCCACGCCCAGCAGTCGCGCCTGCTGCAGCGCCTGCCGGCCCTCGCCGGTGTTGCTTTTCATCTCATTGCGCGATGCTTTCAGTTCCGGAGAGTCCGGCGCCAGCTTCGTTAGTCGTTCCAGCTCTTTTTGCGCCCCGGCGGCATCCCCCTGACGCAGCAGGTAGCGCATCCGCGCGGCAATCAGGTCCGGGTTGTTGGGGTCAATCAGCTCCAGGCGGTACAGCGACTGGCGCACCAGGTCTTCACGGTGGCTGGCCTCGCCGAGGCGCACCTGCTCCAGCAGATGTTCCTGGGCAGGCGTCGTCGCCGCCTGCGCTAACGGCAGCAGCGCAACGCCGAGGGACAGCGTGAGTAAACTTAGTGAGAGCTTGCGCATTCCTGGTTCCAGTCAGGTTGTAATTCGCCACCCGCAGTGAAACGAAAACGGTGTTGATCCCACCCCTGGCCGAACAGCGTCAGGACCGCGCTATAGTAGGCATCCGCGCCGGGATAGTTATCGGCGACGCGCTGGCGTTGCACCGACCGGGCCTCGTCGTCCTGTAAAAATGGTAGCATCACCGCGGAGAAGCCCACGGGTCCCTGGCCGCTGGTCTTGCCGGTGGCAATATTCACTTTCTCCGGGGGCACACCCTGCTCCGTGGTCTGCGCCGCCATCGGCGCAAAGCGTTGCAGCAGGCGCGCTTTCTGCTTATCGCCATCATGGAGCATGCCCACCCACAGGTAGACGCGAATCGCGTCATAGCTGCCGATCAGCGGCTTTTCGGTTTTCAGCTGCCAGCCTTTCCCTTTCTCATAGCGCACCCAGTCCGGGGTAAAGCCTTTCGGCGCGGTCTCCAGCAGCAGGCGCAGGTTACTGTCGCGCAGGGCAGGCCACGGCGCGCCAAAACGCACAAAGTAGGTGGCCAGCTGCGGCGGAAGATAGCTGGGGTTAAACCGCCAGCCGCTGTCATCGGCAAAACCGACTTTTCCCGGCAGCAGCATCGTGCCAAGGCCCGGCACCGCCACTGTCTCTTCATCGACAATCCGCGCCAGCAGCGCTTTTCCGGTCTCGGTATACTGCGGCTGCTGCCACAGGCGGCCCGCCTCCAGCAGCGCCCAGGCTATCCACAGATCCGAGTCGGATGCCGAGTTGCTGTCCAGCAGGGTCCACTGCTTGTCGTCCTTTTTCCCCCACAGCCAGCCCGGCAGATGTTGTCGCAAGTCACCTTCCGCCAGGTTGTTCTGCGTCCAGGTCAGCAGTTTGTCGAACCCTGCGCGATCGTTGGCTGCCAGGGCGAAGAACAGGCCATAGCTCTGTCCTTCTGAGGTGGAGATTTTGCGCGCATCGCTGGGGTCAATCACCCGACCCTCAGGGCTGACGTACGCTTTTTTAAACTGCTCCCAGGCGGGCCACTGGCAGGCGGCGCCCACCGGGGCCGCCGCCAGCAGCAGCGCGGAGAGCACCGCGCCACAAAGTACTTTCATCATGATTTATTCATCATCCAGGCTAAGACGGCGGCGGCTGATGATGCGCAGCATGCGCCACAGCACCCACGCCAGCAGCACGATACTGATGGCAGCGAAGATCGCCAGCAGGATCGGGTGGTTAGAGAGCGCGAACCAGATACGCTCGAACCAGGGCAGATGGCCGACATAGTAAACGTCGCCCACTCGCAGGCTGTTGACGCCGGACTCACGGATCACTGCCACCGACCCAAACATTGCTGCCCGCTTACCGCTGTCGTTGAGGGCGTTGGTCAGCAGTTCATTACCGCGCGGGCTGTCGGCCAGCAGGGCCACCACGCTGCGCTGATCGTTATACGGCGACTGGAAGCCAATCACCGACGCCATCGGTCCGGTGGAGGTAATGTCGGTACGCGTGTTGGGCGTGCGGGCCTCATCGTCGGGATAAATGCTCGCCAGGTCATAGTGGCGCATCGGCATTTTCACCCAGCTTTTGGTCGCCTCAACCAGCAGGTTGATTTTGGTGTCGTCCTTGAGGGCCGACGGGATCGCGCCGATCAGCAGCAGATCCGCGTCTTTATCCTTGATCTGGGTGCCATCGTCGGTCATCTGCAGATTAATCGCCGCCAGACCGGTCTGCGAACCGATGCCGCCCAGCGCCTGCAGCAGCGTCGCCACCTGACCCTGGGTCGGCGCCTTCGGCACCACCACCAGCGTGTCGGCGAGATCCGCCATACGGCTATATGGGAAGCCCGCGTTGGCGAAGACGCGCAGGTCCGGCAGGGCGATAAAGTGATAATACTTTGAGAAGTCGATGGTCGAATCGTCACCGATCACCACATGGTTCTGCACCGGCTGGAAGGTAATACAGTTGTCGATGGAGCCGCCCGGCATCGGGTTCATGTACTGGAAGTCAAAGCGCAGCTGGTTGACCGCCCCGAGACGCAGCGCGGGGATGGTGACCTCTGATTTGCCGTCCAGCAGGCCCTGCAGCACCGGCAGACGCAGGATCAGTTTATTCACGTCCTGAGCACTGTTCAGGCTGAATGACTGCAGGAACTGGTCGTTGAGGCTGATATCCATCCGCGAGCTGTCCTTCACCGGCGGCATGGTGTAGCGATATTTCAGATCCATATCGATGCCGTTGGCCCGCAGCAAATAGAGATCCGGCGGCAGGTTAAGCGCCACGGTGATGGCATCCGGCACCAGACCGCTGGACTGCAGCTGTTGCTCATAGGTTTTCAGCTCAGCAAAGGTGACCGAGCGGTCGGTGCGCACCCAGTTCGGCGCGTCGTAAGGCTGACGCGGCTGCAGGGTTTTGATGCCGTCCACGGTGACGCTGCTGCCGCGGAATAAAATATTGCCCTGGGCAATCCCCTTCGCCGCCAGCAGCAGGTCGTTATCATCGCGGCCGAAAATCACCAGCAGCTTGACGTAAGGATCGTTCGGGTTGTCGATCATTTCGATGGTCGGTGCCTTGACCGGCGGATGATCGCGCAGGAAGTCCGGGCGCTTGTCGTTAGTGGCGAACACAATGGCGTTACGATCCGGCAGTTCGTTGAAATAGACCGGGAACTGCTGGCCGCGCCAGCCAGCCTTGCTGCCGAACCAGGAGGCGACAATCGCCGCCGCCTGCTGCTGGGCGACCGCCGGCGAGGCCGGGAAAATCATCGGTAGCGTCAGCGGGCGGTTATCACGCGGATCGTAGAACGGCACCGGGAAGTGCGACAGATCGTTACGCACCTTCAGCGACTGATAGGTGAGATCCAGATAGCTTTCGCGCCCGACGTCCAGCCACAGCGTGCTGCTGGCGGGGTTTTCACAGACGTCGCGGTAGTGGCCGACAAACTCCAGCCGTACGCGGTTGAAGTCGGTGATGTACAGCGGGTCAATCGGCAACTGCGCGCGGATCTTTTTCCCCAGTTGCTCTTTAGTCACGGGCAGGACGCCCATCAGCTCATCGTTGAGATAGACTTTCAGCTGCGACTGCACGGGCAGCAGCGAGGGCGATGGGGTGTATTCCAGATTGAGCAGCGCGTTGGCGACCAGCTCATCGCTGCGCATGCCGAATTCGACCGACGCGTCAGGCCGTGAGCCACGCAGCACAATGCTGCCGGGCGGCGGCGCGATGGTGGCAAAAGTTAGCTTCACCTCCCGCTGCGGGACGTTCTCGGCCACTACCGCCGGAGCGGTCGGTTCGGCGAGGGTCGCCGTCGGCTCGCCCACCACGATCGGCGCACCCGGGGTCGCTACCTGCGGCTGAACGCCAGGGGCGGCGTTCGCCACGGCGGCCGGCGCCGCATAAGAGGCCAGCGGATACCAGCTGCACATGCCCACCGCTACTGCACACATCCAGGAAAGTTTTCTTTTCATCGCATTATCATCATTGTTGAGCCATTGCCGGGTCTGCGGAGAGCGTCGGCGCGGCGCGTTCAGGGCGTCGGGGTACAAACGACACTATCCAGGCCACCAGCGAAGTGAGCGCGCGGAAAACCACCTTCACCGACGGCGGTGAAAACTCCGCCAGGTGACGATAGCCGCGGAAGCCCAGCTTGAGGATATCCAGCAGGCTTTCCATCGGCTTGTCTTCCGGGAAGCTATCCTGCCAAAGCGCCCACGTATCAGCGCGGGCAAACGTACACTGCACAAAATCGATATGCTGTTGGTTGGTCAACGGCAACAGCTGGAGTCCCACTTCGCTGCCATTGACCCGCGCGACTCTTACCGGGAAGGCATACTCCTGCTGTCCCCGTTTGAGCAGCAGCCTGGCGTTCTGGCCTTCCAGCACCTGCGCGTCGCCGTGAATTTTGATCCCCAGCCCGCCGTCGGAATAGTCGTGAACCGTGCAGGAGAACAGATGGCCATCTTCGCGGGCAATGGCCGCCGGCATGCTCATTTCGACACGATGCGAACGGCGGACCTGTTTGCTTTCGACCGAGACCGCCACCGCACCGCCAAGAATAATCAGGTTGTAGAACACCCAGACAATACTCACCCAGACGGTGAGGATTTCGTTTTCCGGGCCGTACATAAATCGCCAGATCCCCACCGCGACGCCGACCAGATTGAGCAGTACGAGGTAGATATAGGGCCGGGAGATCACCCAGTCGACATACTCTTCTTCCACCAGCCCGCCCTTCGCGGTGACGTTGAATTTGCCTTTATGCGGGTTAATGAGCGCGACAAAGGTGGGTGGCGCGATATACCAGGCCAGCACCGTCTCGTAGATTTCACTCCAGAACGAATGGCGGTATTTGCCCTGAATCTTCGAGTTGGTCAGGCTGGCGTGGATCATGTGCGGCAACACGAACAGCGCGATCATCAGCGCGGGCGCATAAATGATATAGGCATGGAGCAGCAAAAAGGCCAGCGGCGCCGTGAGGAAAATGAGGCGCGGAATACCGGAGAGGAAGTGGAGCATGGCGTTGGCGTAGCAGACGCGCTGCGCCAGCTTCAGGCCTTTGCCAAACAGCGGGTTATCGAGCCGGAAAATCTGCACCATTCCGCGCGCCCAGCGGATGCGCTGGCCGATATGCGCGGATAAACTCTCCGTCGCCAGCCCCGCCGCCTGCGGGATCCGCATATAGGCTGAGGTGTGTCCCCGCCGGTGCAGACGCAGGGAGGTATGGGCATCTTCGGTTACCGTTTCGACGGCTATCCCGCCAATCTCATCCAGCGGGCCGCGACGGATAACGGCGCAGGAGCCGCAGAAGAAGGTGGCGTCCCACATGTCGTTCCCGTCCTGCACCAGGCCGTAGAACAGCGTCCCTTCGTTCGGCGTTTTGCGAAAGCGGCCAAGGTTGCGCTCAAAGGGATCGGGCGAGAAGAAGTGGTGCGGGGTCTGCATCATCGCCAGCTCTTTCTCTTTCAGGAACCAGCCCATGGTCATCTGCAGAAACGAGCGCGTCGGCACGTGGTCGCAGTCAAAGATCGAGACGAACTCCCCTTTGGCGTATTTCAGCGCATTGTTGATGTTGCCGGCCTTGGCGTGCTCGTGGCTGGTACGGGCGATATAGTGCACCCCGACATCTTTGGCAAACTGGCGAAACGCTTCCCGTCCGCCATCGTCGAGGATCCAGATGTTCAGCTTATCCTTCGGCCAGTCGATGCCCTGCGAGGCGTAAATGGTGTTTTTCACCACGTTGAGATCTTCGTTGTAGGTAGGGACGAAGATGTCCACGGTTGGCCACAGATCCATGTCCTCCGGCAGCGGCACCGGCTGGCGGTTCAGCGGCCAGACCACCTGGAAGTAGCCCAGCACCAGCACCACCCAGGCGTAGGTCTCTGCGAACAGCAGAATGATCCCGCACACCAGGCTTACCGGGTCGTTCCAGTTCAGCGTCGAGGTATAGCGCCACCAGATATAGCGGCACGACACCGTCAGCGACAGCACGATAAGCATCAGCGCCGAGAAACGCCCCGGGATGCGGCGCACCAGTAGCGCCACGCCCCACAGCAGCATCAGGAAGATAAACTGCGACAACGGGTTAAAGGGCTGCGTAATACACATTAGCGCCAGCACCAGCGAGCAGAAGGTCACCCCCCCAAGGATCGCCCGGCGCAGCTTCGGATTAAGGTGCGCCAGCTCTTTCTGTTTATCCAGATGGCCGGTGCGGGCGTTCACCTGATCAGGCAGTTTCTCCAGCCATTGCGTATAGCGACCGTGCACCCCTTCCAGAGCCGCCAGCGAGCGCCAGTTGACCTTTTTTTCCGGCTCCGGCACGCGCGTCGCCAGCAGCCACAGGGATTGCAGCAGGTAGCGCAGCGGATCCAGCGGACGCGGGCGATGCGGATTAATATGGGGAAAATAGGTTTCATGGTGGGCCAGAATCGCCTGCCAGCGCGGCGTCTCCAGCGGCATCAGCGCCCAGACCAGCGACGCCCACAAACAGCCAAGCGACGCCGAGAGCCAGGAGGCCCCGTGCTGCCGATAGTCATCATAGCGTGCGCGCAGCCGTTCCCCTACCGGCGGAGCCAGCAGCAGCGTGCTAAGGCGGATCATCCCGCCCTCCCGCCGGTATAGTGGATCAGGCACCAGTTCGCCAGGGTCAGCACCTCTTCCGCCGCCAGAGAGTCCTGGCGATACTCGCCGAGAGGTTGTTTCGCCGCCAGGCATTCAGCCATCGCCTCGTCGCGGTGAATCGTCACCGGCAGGATGCGCGGCTGGCTCTCCAGCCACAGCTGATAGAGATCTTCCTGCAGTTGGCTGCCGACCCGCAGGTCGTTAATCAGAATGTCGCTGTTGGCCGGAAGGGGCTGCTGGTGTAGACGGATATGGCTATTGGCGTCGGGATGGACCACCACCAGCGTGCGATCGCACAGCGTCAGCAGCTCGCGGGTCAACGGCGAATAGCCGCTCGGCAGATCCAGCAGCAGCCAGTGGTACTGGCTCTGCAGCTGCTGCACAGCCTCCGCCATCGCCCCCAGCGCGGGCTGCAGCTGGTCAGCATTTTCTCTTTCGCCGGCGCTGAGCTGGCCAAACGGCAGCAGATCGATATGTTGCGTATAGCGCAGTCCTGCGTCGCGCCAGTCCCGACCGTCGAGCAGCGCCCGCGCCCAGCCGTCCTGATGATGGACGTCGGTATTGAAAAAAAAGCGCAGCATATTATCCGGGCTGGCGTCGATCGCCAGCACCGTCTCACCGAGCAATTGCAGCGCCCAGGCGAGTGCAGCCGTAATGGACGTGACGCCAGTCCCCCCGCGCACGCCCTGTAATCCCAGAATAGCCATCTCCGGCTTCCTTATTTTTTCTCTGCAAACTCTGCCAGTAGCGGCCAGCGCTTCAGCGCCGCATTCAGCTGCTCGCGCCGGGAAATATCATGATAATCAATATCCGGCAGGGAAAATGCCCGGCTTAGCGCCAGAAAATCATTTTGAAAGGTGTACCCCAGCGTGGCGTCCGTGGGTACTGCAGGATCTTTTGCTGGCATATCTCTGTCCGTTCGAAATTTATTATTAAACCAGAGGACGAATACAGCGCATCCTTAAAAGCAGGTGTACATGCTAAAACTGATGACCTTTAATTTCAATGTTAGGTTTACTCTGCCGGTTTCGCTAGTAAACTTATCCAGTGTCAATCAGGGCGCACGAGGGATGCCGTGGATAGTGTATTTACTTTGGGTATTTCATCATTATGGGATGAAGTGTGCCATATGCCGGTCGGTGGGGTATGGTGGCTCAATGTTGACCGTTATGCCGATGCCGTCAGTCTGTTTAATCAGACGCTGGCCGCGCAGGCGAAAAACAGCAAGATCGCCGCGCTGGTAATGGGAAACAAACCTAATAATATCATTTCATTAGATAATGAAGGTGGCCCGGATAATATCGCGCTGTTCACCCTACCGAATCGTCCGGAAGCCCTGGAAGAAATACATCGTGATTTAGTCTGCACCCTCGAACCTGGCAATTACTTGTTTATTCTGCTATGCGCTGAAAATACCTGGCAAAATATAAATAAGGATAAGCTATGCGCCTGGGTGGAAAAGACCAGCCGCTGGGCGCAATATCACCATTGCGCTTTCTTAGCGATCAATTCCGCCCAGGATATCGATCGGCAGCTCACCCCATTATTACGCGAGTACCGTTCCCTTTCCGGCCTGGCAAGTATTCGTTACCAGGGTGACCGACATCTCTTTGATATTGCCTGGTGGGGAAGCGAGAAAGGCATCAGCGCCCAGCAGCAACTGATGGTACAACGCGATGATGCCGGCTGGCGGCTGGCGCAGGAGGCTGAAACCAGCGTTCAGCCACGTAGCGATGAGAAGGTGATCCTCAGCAATATGCGCGTGCTGGAAGGCGCCCCGCCGCTGTCGGAATACTGGAGACTGTTTGATACTAACGACGACGTCTTCAACGCCGGGCGTACCGCACAAGCGGCCACGTTACTCTTTTCCATTACCCAGAATACGCAAATTGAACAGCTGGGACGCTATATTCATACCCTGCGTCGTCAGCGCGGTACGGCGCTGAAAATTATTGTCCGTGAACAAACGCCCAGCCTGCGCGCGACCGATGAACGCCTGCTGCTCAGCAGCGGCGCCAGTCTGGTGATCCCCAGCAGCGCGTCGCTCTCCCGCTGCCTGACGCTGATCGAAAGCGTGCAGAACCAAAAATTCTCCCGCCATATTCCGGAGGATTTCGCCACGCTGTTGGCCTGGAGCCAGCCGTTAAAGCTGCGCGGCTACCAGAAGTGGGATGCCTTCTGCGAAGCAGTACAGAACGTGATGGCCAATACCCTGCTGCCCGCCGACAGCAAAGGCGTAATGGTGGCCCTGCGCCCGGCGCCAGGATTACGCGTTGAGCAGGCGCTGACGTTATGCAAACCCAACCGGATGGGCGATATCATGACTATCGGCAATAACCGGCTGGTGCTGTTTTTGTCGTTTTGCCGGATCAATGACCTCGATACCGCGCTAAACCACATTTTCCCGCTGCCGACCGGCGATATTTTTTCTAACCGCATGGTGTGGTTTGAAGACAAGCAGATCCTCTCGGAAATCGTGATCATGCGCGGCGTCGAGCCCGCGCACTGGAACACGCCGCTGCCCTTGTCGATAGATAAAAACGAAACCATCAACGCCACCCACGATGGACGCCACTGGCGACGCTACCCCGAACCACACCGGTTAACCACCCGTGAGGAACAAGCCTGATGATGTCTATCGCCGATATTCTGCAACTGGTGGTGCTCTGCGCCCTGCTGTTTTTTCCGCTGGGCTACCTGACGCGCCACTACCAGCGCCGTATTCGCACGACGTTAAGATTGATGTTCTTTAAACCCCGTTACGTGAAACCGGCGGGCGTATTACGCCGGGGAACCACGGTTAAGCAAGGCAAAGCGAACAAATGACAAACACTAAACCGACCGCGACACCGCTTCCGCTCTGGCAGTACTGGCGCGGACTTGGCGGCTGGAACTTCTACTTTCTGGTCAAGTTTGCCCTGCTGTGGGCCGGGTATCTCAATTTCCACCCGATGTTGAATCTGGTGTTTCTCGCCTTTCTGCTGGTGCCGATCCCGCGCGAAAAACTGCACCGTATCCGCCACTGGATCGCTATTCCGCTCGGCTTCGCGCTGTTCTGGCACGATACCTGGCTGCCCGGTCCGGAGACGCTTTTTAGTCAGGGCTCGCAAATCGCCGGCTTCAGCGCCAGCTATGTCTGGGATCTGATCGTCCGCTTTATCAACTGGAGCATGGTCGGCGCCTTCTTTGTTTTACTGGTGCTGTGGCTATTTATCAGCCAGTGGCTGCGCGTCACTGTGTTTGTCTCCGCGATCATCGTCTGGCTGGCGGTCAGCCCGCTGCTGCCGGCCTTTACCCTGTGGCCCGCCGGTCAGCCGACCACGGCCGCCGCCACGACCGCGCCGGCCAATACCGGGGCCAACGCCGCCGCTGGCGCCGCGACCAGCCCCGCCAGCAGCGATATTCCGCCGCAGACTGAGCCGCCGACATCGGCCAATCTCACCAACTGGCTGAACGGTTTCTATGCCGCCGAGCAGAAGCGCAAGACACCGTTCCCGGACCAGCTGCCGGCGGATGCGCAGCCGTTTGACCTGCTGGTGATCAATATCTGCTCGCTCTCCTGGTCGGATATTGAAGCCGCCGGGCTGATGGATCATCCGCTGTGGAAGCATTTCGATATTGTCTTCAAGAACTTTAACTCCGCGACCTCCTACAGCGGCCCGGCGGCGGTACGCCTGCTGCGCGCCAGCTGCGGTCAGTTGTCGCATACCAACCTGTATCAGCCGTCCGGCGCCGATTGCTACCTGTTTGAAAATCTGGCGAAACTCGGCTTTAACCAGCAGCTGATGCTCGGCCATAACGGTCTGTTCGGCGACTTCCTGAAAGAGCTGCGTTCGCTGGGCGGCATGCAGAGCCCCCTGATGGACCAGACCGGATTGCCGGTCAGCCTGCAGGCGTTTGACGGCTCTCCGGTGTATGAGGATCTGGCGGTCCTCAACCGCTGGCTGAAGACCGAAGAGGCCAGCGGCAATCCGCGGAGCGCCACCTTCTATAACACCCTGCCGCTGCATGACGGCAACCACTTCCCGGGGCAAAGCAAAACCGCAGACTACAAAGTGCGGGCGCAAAAGCTGTTTGATGACCTGGATAACTTCTTCACCGAGCTCGAGAAATCGGGGCGGAAAGTGATGGTGGTGGTGGTGCCGGAACACGGTGGCGCGCTGAAGGGCGATAAGATGCAGGTCTCTGGCCTGCGGGATATCCCGAGCCCGTCGATCACGAACGTCCCGACGGCGGTAAAATTCTTCGGCATGAAAGCGCCGCATGAAGGGGCGCCGATTATCATCGATCAGCCCAGCAGTTACCTGGCGGTGTCGGAGCTGGTGGTGCGCGCCCTCGACGGCAAAATGTTCAGCGAGGACAGCGTCAACTGGCAGCAGTATGTCGCGAACCTGCCGCAGAGCGCGGCGGTGTCCGAAAACGCCAACGCCATCGTCATCCAGTATCAGGGCAAGCCTTATGTCCAGCTGAATGGCGGTAGCTGGGTGCCTTATCCGCAATAAGTGAAAAGGCCGCCATGTTGGCGGCCTTACATCGTCAGACGTTCCCATTCTCCCTTCCCCACCCGCATGCATACGGACGGGGAAGGCGGCAAATCAATCACCGTCTCTAACGCTGATCCTGTTTCGCCAGCCAGACCAACAGCTTGAGGCTGGCAGAGTAATAATCATCCTTGTCGTCAATCTGCGGCGCCTCCTGCGGTTCACCCAGCGTCAGATCGCGCACCGCCAGCAGGCCACCAGCCATATACCAGGGGGCCACCTCGTTGGTGCTGACGTTGATCCACGCCGGGGTTTGCAGGCGCGGGTAACTCTGCATCCAGGCCTTCCACGGCGCGAGCAAAACGCTTTGCGAATCGGCCCACGAGAGATACAGCGGGATACGAATCGCATCGAAACTCATCCGCGGCGGCCACTCTTTGGCTGGCAGCATCTTGCCATCCGCTCGCAGCGCCACCCAGTCGCTGGGCAGGTGTGATTTCCCCCAGCCCATCTGCCCCAGCAGCGCCTGCCCGTCGGTCTGCAATGTCCGCCAGGCGGTCAGATGCGTCCGCTCCGCGAAGGCGCGCCAGGCCGGGAAGATGAAATAGGAGGGATTAAGGTTCAGATGGTCGTTGAGATTGAACCCTTTCACGCCCGGGAGCATCACCTGGCGACCGGCGAAAGTCACCACCGTGTACTTCAACAGGGAGGCAGTGATGGCGTCCGAGGCCGTCGCGTAGCGCTTGTCCTGCCACTGCTTTTGCGCGCGCAACAGCGCCCAGGCGATCAGGGTATCGCCATCGGTGGCGTTGTTTTTATCGGCGATAGGGTCCGGCGCCACCGGGTTATAGCGCCAGTAAAACAGCCCGTTAGACTTATCGCGCAGGGTACTGTCCGTCCACTGCCACAGCTTGTCGAACGCCGGGCGATCGTTATTCGCCACCGCCAGGAGCATGGCAAAGCCCTGACCTTCCGTATGCGACACATTGCCATTGGCGGTATCAATGATACGGCCGTCCGGCATCATAAAACGGGCCTTATAGCGCTCCCAGGCCGTATCCGCCCACGCCCGGGGCACCAGCATCACTGCCGTTGTCACTATCACCGCCACTAAAGCACGCAGGGGCATAAATTCACTCATTATGGATGGTAGTAAAGAAACTGAACGTCAGAGACGGAGAACACCCGCTCGCGTTGTAAAACGACGTGAGCACTGCCTCCCTGACTCTGCAGCCAGCGAGAATATAACCCCTCGAGTATGGCACAGAACGCGTTGCACCAGCGCACGCGTCCCCCGTCGTCCCGGCTGACCGGCAACGCCTGATGGCGCAGGCGCAGGCCATCCTCACCGACATCAATCGTCACCACGCCCCAGTGGAAATGGGTCAGCAGCCGGTTGATATTCGCCTCCAGCTCCCCCACTGTCTCCGACGCCGGCAGCGGATGGGTCTCCGCCAGCGAGGCGCCCATCTGACGCAGGAAGGGCTGGCTTTCCAGCTCGCCGGCATTATTTAACATACCTTCGACCATAATCACCAACAGATCGAACCATCCGGCAGGCGTCTGCTGCTGCTGGAACCAGGTCGTGACTACCGGGTTATTGTTCTCCGTCATCATCAATGATCTCCCAACATATAGCGGATATAGAGCCCGGCGGTGCTTTCGTTATAATCCCCGAAGGTGTCATAGCCAATCTGGCCCCCCAGCGTCATCTGTTTGTTAACCTTGTAGTCCGCCCCGGCGCGCAGGGTATAGCCGATGCCGCTCTTCGAGGTCGCGGAATAGTAGGCTTCCTTGGCAAACCCATTGCTCACCGCCGTCTCCAGGGTCTGCTGCCACTCCGAATTGGTCGGGAAATAGGCGCTCTTATCCTGACTGTAAGACTGGTAGCCCACCGAGCCGCCAAGCTTCATGGTCCAGTTATCATATTTCTCCGTCAGACTGACCGGCAGCGACACGCTGACATAGTTTTGCGGGCTAAAGTAGCCCCCCTGGCCATAGGTGAAGTAGCTGAGGTTCTTGGAATAATCCATATAGCTCATGCTCAACCCGGTCTGCAACTGGCGGTATTCGTCATGATAGGGCCGCAGATAGACCCCGGCATTGGCGTTAATGCTGGTGTTGCTGGCGACGTTCTGCCCCAGGTAGCTGTAACCGCCGCCGCCGACATAGAAGCCCGCGTCGCCGTCGTCATAGCTCAGCTGCAGGGTGCCGCCATTTTTCGTCACCTGCCCCCAGGTTTTACCGGAATAGGTGTCCTTCAGACCAACGTAAGAAAGCAGGCTGTCGGTCAGTGAGCGGCGTTCGCCGGTCAGGATCAGCGACAGGTAGTTGCTCAGCTTAGGCGACCATTTCACCCCACCGACAACGGTATTGAGATCCTGGCCCAGCGGCGTGCTGCCAATATCGACGCGATAATCGTCACCGCTTAACGCCAGCGCCAGCTCGACGCCGTTGGCCTTCTGCGAATCGGTTGAGCCGCTGGTCTGGTCAACGTTCGGCTTAAGGCTGGAAGAGGCCAGATAGCTGGCGACCTGTCCCGAATCATAGCTCCCGAGCTTCGCCAGGTTTTCCATCCCGCTGCTGGTGGTCGGATTGAAATCTGCCGCATTCAGGGTGCCCAGGCCGCTTAACGCCTCGGCCCCCGGATTGCTGGCAAAATAGGCCGTCCGCTCCGCCTCGGTCATCGAGGCGATCGCCGCCTGCTCGCTGGTAGCGGTACTCACCATATTGGAGACCGCGTTAGCCAGCGGGTTGGCGCCGTAGCGACGCCAGGCGTCGCCGCTGGCGGTGCCGGCGTTCAACGACACCGGGGTGACCGTAAAATCAAAGCGCGAATCGCCAAACGGCGAAGAGGACCAGGTCAGCGGCGTCCGGATCTCCGTCAGCTTGCTGGTCCCCGATTCGCCGTCGCGTCCACGCACGTCCATTCCGCCCTGCAGCCAGCTGCCGGTTTTCTCCTGCAGCGACTCCATCATGGTGTCCACCTGGCGCAGCATGCGCGTCTCGGCGGTATCGACCGGCAGATCGGGCCGCTGGATGCCCGGCAGCGAAGAACCGGGTGCGGCGGCCGACTGGGCGACCTGCCACGGCATATACTGCCCGTAGGTGGAAGCGGTCCGCGTCGGCGCCGACGTTTGCGACACGCCGATGAAGGGGTTATCCGCCGCCAGCACCCCGCCGACGGTTGGCGTTTCGCTGCTGTTGGTGCTTTGCATACCCAGCAGTTTGCCGCGGGCGCTACGCAGGTAGGTCATCGCCTGCTGATGATGGCCCTGCGCCTCTGCGACTCGCGCCAGCAGCAGTAAGCGGTCCGGGGAGTTATCCTGACGTAAGCCACCGGCCAACTGCTCGGCGCGATCGTTGTTCCCCGCCGACAGCGCCACGTCAATGGCCCCGGCGCGCGCATCCTGGTTCGGCGTATCGCGCGTCATCAGGTAGTCATAGACCACCCCGGCCTCTTTGTTCATTTTGCCGCTCTGGTACAACCGCGCCATCGCGAACATCAGATCGGTATTCTGCGGATCGCTCTGCATGGCGCGGATCAGCTTGTCATACGCCGCGGCGTAGTTGCCCTGCTCACGCAGGCGATCGGCTTCGTTAATCACATAGCCATTGCGAATACTCGCCAGCTGCGTCGGCGTACTGCTGGCCTGCAGCTGCGGATTGCTGAGCAGGTTCTGCGCCTCGCCGGTCAGTCCGGCCTGGTTCAGCACCGCAATCTGATCGGCGTAATCACCGGCGTTGCCGGACACGCCGCTGCTGATATTGTTGCGCACCAGCGAGACCGCGGTGGTCAGGTCGCCGCTCTCGGCCAGCAGCCGCGCCAGCTTGCCGGCGTCCGCCGGGGCTTTCGGCGGCGTGGAGGCCATCGCCCGCAAGGTATTGCTGGCGGCGGTGCTGTTGCCCTGCGCCAGATAGTTTTCGGCGGTCACCAGCTGCAGGTTGTAGTTCACCCGCTGGCGTAAATCGCGCATGTCGCTGGTCTGGCTGCCGCCGGGGATGCGCGCCAGCAGCGTCTGCGCCTGCTGCCAGGCACCGTTTTCGCTGGCAAACAGGGCGGCGGCATATAGTGCATTGTTGCTGGCGCCGGGGCGATAGGCCGCCGACATCAGCGAAGAGGCCTCGCTGCCGTTACCCGATTTTTGCAACAGCCGGGCCAGATCAAGGCGCAGCCAGGGATCGTCCGGATAGCGGGCGACGCCTTCGCGCAGAGTGGCAATCGCGCCGCCTGGGTTACCGCTGCTGACCTGCGCCTGGGCCTGACGGCGCACGGTATCGCCCGGCATACCGGCCACCACCCGCGGCTGCAGTTTTTGCTGCAGGCTCTGCGGGAGCGTCTGCAGCATCGCCTGCGCCTCGGCGGATTTATTCTGCTCGCGCAGCACGTAATAGAGGTTTTCCCGCGCCGCCGCGTTCTGCGGATCGTCGCTTAACAGCGAGCGCAGCGTTTGCTCCGCCTGGGGTAAATCTTTGTTATGCCGTAGCACATCGGCACGGAACAGCTTCGCCGAGGCGCCCCGCGCCCCGCTCTGCTGCGCCAGCGGCGCGGAGAGCGCCAGCGCCTGGCTAATATTGCCCTGCTTATAGGCCTGTTGAGCTTGCGCCAGCTGGCCGTAGAACAGCGCATCGGCCGCCTGCTGGCGACGAGTCGCCGAGGCGTCGCCACCGAGATCTGCCGCCCGGCTCAGATACTGCGACGCGGCCTGGTAGTCGCCGCTGCGTTGCGCGATATAGCCCATGCCCGCCAGCGCATCGGCATCCTGCGGGTTGGTCTGCAGCACCTCTTCAAATTGCTGCTTCGCGGCGGTGGTATTGCCGCTGTTCAGATTGGCGTAGCCCTGGCCACGCGCCTGACCGCTGCGCCGTTCGCGAAAGTAATTCTGGACTTCGCTATCCTGCGGATGCCGCTGCATCCAGGTATCGTAATACTGTTCATCGCCGGCCTGCGGGCCCAGCCAGAGCAGCGCCTGGCGC
This sequence comes from Klebsiella sp. H-Nf2, assembly GCF_002806645.1. Classification (NCBI taxonomy): domain Bacteria; kingdom Pseudomonadati; phylum Pseudomonadota; class Gammaproteobacteria; order Enterobacterales; family Enterobacteriaceae; genus Klebsiella; species Klebsiella sp. H-Nf2. The sequence goes on from NZ_PIBL01000003.1 coordinate 200,506, forward strand.
AAGCCGCTGTCCGCCTCTTTATTGCCGCTGGCCATCGGCTCCAGCAGGGCGATCCCTTCCCGGCGGGTCTCTTCCCGCCAGGTTAAGGCTTTCCCCAGCGCCACCCGCGGGGCGTTCTCCTGCGGATGCTGGGCCACATACTGGCGCAGTTCGCTGATAGCCTGTGGATAGAGCGATTTGTCGCTGGCCATGGTCAGGTAATATTCCGCCGCCAGCCCGGCAGGCGGCGTGTTGCCATTAAACATGCTGCGCCAGGTCGCCAGCGCCCCGGGAATATTGCCGCCGCGCGCCTGCTGGCGGGCCAGGCTGAGCTGCCCCTGCGGCACCTGCGACATCTTTTTAGCGTTGTCTAAATCCTGCAGCCCAGGGCTGTCCGGCGCCGCTTTCGCCAGCCGGGCGCGCCACTGCGCCGCCGCCTGCATATCGCCACCCTGCTGCGACCAGAGCGCCATCAGATACAGCGCCTGGGTGTTATTGGCATCCACCGAAAGCACCTTCTGCAGCGACTCCATCGCCAGTTCGTCATGCGATTTCTCATGCCAGTAGTTGGCCTGGGCGAACAGCGCCTGCAGCGCCGCATCGTTACCTGCCGCCAGCACGCCGCCAGAAGCGCCAAGCGCTAAGGCGCCGGTGAGGCAGAACGTCGTGAGCCGGCGGGAGGTTTTCATCGTTATTGTTATCTTTCTTTTCATTAGTTATCCCCCGAACCCAGACGCTTACGGGCGTGACGTTTAAACATCGCGGTCAGCGCCAGTCCCATTATCGAGGTGGCAATCAGCCCCAGCAGGGCCAGGAAACCAGAGTGCTGGCTGGCATACCAGACGGCCATCATGTACCACGGCATCTGACCGCTGGGGAACGGGGTGCTGACCTGGAAGCTGCGCACCCCGTTATCGCTGGTGATCACCGCGGTATCGCCACGGATCCCGGCGTTGATGCGCGGCGAGTCCAGATCGGTCTTCAGTCGCGCCAGCTGGTCATCATTGCTGGCCATCGCCACCACCACCAGGCGAGTCGCGTTCCACGGCGAACGATAGCTGATGAACCCGCGCCAGGCGCTGCTGGATGAGAAGTAGCGATCGGCATCGAGGCTGGCCGAGGTCCAGTCGCCGGTCAGCCGACGTTGAACTTTTTGCCACAGGTCAGGCTCGCGGACGCTCAGCGTGTTATCCACCGGACGATAGGGTGAATCAGCCAGCAGGCTCTGGTTAAAGGCCTGCTGATCGAGAGCGGTGACCGCCAGCACATCACGTTCGCGCAGCGACTGCAGATCCGCGCCGCCGGTCGGCATCCCGAGCACGACGCGGTTATTCGCCAGCGCAGTGCCGGTCGCATTTCCGGAGCGCGCCGCCAGATTCAGCAGGGTGGCCACCTGGGTCTCAGACGGGTCCGCCGGCAGCATAAGCGTCGTTTGCGAATAGTCCGCCAGTCGCGAGAAAGGGAATGAGGCGCCAACGAAATAGGAGAGGTTTGGCAGCAGCGAGAAGTGTCGCGTTTTGCTCAAATCAATCCAGGAATCGTCAGTGATCCGGCTCTTGATATTGTTATTCAGCAGCACCGAGCACGGAACATCATCCTTCGGCACCACATTGAAGTACATCGACAGCTGGTTATCGCCGTAGATCAGGTAAGGTGCCAGCGGTATGGTAAAGCGCTCCTGGCGCGCATCGCCCCCGAGGTGGCGCCAGACTTTCTCCAGTGGTCCCTGCTTGTTCATCGCCAGGTTATTGAGGAAGGTGCCGTTGAGCGTGACGCTCAGCAGGGACTTGTCCTCATTAATCCAGCTTTCCGACGGGAAGCGGTAGCCAACCTGCAGCGGGATCGTCTCGCCATCCCAGAGATAGAGGTCGGGCGCGGCGCGAAAGGCGATACGTAAAGGCTCATGCCAGACGCCGCTGACGGTCGGGCTTTGATCCTTACGCAGCAATTCGCTGAGCTTGACCGGACGATCGGTGGGGATCCAGCGCGGCGCATCGTACGCTTTGCCAACCGGGATGGCCTGTGGTTCGACATCCTGCGTCGCGGTTTGCGGGGCGAAGTTGCCGCGGGTCAACCGCCAGGCGGCCATGCGCAGCGCGGTATCGTTTTTGCCGACAATCAACAGTAGCTTATAGGCCGGATTGGCGGGGTTGGCGATGATGCGTAGCAGCGGTTTATCGGTTTCCGGCAGCGTCATGCCGCCCACCTGCTCGCCCGGATGGCCAATCACAATACCATGGCGTTCCGGCAGGCGATCGCGCAGGGCGCTGAAGGCGATGCCGCGATAGTCCGCCTGGATACCCAGCCATGAAGAGACCAGCGCCGCGGCGCTGAAGACGTCAGCCGACGGCTTCGCCCCATAGGCGACCGCGATGTCCGCCGGCGTCATCTGCATGCTGTCAAAGAAGGGACGCGGGAAATGGCTCAGGTCGTCGCTGATGTTCAGTTGCTGGCTTTCCCAACTGAAATGCGACGTGGGCAGCACCGTCACCCGCGACGAATCATGAATGTCACGCTGGCACTGCAGGGTATCGCCATCGTTGATCTTCACGCTCAGGTTATTGCTGGAGACCATCAGCGCGGGCGGAATATCCAGCTGGTAATGGGAGACATCCTCGCCATCGGCACCCAGCGGCAGGGTGCCGAGGGGCTGACCGTTGAGCATCAGTTGCAGGGTGGCGTTGCGGCTCGCCATTTCCGGCGATACGCGGACGGCAAGGCTGAGCTGGGAATGGATCACCACCTGGTCGGAAGGCAGCGTAAAGCTAACGCCCCCCTGCCGCTGGCCGCCGCTGAGGATAATGCCATCCGGCATCCCCATTTGCGCCAGATTCAGATCGCCTCCCCAGACCGGGGCAACCGGGATGACATCGGGCGTAGCCACCTCACTCACCGGCGGGGTTACTGCGGGCATCTCTGGCGCAGGGGCCGTCACCGCCGCATCGCCTGCGGTGGCGGGCGCTGCCGGGGGAGTCCCCTCTTCCGGAGAGGCCGCCGGAGGTTCGTCACCCGGCTCATTGTCCGCCGCGCCGTTGAGCTGCGGAAAACTCAGCGGGGCTGAAGCGCCAGTAGCCGGCTCTTCACTGTGCAGCGCAGGCGCAGAGAACATCCCTGCCAGCAGCGCCAGCGTCGTTAATCGCTTCATAACGTCCCATCCTCCTGCGCCGTTTTCGCCACAGCCGTCCGGCTGCGCTGGCTGCGACGGGTTTTCCACGTCAACCAGAACAGTTCGAACACGCAGCGCAAAATGGTGAAGAAGGAGCGGAACGGGTTATCCTGCGGACGCGGCGGATTAATCCAGGCATCCGCGCGGGCCAGCACCACCCGCACCAGTTCACGGCGGCGCGAGAGAGGAATATCTTCATCAAACTTGAGGCGCAGGAAGCGCTCGTCTGAGGTGACCAGCTGAGCCGGAATGGAGATAGCCCCGGACTGCAGGATCAGCTCAATCTCTTCGATATCATCCTCCAGATGGCGCATATCCGGCGCGGCCACGCGGCAGCCGCCCATCGACAGGTCCGCGGTATGGCTGCGGGAAACGATACCGCTGGCGTAATGGATCACCACCGGAATATCGACATCGATACGAATCGTTTTTCGCACCTGCCGCGTCTCGCGCGCCACGGCGATAGCCGCCAGCAGGAAGATCAGGCTGTAGATCCCCCACCCGACGTTCAGGGCGATAACGTTGGGATCCGAGCCAAAGTAGTCATGGCCTATCGCCCGGACGATGCCGACGACCACCCCCAGGGCCAGCAGGCAGGCCACCACCAGATGCGGGCGCACCACGGTGAAATCGAAGTAACCGACGTCAAGCAGCCCGCCCTTATCGGTAACGTTGAATTTGCCGCGTTTGGGGAAAATCATCGTCACCAGGGTCGGCAGCACCAAGTGGAAGGCCAGCACAATATCGTAGATCTCCCCCCAGAAGCTGTAGCGATAGCGGCCGTTCATTCGCGAACCAACGTAAATAGCGAGGAACAGATGCGGCAGGGCATAGGAGACAATCAGGCTCGCTGAAGAGTAAATAATATTGAGGTTAAACAACAGATAAGCCAGCGGGGCGGTGACAAACACCACCCTCGGGAGCGCGAACTGGTAATAGAGCATGGCGCTCAGGTAGCACAAGCGCTGCTGTAAGGTCAGGCCGCGGCCAAACAGCGGGTTATCGAGGCGAAAGATCTGCGTCATCCCGCGCGCCCAGCGGGTACGCTGGATGACGTGCACCACCAGGCGTTCAGTGGCGAGACCAGCCGCCAGCGGAATATCGAGAAAGGCCGATTTCCATCCCAGCCGCTGGAACTTCAGCGCCGTATGGGCATCTTCGGTCACCGTTTCGACGGCGAAACCGCCAATCTGCGCCAGCGCCTCGCGGCGGATCACTGCGCAGGAGCCGCAGAAAAAAGTGGCGTTCCAGTTGTCGTTCCCCTGCTGAATCGGGCCATAGAACAACATCCCTTCGTTCGGGATGTTACGCCCGACGGAGAGGTTACGTTCAAACGGGTCCGGGGAATAGAAGTAGTGCGGCGTCTGCACCAGAGCCAGCATCGGATCTTTCAGGAAACCGCCGACGGTGGCCTGCAGGAAGACGCGCGTGGCGACGTGGTCGCAGTCGAAAACGCAGATAAGCTCCCCGTGGGTCAGGGTCAGCGCATGGTTAAGGTTCCCCGCTTTGGCGTGCTTGTTGTCGTTACGGGTGATATAGCCCACGCCGACGTCGGCGGCGAACACGGCAAACTCACTGCGTTTGCCGTCATCCAGAAGATAAATCTTCATTTTATCTTTTGGATAATCAATGCATTGTGCCGCCAGCACGGTATCGCGCACCACCTCCAGCGGTTCGTTATAGCTCGGAATATAGATATCGACCGTCGGCCACTTACTCATATCATCCGGCAGCGGAACAATGCCGCGCTTCAGCGGCCAGACCGTCTGCAGATAGTTAAGTAACAGCATCACCCAGATATAGACTTCCGCCAGAAAGAGTCCCATTCCAAGAATGGTTTCAATGGACGAGTTGAAGTGCAGGGTCTGCGTGAGACGAAAATACATGTAACGCGTGGACATCAGCAGCGATGTGACGACCATAATGACCGATATGCTGCGGCGCTTACTGAAGCCCATCAGAAAGAGAATACCGATACTTAGCAGACCAAAAATATACTGCTTTTGGCTGTCCATCGGCGTGATCACCACCAGCACGGCAACGGGAGACAGCACCAGCACCAGCAACCAAAAAAGAGATTTTTTCATTCAGCAGCCCTGCAATAAGTTAAAGCCCTGACATGCGTGGCTGGCTGTGCACCGTGCCATCGCCAATATGGATACCCAACAGCGAAGATATTTTTTTAGCAATAATTTCAATATCAAAGGCCGCTGCGGAGGAGGCGTTAAAGTCAAGGACCGACTTCTGCGAGGCATTGGCCTCCACCACGCTTTCATCACGATGGATCACCCCAAGCAGTCGCTCGCCCAGTTTCTCTTCCATCAGGCTGGTGACGTCCCGGCTGACCTGGCGACGGCTATCGCTTTGGTTAATGACGAAATAGTGCCCGTGCTTATGATTCAGCGCCGCGCCGGTCAGGCGCTGTTTTTCCACGTGCACCAGCGTCGACATCGAGGCGGTATCTGCCAGCAGTGGGATCAGATGCAGGTCCGCCAGCCCCGTCAACGCCTTCAGCGCCGGTGAAGGCCCCGGCGGCATATCGGCGATGGTGATAAGCCCGGGATAGTTGAGCAGCGCCGACAGACCGCGCTGGAGAAAATGGTCATTGTGGGTCAGTTGCTCATCAAACGCCTGACGCTGCGCTTCGCTCACTTCGCCGTAAGGCAGGACGAAAATATTGCTGCCGGCGCTCAGCACGCACTGGCTCCAGTCATGCAGTTCCAGCGCCTTCGCCACGTAGCCCCGCTCATCGCTCAGCGGCACGCCAAAATGCAAACGCAGGGCATTCTGGACGTCAAAATCCAGCGCCAGGACTTTGCTGCCCGTTCGCGCCAGCGAATAAGCTAAATTGGCCGCAAGGGTCGTTTTCCCCACGCCACCTTTCGGTGAACAGACGCAAATCAACGGCATGTTGCGATCCTTTCCAGAAGAGATTTCAAAGGCTGGTCTTTATTTTTCGCCACCGGCTCTGCGGTTTTTGCCGCGAACAGGTGGGCATAGTTGTCGGCGCCCGGCGCAGGCCGCGGGGCCATTCTCGGCGGCGAGGTCACCACCGGCTCAGGTACCGGCGCCGCGGCCAATGGCGCAGTCGTCATTGTTGGCGCCGGAGCGACAGATTCCGGCACAGCAGGTTCTGCGACCGGCAATGGGATCGGGGCAATAACTGGGGGGACTGGCGCAACCGGAGGTGAGGCTGGCGCCGCGACCACGGGGTCGACACGCTGGAAGAGATCCGCGGGCACGGGCTGCGGCAGCGGCGCGGAGACCGACCCTCCCAGCGCCAGAGTGGAAGATTTCCCAGCGTCGGGATTCAGCTGATTAAGGATCGCCCAGTCGCCGTGTTCCCGCGTGGCGGCTTGCGAAGAAAGATCCTGAAATTTGAGGTTTTGGGTCCGCGTTTTTTCTTGAAAGCGCTGCAGATCATCATAATGGTTCATTGATAACCTCATGATTTTAAAAATTTCATATTAAGTTTGTTGTTATTTTCTTGGTATTAGAAAACATCGTGACGTTTCTTGTATGGCAGATTAATGCCAGCTTAGTCGTACCAATACAACACGATTGACAGGGATATAATAGTTTAGAATTTGATTTTCGGTGTGATTCCACGGCAGAAGTATCACTACACTAACACTTCCCTTTCAGAATGATAGCCCCATTTTTTAGGTATGCGTACATCCTCAACCTCCGCGTACCACCGCGTACCACCGCGCTTCCCGGCCGTTTTCATATAAATATATTAAACCATGAAAAAATCATGGCATTGGATAAATGAAATAATAAACCTGAACCATTTTAATTTCTCTTTAATTCTATAAAAATGGACTGAAAGGCTTATTTTTTCGGATAATCTACGAAGAATGCTCCGAGAGTATGGCAGAAATTGCAACAATGAACGGTGTTGCCAGGTTTCCTCTCAGGCGGAAGAGAAACTCCCGGTCCGGGGACCGGGAGCGCACCATCAGGCGTGGGGTTTTTGCGGATTCTCATCCTGATCGACGGCAAAGCAGGCCACCAGTTGGCCGCCGTAATCCTTAAGCTGCGGCTGGAGCTGGGTGCATGGACCAAAGCGTCGACGGCAGCGTGCGTTAAAGGCGCAACCCGGCGGCGGGTTCAGCGGGCTCGGCAGTTCGCCGGTCAGCTTGATCCGCTCGCGACGGTCGTCCGGGTTCAGACGCGGGGTCGCCGACAACAGCGCCTGGGTATACGGATGGCGCGGATTGTTGAAGATCTGGTCTTTGGTGCCCTTCTCCACGCAGCGGCCGAGATACATCACCATCACTTCATCAGCGATATGCTCGACAACTGACAGGTCGTGGGAGATAAACACGTAGGACAGCCCTAAATCCTGCTGCAGATCCATCATCAGGTTCAGCACCTGGGCACGTACCGAAACGTCCAGCGCAGAAACCGGCTCATCGGCAATCACCACGTCCGGATCCAGCATCAGCCCGCGGGCAATGGCGATACGCTGGCGCTGACCGCCGGAAAACATATGCGGGTAGCGATCGTAATGTTCGGTTTTCAGACCGACCTTCGCCATCATCGCCAGCGCTTTTTCACGGCGCTGATCTTTACTCAGGCTGCTGTTAATCAGCAGCGGCTCTTCCAGAATCTGTCCCACTTTTTTACGCGGGTTCAGCGAACCGTACGGGTTCTGGAACACAATCTGGATTTTCTGCCGCCGCAGCTTCTGCGCCTGCGGGTCGTGCTTAAGCAGATCCTGACCCTGATAGTACAGCTCACCGCCGGTCGGGACCTCAATCATTGTCAGCAGACGGCCCAGAGTCGATTTACCACAGCCCGACTCCCCCACCACCGCCAGCGTTTTACCGCGTTCAAGGGTAAAGGAGACGCCGTCCAGCGCTTTCACCAGCCGTTCCGGGGCGAATATCCCCTTCTTCACCGGATAGTGTTTTTTCAGATCAATGGCCTGCAACAGCGGTTGTTGCGTGGTGGCCTTTTGCGTACTCATAATCCAGGCCTCCCGGCATCATCGAGTGGGTAGTGACATTTAGACTGACGGCCGCCATTGAGATCCGCCAGTACGGGCTCTTCGCTACGGCATTTATCCGTGGCATAGGGACAGCGCGGGTTCAGCAGGCAGCCGACAGGACGGTCATATTTCCCCGGCACCACGCCCGGTAACGACGCCAGACGCGCCTTATCCTGAGCGAACTCCGGCAGCGCGCGCAGCAGCGCCTGGGTGTACGGATGGCGCGGCGCGCGGAAGATATCTTTCGCGTCACCGGTCTCCACCACCTGACCCGCATACATGACGATAATTTTATGCGCCGCCTCGGCCACCAGCGCCAGGTCGTGGGTGATCAGCACCAGCGCCATATTTTCCTGCTGCTGCAACTCCAGCAGCAGCTCGATGATCTGCGCCTGAATGGTCACGTCCAGCGCGGTGGTAGGTTCATCGGCAATCAGCAGTTTTGGCCGACAGGCAATCGCCATCGCGATCATCACGCGCTGACTCATCCCGCCGGAAAGCTGGTGCGGGTAAACGTCGAGCCGCGACGCCGGATCGGGAATGCCCACCAGGTTCAGCAGGTCGATGGCCCGCTGGCGGCGTGTTTGCTTATTGCCGCCCTGATGAACTTTGATCGCTTCCATAATCTGGTAGCCGACGGTATAGCACGGATTGAGGCTGGTCATAGGATCCTGGAAGATCATCGCCACTTCCGCCCCCACCAGCTGACGCCGCTCTTTTTCAGAGATGCGCTGCAGGTCGCGGCCGTTGAACTCCAGTTTGTCCGCCATCACCCGGCCGGGATAGTCAATCAGACCCATAATCGCCAGCGAGCTGACGGATTTACCGGAGCCGGATTCACCGACGATGCCAACCACTTCGCCCTGCTTCACGCTATAGCTGATGCGGTCTACGGCGCGGAACGGCGCGTTCTCATCGCCGAAATGCACCGATAATTTATCTACATTCAATAACGCCATCTCGAACCTCTTACTGCTTCAGTTTGGGATCGAGCGCGTCACGCAGACCGTCACCCATCAGGTTAAATGCCAGCACCGTCAGCAGGATCGCCACACCCGGGAAGGTCACCACCCACCAGGCGCTTTGCGCGAACTGCAATACGTCGGAGAGCATGGTGCCCCACTCAGGCGTCGGCGGCTGTGCGCCCATGCCGAGGAACCCCAGCGCTGCCATGTCGAGAATGGCGTTAGAAAAGCCCAGCGACGCCTGAACGATCAGCGGCGCGAGACAGTTGGGAAGAATATTGACGAACATCTGGCGCATCGCGCCGGCGCCCGCCACGCGGGAAGCGGTCACGTAGTCGCGGTTGACCTCGACCAGCACCGCCGCACGCGTCAGACGCACATAGTGTGGGAGCGCCACGAAGGTCAGCGCCAGCGACGCGTTGACGATAGACGGCCCGAAGATTGCCACCAGCACCAGCGCCAGCAGCAGGCTCGGCAGCGCCAGCATAATATCGACGACGCGCATGATGATGGAATCCACCACTCCGCCGAAATAGCCCGCCACCAGACCGAGCACCACGCCAAGGATCAGCGACAGCACCACCACCAGACAGCCCACCAGCAGCGACAGGCGCGCGCCATACATCAAACGCGACAGAATATCGCGGCCCACGTCATCGGTGCCGAGCAGATGCGTCAGGCTACCGCCGTCCTGCCAGAACGGCGGCGCCAGCAGCGAATCACGGAACTGATCCGCCGGGTTATACGGGGAGAGGAAGTTGGCGAACACCGCGATGATAATCATCACCGCCACGTATACCAGACCAACGACCGCGCCTTTGTTGCGTTTGAAATAGTGCCAGAACTCCTGCAGCGGCGTCATCGGCACCGGTGCAGCAATAGCTTTATTCTCAGTAACTTGTGACATGATGGCCCCTTACTTCTTATGCCGGATACGCGGGTTCACCACGCCATACAGCAGGTCGACCAGCAGGTTGACGAGGATAATCATCGTCGCCACCAGCAGTACCCCGCCCTGCACCACCGGGTAATCGCGACGCTGCAGCGCGTCAATCAGCCAGCGGCCTAAACCAGGCCATGAGAAAATGGTTTCCGTCAGGATCGCGCCCGCCAGCAGCGTGCCCACCTGCAGGCCAATGACCGTGACCACCGGCAGCATCGCGTTGCGCAGGGCATGGACCACAATCACCCGCATCCGGGTCAGCCCTTTGGCGCGCGCGGTACGAATGTAGTCTTCGCCGAGCACTTCCAGCATCGACGAGCGGGTCATACGCACAATCACCGCCAGTGGGATAGTGCCCAGCACGATAGCCGGCAGGATCATATGCATTAAGGCATCGATAAAGTCGCCCTGCTCACCCCAGATGGCGGTGTCGATCAGCATAAAGCCGGTCAGCGGCAAGGTATCGTCAAGGAACACCGTATCGCTGATACGCCCGGAGACCGGGGTCAGGTTCAGTTGCACCGAAACCAGCATAATCAGCATCATGCCCCACCAGAAGATAGGCATGGAGTAGCCAGTCAGCGCCAGACCCACGGCGGTATGGTCAAAGATGGAGCCGCGTTTTACCGCAGCCAGCACGCCCACAGGAATACCGACGGCGACGGCGAAAATCATCGCGCAAACGCCCAGTTCAAGAGTGGCTTTAAAGCGCGGGACAAACTCTTGCCACACGGGAATGCGGCTTTTCAGCGAGATGCCTAAATCACCGTGCAGTACGCCCCAAATGTAATGGGCATATTGCTGCCACAGCGGCTTATCAAGGCCCATTTCGGCCAGCAGCTGCGCGTGACGCTCGGGGGAAATACCACGTTCGCCCGCCATAATCATCACCGGATCGCCGGGGATCATATGGACGAAGGCAAAGGTGAGAAGGGTGATACCGATAAATGTCGGGATGACTAGTCCCAGACGTCGGAGAATAAACTGCAACATAACCCGGATTCTCTCTAGTGACGCCCCGCCTGGCGACAGGGCGTCTGTATTGCTCACAAAAGCATTCCCCGGAATAGCGGGAATACGCCCCCTTCCTCTCCCGCGCGGGGAGAGGGGGTCAGGCATCGTGCTTATTATTCGACGGAGACGTTATCGAAGTGGTGTTTGCCCAGCGGATCCACCACATAGCCTTTGACTTCTTTACGCACCGGCTCATAGACGGTGGAGTGGGCGATGATCAGCGCCGGAGCCTGGTCATGCATCACTACCTGAGCCTGTTTGTACAGTTCAATACGCTTGTTGTGGTCGTCGGTAGCGCGGGCCGGCTGAATCAGATCTTCAAACGGCTTATAGCACCAGCGCGAGTAGTTGGAGCCGTCTTTCGCCGCGGCGCAGCTGAACAGGGTCGCGAAGAAGTTATCCGGATCCCCGTTGTCACCGGTCCAGCCCATCATTACGGTCTGGTGCTCGCCCGCTTTCGCCCGCTTCAGATACTCACCCCACTCATAGGTGACAATCTTGGCCTGGACGCCGACTTTCGCCCAGTCCGCCTGGATCATTTCAGCCATACGGCGGGCATTCGGGTTGTACGGACGCTGTACCGGCATCGCCCACAGGTCGATGGTGAAACCTTTTTCCAGGCCCGCTTCTTTCAGCAACTGCTTCGCCTTCTCCGGGTCGTAGGTGTAGTCTTTAACGTCGTCGTTATAGCCCCACATGGTCGGCGGGATCAGGTTCTTCGCCGCCTGGCCTGCGCCCTGGTAAACGGCTTTGATGATCGCTTCTTTGTTAACCGCGTAGGTCAGCGCCTGACGAACTTTGACGTCGTCCAGCGGTTTCTTCTCAGTGTTGAAGGAGAGATAACCGACGTTCAGGCCCGGCTGTTCCAGCAGGGTAATGTTCTTATCTTCCTTCATGCGCGCGATGTCCGCCGGGTTCGGGTACGGCATCACCTGGCACTCATTTTTCTGCAGCTTGGCATAGCGCACGGAAGCATCCGGGGTGATAGAGAAGACCAGACGATCGATCTTCGGCTTGGTACCCCAATAGCCCGGGAAGGCTTTATACAGAATGCGGGAATCTTTCTGGTACTGCAGCAGCTGGAATGGGCCGGTACCGATAGGATTGAGGTCCACTTTTTCCGGCGTGCCGGCTTTCAGCATGTTATCGGCATACTCTTTCGAGAGGATAGAGGCGAAGTCCATGGCCAGGTCAGCGAGGAACGGCGCTTCCGGGCGAGTCAGGACGAACTGGACGGTTTTATCGTCCACTTTCTTCACTTCGCTAATCAGGTCCTGCAGACCCATCCCTTCAAAGTATTCATAGCTGCCGCCAGAAACTTTATGGTACGGGTTATTGGTATTCTTCTGGCGATCGAAGGAGAACACGATGTCATCGGCGTTCAGGTCACGGGTTGGTTTGAAGTCTTTATTATCTTGCCACTTCACGCCCTGACGCAGATGGAAAGTATAGGTTTTGCCATCAGGACTGACTTCCCATTTCTCAGCAAGCCCTGGAATAACTTCCGTCGTACCGGTTTTAAATTCGACCAGGCGGTTATAGATCGGTACGGAACTGGCGTCATAGGTGGTGCCAGAGGTGAAGAGCTGTGGGTTAAAGCCTTCCGGCGAGCCTTCAGAACAATAAACCAGGGTTTTCGCTTGCACGCTGGCGGCGACGGTCATGGCGACCAGGCTCAGACCAAGCTTCAGCATCCCTGATTTCTTCAAGGAAATACTCATTATTCTGCTCCAAAACTGTGATGTTGTTTGCATATATCCGCCGGACCTTTATTTATTTTTATTCGTCCTATTTCAAACGACGGATGCGTTGGCTGCGCTCGATCATCCCAGTCACATCGTTATCTATGCTCAGGGGAGCTCGTACACTTGCCGCCTTTCCGCAGCTCGAACTATTTAGAATATACCCGGTCCAGTCGGTGGTGCCCGAAGGCGTAGAGAGAGATGGGGATTCCTTTCGCAAAAACGACTGAGTTGCAGTACGGATTCTCCATGAAATGCCCCTCATGCCCTACAATCTGTCAACAGAATGGGGAAACGTCAATACAGCCAGCCGGGTTTTACATCCAGCGTGAGAAACGGCAGGCAAAGATTAAAAAAACTTCAAGGCGCTATTTTCAGCAGAGAAATTTATGCTACGGGCCGATAAGCAGAATAAAGACCTTAATAATTTGCAACACGCAGAGGGAAACAATTCCAACAAATGAGAAAAATTTCTTGCTGTGTGACCAATATGTGAGCGATTAATAGCGCGAACGTTAAAGCGCACAGCGGAAAATGCTACATTTAGCCATAAGCTTCGCGAAAAAAGATCTGTTCATCGATAAAAAAATGCAATGGAAGATGTCACAAAATAGCGAATAGCTGGCTGGAAACGTGGGTAAAGACGTTAATTGTGATTCTGGTGGAATTTTTGGCCGGTAGCACACGGATAATGCCCGGCGGCGCTGCGCTTGCGCGGGCCTACGGAACACAAGTCGAACCTCTACCCCCGGAGGTTCTCATCCTCACAGGCTACAGATGCAAAAAAGCCTGCTCGTTGAGCAGGCTTTTCGAATTTGGTCGGTGATAGAGGATAACTCGCCACTTCGTGGCTCGCCTGCGGGCCGTTGCTGACGCAACGTTCTCTCGCTTCGCTCGAGTCGAACCTCTGCCCCCGGAGGTTCTCATCCTCACAGGCTACAGATGCAAAAAAGCCTGCTCGTTGAGCAGGCTTTTCGAATTTGGTCGGTGATAGAGGATGACTCGCCACTTCGTGGCTCGCCCTGCGGGCCGTTGCTGTCGCAACGTTCTCTCGCTTCGCTCGAGTCGAACCTCTGCCCCCGGAGGTTCTCATCCTCACAGGCTACGGATGCAAAAAAGCCTGCTCGTTGAGCAGGCTTTTCGAATTTGGTCGGTGATAGAGGATTCGAACCTCCGACCCCTTCGTCCCGAACGAAGTGCGCTACCAGGCTGCGCCAATCACCGAATGCGGGGCGCATCTTACTGCTGGGATGCCTACCCGTCAATGCCTTATTTTCAAAAAATCGCTCAACCGGCGAGAAACTCAGCAGCCTGAGCAGCGAATCGCCGGTTGGTCATTGTTTTCAGCGGCAGCTCACCTCAAACGCTTTGCGATACTCGGATACCTTACAGGTCACCGGCTCACCGAGATAGGTCGAGCCCGCCGGGTTGAATTTAAATTCCCCCAGCAGCATCGTCAGTTCCCCCAGCTCCGGACAGGATTGCTGATGGCGCATGATGTCCGGGCGGGTATCGTTATTTACCGCGCGGGCGATGTCGCTGTATGCCAGCTTGTCGGCAAAGGCATTGGCACAAAACTGGAGTTCGCTTTGCGCCATATGCGCGGCCTGCCCCTTCAGCTCAGCATGCTGCGCCAGCAGCAGCTGGCGAACCTCGTCGGCCCGGCTGTAGCCAATCGCCGTATAGCCGGCCTTATTGCTCAGATTGACGCTGGCGCCAGCCTCAAGCAGCGCCTCGACACTGGCTTTATTATTCATTTTGACCGCCAGCATCAGCGGGCTGAGGTCGTTGGCGGAGAGCTGGTCCACCTTTGCCCCGCGCTGCACCAGCGCCGCGATCACCGCAGGCGACCCCTGACCCGCCGCCACCTGCAGCGCCGTGAGCCCTTCACGGTTCGGCTTATCCACCTCCACACCGGAGGCCGACAGCGCCAGCACCAGATTGGGATCATCCCCCGCCGCCGCCAGAATCAGCGGAGTGGTGCCGGATTTATCCGCCAGGCTGGTGTCCGCCCCGGCGTTGGCCAGCGCCGTGATGGTTTCCGCCGAACGCGCGTGATCGACCGCGAGGAAAAAGGCCGATTCCCCTGAAGCATTGACGGCCTTCACGTCCGCCCCGTGCCTGATAAGCAGCGCCACAATTTCGTCGACGTTCTTCTTAAACGCGCCGGGTGCCAGTTGTAACGCCATGTCTTCGGTCATCAGCGCGCGGTTACCCGTCGCCAGCGATTTCGCCGCCGTTGCGCCGACGATTTTATCCAGCGTGCTCTCCTCCTCGACAGGCGCATCGGGCTTTTTCATCGCCAGAATATGCTGATAGTCGTTTCTGACGTCACCGCCGTCGGCAATGGCGGACATCAATGGCGTGCTCTTCTCGATGGTGGTCTGATTCACCGCCGCTCCCGCCTGGAGAAGATCGCCGATAATCGCGGTATCGCTGCCTCGCGCCGCCGCCAACATCAGCGCCGTCACGCCCTGGCGCGTCTGGAGATTCGGCTTCGCCTGACGCTTAAGCAGTAACGCCACTACATCGCGACGATTTTCCGCGGCAGCGACCATCAGGCCACTTAAGCCGGTTTTATCCTGACCATCCACATCAATGCCGTTATTCAGCATGGCTTCGATCGTCGCCGGCGCATCGTATTTACAGGCCAGCAGGAACTGGCTGGTCTCTTCCTCAGACTGGCAGCCCACGAGCATCAACAGGCACAGCAAGGCCAACCCCTTTATCACCTTCATCCTTTCTCTCCATGAAAAGTTCGAGCACAGGGGAAGCAAGGAAACTGGAGGGTAATCAAAGAAGAAGAGGCAACCTGCCAGACACGTCCACTGTGCGAAAAAAATCCCTCGCGCGACGTCAGCCGGCGAGGGATTAGCTTATCCTGGGCTCAGGAAGGGAAAACAGACCCGAGAATCTGAAAATAAAATCTGTGCCTTACTTTTTCCAGCGGCACCAGTTGTTATTCTCATTGATCCCGCCATCCGGCGAGGTATAGCCGAGGCAGCCCATAATGGTGTCATACAGCTCAACGTGACGGCGCGGCACCTTCATCGCGGCCTGCTGCTGCAGATGGGCAAACGCGGCGGCGTGATCGGGGTTCTCCAGGTATTTATCCGACATCCACACCATCATCGGCACGCGGAACTGCTCCGGCGGCGCCATCTTGCGCGGCGTTCCGTGCAGGTGTTCACGCTCGTTAATCGACTCCCCATGATCGGCGGCATAGAACACAATCGCTTTCTTATCCCGCAGCTGGTCGAGGACGCTGACGATAAAGTGATCGACGTAGGTCACGCTGTTATCGTAGGAGTTAATCAGCTCCGCTTTCGAGCACTTGTTGTCAACGCCGACGCACTCCGGCTTCCACTGGGCAAAGCTGCGCGGGTAGCGTTGGGTATAGTTAAAATGAGAGCCTTTGGTGTGGATGATGATCAGATGCTTACCTGACGCATTGTCCTGCGCCATACCGCGCTTCATCTCCTCCACCAGCAGCATATCGTCAACGCTCTTGCCGCGGTTGCGCGGCTCGGCGCCAATTTGCTCGCGGTAGGCGATATTGTTGGCCATCGTGTTGCTGTAGAACCACATCTCGCTCTGCATGGCATAGAGATTGCCGTTGAAGCCCAACTGATGAAGCACGGCAAAGACGTTCTGCTCTTTGAGCGTCCGCTGCGGGTTATCCTCCGCCCCGCCCTGACGCACAAACATGCAGCGCAACGACAGCTTGGTGGCGGTATCGCAGGAGTAGCCGCGGAAGGCGACGAGATTCTTCTCTTTCTCCAGCTCTGGCGTGGTGTTGCGGCTATAGCCGAGGATGCCCATATGGTCCCAGCGGGTCGTTTCGCCAATGATGAATACCACGTAGGTGTCATCAAGTCCCTCAGGGGCGACGTAGGTAAACTTCTTCGCCGGGTTAATTAGCGATTTATTATCCGAGGATTCATCCACCTGCGCCCAGGCGTACAGCCCCAGCGCCGACAGCCAGTTTGATGGCAGGTAGGAGTTGGCGATCACCCCGCCGTAGCTGGGCATATCCACTTCCGAATGGCGCTCCACATCGTGCTGACGCAGCTCAAGCAGGCGGATGGGGCCCCAGACAATAAGTCCGGCCAGCACCACGATCAGCACGTTTTTAACCCGCTGGCCTGGGGTGCGCAATTGGCGCAGCAGCGTATGGCGGCAGCGGTTACTCCAGATAAACAGCAGCGGCGGCGCACTCACCACCACCAGCCAGAGGATCAGGTGCCAGCCGATAACCTCTTTCGACAGGTCGATATCGGTGGTCATCACCGAGGCGATAATTCCGTAGCCAATCACCACATTGAGGAACGTCATGTAGTAACTGGCGGCGGCGGAAAACAGGACAATCAGCGTCGCCAGAATGCGCCAGATGCGGCGGCCAAACAGTGACAGCAGACGTAACAGGAAGAAGGTGACAAAGACCGTGGCAACCAGTTCAACGACACCGGAAAGCCCTTTCCAGAAAGTGAACTCTTGAGCATAGCCATCGAAACGCCGGAAAAAAACGGCGACGTTCATAAACCAGCCGATGTACAGCGCCAGCCAAAAACTAAGCTTCTGCTGCGTCATCGTTCTAATATATTTCATGCAAGCAAACCTGGAAAAAGAAGAATAAAACACCGCCTGACGCTGTGGCACGAGTCAGTAGGCTAATAGGGTGCGTTAGGGTTGGTTATCAGAAACCTCTACAAAGCGCGATAAGTAGACCACAGGGAACGGGAAAAGTATCAGGAGGGAATGTGATCCAGCCAAACATTTACAAAACATTTGGCTGGATTGGCACTATTTGCTTAGGGGATTAACCAGGGGCGCGTTTCACGCTGCAGGTTTCAGGCATGCGCCTCGCTATAGACTCTGCCTTTCGGCTGACGAATGGTGGTGGACAGCGCCAGCGACAGAATCAGCAGGGCGAAGATCACGCAGAAAGTCACGTAGAAGCCGCCGAACAGTGAAGCGATGAGAGAGCCGCAGATGCTGCCGATACCAAAGCCCAGATAAATCACGCCATAGTTTTTCGCCAGATTGTTCAGGCCAAAGAACTCACTCACCAGTGACGGGAAGACGGTGATGGTGCCGCCGAAGTTAAAGGCGACGCAGGCGATGGCGGCGAAGAAAGTCATGGCATTCAGCGGGGCGAACAGCAGCGCGGCCATCCCCACCAGCGACACCACCTGGCCGATGGTAATCACACGAATGCGGGAGATTTTGTCGGACAGGATGCCTAACACCAGGCGGCCGCTGAGGTTAGCAATCGAGATAACCGTGACCGCGTTTGCCGCCGTGGCGACATCCAGGTGGACCATCCCCTGGGCAATATCTTTCGCCACGCCAATCACGTACAGACCGCTCATGCAGGCCGTCAGGAACATCACCGCCAACATCCAGTACTGCGGTTTGCGCATTGATTCCGCCAGGCTGAAGTCGTTTTCTACCACGCCATTGGCCGCGGTGGTCGCCGTATGATTCGGCGCATCTTTCATCAGGGTCGCGCCAAACACAATCATCACCAGCACGATAGCGCCCCAGATGACGAAGGTTTTTTCCAGACCGACGGTGGCCAGCAGATGGGAGTCAATGAATTTGAACCCCAGGCTGCCGAGACCATAGGAACCGATGGAGAAAGCGGAGATCAGCCCTTTACGTTCAGGGAACCACTTCACGCAGTTCGACAGCGTCAGCAGATAACCGGCACCGTCCGCCAGCCCCACCAGCACGCCCGCGCTCAGCCACAGCATCATCAGGCTGCTGGAGTGCGCGGTCAGGAAGAAGCCCAGACCGAGCAGGATCCCGGAGGCCATCGTGACGCGCTTAACGCCAAAGCGCTCCTGCAGTTTCCCGGCAACCGACGAGGAGAGCGCCAGCCCGAGGCTCAGCAGGCCAAAGGAGAAAGCCACCCGGCTAACCGGCTCGCCCAGTTTGTCAGACAGCGAACTATTAAACAGGCTCCAGGTATAGACCGAACCGAGAGCAAATTGGGTGATGATAGTGCCGATTAGCGTAAGCCAGCGGGTCGATTGACGGTTTGCAGCGTTCATAGCAGTTGTCCTGATAAATTAACTGCCGCCACAATAGCGAAGGCCCCTCATCCTGTGGGGAAAAAAGGCATGAACTGCCATCAGCAGGGAATGAAATGCATTAATGGCGGAACGAATGACATTGCAAAACATTCATTCCGCGAATTTCAGGCAAAAAGTTAGTGTGCGCTATCTCACAGAAATGCGCCATTACTGAGATTTAACAATAACCGTGTCGTTTCAAACGCGTAACAATGTCGGGTTAAAAGTTGGCGCTGACGCCCATCAGATAGAGCGTATTTTCCCCCGATGGGACATTGTCCGCCTGCGACAGCGTCGCCCATGCTGCCACGTGGGATCCCAACTGCATATCGGCCCCCAGGGTGACATCACTCCAGCCGCCTTCTCTGGCGCGGGTCGTCGGCGACCAGGCATCGCTGGCGAGCGACTGGTTATAGCTCACCTGAGCCCAGGGATGTACGCCCCACAGCGACTGATAATCCATGCGCCAGCCGAGCGTGTTGACATACCCCGTCTCGCCCGCGCTTCTCGTCACCGGCGCGGTGACATCGCTGCGCAGGCTGGCCACCGGCCCGGAGGTCATGCCATTTGCCAGCAGATAATTCCAGCCGACGCTCTGACCACGACTGCTGTCCGGTGGTGCCAGCGCCTGGTTTAATGCCAGCCCGCCGGGCGTCTCTGAGGACTTCATCCGCTCAGCAAGAATATCTTCGTAACGTGGTTGGTGATCGCTATCCCATGTATAGCGTTCCGGCGTATTACTTTTTGTATCGATAGCGATATATTCCTGTTGCCAGGCATTCGCTCCAGAGACACACAACACCCAGACGGATATGCTCGCCGGGATCAAGAAGCCCCGGAGGCCATTGCATTTCTTTATTATCATTAATGCGACTCCAGAAAAGAGCCGAATCGGCAATATTGCTGTGTTTTTTTTGGGGATACGATTTCCCTGTATTAACTATTATCTTTATCTTTCAGCCGTCAAGCCGGGCGTTCACTTTTTTAGCGTAGAGGGAGAAATATCAATGCAACGTTGCGGATGGGTGAGCCAGGATCCGTTATATATCGAGTATCACGATACCGAATGGGGTGTGGCGCAAAAAGAGGGCCGTCAGCTGTTTGAAATGATCTGCCTTGAGGGCCAGCAGGCCGGTTTGTCCTGGATCACCGTGTTAAAAAAACGGCAGAACTACCGCCAGGCTTTTCACCAGTTCGACCCGGTACGCGTGGCAGCGATGGGGGAAGATGATGTCGAGCAGTTGCTACAGAATGCCGGCATCATTCGCCATCGGGGAAAAATTCAGGCCATTATCGGCAACGCCCGCGCTTACCTGGCGATGGAAGAAAATGGCGAGTCGTTCACTGATTTTGTCTGGTCCTTCGTCAACAATGAGCCGCAGGTAACGTGCGCCGCGACGCTGGCGGAAATCCCCACCACGACGCCGGCCTCAGATGCGCTATCGAAGGCATTGAAAAAACGCGGCTTTAAATTTGTCGGCTCGACAATCTGTTATTCCTTTATGCAGGCCTGTGGGCTGGTCAACGACCATGTCACCGGCTGCTTCTGTCACCCTGGAGGTCAGGATGATCCGCAAGTGGGACACTAAAGATACCGCTCCGCTGCTGGCGCTGTGGCTGGACAGCACGATTCATGCTCATCCCTTTATCAGCGAAAGTTACTGGCGCGACAGCATCGCGGTGGTACGGGATGTCTATCTTCCCGCCGCCAGCACCTGGGTCTGGGAGCGCGACGGAGTATTAAAAGGCTTTGTTAGCGTGCTGGACTCCCGCTTCGTCGGCGCATTGTTTGTCGCGCCGGACGCCATCCGCCAGGGCATTGGCCAGGCGCTGTTGGATGAAGTCAAACAGCACTACGCCTGGCTTAGCCTTGAGGTTTACCAGAAGAACGAATCGGCGGTCAGTTTCTACCATGCGCAGGGCTTCCGGATTGAAGACTGCGCATGGCAGGACGATACTCAGCACCCGACGTGGATTATGCGTTGGCCGGCGGATCAAATGCTGTAAGCGGCAGCGCCGGGCCGGTATATTTCTCCAGCCACGCCAGGGCGGTGTTCCCGGCACAGCCGTTGCCGAGCCGGGATGTCGGGATATCTTTGGTTAAGACGTTCACCGCCCCGTTTTTGCAGATGCCCACCAGCGGATCCAGGTCGGGCCATGCCCCTTCATGCAGGCAAATCACTCCCGGGCGGATCCCCTCCGTCACCACGGCGCCGGCCAGCACCTGACCGCGGGCGTTCCACACCCGCACCAAATCGCCATCGGCAATCCCGCGCGCCTGCGCATCCTGCGGATGGATGGTCAACGGTTCGCGTCCGGCGACGGCATAGCGTTCGCGCAGCGCGGTATAGTTCAGCTGGCTGTGCAGACGGTGTGCCGGATGGGCCGACAGCAGCTGCAGCTGCCCTGCCTCGGCGTTGCCGTGCCACTCGTCGGGCTCCAGCCACATCGGGTGCGGCGGGCAATCGGCGTAGCCAAAGGCGGCGATGGTTGGTGAGTGGATCTCAATTTTACCGCTCGCCGTTTTCAGCGGGTTGGCCTGCGGATCGTCGCGGAAGGCGGCGAAGCGGGCAAAACGGGCATTCTCCGGCTCCTCCGGCATCTCAATCAGCTGGTTAGCCTGCCAGAATTCGGCAAACGGCGGCAGCGTCACCTGCTGCTGGGCGCCGCGCCGGGCGGCCATCTGATAGAAGGTCTCCAGCCACTGCAAATCACTCTTCCCTTCAGTGAAGCGCTCGCGGCCGCCCGCTTCCCAGCGTTCGCTGAGGTCGGCAAAGACTGCGAAATCGTCGCGCGCTTCATCTCGCGGGGCGACCACCTGCTTCATCGGCACCAGATGCTGATTGCTGTAATCCCCGGTCATGGTCAGATCGTTGCGCTCAAACGAGGTGGTCGCCGGCAGGACGATATCGGCATGGCGCGCGGCGGCGGTCCAGAAGCATTCGGAGATGACGATCAGCTCCGGTTTCTGCCAGGCCTGAATCAATCGGTTGGTGTCCTGATGATGAGTAAAGTTGGCCCCGCCGGCCCACCAGATAAAGCGAATATCGGGGAAGCGACGCGCCATGCCGTTGTGCTGATAGTCCGCCCCCGGATTCTCCAGCGCCTCGACGATCCGCGCGACCGGGATCTTCTCCACCGCGTCTACGCCCCCGGCGACGCTTCCCTGCATTGAGCCCAGCACCGCCGCGCGGCGCGTCGGGTTGCCGCCGTTGGCGAAATGGTAGGAAAGACCAAACCCGCCTCCCGGGGTGCCAATCTGCCCCAGCATGGCGGCCAGGGTGACCAACATCCAGTGCTTCTGCTCGCCATACTGCTGGCGCTGCATGCCCCAGCCAGACATCAGCATGGTGGTGTTTTCATGGAAAAGTTTCGCCAGTTCGCGGATCTTATCCGCTTCCACGCCGCAGATCGCCGCCGCCCAGTCAGCGGTTTTCGCTACGCCGTCGCTTTCGCCGGTCAGATAGCGGGCAAAAATATCGTAGCCGCTGGTGCAGCGGGTAAGAAACGCATCATCCTGCCAGCTATTTTCCACCAGCGTATGGGCGATCCCCAGCATCAGCGCGACATCGGTGCCCATATGCGGGGCGATCCATTCCATCGAATCGCCAAAGAAATCGACGGTTTCCGATCGCATCGGATCGATGCAGATCAGGCGCTTGCCGCTCTGGCGCAGCCGGTCGAACCACGGGATCCCCTGCTCGTCGGAGGCGTTCCAGGCAATTTTCAGCGTGTTCAGCGGATTGGCGCTCCACAGCACCACCACCTCGCTATGCTCGAGCACCAGCGGCCAGCTGGTCTGCTGCTGATACACCTCATTGCCGCCCACGACGTAAGGCATGATCGCCTGCGCCGCGCCGGTGGAGTAATCGCCAAGATGGCCGGTATAGCCGCCTGCCAGGCTCATGTAGCGCTGCAGCAGTGTCGCCGCCTTATGCAACACGCCGTTAGAACGCCAGCCGTAGGAGCCGGCGAAAATCGACTGCGGACCGTAGCTTTCGCGGATCCGCCGATGCTGGGCATCAATCAAATCCAGCGCCTGATCCCAGCTCACCCGCACGAATTCATCCTGACCGCGGACCCCCTGCGGCGTTTCCGGTGAAGCAAGGAAGCCTTTGCGCACCATCGGATAGCGCACGCGGGTTTTGCTGTGGACCTGATCGCGCACCGCCGTTTGCAGCGAGTTGGCAAACGGTGTCGCCAGCGCGCCCCGGGAGGAGAGGACGTTTTCACCGTCCGTTTCCACCAGCATCGGTCCCCAGTGGGCGGCGGTTAAGATGGTTTTGGTTGCAGATGAGGTTGGCAAGGGTGGCTCCTGGTCAGCGAATGCAGGTGTCATGACGGCGTGATGGGCAACCGTTCAATGTTATTTACAAAATGAGATGGTATCCGGGGAATTTTCTACGTAATCACGCGTCATAATCAACCGTCACGTTCGCTGTGACAAAGAATAAAAAGGATTAAGGACATTAAATGAAAAAACGCGTACTTATGATTGCGGCGCTGGTCAGCGGCACTCTGGCCATTTCTGGCTGCACCACCAACCCCTATACCGGTGAACGTGAAGCAGGTAAATCCGGTATTGGCGCAGGTATTGGCTCCTTAGTGGGCGCTGGCGTCGGCGCGCTCTCCTCTTCCAAACATGACCGCGGCAAAGGCGCGCTGATTGGCGCAGCGGCAGGCGCGGCGCTCGGCGGCGGCATTGGTTACTACATGGACGTGCAGGAAGCGAAGCTGCGCGACAAGATGCAGGGAACCGGGGTTAGCGTGACGCGAAATGGCGACAATATCGTGCTGAACATGCCGAATAACGTCACCTTCGACAGCAACAGCGCCAACCTGAAGCCGGCCGGCGCCAACACCCTGACCGGCGTGGCCATGGTGCTGAAAGAGTACGAGAAAACCGCTGTTAACGTCGTCGGCTACACCGACAGCACCGGCAGCAAGGATCTGAATATGCGTCTGTCGCAACAGCGTGCAGACAGCGTCGCCAGCGCGCTGATCACGCAGGGCGTGGCGGCCAACCGCATTCGCACCACCGGCATGGGGCCGGCGAATCCTATCGCCAGCAACAATACGGCGGAAGGCAAAGCGCAGAACCGTCGCGTGGAAATTACCCTCAGCCCGCTACAGTAAGCGCATCCTCATGTCGCCCGGCAGCCGCTCTGCCGGGCAAAATGCTTGATATCGCTATTTTTCGCGCTAATGTGTTGGCAGATTTTCAGCAAAGGAAGCCACCATGGCGAAAGCGGCGCGTGCAACTATCAGCGATGTGGCGAAAGCCGCAAAGACCGGCAAAACCAGCATTTCACGTTATCTCAACGGCGAGAAGCATCTGCTTTCCGACGATCTGTTATCACGTATTGAAAAAGCCATTGCCGAACTCGACTACCGCCCCAGCCTGATGGCCCGCGGCCTCAAGCACGGCCGAACCCGCCTTATTGGCCTGATCATCGCCGATATCACCAACCCCTACTCGGTCAATGTTCTGAGCGGCATTGAAGCGGCCTGCCGGGAAAAAGGCTTCACCCTTCTGGTGTGTAATACCAATAACGAGCTGGATCAGGAACTGCACTACCTCGACCTGCTGCGCAGCTACCAGGTGGAAGGCATCGTGGTCAACGCGGTCGGTATGCGTGAGGATGGCCTGAACCGCCTGCAGCAGTCAGCCCTGCCGATGGTGCTGATTGACCGTAAAATTCCCGATTTCGCCTGCGATGTGGTCGGGCTTGATAACGCCCAGGCCGCCACCACCGCCACCGAACACCTGGTGGAGAAAGGGTTTGAGGCCATCCTGTTTCTCAGCGAACCGCTGGGCTCGGTGAATACCCGCCGCGAGCGTCTGAGCGCTTTTCGCACTACCCTCACTCGTCACCACGGCGTGGTGGCTGAAAACGCCGAAGTGCAGCTCAACGACGGCGCGATGATGGACAACGTCCTGCGCCAGTTCCATGCTCGCCACCGCGGGATGCGCAAAGCGGTCATCTCCGCCAACGGCGCCCTGACGCTGCAGGTGGCCCGCGCTCTGAAGCGCGTCGGCCTGATCTGGGGGAGCGATATCGGCCTGCTGGGCTTCGACGAACTGGAGTGGGCGGAGCTGGCTGGCGTCGGTATTACCACCCTCAAACAGCCGACGTGGCAGATCGGCTACGCCGCGGTCGAACAGGTGATTCGGCGCATTGCCGGCACTAACGACCCCATCCGCGAGCGGGTCTTCTCCGGCGAGCTTATCGTCCGCGGATCAACCTCCCGTTAACGATCCTTCGTGATGCCGATCATAAATTAAACATCTCGCCCTTTCTTATGGAACCGATAC
Source organism: Klebsiella sp. H-Nf2 (assembly GCF_002806645.1). Taxonomy (NCBI): domain Bacteria; kingdom Pseudomonadati; phylum Pseudomonadota; class Gammaproteobacteria; order Enterobacterales; family Enterobacteriaceae; genus Klebsiella; species Klebsiella sp. H-Nf2. The sequence goes on from NZ_PIBL01000003.1 coordinate 225,704, forward strand.
CATCTAGCGTATTAAGGAGATTAAGCAACAAACGCCGGGAGTAAGAGCGCGATGGCCAGAAAAATTATTGTCGTTACCGCTGCGTATGGTAATGACCATGTTAAATCCTTAGGCGGCCAGGCCGCCGTCCTGCCGTTTATCGCCGACGCCGGTGCGGACGGCGTCGAAATCCGCCGTGAGCTGTGCAGCTCGGAAGAGCTCAACGCTCTGCCGTCGCTGGCGGCCACCATTGAGCGCCACGGCCTGCTGGCCTGCTACTCCGTGCCGCAGGCGCTGTTCGCCGATAACGGCGAGCTCAACCCGGAACTCCCGGCGCTGCTCGCGGAAGCGCAAACCCTGAATGCCCTGTGGCTGAAGCTCTCCCTTGGCCATTTCCTCCACAATCAGCAGTTGGATGAGTTGCGCGATATCCTCAGCGACAGCGGCATGGCGTTGGTGGTAGAGAATGACCAGACCGACTGCGGCCAGCTGGCGCCGATGCAGCGCTTCAAAGCCGCCTGCCGGGTCAATCAGCTGCCGATCACCTTAACGTTTGATATGGGCAACTGGCTGTGGGTCGGCGACTCGCCGGAAGAGGCGGCACGTCACCTTGCGCCGGCGGTCAGCTATATTCATGTGAAAGCCGCGGAGCCCCATCATGAGAAATTCCGCGCGGTACCGCCGGATCAGGCCGCCGATCGCTGGCTGGCCCTGCTCGATAATCTTCCCGCCGACGCGCCGCGTGGAATCGAGTTTCCGCTGACTGGCCATGACCTGACGGCCGTGACCCGCCGCTACGTCAACCTGTTACGCGAGGATTAAGCCGTGGAAAATTTAGATGTCATCACCATCGGCGAAGCTATGGCCATGTTTGTCGCCACCGAAACCGGCGATCTGGCCGAGGTGGAGCATTTCATGAAACGCGTTGCCGGCGCCGAACTGAACGTCGCCACCGGCCTGGCGCGCCTGGGTCTGAAGGTCGGCTGGGTCAGCCGCGTCGGCAACGACAGCTTTGGCCGCTTCGTACTGCAATCGCTGGCGAAAGAGGGGATCGATAGCCATGCTGTCGCCATCGACAACCGCTTCGCTACCGGTTTCCAGATGAAATCGAAAGTCGAAAATGGAACCGATCCCATTGTGGAATATTTCCGCAAAGGCTCTGCCGCCAGCCATCTGTCGCCGGACGATTTTCGCGCCGACTACTTCACCAGCGCCCGCCATCTGCACCTGAGCGGCGTGGCCGCCGCGCTCTCTGAAAGCTCATATGCGCTGCTGGAGCATGCGGCGAAGGTCATGAAAGCCGAGGGAAAAACCCTCTCTTTCGACCCCAATCTGCGCCCGGTGCTGTGGAAAAGCGAAGCCGAGATGGTGGAGAAACTCAACCGTCTCGCCTTCCAGGCTGACTGGGTTTTGCCAGGCTTAAAAGAGGGCGTGATTCTCACCGGCCAGCAGACCCCGGAAGGGATCGCCGATTTTTATCTCTCCCGCGGCGTCAAGGCGGTAGTCATTAAAACCGGCTGCGACGGCGCCTGGTTCAAGAGCGCCAGCGGCGAACAGGGAACGGTTGATGCCATTAAAGTCGATAACGTCGTCGATACCGTCGGCGCCGGCGACGGCTTTGCCGTCGGGGTGATTAGCGCCCTGCTGGAAGGCAAAACCCTGCTTCAGGCGGTGAACCGCGGCAATAAAATCGGTTCGCTGGCGATTCAGGTCCAGGGCGACAGCGAGGGGCTGCCCACCCGCGACGCGCTGGGCGAATAACATTTATACGCAACAATAACAGCCGTCCTGTACCCTACCTGCAGCGCGGCACAGCAGCGTCCGTTTCGACGGACGGATGTCACCTCATTGACAGAGGCAAGCCTATGAATAGCTCAACAAATGCAACGAAACGCTGGTGGTATATCATGCCTATCGTGTTTATCACGTATAGCCTGGCGTACCTCGACCGTGCCAACTTCAGCTTCGCCTCCGCGGCAGGCATTACCGAAGACCTGGGCATCACCAAGGGGATCTCCTCCCTGCTGGGAGCCCTGTTCTTCCTTGGCTACTTCTTCTTCCAGATCCCCGGCGCTATCTATGCGGAGCGCCGCAGCGTTCGCAAACTGATCTTTATCTGCCTGATCCTGTGGGGCGGTTGCGCCTCGCTGACCGGTATTGTGCATAATATCCCGGCGCTGGCGGCTATCCGCTTCATCCTCGGCGTCGTTGAAGCCGCGGTGATGCCGGCGATGCTGATCTATATCAGCAACTGGTTCACCAAATCAGAACGCTCTCGCGCCAACACCTTCCTGATCCTCGGTAACCCGGTGACGGTCCTGTGGATGTCGGTGGTCTCTGGCTACCTGATTCAGGCCTTCGGCTGGCGGGAAATGTTCATCATCGAAGGGGTGCCGGCGGTGATCTGGGCCTTCTGCTGGTGGGTGCTGGTGAAAGACAAACCGTCGCAGGTTAACTGGCTGGCGGAGAGTGAAAAAGCCGCGTTGCAGGAACAACTGGATCGTGAGCAGCAAGGCATCAAGGCGGTGCGTAACTATAGCGAGGCTTTCCGCTCCCGCAACGTGGTCCTGCTCTGCGCACAGTACTTTGCCTGGAGTATCGGGGTGTACGGTTTTGTACTGTGGCTGCCGTCGATTATCCGTAGCGGTGGTGAAAATATGGGGATGGTGGAAGTGGGTTGGCTCTCTTCTGTTCCTTATCTGGCGGCCACTATCGCCATGATCGTCGTCTCCTGGGCGTCCGATAAAATGCAGAACCGTAAACTGTTCGTCTGGCCGCTGCTGTTGATTGGCGGACTGGCCTTCATCGGCTCCTGGGCGGTCGGCGCCAATCATTTCTGGGTCTCTTACACCCTGCTGGTGGTGGCCGGTGCGGCAATGTATGCGCCTTACGGTCCCTTCTTCGCCATTATTCCGGAAATGCTGCCGCGCAACGTCGCCGGAGGCGCCATGGCGCTGATCAACAGTATGGGCGCTCTGGGCTCCTTCTGCGGCTCGTGGTTTGTCGGCTACCTGAACGGTGCCACCGGCAGCCCCGCAGCCTCCTATATTTTTATGGGGGTGGCGCTTTTCGCCTCAGTATTGCTGACTTTGATTGTTAAGCCTGCTAATAATCAAAACCTTCCGCTTGGCGCTCATCACGCCTGAACTATTTCTACTACGGAGATTCGCATGAAGCCGTCTGTCATTCTCTATAAAACGCTTCCCGACGACCTGTTACAGCGTCTGGAGGAACACTTTTCCGTCACCCAGGTGAAAAACCTGCAGCCGGAGACCGTTTCGCAGCACGCAGAGGCCTTCGCCCAGGCTGAAGGCCTCCTGGGCTCCAGTGAAAAGGTTGACGCCGCGCTGCTGGAGAAGATGCCGAAGCTGCGTGCGACCTCCACCGTTTCCGTTGGCTATGACAACTTCGACGTCGATGCGCTGAACGCCCGCCGGGTGCTGCTGATGCATACTCCGACCGTGCTGACCGAGACCGTCGCCGATACGGTCATGGCGCTGGTGCTGAGCACCGCGCGCCGGGTGGTGGAAGTGGCGGAGCGCGTCAAAGCGGGCGAGTGGACGAAGAGCATTGGGCCAGACTGGTTCGGCAGCGACGTGCACCATAAAACCTTAGGTATCGTCGGCATGGGCCGCATTGGTATGGCGCTGGCGCAGCGCGCCCACTATGGATTCGGCATGCCGATTCTGTATAACGCGCGCCGCCAGCATCCGCAGGCAGAAGAACGCTTCAACGCCCGCTATTGCGATCTCGATACCCTGCTGCAGGAAGCCGATTTTGTCTGCCTGATCCTGCCTCTGAGCGAAGAGACCCACCATCTGTTCGGTCAGGCGCAGTTTGCCAAAATGAAATCTTCCGCCATCTTCATTAACGCCGGGCGTGGCCCGGTAGTGGACGAGCAGGCGCTGATCGCCGCCCTGCAGGCGGGTGAAATTCATGCTGCCGGTCTCGATGTGTTCGAACACGAACCGCTGGCAAAAGACTCGCCGCTGCTGAGGCTGCCGAACGTCGTCGCGCTGCCGCATATCGGCTCCGCCACCCATGAGACGCGCTACAACATGGCGGCCTGCGCGGTGGACAACCTGATCGATGCCCTGAACGGTAATGTAGAGAAAAACTGCGTTAATCCGCAGGTAAAATAAGCCATAAAAAAACCCGGGTAACGGCGGCAACCGCCCTCCCCGGGTTCTTTTTGCATCTTTTCCGTCAGCCTGATCGTTCGCCGCAGCCAACGTCAGCCAGATGAGGCATTAACGCGTGGCGTTCACCGCCGCCGTCCATGCCTGATTAAACGCCTGATGCTGCGCCGCCAGCGGCCCAATCAGCGTATTGTACTGGCTGGCCTGCTGCGAGGTTGGGAACTGAATGCCGTTGGCCACAAAGCTCACCTGAGTCCCCTGCTGAGCGACGAAATCCCCCACCTGAACCAGCTGCTGGGTAAAGATTTGCGCGGCCGGGATCAGCGGCTGCAGCGCGTCGGCTGGCGCCGTTACGACCTTGGCGTAGACCTGATCGAAGACCGGCTTGAGATCGTCAGCCTGCTTCAGAGCGCTATGCGCGGCATCGGCCTGCATTTTCGCATTCTGCAGCTGCTGGCTGAGCACGCCCAGCGCGCCGTTCGCCTGACGCAGCGGCTCACGCTGGGTCATATAGTCCTGTGGGACACGGATAGCATTGACGCTGTCCACCACCGGGCGCAGACCAGCATCCATCGCCTGGCTCACCTGCTGCGAGTAGCCGTAAATTACCGCGTAGTCAGAGACAAAAGGCCCAAACTGTTTTTTCTGATCGGCGGTCAGCGTCGGCAGACGTTCACCGCTACGCATCGCCGTATTCTGCAGGAAGTCGATAAACGCTTTGCGCTGATCGCCTTCTTTATCAAAACACCCACTCAGGCTAACCACCATCAATAAGGCCGCCATAGCCGCAAACCAGCGAGAGCAGGACTTTCCTGTCGCCATTTTTTTACTCCTTTCAGCCAAAAAAAGCGCACAACGACACACACGTGCCAGACGCTGACAAGGATAGTCCAGCTCGGCCTCGCAGGATACCCTTTACTGCTAATCTTACGCAGGAAAAACGCCATTCCGCACGCCATCGTCACGGTGTAGAGCGTCTGTTATGCACATCACAAATATGGTCTTCACATTCCGCAAGCGAATGTCACGTAACTATTTGATTTTAATGACACTAAAAAGCATCTACGCAACGTGGTGCGCTAAAGCGGACGATAATCGCACGCTTTGGCGCGCGCCTGGATTGCCTGCCCCCCCACTTCGATGATTTGATAAATGAGCGATTAACGGCGATACGTTCGATTATCGCACAAATCAAACTCAACGACGCGAGGACGACGATAACAACAGACCTCTGTCCCTCGCTCAGTCTGCCAGGAAAGCCGTATGACTAAGACAACCATCGACATTCAGGCCTTTATCAACGAGCACCCCTTCACCCGCTACCAGTGGATGATCCTTGCGCTCTGCTTTATCACCGTCGCGATGGACGGATTCGACACCGCGATCATCGGATTTATCGCCTCCGACCTGGTACAAGAATGGGGCGTGGAGAAATCGGCGCTCGGCCCGGTGATGAGCGCCGCGCTGGTGGGTCTGGCGGTCGGCGCCTTAACCGCGGGACCGCTGGCTGACCGTATCGGCCGCAAAAAAGTGCTGATTATGTCGATCGTGGTGTTCGGCGGATTCAGCCTGCTCACCGCCTTCGCTACCAGTCTTAACCAGCTGACGCTGCTGCGTTTCCTGACCGGTCTGGGGCTCGGCGCGGCGATGCCGAATGCGGCCACCCTGATGAGCGAATATGCGCCAGAGCGCCGTCGGGCGCTGCTGGTGAACCTGATGTTCGTCGGCTTTCCGATGGGGTCGTCGCTGGGCGGCTTTTTATCCGCCTGGATGATCCCGCACTATGGCTGGCAGAGCGTGCTGGTGCTGGGTGGCGTGATGCCTCTCCTGCTGGCCGTGGCGTTAATTTTTCTGCTGCCGGAGTCTGCCCGCTATCTGGTGGTGAAGCAGCAGCCAGCGCAGCGCATTGCCGCCATCCTGAAGCGCATCGCGCCGTTACCGGACGTCGTCGACTTTGAGCTGCGCGAAGCAGGCCAGGTAAAAGAGAAATCGTCTATCGGCGTCATTTTCTCCCCTCGCTACGCGGTAGGTACCGTGATGCTGTGTCTGACCTACTTTATGGGGCTGTTGATTTTTTATCTTCTGACCAGCTGGCTACCGCTGCTGATCCGCGAAACCGGCGCCTCGATGAGTCAGGCTTCCATTATCACCGCCCTGTTCCCGCTGGGCGGCGGAATTGGCGTGCTGATCCTCGGCGCGTTGATGGACAAGATCAATCCCAACAAGGTGGTGGCCGTTGGCTGGCTGCTGACTGGCGTTTGCGTCTGCCTGGTCGGTTTCTCCACCAGCAGCCTGGCGCTGATGGGGGTGATGGTGTTTATCGCCGGTAGTATTATGAATGGCGCGCAGTCGTCGATGCCCGCGCTGGCGGCAGGCTTCTACCCGACGCAGGGGCGTGCCACCGGCGTCGCCTGGATGCTGGGTATCGGCCGCTTCGGCGGGATCCTTGGCGCGTTCAGCGGGGCCTTCCTCATGCAGGCGCAGCTCTCCTTTGAGACCATATTCACCCTGCTGGCCATCCCGGCGTTCCTGTCAGCCATCGCGCTGTTGATCAAATACCGGTTCAGTAAACCCGCACCGGCCAACGCGGACGACGCGAGAGGCCTGCAGAAAGCCTGATCGCTAAGCCGGCGGCACTGCGCCGGCTTATCTGCTTTTTTCTTATCCGTTTACAAAAATTTTCGAAGCCATTTGATACCGTTAATAATCATCCTATTAGGCCCTACTGCCGTTTGGCTGCCGGGCCCGATTCGATAGCCTGTTGGCAAATAATCACGGACGTTACCATCGCGGGTGCCTTTTTCTGACTATTCTTAAAGAGCTTTAGAAAAATCTCTTCCGCTGTGTGATAAAAGGAGTTCTCAATGGAATATAAAGATCCTGTGTTTGAACTGCTGAGCAGCCTGGAACACATCGTTTTTAAGGATGATAATCAGATAATTACCTCAAACCGTAAGTCCACTGTGTTTAGTGAATTTGAACAACTGCGTAAAGGCACTGGACTTAAGATTGACGACTTCGCCAACGCCATGGGCGTGAGCGTCGCCATGGTAAGAGAGTGGGAGTCGAGACGGGTTAGACCGTCCCCTACCGAGCTGAAATTGATGCGCCTGATTCAGGCCAATCCACAGCTTTCACGACAGTTACTCGATTAATCCAGCGCGCAGCGGCATGGGTCAGTAAGGGGGCTTTTGCCGCTGCACCGTAAAAAAAGTTTGCTATCAGGTGCTGAACGTGCGTTAATGCTCGCAGGTTTGATGTACAGACCACAGAGCAGTCGAATAGAGCAGTCCTTCAAAGGTTATCCAAAGATACCCCCGTAGTGAACTTTCCCTTTATCGGTTTAAATCTGTAGTCCAGACCGCTACGCCGCAAGGCTCACTTATTTTTTTTAAAGGTAATTCACTATGTCCGGTAAAATGACTGGTATCGTAAAATGGTTCAACGCTGACAAAGGCTTCGGCTTCATCACTCCTGACGATGGTTCTAAAGACGTGTTCGTACACTTCTCTGCTATCCAGAACGAAGGCTACAAATCCCTGGACGAAGGTCAGAAAGTTTCCTTCACCATCGAAAGCGGCGCTAAAGGCCCGGCAGCTGGCAACGTAACTTCTCTGTAAGTTCAAGCCGCTAAGAATCAAGAATCCCTGCCTGATGGCGGGGATTTTTTTTATCTGTCGCCAATAGCCGCCAGCATACAATGGCGGCTGTTGGGCATTCAGAGCCGGGAAAAGTGCCAGCCCGTCTCCCGCCACGCCAGACTATGGGTCAGCTTCAGACCGTGTAAAAATGCCTCGTCATGTGACACCACCAGCATCGCGCCGGGAAACGCCGCCAGCGCGCTTTCAATAGCCTGTGTCGACGCTAAATCGAGATGATTGGTCGGCTCATCCAGCAAAAGCAGCTGGGCGGGATCGCGCCTCCAGAGCACGCATGCCAGGGCCGCTTTCAGGCGCTCACCGCCGCTGAGCGCCGCCAGCGGCAGAGTGACCTTATCCGCACCCAGCTGGAGCTGCGCCAGACGGGTACGCAGAAGGCCCTCATCCAGCGGGGTATCGTCCAGGCTCAGGTGCGCCATGACCGATAACGACAGATCCAGCTGCGTCAGATGTTGATCCAGATAAGCCGCGCTCACCGACAACCGGACATCGCCGGAGACGGCCTGCTCCAGCCTCAATAGCGTTTTTAGCAAGGTGGTTTTACCGCAGCCGTTCGGCCCCTTTAGCGCGACGCGCATGGGACCATCCATGCGCCAGTTCAGCGGTGCAGCCGGTGAATGGGCGAGCTGTAATGACTCCACCACCAGAACCTGCTTGCCGGCGGCCACTTCGCTACCCGGCAGCGTGAACATCACCGGATTGTCGTCTTCTACCCGCTCCCGTGCCTGCTGCACAGCGGCATTCAGACTGCTGTTCTGTTCACGATGCTGACGGCGCAGCGTTCCCGGGCGCTCTTTTGCCGCGCCTTTGTACTTCACGCGTTCAAACGAGGCGATATTCAGTGTATCAACGGTCCGCAGCGTCTGAGCCGATCGCCGCTGGGCGGCGTCATGCTCCTTTTGCATCCGTGCACGGGTCCGCCGTCGCTCGGTCGCCGCATGTTCCAGCGCCGCGCGCGCAGCCTGCTGCGCCGCCTCGCGCTGTTGCTGATATTCATCATAGTTGCCGGCGTAGCTGCGCAGCGCCGTCGGTGTCAGCTCAATAATCTCAGGCATCAGGGTCAGCAACTCGCGATCGTGGCTGGCGATCAGGGCTCCGCCTTGCCAGCTTTCCAGCTGGTGATAGAGCCACTCCCGCCCCTGGCGGTCCAGATGGTTAGTGGGCTCATCCAGCAGCAGGTAATCGGCACCCGAGACAAAGGCGCCGCACAGCAGGGCCTTCATCCGCTCGCCGCCGCTGAGTGAAAAAGCGGGGCGATCGGCAGAGAACGGCGGGAGATGGGCTTCACGGAAAGCTAAACTCAGGCGATCGGATAGATCCCAGTGGCCATCCAACAACTCGAAATCATCCGCCAGTCCGTTACCTCGCTCAAGGCGAGACAAGGCATCAAATATCGGCGCATAGCCCAGCAGCGCCGCGAGGGTCATCTCTGGCGTGACGTTCGGCTGCTGCGCCACCCAGGCAATAGAAGCCGCGCGCTCGATATAGCCGTCGGCGGGGGAATCCAGACCGGCCAACAGACGTAGCAGACGCGTCTTACCAACGCCGTTACGGCCAACCAGGCCGCAAAGCGACGATTCCAGCGATAAATTCAGCGGACCAAAAAGCGTATCTCCCGTCGCAAACTGACAGGTGACCTGATGTAAAACAAAAGCGGGGATGTGGGCGCAATGAGCCATAAGCACTCCTGAATGAAATCAATACTCCCCTACCCGCAACGTCTGCGAGGTAAGGCGTGAAATTCATCAGTCGTGTTTGTTCATTTGTGGGGCGCGCTCCAGTGAGACGAGGAATTCGTCGGGGCATAGGATAGCCACACTCCGGTATGCGTTGCAAGCCTGTTTTATTCAACGATCGTGTAAAAATAAAAAGGCCTCCTGATATCAGGAGGCAAATGATTTATTTGGTGAACAATGAAAGGGTGCATTGAGAATGCCTGACACTGCAAGCATGGTGGGGATAAATCCCCACCAGATGCTCTTACTGTTTAATATCACAGGCTAAGAATGCCACCAGCTCAATATTTCCCTGCCTGAGCTGTAATTCACATAGCGAATCACGAACCATCCAGGTCAATAATAAAATAGTGAAGCAAATCACTACTAAGCCAAACAACAGATACTTTTGCGGCATTCCTCGCCTCCAGTGTTGATTTTCAACAAGTAAGAGGCTACTCTTATGGTGTTCATGCATAGGGGAGCCTCACTTTGATTACTATCAGGTGGGGCTTTTCTCTGTCTGTCTCCCGCTGAATACCTGAGACACACAGTCTCAAGCACCCGCCGCCATTCTAGCGTAAATACTTCACGGAATTATGTTTATATATTCCTAAAACATTTCTTCTCGATGAATGCAAATAATGAAGATATCAATGGCAGAATTATTAACGGTTCACCTATTTATATTTCACGTATAAAAAGACCTGCCCTGAGGCAGGTCTTTTATTATTTCCGATACGCTTACTGCAGCAGAGAAATATCCGCTACCTGCAGGAACAGTTCACGTAGTTTGGACAGCAGCGTCAGACGGTTGATGCGAACATCTTTGTCTTCAGCGTTAACCATCACGTTCTCGAAGAACTCATCCACCGGCTCGCGCAGCGCAGCCAGCTCGATCAGCGCATCCTGATAACGGCCTGCGGCGAAATACGGCTGCAGTTTGTCGCGCAGCACCACCAGATTGCCGGCCAGCTTGATTTCCGCCGCTTCTTTCAGCACCGAAGCGTGAACGATATCGTTCAGCGTCTCGTCGGATTTCGCCAGGATGTTGGAGACACGTTTGTTCGCCGCCGCCAGCGCGGAGGACTCTTCCAGGGTACGGAAGTGCGATACCGCCTTCATGCGTGCATCGAAATCCGCCGGGCGAGTTGGACGACGCGCCAGTACGGCCTGGATGGTGTCCACGCTATAGCCTTCATCCTGATACCAGGCGCGGAAGCGGCCCAGCATGAAGTCGATCACCTCATCAACCACGTTGGCGTTGGTCAGCTTCTCACCGTACAGACGCACCGCTTCTTCGGTCAGCGTTTGCAGATCGAGATTCAGGTTCTTCTCAACGATGATACGCAGCACGCCCAGCGCGGCACGACGCAGCGCGAACGGGTCTTTATCGCCTTTCGGATGCTGACCAATACCAAAGATACCCGCCAGGGTGTCCATCTTATCGGCAATCGCCACCGCGCAGGCCACCGGGTTAGACGGCAGCGCGTCGCCGGCAAAGCGCGGCTGATACTGCTCGTTCAGCGCCACGGCCACATCTTCCGCTTCGCCGTCATGGCGCGCGTAGTGCATCCCCATCACGCCCTGGGTGTCGGTGAACTCGAAGACCATGTTGGTCATCAGGTCGCACTTGGACAGCAGGCCCGCGCGGGTCGCGTGGTTCACGTCAGCGCCAATCTGCTCGGCAATCCAACCCGCCAGTGCCTGGATGCGATCGGTCTTGTCGCGCAGGGTCCCAAGTTGCTGTTGGAACAGCACGGTTTCCAGACGCGGCAGGTTATCTTCCAGACGTTTTTTACGGTCGGTGTTGAAGAAGAATTCAGCATCGGCCAGACGCGGACGAACCACCTTCTCGTTACCGGAGATGATCTGCTGCGGATCTTTGGACTCGATGTTGGCCACGAAGATAAAGTTCGGCAGCAGTTTGCCGGCGTTGTCGTAGACCGGGAAGTACTTCTGGTCGCCCTTCATGGTGTAAACCAGCGCTTCGGACGGCACCGCGAGGAATTTTTCTTCGAACTTCGCCGTCAGCACCACCGGCCATTCCACCAGCGAGGTGACTTCTTCCAGCAGGCTTTCGCTCAGATCGGCTTGACCGCCAATCTTACGTGCCGCCTCTTCCGCATCGGCTTTGATTTTGGCTTTACGCTGTTCGTAATCGGCGATGACTTTACCGCGCTCCAGCAGGATCTGCGGATACTGGTCGGCATGGTCGATAGTGAACTCCGGCTCACCCATAAAGCGATGGCCGCGGATAATACGATCAGAAGCGATACCCAAAATGGTCGCCGGAATAACCCGATCGCCCAACAGCAGGGTGACGGTGTGAACCGGACGCACGAAGTGGACGTCAGACGCGCCCCAGCGCATCAGTTTCGGGATCGGCAGCTTCGCCAGCGAGCTGGCAATCATGTTCGGCAGCAGGGCTTCGGTGCTTTCGCCCTTCACATGGGCGCGATAGAGCAGCCACTCGCCTTTATCGGTGGTCAGACGTTCGGCCTGATCAACGGTGATGCCGCAGCCGCGCGCCCAGCCTTCGGCCGCTTTGCTTGGCTTGCCTTCGGCATCGAACGCCTGGGCAATAGCCGGGCCGCGTTTTTCTACTTCGCGATCGGCTTGCGCCGCCGCCAGGTTGGCTACCTTCAGCGCCAGACGACGCGGGGCGGCAAACCATTCCACTTTACCGTGTGCGAGGCCGGCGTTATCCAGCTCCGCGGTCACGTTCGCAGCAAAAGATTCCGCCAGGCTGCGCAGCGCTTTTGGTGGCAGCTCTTCAGTGCCGATTTCCACCAGAAAAGTATTCTCAGACATGGCCGCCTCTTATTTATTCTTGTTGCACATCGGGAAGCCGAGCGCTTCACGGGAAGCGTAGTACGCTTCCGCCACTGCTTTAGTCAGGGTGCGAATGCGCAGAATATAGCGCTGACGCTCGGTGACGGAGATGGCTTTACGCGCATCCAGCAGGTTAAAGCTGTGAGCCGCTTTCAGAATACGTTCATAGGCCGGCAGCGGCAGCGGGGTCTCCAGCGCCAGCAGCTGCTGGGCCTCTTTCTCATACTGCTCGAAGCAGGAGAACAGGAAGTCGACGTCGGCGTATTCGAAGTTGTAGGTGGACTGCTCCACTTCATTCTGGTGGAACACGTCGCCGTAAGTGGTTTTACCCAGCGGGCCGTCACTCCAGACCAGGTCATAAACGCTGTCCACGCCCTGGATGTACATCGCCAGACGCTCCAGACCGTAGGTGATCTCGCCAGTCACCGGCTTACACTCAAGGCCGCCCACCTGCTGGAAGTAGGTGAACTGCGTCACTTCCATGCCGTTGAGCCACACTTCCCAGCCCAGACCCCAGGCACCCAGCGTCGGGTTTTCCCAGTTGTCTTCGACAAAACGAATATCGTGAATGGTCGGGTCCATACCCAGCTCTTTCAGCGATCCGAGGTACAGCTCCTGAATGTTGTCCGGAGAGGGCTTAATCACCACCTGGAACTGATAGTAGTGCTGTAAACGGTTCGGGTTTTCGCCATAGCGGCCATCGGTTGGACGACGGGAAGGCTGCACGTAGGCGGTCGCCATTGGCTCCGGCCCTAACGCGCGCAGGCAGGTCATCGGGTGAGAGGTGCCGGCGCCGACTTCCATGTCCAGTGGTTGAACAATGGTGCAGCCCTGACGAGCCCAGTAATCCTGTAAGGTCAGGATCAGGCCCTGGAAGGTCCTGGTATCAAACTTTTGCATATGATTTCGTGCTGGATACGTGTGGATTTAAAGGAAGGAGTCAGTATACCCGCTGGCTGCGAGATATACAGTACGAAACGGCGTTGTTTCAGGAAAACGGACGAAATTTACGCCAGCCGGGGTCGATTCAGCGCATCGAAAGATGCATAAACTGGCCGTCCGGGTCAAAGGAACAGATGAAACGCTCATTCTTGCCGGTCCGCCCCGAAAGCTCGTAGCTCGCCTGGAATTGTTCAAAATGGTTCACGTCAACGAGCTGCGTTTGCGTGTTGTAGCGGATAGCGGCCTGATCCTTGCAAAGCTGCGCCATATTGAGCGTAGTCTGCGGCGTAATGCGCGCACGCTGCGCTTTTTGCGCCGGCGGAGATATGGTCTCGCTACAACCCGCGAGGAGTAGCACCAGCATAACGGAAACAACACCTTTCACCACGTACTCCTCCACCGCCTTGTTAGCAAGTTGTTATCGTAAAGATTCAGTATTACAGGTATTTTGCGAATATCATGAAACCACGACAAGTCTGTGATCGAAAACTCAGACTAATCTATTGCGACACCGGGGCATAAGGCGGGTCAGACCTTATTTCGCCAGCAGACTTTGAGGGACTGATGCAAGAAAAGATACACTGGATCACCAACCTGCGCGGTATCGCCTGCATGATGGTGGTGATGATCCACAGTACCAGCTGGTATATTACTCATCCGCATGCAATTACCCTTATGGAATGGGACATCGCCAATCTGCTCAATTCCGCCTCCCGCGTCAGTGTGCCGCTGTTTTTTATGATCTCGGGATACCTGTTTTTTGGGGAACGTAGCGCCCAGCCGCGCCATTTCTGGCGGATCGGCCTGTGCATTGCGTTCTATAGCGCGCTGTCTCTGCTGTATATCGCGCTGTTTACCCATATCAACGTCGAGCTATCGTTAAAGAATTTGCTGCAGAAGCCCGTCTTCTACCACCTGTGGTTTTTCTTTGCTATCACCGTCATCTACCTGCTCTCGCCGCTGATTCAGGTCAAATCCGTCAGCGGCAAAATGCTGCTGGCGCTGATGGCGATCCTCGGTATTCTGGCCAACCCCAATATGGTCAGCGTCAAAGCCGCCGGGATTGAGTGGCTGCCAGTCAACCTCTATATCAACGGCGACACCTTCTACTACGTGCTCTACGGCGTGCTGGGCAGAGCCATTGGCACCCTGGACACCGATAAAAAATGGCTGACCCCGCTCTGCGCCGCGCTGTTCATCGCCGCCGTGTGGGCCATTTCACGCGGAACGTTGCATGAGCTGCGCTGGCGCGGAGACTTCGGCGACACCTGGTATCTCTACTGCGGACCGGCGGTGTTCGTTTGCGCGGTCACCCTGCTGACGCTCGCTAAAAACTGGCTTAACGCGCGTCCCCTGCCCGGTATCGCCTGCATTGCGCGACATTCGCTGGGGATCTACGGGTTCCATGCCCTGATAGTGCATGCGCTGCGCGCCAGCCATCTGGAACTGACCCGCTGGCCGCTGCTGGACATTGTGTGGATCTTTAGCGCCGCTCTGCTTGGCAGCCTGCTGCTGTCAGGCCTGGTGCAGCGGGTTGATAGCCGCCGGCTGGTCAGCTAACGGCCCGCCGTCCAGAGGGGCCCGACTTACGACTCAGGCCCCTCTTCCGTCACGCTGAGAGGTTCCCGTAAGCGCGTCGGGTCCCAGGCATCACGCACGTTTTTCTGCACCGCAACAGCGCCAAACAGGCTCAAAAAATACGCCAGCCCATAGAACCCTTTCTCGCTGAGCAGCAGAGTGGCATTCCACAGCCCGATAACCAGCAGACCTACAGCGATAACGAAGACCACCAGACAGGTGGTGTAGTACAGCGCGGTGGTCGGAATGGCTTCATACTTATCGCGCACCGTCTTTTGATAAGATGCCGCGGCAAACAGCCCCAGAACCAGGACGGCAAAATAATAGCCTTTCTCATTCAACTGCATATCGGCATTCCACAGTCCCACCAGATAGGTGACGATGCCGCCGATCAGGGCAATCCAGGAGATCAAATGAAACGCAGGAGAATACGTCGCGTGCTTGTTTTCCATTACTTTTTACCTTTTACGCGCCTCGGGGCGGCGCTTATTCCGTTTTTTGCATCGCGCGGGCGACGCGGGTCCGTTCGGGGGTTGCCGATGCGCCATATAAGCAGACAAACCATGCCGCGATATAGACGGCTTTTTCATGCCAGTCTGCCGGCACATACCAGGCGCCGACCAGCAGCAGGCCGACCGATAGCAGCAGCACCAGCCGACATAAGGCAATAAAGCCGTCGTCCTGTTCCTGCCACTGGCTGGCGCGCTGATGGGCGAGGACGGCAAACATCCCCATCACCAGTACGCCGAGAAAATAACCTTTACCGCTAAACAACGGGCAGGTTCGCCAGATACCGAGTAGATAAACCAGCGATCCTGCTGCCATCATCACCCTGGCAATATTACGTTTTGTGTTCATCTCACCTCCCTGGTCGACACGGGCTGATTATGACCGAGTCACCCGACGATGCCGCAGGTTATGCACGGCAAAGCGGTGATTTCGGAATAAACAAATACGCTTTTTTGGATGGATGTAGCCGGGACATTCAGGGAGGGAATCCGCCCGGCGCTGCCGGACGGACTGAGGCTAAGACATCAGCGGTTTCAGTTGCTGATAAATCTGGCGGAAGGTTTCCCGCTGTGGCGCATAGTGGGCCACACGGCGATCGTCCGGGTGATGGGCTTGTTCAAGCGGTAGCGGCTTCAGCAGCCCGGCGCGGTCTGCCTCGTCGTGAACCGCCAGTTGCGCCAGCCGGGCCGCCCCCAGCGCCGGGCCGACATCGCCCCCGGTACGGTAATCGAGCTGCAGGCCGCTAATATCCGCCAGCATTTGCCGCCAGTAAGCGCTGCGCGCCCCGCCGCCGATAAGCGTGATGCTCTGCGGCTTGATGCCGCAGGCGTGTACCACGTCCATGCCATCCGCCAGCGCATAGCCCACCCCTTCCAGCACCGCCCGCGCCAGCTCTGCCGGCCCATGCTGATGCGTCAGGCCAAAAAAGACGCCCTTAGCCTGTGGGTTGTTGTGCGGCGTGCGTTCGCCCGACAGATAGGGCAGGAACCACACCGGACCGGCGCTTTCATCCGCCGTCTGTGCCGCCGCGATCAGTGCCGGCACGCTGGCCAGGCCGGTTAATTTCGCCGCCCAGTCCAGACAGGAGGCCGCGCTGAGCATCACCGACATCAGATGCCAGCGGCCCGGCAGCGCATGGCAGAAACTGTGCACCGCGCTTTCGGGTTTGCTGAGGAACCCTTCGCTGACCGCGAAATATACGCCTGAGGTACCCAGCGACAGCATTGCCTGGCCGGCGTCGGCCATTCCGACCCCAACCGCGCCCGCGGCATTGTCGCCACCGCCGCCCACCACCAGCGCCTGCGGCATATTCCACGCCTGCGCCACCTCAGGACGCAGTTGCCCGGTGACATCGCTGCCTTCAAACAGCGCCGGCATCGCGTCCCGGCTGAGATCGCAGGCGGCGAGCATCTCATCGCTCCAGTCACGCCGGGCGACGTCCAGCCACATCGTACCGGCGGCGTCAGACATGTCGCTGGCGAGCTCGCCGGTCATGCGCAGGCGCAGATAATCCTTCGGCAGCAGCACTTTATCGACCTGGTTGAACACCGCCGCCTCGTGGCGCTGCACCCATAGTAACTTCGGCGCCGTAAAGCCCGGCATCATCAGGTTGCCGGTGATCTGCCGGGAAGCGCTGACTTTTTCCTCCAGCAGCTGGCACTCTTCGGCGCAGCGGCCGTCATTCCATAAAATGGCCGGACGCAGCACCTGTAACGATTTATCCAGCAACGTGGCGCCGTGCATCTGCCCGGCGATCCCCAGCGCCTTCACGTCGCGCAGGCTATGCTGCGCGCCCAGGGCTTTCATCGCCGTGTCTGTCGCCAGCCACCACTGTTCGGGATCTTGCTCCGACCACAGCGGATGCGGACGCGAGACGGTGAGTTTTTCGGTATGCGATGCCACTACCTCACCCTGCTCATTGAGCAGAATGGCTTTGACGCCCGATGTTCCCAGATCGATGCCGATATACATACTACCTCTCCTTAAACGCGCGCCACGGCTGAGCGTGGCGCGAACAGAGCATCCTGGTTGCGACGCCGGTCACGCCGGGCGCCGCCGCATGATTACTTATCAAACAGATAATGGTTGACCAGGTTTTCCAGTTGTTCCTGCTGGCCGCTGCGATGCTGCGGCGCCAGCTGATGCTGAGTGGCATACTGGGCAATGTCGCTCAGGGTCATCTGCCCGTTAAGGATCTGCTGCCCCAGCTCACCGTTCCAGCCGGCGTAGCGTCTGGCCACGCGTTTATCCAGCTCACCGTCCTCAATCATCCGCGCCGCAACTTTCAGCGACAGCGCCATGGTATCCATCGCGCCGATATGGCCATAGAACAGATCGTATTTATCGGTGCTCTGCCGGCGCACTTTCGCATCAAAGTTGAGACCGCCGGTGGTGAAGCCGCCCGCTTTGAGAATTTCATACATCACCAGCGCGTTCTCTTCGACGCTGTTCGGGAACTGATCGGTATCCCAGCCCAGCTGCGGATCGCCGCGGTTGGCGTCGACGGAGCCGAACAGCCCCAGCGCAATGGCCGTCGCGATTTCATGATGGAACGAGTGGCCAGCGAGCGTCGCGTGGTTAGCCTCAATATTCAGTTTAATCTCTTTTTCCAGACCAAACTGTTTGAGGAAGCCGTAAACGGTAGAGGCATCATAGTCATACTGATGCTTGGTCGGTTCCTGCGGTTTGGGCTCAATCAGCAGCGTGCCTTTAAAGCCAATTTTATGCTTATGCTCCACCACCAGCTGCATGAAGCGGCCAATCTGTTCACGCTCCTGGCGCAGGTCGGTATTCAGCAGGGTTTCATAGCCCTCGCGACCGCCCCACAGCACATAGTTTTCGCCTCCCAACTGATGAGTAGCATTCATCGCGGTGACCACCTGGGTGGCCGCCCAGCTAAACACTTCCGGATCCGGGTTGGTGGCCGCGCCGGCGCCGTAGCGCGGGTTGGTAAAGCAGTTTGCGGTACCCCACAGAAGCTTCACGCCGCTCTGCTGCTGTTTCTCTGCCAGCACCTCGACCATCCGGGCGAAGTTATTGCTGTACTCCTGCAGCGAGGCGCCTTCCGGCGAGACATCGACATCGTGGAAGCAGTAGTAAGGCACGTTGAGTTTGTGGAAGAATTCAAACGCCACATCGGCTTTACGTTTGGCCATCTCCAGGGCGTCGCCAGGCTGCTGCCATGGACGGTCAAAGGAGCCCACGCCAAACATATCGGCGCCATTCCAGCAGAAGGTATGCCAGTAACAGGCCGCAAAACGCAGATGATCTTCCATCCGTTTGCCCAGCACCAGTTCATCCGGGTTGTAGTGACGGAAAGCCAGCGGGTTAGTGGATTTCGGGCCTTCGTAACGAACGCGATCGAGTTGATCGAAATAGGTCTGCATAGAGAACTCCATATTCAGAGATGCGGCGAATAACCAATCAGATACCCTAAATAATTCGAGTTGCAGGAAGGCGGCAAGAGCGTGAACCTCCAGGCGCTGGCGCCAGCAAGAGGTCGGAGCAACGAATGTCACCAACCCACCTACAACTTGAAGTATGACGGGTTTAAGCCAATATAGAATTTCACTTTCCATCTCCTCAATTACGTTATTTCACACCGCCATTGAGAGAATCCACAAACGTGCGCCAGCTCGCAAAAAATAATATACTTCCGCCTTCTCCGCGCCTTGCCGGACAAGTCCAGTGCAATAATAAGAGTGTGCATGAATAAAATACGATCGCCGTCATAATTTGCACATTAAACGAAATTTCATAACGGCAAAATAAGAACCGGTAATTGCCAGCCCTGCTTTCCGCGTTAAGAATCTGTAACGTATCCGCAACCTCATGTATCAAACATTATTTTTCCGTTCGTCTTACCTACCCTTACAAAAAAGGTATCGTTATTATGAAGATAAAGAACCTTTGCCTTACACTTTGCGCCAGCTCCCTCCTCCTCGCCAGCATGGCGGGGATGGCGAAAGAAGTGAAGATTGGCATGGCCATCGACGATCTGCGTCTGGAGCGCTGGCAGAAAGACCGTGATATTTTCGTCAATAAAGCAGAATCCTTAGGCGCCAAAGTTTTTGTCCAGTCCGCCAATGGCAATGAAGAAACGCAGATGTCGCAAATTGAAAATATGATCAACCGCGGCGTCGATGTGTTAGTCATTATTCCTTATAACGGTCAGGTGCTCAGCAATGTTATTAAAGAAGCCAAGCAGGAAGGTATTAAAGTCCTGGCCTATGACCGTATGATTAATAATGCTGACATTGATTTTTATATTTCTTTCGACAATGAAAAAGTTGGTGAAATGCAGGCGCAAAGTCTGGTCGACAAAGTGCCGCAGGGTAATTATTTCCTGATGGGCGGCTCGCCGGTGGATAATAACGCCAAACTTTTCCGCGCCGGGCAAATGAAGGTCCTCAAGCCGTATGTGGATGAAGGCAAAATTAAGATTGTCGGCGATCAGTGGGTTGACGGCTGGCTGCCGGAGAACGCGCTGAAAATAATGGAAAACGCGCTGACGGCGAATAATAACAAGATCGATGCCGTGGTCGCCTCCAATGACGCTACGGCCGGCGGCGCTATCCAGGCCTTAACCGCCCAGGGGCTGGCCGGCAAAGTGGCGATCTCCGGTCAGGATGCTGATCTGGCGGGCGTGAAGCGCATTATTTCCGGTACCCAGACAATGACCGTCTATAAACCGATTACCACCCTGGCCACCAGCGCCGCTGAAATCGCCGTTGAGCTGGGTAACGATAAACAGCCGAAGGCCGATACCACGCTGAATAACGGCTTAAAAGATGTCCCTTCGCGCCTGTTAACGCCAATTGAGGTGAATAAAGAGAATATCGACGCCACGGTTATTAAAGACGGTTTCCATAAAAAGAGTGAACTGTAATGGCTGACGCCCCGCTGCGGGGCGTCATTTTCATCCCGCCGGATATCACTTTTGCGGAGTCTTTATGGCCTGGCTACTCGAAATGAAGAACATCACCAAAACCTTCGGCGCCGTTAAAGCCGTGGATAACGTCAGCCTGCGTCTTAACGCTGGCGAAGTGGTCTCGTTATGCGGTGAAAATGGGTCGGGGAAATCGACGCTGATGAAGGTGCTGTGCGGTATCTATCCGCACGGAAGCTATGAGGGCGAGATTATTTTTGCCGGCGAAACGCTGCAGGCAAACCATATTCGCGATACCGAACGCAAAGGCATCGCCATTATTCACCAGGAGCTGGCGCTGGTGAAACATCTCACCGTGCTGGAGAATATTTTCCTCGGCGCCGAGATCTCCCGCCACGGTCTGCTGGATTATGAAACCATGACGCTGCGCTGTCAGAAGCTGTTGGCGCAGGTCAATCTGCCCATATCGCCCGACACCCGCGTCGGCGACCTCGGCCTTGGTCAGCAGCAGCTCGTGGAGATCGCCAAGGCGCTGAATAAACAGGTTCGTCTGCTGATCCTCGACGAACCGACCGCTTCCTTAACCGAACAAGAGACCGCGACGCTGCTGACGATCATTCGCGATCTGCAAAACCACGGTATCGCCTGCATTTATATTTCTCACAAGCTCAATGAGGTCAAAGCGATCTCCGACACGATCTGCGTGATCCGCGATGGCCAGCACATCGGCACCCGCGACGCCAGCGGCATGAGCGAAGACGATATCATCACCATGATGGTCGGCCGCGAGCTCACCGCGCTCTATCCCAGCGAGCCGCACGCCCACGGCGAGGAGATCCTGCGGGTCGAACATTTAACCGCCTGGCACCCGGTTAACCGCCATATTAAACGCGTCAATGACGTCTCGTTTTCCCTGCGTCGCGGGGAAATCCTCGGCATCGCCGGGCTGGTCGGCGCCGGGCGTACCGAGGCGGTACAGTGCCTGTTCGGCGTCTGGCCGGGGCGCTGGCAAGGGGAGATCTTTATTGATGGCCAGCCGGTGAGCATCACTCACTGCCAGCAGGCCATTGCCCACGGCATCGCCATGGTGCCGGAAGACCGCAAAAAAGACGGCATCGTGCCGGTGATGGCGGTGGGCAAAAATATTACCCTGGCGGCGCTCAACCAGTTCACCGGCGCGATGAGCAGCCTGGACGACGCCGCCGAGCAACACTGCATTCAGCAGTCCATTCAGCGTTTGAAAATTAAAACCTCCTCGCCGGAGCTGGCGATTGGCCGCCTGAGCGGCGGCAACCAGCAAAAGGCGATTCTGGCGCGCTGTCTGCTGCTCAATCCGCGCATTCTGATCCTCGACGAACCCACCCGTGGTATCGATATCGGGGCGAAGTATGAAATTTATAAACTGATTAACCAGCTGGTGCAGCAGGGCATCGCGGTCATTGTCATTTCATCAGAACTGCCCGAGGTGCTCGGTCTCAGCGATCGGGTGCTGGTCATGCACGAAGGCAGACTAAAAGCCAATTTGGTTAATCAACATCTGACCCAGGAACAGGTGATGGAAGCCGCGCTGAGGAGCGAACGCCATGTCGAAGAACACGTCGTCTGAAATCAAACTCACCCCAACTGCCCCCGCCGCCTTGCCGGCGCTGAAGGGGCTGAATCTCCAGGTCTTTGTGATGATCGCCGCCATCGTCGTCATTATGCTGTTTTTCACCTGGGTTACCGATGGCGCCTACCTGAGCGCACGCAATATCTCCAACCTGCTGCGCCAGACGGCCATCACC
The DNA here is from genome assembly GCF_002806645.1 of Klebsiella sp. H-Nf2. Taxonomy (NCBI): domain Bacteria; kingdom Pseudomonadati; phylum Pseudomonadota; class Gammaproteobacteria; order Enterobacterales; family Enterobacteriaceae; genus Klebsiella; species Klebsiella sp. H-Nf2. The sequence goes on from NZ_PIBL01000003.1 coordinate 247,733, forward strand.
GGCATCCTCGCCGTTGGCATGGTGTTTGTGATTATTTCGGCAGAAATCGACCTGTCCGTCGGCTCGATGATGGGGCTGCTGGGCGGCGCCGCGGCAATCTTTGACGTCTGGCTCGGCTGGCCGCTGCCGCTCACCATCCTGGTGACGCTGGTGATGGGCCTGCTGCTCGGTGCGTGGAACGGATGGTGGGTGGCCTATCGCAAGGTTCCCTCGTTTATCGTCACCCTCGCCGGGATGCTGGCGTTTCGCGGCATTCTGATCGGCATCACCAACGGGACCACCGTCTCGCCCACCAGCCCGGCGATGGCGCAGATCGGCCAAAGCTATCTGCCAGACGGTATTGGATTTGGCATCGGCGTGGTCGGCATGGCGGCGTTTATCGTCTGGCAGTGGCGCGGGCGGATGCGCCGTCAGGCGTTAGGTCTGGCGACCTCATCCTCCACCGCCGCCGTTGGCCGTCAGGCCATTACCGCGGTGATTGTGCTGGGCGCAATCTGGCTGCTCAATGACTATCGTGGCGTGCCGACCCCGGTGCTGATCCTCGCTGCCCTGCTGCTGGCAGGCCTGTTTATGGCCACCCGCACCGCTTTTGGTCGTCGCATCTATGCCATCGGCGGCAACCTGGAGGCGGCCCGCCTGTCCGGAATTAACGTTGAGCGTACCAAGCTGGCGGTGTTTGCCATTAACGGCTTGATGGTCGCCATTGCCGGGCTGATCCTCAGCTCGCGCCTCGGCGCCGGGTCGCCCTCGGCGGGCAATATCGCCGAACTGGACGCCATCGCCGCCTGCGTCATCGGCGGCACCAGCCTGGCGGGCGGCATCGGCAGCGTCGCCGGAGCGGTAATGGGGGCGTTTATTATGTCAGCCCTGGATAACGGCATGAGCATGATGGACGTCGCCACTTTCTGGCAATATATCGTCAAAGGCGCCATTTTACTGCTGGCGGTGTGGATGGATTCCGCCACCAAGCGGCGCGCTTAAGGAGAGACTCTCTTAAGAATGTCTGAATTCTTTGCGCTACCGCCAAACTTCGCCACAAGGCGCTTGAAATATCTCGGGCATTAGCCGGTAGTGTATACCCAACATCATTCGGGTTGCAGACGGCGCACCCGGCCCGCGTACCAGCGTACGTGGCCGGGGTGAGTGCGCAGCAACATCAAGAATGAAGGGGTATGACCGGGGTTAGAGCAGGAACATTATCTATGTTTGAAAAGCGTCACCGTATTACGCTGTTATTCAATGCCAACAAAGCTTATGACCGCCAGGTGGTTGAGGGCGTCGGCGAGTATCTGCAAGCCTCCCAGCTGGAGTGGGATATCTTTATTGAAGAGGATTTTCGGGCACGAATCGAAAACATCAAAGAGTGGTTGGGCGATGGCGTTATCGCCGACTATGACGATCCCGAAATTGAAAAGCTGCTGGCCGATGTCCACGTGCCCATCGTCGGCGTCGGCGGCTCTTATCATCAGCCAGAGCAGTACCCGCCGGTCCACTATATTGCCACGGACAACGCCGCGCTGGTGGAAAGCGCCTTTCTCCATTTGAAGGAAAAAGGGGTGCACCGCTTCGCGTTTTACGGACTCCCCACCTCCAGCGGTAAACGCTGGGCGGTAGAGCGCGAGTATGCCTTCTGCCAGCTGGTCGCGAAGGAGAAGTATCGCGGCGTAGTCTACCAGGGGCTGGAGACGGCGCCGGAAAATTGGCAGCACGCGCAAAACCGGCTCGCCGACTGGCTGCAAACCCTGCCGCCGCAAACTGGCATCATCGCCGTCACCGACGCCCGCGCCCGCCACGTCCTGCAGGCCTGCGAGCTGCTGCATATCCCGGTGCCAGAGAAACTCTGCGTTATTGGCATTGATAACGAGGAGTTGACCCGCTACCTCTCTCGCGTCGCCCTCTCCTCCGTCGCCCAGGGCACCCGCCAGATGGGTTATCAGGCGGCAAAATTACTCCACCGGCTGCTGAATAACGAGGCGCTCCCGCTGCAGCGCCAGCTGATCCCGCCGATGCGCGTCGTTGAGCGACGCTCCACCGACTACCGGTCCTTAAACGATCCTTCCGTGATTCAGGCGATGCATTACATTCGCAACAACGCCTGCAAAGGCATTAAAGTGGAACAGGTGCTCGACGCCGTGGGCATCTCTCGCTCCAATCTGGAGAAACGCTTCAAAGAGGAGGTCGGGGAGACCATCCACACGGTGATCCACAGCGAGAAACTGGAAAAGGCGCGCAGCCTGTTGGTGTCCACCAGCCTGTCGATCAATGAGATTTCACAAATGTGCGGCTACCCATCGCTGCAATATTTTTATTCGGTGTTTAAGAAGGAGTACGACGTAACGCCGAAGGAGTACCGTGACCGGCACAGCGAGGTCATGCTGTAGGGCAAAAAAATGCCCGGCGACAAGGCCGGGCATCCGGATTACAGATGGGCGGCGATGAGCCGCTGATTGTCCTGATACATCGCGAAGAGATAGTTGTTGTAGCTCGACCCTTTGGTCGAATAACCCTTCAGCTTATGAATCATGGTGCTGGCCGTCACTTCCTGATCCGCCTTGCGCAGCTGCAGGCGCGATTTGCGGAATGAAGAATAGGCCGGGTGGGTGTTCAGGTTGGTGACATAAGCCTGCACCGACTGCTCCACCGATTCGAACTGCGAGTAGCCTTTCATCGCCCCGCGGCAGCGACCGGCGCCGCACTTCATGCCAAACAGGTTGTTGTTCTCACGCGCCAGCTTGGAGGTACCCCAGCCACTTTCCGCCGCCGCCATGGTTGCTACCATGCTGTTCGGAATAATGTCGACACGCTCAAGCAGCGCGTTCCAGGGCACATGACGCGTATTGCCTGACCACTTCACCTTATAACGGGCAGCGATATCTTTCAGGCGCGCCTTCTCAGTCGGCGACCAGCGAGCATCGTACTGCTTGGAAACAAGCCAGTTACGATCCGCAGTAATCGCCTGATTCTGCTTGGTAATATAAGGCATGACCGTCCGGAGAAACGCTTTTTTCCTTGGTGTTCCGGAAGGGTATTTTCGCAAGTCAGGAAGTGAACTGCTCTTTACACTATTGCGAGAATACTCTTGTTTACTGCTTACCTTAGTACTACTGATCTTCTTAACCGTTGGGGCTTTATGACTCTTTGTTGCTGTGTGCGTTGTTGCCAACACACTACCTGAAAATACACAGGTTAGTAACATAAGTATGGCGGCCCCATATCGTCGTATGGGATTCGATATCATCAGGTCTCCTGGTCGGATATATGCATTCCAACACCTTGTGTTTCACAAAAAAACGATAGCTGAATCGCTAATAGTATCAAAAATACGCAATGAGAGCATCAACAGAAATAGTCCAATTCCGAATTGGTGTCATCTGAAATCGGTTTCTGCGCCGCATCGCCAGTGCGAAAATGCTAGCTTCGTCTCATTTTTAGCCTATTTTTTGAGCGGTGTCACTCACCCCTTTTCATCCTCCTGGTAAAACGCCCGCCAGGAGGAGTTCACCCGTGCGGCAACAAGGCACACTAGATAAAAACCGCTCACAGGATCCCGCAATGAAACTCGCTGCGCTTGCCACGTTATTCGTGCCTGGGATGGCCTTTGCCGCCTGGACTACCACCGACTTCCCTGCCTTTACCGAAGAAGGGACGGGCCGATTCATCAGCCAGAAAGTGGTTGAGAAGGGTACACGTCCTCTGCAGCTAAATTTTGACCAGCAGTGCTGGCAGCCTTCCGGCGGCATTAAGCTCAACCAGATGCTGTCCATGGAGCCCTGCCGTGGCACCCCGCCGCAATGGCGCATCTTCCGCCAGGGGTTGTATACCCTGGAGGTGGATACCCGCTCCGGCACACCGACAATGATGATTTCGCTGGAGGAAAAAGAGGCCAGCGCCGCCGCGCCGCAGATCCGTCAGTGTCCGAAGTGGGATGGAAAACCGCTGACCATCGACGTCAGCAAAACCTTCGCCGAGGGCAGCAAGGTCCGCGATTTCTACAGCGGCAATGTCGCGACCGTCAGCGGCGGCAAAATCACCCTGCAACCCGCCTTCGGCAGCAATGGCCTGCTGCTGCTCGAGCGTGCCGAGACCGCCGCCCCGGCGCCGTTTGACTGGCACAACGCCACTGTCTACTTCGTCCTGACCGATCGCTTTGTAAACGGCAACCCGGCCAACGACAACAGCTATGGCCGTCATAAAGATGGCATGCAGGAGATCGGCACCTTCCACGGCGGCGACCTGCAGGGATTAACCAGCAAGCTGGATTATCTGCAGCAGATGGGGGTTAACGCCCTGTGGATCAGCTCCCCGCTTGAGCAGATCCACGGCTGGGTCGGCGGCGGCACGAAGGGCGATTTTCCTCACTACGCCTACCACGGCTATTACACCCAGGACTGGTCGAAACTGGACGCCAACATGGGGACCGAAGCGGATCTCCGCCGGCTGGTGGATGAAGCGCATAAGCGCGGCATACGCATCCTGTTTGACGTGGTGATGAACCATACCGGTTACGCCACCCTGGCCGACATGCAGGAGTTCCAGTTCGGCGCCCTGTATCTGCAAGGCGATGAGCTGAAAAAAACCCTCGGCGAGCGCTGGACGGACTGGAAACCGGGCGCGGGCCAGACCTGGCATAGCTTTAACGACTACATCAACTTCAGCGACAAAGCCGGCTGGGAGAAATGGTGGGGCAAGAAGTGGATCCGCACCGATATCGGCGATTATGACAACCCAGGCTATGACGATCTCACCATGTCGCTGGCCTTCCTGCCGGACCTGAAAACCGAATCGAAGGAAGCCTCAGGCCTGCCGAACTTCTATAGCCATAAACCAGACACCGCAGCGAAAGCGATCCCGGGCTATACGCCGCGCGACTACCTGACGCACTGGCTGAGCCAGTGGGTACGCGACTATGGCATCGATGGCTTCCGCGTCGATACCGCCAAACATGTGGAGATGGACACCTGGCAGCAGTTAAAAACCCAGGCCACCGCCGCGCTGGCGGAGTGGAAGAAAGCCAATCCGGATAAAGCACTGGATGCGGCGCCGTTCTGGATGACCGGCGAAGCCTGGGGACATGGGGTGATGCAGAGCGATTATTATCGCCACGGTTTTGATGCGATGATCAATTTCGACTACCAGGACCAGGCGGCGAAAGCGGCTACCTGTATGGCTAATATTGACCTCACCTGGCAGCAAATGGCGGACAAGCTGCAGAGCTTTAACGTCCTGAGTTACCTCTCCTCGCACGATACGCGCCTGTTCCGCGAAGGCGGCACCACCGCGGCGGAGCTGTTGCTGCTGGCCCCTGGCGCCGTGCAGATTTTCTATGGTGACGAATCATCACGTCCGTTCGGCCCCACCGGCTCGGACCCGCTGCAGGGCACCCGTTCGGAGATGAACTGGCAGGATGTTAATGGCAAGGCGGCCCGCAGCGTCACTCACTGGCAGAAGATCGGTCAGTTCCGCGCTCGCCATCCGGCTATCGGCATGGGCAGACAGACAACGCTGTCGATGCCGCGTGGTTACGGGTTCGCGCGTGAGAGCGGTGAAGACAAAGTGATGGTCATCTGGGCTGGGCAGCAGCAGTAATCCACAGGTGGCTCTCCGCCCTGGCGGGGAGCCATTCAGAACAAAACGCTAACAAAATAGAAATTCACAGGATAAAGATAAAAAGCTTCCTCCTCCCGCCGATTTGCACCACGCTAGCGCTGGCGTTATGGTTAGCCACTTTCCAGAACCACCGATAGACTATTCGCGATGACATTTTCCCTTTTCGGCGACAAATTCACCCGTCATTCAGGCATCACCCGCTTGATGGAAGACCTTAATGACGGTCTGCGCACGCCGGGCGCTATTATGCTGGGCGGCGGCAACCCCGCTCAGATCCCGGAAATGAATGACTACTTCCAGCAGCTGCTGTCCGACATGCTGGATAATGGCAAAGCCCTTGATGCGCTTTGTAATTATGATGGTCCGCAGGGCAAAAGTGAGCTACTGAACCTGCTGGCGAACATGCTGCGCGACGAGCTGGGCTGGGAGATCGAACCACAGAATATTGCGCTAACAAACGGCAGTCAGAGCGCATTTTTCTACTTATTTAATCTGTTTGCAGGCCGTCGGGCAGATGGCACCACGCGTAAGGTACTGTTCCCACTGACGCCGGAATATATCGGTTACGCCGATGCCGGTCTGGAAGAGGATCTGTTCGTTGCCACCCGGCCGAACATCGAACTGCTGCCGGAAGGCCAGTTTAAGTACCATGTTGATTTTGAACATCTGCAGGTGACGGAAGAGACCGGGATGATCTGCGTCTCGCGCCCCACCAACCCGACTGGCAACGTCATCACTGATGAAGAGCTGATCAAACTGGATGCGCTGGCGAATCAGCACGGGGTCCCGCTGGTGATTGATAACGCCTACGGCGTGCCATTCCCGGGCATTATCTTTAGCGACGCCCGACCGCTGTGGAATCCAAACATCGTGCTGTGTATGAGCCTGTCCAAACTGGGCCTGCCGGGCAGCCGCTGCGGGATTATCATCGCCAACGAGAAAATCATCACCGCCATCAGCAACATGAACGGCATTATCAGCCTCGCCCCTGGCGGCATCGGGTCGGCAATGATGTGCGAAATGATTAAACGACAGGATCTGCTGCGTCTGTCAGAGACGGTGATCAAGCCCTTCTATTACCAGCGGGTGCAGGAAACCATCGCCATTATTCGCCGATATCTGCCGGAGGAGCGCTGCCTGATCCACAAACCGGAGGGGGCCATTTTCCTCTGGCTGTGGTTTAAGGACCTGCCGGTCTCCACCGAGCTGCTGTATCAGCGGCTGAAAAAGCGCGGCGTGCTGATGGTGCCAGGGGATTACTTCTTCCCGGGTCTGGATAAGCCGTGGCCGCACACCCACCAGTGCATGCGCATGAACTATGTGCCAGACCCGCAAAAAATTGAGGCCGGGGTGAAAATTCTCGCCGAAGAGATTGAATTCGCCTGGCGCGAACAGGAAGCATAGCCTCTGACGCCGCGGGCGGGTAACGCCCGTCAGCGACCCCACTCACGCCAGCGCCAGCCGCTGGCGTTTTTGCGCGCATAGCGCTTCCAGCTCCGCGGGAACCATGACCCGCAGCGCCTGCGTCGGGCAGGCGGCCACGCAGGCCGGTCCTTCGGCGCGATGATGGCATAAATCGCATTTCAGCGCCCGCGCCTGCTGATTCACTACCGTAACGGTCATCGCGCCGTACGGGCAGGCCACCATGCAACTTTTGCAGCCGATGCAGCGCCGCTGGTCGACCCACCAGACGTCATTGTCGCGCTGAATCGCCCCTTGCGGGCAAACGCTGGCGCAGGGAGCATCCTCGCATTGCCGGCACGCCGTCGCCGTCGATATGTCACCGCTTTTCACTACCCGGATACGCGGCGCGAAATGGTTCGTCGACAGGGCGGCGACATCCTGCGCCTGCTGGTGCGCCACCGCACAAGCCACTTCACAGGTACGACAGCCAATGCACCGCTGGGCATTGGCAATAAGAAACTGGTTCATCCTCTGCTCCCTGGGGATAAAAACGCAGCGTGCCAGAATATCCCCTGCCCGCGCTTTGATCCTGAATGGAATCAGCGCTGTTTTTTGTCAGATGGCCTGCAGGATGTGGTCATTTGCCTGACGCTTCACGCACCGTGAAACCCAGTTCACGCGAGATCGCCTCCGCGGTCTCACGCAGCGGTTTTAACAAGTTCTTTTCGCCTATCTGCTTGAGGCGCGACGTCGACAGGGAAATAGAGATGGCGTAGGGCACGCGCTGGTGAATATCAAAAACCGGCACCGCCAGACAGGACACCCCCAGCTCATTCTCTTCCCGATCCATGGCCATGTTACGTTCACGGATCTGCGCCAGCTCATCATGCATGGCCGGTAAGCCGGTGATGGTGTTGCGGGTCAGCGGCTGAATAACATCCTGATGAGTATTCCAGTAATGCTCAACATAATCAGGATGGCCGAACGCCATGTAAATCTTCCCCATCGCGGAACAGTAGAGCGGCATATGCTGGCCAATGTAAGCACGGGTACGCAGCATTCCGGTTGTCGGCTCGAGCTTGTAAATCAGGATCGCATGATCGTCTTCCCGACTGGAAAAGTTCACCGTCTCGCCCGTCGCCAGATTAAGCGTTTCAAGATGGGGGGCCGCCACATGAATGATATTCAGCGAGGACAGCGCCTTCTGTCCGACCGCGATGAACTTGGTGGTGAGCCGATAGCTACCCGCCGCCGGCGCTGGCGTGACATACCCGCAGGACTGCAAGCCCTGCAGCAATCGATGGACCGTGCTTTTATTCAGCCCCGCCAGCTCTGACAGATGCGCCAGCGGGCAACCGTTTGGATAGTTGCTCAGGATTTCAATCAACATCAGTCCACGGAACAGGCTCTGACTTCCCGCCGGCCTCTCTTTGTCTTGCCCTGTCTCGCTCTCTTTCATCACCATCGCTTCCGCTCCCCTTTCGTTGCGTTCTGATGGTAGCGCAAAGTGTGTGTCAGTTCACGATCTGAGATCAAAAAACATAACCAATTGATTTTTATTGTTTTTAAAAAACACCCCTGCCGTTGATCTGACAAATTTTGATCGTTATATTTGAAATCAGATTTCGCATTGTGAAATTTAATGATAAAAAAGCGATCAAAACTCACCAGGGAAACACGTATGAAAGTAACTTTTTCGCAGTTAAAAGAGGCCTTCAATCAGGTACTGCTTAAACGCGGCGTGGCGGCGGAAACCGCCGATGCCTGCGCGGACATGTTCGCCCGCACCACGGAATCCGGCGTCTATTCACACGGCGTGAACCGCTTTCCCCGCTTTATCCAGCAACTGGACAATGGCGATATCATCCCTGAAGCCAAACCGCAGCGTATTACCAGCCTCGGCGCGATTGAGCAGTGGGACGCCCGGCGGTCCATCGGCAACCTGACGGCAAAAAAGATGATGGACCGGGCCATTGAGCTGGCATCCGATCACGGCATTGGGCTGGTGGCGCTGCGGAACGCCAACCACTGGATGCGCGGGGGGAGCTACGGCTGGCAGGCGGCGGAAAAAGGCTACATCGGCATCTGCTGGACCAACTCCATCGCCGTGATGCCGCCGTGGGGCGCCAAAGAGTGCCGTATCGGTACCAACCCGCTGATCGTCGCCATTCCTTCCACACCAATCACCATGGTGGATATGTCGATGTCGATGTTCTCCTACGGCATGCTGGAGGTGAACCGCCTGGCGGGCCGTGAACTGCCGGTAGACGGCGGATTCGACGATGAGGGCAATCTGACCAAAGAACCGGGCGTCATCGAGAAAAATCGCCGCATTTTGCCCATGGGCTACTGGAAAGGATCCGGCCTGTCGATCGTGCTGGATATGATCGCTACCCTGCTTTCCAATGGATCTTCTGTTGCCGAAGTGACCCAGGAAAACAGCGATGAATATGGCGTTTCGCAGATTTTCATCGCCATTGAGGTCGATAAGCTTATCGACGGCGCAACCCGCGATGCCAAGCTGCAACGGATTATGGATTTCATCACCACCGCCGAACGGGCCGATGAAAACGTGGCCGTCCGTTTACCCGGCCATGAGTTTACCCGCCTGCTGGAAGAGAATCGTCGCGACGGTATCACCGTCGATGACAGCGTCTGGGCGAAAATTCAGGCGCTGTAAGGAGTTAAGCCATGATCTTTGGACATATCACGCAGCCTAATCCGTGTCGGTTGCCTGCGGCAATTGAGCGAGCCCTGGATTTCCTGCGCAGCACCGATTTCAGCAAACTGGTCCCCGGCGTCGTGGAGATCGACGGCAAAAATATCTTCGCGCAGATTATCGACTTAACCACTCGCGAAGTTGCCGAAAATCGCCCGGAAGTGCATCGCCGCTATCTGGATATCCAATTTCTGGCCTGGGGCGAAGAGAAAATAGGTTTCGCTATTGATAACGGTAATAACGCCATTAGCGAATCGCTATTAGCACAGCGCGATATTATTTTCTTTCACGGTTGCGAACATGAATCGTTCCTTGAAATGATCCCGGGAAGCTACGTCATATTTTTCCCACAGGATGTTCATCGCCCCGGATGCCATAAGTCGGTCGCCACGCCGATCAGAAAAATCGTGGTTAAAGTGGCCATCGACGCTTTATAAAAGCATTATATTCAGGAGCACATTATGAAAAATAATACCGGTTATATTATCGGTGCGTATCCCTGTGCACCCTCTTTTCACCAGAAAAGTGAAGACGAAGAAAAAGCATTCTGGCGGCAACTGGCCGACACCCCGGATATTCGGGGGCTGGAGCAGCCCTGTCTTGAACATCTCCACCCACTGGGCGATGAGTGGTTATTGCGCCATACTCCTGCCGACTGGCAAATCGTCGTCACGGCGATTATGGAAACCATGCGCCGCCGCGGAGGTCACGGCGGCTTTGGGCTGGCGTCCAGCGACGAAGAACAACGTAAAGCCTGCGTGGCGTACTATCGCCACCTTTACCAGAAAATCAACACGATCAATGCGGCAAACGCCGGGAAAATCGTGGCGCTTGAACTCCATGCCGCCCCTTGCGCCAGCAACCCTAACGTCGCCCAGGCTACCGACGCCTTTGCCCGTTCGCTGAAGGAAGTCGCCAGCTGGGACTGGTCGTGCGACCTGGTGCTGGAACATTGCGATGCGATGACCGGCCCCGCGCCGCGCAAGGGATTTCTGCCTTTAGATAATGTGCTGGAAACCCTTGCCGGTTATGAGATCAGCGTTGGCATTAACTGGGCACGCTCTGCCATTGAAGGCCAGGACACCACCCTGCCGCTGGCCCATACCCGGCAGGCCAGCCAGGCCGGTAAGCTTGGCGCACTGATGTTCTCCGGTACCACGCAACATGGCGAATACGGTGAATGGCAGGATTTACACGCACCGTTCTCCCCCTTCTGTGCAGAAAGTTTAATGACCCACACACATGTGCGTGAATTATTAGCCTGTACTGACAGCAAGCCCTTGCAATTTCTCGGTATTAAATTACTGGAAATTAATCCTGATGCGGACGTCAATCATCGCATAGCGATATTACGCGACGGCATTACTGCCTTAAATAAAGCACAACAATAATAAAAAACAGAACACTTACTCTACGAGGCTACAACTATGAATATGACCTCTCGACCAGGACTAAAAGATATCCCTCGTCAGCGTTGGCTGCGAATTATTCCACCCATTCTGATCGCCTGTATTATCTCTTATATGGATCGCGTCAATATCGCCTTTGCGATGCCGGGCGGCATGGATGCAGAACTGGGTATTTCCGCCACCATGGCGGGACTGGCAGGTGGTATTTTCTTTATTGGTTATCTGTTCTTACAGGTTCCCGGCGGCAAAATTGCCGTTCACGGAAGCGGCAAGAAGTTTATTGGCTGGTCGCTGGTCGCCTGGGCGGTGATCTCCGTCCTGACGGGATTAATCACCAACCAGTATCAGCTGCTGGTGCTGCGCTTCCTGCTGGGGGTAGCAGAAGGCGGTATGCTCCCGGTGGTGCTGACCATGATCAGCAACTGGTTCCCGGACGCCGAACGCGGGCGCGCTAACGCCATTGTCATTATGTTTGTCCCCATCGCCGGGATTATCACCGCCCCGCTTTCGGGATGGATCATCACCGTACTCGACTGGCGCTGGCTGTTCATTATCGAAGGTTTGCTCTCAGTGGCCGTTCTGTTGCTCTGGGCCTATACCGTCTATGACCGCCCACAGGAAGCGCGCTGGATCTCTGATGCCGAGAAGCACTATCTGGTGGAAACGCTGGCCGCAGAACAAAAGGCGATTGCCGGAACCGAGGTGAAAAACGCTTCGCTCAGCGCAGTGCTTTCCGATAAAACCATGTGGCAGCTTATCGCGCTGAACTTCTTCTATCAGACCGGGATTTACGGCTACACCTTGTGGCTGCCCACCATCCTCAAAGAGCTGACCCACAGCAGCATGGGCCAGGTCGGGGTGCTCGCCATTCTGCCCTACGTCGGCGCCATTGCCGGCATGTTCCTGTTCTCTTCCCTCTCTGACCGTACCGGCAAACGCAAACTGTTCGTCTGCCTGCCGCTGATTGGCTTTGCCCTGTGCATGTTCCTGTCGGTGGCGCTGAAGAATCAGATCTGGCTGTCCTACGCCGCGCTGGTCGGCTGCGGGTTCTTCCTGCAATCGGCGGCTGGCGTGTTCTGGACCATTCCGGCACGGCTGTTCAGCGCTGAAATGGCCGGCGGCGCGCGCGGGGTTATCAACGCCCTCGGTAACCTCGGCGGCTTCTGCGGTCCCTACGCGGTGGGCGTACTGATCACTCTCTACAGCAAAGACGCGGGGGTGTATTGCCTGGCTATCTCCCTGGCTCTGGCCGCGCTGATGGCTGTGCTGCTGCCGGCGAAATGCGATGCCGGCGCCACGCCCGTCAATACAGTGAACTCGCGGAAGCACGCCGCCTAAAAAATCGCCAGGCCTGTGGGTCATCTTCCCGCAGGCCGGCTAAGCGCAGCGCCATCCGGCAACATTGAGAGATAAAAAATGAGTGAGAAAGCACGCTTCTGGCTGGGCATTGATTGCGGTGGTACCTATCTGAAAGCCGGATTATATGACGCGCAAGGCCGTGAACATGGCATTAACCGACAATCACTGCAGACGCTGTCGCCTTTGCCAGGTTATGCCGAACGCGACATGGACCAGCTCTGGCAGCAGTGCGCCGCCACCATCGCCGGGCTGTTACGACGTACCGGTATCTGCGGTGAACAAATTAAAGGCGTGGGCATCTCCGCGCAGGGCAAGGGGCTGTTCCTGCTTGATAAACAGGATCGCCCGCTGGGCCATGCCATGCTCTCTTCCGACCGCCGGGCGCTGGCGATCGTCCAGCGCTGGCAACAGGATGGGATCCCGGAAAAGCTCTATCCCGTCACCCGCCAGACCCTATGGACCGGACATCCCGCCTCGCTGCTGCGCTGGGTGAAAGAACATGAACCACAGCGCTACGCGCAAATTGGCTGCGTGATGATGGGCCATGACTATCTGCGCTGGCGCCTGACCGGCGTGAAAGGGTGCGAAGAGAGCAACATCTCTGAATCCAATCTCTACAACATGACCAGCGGCCAGTACGACCCGCGTCTGACCCAATGGTTGGGCATCAGCGAAATTGACGGTGCGCTGCCGCCCCTCGTTGGTTCTGCAGAAAAAGGCGGGGAGATCACCGCTCAGGCAGCCGCCATCACCGGTCTGGCGGCGGGAACCCCCGTCGTCGGCGGTCTGTTTGATGTGGTCTCCACCGCACTCTGCGCCGGTATCGAAGATGAATTCACGCTCAACGCGGTGATGGGCACCTGGGCCGTCACTAGCGGGATCACCCGCGGCCTGCGCGACCATGAAGCGCACCCTTACGTCTACGGCCGCTACGTCAACGACGGGCAGTACATTGTTCACGAAGCCAGCCCCACCTCGTCAGGCAACCTCGAATGGTTCACCGCCCAGTGGGGCGAACTCTCTTTTGACGATATCAATCAGGCCGTCGCCGGCCTGCCAAAGGCCGGTAGCGACCTCTTTTTTCTGCCGTTTCTCTACGGCAGCAACGCCGGGCTGGAGATGACCTGCGGCTTCTATGGCATGCAGGCGCTCCACACCCGCGCGCATCTGCTGCAGGCGGTCTATGAGGGCGTGGTGTTCAGCCACATGACCCACCTCAACCGCATGCGCGAGCGCTTTACCCACGTGCAGGCCCTGCGCGTCACCGGCGGCCCGGCGCACTCCGACGTCTGGATGCAGATGCTGGCGGACGTCAGCGGCCTGCGCGTCGAGCTGCCGCAGGTAGAGGAGACCGGCTGCTTTGGCGCCGCGCTCGCCGCCCGGGTCGGCACTGGCGTTTATCGCGATTTCAACGATGCCTGCCGCCACCTTCAGCACCCGGTGCGCACGCTGCTGCCTGACATGGCCGTCCACGCGCGCTACCAGCAAAAATATTGCCATTACCAACATTTGATTGAAGCACTACAGGGCTACCACGCCCGTATTAAGGAGCATGCATTATGAGCCGACCATTACTGCAACTGGCGCTCGACCATACCAGCCTTGAAGCGGCCAGCCGCGATGTCGCCCTGTTACGGGACCACGTCGATATCGTTGAAGCCGGCACCATCCTCTGCTTAACAGAAGGCCTTAGCGCGGTGAAAGCCCTGCGCGCCCAGTGTCCGGATAAAATCATCGTCGCCGACTGGAAGGTTGCCGATGCGGGAGAAACGCTGGCTCAGCAGGCCTTTGCCGCTGGCGCCAACTGGATGACCATCATCTGCGCCGCGCCCCTCGCCACGGTGGAAAAGGGCCACGCCGTCGCGCAAAGCTGCGGCGGTGAAATACAGATGGAGTTGTTTGGCAACTGGACGCTGGATGACGCTCGCGCCTGGTACCGCACCGGCGTCCGCCAGGCGATTTACCATCGCGGCCGCGACGCCCAGGCCAGCGGACAGCAGTGGAGTGACGCCGATCTGGCGCGGATGAAAGCGCTCTCTGATATCGGCCTTCAGCTGTCAATCACCGGCGGCATCACCCCGGCCGATCTGCCGTTGTTCAAAGATATTCAGGTGAAAGCGTTTATTGCCGGACGCGCGCTAGCCGGAGCAACGCAACCGGCGCAGGTCGCCGCGGCGTTCCATGCGCAGATCGACGCTATCTGGGGAGATAAGCATGCGTAACCATCCGTTAGGGATCTATGAGAAAGCACTGGCGAAAGATCTCAGCTGGCCGGAACGGCTGGTGCTGGCGAAAAGCTGCGGTTTCGATTTCGTCGAGATGTCGGTGGATGAGACCGACGAGCGGCTGTCGCGTCTCGACTGGAGCGCAACACAGCGCGCCTCGCTGGTCACCGCTATGCTGGAAACCGGCGTGGCGGTCCCGTCGATGTGCCTCTCCGCGCATCGCCGTTTCCCTTTTGGCAGCCGCGATGCGGCCGTGCGCCAGCAGGCACGAGAGATCATGACCAAAGCCATCCGTCTGGCGCGCGATCTCGGCATCCGCACCATTCAGCTGGCAGGGTATGACGTCTATTACGAAGCGCATGATGAAGGTACCCAACAGCGCTTTGCCGAAGGGCTGGCGTGGGCAGTGGAACAGGCCGCAGCGGCGCAGGTGATGCTGGCGGTGGAGATCATGGATACCGCTTTTATGAACTCCATCAGCAAATGGAAAAAGTGGGATGAGATGCTCGCCTCGCCGTGGTTCTCGGTCTACCCGGACGTGGGCAACCTTAGCGCCTGGGGAAACGACGTCACCGCCGAGCTGAAGCTGGGTATCGATCGCATCGCCGCCATTCATTTAAAAGATACCCAGCCGGTGACCGCGCAGAGCCCCGGTCAGTTCCGCGACGTACCGTTTGGCGAAGGCTGTGTGGATTTCGTCGGCATCTTCAAAACACTGCATGAGCTGAACTATCGCGGCGCATTTCTGATTGAGATGTGGACGGAAAAAGCCAAAGAGCCGGTACTGGAAATTATTCAGGCCCGACGCTGGATAGAAGCGCGGATGCAGGAAGGAGGATTCGCATGTTAGAACAGCTCAAAGCCGACGTGCTGGCGGCCAATCTGGCGCTCCCGGCACACCAGCTGGTGACGTTTACCTGGGGCAACGTCAGCGCGGTCGATGAAACACGCACGCTGATGGTGATCAAACCTTCCGGCGTGGAATACGACGTGATGACCGCCGAGGATATGGTGGTGGTCGAGATCGCCAGCGGCAAAGTAGTGGCCGGCGGCAAAAAGCCTTCATCGGACACGCCGACCCATCTGGCACTCTATCGCCGTTATCCGCAGATCGGCGGGATCGTGCATACCCACTCCCGCCACGCGACGATCTGGTCACAGGCGGGTCTCGATCTGCCCGCCTGGGGCACCACCCACGCCGACTACTTCTATGGCGCGATCCCCTGTACCCGCCTGATGACCGAAGAGGAAATTAACGGAGAATATGAGTATCAGACCGGCGAAGTGATTATTCAGACCTTTGAAGAACGACGCCTCGATCCGGCACAGGTTCCGGCGGTACTTGTCCATTCACACGGTCCGTTCGCCTGGGGAAAAGACGCCGCAGACGCCGTACATAACGCCGTGGTGCTTGAGGAGTGCGCGTATATGGGGCTGTTCTCGCGCCAGCTCTCGCCTCAGTTGCCGGAGATGCAGACGGTATTGCTGGATAAACACTATTTGCGCAAGCACGGCGCGAACGCCTATTACGGGCAAAACTGACGCCAACCGCCTCTCTTCCCCGGCAGGACGCCGGGGAGCTGGCGCTAATGATTACAGAAACAACGCCTTATCGCGCAGGATATGATCGTTACCGCGACGGCGGGTGAAGCCAATCCGATCAAAATACTCCAGGATCTGGATCGCCAGCTTCCGCCCGACGTTTAAGGTATCGCGGAAATCCGCGGCGCAGGTGGATCCGCGCAGCTGATCCAGCTCGCGCACCCGCTGGGCGAACTGCACAATGCGATCGTTGCGGTAGTAACGATCCTTGACGATCGCGGTAATCATCCCCTGCTGCGCCGCCTGGCGCAGCACCGCGCGCATCAGGGACTCTTCAACATGGACTTCGCGCGCAAGATCGCGCACCCACCAGGGGTCATCGCCGAACAGGGTTTCCACCTTCTGCCAGACCGCCTGCTGCTCGTCGGTAAACCCGGCTTTATGCTCCGGCAAATGCAGCCAGCCGTGATGGCTGTGGACTATGCCGCTCTCGCGCATCTGCTCAATCAGCAGCAGCACCAGCGCTTCATCTTCCATCGGCAGCGCGATGCGACGCAGGCGCTCCCGGCCCGGCCCGGGCTCATCGCGATGCTGCTCATGGTAACGCGCCAGAGCATCCAGCAATTTTCGCTGCCAGCGGGCGGCAAGCGGGGCACTGAGCAGGCGCTGTCCGGCCTGCAGATAGTCTGGTCGCTGGATCATGGCGGCCATTCCGGCTTCGCTGAGCTGCCGCGCCCAGGCGAAGCGCTCAAGCCGGACGGCATCCCGCTGCAGATGCAGCTCAAGCGCCTGCGCATCGTCAGCGCCGACCGCCGCCAGAGCGTGCAGCCACTGCAGATATTCCGGTTTACGTTTGCCGCGGCGCGGGGGATCCAGCGTCACCACCCGTGCGCCGGCCAGCGTCAAGCGAGCAGAGATATCGCGGAGCACCAGCCGGTCGTTATCCGCCAGCCACAGCGGGGTATCCAGCACCAGCTCCGCCAGGTTGTCCTCAAGGAGCGACACCCGGCCGGTAATGTGGCTGGCAGCGTGGTGAATATGCAGCGGCTGCCACTGGCTGAGCGGCGTATGGCACTGCAGCTCGACAATCACCCGTTCAGCAGGCTCCGGCGGCGGTGAGGACAACAGCCAGTCGCCGCGGTGCAATGCCTCTTTCTGTGCATCGCCGACAATATTCAGCGCAATGCGCTGCCCGGCGTGCGCCTGCTCAACCGCTTGATTCTGGGCATGCAGACCACGCACGCGCATCGGCGTATTCACGCCGGTGAGCCACAGAGTATCCCCGACCCGTACTTCGCCGGAGAGCGCCGTCCCGGTGACCACCAGCCCCGCGCCTTTGACGGTAAAAGCACGGTCCAGCGCCAGGCGAAACCGCTGCTGCTGCGGGTGGGGGCGCTCCGCAAGCTGCAGCAGATGGCTGCGCAGTTCGGCAATACCGATGTTTTCCGCCGCCGCGGTGGGAAAGAAAGCGACGGCGTCAAAGCCCAGCTCGCGCAGAGTCTGCTCGACCTCCGCCTGCACCTCCGCCACCCTGTCGGCCGCTACGCGGTCCGTTTTGGTCAGCGCCACGGTCAGCGTCGGCTTTCCGGTCAGTTGCAGGATCGCCAGGTGTTCGCGAGTTTGCGCCATCACCCCGTCATCGCAGGCCACCACCAGCAGCGCATGGTCAATACCCCCCACCCCCGCCAGCATGTTGGACAAAAACTTTTCGTGCCCGGGAACGTCAATAAATCCCAGCACCCGCCCGTCCGGCTGCGGCCAGTAGGCATAGCCGAGATCGATCGTCATTCCCCGCGCTTTCTCTTCCGGCAGACGATCGGCATTCACGCCGGTTATCGCCTGCAGCAGCGTCGTTTTGCCGTGGTCAACATGTCCAGCGGTGGCAATAATCATCGTAACAACATCTCCATAAACCGGGTTTCATCTTCCAGACAGCGCAGGTCCAGCCAGAGCCGACCGTCATCAATGCGGCCAATCACCGGGAACGGCAGTGCGCGCCAGCGGGCCGCCAGTGCCTCCAGCCGGCTGCCGCGGCCGTCATGTGGGGTAAAGGTCAACGCCGCGCTGGGCAGGCGGTCAACGGGTAACGAACCGCTGCCAATCTGCGACTGGCAGGCTGCCACGCTGACGGCAAAATCAGCATAGTGTGCCGCCAGGTCAGGCTGCAGGCGTTCAGCCAGCCGACGGATCTCTTCCGCCGGACGGGTGAGCAAGCGCAGCGTCGGTAATCTCTCCGTCAGCACCTCCGGGTGCTGATAGAGGCGCAGCGTGGCTTCCAGCGCCGCGAGGGTCATTTTATCCGCGCGCAGGGCCCGCTTCAGCGGATGGCTTTGCAGCCGGGCAATCAGCGCGCGTTTGCCGACGATAATTCCGGCCTGCGGGCCGCCGAGCAGCTTGTCGCCAGAGAAACTAACCAGGCTCACCCCGGCGGCGATCATCTCCTGCGGCATCGGCTCCTTCGGCAGGCCATACTGGCTGAGATCCACCAGCGACCCGCTGCCCAGGTCGGCCACCACCGGGACGTCCAGTTCGCGGCCAATGGCCGCCAGCTCCGCCTCGTCGACGGCTTTGGTAAAGCCCTCAATACTGTAGTTGCTGGTGTGGACCTTCATCAGCAGCGCGGTATTGTCATTCACTGCCTGGCGATAGTCTTTGGCATGGGTGCGGTTGGTGGTACCCACTTCGTGCAGCTGACAACCCGCCTGGCGCATCACGTCGGGAATGCGAAATGCCCCGCCGATCTCCACCAGTTCGCCGCGGGAGACCACCACTTCGCGGCCGCTGGCGGTGGCCGCCAGCATCAACAGAACGGCCGCCGCGTTGTTGTTCACGATACAGGCATCTTCCGCGCCGGTGATCTGGCACAGCAGATCGGCAATGGCGCGATCGCGATGGCCGCGCCCGGCGTCGTCGAGATCATATTCGAGCGTCACCGGCGCGCGCATCGCGCTGGCAACCGCCTCCACGGCCGACTCCGCCTGAATGGCGCGCCCGAGATTGGTATGCAACACCGTACCAGTGAGATTAAACACCGGACGCAGAGCGCTCTGCTGGCCGGCGGTGAGCCGCTGCGCGCAGGCGTTCAGCCAGTCATGGCTCCAGTCAGGAAGCGTCTGCCGTTGGCTAATCTGTTCCCGCGCCTCATCCAGCATCTGGCGCAGCTGCGCCACCACCTGCGAATGGCCGTGCTGCGCCAGCAAGGGAGAAAAAGTGGGGTCGCGTAGTAAGCGGTCAATGGCCGGAAGCCGGGTATAAAGCGCACGAATATCGGTAGTCATGAATGGGCCTGGCGGTAAGTTATTTTCCCCCCTCCCGACGGGAGAGGGAGTCAACAATCAGTGGCGATTGTAACGCCTCCCTGCGCAAACTGTTACCTGCCTGGGTCAAGTCCGCGGCGGTTCGGTACGCGCAAAGCTGGCGCGCTGGAACAACGCATCCACCAGCTTCACCAGCTGGGGCCGGGTGGCGCACCAGCCGGGCGCTACCCGGCGAAAGTTCAGATAAGCAATGGCGCAGGCCGTGGAAATGGTCGCCAGATTGACCTCGTCGCCGCGCAGCGTTCCGTCTGCCGCGCAGGCTTCCAGCCTGTCGAGGCCACGAGCCACTTTCTCCCGCTGGCGGAGCAGCTCTTGTTCTGACTGCTGCGCGCCAGGGCGGGCTTTTTCGCGCACCAGCGCCTGGGCGGCCTCCATGACCCCATCCGCCAGCGCTTCAAGCTGACGCATCCTGAGAGCGGCTCTGGGGTCGGCGGGGATCATCGGCGGCGCCACGCCCAGCAGCTCCAGATACTGGGCAATGACCGGGGAGTCAAACCAGCACTCACCGTCGTCCGTCACCAGCGCCGGCACTTTGCCCAGCGGATTATAGCGCGCCACACCGTTGCTTTCGCTGTAGGGGGATTCGTTGACAAACTCAAAAGGGATGCGCTTTTCCAGCAGGATCACGGAGATTTTGCGCACAAAGGGACTGGTGTAGCTGCCGATCAGTTTCATAGCCTGCTCCTTATCGCCAACAAATTATCGCCAACAAAGATATGAGTATGGCTCAGGGCGGGGCAAAAGGCAGGTGAGCATCCCGCTCAACCTGCCGCCGATCGCATTAATGATCGAGATAGAGGTAGTGCATCCAGCTGGTCATGCGCAGCAGCACTTTACGCATTACCGAGACGTGGGTGAAATGGTCGGAGTAGACTGCCACCTGCGCGTAGATGCCATCGGGTAGCGCATCAATTTCGGCATTGGGGTCGAGCTCAATGGTCGCCAGCACGCCATCACTGCCCGGCGTCACGGTCAGCGACTGCAACGCCCCTTGCGCCTGATAACTTCCCCCCGGCACCACCGGTAAAATGCTCACCAGTTTGCCGTGGAACACCTGCCCGGGCAGAGCATTAAACACCGCTTCCGCATCGTCTCCTTTCTCCAGCCTTAACAGGGAGTTTTGCCTAAACTGGGCGACGATCAGCCGTTTTTGCTCCGGGATAAATACCATTACCGGGCGCAGCGGCAGCGAGGCGGCATAGGTCCCCGGGCGGATCAGCACCTGGGTGATATACCCATCGCTGGGCGCCCGCACAGTGGTCTGGTCAAGATTGTATTTCGCCTCCGCCAGCTGGGCGCGCAGGCTGGCCACTTGCGACTGCTCGCCGTTGATCATGCTGTCCAGCTGGCTCTGGATCTGCGCCTGCTCCGCCACCGACGCCTTGACCAGCGCGTCCTGGGCAAGGTAATTCTGCCTGGCGTTATCGATGTCACTTTCCGAGAACGGGTTCACCCGCGCCTGGCTCCCTTTCAGGTAGCGCTGATAGTCCTTGTATAAGCGATCGCGCTCCGCCGACACGCGGGTGGTGTTGGCCTGGGCTTCAGAGAGCTGCGCCTTGAGGGTGTTAATACTGTGCAGCGCCGTCACCAGGTCGGCCTGCAGGCGGTCGACCCGCGCCTGATAGCGCGCTGGGTCAATAGTAAAAAGCACCTCGCCCTTTTTGACGCGCTGATTCGCTTTGTCGGTGACGCTGTCAACCACTCCGGTAACCTGCGGCGTAATAGGAATAGATATCACTGCCTTTTGCGCCAGAAAGGTGTACGGGTGGTTATAGTTCATTAATAAAATAAGCGCGCTAACAATAAATACCCCCCCCAGCGCCGCGGTAGGTACCGTCCATTTATTTACCGGTATTTTGAAGATTTTAAATATCGACCAGGCGATGGCCACGTAGGTCAAAATTATCAACAGATCCATAGATTATTTCTCCGCCGCAGAGGTGGACTGTGGCCGCTGGATGGCCGCCACCTGGTGTTCAAGGTCGCTCAGTCGTTGGCGAAGCTGTTGTATATCCGTCTCTTTTTCAGGTTCGTCAGGGGCCGTATTCGCCTTATGCTGCATGCCCCAGCCGCGCTCAGGCTGGTACAGCGTGGCCCAAATCCATAAAAACGGCCAGATGACGTGGAGAGTAAAAAGACTGACCCATCCGGCGACATGAATAGCATCGGAATGAGGGTGGTTGCGTTTTTTGGCGATCAAATAAGGAATATCGTGAATAATGATAATTCCATAAAAAATGACCAGAAAAACGAAGATCAGAACGCCCAGCGCAAAATAATTGAGAAACATAATTCCCTCGGCTTTACGCTAATAATTTATATGAATTTTATTCACGACCCACTGACATTCGGGCCGCTATTTTGAGCATAATTCACGCCTTTCATTTTTGCCATCCGGCGTAAAAAAGTTATTCGGCAGTTAAGGTTGCTTAGTTACAGAGTCATCCCGACGTGGAAGCAAAACCGGGCCGAGATCACAGCGGCGAAAATCCCCCGCGAAATTCTTTGTGATCAAAATCACAAACAAACAACAAAACCACGAAACAAAATTGTGACAAATATCACACAAAAAGGCAGATCAGCGGCTAAAAAGGCGCTGTGTTGTTTTTTTACACAGGCGTTATGTGATCAACATCACTACAAAAACCGCTTTGCCCCCTATATTCATGTGATCCGTATCACACAAAAGGGCGCTGGCTGGACAGCTTAACGATTCAGTGCCAGATTTCGCACTATCAATCAGGGTCCGGCTACCTCTGCCGCCACATTAACAACAAACCTCGGGCTTTTAGCCTGCGCGATACGCAAAACAGAAGAAGGGGTGTTTTATGTCATCCGATATCAAGATCAAGGTGCAAAGCTTTGGTCGTTTCCTCAGCAATATGGTGATGCCGAATATCGGCGCGTTTATCGCGTGGGGTATCATCACCGCGCTTTTCATTCCGACAGGGTGGTTGCCAAACGAAACGCTGGCGAAGCTGGTCGGTCCGATGATCACCTACCTGCTGCCGCTGCTGATCGGTTACACCGGCGGTAAATTAGTCGGCGGCGAACGTGGTGGCGTGGTCGGGGCGATCACCACCATGGGCGTTATCGTCGGCGCGGATATGCCGATGTTCCTCGGCTCAATGATTGCCGGCCCGCTGGGCGGCTACTGCATCAAGAAGTTCGATAACTGGGTAGACGGTAAGATCAAATCCGGTTTTGAAATGCTGGTGAATAACTTCTCCGCTGGCATCATCGGGATGATCCTTGCCATCCTGGCCTTCCTCGGCATCGGCCCGGCGGTTGAAGTTCTGTCGAAAATTCTGGCGGCTGGCGTTAACTTTATGGTGGCGCACGACATGCTGCCGCTGGCGTCTATCTTCGTTGAACCGGCAAAAATCCTGTTCCTCAATAACGCCATCAACCACGGTATCTTCTCGCCGCTGGGTATTCAGCAGTCCCACGAGCTGGGTAAATCCATCTTCTTCCTGATTGAAGCTAACCCGGGTCCGGGGATGGGCGTTCTGCTGGCGTACATGTTCTTTGGCCGCGGCAGCGCAAAACAGTCTGCAGGCGGGGCGGCTATCATCCACTTCCTGGGGGGTATCCATGAAATCTACTTCCCGTACGTGCTGATGAACCCGCGTCTGATCCTGGCCGTTATCCTCGGCGGGATGACCGGTGTCTTCACCCTGACCATCCTCAACGGCGGTCTGGTCTCTCCGGCTTCCCCGGGCTCTATCCTGGCAGTGCTGGCGATGACGCCGAAAGGCGCCTACTTCGCTAACATCGCCGCGATTATCGCAGCGATGGCGGTCTCCTTCGTGGTCTCTGCGGTTCTGCTGAAGACCAGCAAGGTAAAAGAAGAAGACGATATCGAAGCCGCGACACGTCGTATGCACGACATGAAAGCGGAATCCAAAGGCGGTAGCCCGCTGGCGGCCGGTAATGTGACCAACGACCTGAGCCATGTGCGTAAAATCATCGTCGCTTGCGACGCCGGGATGGGCTCCAGCGCCATGGGTGCCGGGGTACTGCGCAAGAAAGTGCAGGATGCCGGACTGAGCAACATCTCGGTCACCAACAGCGCAATCAATAACCTGCCGCCGGATGTTGACCTGGTCATTACCCACCGCGACCTGACCGAGCGCGCCATGCGCCAGGTACCGCAGGCGCAGCATATTTCGCTGACCAACTTCCTCGACAGCGGTCTGTACACCAGCCTGACCGAGCGTCTGGTCGCGGCCCAGCGTCACATCGACAACGAAGTCAAAGTCACCGATAGCCTGAAAGACAGCTTTGATGATGGCGACAAAAATCTGTTCCAGCTGGGCGCGGATAACATCTTCCTCGGTCGCAAAGCGGCCACCAAAGAAGAAGCCATTCGCTTCGCCGGCGAGCAGTTGGTGAAAGGGGGCTACGTCGAGCCGGAATATGTGCAGGCAATGCTGGACCGCGAAAAACTGACCTCAACCTATCTCGGCGAGTCCATCGCGGTACCGCACGGCACCATCGAAGCGAAAGACCGTGTGCTGAAAACCGGCGTCGTCTTCTGCCAGTACCCGGAAGGCGTGCGCTTTGGGGAAGATGAAGACGATGTCGCCCGTCTGGTGATCGGCATCGCGGCCCGCAACAACGAGCATATTCAGGTTATCACCAGCCTGACTAACGCCCTGGATGACGAAACCGTGATTGAGCGCCTGGCGAAAACCACCAGCGTCGACGAAGTTCTGGCACTGTTGAATAAATAACCAAAGCGGTCCATTCCCTCTCCCTTTGGGAGAGGGTTTGGGTGAGGGGAAAAGCCTCACCCCAGCCCTCTCAGGTAAAAACATTAATTGAAGGTTAATACTATGAAAGCATTACATTTTGGCGCAGGTAATATCGGACGTGGCTTTATCGGTAAATTGCTGGCCGACGCGGGCATCGAACTGACGTTCGCCGATGTCAATCAGACCGTACTTGATGCCCTGAATGCCCGTCATAGCTATCAGGTTCACGTCGTCGGTGAGAATGAGCAGGTGGATACTGTCTCCGGCGTCAATGCCGTCAGCAGCATCGGCGATGAGGTTGTGGACCTGATCGCTGAGGTGGATCTGGTCACCACCGCCGTCGGTCCCGTCGTACTCGAGCGCATCGCCCCGGCCATCGCCAAAGGGCTGGCGAAGCGCAAAGCGCAGGGCACCGAACGCCCGCTGAACATTATCGCCTGCGAAAATATGGTGCGCGGCACCACGCAGTTAAAAGGCCACGTATTTAACGCGCTGGCCGAAGAAGATAAAGCGTGGGTTGAAGCCCATATCGGCTTTGTCGACTCTGCCGTTGACCGTATTGTGCCGCCATCGGCTTCCGCCACCCATGACCCGCTGGAAGTCACCGTGGAAACCTTCAGCGAGTGGATTGTCGATGAGACCCAGTTCAAGGGCGCGCTGCCGACTATCCCGGGAATGGAATTAACTGATAACCTGATGGCATTTGTCGAACGCAAGCTCTTCACCTTGAACACCGGGCATGCTATAACCGCCTACCTCGGAAAACTGGCGGGCCACCAGACGATTCGCGACGCGATCCTCGACGAGAAAATTCGTGCCGTCGTGCAGGGCGCGATGGAAGAGAGCGGCGCGGTGCTGATCAAACGTTACGCCTTTGACCCGCAGAAACACGCGGCTTATATCCAGAAAATTCTTGGACGTTTCGAGAACCCGTACCTGAAAGACGATGTCGAGCGCGTTGGCCGTCAGCCGCTGCGCAAACTGAGTGCTGGCGACCGTTTAATTAAGCCGCTGCTGGGTACACTGGAATACGGTCTGCCGCACCGCAACCTGGTGAAAGGGATTGCGGCGGCGATGCATTTCCGTAGCGAAGACGATCCGCAGGCGCAGGAGCTGGCGGCACTGATCGCCGACAAGGGGCCGCAGGCCGCGCTGGCGCAGATTTCCGGCCTGGATACCGCAAGTGATGTCGTCGCGGAGGCCGTTAACGACTACAACGCGGAAAAATGATGCACAACCTGGCGCGACCAACGTCGCGCCCATTACGACTCCTGTCAGATATGCAGGCAATGATGGAAGAAACACAAGCATTTGAAAACCGTGTGCTTGAGCGTCTGAATGCTGGCAAAACCGTACGAAGCTTCCTGATCGCCACCGTCGAGCTGTTAACGGAAGCGGTCAATATTCTGGTGCTTCAGGTGTTCCGTAAAG
This sequence comes from Klebsiella sp. H-Nf2, assembly GCF_002806645.1. Lineage (NCBI taxonomy): Bacteria > Pseudomonadati > Pseudomonadota > Gammaproteobacteria > Enterobacterales > Enterobacteriaceae > Klebsiella > Klebsiella sp. H-Nf2. The sequence goes on from NZ_PIBL01000003.1 coordinate 273,503, forward strand.
ACGACTACGCGGTGAAATACGCCGTCGAGCCCTTGCTGGAGGGCAGCGGGCCGCTCGGCGATCTCTCTGTACGCCTGAAGCTGATTTATGGCCTTGGGGTGATAAGTCGTGCCGAATATGAAGACGCCGAACTGCTGATGGCCCTGCGCGAAGAGCTTAACCACGACGGCAATGAGTACAGCTTTACCGACGACGAAATTATCGGTCCGTTCGGCGAGCTGCACTGCGTCGCCGCCCTGCCGCCAACGCCGCAGTTTGATGACAGCGATGCCGAACTGCTGGCAATGCAGAAGCTGCGTTACCAGCAGATGGTGCGCTCAACAATGGTGTTGTCCCTGACTGAGCTGATTTCGCGAATCAGCTTAAAAAAAGCCTTCCAGAAATCAACGCTCTGATTCCGGCTCCGTCTGGTCGCAGGTCGGCCGGTAAAGCTGACGATAATATTCCAGACGCTGCAGAAACAACGCTTCCTTATCCTGGGGAATATCTCGGGGTATATGCTGCAGACGCGGAGATTTTTTCAAATACTCCATAAACGCCTGACTGGAAGCCATAAAATCAACCGCTTTATCGATTAAACGTGGTACGCCGTCGCCGATCTTTGCCATCACGTCCTCCTTTTGGGAATAATCTTAATAAGCATTAGTCAAATCACCGGCGCGGGTTAAGGAAAACGTGCTTATCCGCCGACAGGCTTCACAGAAATGAAATTAGACCAGGTGTTAGGCAGAATATTAATAAAATTCAAATTATTAGCTAGTATGAGTATCCCATTCTGACGGCGATAAACGGCGAATTTTTGATAAATAACTATCAACAATGGCGGTCACGGCACATACTATAGGCGAATGAAGCCCCTTTATTAACAGATTAAGTCACCATGAAAGAAGTCGAAAAGAATGAAATCAAGCGTCTGAGCGACCGTCTCGACGCCATCCGCCATCAGCAGGCCGAGCTGTCGCTGGTGGAAGCCGCCGACAAATACGCCGAGCTGGAAAAAGAAAAAGCCACCCTGGAAGCGGAGATTGAACGTCTGCGTTCCGTCCAGAGCCAGAAGCTGAGCAAAGAGGCGCAGAAGCTGATGAGTCTGCCGTTCCGCCGCGCGATTACCAAAAAAGAGCAGGCCGATATGGGCAAACTGAAGAAAAGCGTCCGTGGTCTGGTGGTCGTCCATCCAATGACCGCCCTGGGCCGGGAAATGGATCTGCAAGAGATGACCGGTTTCGCCCGCAGCGAATTCTGATCCCCTGCCCTCTCCGCCCGGAGAGGGTCATTCTGTCTCCACGCTCCCTGTTTTTATCCCCAGCCAGGCCGATTGGTCCAACCAATAATTTCATCCACCCCCCAGCAGTTCACAAATCCATCAAAATACATCACAAACACGTTGCTTAAGAGCAACATCTGATTAACCATTCGTTGTCATCAACCCTGATACCCTTAATTGGCCGGGCCAATTTTACCTACGATGGGATCGGCAATGAGCGCAGACTCAGCCCTCCTCTCCTGGCGGCCCGATGGAGACCCTGCATGAATCTCTGGCAACAAAACTACGATCCCGCCGGTAATATCTGGTTATCCAGTCTTATCGCATCGCTACCGATACTGTTTTTCTTTTTTGCGCTGATTAAGCTCAAACTGAAAGGCTATATCGCTGCCACCTGGACCGTCGCTATCGCACTGACCGTCGCCTTGCTGTTCTATAAAATGCCGGTGGATCGCGCCTTAGCCTCGGTGGTCTACGGCTTCTTCTATGGCTTGTGGCCTATCGCGTGGATTATTATCGCCGCGGTCTTCGTCTATAAAATCTCGGTGAAGACCGGGCAGTTCGACATCATCCGCTCATCGATCCTGTCGATTACACCGGACCAGCGCCTGCAGATGCTGATCGTCGGCTTCTCGTTCGGCGCCTTTCTCGAAGGGGCAGCGGGTTTCGGCGCGCCGGTCGCGATTACCGCCGCGCTGCTGGTCGGTCTTGGGTTTAACCCGCTGTATGCGGCTGGCCTGTGCCTGATCGTCAACACCGCGCCGGTGGCCTTTGGCGCGATGGGCATCCCGATCCTGGTCGCCGGCCAGGTGACCGGTATCGACAGCTTCGCCATCGGCCAGATGGTGGGCCGCCAGCTGCCGTTCCTGACCATTATCGTCCTGTTCTGGATCATGGCCATTATGGACGGCTGGCGGGGCATCAAAGAGACCTGGCCGGCGGTGATGGTTGCAGGCGGTTCGTTCGCCATCGCCCAGTACCTCAGCTCTAACTTCCTTGGCCCGGAGCTGCCGGACATCATCTCGTCGCTGGTCTCCCTGGTCTGTCTGACCTTGTTCCTCAAACGCTGGCAGCCGGTGCGCATCTTCCGCTTCGGCGATATCGGCGCCTCGCAGGTGGATATGACGCTGGCTCGCACCCGCTACACCGCGGGACAAGTGATCCGCGCCTGGTCGCCGTTCCTGTTCCTGACCGCCACCGTGACCCTGTGGAGCGTACCGCCGTTTAAAGCGCTGTTCGCACCGGGCGGCGCAATGTATGACTTCGTCATCAATATTTCGGTGCCGTTCCTCGACAAAATGGTTGCCCGTATGCCGCCGGTGGTTAGCGCCGCGACGCCATACGCCGCGGTGTATAAATTCGACTGGCTGTCGGCAACTGGCACCGCCATTCTGTTCGCCGCCCTGCTGTCCATCGTCTGGCTGCGCATGAAGCCGAAAGACGCGCTGACCACCTTCGCCGGGACACTGAAGGATCTGGCGTTGCCAATCTACTCTATCGGTATGGTGCTGGCGTTCGCCTTTATCTCCAACTACTCCGGGCTGTCGTCGACCCTGGCACTGGCGCTGGCCCATACCGGCCACGCATTTACCTTCTTCTCGCCGTTCCTTGGCTGGCTGGGGGTATTCCTGACCGGTTCGGACACCTCGTCTAACGCCCTGTTTGCTGCGCTGCAGGCAACGGCGGCGCAGCAGATTGGCGTCTCCGATATTCTGCTGGTCGCGGCCAACACCACCGGCGGCGTCACCGGCAAGATGATTTCCCCGCAGTCGATCGCCATCGCCTGCGCCGCGGTAGGCCTGGTGGGTAAAGAGTCGGATCTGTTCCGTTTTACCGTCAAACACAGCCTGATCTTCACCTGCATGGTAGGCCTGATCACCACGCTGCAGGCCTACGTTTTAACCTGGATGATCCCGTGATAGTGATGCCTAAACGCCTGGCCGACGATGTGGCGCGTCGCGTCCGGGCGCTGATTGAAGAACAACAGCTGGAGGCGGGCATGCGACTGCCCGCTGAACGCCAGCTCGCCGCCCAGCTCGGCGTCTCGCGCAATTCCCTGCGCGAAGCGCTGGCGATGCTGGTCAACGAAGGGCTGCTGCTGAGCCGTCGCGGCGGCGGCACCTTCGTCCGCTGGCAGCATGAGCCTTGGTCTGAGCAAAACATCGTCCAGCCGCTGAAGACGCTGCTGGCTGACGACCCCGACTACAGTTTTGACATCCTCGAAGCCCGCCACGCCATTGAGGCCAGCACCGCGTGGCACGCAGCGATGCGGGCGACCGACGCCGATAAAGAAAAAATTCGTCTGTGCTTTGAAGCGACCCAGAGTGAAGATCCGGATATCGCCTCGCAGGCGGATGTCCGCTTCCATCTGGCGATCGCCGAAGCCTCGCATAACGTGGTGCTCCTGCAAACCATGCGCGGCTTTTTCGACCTGCTGCACTCCTCCGTTAAGCAGAGCCGCCAGCGCATGTATCAGGTGCCGCCGGTGTTTGCCCGCCTGACCGAACAGCACCAGGCCGTGATGGAGGCTATTGTTGCCGGTGACGCCGAGGCGGCGCGCCAGGCGATGATGGGCCACTTAGGTTTTGTCCACGCCACGATTAAACGTTTTGATGAAGACCAGGCCCGCCAGGCGCGAATTACCCGCCTGCCCGGTGACCACAATGAAAATTCCAGGGAGAACTCGTGATGATTATTTCCGCCGCCAGCGACTATCGCGCCGCCGCACAGCGTATCCTGCCGCCGTTTCTGTTCCACTATATCGACGGCGGCGCCTACGCCGAACATACCCTGCGCCGCAACGTCGAGGACCTTTCCGATGTGGCCTTGCGCCAGCGTATTTTGCGCAATATGTCGGACCTGAGTCTCGAGACCACTCTGTTCAACGAGAAGCTGGCGATGCCGACGGCGCTGGCGCCGGTCGGGCTGTGCGGCATGTACGCCCGCCGCGGCGAAGTGCAAGCGGCGGGTGCAGCAGACGACAAAGGCATTCCGTTCACCCTCTCTACCGTTTCCGTTTGCCCGATTGAAGAGGTCGCCCCGACCATCAAGCGCCCGATGTGGTTCCAGCTGTACGTTCTGCGCGACCGCGGCTTTATGCGCAATGCGCTGGAGCGCGCTAAAGCCGCAGGCTGCTCGACGCTGGTCTTTACCGTCGATATGCCGACCCCTGGCGCCCGCTACCGCGACGCCCATTCCGGCATGAGCGGCCCGAACGCCGCCCTGCGCCGCTACTGGCAGGCGGTGACTCATCCGCAGTGGGCGTGGGACGTCGGCCTTAACGGTCGCCCGCACGATCTGGGCAATATCTCCGCCTATCTCGGCCAACCAACCGGTCTGGAGGATTACATCGGCTGGCTGGCGAATAACTTCGATCCGTCGATTTCATGGAAAGACCTCGAGTGGATCCGCGATTTCTGGGACGGCCCGATGGTGATCAAAGGGATCCTCGATCCGGAAGACGCCCGCGACGCGGTGCGCTTCGGCGCTGACGGCATTGTGGTCTCCAACCACGGCGGCCGCCAGCTCGATGGCGTGCTCTCCTCGGCCCGCGCCCTGCCGGCGATTGCCGACGCGGTGAAAGGCGACATTACTATTCTCGCCGACAGCGGCATCCGCAACGGTCTCGACGTGGTGCGGATGATCGCCCTGGGCGCCGACAGCGTACTGCTGGGCCGCGCGTATCTGTACGCCCTGGCGACCCACGGTAAGCAGGGAGTGGCGAATCTGCTGAACCTGATCGAGAAAGAAATGAAAGTGGCGATGACCCTGACCGGGGCGAAAACCATCCGTGAAATCAGCCGTGATTCGCTGGTGCAGAATGCCGAAGCGCTGCAGACCTTCGATGCGCTGAAGCAGAATAACGCCGCGTAGGCGGCGGCGTCATTCTCTCCCCTCACCCTAATCCTCTCCCAAAGGGAGAGGGGACTGTCCGGCAGACAGGTTAGCGGCGGCGTTTCCCTGAGCCTCTGTCCACGAGAAGTATCGACTGATGGGTGAGTCCTTTACCAGCCCCCCTCCGGCTCACCGACCGGCGCCGGTTTTCCCCCTCTCCCTCAGGGAGAGGGCCGGGGTGAGGGTTCGCCAAATATCTGCTATTCTGCCCCCCGCAATTAAGGGGGCAGTATGCTGAACATCGTGTTATTCGAACCAGAGATCCCGCCGAACACCGGGAATATTATCCGCCTGTGCGCCAACACGGGCTTCAGTCTGCATATCATTGAGCCAATGGGCTTCACCTGGGACGATAAGCGCCTGAGACGCGCCGGGCTGGACTATCACGAGTTCACTGCCGTGCAGCGCCATACGGATTACGCGGCGTTTACTGCCAGCGCGCAGCCGCAGCGTCTGTTCGCTCTGACCACCAAAGGCACGCCGGCGCACAGCGCAGTGAGCTATCAGGATGGCGATTTCTTGATGTTTGGCCCGGAAACCCGCGGTCTGCCGGCCAGCATCCTCGATGCCCTGCCGCCAGAGCAGAAAATCCGTATTCCGATGATGCCGGACAGCCGCAGCATGAACCTGTCAAACGCGGTGTCGGTGGTGGTGTATGAGGCCTGGCGCCAGCTGGGGTATCCGGGCGCCGTGTTGCGCAGCTAACCTGAGCCATTCCCGGATGGCGGCGCGCCGCGCCTTATCCGGGTTACATATCTGAGCTTAACGCCGGCAAATAGCAATACATCAAATCCCGTCGCCGTACTCGAAGGTGTGGTGGATGCCGTTGAAATGCTGATCCATATCCATCGCCGGCTTGTCGCTCTCCGGCTTGCCGACGATGCGTGCCGGTACGCCCGCCGCGGTGGTGTGCGGCGGAACCGGCTGCAATACCACCGAACCGGCGCCAATCTTCGCCCCACGTCCCACTTCGATATTACCGAGGATCTTCGCCCCGGCGCCAATCATCACGCCTTCGCGAATTTTCGGGTGACGGTCGCCGCTGGTTTTACCGGTACCGCCGAGGGTAACCGACTGCAGAATAGAGACGTCATCTTCAATCACCGCCGTTTCGCCGACCACAATGCCGGTGGCGTGGTCGAGCATGATCCCACGGCCGATTTTCGCCGCCGGGTGAATATCCACCTGGAACGAGACGGAGACCTGATTTTGCAGGAAAATCGCCAGCGCGCGTCGGCCCTGAGTCCACAGCCAGTGGCCGATACGATAGGCCTGCAGCGCATGAAAACCCTTCAGGTAGAGCAGCGGCGTGGAGTATTTATCCACCGCCGGGTCGCGCGTGCGCACCGCCTGAATATCGCAGGCGGCGGCGGCGATCATTTCCGGATCGGCGGCATAGGCCTCTTCCACCACTTCGCGAATGGCGATCGCCGGCATAATCGGCGAGGCCAGCTTGTTGGCCAGCATATAGCTCAGCGCACTGCCCAGATTTTCATGCTTGAGTAGCGTAGCGTGGTAAAAACTGGCGAGCATCGGCTCACAGTCAGCCAGAGCCCGGGCTTCGGCTTTAATATTATTCCAGACGATATCCAGTTCTTCACACGGCATTGCATACTCCAGACGATATGATAATGACCTGCCAGTTCTGCGCTGGCAGGGTCATTCAGGTGACAAAGGAAAGCTAATTACTGCTGCGCTCGTCCTTGCGGGCGCGACCCAATAAGGTCAATGCTGCCTCGCGCGCAATTTTTCCGCAATACAATACCTGATAAATTTCCTCGGTTATTGGCATTTCGACACCTAAACGCTGTGCCAGAACGCGAACTTCCTTGGTATTGCGGTAGCCTTCGACCACCTGGCCAATCTTGTCCTGGGCGCTCTGCACGTCCATACCCTGGCCGAGCATCATGCCGAAGCGACGGTTACGGGACTGGTTGTCGGTGCAGGTGAGCACCAGGTCACCCAGGCCGGCCATGCCCATAAAGGTTTCTGGATCGGCGCCCAGCGCCGCCCCAAGACGGGACATTTCCACCAGCCCGCGGGTGATCAGCGCCGTACGCGCATTGGCGCCGAAGCCGATGCCGTCCGACATACCTGCCCCGATGGCGATGACGTTTTTCACCGCACCGCCGAGCTGCACGCCGATAAAGTCCGGGTTGATGTAGACGCGGAAGCTCTTGCCGCAGTGCAGCAGGTGCTGCAGATCCTCGGCAAACTGCGGATCCGTCGCTGCCAGAGAAATCGCCGTCGGCAGGCCGGCGGCCAGCTCTTTGGCGAAGGTTGGCCCCGAGATCACCGCCAGCGGGATATCATCGCCCAGCGCTTCACGCGCCACGTCCTGCAGCAGGCGGCCGGTTTCAGCCTCCAGGCCTTTAGTCGCCCACACCAGACGTGCGTCGGGACGCATCAGCGGTTTAATCTGACGTAATACCTGGCCGAACACATGGCTTGGCACCACGACCAGAATGTCGCGGCTGGCAGCCAGCGCCGTAGCCAGGTCGCTCTCAAGATGCAGCGTATCCGGGAAAGGCACATCGGGAAGGAACGCGGCGTTGCAGCGATCGTGTTGCAGCGTCGCGATATGTTTCGGGTCGTGGCCCCAGAGCACAACGTGGTGGCCATTTCTTGCCAGGGTGATGGCAAGAGCGGTGCCGTAAGAGCCGGCACCGATCACAGTCATTGCAGCATTAAGTGCGTTCATCAGGCATCCTGATGTTGTTCAGCACCTTCGCCAGCCTGCTGCTGCAGATAGTTCATAAACAGCGCGTCGAAGTTCACTGGCGCAAGGTTAAGTTGCGGGAAGGTACCGCGGGAAACCAGGCTGGTGATGCACTCGCGCGCGTACGGGAACAGAATGTTCGGGCAGTATGCGCCGAGGCAGTGCGCCATCTGGGTGCCGTCGATGCCGTCGATGGAGAAAATACCGCCCTGCTGTACTTCACAGAGGAACGCGGTTTCTTCGCCCAGCGCGGCGGTCACGGTCACACGCAGCACCACTTCATAAACGCCTTCAGCCAGCTGGGTGGAGGCGGTATCCAGATCAAGTTTAACTTCCGGCTGCCAGTCTTTCTGGAAAACTTGCGGCGCGTTCGGCGCTTCAAAAGAGATATCTTTGGTATAGATACGCTGGATCTGGAAGGTCATTTCGGTGCTGTTTTGTTCTGACATAGTAAAACCCTTTCGTGTTGTCCTTAAATACGCGCTTCCGCCAGGGAAAGCGCGCAAAAATTAGCGCAAGAGGGGATCAAGTCCACCACGTGAATCAAGCGCATACAAGTCGTCACAGCCGCCAATGTGCTGCGCATCAATAAAAATCTGCGGAACCGTCGTCCGTCCGCTGCGCTGGATCATCTCCTCACGCTTCGCGGCATCGCCATCGATCGGCAACTCATGGAACGTTACGCCTTTGCTGTTCAACAGCGCTTTCGCGCGTACGCAGAACGGGCAGGTCGCTTTGGTGTAGATCTCAATATTGGCCATGACTTTACTCCTGTTTTTACCCTGGGGGTTTTACGCCGCAGCCTGAGCTTCCCCTCACGTCAGGCATGAAGGGGAAAGCGCGGCGGCATTACCACGCGAGGTAAGTTATTTGCCGCGTACCAGAGGAAGGTTTTCGCCGCTCCAGCCAGCGATGCCCTCTTTCAGTACAAAGACTTTTTCAAACCCGGCTTTGTTCAGCGCGCTGGCTGGCTCTTGCGCCTGCATACCGGAACCGTCTACCACAATAATGGGTTGCGATTTGTGTTTTTCCAACTCGCCGACGTTATTGGCTTTGATATCGGCAGGCAGCAGGTTGATGGCGCCGGCAATATGGCCTTTACGGAAATCGTCACGCTGACGCAGGTCGACCACCACCGCATCTTCTTTATTGATAAGACGCGTCGCTTCACCACGAGTGATGACTTTAACTTTCGACATCAACCCTTTAAAGGTGGTGAACAGTACCGCACCCAGCAGCGCGATCCACGCGATGCTCAGGACCGGGTGACGGCCGATGAATTGCATAATTTCTTGCATGGGGGGTTACAACTCCCGACTAAGTGATAAAAAACCAGGGAAGGAGTATACCTGTGCATTGCGGCAAATACAGCCAGTGAGCGCGATGTAATGTATTTTCTGCGGCCGGTCACGAAAAAAAAACCGCCTTCGCCATCGCCTCTGGCACCGCCCCTTCCCTTTCTTTGATCTTTCACGGGGATTTAAACGATTCAGCTGTAGTAAAATTACGCAAAATTTCTGTCTTTGAGCATGAGGTTGTCGCAATGTCGGTTTCTAAAAAACCTATGGTACTGGTGATTCTGGATGGCTACGGCTATCGCGAAGACCAACAGGATAACGCCATTTACAGCGCTAAAACGCCGGTAATGGATGCCCTGTGGGCCAAACGTCCGCATACCCTGATCGATGCATCCGGCCTGGAAGTCGGCCTGCCGGACCGTCAGATGGGGAACTCTGAAGTAGGCCACGTCAACCTGGGCGCCGGTCGTATCGTCTACCAGGACCTGACCCGTCTCGATGTTGAAATTAAAGAACGCACCTTCTTCGCCAACCCGGTACTCACCGCCGCGGTCGACAAAGCGGTCGCCGCCGGTAAAGCGGTGCATATCATGGGCCTGATGTCTCCGGGCGGCGTCCACAGCCACGAAGATCACATCATGGCGATGGTGGAGCTGGCAGCAGAGCGCGGCGCTGAGAAAATCTACCTGCACGCCTTCCTTGATGGCCGTGATACGCCGCCGCGCAGTGCGGAAAAAACGCTGGCAAAATTCGAAGCCAAATTTGCCGCGCTGGGCAAAGGCCGCATCGCATCTATCATTGGCCGCTACTACGCCATGGACCGCGACAACCGTTGGGATCGCGTGGAACAAGCTTATGACCTGATGACCCTGGCGAAAGGCGAATTCCAGGCGGATACCGCCGTCGCAGGTCTGCAGGCTGCCTACGCCCGTGATGAAAACGACGAATTCGTCAAAGCGACCGTTATCCGCGCCGCCGGCCAGGCCGATGCCGCGATGGAAGACGGCGACGCGCTGATCTTCATGAACTTCCGTGCTGACCGCGCGCGTGAAATCACCCGCGCCTTCGTCAACGCCGACTTCGACGGCTTCGCGCGTAAGAAAGTGGTTAACCTCGACTTCGTGATGCTCACCGAATACGCCGCCGACATCAAAGTCGCCTGCGCTTATCCGCCCGCCTCGCTGGCTAACACCTTCGGCGAGTGGATGGCGAAGCACGATAAAACCCAGCTGCGCATCTCCGAAACTGAGAAATACGCTCACGTCACCTTCTTCTTCAACGGCGGCGTAGAAGAGCCGTTTAAAGGCGAAGAGCGTATTCTGATTAACTCGCCAAAAGTGGCGACCTACGATCTGCAGCCGGAAATGAGCTCTGCCGAGCTGACCGAGAAACTGGTCGCCGCCATCAAAGGTGGCAAATACGACACCATCATCTGTAACTACCCGAACGGCGATATGGTTGGCCATACCGGGGTGATGGAAGCGGCAGTGAAAGCGGTTGAAGCGCTGGATCACTGCATCGACCAGGTGACTCAGGCAGTGGAATCCGTTGGCGGCCAGTTGCTGATCACCGCCGACCACGGCAACGCCGAGCAGATGCGCGACCCGGCCACTGGTCAGGCGCACACCGCCCATACCAACCTGCCGGTTCCGCTGATCTACGTCGGTAACAAAGCGGTCAAAGCGGTCAATGGCGGTAAACTTTCCGACATCGCCCCGACCATGCTGTCGCTGATGGGAATGGAAATCCCGCAAGAGATGACTGGCAAGCCGCTGTTCATCGTGGAATAATCCTTCCCCATGAGGGGAAAGGCGACGTATTCAACTACATGGATCGCAACGGCAGTTCGATCCGTCCTTTACGCCAGCGCGCTCAGCGCTGGCGTATTGCTGTGCGCGTCATCTGCTCACGCCGACGATCGCGATCAGCTAAAATCTATTCAGGCCGACATCGCCGCCAAACAGCGGGCGATTAAGCAACAGCAGCAGCAGCGCGAAACCCTGCTCGCCCAGCTCAGGGCGCAGGAAGAGGCGATCGCCGCCGCGACCCGCAAACTCCGCGAAACCCAGGACAGCCTGAACCAGCTCAATAAGCAAATTGACGAGATGAACGCTTCTCTCGCGAAGCTGGAGCGCCAGCGCGCGTCTCAGGAGCGTAACCTCGCCGCGCAGCTTGATGCCGCGTTCCGTCAGGGGCCGCATACCGGCATCCAGATGGTGCTGAGCGGTGAAGAGGGTCAGCGCAACCAGCGGATGCAGGTCTATTTCAGCTATTTCAACCAGGCTCGCCAGGAGACTATCGCGGAACTGAAGAAAACGCGCGAAGAGATGGCGGTGCAAAAATCGATGCTCGAAGAGAAGCAGAGCCAGCAGCAGACGCTGGTCTACGAGCAAAAAGCCCAGCAGGCGAAGCTGGAGCAGGCGCGTAACGAACGGAAAAAGACCCTTTCCGGGCTGGAGTCTTCCATTCAGCAGGGTCAGCAACAGCTAAGTGAAATGCGGGCTAACGAATCGCGCCTACGCGGTCGTATCGCCCAGGCGGAGGCTGCCGCCAAAGCCCGAGCCGATCGGGAAGCACGCGATGCACAGGCGGTGCGCGACCGCCAGCAGGAAGCGTCGCGCAAAGGCACCACCTATAAACCAACGGAAAGCGAGCGTTCGCTGATGTCACGCACCGGCGGGCTGGGCTCGCCGCGCGGTCAGGCGTTCTGGCCGGTTCGCGGTCCGCTCCTTCATCGATATGGCGAACAGCTGCAAGGTGAACTACGTTGGAAAGGGATGGTTATCGCCGCGTCTGAAGGTACCGAAGTCAGAGCCATTGCCGATGGTCGGGTCATTCTGGCCGACTGGCTGCAGGGCTATGGTCTGGTGGTGGTGGTCGAACATGGCAAAGGCGACATGAGCCTGTATGGCTATAACCAAAGCGCGCTGGTCAGCGTCGGTACGCAGGTGCGTGCCGGCCAGCCTATCGCGCTCGTAGGCAGCAGCGGCGGTCAGGGCCGTCCGTCGCTCTATTTCGAAATTCGCCGCCAGGGTCAGGCGGTCAATCCACAGCCGTGGTTGGGAAGATAAGTTTTGCTTCAATTTCGCGCAATTGCTCTTGCCGTAGCCGGTTCGCTGGCTCTGGCGGCGCCAGCGTTCGCTGGCAAACTCTCCATCGTTATTGACGATTTTGGCTACCGCCCGCAGACCGAGAATCAGGTGCTGGCGCTGCCGTCAACTATCTCCGTCGCCGTGCTGCCGAACGCGCCGCACGCCCGGGAAATGGCCACTAAAGCGCATAATCTGGGCCATGAAGTGCTCATCCACCTGCCGATGGCGCCGCTCAGCAAACAGCCGCTGGAAAAAGACACCCTGCGCCCCGAGATGAGCAGCGAGGAGATCGAGCGCATCATTCGCGAGGCTTACGGCAAAGTCCCCTACGCCGTCGGGCTGAATAACCATATGGGCAGTGCGATGACCTCCAACCTGTTTGGCATGCAGAAGGTGATGCAGGCCCTGGAGCGCTACAATCTCTATTTTCTCGACAGCGTCACCATCGGCAATACCCAGGCCATGCGCGCCGCGCAGGGCACTGGGGTGAAGGTGATCAAGCGCAAGGTGTTTCTTGACGATACGCAGAATGAAGCCGATATCCGCACCCAGTTCAATCGCGCCATCGCCCTGGCGCGGCGCAACGGTTCGGCGATAGCCATTGGCCATCCGCATCCGACGACGGTGAGGGTGCTGCAGCAGATGGTCTATAACCTGCCGCCGGATATCACGCTGGTGCGCCCGAGCAGCCTGCTGAACGAGCCACAGGTCGACAACTCGACGCCAAACTATGCTCAGCCGCCTGCGCAACAAACACTGCCAACGCAGCAGAAACCGCGTAATCCGTTCCACGGCGTGAAGTATTGCAAGCCGAAGCAGCCGCTGGAGCCCGTGAACGCCAGCCGCTTCTTCACTATCCTCAGCGACAGCATCAGCCAGAGCGCGCTGGTCCAGTACTATCGCCTCAAATGGCAGGGCTGGGACAATCCAGGCAACTAGACCACTCAGGGGTCCGTTCGCTTTTGCGCGACGGGCGCCTGGTTATCTTCGTGGGCGTACCACGCCTTAAAATATTTCAGAAAGCTGTAAAACGTGGCGTACAGGCCAGTGACTACGCCGACCTTGCCATAGCGCCATGCCCCGCTAAACAGATACCACTTAAAGAAAGCGCCAATGGCGCTGACGATCCCCCGCGTCAGCGAAGGTTTGACCGGCTGGTGCTTCACCAGCCGGGTGGTATAGCTGTTCAGCTTATTAAACACTTCATGCAGCGAATAAAAGGTGTCATGGCGAACGAAGCCCGGCAGCCTGACGGAGCGTGCGTGTCCGACCACCTGGTCATCCACCGGCCGATCGTTAAACCGCGCCTGCTGGCGGTTAAAGAGGCGCACCGGGTAATCCGGCGAGGAAATGGGGTAGATCGTCCGCACCTGCGTGCCGAGCACAAACCAGTAGCGCGGCAAACGCCAGGCGCAGGTTGGGTCTGGCTCCTCGCCCGCTTTTAACGCCTGAATGGCCGCCACCACGTCGTTATCAAGAATCTCATCGCTGTCCATGCACAGCACCCAGTCATGGCTGGCCAGCCCGATGGCATAGTTCATCTGGGCGCCGTGGGCTTTATAGGCATGGTGATGGACGGTGAGACCAAACTGCTGACAAATAGAGACCGTTTCGTCGGTGCTGCCGGAGTCGACGACGATACATTCATCGGCCACCTTCAGCAGCGGCGGCAGCACCTCCATCAGCAGGCGCGCAGAGTTACAGGTCAGTAAGCATACGGAGAGTTTAAGCATGATAGTTACAAAGTTAAACCGCGACTAAACACACTGTATAAGCGAATAACCGTAAAATCGATGTAGAAATTGTGCGCTTAATATTAAGCAGGCTAAAAATGTTATCCAAATCTAAATTAAGGCGCCCGCAGGCGCCTTTTTTGCTGATTTTTACAACAGACCGGAGGCGTTATTCCCAGCTCAGAACCACTTTACCGGACTGGCCGGAGCGCATCGCGTCAAAACCTTTCTGGAAGTCATCAATGCCGAAGCGGTGGGTGATGATCGGTGAAAGATCCAGACCAGACTGGATCAGCGCCGCCATCTTGTACCAGGTCTCGAACATTTCGCGACCATAGATACCTTTGATAAACAGCCCCTTGAAGATGACCTTGGTCCAGTCGATGGACATATCCGACGGCGGGATACCCAGCATCGCGATGCGGCCGCCGTGGTTCATGGTATCGAGCATGCTGCGAAACGCCGGCGGCGCGCCGGACATCTCCAGACCCACGTCAAAACCTTCGGTCATGCCCAGTTCGGCCATCACGTCATTGAGGTTCTCTTTCGCCACGTTCACCGCGCGGGTCACGCCCATTTTGCGCGCCAGCTCAAGACGGTACTCGTTGACGTCGGTGATCACCACGTTACGCGCGCCGACGTGTTTCGCCACCGCCGCCGCCATCACGCCGATCGGACCGGCGCCGGAAACCAGTACATCTTCCCCGACCAGATCGAAGGAGAGCGCGGTGTGTACCGCGTTGCCGAACGGGTCGAAGATAGACGCCAGGTCATCAGAAATATTGTCCGGGATTTTAAAGGCGTTAAAAGCCGGGATCACCAGATACTCGGCAAAGCAGCCCGGGCGGTTGACGCCCACGCCGATGGTGTTGCGGCACAAATGGGTGCGGCCCGCGCGGCAGTTGCGGCAGTGGCCGCAGGTGATATGCCCTTCGCCGGAGACGCGGTCGCCAATCTTAAAGCCGCGCACTTCCTGACCAATCCCCACCACTTCGCCGACGTATTCGTGACCGACCACCATCGGCACCGGAATGGTCTTCTGCGACCACTCATCCCAGTTGTAGATGTGCACGTCGGTCCCGCAAATGGCGGTCTTGCGGATTTTAATCAGCAGATCGTTATGGCCGACTTCCGGTTCCGGTACGTCGGTCATCCAGATGCCTTCTTCCGCTTTTAGTTTGGATAACGCTTTCATCTCACACCCTTATTAGGCGATGACGCCCAGTTGTTTGCCGATGCGGGTAAAGGCTTCCACCGCACGCTCAATTTGTTCAGGGGTATGCGCCGCCGACATCTGGGTGCGAATACGCGCCTGGCCTTTCGGTACCACCGGATAGAAGAAGCCGGTGACATAGATCCCTTCTTTCTGCAGCTCGCGGGCAAAGTTCTGCGCCACCACCGCTTCACCCAGCATCACCGGAATGATGGCGTGGTCGGCGCCCGCCAGCGTGAAGCCCGCCGCGGTCATTTGTTCGCGGAACAGACGCGCGTTAGCCCACAGGCGATCGCGCAGGTCTGCCCCCTCTTCAACCATCTCCAGCACTTTGATGGAGGCGGCCACGATGGCCGGCGCCAGAGAGTTGGAGAACAGATACGGACGGGAACGCTGGCGCAGCCACTCAACCACCTCTTTACGCGCGGCGGTGTAGCCGCCGGAGGCGCCGCCCAGCGCTTTACCCAGCGTGCCGGTGATGATGTCGACGCGACCCATCACGTCGCAATATTCATGAGAGCCGCGGCCGTTTTCGCCGACGAAGCCGACGGCGTGGGAGTCATCGACCATCACCAGCGCATCGTATTTATCCGCCAGGTCGCAAACGCCTTTCAGGTTGGCGATCACGCCATCCATCGAGAAGACGCCGTCGGTGGCGATCAGCACATGACGCGCACCGGCCTCGCGCGCTTCTTTCAGACGCGCTTCCAGCTCCTGCATATCGTTGTTGGCATAGCGGAAGCGCTTCGCTTTACACAGACGCACGCCGTCGATGATCGAGGCATGGTTCAGGGCGTCGGAGATAATGGCGTCTTCCGGCCCGAGCAGCGTTTCAAACAGGCCGCCGTTGGCGTCAAAGCAGGAGGAGTAGAGGATCGCGTCTTCCATCCCGAGGAAATCGGCCAGCTTCTTCTCCAGCTGCTTATGCGTGTCCTGGGTACCGCAGATGAAGCGCACCGAGGCCATCCCGAAGCCGTGGCTGTCCATGCCGGATTTCGCCGCGGCAATCAGTTCCGGGTGGTTCGCCAGACCCAGATAGTTATTGGCGCAGAAGTTAATCACGTGGCTGTCGCCGACGGTAATGTCCGCCTGCTGCGCCGAGGTGATGATCCGCTCTTCTTTGAACAGGCCTTCGGCCCGAGCGGTTTCCAGATTACTCGTTAACTGTTTGTAGAAATCACCACGCATTGCAACTCTCCAGATTCGGCAAAATTTGGCACATATTACCCAAAGCTATACGCTGATACGAGATGATGCAGGCCTGAATGAATTATTTGCAGCATAAATCACGTCAGCCCAGCACCTTATTCTGCGAATGGCTGTAGGCTTGCTCATGTGGTGATATGATATGAGCATTCATGCCCGGATTGTCTTCGGGCTCCCAACTTCAAAGGTACAGTTATGATCATCGTTACCGGCGGCGCAGGCTTTATCGGCAGCAACATCGTTAAAGCGCTGAATGACAAAGGCATCACCGACATTCTGGTTGTCGACAATCTGAAAGACGGCACCAAGTTTGTGAACCTGGTTGACCTGAACATCGCTGACTACATGGATAAAGAAGACTTTCTGATCCAGATTATGGCGGGTGAAGAGTTCGGTGAAATCGAAGCGATCTTCCACGAAGGCGCGTGCTCTTCCACCACAGAGTGGGATGGCAAGTACATGATGGACAACAACTATCAGTACTCTAAAGAAGTGCTGCACTACTGCCTGGAGCGCGAGATTCCGTTCCTGTACGCCTCTTCCGCGGCCACCTACGGCGGGCGCACCAGCGACTTCATCGAGTCCCGCGAGTACGAACAGCCGCTGAACGTCTACGGCTACTCCAAATTCCTGTTCGACGAATACGTCCGCCAGATCCTGCCGGAAGCCAATTCGCAGATCGTCGGCTTCCGCTACTTCAACGTCTACGGGCCACGCGAAGGCCACAAAGGCAGCATGGCGAGCGTGGCTTTCCACCTCAACACCCAGCTGAATAATGGCGAAAGTCCGAAACTGTTTGAAGGCAGCGACGGCTTCAAGCGCGACTTCGTCTACGTGGGCGACGTTGCCGCCGTTAACCTGTGGTTCTGGGAAAACGGCGTTTCCGGGATCTTCAACCTCGGCACTGGCCGCGCGGAATCCTTCCAGGCCGTCGCCGATGCGACCCTGGCGTACCACAAGAAAGGCAGCATCGAGTACATCCCGTTCCCGGACAAACTGAAAGGCCGCTACCAGGCGTTCACCCAGGCGGATCTGACTAACCTGCGCAAAGCGGGCTATGACAAACCGTTCAAAACCGTTGCCGAAGGCGTAACGGAATATATGGCCTGGCTGAATCGCGACGCGTAAGAAACAAGCATGAAAATATTGGTGATAGGCCCGTCTTGGGTGGGCGACATGATGATGTCGCAAAGTCTTTATCGTACGCTCAGGGCGCGCTATCCCCAGGCGATTATCGACGTGATGGCGCCAGCCTGGTGCCGTCCGTTGCTATCGCGCATGCCGGAAGTGAACGAAGCGATCCCGATGCCGCTGGGCCACGGCGCGCTGGCTATCGGCGAACGCCGCAAGCTCGGCCACAGCCTGCGCGAGCGTCGCTACGATCGTGCCTACGTGCTGCCAAACTCGTTTAAATCGGCATTAGTCCCTTTCTTTGCCAACATCCCGCTGCGCACCGGCTGGCGCGGCGAGATGCGCTACGGCCTGCTCAACGACGCCCGGGTGCTGGATAAAGACGCCTGGCCGCTGATGGTGGAACGCTACGTGGCACTGGCCTACGACAACGGCGTGATGCGCTGCGCCAAAGATCTGCCGCAGCCACTGCTGTGGCCGCAGCTGCAGGTCAACGATGGCGAAAAATCACAGGCCTGCAACGCCTTTAATCTCTCAAACGAGCGGCCGATCATCGGCTTCTGCCCCGGCGCGGAATTCGGACCGGCAAAGCGCTGGCCGCACTATCACTATGCTGCGCTGGCGAAAAAGCTTATCGACGATGGCTATCAGATTGCGCTTTTCGGCTCGGCGAAAGATAACGATGCCGGCAAAGAGATCATCGCCGCCCTCAGCAGCGAGCAGCAGGCCTGGTGCCGTAATCTGGCGGGTGAAACCCAGCTGGAACAGGCCGTGATCCTGATTGCCGCCTGTAAAGCTGTAGTGACTAACGATTCGGGGCTGATGCACGTCGCCGCCGCGCTGGACCGCCCGCTGGTGGCACTGTACGGTCCGAGCAGCCCGGACTTCACCCCGCCGCTGTCGCATAAAGCGCGCGTGATCCGCCTGATTAGCGGCTACCACAAAGTGCGCAAAGGCGATGCCGCGGAAGGCTATCATCAAAGCCTGATCGACATCACGCCAGAACGCGTCCTGCAAGAGCTGAACGAATTGTTGACGGAAAAAACCGAGCACGAGGAAGCGTAACGGATGCGGGTATTGATCGTAAAAACCTCGTCCATGGGCGACGTGCTACACACGCTGCCCGCGCTAACCGACGCTGCGCAGGCCATCTCCGGCATTCGCTTCGACTGGGTGGTTGAAGAGGGTTTCGCGCAGATCCCCTCCTGGCATGAAAACGTCGACCGGGTGATTCCAGTGGCGATTCGCCGCTGGCGTAAAGCCTGGTTTTCCGCGCCGATTAAAGCGGAGCGTCAAGCCTTCCGCGAGGCTGTTCAGGCGGTAAAGTATGACGCCATCATCGACGCCCAGGGGCTGGTGAAAAGCGCCGCGCTGGTCACTCGCCTGGCACACGGCGTGAAGCACGGTATGGACTGGCAAACGGCCCGCGAGCCGCTGGCGAGCCTGTTTTACAATCGCCGCCATCATATCGCGAAACAGCAGCACGCGGTGGAGCGTACCCGTGAGCTGTTCGCCAAAAGCCTCGGCTACGCGAAACCCCAGACGCAGGGGGATTACGCCATTGCGCGCCATTTCCTGCAGCACGAGGCTAGCGCTACCGCGCCCTATCTGGTGTTCCTGCACGCCACCACCCGCGACGATAAACACTGGCCAGAAACCCGCTGGCAGGAGCTTCTCGATCTGCTGGCCGACAGTGGCGTCCGCATTAAGCTGCCGTGGGGCGCCCCGCACGAAGAGGCGCGGGCAAAACGACTGGCGGAAGGACGTGAGTATGTTGAAGTGCTGCCGCGTATGAGCCTTGAGCAGGTGGCGCAGGTCCTGGCCAGCGCCCGGGCCGTCGTCTCGGTCGATACCGGACTGAGCCATTTGACCGCTGCGCTGGATAAACCGAACTTCACGCTCTACGGCCCGACCGATCCGGGGTTGATTGGCGGATACGGTAAAAACCAGCATATCGTCAGGCCGGAAAACAGCACCAGCACCAGCGATATTCCGGCCAGTCGGGTTCATCTTCTCCTGCAAAATCAGGGGCTGCTCTGATGGGATCCCTGTTTAAACAGATCTACCGCTATACACGCCCTCGCGCTTATCGTCACAATGAAAATCTGTGGCCTTTTACCCGCATTACGCGCGCGCCGAGCGGCGAAATCAGCGCGTTACGCTATAAAGGGAAAACGGTGCCGCTGGTCAGCCTGAGCGCGCTGAAAAACAGCATGCAGGGCGAAGTCCTGCTGACCGCCACCGGCCCCTCAACCCGTAATATCGACTTTTCCCTGTTATCGGAAACGATCCCGGTGATGGGCGTCAATGGCGCCTGGCATCTTGCCGACAGGCTGCACTTTTCGCTCTATACCATCGTCGACATGGAATTTTTCGATAAGAAGCCTGACATTATCCGCGCCATTGTCAGCCAGCCGGAGATTCTGCTGTTCACTACCATGCACGGAATTGCCAAGATCCTCGATCGCTATGGGGACGCACTACGCTGCCGTTTGGCGTTGATTGAGGACGGTTGCTATAAGATTTACCAGCCGAAAGTCGCCAGCGAAGCGATAAAGCGCACTTACCAGCAGAATGCGGCGATGTGCTTTCATCCCCAGCGCCCGGATATCTGCTTTAGCACCGATATTCGCCAGGGCATCTTCGATGCCGGCACGGTGGTCTACTGGGCGCTGCAAATTCTCGCCTGGCTGGGCTTCAATACTATCCTGGTGAGCGGCCTGGATATGACCAACTTTAACCAGCCGCGATTCTATGAAACACAACAAGAAAAATTGCCTTCGTACCTGGCAACAAAAGTGGATACCCTCGTCATGCCCTCCTTTGCGCATGCCGCTCAGGTACTGCAGCAACGTCAGGTCCGGGTGATTAATTTTTCTCCAGAAAGCGCTGTGCCGGATACTATCTTCGAAAAGGTTGCGTTTAATGAGTACTTTAAAAATGAGTAACTACGCCAGACAGGGTTACTCGATTGTCTTTCCTTTATTTTTATTTTTCAGCGCGATTTTTTGCATGTCCACCCGGACCAATAATCTGCTGCATTTATCGCTCCTGTTGCTGTTGCTGTCGCTGGTACGCCAGGAAAATCGCCAGGCGCTGGCCGGGGTGTTACGCGAGCAGTGGCAGACCTGGACGCTGCTGGCGGCTTTCTTTATCTATTACGCCCTCAGTAACCTGTGGGGGCATACGCCGCAGCATATTGACTCGCCGATCACCCACGGCGTGTATCTGACGGGGTATCTGTTGCTGATGGCGATGCTGCTCAGCGACGGACAAACCCGCCGTCTGGCCATGCTGGCGGTGGTTGGCGGGATCACCGTGCTCTCCCTGTGGACGCTGATTATCGACCACACGCTGGTCCTCACTGCACGAGCGGTCTCCCCCGAGAACCCCGGGCCAACGAACGTTATCGACCTTGCCGGTTACTGCGGCATCGGCATTTTAATCTGCGGCATGCTACTGAAAGAAAAAGCCAGCCACTGGCTCTATCTGCCGGTCGCCATCATGCTGGTGATGCTGCTGCTCACCCAAAGCCGTGGGCCGATCATCGCCCTGGTACTGGCGGTCGGCTGTACGCTGCACCTGCACGTCTTCACCCGCCGCAACCTGCTGATCGCCGCGGCGCTGGCCGTACTGGTAGCGCTGCTTTTGGTCATGACGCCGGTGGGTGACATGCTGCTCGCCCGTTTTGAAGAGCTTGGCACCCAAAGCGGGCTGCGCCTGAGCATCTGGCACCATACGCTGTCGGAGATGGCCAGCCAGCCGTGGCTGGGGCGCGGCTTCAGCTATGAACTGGATTTCATCAACTACAGCGGTGAGCACATCACTACCACCCACAGCGTGTATATGGGTGCCCTGCTGAAAGGCGGCATCGTGGGGTTACTGCTGCTGCTGGCGGTCATTGCCTGTGGGCTATGGCAGGCGTGGCGCAAGCGCCGCACCGACAGCCGCTACAGCCTGGCGATCCTGTTCTACGCGCTGGTTTTTATGGCCTCGCAGGGGATGTTTATCATTAGCAACCCACGGGAGACCTGGGTGCTGTTCTGGCTGCCGATGGGCATTGCGCTCAGCAAAGGGCTGGCGGAAAAACGCTAACAAAAAGGGCCGTCAGCGGCCCTTTTTTTATATTCACTTTTAAATCAACCGCGGGCGGCGACCAGCCGGTCGGCCTGCTCTTTAATCACGGGCCACACCGACTCAATCGCCACATCGGCGACATTCGCTTCTTCACAAACGATCTGCTTCGCCTTGTCATAGCCCGGCGCCCAGATGTGATAGCCGGGCAGGCCGGTATCCTTGAGTTTGCGTTTGTTATAGACCGCCACCATCGGTTTATCGAAGGCCCGGGCGATATGCACAATTGAGGTGTCCGGCGTAATGACTAAATCACAACTGCGGATCACTTCGACGGCGGAGTTGATGGTGCTGTCGGCGATGTACAGCGCCAAATTCAGCCCAAGCTGCCGAATTTTCTCACTGCGCCCCACCATCACGATACAGACCCGGTAAGGCAGAGCATGTAGCCGCTCGACCAGGGCCGCCACCTGATGACGACAGAAGTCTTTATCCTCGGAGGCGGTAAAAGGGTTAATGGCGATGCGCAGTTCGACCTCTCCGGCCTGGGAAAGCAAGCGAGCCACTTTCTCCCGCTCATGGCGACAGCCGGGGAGATGATAGTGGTATGGGTGGTCGTCAACGATGCCAAACAGCTTCACTACCTGCTTATAGCGCAGGGAAATATGGCTGTTGCTGTCAAAAAAAGCGATCGAATGATCGTAAAGTTTATAGGGCTCTTTATTAAAACCAATCACGCTGGCCGCCCGTAAATCGGCGAGTAATTTAAAGCGTTCATAGCTGGTCACGTCATCAAAATCGATAACTGCATCAAAACCTACCGCCCGCAACGTATTTAAGGACATGCGCGGCCGATATAAATATACTTGCTGAATGAATTCTGAGCCTGCTAATATTTCGCAACATATTGGTCCGGTTAACACCGAAACCTGATATCCCCGTTCGGCCAGTATTCTGGCGCAGCCGGTCGTGACCACCATATCGCCGACTTTATCGTCCAGGCGCAATAACAGCACGCGACGGACAGCCGCTGGGTCAAAGGCTTTACGCGCTGGCTTATTTCTGTATCGATAGTTAATTAAATTAAATTTAATGCCGCGGAAAAAAGCATTCTTTTTCCGCGTTAATTGTTTAAGGATACGCATACGGTACCTTGAGCTGTGTTAGCGCTGTGTAATTTTCCGCTGGTAATATTCTGCCAACGTCATGCCCTTCACCTGCGGCGCCAGCCAGCTAAAAAAGGCTTCAAGGTCAGCGTATAAACGCTCAATATCCCGTTCATTCTGGAACGTGGGGCTGCCGCCGGGCATATACTCTGAAGAGTGGAGCATATATTCCACGTAGTCATTGCCCTGCGTCAACGTTTGTTCGACGACTTTTTTCATCGTCTCCACGTTGCCGCCCATCGGACGCAACCAGTGTACGGAGGGGGAACGCACCTTGCCACGCAGCCTATCGTAGCCCTGCTTCACGCTGTTCATCCACGCTGAGTGCTTGTACTGGATGCTCATCGGCACTTCCAGCAGCGGAGAGTGGCCTTCGCGGCTGATATCATTTTCATCGAGAAAATAGGCATGCTGCGGGAAGCGGCGATAATCGGTCCCGCCATCGCCCTGCGGCGCTCCCTTGGCGGTCTTCCAGTTCACCCGCGGGGTCACCGAGCAATCCACCTGATAACCGTGCTCCACCAGCAGACGCGCATAGCGCTCGTCGAAGGCCCAGCGCCCGGCGCGATGGCTGACCATTTTGGTCTGGAAAGTATCCTCCAGCAGATGCGTCATATAGTCGACTTTCTCACGCATCATGGCATCGCTGTATTCAATGAGATAAGGCTTATGCCGCCAGTCATCGGCGGTCAGTGGCTCGGTCGGCGGGCTGTTCCACGCATGCAGATGCATGCCGACTTCCGCGGTGCCGCGGGCGATCACGTCTCTGGCGAATTCGATATAAAAGGGGTCGATAGCCATTTCATAGTTGGTCAAATAGACCGGTTTAAAGCCATACTTTTCGCAAAGCTGCTGAAAACGCGGGAGATAACGCGCATTCTCGGTGGTGATGCTGTCATGTTTTTGCCAGAGGTTATCGCCCTCTGTATCAATCGTGATGAGAAATGCGGGATTGTGCACGAAAACGTCCTCAGGCCATACGTATCGGGTCATGGTAGAGCAATACAACGCTTCTCTCAATCTGTCTGATCCCCTAGAATCGGAACCCTTATCCTGGATGAAGAACAGAGTATGACGCCTGAAACCCTCTCCCGCGGCCCGTTGAACCCGGCGCGGATCCTGGTCATTAAGCTGCGCCATCATGGCGACATGCTGCTGATCACGCCGCTTATTCACGCGCTGAAACAGCAGTATCCCGCCGCCAGCGTGGATGTGCTGCTGTATGAAGAGACCCGGGATATGCTCGCCGCCAACCCCGATATCCATCATATTTATGGTCTCGATCGCCGCTGGAAAAAGCAGGGAAAAAGGCATCAGTTGAAGATGCAATGGCAGCTCATTCAGACGCTGCGTCAGCAGCGATACGATATGGTGCTTAACCTTGCTGACCAGTGGCCGAGCGCGATTATCAGCAAACTGACCGGCGCTGCGACGCGGATTGGTTTTGATTTTCCGAAGCGCCGCCACCCGGTCTGGCGCTATTGCCACACCGCGCTGGCCCCCACCCAACAGCACAACCAGCTGCATACGGTACAGCAGAATCTCTCTATTCTCGCTCCGCTCGGTCTCCCGTTGAACGACGCGCCGGCGCGGATGGGCTACAGCGAAGCAGACTGGGCCACCAGCCGCGCCCTGCTGCCGGAGGAGTTCCGGGAAAACTACATCGTCATCCAGCCAACGTCGCGCTGGTTCTTTAAATGCTGGCGCGAAGATCGTATGAGTGCGCTGATCAACGCGCTGTCCGCCGAGGGGTACGCGGTCGTGCTCACCTCCGGCCCCGACGATAGAGAGAAGAAGATGGTGGACACCATCATCGCCGGCTGCCCGCAGGCGCGTCTGCACTCTCTAGCCGGCCAGTTAACGCTGCGCCAGCTGGCGGCGGTAATCGATCACGCCCGCCTGTTTATCGGCGTCGACTCAGTGCCGATGCATATGGCTGCGGCGCTCGGCACTCCGCTGGTCGCCCTGTTCGGCCCCTCGAAGCTGACCTTCTGGCGTCCGTGGCAGGCGAAAGGCGAAGTGATCTGGGCCGGCGACTTCGGTCCGCTGCCCGATCCGGACGCCATCAACACCAACACCGAAGAACGTTATCTCGATTTAATTCCTACCGACGCCGTGATCGCGGCGGCGAAAAAGGTACTGGCATGAGTAAATTCAGGCTGGCCCTGGTGCGGCAGAAGTACCGCCCGGACGGCGGCGCAGAACGGTTTGTCTCCCGCGCGCTGGAAGCCCTCGACAGCAGTAATCTGCAGCTGAACGTTATCACCCGCGAATGGCAGGGGCCGGTGAAACCGGACTGGCAGATCCATATCTGTAACCCACGTAAATGGGGGCGCATCAGCCGCGAACGCGGCTTTGCCAACGCCGCGCGCGCGCTCTGGCAGCGTGAGTCCTTCGACCTGGTGCAGAGCCATGAACGTATTCCCGGCTGCGATCTCTACCGCGCTGGCGATGGCGTTCATCGCCGCTGGCTGCAGCAGCGCTCGCGCATTTTACCGGCCTGGAAAAGCCGCCTGCTGTTCGCCGACCGTTACCACCGCTACGTCATGCAGGCGGAGCGCGAGATGTATGAAGACTCACACCTGCGCGGGGTGATCTGCAACGCCGAGATGATCAAGCGCGAGATCATCGAAGACTTTGGCCTGCCGGCGGAGAAGATCCACGTTATTTACAACGCCATTGACAACCAGCGCTTCCTGCCACCGGGCGAAGACACCTTTGCCGCCTTACGCGCCAAATGGCAGCTGCCGCTGCAGGCGACCTGCCTGATTTACGTCGGCTCCGGCTTTGAGCGCAAAGGACTGGCGGCGGCAATCCGCGCCATCGCCCCGACCGATCGCTATCTGCTGGTGGTTGGCAAAGATAAGGATCAGCCGCGCTATCAGGCGCTGGCGAAGAGTCTCGGCTGCGAAGCGCGGGTGCGCTTCTTCGGCATGCAATCGGAGACGCTGCCCTTCTATCAAATGGCCGATGGTCTGCTGCTGCCCACCCTCTACGATCCGTTCCCCAACGTCATTCTCGAGGCAATGGCCTGCGGTCTGCCGGTGATCACCACCACCGGCTGCGGCGGAGCGGAGTTTATCGTCGACGGCCACAACGGTTACGTCTGCGACGCCCTGGATATCCCGGCACTGCAGCAGGCGGTGATGGCTCTGCCGCCGCGCGCGCTGGGCTCTGCGCAAGGCGGCCGCGCCCGCGAGCGCATTATGGACTGCACCAGCGAGCGCCTCTCAACCCAGCTGCTTTCTCTTTATCAGGATCTGGTGAAATAACGATGCGCATCTTATTTGTGATTGACGGTTTACCTGGCGGCGGCGCGGAAAAAGTGGTCCTGACCCTGGCGGCACAGTTCCTGCGCGACGGCGATCGGGTGTCGCTCATTTCGCTGCGCGATGTCTGCGAGTACCCGTTACCCGAGGGGCTCGACTACCAGGTGGTGGCCGATCGTTGCCGCAAACCGTGGCGCAAGCTGACCGAGCTGTCCCGCCGCGCCCGCCAACTGGACGCCGCGGTCATCCGGGCCGAACAGCAGGGGCAATTTGACCTCGTGCTTTCCAACCTGCACAAAACCGACCGCATCGTCGCCCGCAGCCGGGCGCTGCGCGAGCGTAACGTCTGGTTCTGCCTGCACGGCGTATTCTCTGCCTCCTATCTCGGGCACCGCACCGGCTTTGACCGCTGGATGAAGCAGCAGAAAATTAAGCGAATTTACCAGGGTCGCAACGTGGTGGCGGTTTCCGACGCCGTGGGACGCGATCTGGTGGAAGCCTTCGCCCTGCGTCCGGCACAGCTGAAAACTATCTACAACCCCTTCGATATCGCCACTCTGCGCGCCGAGGCGGAAGCCGACAGTGAGCGACCGGCCGGTGACTATCTGATTCACGTCGGCCGCTTCCATCCGGGCAAACGCCACGACCGCCTGCTCGAAGCCTATGCACAAAGCGGCATTGACGCGCCGCTGGTGCTGTTAGGCCAGGGAAAACCGGAGCAAGAGCAGCGCCTGCGCCAGCTGGCCAAAACGCTGCAGGTTGACGATCGGGTGTGGTTCAAGGGTTTTCAGAAAAACCCCTTACCGTGGATCAAAGGCGCACGGATGCTGGTTTTAAGCTCCGATAGCGAAGGATTCGGCAATGTGGTGGTGGAAGCGCTGCTGTTGCATACGCCGGTTGCCAGCACCCGCTGCCCCGGCGGCGTCACCGAGATCCTCACCGGCGAACTTGCCCGCGGTCTGGCGGATCTGACCAGTCCGGCGCTGGCTCAGACGATGCAAAGCATTTACCATAACCCGCCGACTATCGACGACGCCGCGCTGGAAAAATTCAGCGTCGTGTCCATTTGTCAGCAGTACCGTCAGCTGCAGCGCACCTGACGCCGTTAGTTAACCAGGATCGAAGATTTATGAGTCAAACGCCTTTATTGAGCATCGTGGCTGCCGTCTACAACGGTGAGAAATTTCTTGCGCAGTTCTTTGAGTGCCTTGAACAGCAGCAGCTGGAAAGCTATGAACTGATCCTGGTGAACGATGGTTCGACAGACAACAGCCTGGCGGTGATCGCCGAATGGCGGGATCGGCTGCAGAACGTCCAGGTACTGGAGCAGGAAAACCAGGGCGTCTCGGTCGCGCGCAATACCGGCCTCGCCGCCGCCAGCGGCAAATATCTGGCGTTTCCGGATATCGACGACAAACTCTATCCGGGCATGTATCGCACGCTGCTGGAGATGGCCGAGAAAGAACATCTCGATATCGCGACCTGCAACGGCACCTACGTGTATGAAAAGCGCCGCGAGAGCCACCCGATCTTCCCGCTGGATCGCCTGCCCTCGACCGGTGTGCTGCCGGGCCATGTCTGGCTCAAGCAGGCCCTGGACTCGCGGAAGTTTCTGCACGTCACCTGGCTCAACATCTATCGCCACGACTTTATCCGCCAGCACCACTTCCATTTCGAGCCCGGCCTGCGCCATCAGGATATCCCGTGGACGACAGAGGCGCTGCTGGCCGCGGAGCGCGTGCAGTACACCAGCCAGCAGTTCTATGATTACTACATCCACTCTGAGTCGGTGTCGCATAAGCCGGACAACGACGACACGCTGATGCGTTCGGCGCGCCACTATATGAAGATTCTGGAGATGCTGGAGGCGATCAACCAGCGCTACCCGGATAAAGTGCGCCATATCGCCGCCTGTCGCTGGCAGATCGCCAAAGAAGGACTGGGGATCATCCACACCTTCGACAGCATGAAAGATGAGTCGAAAAAGCATGTTATTATTAAAGAATTCTTCGACCGCGGTATCTGGCGGTTAATCTGGAAAAACGCCTGTACTTTCCGTTTACGCTGGCGCCTGGGACGCCGTTATCTGCGTATTAAGCGTTATCGCCACGCGGTATAGACCAAAAACCCGCTGTTTCCGCCAAAGAGATAGCTTTACGCGGGCTAAATGCTTAGAATTTGCCCGCCAAAACAGAGAACGGATAAATAGTTTGGAATTGCTTTATACCACCCTACTTTACCTTATTCAGCCGCTGGTGTGGCTGCGGCTGCTGCTGCGCAGTCGTAAGGCTCCTGCCTATCGTAAACGCTGGGCGGAACGCTATGGCTTCTGTCAGAACAAGGTAGAGCCGGATGGCATTCTGCTGCACTCCGTTTCCGTCGGAGAAACCCTGGCCGCCATTCCGCTGGTTCGCGCTCTGCGCCACCGCTACCCTTCGATGCCGATCACCGTCACCACCATGACGCCGACCGGCTCCGAGCGCGCCATGTCGGCGTTCGGCAAAGATGTCCATCACGTCTATCTGCCCTACGATCTGCCCGGCGCCATGAACCGCTTCCTGAATACCGTTCAGCCGAAGCTGGTTATCGTTATGGAAACCGAGCTGTGGCCGAATATGGTGGCCGCGCTGCATAAGCGTAAGATCCCGCTGGTGATCGCCAACGCCCGCCTCTCTGAACGTTCCGCTAAAGGCTATGCCAAACTGGGCGGTTTTATGCGCCGTCTGTTAAGCCGTATTACGCTTATCGCCGCGCAGAATGAAGAAGATGGCAACCGCTTCCTCGCTCTGGGGCTGAAGCGCAACCAGCTGGCGGTCACCGGTAGTCTGAAATTCGATATCTCCGTCACCCCGGAGCTGGCGGCCCGCGCGATTACGCTGCGCCGCCAATGGGCGCCGCACCGCAAGGTCTGGATTGCCACCAGCACTCACGACGGCGAAGAACAAATCATCCTGCAGGCGCATAAAAAACTGCTGGAGACCTTCCCGAACCTGCTGCTGATCCTCGTTCCTCGGCATCCGGAGCGCTTCCCCGACGCGCGTGAGATGGTGCAAAAGGCCGGAATGAGCTTTACTCTGCGCAGTACCGGCGAGATCCCCTCCTCCAGTACCCAGGTGGTGATTGGCGATACCATGGGTGAACTGATGCTGCTCTACGGGATTGCCGACCTCGCCTTCGTTGGCGGCAGCCTGGTGGAGCGCGGCGGCCATAACCCGCTCGAGCCGGCGGCGCATGCCATTCCGGTGCTGATGGGGCCGCATACCTTCAACTTCAAAGATATCTGCGCCAAGCTGCAGCAGGATGATGGCCTGATCACGGTCACCGACGCCGACTCGCTGGTCAGGGAAGTGTCCACGCTCCTGACCGATGAAGACTACCGCCTGTGGTATGGCCGTCACGCAGTGGAAGTGCTGCACCAGAACCAGGGCGCGCTGTCGCGTCTGCTCAAGTTACTGCAACCTTACATGCCGCAACGGAGTCATTAATGTCGAACCGGCTTTCCGTGGTGATGATCGCCAAAGATGCAGCGGACCTGCTGCCGGATTGTCTGGACTCCGTTAGCTGGGCAGATGAAATCATCGTCCTCGACTCTGGCAGTACCGACAACACCGTCGAGCTGGCCCGCCGCCTCGGCGCCCAGGTCTATACCCATACCGACTGGCGAGGCTATGGCATTCAGCGCCAGCGCGCGCAGGACTATGCCACCGGCGACTGGGTGTTGATGATCGATACCGATGAGCGCGTCACGCCAGAACTCAGGCAGGCTATTCTTAAGGTGCTGGCAGCGCCGCAGCGCGGCGCCATCTACAGTATCGCTCGTCGCAACTACTTTCTCGGACGCTTTATGCGCCACAGCGGTTGGTATCCCGATCGCGTGCTGCGCCTGTACGAACGCGCCCGTTACCGCTATAACGATAATCTGGTCCATGAATCGCTGGATAGCCTGGGCGCAGAGGTCATTCCGCTAACCGGCGATCTCCTGCATCTGACCTGCCGCGACTTCGCTGGCTTCCAGCAAAAACAGCTGGCGTATGCTGCCGCGTGGGCGCTTGAGCGCCACCGCAAGGGCAAGAAGACCTCGATGGCGGGGATTTTCAGCCATACCCTGGGCGCGTTCCTGAAAACGCTGCTGCTGCGCGGTGGGGTGCTGGACGGTAAGCAGGGCTGGTTGCTGGCGATGGTCAACGCGCAGTATACGTTTACGAAATATACCGAGCTGTGGGCGCTGAGCCACGGCTACTCGGAGAAAGGGTAATCATGAGCACAAAAGCGATCTATCCGGGTACCTTTGATCCCATCACCAACGGTCATATCGACATTGTCACCCGCGCGGCGAGCATGTTCGATAAAGTGGTGCTGGCTATCGCCGCGAGCCCGAGCAAAAAGCCGATGTTTACCCTCGACGAGCGTATCGCGCTGGCCACCCAGGCTACAGCGCATCTGGTTAACGTGGAGGTTATCGGCTTTAGCGACCTGATGGCCAGTTTCGCGCGCGCACAGCAGGCCAATATCCTGATCCGCGGCCTGCGGGCAGTGGCGGATTTCGAGTATGAGATGCAGCTGGCCCACATGAACCGCCACCTGATGCCCACCCTCGAGAGCGTGTTCCTGATGCCGTGCAAAGAGTGGTCGTTTATCTCTTCCTCACTGGTGAAGGAAGTGGCGCGTCATCAGGGCGACGTTTCTCATTTCCTGCCAGCTAACGTCCACCAGGCGCTGTTGAATAAGCTGAAGTAACGCATCTATCTGCTGGGGCATGAGCCACGCAGGCTGGCGCTGCACTGCGCACCGCAGGCCCATCCACACCGGCTCTGTCCCGGTCTTTGTGCCAGGTGGCGCTACGCTGACCTGGCCTACAAACATCCCCGGCCCACCAGATGCGCACCCGCAGGCTCGCTGACCTGGCCGTTCCTGAGAACTACTTCTGGCACTGACGGCAATAAAAGGTCGCCCGCTGGGCATGTTTGGTCCCGACAACCGGCGTGCCGCAGATCCGGCACGGTTCGCCCTTGCGGCCATAGACCTGCAGCTCCTGGGCAAAATAGCCCGGCTTGCCATCGCTTTGCAGGAAATCCTTCAGTGTGGTGCCGCCCTGCTCTATCGAACGCAGCAGGACCAGCTTAATCACTTTCACCAGCTGCTCACACTCTTCCCGCGACAGTGAAGAAGCCAACCTGTCGGGATGGATCCCGGCCGAGAACAGCGACTCGCTGGCGTAGATATTGCCGACCCCTACCACCAGCTTGTTATCCATTAGCCAGGGTTTGATCGCAGTTTTTTTCTTCGCGCATTTCTGCTGAAGATAGTCGGCGTTAAATTCATCGCTGAGCGGCTCCGGGCCAAGATGCGCCAGTACCGGATGGTCTTCCAGCGTTTTTGTCCACAGCCAGGCGCCAAAGCGGCGCGGATCGGTATAGCGCAGCACCTTGCCATTACTCATGACCAGGTCAACGTGATCGTGTTTTTCGGCCGGCAGTTCTTCGCTCAGGATGCGCAAACTCCCCGACATCCCGAGATGGACGATGATCCAGCCGTCCGGCAGTTCCAGAAGCAGGTATTTGGCACGACGCCGCACGCTGAGCACGGGTACATCGCTCAGGCGATAAATCTCTTCGGAAACCGGCCAGCGCAGCCGTCCGTTGCGCACGACGGCGTGCAGAATGGTTGCGCCAACCAGGTGCGGCTCGATGCCGCGGCGACTGGTTTCAACCTCTGGTAATTCAGGCATGATTTTCCTCATCTACATAGGCAGGCGTCACTATTTTACCTCGTTCAGGAGGCAGCGACGCGATTAGTGGAGAAAATTCACACCAACGGTCATCCGCCTGCCATCAGGCTGCGGTTTAAAGTTCCAGCGCCACAGCATATTGACCGCCTGCGCATCATACTGTTCCACTTCGCTGCTTTTGCTGATGAGAACCAGCGTCGGCATGCCAGTGTCATCGATATCAACGGTCAGTTCCGCCCGCCGTTCGTCCGGCCTCTGCGGCGCCTTCCACTCCACGTTGAAGAGAGCGGCGTTCAACACCTCATCCTGATCGATATCAACCGTCATGCGCTGCGCTGGATCCAGGGGGGCGACGGTTTCCTGACGATCCAGTTTTTTACTGGCGGGTAAGATCGCCGCGGCCTTCGCCGTATCCTCCCCTTTCGTTCTTTCCCCAAGGATATCGCCATAGTCGGCGTAGACCTTTGCCGAAAGAATCGCCTTACGTGGCCCCATGCCAACCCGCATCAGCAGCTTCGTCTTGATATTCTCTATTTTCTGCTCGGTATCCTCGGTGAGCGGCTGTAGCAGCATGGAAGCGATCATCGCGCCCATATACAGCTCAGGATCGCGCTCAGCCCACACGCTCCCCCAGGCCATCCACACCTGCGGATCCTCTGGCGCCAGCGCCAGCAGCTGCGACCATGCTGCCCGCTTCTCCTCAAAGGAAGCGTAACTTTTTCTGAACGCCAGATCCTTCAATAAGGGCGCGTAGTACGGGTGCGTATCCACCAGAGCCTCCATCGCCTCCGTCATTTCAGTAAAGCTTTCCATTCTGCCTTTGGTCGTTTTATCCCGCTTTTTGAGGTAGATAAGCTGTAACTGATGCGCCTCTTCCGCGCTCAGTCTCTGTTGCGGAAACAGCGTTTTCATTCGCGTAAATCGCGCAACCATTTCCTTCGCGGCGCTTTCCATCGCCGTTTTATCATGACGAGCGGCCAGCCGGGAAATGCGCATCGCCCGCGCCTCCATCTCCCCATAGTATTCTTCCGGCGGTACGCGATCGCTGATAAAGCTCACCGGCATCAATACGCGTTTTCCCTGCCGGTGAGAACCAAAACGCCACTCCT
The DNA here is from genome assembly GCF_002806645.1 of Klebsiella sp. H-Nf2. Classification (NCBI taxonomy): domain Bacteria; kingdom Pseudomonadati; phylum Pseudomonadota; class Gammaproteobacteria; order Enterobacterales; family Enterobacteriaceae; genus Klebsiella; species Klebsiella sp. H-Nf2. Next base: position 306,399 of record NZ_PIBL01000003.1, read on the forward strand.
GCGCATAGTGCAACGCCGCCTGGTCGAACTCGGGAACGCCGCTGCTGCACTCAACGACCACGTTTAACAGCTCGCCGCTGGCGTCGGTATCCAGCGAGAGTATGGTCGTCGCTGACTTGATATATTTGTGTATCGCCGGATACAGCATCGCCTGCAAACTCTCTTTCCTGATGCCATAGCGCGCCGTATCAATGCTGACGTGGCCAGGAAAGCGTTCGTTAATCGGGCTGACGCTACGCACGGGAGCAGTTTTAAACACGATTGATTTTGCCAAAGGCAGCACCTTGCTCGCTTCACCCTGTTCTGTTGCATACTTATCCAACGGCAAGTCGCAGGAGCGCGTCTGCATCCGCGCCTGCAAAATGAGCAGGATTTGCCGATCTTCCGCTGGCATTTGCGCGATGTATGCTGCCAGCCGCTGCTGTAGCGCAGGCTGCCGCGGGCTATCCTTCAGACCCTCCGCCATCAACAATCCGGTTGTAATGCTTTGCGTGAGCGCCTGAAACTGCGTATTTCGCACCCGCGCAATGTCGCGGGCCTGGATCAGCGCGACTGCCCAGCCCAGCCAGGCATCCGGGTTTTCCGGCGCGATGGCGATGGCCCGGCGAAACGCCGTTTCCGCCTGCGCTTTATCCGCCTCGCTCGTCAGCGTCAGGATGGCCGTGGCCAGCGTCAGATCGCCACGGTCCGGCATCCAGGCCAGATAATCCATCATTTTGGGTAATGCTTTCGCTTCCCGTTCACGATAGCCCAGCGCCTGCTGCCAGAGCGTATCCGCGGTGGCGGCATCTTCTTCATTCCAGCCAAGCGGCAGCGCCGCCAGCGGTTTTTTCTGCGCGAGAAATTGCTCGATGATGTTGTGCTGATTCAACGGCCCCCCACGCAGCGCTATCTGAATAAAACGGGCATGGCGGTCATAGAGAAAATCGGTCCAGGCGGGCATTTCCAGCTGATTCATACTCTGCCAGCGCCGCTGGTTTTGTTCGCCAAAAGGCACCTTGCATAGCGTAATACCGATGACAAAAACAATCTGCGCCACGGCGACGGCAAGATAGCCTTTATTGCGTCGGGTAACCGCCACCCACATCAGGGCAGAAAAATAGATCGTTCCCCCCAACCACAGGCCATAGAGATATAAACGCTGAGGATCATTGAGCGCGGCAGGTAACAGCGGCAGTGTATCCATTAAGCGGAACGGTGCGGACCACAGCAAGGAGACTAAATCCGGCGCCACAAAAGCCATCAACAACGCGAAAAAGAGAATGAGATATCTTAATTTCAGCGTCATTTATGGCTTACTCCGAATAATGGACCGGAATATCAGCGCCGCCACCCAGATAAAAATAATCAGTAACGCCGCAATATCAAACCATGCTGGACCAGAACCGTTGAGCCGGGCAAAACTGCGCGCCAGCCCCCCCATAATCAGCGTACTCATCAGCGCCAGCGCGCCATGCCAGGCAAACGAAGGAACGCTGCTGCGAATACTGCGCCACAACAGGGTTAACGGCCCCGGCCCGGTAGGTTGACGAGGTACGGCAGCGGCTGGCGCCCTGCGAGGCTGCCTCACTACCGGCGCGACCCGCGGGCGATCGGTTTCCGCTTGCTTACGCTGCTTTGCCTGTTTTATTCCCGCAACAACCTGTTTTTTCCGCGCGCAGACCAGGCACGGCATCCCGGCAAAATGCTGGTGTTTTTGGTGACAAAGCGTAATTTTTTGCGTGCTGCGTAGCGCATAAGGACGCAGCACCTGCGCCCATTCATCGGCGGAAGGTCGTCGGGCGGGCGAATCGCTAAATGCGCGATCGAAAAGCTTACGCAGCTCAACTGGCAGCAAATGGTGGGTACTGCCCGGCACCGGAACACTACTTTTTGCGGCATTGATACCGTAGGCGTAACAACGAGCGGCGATACGACCGGGTAAATCATCAGGTACCTTCGCCGATATCGAGCGACCGCTGTAGGGATGAATTCCGTGATTGAGTAGCTGGAAAATAATCACCGCCAGCGAAAAGCGGTCCTGCGCCTCCTCTTGCTCGCCGGGGACCTGGCCGATGCGTTGAAACTCAGGCGCCAGATAATCCGGCGTGAACTGCCCGGCAGGGAAACGCTCTCCCTCGCCCTGAATGCTAAAGCCATCGCAGTCCAGCAGCGCGATATAAAGGCTGTCGCGATAGAAACGCAGGTTGACCGGCTTCATATCGATAACCCGGTGCTGTCGGGCATGCAGCGCCGATACCAGGGTGGCAAGGTTGCTGGCCAGACTGACTTTTGCGCCTATCCCTTCCGGCAGATGGTGCGCCTTCGCCTGCCGTGCCTGTAAAATATACTCCAGCTCAATGGTGCGCTGGGTGTCGAGAACCGGCATGACAAAGCCCACTACGCGCTTGCGCTCGTCGTAGAGCAAATAGTCGGGCCATGCCAGCTGGACAATCGACTCACCTTCCGCGGGGGCGGGGATCTCAGGCCGCTGCGACAGCATGGCGTTGAGCTTGCGCTGGTAGTAAGCGGTATCGGTCTGCGGATGGTAAAGTTTAGCAACGCGGGAAGGGTCATCCTCCAGGAAATAAACACTCCCCGCGCCGCCGCTCTTGATCAGTTTCCCCAGACGTACCGTGCGGCGCTGTCCGTCATAGCAGGCTGGCAGCTTTTTATGCTTCATGACGCAGGGCTACCAGAAGCGTCTTGTCATCACCGGTTATCGCCCAGGTGCGCGGGTCGTCCAGCGTGGCGCGCAGCGCTTCGCTTCCTTCAGCTTCTGAGACCTGCTGCACATAACGCAAAACCGGATCGATAAACGGAGAGAACAGCGCATCCCCACGCCGATTGAGCGCGAACGGCTGCACGCCGTCAGTCATCATCACCAGTCTCGTGGCTCTGCCAGAAAACTGGCTGATATGTAAATGCTCCCGCCAGTCGTCGCTGGTCAGGAACCAGGTCTGGTTAGCGTATTCGCCGTTTTCAGGCAGGGAGAAGTGCTGTTCGGCATCCAGGCTTAACGCCGCAGCGCCATCGCCAATATGCACTATCACAGAGGCGGCCTCTCCCAGCCAGGCAGCCAGAACGGTACAGGCAAAATCGCCCGCGGAAATTTCCCGCGCCTGCGCCTGTAGCAGCACGGTCTCGCGCACACTACCGAGCAACGTCGCCAGCTGATTTTCATCCGGCGCCGTGATGAATGTCGCCAGGCGATCGGCCAGCGCATGCGCGACCAACGCTGCGCCCTGTTCGCTATAAGCGGCAGAGCCTGCACCATCGCATACGACGGCGACAAGCCGTTCGCCCAGCTGGCGATAGCAAAAGGCATCCTGGCAGGGAAGTTGATTTTGTCGGTGGCTGCTACCCATGACCGACGCTGCGTATACGCGCCAGTTCATCGTATCAGACCGAAATTTCGGACCAGCTATCCGTCGGCGGTAGCTGTGCTTTACCGCCCGGTGTCGACTGCGACACCACCTGCATACTGGCGCTGAGCCAGAGGAACAGCTCGCGGAACTGCAATCCCTTCAGCTGCTTCACGCCGTTAATGCCGCTACGACTGAACTGCCCCATCGACTCAGTTGCTTCGTGTCCTACGCTAATCGGAAACACAGCGACTTTATTTGCCGCCTGCGCATCACGGCACGCCTGCGCTGCCGCCTGCCAGTTGTCGGTGGGCTCGCCATCCGACATTAAAAACAGCCATGGTCGGGTATAGGGGACGCCAGCCGCTTTCAGGCGCTGTTTTTCCGCTTCAATTTCGCCCAGCGCCAGGCTAACAGCCTGCCCGGTGGGCGTCAGGCCACTGGCCTCAAGCTCGGGGGCGATGAAGTCCATCGCATCACACCAGTCGCCATACAGCTCGCATTCATCATAGCCGCCGTATTTAATCACCAGCAGGCGAACGCGCTTAGCGGCGATGACATCCTGCTTAAGCTCTTCCTCCAGCAGCTGTAGCCCCTGATTCAGTTGGGCGATGGGCTGGCCCTGCATGCTGCCTGAACAATCGAGGACCAAAATTAACGGTGTACGCTGTTCGCTGTTATCGATAAATGAAACATCTGGAATAAAAGAGGCCATAACAATCCCTGTCGCTGGTTTTCTGTACCGGAAGAATAGACAGACTATACAAGCAAGACAAGAAAAACCTTTATATTCATTAAGTTAATTGATTTTGAGTTAATAATTAAAAGAGGGATATATGATAAGTTTTGAAGGTGTTTTGCCTGAATAATGGCAATAAAAAACCCCGCCGGGGCGGGGTTTTCATTACAAGAAAGCGAAAATTATTTGATTTTAGCTTCTTTGTAGATAACGTGCTGACGTACAACCGGATCGTACTTTTTCAGTTCCATTTTTTCCGGTTTGGTACGCTTGTTCTTCGTGGTGGTGTAGAAGTGACCAGTACCAGCGGAAGAAACCAGCTTGATTTTCTCACGAATACCTTTAGCCATGATTTATTTCCTCTAAGTACTTAGTACTTTTCGCCACGGGCACGCAGTTCAGACAGAACTGTATCGATGCCTTTCTTATCGATTACACGCATACCTTTAGCAGATACGCGCAGGGTGACAAAACGCTTCTCGCTCTCAACCCAGAAACGGTGAGAGTGCAGGTTCGGCAGGAAACGGCGTTTAGTCGCGTTCAGTGCGTGGGAACGGTTGTTACCGGTCACCGGACGCTTGCCAGTAACTTGGCAGACTCGGGACATGTCTATTCTCCAAAAATCAAATTAGCTCGAGCTTCGTATGGGGTATTGGCGCCTCGTCAGGCTTTACAGCCTGGTCATCGCAGTTCAATGTGAACTCTCGACTGCCAGGCCCAAATGCCAAACCCGAGATTCTCAAAGGTGGCGTAGTATACGCTGACTCGGCGATGTGCTCAAGTCCCGAACAGACAAAGATCCCGAAGGATCGCCAGTTCGGGGCTAAATCCAGCCACGCTCGGCAAAAGATACATACGCACCGCGGCCGATAACCAGATGGTCAAGCACGCGTATCTCCATGAATCGACAACATTTTACCACCCTTTCGGTAATCAGCCTGTCAGCCTGGCTCGGCTCCGGACTACCGGAGGGATGATTATGCGCAAGGATCACGGCGGCAGCGTTCACTTTGATGGCTTCGCGTACAATTTCTCGCGGATGCACCTCAACGTGGCTAAGAGTACCAGAAAAAAGGCGACTATGTTTCAACACGCGGTTCTGATTATCTAAAAAGATCACCATAAAGATCTCGCGCTCCTCTTCCGTGAGCTGGCTTTGTAAAAATTCCCGCGTCATCGAGGGGCTGACTAGCGCAGCCTCCTCGACCAGCTGCGAGCTAAAATAGCGTCGCGCCAGCTCGGCAATGCCCTTCAGTTGCGCATATTTCGCCAGCCCCAGTCCATCCACGGCTATCAGTTGCGCTTTATCCGCGGAAAGCAGAGCGTAGAGCGAGCCAAAACGCTGCAGTAACGCCTGCGCATAGCTGAGCACATCCTGACGACGCGTGCCGACACGCAGAAACAGCGCCAGCAGCTCAACATCCGTTAGCGCTTCGATGCCGTATTGCAGCATCTTCTCCCGTGGCATCAGATTTTCCGTTCCGTCCATGCGCCCTCCTGCGTTAATCAGGCTATCCTGGCACAGCCTGACGGCGCTGCCGACCCGCGGCTTTTCACCCTGCGTAGCCGCTCGCAAAGTGAATGCCCACCAGAGGCACGACGGCGACAGGATTGTGATAAGATGCGCGGATTCTGGTCTACGGCAACAGGAATACATCATGATGACTCTGGCGGGTAAAAAAATCGTCCTGGGCGTCAGCGGCGGTATCGCGGCGTATAAAACCCCGGAACTGGTGCGCCGACTGCGTGAACGCGGCGCGGAGGTGCGCGTCGCAATGACGGAGGCGGCAAAAGCATTCATCACCCCACTCAGCCTGCAGGCGGTATCCGGCTATCCGGTTTCCGACAGCCTGCTCGATCCGGCGGCGGAAGCGGCCATGGGCCATATTGAGCTCGGAAAATGGGCCGACCTGGTGATCCTCGCCCCGGCAACCGCCGATTTAATTGCCCGCGTGGCGGCCGGCATGGCCAACGATCTGGTGTCGACGATCTGCCTCGCCACCCCTTCCCCGGTTGCCGTGGTGCCCGCCATGAACCAGCAGATGTATCGCGCGCAGGCCACCCAGCACAATCTGCAGACGCTCGCTTCCCGCGGCCTGCTGCTGTGGGGACCGGACAGCGGCAGCCAGGCCTGCGGCGACGTCGGCCCGGGGAGAATGCTCGATCCGTTAACCATCGTGGAGATGGCCGCGCAGCATTTCGCCTCCCCTGTCAAAGATTTGCAACATCTCAACCTCATGATTACCGCGGGCCCGACCCGTGAGCCGTTGGATCCGGTGCGTTACATCAGCAACCACAGCTCAGGCAAGATGGGCTTCGCGATTGCCGCCGCTGCCGCGCAGCGTGGTGCGAAGGTCACTCTCGTCAGCGGCCCGGTATCGCTACCGACACCGCCGTTTGTGCAGCGCATTGATGTCACTACCGCACTGGAAATGGAAGCGGCCGTCCAGGCCAGCGCCCAACAGCAGCATATTTTTATTGGCTGCGCCGCGGTGGCGGATTACCGCGCTGCCGCCATCGCCGAAGATAAAATTAAAAAACAAGGTGATGAATTAACAATAAAAATGATTAAAAACCCCGATATTGTCGCTGGGGTTGCGGCGCTAAAAGCGCATCGCCCTTACGTCGTTGGGTTTGCCGCCGAAACGAATAATGTGGAAGAATATGCGCGGCAAAAACGTGCCCGCAAAAACCTCGACCTGATTTGCGCCAACGATGTTTCTCAGCCTAATCAGGGCTTTAATAGCGATAGCAACGCATTACACCTTTTCTGGCAGGATGGGGAAAAGCGCTTACCACTTGAGCGCAAGGAACTCCTGGGCCAATTATTACTCGACGAGATCGTGACCCGTTATGATGAAAAAAATCGACGTTAAGATTCTGGACCCGCGTGTCGGGCAGCAATTTCCGCTGCCGACCTATGCCACCTCCGGCTCCGCCGGACTTGACCTGCGAGCCTGTCTCGACGACGCCGTAGAGCTGGCGCCGGGTGCAACCACGCTGTTGCCGACGGGCCTTGCGATTCATATCGCCGATCCCTCTCTGGCGGCGGTGATCCTGCCGCGCTCCGGCCTGGGTCATAAGCATGGCGTGGTGCTGGGCAACCTGGTGGGGCTCATCGACTCCGATTACCAGGGGCAACTGATGGTGTCCGTCTGGAACCGCGGTCAGCAGAGCTTCATCATCGAGCCGGGCGAACGTATCGCACAGATGGTCTTTGTGCCGGTCGTGCAGGCGGAATTTAACCTGGTGGAAGAGTTTGACGCCACCGACCGCGGCGAAGGCGGCTTCGGTCACTCAGGGCGTAAATAAGCCCAGCAACACGGAACCTGCATCCCAACGCGCATAATGCAATAACATCACCGCAAACTCAGGTTTGCGGTCGCGTTGTGGATGTCTGCCTGACAAGTGCTTATTTTCAGGGGTATTTTAAAACATGGCAGAAAAGCAAACTGCGAAACGGAATCGTCGCGAAGAAATACTTCAATCTCTGGCGCTGATGCTGGAATCCAGCGATGGTAGTCAACGTATTACCACCGCGAAACTGGCGGCTTCCGTCGGCGTCTCTGAAGCCGCGCTGTATCGCCATTTTCCCAGCAAAACCCGCATGTTTGACAGTCTGATCGAGTTCATTGAAGACAGTCTGATTACGCGCATCAATTTGATTTTGAAAGATGAAAAGGACACGACCGCGCGCCTGCGCCTGATCGTTCTGTTGATTCTTGGTTTTGGCGAGCGTAATCCTGGGCTGACGCGTATCCTCACCGGGCACGCGCTGATGTTCGAACAGGACCGGCTACAGGGCCGCATCAACCAGCTTTTTGAACGCATCGAAGTACAGCTGCGTCAGGTGATGCGCGAGAAAAAAATGCGTGAAGGCGAAGGCTACACCCTCGACGAAACCCTGCTGGCCAGCCAGCTGCTGGCCTTCTGCGAGGGCATGCTGTCGCGCTTTGTGCGCAGCGAGTTCAAATATCGTCCGACGGATGACTTCGAGGCCCGCTGGCCGCTGGTCGCCGCACAGCTGCAGTAATCTGCTGCTGAGATGCCCGGTAGCGTGACGCTTACCGGGCGTATGTCTTAGATGCCGTAGGCTTCACGATAGGCGCGAACTGACGCCAGATATTCCGCCATCTCTGGTTTCTCTTCCAGATAAGCGATCAGCTCTTTCAGGGTGATGATTGAGATCACCTGGCAGCCGTAATCCCGCTCCACTTCCTGAATGGCGGAGATCTCGCCGCGGCCGCGCTCCTGACGATCCAGGGAGATCAGTACACCCGCCAGCTGCGCGCCCTGGGCCTGGATAATCTCCATGGATTCGCGGATCGCCGTACCGGCGGTGATCACGTCATCCACCAGCATCACACGCCCCTGCAGCGGGCTACCAACCAGATTGCCACCTTCACCGTGGGTTTTTGCCTCTTTGCGGTTAAAGCAGTAGGGCAGATCGCGGTCATGATGCTCGGCTAACGCCACCGCGGTGGTAGTGGCGATCGGAATACCTTTATAGGCCGGGCCAAACAGCAGGTCGAACTCAATCCCGGAATCCACCAGCGCCTCGGCATAAAAACGCCCCAGCAGTGCCAGATCGCGCCCGGTGTTAAACAGGCCGGCGTTGAAGAAATAGGGACTCTTGCGCCCGGATTTCAGCGTGAACTCGCCAAACTTAAGAACCTGCTTGCTAAGCGCAAACTCAATAAACTGGCGCTGATACGGCTTCATGGATTCGCTCCTTTTGGTACTTTCATCATTGTCAGACTACGCGTTCATCCTTCGCAGGTGTAATGAAGGATGAAGCGCAAAAAAAAGGCGACTTCTCAGTCGCCTTAATCATTAATTTTCTAACGCCGCCTTCTGCGTCGTGATAATGGATTCGATCCCCCCTCGGGCTAACGCCAGGAGAGTGAGGAGCTCTTCATGGGTGAACGGCTCGCCTTCTGCCGTGCCCTGCACCTCGATAATGCGGCCATCTTCGGTCATCACCACGTTCATGTCGGTTTCCGCGGCGGAATCTTCGATGTACTCCAGATCGCAAATGGCTTCGCCATTAACGATACCAACGGACACCGCGGCCACCATCCCCTTCATCGGGTTGGTTTTCAGCTTGCCGGCTGCCACCAGCTTGTTCAGCGCATCGGCCAGCGCCACGCAGGCACCGGTAATAGACGCGGTCCGGGTGCCGCCGTCTGCCTGCAGCACATCGCAGTCGAGGGTGATGGTGAATTCGCCCAGCGCTTTCAGGTCAACCGCAGCGCGCAGCGCACGAGCGATCAGACGCTGAATTTCCATCGTCCGGCCGCCCTGCTTGCCTTTTGCCGCTTCACGCGCGTTACGCGTGTGCGTTGAGCGCGGCAGCATGCCATATTCGGCAGTGATCCAACCCTGCCCCTGCCCTTTCAGAAAACGCGGAACGCCTTCGTCAATGGAAGCGGTGCACAGCACTTTGGTATCACCGAATTCGACCAGCACGGAGCCTTCAGCGTGTTTTGTGTAATTACGGGTCAGGGTGACGGGACGCACCTGATTAGCGCTACGACCTGCTGGACGCATGATAGAAATCTCCGGCTTGAAACGAATGTGGGGCGCATTATACGAATTTCATGGCGAAAAGCCTATGCCAACACGTGCCGGGCGCGCACATAATGTCAGTCCAGCGTTTTACGATAAGATTTCAACCCCACGCCAATCACAATCACTGCCAGGCCGATCAACGGCAAAAGATCGGGTAATAATGCCATCGCAGAATATCCTTTCAACATGATGCCCTTAACCAGTCGGATGAAATAGGTTAGCGGTAAACAGGAGCCAATGGCTTTCGCCCAGTCAGGCATACTAATAAAGGGGCTAATAAAACCGGAAAGCATAATGGAAGGAATAAAGTAAAATGACGACATTTGCAGCGCCTGCAGTTGGTTTTGTGCCATGCCAGAAATACCAATACCGATTGACAGGCAAAGAAAGACATAAATTAACAACACAAAAAATAGCAGGAAAACGCTACCGTGAAGGGGAATATCGAACAACAGAACGGCGGCAATCAGAATCAAGGTCGCCTGAAACAAACCAATGATAACAAAAGGTGTTATTTTCCCAATGATGACCTCAAGTCCGGACAACGGAGAGACCAGTAAATTTTCTAACGCCCCGTTTTCTCGCTCACGGGTAATAGACAGGGCGGTCATCAGGATCAAGGTTGTACTGAGTATCGACCCCATAATACCTGGAATAGTATTAAACTGGGTTATCCCCTCCGGGTTAAACATGCGATGGATAATAAGCTCAAAATCATCCTCTTTTTGCTCTACACGCATGTCGCCCGGCAAATCGTGTTGAAACATCGATTTCGCAACCTGCACAAGGGCGCTGAGCGCATTCCCCGTGGTTATCGGATCGATGGCATCCCCCTGAATTAACAGCTGAGGCTTTTCTCCACGCAACATCTTGCGCGTGAATCCCTCAGGAATCGTCACGATAAAAGTGACATCTCCTCGAACAAACGCTTTCTGAGCTGCTTCTTCTGAATCGACAGGAATCATCGAAAAATACCCTGTATTTTGCGCTTCCGTCACAAAAATCTGACTCATGCGTTCGGTATCATAATTTAATAAAGCGGTAGGAAGATTATGAGGATCCATATTGATGGCATAGCCAAGAATGATCAGCTGAAAAATAGGTGTCAGGAGCACCATACTGATGCTGACTTTATCACGACGTAATTCATGGATTTCCTTAATAACCACACCGATCCAGCGAGTAAAGGAGAAGCTTAAATTAATTTTTTTCACAATCGTTTTTCATCAAATAGGTAAATGCATCTTCCAGATTGGTATCCACCTGGCAGAACTCATAGCCCTGCTGTGTAAATGCAAAAAGCGTGGACTTTAACTTCGTTTCATCTCTGGAAGTAATATAAAGCTGATTGCCAAAAATGACCGTTTGCTCAATATCCGGCAAGCGCTGTAGCTGGTTTTCAAGCATCGTCAGACCGGCGCCGCTCGTTCGCATGGTGATCAGATTCTGGGACGCGATAATCGACGCAATAGTGCCATTTGCCAACAGGCGGCCATAAGACAGATAGGCAACCTTATGGCAACGCTCGGCCTCATCCATATAATGCGTGCTCACCAGTATCGAAATACCTCTGTCCGATAGCTGGTGCAGCATTTGCCAGAACTCGCGCCGCGCTTTTGGATCCACGCCAGCGGTTGGTTCGTCCAGAAACAGCAAAACAGGTTCATGCAACATGCAGGCGGCAAGGGCCATTCTTTGCTTCCAGCCGCCAGAAAGTTCCTTAGCCAGCTGGTGCTGTCGGGTTGTGAGACCTAACTCTGAAAGCGCGCGTTCAACCCGGGTCTTACGCTGATCGAGGCTATACAACCGCGCGATAAAAAGTAAGTTTTCCCGGATGGTTAAATTTCCCCACATTGAGAAATACTGGGTCATATAACCTATCTTTTTTTTTATTTTTTCCCGCTGCGTAAAGATGTCCATGCCCAGACAAGAGCCTTCACCTGAATCCGGCGTAATCAAACCACACATCATCCGAATCGATGTCGTCTTGCCGCTACCGTTTGGGCCGAGAAAACCATAAATTTCGCCTTTTGCCACCTGTAGAGAGAAATCCTTTACGACATGATGTTCACCAAAATGCTTATTGAGATTTGTTACATCAATACAAAGGTTATTCATTACCAATAATCTCCACATCAAACGGCTGGCCGATTTTCATCAGGCCGGCCTGCTTCAGAGCAGGGATAGCCTCAGCCATAAAAATGAGTTTCTCCCGGCGCTTCGTACTATAAATAACCGGAGGCGTAAATTCTGCTTCAGGACTGATGTAATTAATCACGCCAGCAATGGGCTCAGCGCAACCATCGCATATCAGTTTTACCTTAGTTCCGATTTTAAATTTACCAAGCATCGACTCGGGTATAAAAAAGCGTACTTTTATATTCTCAGGAGGTAACAGACTAATTATTGGTCTGCCGGCAGTGGGCCGTTCCCCAGCGCGATAAATAATATCGAAGACTTTAGCATTGACCGGAGAAACAATCGTCGTTTGCTGGACATCCCAAAGCGCCTTGTCACGTTCGAGTTTTGCCGCGGCCACCATCGAGAGCTGTTTGCTAATCTCATCCTGACGGGCAGGCAGTTGCCGCGCTTTGAGTTGATTAATTAACTCTTCTACCTGCGCGCCTTTTTGCGTTAACTCATCCCTGATATCCTCCCATTCCGCTAGCGATATGGCATGACTGGCGTAAAGATTACGATACCGCTCAAGCTGACGCTTTACCTGGGATTCCGCCGATCGTGCTTTTTTAATCTGGGCACGTATAATATCCAGTTCTTCAGGCCGTTCTCCCGACTCTAAATTTCGCAATAATGCGCTCTCTGCTGAAAGTTTTTCCTCAGCTCGCAGGAAAATATTTTGCGCATCAAAGGACTCAATCTTCACTAACTCTTGTCCAGGTGTGACATTATCTCCCTTCTTAATTAATAGCTGTTCAATTTTTGCAGTGGAAGAATAAGAAAGGTAGACAAATTCGCCATGTGAATAACCAGATAACCTGTTCTCCGGTTTGTTATCACACCCAGTTATCATTAGCATCGCTATCACAACAATAATTATGTTTACTGGCTTTTGCATTAAAACGCATCCGTACGCATAGAGTTTTTCATTACTGATGTCTGGATTGAATTATTCTCATTCCAAACCCTAACGGCATCCTCAGTTTAATCCTTTAAATAATGCTTAAAGTATATTTCATTCAATTTATCGAGAGCACTCAGGTTTAACCCAGCTATCGAGTTAAAAGCATCATCTTTTGTGAATGCAAGAATCGATGATCCACCCGGAGAAAACCATTTAGCGCTCTGTTTAAAAGGCCATGGCAGTTCATAGCCTTTTTCTCTCAGCAGACGGTTAAGCGCACACCAGTCGTCTCTAAAATCTTTTCCAGAAAAAGGACTATCACGTTGCGCATCTTCTGCAGTGAATAACTGTATTGGCGTACAAAAGTTAACCGAGCTGGAAAAGTACATATTATAAAAACTCACAATGAGTTTCTGCACCTCTTCAGGAAAAGAGCCGGGAATAGTCAACACACCTAACAAATATTTATAGTCTGGATATCTTTTTATAAAATCAAATATCCCCCGCCATAAATAATCAAGCACATTACTTTTTTGATAAGGCTTCTGGATAAAGCCACGACCGATTTCCATACACTGACTTAAACAGGAATAGGCATTATTATGGTATTTAAACAGGCTGTTGCTGTAGAGGCCTGTTATTCCATGTTGCGCTAACTGCTCACCAACGTGTATTAGACGATAGGCGCCCAGTATTTCTTCATCAGATGGATCCCATAAAATGACATGGTAATAGGTTTCATCAAAAATATCGTTATCTCTGTCTTTACCAGATCCTGCGCCAATATCGCGATAACAGCGTTCGCGTAAGCGCCCTAACTCATCGATAATGGGTGAGGCTCCGTGAGTATTGCAGCGATATATCAATAGGTTTCTACCATCATCAAATTGTCTTAATACTTCACACTCTTCTATTGCATTTATTAAACTCTCTCGACTGCCTGTTAATTCTTGTGGCGAAATCGTATCTACAAGCGCCGGGCCATTCTCTCCGATGCTCTGGAGATGCATCAAGCATACACTTGACGCGGCAGACAGATCTTTATTAAATCGATCAAACGAAGATAAAGATATTTGCTGCCCTACTTTGATTTTCATAGTCTTACCACGATGGCGTAGCGCTTCACGAACAATCATTATATTTGACAGTTGCCGCCAAACCGTCGCAGCTAAATAATAAGTTTTGCTGTTTGATCCCGTAATATGAACAGGCACCAGCGCCGCGTTGTTTCTCATCGCCAGTTGTAAAAAACCGGGATTCCATTGATGTTCCTGTAAACCTGAAAGAGACCAGCTAGCCAGCTTACCCGCAGGACAAATAATCAACACACCACCGTTCTTCAGGTGATCGTTCATTTCCCTGAATTTCTTATGGCTCATTTTACCAGCCATATTCTCAATACCAATGGTAAGTTCTGCTACCTGTGGGAATATCATTGGCAAAATGTGGTTAGCCACTATTTTTATATCTTTTCTGACCTGAGAAACAGTATGTATTAAAGCAAGGCCATCCATCACCGTCGGATGATTTGAAATAACAACCGTAGCACCGTGTCGGGGTATATTATTAAAGCCAGCGGTTTCCGTTTCACAACGTACTTTAAAAAACTCAATGACAGAACTAACCCAGTCCACGCCATTTTTATTAATTAACCGTTCGTCGTTTATTAAACGAGATAATACCTTATTGTCAAATGCGGCGCTGAAAAGCCATTTTTTCCAATGTGGAATATTGGTATCCGGGAAAAACTCTCTAATGACTCTGTCAAAGATAGCGTTCATATTAAAATCCTTTTTATAGAACTAATCTAAAACGACTATACTCGTGATCTTTCTATCGGACAATACCGTCCAAAATGAAAAACCACTAATACAAAATTAATGGATATAGTTGAAGTGATAATATTCATAGCGACAATGCAAACAATGCCAGGGTTAATATATTTGCCGTAACAAATTCAAAAAAAACATACATAGTGCTTACAGGTAATGCACCATAGTATTTCGCGTAGTTATATTTGGAACAAAATCATCACTCTGAGAAGATTTTATGGCAGGAAACTAACCCGTATAATACCACCTGGGTTTGATGCTCATACCAAATAATACAAAACCATTAACTACAGAAAAACGTAATATGCCACCGCTGTCAGCGCAGCTCGCAAAAACTATTTATTCAAAAAACCTAAATAATTAACCACATAAAACTTAACAACATAATTGACGTAAAGTTGCTAATACAAAACGTCTTATTTTTACCTACAACAGAAGCATACCGTTCACTTAACTTAGTAATTGTATGAAATACATTGCGGTTATGCCCCTCAAAACAATCGCCATCCAGGTATTTCATCACTATTCCTGTTAAGTCACCGCCCGCATAGCTATAATCCTTGCATTCATTATTACGAAAACAGGAACGTCTATGATCCGCAGTATGACCGCCTATGCCCGCCGTGAAATCAAGGGTGACTGGGGTAGCGCCGCATGGGAGCTGCGCTCGGTAAACCAGCGCTATCTGGAAACGTACTTCCGCCTGCCGGAGCAGTTCCGTAGTCTGGAGCCCGTGGTACGCGAGCGCATTCGCGCCCGCCTGACTCGCGGTAAAGTCGAATGCACCCTGCGTTTTGAACAAGATCCCAGCGCGCAGGGTGAACTCATCCTCAACGAAAACCTGGCGAAGCAGCTGGTCAACGCTGCCAACTGGGTGAAAATGCAGAGCGATGAAGGGGAAATCAATCCGGTTGATATCCTGCGCTGGCCGGGCGTGATGGCTGCCAAAGAGCAGGATCTCGACGCCATCGCAGCCGATATTCTGTCAGCCCTGGACGGCGCGCTGGACGACTTCATCGTCGCCCGCGAAACGGAAGGCCAGGCCCTGAAAGCGCTTATCGAGCAGCGGCTTGAAGGCGTGAGCGGCGAAGTGACCAAAGTTCGCGCTCATATGCCGGAAATTCTTCAGTGGCAGCGCGAGCGTCTGGTTGCCAAACTGGAAGACGCGGAAGTGCAGCTGGAAAATAACCGTCTTGAGCAAGAGCTGGTGCTGATGGCGCAGCGTATCGACGTTGCCGAAGAGCTGGACCGCCTCGAAGCGCACGTTAAAGAGACCTACAACATTCTGAAAAAGAAAGAGGCTGTGGGTCGCCGTCTCGACTTTATGATGCAGGAGTTCAACCGTGAGTCGAACACCCTGGCGTCAAAATCGATTAACGCCGAGGTCACCAACTCCGCGATTGAGCTGAAGGTACTGATCGAGCAAATGCGCGAGCAAATCCAGAATATCGAGTAAGCTCAGACACACTAATAAAGGCCGGTTTTCCGGCCTTTTTTCATTTATTTCAGAAGAAATATTTTTTATCCAGGATCCTGCAGGTTAAAAACGCCCCTGCCGCGCACAGCAGCATCGGGGCCAGATAGCTGTGATCCATGTGGGTGAACTCCATCACCAGCGCCACAGCCGTGAGCGGCATCTGCATTGAGGCGGCGAGAAACGCGGCCGCCCCCACCAGGGCGAAGCTGCTTTTATCTCCGCCAGGGAAGCCGAGCTGCCAGAGTGCGCAGAGCAGCAGACTAACCATTCCGCCTACCGCCAGCCCCGGGGTTAGCAATCCGCCTTCCGCGCCGCCGCGCAGCACCGCCAGGATCACCACCATCTTCAACACTAACAGGATAGCGACGGTATAAAGAGGCAGCCCGTCGCTGAGCGCCAGCTGCATTGGTCCCTTGCCATTGCCCGGAAGCTCGGGGAAATAAAGGCTCAGGATGGCAAGAAGGGAAAAACCCAGCAGACAGAACACCGGCATCTGCCAGTGACTTCGGACGCGTGAACGCGCCGCGCTGGTCGCTTTGCGAAAAAGCCAGGCGCCGGTGCCAAGAATCGGGCCCGCCAGAATCGCCCACCAGAGAAAGGTGTACGGGAGTGCGCTGGAAACAAAATGGTATTGCGATTCATCCCCTAACCCCAGGGTGGCCGTCCAGGCGGCAATCGCCGAGGTGACCATCGCCGCCAGCGTTTTTTCCCAGCTAAACGACAGCAGCATGACCTCAAGGCTGAACAACGCCCCTGCCAGCGGGACGTTATACACCGCCGCCAGACCCGCGCCCGCCCCACAGGCAATCAGTGTCCGGGTTTCATCTTCCAGCAGGCCCAGCTTACGCGCCACCATCCCGGCTCCCAGCGCGCCCATTTCCCGGGGTGCCACTTCGCGGCCAAGCGGGGAACCCAGCGCCACGGTGACGATCTGCAGCAGGGCATGGATCGTTGTGGTGCCCGCAGGCATGGGTGCGGAAGGGTTGGCCACCGCCGCCGCAATGGAAACCCGCTTCTGCCCATAGCGACCAAGCAGCCACCAGCCAAATCCGGCGACGACGCCGCCAGCCACAATTGCCGCGATGCGACGTGGCCAGGACGACTCCGTGACGCCCTGTAAAAATGACACCGAGCCGACGATCCGCCCGGCACTGTAGCCAAAAGCCAGGTGCTGTATCGCATGTAAAATCAGCGCCAGCACCATGCCGGACAGGCCAGCCAGAATCCCGGTTAATACCACGGCTATCAGGCGAGTCAGATAATTTTTATTCCCGGCGGCTACACTCATTTCTCAGGCCTTGAAGAAGAAAAATAAAAGAATAAAGGTCGAGACTTAAACATTAGGTATTCATAGTGTTTTCAATATAGATGCCTATCTTTCCATTTATCATTACTTTTTCTAATTAATAAAAATTGATAAAAAATCAACAAACCTTTAAATAAAGCCATCACAGGCAGTGTTGTCATTAATTTTTCCTGGCGTAAATGATTCGCTTTAGAAAATCTCAATCGTGATCCTGCGCACAAATCGTTAACCTGCCCGCCATTACCTGGGGGGATCTATGCTGCTTCATGTTCTGTATTTAATCGGTATTACCGCTGAAGCCATGACCGGCGCGCTGGCTGCCGGGCGCCGGCGAATGGATACGTTTGGCGTCATTATTATCGCCACCGCGACCGCGCTGGGCGGGGGTTCCGTTCGCGATATCCTGCTGGGACATTATCCTCTCGGCTGGGTGAAACATCCGGAATATGTCATTATTGTCGCTGTCGCCGCCGTCCTTACCACCATTGCCGCTCCGGTGATGCCGCACCTTCGTCGGCTGTTTCTGGTGCTGGACGCCCTGGGACTGATCGTGTTTTCCATCATCGGCGCGCAGATCGCCCTGGATATGGGCGAAGGTCCGATCATCGCCTCTATCGCCGCGGTCATCACCGGCGTTTTTGGCGGCGTACTGCGCGATATGTTCTGCAAACGCATTCCGCTGGTCTTCCAGAAAGAGCTGTATGCCGGGATCTCGTTTGCCGCAGCCGTACTCTATATTGCCCTGCAACATTACGTCAGCAGCCACGATGTGGTGGTGCTGGCTACGCTGCTGTTCGGCTTTACCGCCCGCATGCTGGCGCTGCGCTGGAAACTGGGGCTACCGGTCTTCCACTACACCCATGATAGCCACTAACCGCCTCAAAACCCGGAGATGCGCTGCCCGCTAAGCCATTGCGCCAGCGCCACCACATCCGGATGGTGCAGGAAGGCCACCATCTGGCGGGCTCTGATCTCCCCCACGCCTGGCAGCGTGCGCCATTGCGCTTCACTTTTTGCCGCCAGCAGATGCCAGTTCTCGCTTTCAAGCTGCGCCAGCGCCCCCTGAGGCACCGGGAGTCCCATCGCCAGCACCCAGCGGATAAAAGGCCGTTTGCGAACGAGATCAAATTGATGCCAGAGGTGCTGCCCGCGGGCGGCGGAGATCCCTGGCACCGCCTGCAGCTGCTCCACCGTAAGCGCCAGCCAGGAAAAAATATGCGTCATCGGGTTTTGCTGCTGAATGGCGCGCCATAAATTTTCCCCCACGCCATCGATATCCAGCGCGGACTTTGATGACAGCCAGATCAGCCGGGAAAGAAACTGCTCGCTGCACTCAGGGGTGGCGAAATAGCAGCTTAGCGCATTGAATTTCGCCGGCGGCGGCGTCGGTTTATGGCGCTCGGCCGTCCGCCAGACGACGGCGTCGATCCGAGGAATACCCTGCCCTGCCAGACTGATCTGCAGCTGATCGCCAACCCCAATATCCAGCATCTGCCAGCGGGCCACAGAGCCAACGTTAACCCGCTGCACGCGTTTATCATCCAGCCGCTGGGGCTCAAGCTGGACCACGACGTTGAGCCTGCCGCTGCGGCCGGTGCTGAAATGGATCGCCCGTACCTCCATCACCTGCGAGGCCGGAGGATACTTCCAGGCCGCCAGCCACTCTCCCTTTCCGGGCGACCAGTCACGCCCAGGAGGCTCACGACCTTCACGTACAATCACACCATCACTTACGAAGGGAAGCGGCGAGCGATACCAACGCTGACGCCATTGCGCCACCTGTTCGACGCGTGTCACCGGGTGGGTATATTGCCTGCTGTACTTAAACCCCGCCTGCGTCAGCAGCTGCTGTCGACGGCGCATATCCGACGGGCCGTCTGGCCAGGCCCAGATAAAAACGTCCAGTTGACTGAGCGCAGCCGCCGCGTCGGCTCGCATCATCAACCCGGCGACTTTCGCCCGCGCGTTCATCCCCCCAGCCTGCTGCTGAACATGGTCGTCCCGGCGCAGAAACAGCTCCCCCTGCAGCACGCTGTTGGCCAGTTCTCCGGTCGTCACTTTTACCAGCGCCGGGATCTGCCGCGCTCGGGCGGTCCATGCCTCACCGCGCAGACCATCGCCGCGGCTAATGGCCTGAACCAAACTCCCCTGGCGATAGACCAGGGTCACCGCCACACCGTCCACTTTAGGTTGTACCCACAGGTCGCTTTTATTTTTCATCCAGCGGGCAACGCTGGCGCCATCGGCCAGTTTGCGCACGCCGGTATGCGCCACCGGATGACGCGTATCGCCCGTCGGCGGAGGCAGATCGTCATCCTCAGGCGTCTCGTCCGGAAAACATTGCCGCCACTGCGCCAGCCGCAGAGTGAGCTGGTCATAAACGTCATCGCTTACCTCACTGGAGCCTTGTCGCCAGTAGGCCTCTTTCCAGGCGACAATTTGCTGATGAAGGCGTGAAATCTCCTGCCTTCCTCTGGCCGGCGGCCAGTCCGGACACGTCGCCAGCGCGCTGGCAGAGAACATCCCTAGCGCCAGCCACCACCCTCCTTTACGCATTGCAGTCCCTCCTTCATCACCTGGCGGAGAGTCTGCTGTAGAACACCGCGAGCCGCGACGGGTACTTTTTCGCCTTGCGAAGCGCCTTCCAGGATTTACGCCTCATTGCAGCAACGGCTGGCGAATTCAGGAAAACGGCAGGCAAAATGAAAGAAACAGCGGCAAAAAGTGTGACAATGACTGCGTCACGCCGCGGCGACGTGTATAATAGGCTCGTATGTAGGACCTCTTTCGATAACCACATACAAAAGACACTCATGGCTCAAGGCACGCTTTATATTGTTTCCGCCCCTAGCGGCGCGGGTAAATCCAGCCTGATTCAGGCTTTATTAAAAACCCAACCGTTGTATGACACCCAGGTATCGGTTTCCCATACCACGCGGGCGCCGCGTCCGGGTGAAGTGCACGGCGAACACTATTTCTTCGTGAATCACGACGAATTCCGCTCGATGATTGGCGAAAACGCGTTTCTGGAACATGCAGAGGTCTTTGGCAACTATTACGGCACGTCGCGTAAAGCGATCGAGCAGGTGCTGGCGACCGGCGTCGATGTCTTCCTCGATATCGACTGGCAAGGTGCGCAGCAGATCCGTAAAAGCATGCCCGGCGCACGCAGCATTTTTATTCTGCCGCCGTCAAAAGATGAACTGGACCGTCGCCTGCGCGGCCGCGGCCAGGACAGCGAAGAGGTGATCGCGAAACGGATGGCCCAGGCCGTTGCGGAAATGAGCCATTACGCGGAATATGATTACCTGATTGTGAACGATGATTTTGACACCGCCCTGAGCGACCTGAAAAATATCATCCGCGCTGAACGTCTGCGCATGAGCCGCCAAAAGCAGCGACATGGCGCTTTAATCACCAAACTATTGGCAGACTGAACCCACATTCAGTATCATGCCCAGTCATTTCTTCACCTGTGGAGCATTTTAAGTATGGCACGCGTAACTGTTCAGGACGCTGTAGAGAAAATTGGTAACCGTTTTGACCTGGTACTGGTCGCCGCGCGTCGCGCTCGTCAGATGCAGGTAGGCGGAAAGGATCCGCTGGTACCGGAAGAAAACGATAAAACCACCGTTATCGCACTGCGCGAAATCGAAGAAGGTCTGATCAACAACCAGATCCTCGACGTACGTGAGCGCCAGGAACAGCAAGAGCAGGAAGCCGCTGAATTACAAGCCGTTACCGCGATTGCTGAAGGTCGTCGTTAATCACACAGCGGGTCGCCCTTGTATCTGTTTGAAAGCCTGAATCAGCTGATTCAAAACTACCTGCCGGAAGAGCAAATCAAGCGCCTTCGGCAGGCGTATCTCGTTGCACGTGACGCTCACGAGGGTCAGACACGTTCAAGCGGTGAACCCTATATCACGCACCCGGTCGCGGTAGCCTGCATTCTGGCCGAGATGAAGCTCGACTATGAAACGCTGATGGCCGCGCTGCTGCATGATGTGATTGAAGATACTCCCGCCACCTACCAGGACATGGAACAGCTTTTTGGTAAAAGCGTCGCCGAACTGGTAGAGGGGGTGTCGAAACTTGATAAGCTCAAGTTCCGCGATAAGAAAGAGGCGCAGGCCGAAAACTTTCGCAAAATGATCATGGCGATGGTGCAGGACATCCGCGTCATCCTCATCAAGCTTGCCGACCGCACCCACAACATGCGTACTCTGGGCTCGTTACGCCCGGATAAACGCCGCCGCATCGCCCGCGAAACGCTGGAAATTTACAGCCCGCTGGCGCACCGTTTAGGTATCCATCACATCAAGACCGAGCTCGAAGAGCTGGGCTTTGAAGCGCTGTACCCTAACCGCTACCGCGTCATTAAAGAGGTGGTCAAAGCGGCGCGCGGCAACCGTAAAGAGATGATCCAAAAGATCCTCTCCGAAATCGAAGGACGGTTGCAGGAAGCGGGCATCCCCTGCCGCGTCAGCGGTCGCGAAAAGCATCTGTACTCCATCTACTGCAAAATGGTGCTCAAAGAGCAGCGTTTTCACTCGATCATGGATATCTACGCCTTCCGCGTCATCGTCCATGATGCTGATGTCTGCTACCGCGTGCTCGGCCAGATGCACAGCCTCTACAAACCGCGTCCAGGTCGTTTCAAAGACTACATTGCCATTCCGAAAGCGAACGGCTATCAGTCTTTGCACACCTCGATGATCGGCCCCCACGGTGTCCCGGTCGAGGTACAAATTCGTACCGAAGACATGGACCAGATGGCGGAGATGGGGGTTGCGGCGCACTGGGCTTATAAAGAGCACGGCGGCGAAAGCAGCACCACCGCGCAAATCCGCGCTCAGCGCTGGATGCAAAGCCTGCTGGAGCTGCAGCAGAGCGCCGGTAGCTCGTTTGAATTTATCGAGAGCGTAAAATCCGATCTGTTCCCGGATGAGATTTACGTTTTCACCCCGGAAGGTCGCATTGTCGAACTGCCCGCTGGTGCCACGCCGGTGGACTTCGCCTACGCGGTGCATACTGATATCGGCCATGCCTGCGTTGGCGCACGCGTCGACCGCCAGCCTTATCCGCTGTCGCAGCCGCTCTCCAGCGGCCAGACTGTCGAAATTATCACCGCGCCGGGCGCACGCCCGAATGCCGCCTGGCTGAACTTTGTCGTCAGCTCGAAAGCGCGCGCCAAGATCCGTCAGCTGCTGAAAAACCTTAAGCGCGACGATTCGGTCAGCCTTGGCCGTCGTCTGCTCAATCACGCGCTGGGTGGTAGCCGCAAACTCGCCGAGATCCCGCCGGAAAATATCCAGCGCGAACTTGACCGCATGAAGCTGGCCTCGCTTGACGATCTGCTGGCGGAAATCGGTCTTGGCAACGCCATGAGCGTCGTGGTCGCCAAAAATCTGCAGCAGGGCGAAACCTCTGCCGCACCGGTACCGGCTAACGCCTCGAACCACGGACATCTGCCGATCAAAGGCGCCGATGGCGTGCTGATTACCTTCGCCAAGTGCTGTCGTCCGATTCCAGGTGACCCGATCATCGCCCACGTCAGTCCGGGTAAGGGGCTGGTTATCCACCATGAATCCTGTCGTAACATTCGCGGCTATCAGAAAGAGCCGGAGAAATTTATGGCGGTTGAGTGGGATAAAGAGACCGCTCAGGAGTTCATCACCGAAATCAAGGTGGACATGTTTAACCACCAGGGCGCGCTGGCTAACCTGACGGCGGCGATCAACACCGCGTCTTCCAATATCCAGAGCCTGAATACGGAAGAGAAAGATGGCCGCGTATACAGCGCCTTTATCCGCCTGACCGCGCGCGACCGCGTGCATCTGGCGAATATCATGCGCAAAATCCGCGTCATGCCGGACGTGATTAAAGTCACCCGTAACCGAAACTAGCTTTATGAACTCAAAGCGCTACGAGCGTATCTGCGAGATGCTCGCCAGGCGTCAGCCTGACCTGACGGTCTGTATGGAGCAGGTCCATAAGCCTCATAACGTCTCTGCGGTCATTCGGACCGCAGATGCCGTTGGCGTACACGAAGTGCATGCCGTCTGGCCAAGCAGCCGGATGCGTACCATGGCCTCCGCCGCCGCCGGCAGCAACAGCTGGGTGCAGGTGAAAACCCACCGCACCATCGCAGATGCCGTCGGCCACCTGAAAGGCCAGGGCATGCAAATCCTCGCGACCCACCTTTCCGACAAAGCCATCGATTTTCGTGAAATCGACTATACGCGCCCAACCTGCATCCTGATGGGTCAGGAGAAAACCGGCATCACTCAGGAAGCGCTGGCGCTGGCAGACCAGGACATCATTATCCCAATGATCGGCATGGTGCAGTCGCTGAACGTCTCCGTTGCCTCGGCGTTGATCCTCTACGAGGCGCAGCGCCAGCGGCAAAACGCCGGGATGTACCAACGCGCTAACAGCATGCTGCCACCGGAAGAGCAGCAGCGACTGCTGTTCGAAGGCGGTTATCCGGTGCTGGCCCGCGTTGCCAGGCAAAAAGGTCTGCCTTACCCCCACGTCAACGAGCAGGGCGAAGTGGAAGCCGATGCCGCGTGGTGGGCTACCATGCAGGCAACGAGGTAAATCCGATGTCAGCCCGCCTGCTCGATGCCGTTCCGCTCAGTTCACTCACCGGTGTGGGCGCTGCACAGAGCAGCAAACTGGCGAAAATAGGCCTGCATACGGTTCAGGACCTGCTGCTGCACCTGCCACTGCGTTACGAAGATCGCACCCATCTTTACCCGATAGCCGAGTTGCTTCCCGGGGTTTATGCCACCGTAGAAGGTGAAGTGCTCAACAGCAATATCACCTTCGGCGGCCGGCGGATGATGACCTGCCAGATCAGCGACGGCACCGGCATCCTCACCATGCGCTTTTTCAACTTCAACGCGGCGATGAAAAACAGCCTCGCGACTGGTCGTCGGGTGCTGGCCTACGGTGAAGCCAAACGCGGGAAGTACGGCGCCGAGATGATCCACCCGGAATACCGCGTCCAGGGCGATATGAGCACCCCGGAGCTGCAGGAAACGTTAACTCCGGTCTATCCGACCACCGAAGGCATCAAGCAGGCGACCCTGCGCAAGCTCACCGATCAGGCGCTTGAGCTACTGGAAACCTGCGCGATTAGCGAACTCCTGCCACCAGAGCTGGCGCAGGGGATGATGAGCCTGCCGGAGGCGCTGCGCACACTGCACCGTCCGCCGCCCTCCCTGCAACTTAGCGAGCTGGAAAGCGGCAAGCACCCGGCGCAGCAGCGTCTGATTCTGGAAGAGCTGCTGGCGCATAACCTCAGCATGCTGGCGCTGCGGGCAGGCGCCCAGCGCTATCACGCCCTGCCGCTCGGCGCCAACGATACCCTGAAAAACCAGCTGCTGGCTTCCCTGCCCTTTAAACCCACCGGCGCGCAGGCGCGAGTCACCGCCGAGATAGAGCGCGATATGGCGCTGGACGTGCCGATGATGCGCCTGGTGCAAGGCGACGTTGGCTCCGGCAAAACGCTGGTCGCCGCGCTGGCCGCCGTGCGCGCTATTGCCCACGGCAAACAGGTGGCGCTGATGGCGCCCACCGAACTGCTCGCCGAGCAGCATGCCAATAACTTCCGCAGCTGGTTTGAGCCGCTGGGCATAGAAGTCGGCTGGCTGGCGGGCAAGCAGAAAGGCAAAGCCCGTCAGGCACAGCAGGACGCTATCGCCAGCGGCGAAGTGCAGATGATTGTCGGCACTCACGCCATCTTCCAGGAGCAAGTGCAGTTTAACGGCCTGGCGCTGGTGATTATCGACGAACAGCACCGCTTCGGCGTGCATCAGCGGCTGGCACTGTGGGAAAAAGGTCAGCAGCAGGGGTTCCACCCGCATCAGCTGATCATGACCGCGACGCCAATCCCGCGCACCCTGGCGATGACCGCCTATGCCGATCTCGATACCTCAGTTATCGACGAGCTGCCGCCAGGCCGAACCCCGGTGACCACCGTCGCCATTCCGGACACCCGGCGCAGCGATATTATCGACCGCGTACGCAACGCCTGCACCCACGAAGGCCGCCAGGCCTATTGGGTCTGTACGCTGATTGAAGAGTCCGATCTGCTGGAAGCCCAGGCGGCGGAAGCGACCTGGGAAGAGCTCAAACTGGCGCTGCCGGAACTGAATATCGGCCTCGTCCACGGGCGGATGAAACCGGCGGAGAAACAGGCCGTGATGCAGGCCTTCAAACAGGGCGAGATGCACCTGCTGGTGGCCACCACGGTGATTGAAGTCGGCGTTGACGTGCCTAACTCAAGCCTGATGATTATCGAAAACCCGGAACGTCTGGGTCTGGCGCAGCTGCACCAGCTCAGAGGGCGCGTCGGGCGCGGCGCGGTCGCTTCCCACTGCGTGCTACTCTATAAATCGCCGCTCTCCAAAACGGCGCAGAAACGCCTGCAGGTCCTGCGCGACAGCAACGACGGTTTCGTCATCGCCCAGAAAGACCTCGAAATCCGCGGTCCCGGCGAGCTGCTCGGCACCCGCCAGACCGGCAACGCCGAGTTTAAAGTAGCGGACTTGCTGCGCGATCAGGCGATGATCCCCGACGTTCAGCGCATTGCTCGCCATATTCATGAACGCTATCCGCTGCAGGCCCAGGCGCTTATCGAGCGCTGGATGCCAGAAACCGAACGCTATTCCAACGCGTAGTGCGCGCTTTTGCCGCGCTACGGGCAATTTTTCTACACAAC
Organism: Klebsiella sp. H-Nf2; assembly: GCF_002806645.1. NCBI lineage: Bacteria > Pseudomonadati > Pseudomonadota > Gammaproteobacteria > Enterobacterales > Enterobacteriaceae > Klebsiella > Klebsiella sp. H-Nf2. Next base: position 332,478 of record NZ_PIBL01000003.1, read on the forward strand.
GAGTGGATTATGAAACGAGAACTGGCCATCGAATTTTCGCGTGTCACCGAAGCCGCCGCGCTGGCGGGCTATAAATGGCTGGGCCGCGGCGATAAGAATACCGCCGACGGCGCAGCGGTTAACGCCATGCGCATTATGCTTAACCTCGTCAATATCGACGGCACCATCGTCATCGGCGAGGGCGAAATCGATGAAGCGCCGATGCTCTATATCGGCGAAAAAGTGGGTACCGGCAAGGGCGATGCGGTAGATATCGCCGTCGATCCCATCGAAGGCACCCGCATGACGGCGATGGGTCAGGCCAACGCCCTGGCGGTGATGGCAGTCGGCGATAAGGGCTGCTTCCTCAACGCGCCGGATATGTACATGGAAAAGCTGATCGTCGGCCCGGGCGCTAAAGGCGCTATCGACCTCAATCTGCCGCTGGAAGAGAACCTGCACAATATCGCCCGCGCCCTGAACAAGCCGTTGGGCGAGCTGACCGTCACCGTGCTGGCAAAACCGCGCCATGACGCGGTCATTGCCCAGCTGCAGCAGTTGGGAGTACGCGTATTCGCGATTCCCGATGGCGACGTCGCGGCCTCTATTCTCACCTGCATGCCAGATAGCGAAGTCGACGTGCTGTACGGCATCGGCGGTGCGCCGGAAGGGGTGGTTTCCGCCGCGGTGATCCGCGCCCTGGACGGTGATATGCAGGGGCGTCTGCTGGCTCGCCACCACGTGAAGGGCGACAACGAAGAAAACCGCCGCATCGGTGAAAACGAGCTGGCGCGCTGCAAAACCATGGGCATTGAAGCGGGCAAAGTGCTACGTCTGGATGAAATGGCGCGCAGCGATAACGTCGTCTTCTCCGCCACCGGGATCACCAAAGGCGATCTGCTGGACGGCATCACCCGCAAGGGCAACATGGCCACCACCGAGACGCTGCTGATCCGCGGCAAGTCGCGCACTATCCGCCGTATTCAGTCGATTCATTACCTCGACCGTAAAGATCCGGACATCCAGCAGCACATCCTGTAATACCGCTTTTTCTCCTCCAGGCAACCGTCCGCAGGCGGTTGCCCTGTTCTTCGTTTATATTTGATCAATAGAGCTTTCTTGTGCCTTCGGGGTGGAAATCTTGCTCGTCTGGACCGAAGATAAGGCATCGCTTGGCAACAGGAGAAGACGATGGCGGACTGGGTTAGCGGCAAAGTGACAAAAGTGGAGTACTGGACGGATGCCTTGTTCAGTTTGTACGTGCGGGCGCCTGTTCATCCGTTTACCGCCGGGCAATTTACCAAGCTCGGGCTGGAAATCGACGGAGAACGCGTGCAGCGCGCCTACTCCTACGTCAATGCCCCCGGCAATCCCGATCTCGAGTTCTACCTGGTCACCGTCCCGGAAGGCAAGCTGAGCCCGCGTCTGGCGGCGCTGAAGCCGGGCGATGAAGTCCTGGTGGTGAGTGAAGCGGCAGGTTTCTTCGTCCTCGAGGAAGTACCGGATTGCGATACGCTGTGGATGCTGGCGACCGGCACTGCCCTCGGGCCATACCTGTCAATTTTGCAGGAAGGCAAAGATCTTGAACGCTTTAACAACCTGGTGCTGGTCCACGCCGTCCGCTACGCCGCGGACCTGAGCTATCTGCCGCTGATGCGCGAGCTTGAGCAGCGCTATGCCGGTAAACTACGCATCCAGACCGTGGTCAGCCGTGAAACTGTGGAAGGCTCGCTGACCGGCCGGGTACCGTTCCTGATTGAAACCGGCGCGCTGGAAGAGGCGGTCGGGCTGGCGATGAACACCGACACCAGCCATATAATGCTGTGCGGCAACCCGCAAATGGTGCGCGATACCCAACAGCTGTTAAAAGAGACCCGGCAGATGACCAAACATCTGCGTCGCCGGCCGGGCCATATGACGGCAGAGCACTACTGGTAATCAGGCGTCCGCTTTCCAGCGTACGTCCTGGGTCTCTTTGCCGAACTTATTCTCGCCCTGGGTGCCGACAAACGCCCCCAGGTCGATCAGCAGCATGACGATAATCAGCGTCGGCACAAAGCGCCCAACGCCCCACTGCCAGACCTGCGGCAGCATTGCCCAGTTCCCCGCCAGCAGCATCCACGCCAGAATCATCAGCAGCGCCCACAGCCCGGATTTGCCGCGATCGTGCAGCCGTTTCACCACCACCGCCGCCGTCGGCCACAGCAGGCAGACGATAATAAACGCTGCCGTCTGCAGGTTGAGCAGATTGCTGCCTGCCAGGGTAAACAGGGCGCTCATGGTCACCAGCCAGATGGCAATCCAGATCCAGAAATCGCGGCGGCCAATGCGCCCTTTAATTGAGAATAACCACTGCTGTAGGGTCATGCGTTTTTCCTTATCATCATCGTCTGCGTAGTTTACCCTGGCGTCGTGACTTTTTGACAAGCGCCGCGCTTCCCGATTTAATCGTCAGCAGGCAAAAAAAGGAACGACGGGCATGAAGAAGTGGACAATCTTGTGTTTAAGTGGGCTGATGGGCCTGACCGTCAGCCCGCACGCGTTGTCCGCAGAAAGCGAATCGGCGACCGCGGCACCCTATCTGCTCTCTGGCGCACCGAGTTTTGACCTGTCGATCAGCCAGTTCCGGGAAAAATTTAACGCCGATAACCCGAAGCTGCCCCTGAACGAATTCCGTTCCATCACCACCAGCCGGGATCAGGCTAACCTGACCCGCGCCGCCAGCAAAATTAACGAAAATCTTTATGCCTCGACCGCGCTGGAGCGCGGCACGCTGAAGATCAAATCCATGCAGATCACCTGGCTGCCGATCCAGGGGCCGGAGCAAAAAGCGGCGAAGGCCAAAGCGCTGGAGTATATGAGCGCCATGATCCGCGCCTTCGTGCCCACCCTTAGCCCAGCGCAAAGCCAGCAAAAGCTGCAAAAACTGCTGACTGCCGGCAAGGGCAAACGCTATTTCGCCGATACCGAAGGCGCCGTTCGCTATGTGGTGGCAGATCATGGCGAAAAGGGTCTGACCTTCGCTATTGAACCGATTAAGCTGGCGTTATCTGAAACGCTGGAAGGTAACAATAAATGACAAAAAGCAAAGCCTTTCCAGTGACGAGTCTCTATACTGTTTCACAGACCATGCTGCCCTCTGGGGCGGCTATATTCCTTAATTCGCTTAAGTAGCGTGGAGAATTAAAATGCGACATCCTTTAGTGATGGGTAACTGGAAACTGAACGGCAGCCGCCACATGGTAAACGAACTGGTTGCGAACCTGCGTACCGAGCTGGCTGGCGTAAGCGGCTGTGCAGTTGCCATCGCCCCGCCGGAAATGTATCTGGACCTGGCTAAACGTGCGGCAGAAGGCAGCCACATTCACCTGGGCGCGCAGAACGTTGACGTGAACCTGTCTGGCGCTTTCACCGGCGAAACCTCCGCTGAAATGCTGAAAGATATCGGCGCACAGTACATCATCATCGGCCACTCCGAGCGCCGTACCTACCACAAAGAATCCGACGAGCTGATCGCGAAGAAATTCGCTGTGCTGAAAGAGCAGGGTCTGACTCCGGTACTGTGCATCGGTGAAACCGAAGCGGAAAACGAAGCGGGCAAAACCGAAGAAGTTTGCGCACGTCAGATCGACGCCGTGCTGAAAACGCAGGGCGCTGCCGCTTTCGAAGGCGTGGTTATCGCTTACGAACCCGTATGGGCTATCGGTACCGGCAAATCCGCGACCCCGGCTCAGGCTCAGGCGGTGCACAAATTCATCCGTGACCACATTGCTAAAGCTGATGCGAAAATCGCTGAGCAAGTGATCATCCAGTACGGCGGTTCCGTTAACGCTGGCAACGCAGCAGAGCTGTTCACCCAGCCGGACATCGACGGCGCGCTGGTTGGCGGCGCCTCCCTGAAAGCTGACGCTTTCGCGGTGATCGTTAAAGCAGCAGAAGCAGCGAAAAAAGCGTAATTCGCTTTTCTCGGTGGCGACACGCGACCAGGGTGACTGACAAAACTCGGGAGCCCGGCTTAGCACAGCGCAAGCCGGGCTTTCTTTTGCCGTTACAGTTTCCCCAACAACTGATACCACGCGTAGTCCAGCGGCAGCAAAATCAGATAACTCACCGCCGCCAGCGCCAGACACAGTTGCATCCCCGCCCTCGCCGGGACCTTGCCTAACCCCATCGCCACCACGATCGGCGACGCCTGATAGGGCAGCAGCGGCGTGGAATACCCCAGCACCTGAATCATGATCACGCTGAGCAGCGGGAAACCGGTCGCGTCGGCAAAACTCTGCGCAAAAGTGGTATACAGCGCCGGCACGCCGTTGGCGGTCATCATAAAGTTCAGCGCGCTGGTAATCCCGGTCAGGGCGAGGAAGCTGGTGAACGGATTGTCTTTATCCAGCGGCATCACCTGCAGCAGCGCATTGCCCACCGCGCCGCCAATTCCGGTTTGGGTAACGGTGATCGCCAGTCCCAGAATCCCGGCGACGTAAATACAGGTACGCATATTCACCCCGCTGGCGAACTCCTCGCCGTTGATAAAGCCCACCCGCGGCAGCAGCGTAACCACTGCTGCCGCCAGGCCGGTCCACGCCGGGCCGACGCCGTGCCAGCTCTCGGTCACCCATAGCGTGAGGACGACCGCCAGCAGCCACGCCAGACGTTTCTCGTCGCGGCTCATCGGCGGCAGCGGCGCCAGGTCACGCGGTGGATGCGGCTTACCGGGAAACAGCCAGCAGATCAGCGCCACCAGCACCGCCCCTTTCAGCCAGCCAAGCACCGGCGTATGCAGCAGTAAATAGGGAACATAATTCAGATGGATACCGTACGAGCCTTCCGCCGCCCCGCTCATCACCAGATTTGGCACGTTAGCGGGCAAAATCGTCGCCGAAAGCTGAAAGGTGCCGAACCCCACCGCCAGCGCCAGGCCGAACCAGCCGCGGCTGCCATCGACAATGCCCGCGCGGCGGGCCATCGCCGCCACGATCGGCATCAGCAGCGCGATACGTCCCATGTTGGAAGGCATCACAAACGCCAGCGCGTAGCTCAGCAACACCACGCTGCCGACCATCCGCGGCCAGGAGTCAGTGAGCCGCGCAGACAGCGCCTGCGCCGCCCGGTCCGCCAGCCCGGTTTTACGGATCGCGATACCGAGCACAAAGCCGCTGAACACCAGCCAGAACGCCGAAGAGGCAAAGCCGCCGAAGATCACCTCCGGCGGAGCGATTTTCGCCATCATCGCCGCAGCGAAGAACAGCAGCGCGGTGATAAATTCCGGCAATAGCGACGTCGCCCAGAGCACAATGGTGACGCCGACAATCAATGAAGGAAGGAACAGCGGGTGGGTAAGCCAGAGCGACATGCCTGTCTCCTGTCGTTTTTTTCAGCAAGAATACGACGACAGGTAAGACAGGTAAACGCCAGAACTAGTGGCTTGCGTTAAGAATGGTGCAGCGATGATCCTGAATTTCTTCCGCTGAAGCCCGGTTCAGGGTCAGCAGGTTACGCTCCGTCGCCAGCAGCACCAGCGAGCCGTCGCTCTGCTGTGCCATCGCCAGCGCGAAGCGTCCCATATGTTCGCGCGCTTCCGGCACCTCTTCCGCCAGCATCAGGAACGGGCTGCGCTGGGCCAGTTCGGCCTCCGTCACCCGGCGCGCCAGGTATTCATGACCCTGAAGCCCGCCCGGCAGCGGCAGCCAACGGCTACTGACCGCGGCCGCATCCTTATCTAACTGCGCGCGTACATCGGGGCGCAGGCAGGAGATATGAATATGGAAATGGTTTTGCGTGCGTCCGCTGCGCGAGTTGATCGCCAGCGATACCGCGTTATCAGGAACCGGCGCGCCGTGACGCTGACTCATGATTTCTCGTCCCTGCCAGGCCTGCCAGAAGAAGTTCGGCGTCAGCGGGTCCAGCAGCAGCGGGCTTTCGGTGCCGTTAATGCGGTAGGTCGGCATCAGCAGATATTGCAGCGGGCCATTGCGGTCTTTAAACAGCACATAGCCGCCCTTGAGGTTCACTTCCGCACACGGCGACGGGTTTTGCTGCTGTTGCTGATGGGGTACGCACTGCTGCAGAACAATCTTGCGTAATGCGTCCGGGTTGCCGGAGTGCAGCCAGTAGTAGCCGCCCGCTAGTGCCGCGAGGATCGCCACCAGCAGCGCCAGCAAAAAATATCTTACTCTTCTCATTATCGTTCCCTGTTAAGCCTGAAGCGGAAGAGTAACGTAATTTGATGACTAAATGAAAACAGATGGTGGGCGGGGAGTTATCCCGGGCAGCGGCTGACGCCTTACCCGGGCTACGGACGGCGCAGAACTGTAGCCCTGCTAAGCGTAGCGCAAGCAGGGATCCCCGGGTAGCGGCTGACGCCTTACCCGGGCTACGCACGGCGCAAAACCGTAGCCCTGCTAAGCGTAGCGCAAGCAGGGCCAAGAGGATTAACGCTGGCTAATCTGGTCGAAGGTGCCGCCGTTAGAGAAGTGCTCTTTCTGCGCTTTCGTCCAACCACCAAACTCCTGATCGATGGTAAACAGCTTCAGTTTCGGGAACTCATTGGCGTATTTTTTCGCTACATCAGGATCGCGAGGACGGTAGAAATTCTTCGCCGCAATCTCCTGGCCTTCCGGCGAGTAGAGATACTTCAGGTACGCTTCCGCCACCTGGCGCGTGCCTTTCTTATCCACCACTTTATCGACCACAGAGACGGTCGGCTCAGCCAGAATCGACTCACTCGGGGTCACGATTTCAAACTTGTCTTTGCCCAGTTCGTTGGTCGCCAGCAGCGCTTCGTTTTCCCAGGCGATCAGCACGTCGCCGATGCCGCGTTCTACGAAGGTATTGGTCGAACCGCGCGCGCCGGAGTCCAGCACTTCAACGTTTTTATACAGTGCCTTGACGAATTCCTGGGCTTTGGCCTGGTCGCCGTGATTCTGATGCAGGGCATAGCCCCAGGCAGCCAGGTAGTTCCAGCGGGCGCCACCGGAGCTTTTCGGGTTCGGGGTAATGACCGACACGCCCGGTTTGATCAGGTCGTTCCAGTCATGGATCTGTTTCGGGTTGCCCTTGCGGACGAGGAACACGATGGTTGAGGTATACGGTGCGGAGTTATCCGGCAGGCGTTTCAGCCAGTTTTTATCGATACGGCCGCGTTCAGCAATGGCGTCTACATCGTAGGCCAGCGCCAGAGTGACCACATCCGCTTCAATACCGTTAATCACCGAGGTCGCCTGTTTGCCAGAGCCACCGTGCGACTGGCGGATCACCACGTTGTCGCCGGTCTCCTGCTTCCAGTGCGCGCTAAACGCTTTGTTGTACTGTTCGTACAGCTCGCGCGTTGGATCATAAGATACGTTTAATAGTTGAATGTCTTTTGCCAGAACGCTGGCGGATGCCAGCAACAGAGTTAACCCTACGCCCCACTTATTCATCGCACCGCTCTCTTTATGTGTGTTGTGATGGGCTAAGCGTGCCAGAAAGCGATTCAATGATTAAAGAATAAAAAAAGATTGGCTATAACTTGCGGATATAAAGAAATGAGTAAGGATAGCCCCCTCCCGGACGGGAGAGGGCGCGAAGCGATTAGACTTCTTCCATGCGGCCCAGCAGCGCCTGCAGGCGATCCTGCCAGCCCTGCTGTTGCTCTTTCAGCTGGCTGTTTTCGCGCTCCAGCTCTTCACGACCATGCTGCGCGCTTTGAACTTCCTGAACCAGGGTGTTGTTCTTTTCTTTCAGCTCTTCGATTTCCATCTGCAACAGAGTGATGGTATCAATCGCCTGCTGCACTTTAGATTCTAATTTCTCAAACACTTCTAATGACATCGTCATACCTCTCCTGAACTTGCAAGGCGTTGATAGAAACTCGTGTTTCGTATACGCGGTCCCGCCTTAACGAAAATTAGCGCACATAGCGGTGTTATCGTCGATTGTATGAATCCCCGCCGCCCCTGTCCAGCGGCAAGCCGCGCAGATTGCGGTTTGCAACACTTTTCAGCCTTTACCTGGTGCTTTCAGCGCAGTTCGCTCGTACTTCATGGGTCATTGTTAATTTTATGGTTAACAAAATGCGAGGTGAAACGCTCCGGCACCGGTCTCAATGCGCGCAGATGGCGCGAAAACGCTCATTTTCTTGACGTGGTACACACATTTGAAGTTCGATATTTCTCGTTTTTGCTCGTTAACGATAAATTAACACTATGCCTACATGGCAATATGGTCGTCTGTGACCACCCTACATACAATAATCATCACAACGCTTCAGGATTCGATTATGAGCCAAACATCAACCTTAAAAGGCCAGTGCATCGCAGAGTTCCTCGGTACCGGGTTGTTGATCTTTTTCGGCGTTGGGTGCGTGGCTGCGCTCAAGGTCGCGGGAGCCAGCTTCGGGCAATGGGAAATCAGCATCATCTGGGGTCTGGGCGTCGCCATGGCGATCTACCTGACCGCTGGGGTCTCCGGTGCGCACCTTAACCCTGCGGTGACTATCGCACTCTGGCTGTTCGCCTGCTTCGATGGCCGCAAAGTGGTCCCTTTTATTATTTCGCAATTCGCTGGCGCCTTTTGCGCTGCGGCATTAGTTTACGGGCTTTATTACAATCTTTTCCTCGATTATGAAACCACCCACCATATAGTCCGCGGCAGCGTAGAAAGCCTCGATCTGGCCGGCATCTTCTCCACCTATCCGAACCCGCATATCAATTTTGTGCAGGCCTTCGCGGTAGAGATGGTGATTACCGCTATCCTGATGGGCGTCATCCTGGCGCTGACCGACGATGGCAATGGCGTACCGCGCGGCCCGCTTGCTCCGCTGCTGATCGGCCTGCTGATTGCGGTGATTGGCGCCTCCATGGGACCGCTGACCGGCTTCGCCATGAACCCGGCGCGTGATATCGGCCCGAAAGCCTTCGCCTGGCTGGCTGGCTGGGGTGACGTCGCCTTCACCGGCGGCAAAGATATTCCTTATTTCCTGGTGCCGCTGTGCGCACCGGTGGTCGGCGCGGCACTGGGCGCGTTCAGCTATCGTAAGCTGATTGGCCGCCATCTGCCTTGCGACACCTGCGTGGACGAAGAGCAACAGAGCCCTTCCTCTTCGACCACTCAACATAAAGCTTCGCTGTAATCTGACTACGGGACACCGACTATGACCGACAAAAAATATATCGTTGCGCTTGACCAGGGCACTACCAGCTCCCGGGCCGTTGTGATGGATCATGATGCCAATATCGTCAGCGTCTCCCAGCGAGAATTTGAACAAATTTATCCTAAGCCAGGCTGGGTTGAGCACGACCCGATGGAGATTTGGGCTTCGCAAAGCTCTACGCTGGTAGAAGTGCTGGCGAAAGCTGACATCAACTCCGACGAAATTGCCGCCATCGGCATCACTAACCAGCGTGAAACCGCCATCGTATGGGAGCGTGAGACCGGTAAGCCAATCTACAACGCCATCGTCTGGCAGTGCCGCCGTACCGCGGAGATCTGCGAGCAGCTCAAGCGTGACGGGATGGAAGAGTATATCCGCAAGGCCACAGGCCTGGTGGTGGACCCCTACTTCTCCGGCACCAAGGTGAAATGGATCCTCGACCATGTCGAAGGTTCCCGTGAACGTGCGAAACGCGGCGAGCTGCTGTTCGGCACCGTTGACACCTGGCTTATCTGGAAGATGACCCAGGGCCGCGTGCACGTTACCGACTACACCAACGCCTCACGTACCATGCTGTTCAACATCCACGAACTGGACTGGGACGACAAAATGCTCGACGCGCTGGACATTCCGCGCGCGATGCTGCCGGAAGTGCGTAAGTCATCCGAAGTGTACGGCCAGACCAACATCGGTGGTAAAGGCGGGACCCGTATCCCTATCGCCGGGATCGCCGGTGACCAGCAGGCGGCCCTGTTCGGCCAGCTGTGCGTCAAAGAAGGGATGGCGAAAAACACCTATGGCACCGGCTGCTTTATGCTGATGAACACCGGTGAAAAAGCGGTAGCCTCAACACATGGCCTGCTGACTACCATTGCCTGCGGCCCGCGCGGCGAGGTGAACTATGCCCTGGAAGGGGCGGTGTTTATGGCCGGCGCGTCTATTCAGTGGCTGCGTGACGAGATGAAGCTCATCAGCGATGCGTTCGACTCCGAGTACTTCGCCACCAAAGTGAAGGATACCAACGGCGTATACGTGGTACCCGCGTTCACTGGTCTTGGCGCACCATACTGGGACCCGTATGCCCGCGGCGCGATTTTCGGCCTCACCCGCGGCGTGAACTCGAACCACATTATCCGTGCGACGCTGGAGTCCATCGCCTATCAGACCCGCGATGTGCTGGAGGCGATGCAGGCTGACTCCGGTATTCGTCTGCACGCCCTGCGCGTGGACGGGGGCGCGGTGGCCAACAACTTCCTGATGCAGTTCCAGTCCGATATCCTCGGCACCCGCGTGGAGCGTCCGGAAGTACGCGAAGTGACGGCGCTGGGCGCGGCCTATCTGGCGGGTCTGGCGGTGGGCTTCTGGCAAAATCTGGATGAGCTGCAGGAAAAAGCGGTCATTGAGCGCGAGTTCCGCCCGGGTATTGAAACCACCGAGCGCAACTTCCGCTACAGCGGCTGGAAGAAAGCGGTGAAACGCGCGTTAGCGTGGGAAGAGCACGACGAAGCGTAAGATTGTGGAGGTATTCCCGGCTTGCGGCGTAAACGCCTTAGCCGGGCTACAAAACCCCAAACAGCACGATCTTGTAGCCCGGACAGGTGCGCAGCACCGCCTCCGGGTTTTTTATCAGCCAAACATCGGCAGCAGCAGGTATAGCTTAATCACCAGCGCGTTAACGATGTCGATAAAGAACGCTCCCACCATCGGCACCACCAGGAAGGCCATATGTGACGGGCCAAAACGGTCGGTGATCGCCTGCATATTAGCAATCGCCGTCGGCGTTGCGCCCAGACCGAAGCCACAGTGGCCCGCCGCCAGCACCGCGGCATCGTAATTCTTACCCATCATCCGATAGGTGACGAACACCGCATACAGCGCCATCGCCAGCGATTGCACCGCCAGGATAATAATCATCGGCAGCGCCAGCGAGGCCAGTTCCCACAGCTTGAGGCTCATCAGGGCCATGGCGAGGAACAGCGACAGGCTGACGTTGCCCAGCACCGATACCGCCCTATCGAACACCCGATACAACCCCGCCAGCGCCAGGCTGTTGCTAAGGATCACACCGATAAACAGCACGCAGACGAAAGTCGGCAGCTCGAAGATGCTGCCCGCCAGCAGTTGCGCAACCACCTTGCCCACCGTCAGACAGATGGCGATCAGGGCGATACTTTCGATCAGCACCAGCGAGGTGATCACCCGCCCCACGTCCGGTTTTTCAAAGGCGGTTGGCGCCACCTGATCGTCCGGTGTGCCGTCCGGAGAGGAAGAGTGCTTCACCAGATAGCGTGCCACCGGACCGCCGATCAGGCCGCCCAGCACCAGGCCGAAAGTCGCGCAGGCCATCGCCACTTCGGTGGCGTTGGCAAAACCGTAGCGCTCAACGAACAGCTTGCTCCACGCCGCCCCGGTGCCGTGGCCGCCGGATAAGGTAATCGACCCGGCCAGCAGGCCCATCAACGGATCCAGCCCCAGCAGCGTCGCCATGCCGATACCGAGGGCATTCTGCAGCAGCAGCAGGCCAACCACCACGATCAGAAAAGTGCCCAGCACCTTGCCGCCGGCCCGCAGGCTGGCGAGGTTGGCGTTAAGACCGATGGTGGCGAAGAACGCCAGCATGAGCGGGTCTTTCAAACTCATATCGAAATCAATTTCGATATCCATGCTTTTCTTCAGCACCAGCAGCGCCAGCGCCACCAGCAAACCGCCGGCAACAGGTTCAGGAATGGTGTATTTCTTGAGGAAGGGAACGGTTTGCACGAGTTTTCTGCCGAGCAATAGCACAAGCGTTGCGGCAACGAGCGTCGATAAGGTATCGAGGTGAAACATAAAAAGCTCCTTATGGGCGCATGATCCATTCACACGCGACGATATTCCTGGTGTCTTTAGCTTCTCATCATGAGGAGTCAGAGGGGGATTTTACGCAGAACGGCGGAAAAAATGACAGAAAAAGATATTTTGTATCACCAATGATGCGATTTAGCATACAAAATGTTAATAACCTCGTTGCGCATATTCACGGCATAAATTTTTATGACCAAATGCTGGCAAACGTTTGCTTTTGGTCTACAGTCCGATAAAATTCCCGCTTTGCCACCTTGGGATTGCTTGTGATGTCCGTTAACACCGCAGAGTCAGAAAATGCGCAACCGGTTGCGCATAAATCAGCTAGCGAATTAATCTACCGCCTCGAAGATCGCCCACCGCTACCGCAAACCCTGTTCGCCGCCTTCCAGCACCTGCTGGCGATGTTTGTCGCGGTGATCACTCCAGCGCTGTTAATCTGCCAGGCTCTCGGTCTCCCGGCACAAGATACCCAACATATCATCAGCATGTCGCTGTTCGCCTCCGGCGTCGCTTCCATTATTCAGATTAAAGCCTGGGGCCCCGTCGGCTCCGGATTGCTTTCCATTCAGGGCACCAGCTTCAACTTTGTCGCCCCGCTGATCATGGGCGGTACCGCGCTGAAAACCGGCGGCGCCGACGTCCCCACCATGATGGCCGCTCTGTTCGGTACCCTGATGCTGGCCAGCTGCACGGAAATGGTCCTCTCCCGCGTCCTGCACCTGGCGCGCCGCATCATTACCCCGCTGGTCTCCGGCGTGGTGGTGATGATTATCGGCCTGTCGCTGATTCAGGTCGGACTGACTTCCATCGGCGGCGGCTACGCGGCGATGGCCGACCACACCTTCGGCGCGCCGAAGAACCTGCTGTTGGCGGGCATCGTGCTGGCGCTGATCATTATTCTCAACCGCCAGCGTAATCCCTATTTGCGCATCGCTTCGCTGGTGATTGCCATGGCTGCCGGTTATCTGGCGGCATGGTTCCTCGATATGCTGCCAGCCAATACCGCCCCGACCAACAGCAGCCTCATCACCGTTCCGACGCCGCTCTACTATGGTCTCGGCATCGACTGGAGCCTGCTGCTGCCCCTGATGCTGGTGTTTATGATCACCTCCCTGGAAACCATCGGCGATATCACCGCCACCTCCGATGTCTCCGAACAGCCGGTTTCCGGTCCGCTGTATATGAAACGCCTGAAAGGCGGTGTGCTGGCTAACGGCCTCAACTCCTTTGTTTCCGCGGTCTTCAACACCTTCCCGAACTCCTGCTTCGGCCAGAACAACGGCGTGATCCAGCTGACCGGCGTTGCCAGCCGCTACGTCGGCTTTGTGGTCGCCCTGATGCTGATCGTCCTCGGCCTGTTCCCGGCGGTGAGCGGCTTCGTGCAACACATCCCTGAGCCGGTGCTCGGCGGCGCTACGCTGGTGATGTTCGGCACCATTGCCGCGTCCGGCGTGCGCATCGTCTCCCGTGAGCCGCTGAACCGTCGGGCGATCCTGATTATCGCCCTGTCGCTGGCGGTGGGCCTCGGCGTGTCGCAGCAGCCGTTGATCCTGCAGTTCGCTCCGGACTGGCTGAAAAACCTGCTCTCTTCGGGGATTGCCGCCGGTGGTATCACAGCGATTGTTCTGAATTTAATTTTCCCGCCAGAAAAAGCCTGATCTGACGCGCTCCCGGTCGTACTATCGGCCGGGACGCTCTCCACGACCTGCCTCATCACGGAAATAAACCACGCCCGCCTTGAGAAGTGCGCCTAAATCGGGCATAACACGGTTATGTGCATCTCACAGAATGGAAGACCATGAAATTTCTTGGAAAGCTGATTCTCTGGCTGCTAGTCGCTCTGCTGCTCGTCATTGTTGGCGCATGGTTCCTGCTGCAAACCCACTGGGGCGCCCGCCAGGCCAGCGCCTGGCTCAGCAATGGCACCGGCTGGCAGGTCTCCTTCGATGCGATGGAACACGATTTCTCCTCCCCTCTTCATGTGCAGTTGCAAAACGTCACCTTTGGCCGTGAAGGCAAGCCGGCCACCCTGGTGGCAAAAACGGTCGATATTGGCTTCAGCACCCGCCAGTTTAGCGATCCGCTGCATGCGGATGAGATAGTCCTTAACGACGGCACCCTGAATCTGTCTCCCCACTCCGCGGCCCTGCCGTTCGCTGCCGACCGGCTGATGTTGCGCAATATGGCCTTCAACAGTCCGGAAACCGGCTGGGCGCTTAGCGCGCAGCGCGTCACCGGCGGCGTCAGCCCATGGGCGCCGGAGGCAGGCAATGTGCTGGGGAACACAGCGCAGATCCAGATGAGTGCGGGCTCGATGACCCTCAATGGCGTCGAAGCCAGCAACGTCCTGATTCAGGGTAAGATTGATCATGGCGAGGTCACCCTCTCCACCCTCGGCGCCGATGTCGCCCGCGGCACCTTAACCGGCAATGCAAAACGCAGTGCTGACGGCAGCTGGCTGGTGGATAACCTCCAGCTCAATGAGATTCGACTGCAAAGCGCCTCATCGCTGGCCGACTTTTTCGCCCCGCTGACCACCGTCCCCTCCCTGCAGATTGGCCGCCTGGATATCACCGACGCCCGCCTGCAGGGGCCGGACTGGGCGGTAACCGACCTCGACCTGAGCCTGCGCAACCTGACGCTCAGCCACGGCGGCTGGCAGAGCGAGGACGGCACGCTGTCGATGAACGCCAGCGAATTTATCTACGGCTCGCTACACTTCTTCGACCCGATCCTGAATGCTGAATTTTCTCCCCAGGGCATTGCGCTGCGCCAGTTTACCTCACGCTGGGAGGGCGGCATGGTGCGCACCTCTGGCAACTGGCTGCGCGCCGGTAACGCCCTGGTGCTCGACGACACCGCCTTCGCCGGACTGGAGTACACGCTGCCGGCGAACTGGAAACAGCTGTGGATGGAGCCAATGCCGGCCTGGCTGCAAAGCCTGACGCTGAAAAAATTCAGCGCCAGCCGTAACCTGATCATTGATGTGGACCCTGCCTTCCCGTGGCAAATTACCGCCCTCGATGGCTATGGCGGCGAGCTACAGCTGGTGAAAAACGGCAGCTGGGGGGTATGGAACGGCAGCGCGACGCTGAACGCCGCGGCCGCGACTTTTAACCGGATAGACGTGCGCCGCCCGTCACTCAAGCTGAGCGCAACGGCGTCGACGGTCAATATCACTGAGCTTAGCGCCTTCACCGAGCGCGGCATTCTGCAGGCCACCGCCGCGGTATCGCAGCTACCCCAGCGCCAGGTTAATCTCAGCCTGAAAGGCCGCGGCGTACCGCTGGGTATTCTGCAGGCCTGGGGCTGGCCTTCGCTTCCCATTAACGGGGACGGCAATCTCCAGCTGACCGCCAGCGGCAGCGTGCGGGCCGATGTCCCGCTCAAACCGACGGTTAACGGGCAGCTCAGTGCGGTAAATATGGAGAAACAGCAGGTGGCGCAAACGATGCGCAACGGCGAGGTCAACACCGCGCCCGCCGCGCCGCAGTAAACTCCTCCTCACCCTGGCCCTCTCCCCCACGGGGAGAGGGAACACTTCCCGGCAAAACTCAGCTCTGGCCACTCCCTTTCCCTTTCAGGGAGAGGGTTGGGGTGAGGGTCCTGAAACCTGTGTGCAATAAGCGGCTATCTGTACCTATTTAGCGCAACAGGTTCCTTTCAAATATCAGAATTGCTATAACCAAATCACTGGAAGTCGATAAAAAACCGCTCCCTGTACCTACAAAAATATAAAAGGATCAATCATGCCTGAAATACGTCAGCGTATTCTGGAGAATATGCAAAAATTCTCCCGGGCCATGATCGGCGCCGTATTGTTCTTGCCGGTCATTGGCTTAATTCTGGCCCTCAGTTCAGTATTAACTAATCCGACATTAATTGCTGAAACCAGTTTCTTACACCAGCTTGGGCAAATGCTCGGCGACACCTTTTGGCCTTTATTTGGCAACCTCGGCTTATTATTTTGCGTCGGCATTAGCTATGGTCTGGCAAAAGATAAAAAAACCGAAGTCGCGCTGGTTTCAGTGATGTGCTTCATTATGTTCCTTGGCGCCAACCACTCCTGGCTGGAACACACCCACGGACTCGCCGAAAAAATTAACGGTGAATATTATGGCACCGGACAAACCCAGCTGCTGGGCTTTGTGGTGGTGGATATGGGCGTTTTCCTGGGCATTATTCTCGGCTGCACGATTGCGTGGGTGCACAATAAAGTCTCTGCCATTGAGCTGCCTGGCGCGCTGTCGATGTACGGCGGCGCTAAGCTGACGCTGGTGGCGATGACGCCGGTGGTTATCTTCTACGCCATCGCCTTTACCTGGATTTGGCCCTTTATGACCCACGGCATCTCCGCCCTCACCGGTTTTATGAAAAATGCCGGGGTCGCCGGGGTCTTCGTCTATGGTTTCTTTGAAAAATTTCTTATCCCGACCGGCCTGCATCATTTCGTCTGGTCCCCCTTCCAGCTCACCCAGATTGGCGGCACCCTGAACGTGGACGGTCAGGTGGTCTCCGGGACCCAGGCCATTTTCCTCGCTTATATGCGCCATCCCGACCTGACGCCGGTCATGAACGACGCATTACGTTTTTCGCAGCAAGGGATGACCACTATCTTTGGCCTGGCGGGCGCCTCGCTGGCGTTCTACCACACCGCGAAGCCGGAGAAGAAAGTGATGGCGAAGGCGATTCTGCTGCCAGCGATTATCACCTCGATGCTGACCGGTATCACCGAACCGATTGAGTTCACCTTCTTATTTGTCTCGCCGCTGCTGTGGGTGATCCACGCGACGTTAACCGCCGCCTCGCAGGCCATTTGCGACATCTTCACCGTACGTCCCTGGGGAGCATCGGGCCTGATCGAGTTTCTGATCTATAACCTGCCGCTGCCGGTCTCCTTAACGCGCTGGCCGGGCTATGTCCTTATTGGTATCGGCCAGTTCGCCGTTTACTACGTGATTTTCCGCACCCTGGTGGTGAAGCTGAACCTGAAAACGCCGGGCCGGGAAGATGACGAGAACGTGAAGCTTTACAGCAAAGCAGAGTACCGCCAGAAAGTCGCGCAACCACAGTCGGTCACCGATGACATTATCCGCGGCCTCGGGGGCAAGGCGAATATTCTCTCCGTCGATAATTGTTTTACTCGCCTGCGCGTGGCCGTGCGCGATATGGCGCGGGTTGATGACACGCAATTAAAAAATACTGGCGCCAACGGCGTCGTACGAAATCGAAATGAAGTTCAGGTTATTTATGGCGTCAAAGTGGGACAGGTACGTTCCCGGGTTGATAACTGGTTAGCAGAAAATTAATGAGGAGTTTGTATGAAATTAACCGTATTAGGCGGGGGCGGCGTTCGCTCTGCATTTTTAGCGAAATCTCTGGCCTATAACGCTCACCGCATTGGTTTAACAGAAGTGGTTTTTCTCGATAACTCTGCTGATAATCTGGCGATATTTGGCGAAATTGCCCGCTATGTATTTAATACTATTCGCCCGGATATTCAGTTTAGTACCACTACCGACCCGGTCGCGGCGCTGCAGGATGCCAACTATATCATTACCACCCTGCGGGTTGGCGGTGACGAAAGCCGCATTCGCGACGAACGCATTGCGCTACAGCATAACACCCTCGGCCAGGAGACCACCGGCGCCGGCGGCTTCGCGATGGCCATGCGCTCGATCCCGGCGATCCTTCGCTATTGCCGGCTGATCGAAGAACATGCCGCCGAAGACGCCATTCTGTTTAACTTTACCAACCCGTCAGGCCTGGTGACGGAAGCGATCATCAAGTCCGGTTTTAAGCGCCGGGTCTATGGGATCTGCGATGCTCCCTCCGAGCTGATTCGTGAACTGCCAGCGATCCTTGGCTGTGAGGAACGCGACCTCAGCGTGGAATGCTATGGGCTGAACCATTTCTCATGGTTTACCCACTTCACCGTACGCGGGGAAGAGGTGACCGAACGGCTGATCGCCAGCCCGGAACTGTACCAGAAGACGGCGATGCAGTACTTCTCCCCGGAGCTGGTGCGGCTTTGCGATAATCAGCTACTCAATGAATATCTCTATTATTACTACTATCGAGAGGTGGCGCTGAAGGCGATTCAGGAGGCCGGCGAGACGCGCGGAGAGCAGATCGCCCGTATCAATCATGAGATGCGCGAAGCGCTGCGCACCGTGGATGCCAGAACGCAACCGGAAGCCGCTTTCACCATCTGGATGCAGCATTACCTGCGCCGGGAAAACAGCTATATGCAGAATGAGTCGCAACAGGAAAAATTCCACACCCGCGAACCGCTGACGCTGCGCCAGTTTATCGAAGAGCCGGACACCGGCGGCTATGCCGGGGTGGCGCTGGATATTCTGGAAGCGGTGAACAGCACCACCACCAAGCGTATCGTGGTATCGATCCAGAATAACGACACGCTCGACTTTTTGCGCCCTGACGACGTGATTGAGATCAGCTGCGACCTGAGCCGGGATGGCCTCAAGCCGGTGACGCCGGTGAAGGTGCCGGCGGCGCAGAAGAATATGATTTCCTGCGTGAAGGAGTATGAGCGGCTGGCGGTGGCGGCAATCCTGCAGCAGGATAAATCGCTGGCGGTGCGGGCGCTGATGGCGCACCCGCTGATCGGTTCATATTCGCTGGCGAAAACCCTGGTCGAGGCCTACCTCGACGATGAGCAATTCGCCGCCTGGCAGTAACCCGCATTGTCGATGGGATCCCCCCGCTCGCGCTGCGCTTAGCGGGGCTACGAACGGAGCGGTTTTTATTTTATGTAGGTCGGGTCAGGCGTAAGCCGCCACCCGACAAAATAGCCGCATCACCCGGTAGCCCGGATAAGGCGCAAGCCGCCATCCGGGAACTCCCCCCGCTCGCGCCGCGCTTAGCGGGGCTACGAACGGAGCGGTTTGTGTTTTATGTAGGTCGGGTCAGGCGTAAGCCGCCACCCGACAAAATAGCCGCATCACCCGGTAGCCCGGATAAGGCGCCAGCCGCCATCCGGGAACTCCCCCCGCTCGCGCCGCGCTTAGCGGGGGCTAACTATTGCTGCGTACGCTGGTAAACCACATCTTCAATAGTCGCTCAAAGCCTAAGATGCAGTAGCCGAAAAACGGATTGCTCCAGTAAATATCATCATCGAACTTCTGCGGGTCGTGAATAATAAACGCCGTATCCGCAGCCTGCGCCAGCGGGCTTTGATAATCGCCGGTAAAACAGACCAGATTAATCTCTTTCCCCTCCAGGGCCTTCACCCAGTTGAGCGCCGAGCTGCTGCGCCCGGATTTAGAAATTATCCAGATGGAGTCGAAGCGGGCGGCGTTTTTCTGTTCGAGGATTTCGTAATCGGGCCACAGCGCCAGGCTGGCGTTGACGCCGGTGACGAGGAACTTGTTATAAATATACTGGGCAATGAGCTGCGAAAAGCCGCTGCCGTGGATCAGGACGCGCTGCTGCGCAAGGCTTGCCAGCAGCGGCGTCAGTGCTTCTTCCGGCTGAACGCTCATGTAGTCGATATCGTTGGTGACATCGAGCTTCGGCATGGTGATATTGAACTTGATGAAATAGACCAGCTCCAGCCAGCCGCTGAACTTCAGTTTCTTCGCCAGCCGGACCAGCGAAGAGGGATTGCTGTAGCACTGTTCGGCCACAGCGCGGACTCCCTGGCGGATACACTGCTCCGGGTCGTTCTGAATAAAGCGCAGCACGGTCATTTCCGTTTTGCTTAGCTTCACGTCACGAAAGATATTTTCTAAGTCCATGGCGGGCTCCTCTCAACGGCAGAATACGCTAACACCGTTGGGCGACAGCGTCTGCGGCCTGAGTCACCACTATGAAATGAACGTTACTTTTTGTACAAAAATGGAATAAAAAAACCCTCTCCGCCGGGCGAAGAGGGCTGCAGCCGTTAAGATGGTGTTTTACAGGGTAATCGTCAGCGTATTGCCCTCGGCGCTCACTACCACACCCCATTCGCTGCCGGCCTGAGTCCCGCCCTGCACGCCCGCGACCTGCGGGATATTACGCAGGCACAACGTCCAGCCGAGGGCCTCGCCTTCGCCGCTCACGGCGATGGTGTTGCCCTGTCGCCTGGCCTTCAGGGTGAAGATCGTCGATCCGTCTGCCGCCGGAACGTCACAGCGTGCCTCACGTCCATCCTCGAGGTGGAACAGCTGGAAGGCGGTGCCCTCATGCCAGGCATAATCGGGTTTCAGGTCGTTGTTGCCCAGCGCCAGCAGGGTGTTGTCGCGAACGTAGACCGGCAGGCTCAGCGCATCGTGATGCTGCTTATACCAGCGGCTACCCGGCAATTCATCGTTATGCCACAGGTGCGTCCAGCGCCCTTCCGGCAGATAAAACTGCACCTCGCCCGCTTCGGAGAACACCGGCGCCACCAGGACAGAATCGCCGAGCATATACTGACGGTCGAGATAGTCGCAGGCCGGATCGTCCGGGAACTCGAGCATCATCGCGCGCAGCATCGGCGTACCGAACTCGTTGGCCAGCGCCGCCTGACGATAGAGATACGGCATCATGCGGCATTTCAACTGCGTGAAGTGGCGCACCACGTCACAGGACTCTTCGTCGTAGGCCCATGGCACCCGATAGGATTTGCTGCCGTGCAGCCGGCTGTGGCTGGAGAGCAGGCCGAAGGCGCACCAGCGCTTGTAGACGTGGGCCGGCGCGGTGTTTTCGAAACCGCCGATATCGTGACTCCAGAAACCAAAGCCGGACATGCCGATCGACAGCCCGCCGCGCAGGCTTTCCGCCATCGATTCGTAGTTGGCGTAGCAGTCGCCGCCCCAGTGCACCGGGAACTGCTGCGCGCCCACCGAAGCGGAGCGGGCGAACAGCACCGCCTCCTGCTCGCCGACGGTCTCTTTCAGCACCTTCCACACCAGTTCGTTATAAATGAAGGCGTAGTGGTTGTGCATTTTCTGCGGATCGGAACCGTCAAACCACTGCACATCGGTCGGGATACGCTCGCCGAAGTCAGTCTTGAAGCAATCGACCCCCATCGCCACCAGGCCTTTTAGTTTGTCAGCGTACCACTGGCAGGCTTCCGGGTTGGTGAAGTCATAAATCGCCAGCCCCGGCTGCCACTTATCCCACTGCCACAGCGAACCGTCCGGGCGCTTCAGCAGATAGCCCTTCTCTTTCAGCTCCTTGAACACCGGCGAGCGCTGGCCGATGTACGGGTTGATCCACACGCAGACCTTCAGCCCTTTCGCCTTCAGACGCTTGATCATCCCTTCCGGGTCCGGGAAAGTTAGCGGATCCCATTCAAAATCGCACCACTGGAAGGCCTTCATCCAGAAGCAGTCGAAGTGGAAGACGTGCAGCGGCAGATGGCGCTCGGCCATACCGTCGATAAAGCTATTCACCGTCGCTTCGTCATAGTTGGTGGTGAACGAGGTCGTCAGCCACAGACCGAACGACCATGCCGGCGGCAGCGCCGGGCGGCCGGTGAATTGCGTATAGCGGTTAAGCACCGCTTTCGGCGTCGGGCCGTCGATCACGAAGTACTCGAGGTGTTCGCCTTCAACGCTGAACTGGACTTTAGAGACTTTCTCCGAGCCCACCTCGAAAGAGACGCGCTGCGGATGATTCACCAGCACGCCGTAGCCGCGGTTGGTCAGGTAGAACGGAATATTTTTGTAGGATTGCTCAGTGCTGGTGCCGCCGTCTTCGTTCCAGGTTTCTACGGTCTGGCCGTTGCGCACCAGCGCGGTAAAGCGCTCGCCGAGGCCATAGACGGTTTCGCCGACGCCGAGGTCGAGGCGCTCAAACATATAGTTGCGCTGGGTCTTACTATCCTGCACGTAGCCGTTGTTTTTCAGCTGGCTACCGGTGATACGCACGCCGTCGCGCAGAAAATCCAGCGCCCAGAATTCACCTTTAGTCACGCGCACGCTGAGGCTGCCGCTTTTCAGCTCGGCGAACTCGGCCGTATTTTCTATTTCGACATGGACGTCTTTCTGCACGTTCAGCGGATAGTGCGGGCCGTTATCCAGCGCGCCCTGGAAGTGCTCCATGCGCACGCCGATTATCCCTTCCTGAGGCGAGAAAAAGCGCAGGGTGAACAATGGCGTATCCAGCTGCCAGGCGCGTTCGCGGACATCGCGCGGCGCGGCATAGACCACCATTTCATTCCCCTGCTGCTCCACCTCGTAAACCTGTACGGGTTGGATCAGGTTGAGCCCTGGTTGAATGAGCCAGTTTCCATCACTGATTTTCATTAAAACGTCCTCTTAGTTTTGCCATTCTTTGTCGATCGGGGCTGCCGTGAATTCTTGTTCGTTGCGACGCGCGCCCTCGGCCAGCTCGGCCATCATTTTTTTCAGGAACGGCGTTTTCAGCGTGTAGTAGCGTTTGGCGATTACCGCGCTCAGCAGGTAGCACACCGCCGGAACGAGGGTGAACAAGGCGATAATGATGGTGAGGGTGGCGCTGTTCTGGGTTTTAGCGGCGGCGTCATAGCCGCCGCCGGCCAGCATCCAGCCGATCAGCGCGCCGCCCAGCGCCAGCCCCAGCTTGAGCACAAACAGGGTGCCGGCAAAGCTGATGCCGGTCAGGCGTTTGCCGTTGCACCATTCGCCGTAGTCGACGGTATCGGACATCATCACCCACTGGATTGGCGTCACCAGCTGGTGCAGTACGCCAATGACGAAGATAAAGGCGAACATGGTGATTTCGGCGTCCATCGGTATGAAGAACATCGCCACGCTAAGCACCGCCAGGAGGGCGTTGGTCCACCAGAAGACGCTGACTTTGCATTTCCAGTCGGTCAGCGGTTTCGCCAGCGCCGAGCCAATCAGGTTGCCGACGCAGTAGGTGGTGAGGAAGACGGTGAACAGCGCCGCCGAACCCATGATCCAGGTGGTGTAGTACATCATCGCGCCGCCGCGAACGCAGACCGCGAGGATATTGAGGATGGTGAGCACGCCAACCACCCGCCACTGGTCATTGCGCCAGATATCGCGCAAGTCTTCACGCATCGAGGTGCTGCTCGGCGGCGCTTCGACACGCTCTTTGGTGGTGAAAAAACAGAAAGCCAGCATCAGGAAGGCAATCACCGACAGCACCGCGATGCCCCCCTGGAAGCCGAGCGCTTTGTCTTCGCCGCCGATAAAGTTGACCAGCGGCATCATCAGCACGGTGGAGAGCATGCCCCCCGCCGTCGCCAGCACGAAGCGCCAGGACTGCAGCGAGATGCGCTGCGTCGGGTTGTCGGTGATCACGCCGCCCAGCGCGCAGTAGGGGATATTCACCACAGTGTAGAGCAGGGTCAGCAGCGTGTAGGTCACGGCGGCGTAGATCAGCTTACCGTTGTGGCTTAAATCCGGTGAGCTGTAGGCCAGCACGCAGACGAGGCCGAACGGGATGGCGCCGAAGAGGATCCATGGGCGGAACTTACCCCAGCGGCTACGGGTGCGGTCGGCAAGAAGGCCCATGCACGGGTCGGAAATCGCGTCCAGCGCGCGCGCCAGCAGGAACATGGTGCCGACAAAGCCGGCGGGGATACCAAAAATATCGGTGTAGAAAAACATCATGTACAACATGACGTTATCAAAAATGATGTGGCTGGCGGCGTCACCCATGCCGTAGCCAATTTTCTCTTTGACGGACAAAATGTGATCTTTCATATGCACACTATTCCCTTAGCGGCACCGCGGATTGGTACCGGTTACGATTTTTGTAAACCTTTGCCGCAGTAAGAGGAATTGCGATATCTCGTTATCAGATTACGTTTCTTGTTTTCTGTGATCGTGGTAGGGATTCAGGGAGTGAAAAAGTGTAACTCACGGATTTTGTGAGGATTTGTCCAGGACTGTTCTGTAAAGTCCAGTTTTAACAGTAAAAAAGTGCGTTTAGGTATGTGGTAAACGGCTGAAAGTAGCTATAATGCGCCCCGCCTCCATGTAGCAATCGAGGCGCGGAAGATCGTCATCTCCGGTGAGGTGGCTGGACTTCAAATCCAGTTGGGGCCGCCAGCGGTCCCGGGCAGGTTCAACTCCTGTGATCTTCCGCCAGTTTGCCTCTGCTCCCCCACAGCCACGCTATACCAACCTGAGCCCCCCCAAACTCATCATCCCAGCCAATCATTTTCATCCAAACCCTGCGTTATTTTGTCTCTCGCAAACCCGTTACACTGGCGCGGTGGCCGCGTGCCGTTGCCAACCGAAACAGGAGAGCCATAATGACCCCCGAACTCAGACACTGTTTTTCCATTACCATCCAGGTTGATAAACCGATAATTGTCTCCCGCAGCCCGCAGACCGGTAAGCGCCAGCTGATCCCGATTATCGGCGGCAGCGTCTCGGGTCAACTTCGCGGCCACGTATTACCGGGCGGCGTCGACAGCCAGATAATCGAACCCGACGGCACCTGCAGGCTGTCCGCCCGCTATGCCCTGCAGGTGGCGGAAGGGACAGTCTATGTGGAAAACAACGGCATCCGCCGGGTGCCGGCCCAGTATTATGACCAGCTGTTCGCCGACGATATGCGCTTTTTTAGCGATATTCCGCCAGAAACCATCTATTTTCGCACCGTTCCCTCCTTCGAGGTGGATACCCCCGCGCTCAGCTGGCTAACCACCTCGCTGTTTATCTGCTCCGGCGGACGAACCCAGGATGGGGTGATGCTCGATTTCTATCAGGTGGGCTGATTTTCACTTTCTGTGTATAACTGTTATTGCCGTTAGCCCGTTTTTCCCCTTCCGGCAGCGGTCTACGATGGCGTCCTCTCTTCCTTTACCCGAATCGCAGACCGGAGCAGTTATGAAAGCTATCGCTATTACTCAAGCCGCCGCTGACGGCAACAACATCCCTTCTTTAACCGAGATCGACCTGCCGGTCCCCACCGCCCACGGGCGTGACCTGCTGGTCGCCGTGAAAGCCATCTCGGTCAACCCGGTAGACACCAAAGTGCGCGCCGGCTTCCAGGGCGACACGCCGCGGGTGCTGGGCTGGGACGCCGTTGGCGTGGTGCAGTCCGTTGGTGAGGAGGTGACGTTATTCGCCCCGGGCGATGAGGTCTGGTACGCCGGCGCGCTGGGCCGGGCCGGCAGCAACAGTGAATATCAGCTGGTGGACGAGCGCCTGGTGGCGCACAAACCGCGCACCCTCGATAACGCCGCTGCCGCCGCGCTGCCGCTGACGGCGATCACCGCCTGGGAGCTGCTGTTTCACCGTCTCGGCGTTAAGGAAGGCGGCAATGCGGGCGACACGCTGCTGATCGTCGGCGCGGCGGGCGGCGTGGGGTCTATCCTGACCCAGCTGGCCAGCAAACTGACCGCCATGACGGTGATCGGCACCGCCTCGCGTCCGGAGAGCCAGCAGTGGGTCCGCGAGGCGGGCGCGCACCATGTGATCGATCACAGCAAGCCGCTCGCCAACGAGCTGGCGCGCATTGGCATCACCTCGGTGACCCATGTCGCCAGCCTGACCAACACCGAGCAGCACTTCAACGCGCTGATCGACGCCCTCGCCCCGCAGGGCAAGCTGGCGCTGATTGATGACCCGGAGACCCTGGACGTGGTGCCGCTGAAAGCGAAAAGCCTGTCCCTGCACTGGGAATTTATGTTCACCCGTTCAATGTTTGAGACGGATGATATGATCGCCCAGCATCAGCTGCTCACCCGTGTGGCGGCGCTGATTGACAGCCACACCATCAAAACCACGCTCGGTGAACACTACGGCGCCATTACCGCCGCCAATCTGCAGAAAGCGCATCGTCAGCTGGAAACCGGACGCGCCGTCGGCAAGATTGTGCTGGAGGGATTTTAAGATGATCTCGCTTATCGCCGTGCTCAGGGCGAAACCAGGCCAGACGGCGGCGCTGCGCCAGGCTTTGCAGGCGCTGCTCCTGCCGACGAGACAGGAGCCGGGCAACCTCGACTACGCCCTGTATCAGCTGCGCGACGCGCCGGACACCTTCTATATGCGCGAGGCGTGGCAGGGACAGGACGCCCTCGATGCGCATGTCGCGATGCCCTATTTTCAGGGATTCATCGCCCGGATGGAGAGTCTGCTGGCTGAGCCGCTGCGGCTGGACTATCTGACGCCGATTGAGCCCTAAGCGGACCTGCAGGCGAGGGGCGAGAAATGACGTTCTTCGCCTGCCAGGCTCAAAAATTGGCGGGAAGCGGGTGGGCGATGGTCTCCAGCACTCCACGGTGGATGATAATATAATCGCCTTTGCGCAGCTCCGACAGAATCGACATAATGCGGCTACGCGACAGGTTGGTACGGCGTTGTATAAAACTTAACACATTGATTGGGCTACGATACGTGTCCGGATAGACCGCCAGCTCCATTAATAGGGTTCGCACCATCTGGTAAGAGTCCACGCCCAGTAGTTCCTGCTCACGCATGCTTAATACCATCAACCGCTGTGCCAGAATATGGGCAAGGTCCTGCCACAGGTTTTTCTCATTCAGAATATCGACCGCCGCCTGGTGTCTTATCCAGCGCCCGCGCAAATCCGTCTCGGCAAACAGGGAACAGTGGCGCTTATTCGGAAGACCGTTAAACACGCCATAACCATCAATTAATCCCAATATTGAAGGCGGAAGGATCGTCGATATCACCATTTTTTTTTCCGCATAACAAAGTGAAGCCACCCCTTCTTCGAGGAGAATTAATCCGGCTTCGCCCTGGGTTGTGGGGAAATGGTAATAGGTCGACTGCGCCAGTTCAAAAGGAATGCTGGCAGGCCGAAACGCAGATACTAAGGATTCCACGGCGAATAAGGGTTTTGTCCGTCGTCCATAAAAAAAAGAAGGTAATGACGGAGAATTCTGGCTGTTGGCATCAGGTTTCGACATCGTGTTGAGTCATCAAGTCAGGTTGAAGAAGATCATTTTCAGTCACGCATAGTATCAACGGGCGCGACAATCAATGAAAAACAAGTCGTTACCATAATAAAAAGAGTGTAAACATCATTATCAGCAATAGCGTCTCTTCGCTATCATATACGATAAAACAATAATATTTTCGTAAATACTAATAAAGCTTAGTCGATTTAATGCTTACTCCACGGCATTATTTACAGGCCTGATCGTTGCCCGCAAACAGCGTGCCTGATATTTCCCGCGGTACGTTCTCTTCTCGCATCTCGCCCACTCCAGGCTACGCTTATCGATGCCACTCACCAGCCGCGTCCATCTTCCGTTCCACGCAAACAATTCATCAAGTAGAGGTTTCGCTATGCAGATCAACGCTATTGGTACCTACTCCGCCAGCCAGCCGCTGGAATCAATGGCCATCACCCGCCGCGAGCCGGGGCCACAGGATGTACAGATCGCCATCGCCTACTGCGGCGTCTGCCACTCCGATCTCCACCAGGCGCGATCGGAGTGGGCGGGAACGCACTATCCCTGCGTGCCGGGGCATGAAATTGTGGGCCGGGTGACCGCGGTCGGCAACGCCGTCTCGCGCTACGCCGTCGGCGATCTGGTCGGCGTCGGCTGTATGGTCGATAGCTGTCAACAGTGCGAAGAGTGCGCTGAGGGGCTGGAAAACTACTGCGACCACATGGTGCTGACCTATAACGGCCCGACCCAGGATGCACCGGGCCACACGCTGGGCGGCTATTCCCAGCAGATTGTGGTCAAAGAACACTACGTGCTGCGGATAACCCATCCCGAAGCGCAGCTGGCCGCCGTCGCGCCGCTGCTGTGCGCCGGGATCACCACTTACTCGCCGCTGCGCCACTGGCACGCCGGACCGGGTAAAAAAGTCGGTGTGGTCGGCATTGGCGGCCTCGGGCATATGGGGATCAAGTTGGCCCACGCCATGGGGGCCCACGTGGTGGCCTTTACCACCTCCGAATCCAAACGCGAGGCGGCCAGAGCGCTGGGTGCTGATGACGTGGTGGTGTCGCGCAACGACGACGAAATGGCGGCCCACGTCAAAAGCTTCGACTTCATCCTTAATACCGTGGCGGCGCCGCACAATCTCGATGCCTTCACCACGCTGCTGAAACGTGATGGCACCATGACCCTCGTGGGCGCTCCGGCCACGCCGCATCCGTCGCCAGAAGTGTTCAATCTGATCTTCCGCCGCCGGTCAATTGCCGGCTCGATGATCGGCGGTATTCCGGAAACTCAGGAGATGCTCGACTTCTGCGCCGAACACGGTATCGTCGCCGATATCGAGCTTATTCGCGGCGATGAGATCAACGAAGCCTGGGAAAGAATGGTCAAGGGTGACGTAAAATACCGCTTCGTGATCGACAGTGCGACCCTCGCCGGCTAAGCGCCGCGGCGAAAGGTACGCCGCCACTCCGCCGGGCTGACGCCAAAGCGCGCTTTAAACTGCTGGCGCCAGGTGACCGCTGAAAGATAACCCACCGCCTCCGCCACCTGTTCGACCGGCAGATCGCCCGCCTCAAGCAGACTCTGGCTGCGGCGCAGACGTTCGGCGGTCAGCCAGTCGGTAATGCTCATCCCGGTCGCCCGGGCGAAGTGGCGGGTCAGGGTACGGCGGCTCATCGCCACCACCCGGGCCAGCGAATCGAGACTATGCGGCTCGGCAATATGCTGCTGCAGATAATCCAGCAGGCAGTTAATCCGCGCATCGCGGGTATTTTTCGGCACCGGCTGGGCGATAAACTGCGCCTGGCCGCCTTCGCGGTGCGGCGAAACAATCATCCGCCGGGCGATCTGATTGGCCGCGAGGCTGCCGAAACGCTGGCGGATGAGATACAGGCAGCAGTCCAGCGCCGCTGCGGTGCCCGCCGAGGTGATCACCCGCTGGTCATCCACATACAAGGCGTTGATATCCAGCTGCACCTGCGGAAACAGGCGCTGAAAATCCTGCTCGAACTCCCAGTGAGTCGCCGCTCGCCTGCCGTCCAGCAGCCCGGCGTAGCCGAGGACGAACGCGCCGAGACACAGGCCGACGATTTCCGCGCCGTTATCCCGCGCCCGCACCAGGCTATCAAGCAGCGCCTGCGGCGGACGCCGATCGACCTCACCCCAGTAAGGCACCACCACGATATCCGCCTGTTCCAGCGCGGCGAAATCGCCGGTGGCGTACAGCGCAAAACCATCGCGGGCGCGCAGCAGCCCCGGCCGCTCGGCGCAAATGTGCAGGTTAAAGCGTTTGATTTCAGAGACCGAATCGCCAAACAGCATGCAGGGGACGGCGTAGTGAAACGGGCTAAAGCCCTCTACAGCGACAATCGCCACGTCGGTGAGTTTCATCGTCCTTTCCCCTTGCGCATGTTAATAAACGACGGTTTCCCCATCCTGCGGGATACTCACCACATCGGCAATCTGATTATCCACCGCATACTGGCGCATCTCTTCCCGGCTCACCAGACAGTGGTTGACCGCCTCGAGGTGGATAGCCATGATTTTCGCTTCCGGCAGGGTGAAGTGCACGTTCAGGAGATCTTCCTTGCCCATGATTATCGGGCCAAAGCCGATGACGTGGGCGTAGCCGGCGTTCAGCACCACCACGTCCGGGCGCAGCTTCAGCAGGTCAGCTTCAATTTCATCACGCCAGATGGTATCCCCCATCAGCCACAGCGTCTTCTCCTGCGGATGGCGAAACACCACGCCGCAGGCCTCGCCCAGGCGTTCAGCCATCGCCGGCACCGCGTAGGTCCGGTCGCTGCCGTGTTGGCCGGAGGTGGTTTTCTGCAGGCGCACGCCGGCAAATTCGCTGTCTGCCGACAGCAGGCGCAGATCCTGAAATCCCTGGCTGCGCAGCAGCGCGGCGTCGACCTCATGCTGGACGAACACCGGCAGGGTTTTCGGGATCGCGGCGATCGCCGCCGCGTCCCAGTGATCGTCATGGGTATGGGTGACGATCACCGCATCAACATCGATAATTTTATCGCGGGAAAAAGGCAGCTCAACCAGCGGATTGCGCAGCTCGCTACGCGCGGTGCCGGGAAAACCTGGCCAGGCGCCCTTGTCCGCCAGCATCGGGTCGATGAGAAATCTTTTCCCGGCGTAGTCAATCATCTGGGTCGCATTCCGGATATGGGTGATGTTCATGTTGGCGTTCCTCTGTGGGGTCATCTGACGAACATCGTACTGAGTACCAGCCTGGCTCAACAGGGGCATTTGGGCAATGATCGATGAAATCGGGCCAACCTGCGGCAGTTGCCATCCGCCTCCGGCTATGTTGTTCTTAAGGCTCAATTTTTGACAGGAGTGGCACGATGAAAAAGAAACTGACCGCCGCCGATATGCACGACCCGCAGGTCATCGCCGAGACGCCGTGGTTCAGCATGCGTAAGGTGGGTATTGATGTCGCCCCCGGCGAGCGCCGCGACTTTTACGCCATTCACTATCCGCGCCCGGCAGTGGGGATTGTGGCCATTCAGGATGAGAAAGTACTGCTGATTCGCCACTACCGCTACCTGATCGATAAGGTGGTGTGGGCGATCCCCTCTGGCGGCGTCGATGAAGGGGAAGACCCGGCGGTCGCCGCGCTGCGCGAACTGCGGGAAGAGACCGGCTGGCAGGCGCAACACGTCGAGGAGATCATTCGCTTCAACCCCTCCTACGGCAGCAGCGATCAGCTGTTTATTACCTGGCTGGCTACCGATTTACGCTGGGTCGGCATGGACGCGGATCAGGATGAGGTGATGGAAACCGGCTGGTTTACCTTTGAGGAGATAAACCAGCTGATCGCCCGCGGCGAAATGCCGGACGGGTTGTCGCTGGTGCCGCTGCTGCAGCTGATGGCGCAGCAGCGAAGCGGCCCGCTTACGGCTTAAGCATCCGCCAGCGGAACCACAGCTGGGCCACCAGGATCAGCACGCCGCCGATAATCTTCTGCAGCGGCAGCTGTTCGCCGTACCACAGCGCGGCGGCAATGACCGTCAGCAGCGGTTCGAGCACCATGATGATCGCCGCGCTGGCCACCGCCGCGTACTTCTGCCCCTTCATCTGCAGACCGAAGCGCAGGCTGGTGGCGATGACAATGCTGGCCACCAGCCAGCCGAGAGTCGGCAGGGTCATCGGCTGGTCCCAGCGTTCAACGGCAGCGGAGATGGTCAACCCGACGATACCAGTGATCGCCAGCTGCACGGTGGTCAGGGGGATCAGCGGTACTTCACGCGCGCAGCGGCTGGTGTAACAGAACCAGATCGACTGCACCAGCGCCGTCAGCAAAAACCAGCCCTGGCTGGGGTGGAAGGCTATCGGCATATGCAGACTGAGCAGCCCCAGGCCCACCACCGCGATCGGCAGGCACTCCCACCAGGCGCGCGGCGGGCGTACCTTCATCATCACCCACGCGGTCAGCGGGACGAACATCATCGACAGGCTCATGATAAACGCCCCTTCGCCGAGCGACGCCGTCGTGGAAACCGAATAGATCCACAGGCAGAGGTTGAGGGCAAACCAGAGTCCGCTGATGATGAGCTTTGGCCAGTGCTGCTTTTGCGGGCGAAAACCGCGGCAGAACGGCAGCAGCAGCAGCGCGGCGAAGAAAAAGCGCAGCCCAAGAAACGCGAATACCGGCATGCCGGCGATCGCTTCACGGGAAAATATCCAGCCGCAGGCGGCAATCACCGTCGCGGCAATCAGCAGCAGATCAGCCTGCCGTTGGCGTACCATACGCGCCTCTCCCTGTGAGATTGGCTTACCAGCCCGGCACCGCGCCGCCGTTGAAGATAGTCTCTGCCGCCTTCGCCACCTCCGGCGACTGATACGACTGCATAAACTCCTTCACGTTTTCCGCGTCTTTATTGTCTTCCCGGGTCACGATGATGTTCACGTAGGGCGAGTTTTTATCTTCGATAAAGATGCCATCGCGAACCGGCGACAGCCCGGTTTGCTGCAGGTAGGTGGTGCTGATGATAGCCACGTCGACTTTGGGATCGTCGAGCACGCGCGGCAGTTGCGCCCCTTCCAGCTCCATAATTTTCAGGTTATGCGGGTTGTCGGTGATATCCACCGCCGTCGGCAGCAGGCCGGTGCCGGCTTTGAGGGTAATCAACTTCTCTTTTTGCAGCAGCAGCAGCGCCCGCCCGAGATTGGTCGGGTCGTTGGGGATGGCGATCGTCGCGCCGTCTTTCAGTTCGGCGACTGACTTGATCTTGCGGGAATAGCCGGCCATCGGGAAGACGAAGGTATTACCGACCGCCACCAGATGATAGTTATGCGCTTTGTTGTCCTGCTCAAGGAAAGGCCGATGCTGGAAGACGTTGGCGTCCAGATCGCCGGCGTTGGTCGATTCGTTAGGCAGCAGCGAGCCGCTGAATCCCACCAGCTCGACGTCCAGACCGTACTTCTCTTTGGCCACCTTCTTCGCCACTTCCGCCACATCCTGCTCGGCGCCGTTAATCACACCGACCTTAATGTGTTTTGCGTCATTCCCCTTTTGGTCGCAGCCGACCAGTACCAGACCCGCCAGCATCACTGCGGCGGCGGCCCGTAAACGTAATCTCATCCTCTTCACCCTGTCTGTCCTGACTGTCATTGTTTTTTTCGTGCAAAACTATAGCGACTTTCGGGTCGGGTAATAAACAGCAAACCACGCAACTGGAAATAAAATCATCTTCACGGAACGCGACGCGCTAGCCCCGTCGCCACTCGCCCGGCGTCACGCCATAGCGCATTTTGAAGCGCTTCGAGAATGACGCCAGCGACTGAAAGCCGCAGCGTTCGGCAATGACCTCGAGGTTGGTCTGACGCTCCAGGCGCAGCAGCCGGGCGGCCAGCGCCATTCGCAACTGCGACAGCCACGCCTGCGGCGTCAGGTGATAGACGCGGGCAAAATGACGGGCAAAGGTGGCCCGCGACAGAAACGCACGGGCGGCCATGGTTTCCAGCGTCCACGGCTGCTCCGGGGTCGCCATCACCGCCAGCACCGCCGGCATCAGGCGTTCATCGCTCATCAAGCGCAGCAGTCCGCCGGGCGGCTGTTGCTCGCCAAGCAGCATGCGCAGCAGGAGCACCAACAGCGTATCGCCGAGGCTGCGCACGATAGCGCTCCCGCCGGGACGCTGCGCCAGGCTCTCGCGCACCAGTATATTAAGCAGCGCGTCCAGCTCCGGGCAGTCTTCACGCGCATCGGTATGGAGATGGATCAGCGTCGATGCTTCACTGAACAGCCAGCTGACGTGCGGACCAAAATAGAATTCGCCGCACAGCATCTCCAGCGCCCCCTCCGTCGGGCCGGCGCGCATTTCCGTCACCGTGCCGTTAAACCGGTGCGCCACCGGCAGCACCTGGCCCCACTCCACCAGGCTCTCCATCAGGTGTGGCGAACCGTGGGGCAGGAGGACGACATCTCCCGCGCGCAGGTGGTGGGTCTGGCCGCCGACGTTGAGCTGCCCCTCGCCGCGCAGCACCACGTGCCAGGGCACCACACCGCTGCGCATTTGCTGGTGCCCGGCCTGCCAGCGGCCGCCGAAGCGACAGTGCAGGTTCACTTCGCAGCGCGGCGCCAGCAGCGCCAGCAGATGACTGAGACTGTCCATGCTTCTCCTGAGACGATAAGACAAAAAGGTGAGACGAAGACCGCCAGTCTAGCATGCGGCAAGCGCCTAAGATGACCCCATTGCCAACACACCCTCGATAACAACAGGAGTTAACCATGAGCCGTTTAACAGATATCCGTGAACAAGACGCCACCGGCAAAGCCGCCGATATTTTCGCCGGGATCAAAAAAGCGATGGGCAAAGTGCCGAACGCCTATCTCACCATCGGCGGCCACTCGCCGGCGGCGCTGCAGCAGGCGCTGGCGCACAATGCGATGCTCCATAAAGGCAGCCTCAGCGCCCAACAGCTGGAAGCGATTAATTTGTCGGTCAGCGAAGCCACCGGCTGTGACTACTGCCTGGCCGCGCACAGCCTGATGGCGAAAAAAGCCGGCTTCAGCAGCGAGCAGATCCACGCCCTGCGCCGCGGGGAGTATGCGGCAGAGGTGCAGCTTGATGCGCTGGTGAAATTTGCGCAGACTCTGGTGACCACCACCGGTACCCTGCCGGCAACCGACGTCGCCGCGCTGCGCAACGCCGGTTTTAGCGACCAGCAGGTGATTGAGATTATCAGCGCCATCAGCGCGATCCTGTTCACCAACATGGTGAACCGGGTTAACGACACGGTCGTCGACTTCCCGAAAGCCGATTAATCCGTCGCGCCGCGTCGGTTTTATAGCCCCAGATCGCTGAGCCCCGGATGATCGTCCGGGCGGCGCCCCTGGGGCCAGTGGAACAGGCGCTCGCTTTCGGCGATCGGCAGATCGTTGATGCAGGCGTAGCGCGTCTGCATCAGTCCGTGCTTATCAAACTCCCAGTTCTCATTGCCATACGAGCGAAACCAGTTGCCGCTGTCGTCGCACCACTCGTAGGCGAAGCGCACGGCAATGCGATTCTCCTGCCATGCCCACAGCTCCTTAATCAGCCGGTATTGCTGCTCCTTGCGCCATTTTCGCTGCAGGAACTCAACAATTTGCCCCCTGCCGTGGACAAATTCGCTGCGGTTGCGCCATTCGCTATCCACGGTGTAGGCCAGAGCGACTTTTTCGGCATCGCGACTGTTCCAGCCATCTTCCGCGGCGCGGACCTTCTGGATAGCGCTGTCGCGGGTAAACGGCGGTAACGGGGGACGTTGCTCATTCATCAGGAGTCTCCTTTTGAGGCTAATTGCTGCTGCAGGCGCTGATTCTCCTGCTCCAGGTCATGAATACGTTGCTGCAGGTTCTGGCTGTACTCCGCCACCTGCTGCGCGCTGTAGCGCGGCGTAATGTGCTGCGGGCAGTTCCAGTCAAACGCCTGCAAATGAAAAAGAAACAGACGTTCAATGCGGGCGCGATAGTTGGCCGGCGCCACCTGCGCCAGCAGCTGCGGATGGTCCTCTGCCGCCAGGACCTCGACGGTGGCGTAGATTTTCAGCCTGGCACGGCGCGGATAATCCATCAAAAACAGGCAGGCCCGGTCGCTGCCGCGCAGGTTGCCGGTGGTGATGTACTGGCGGTTGCCGCCGAAATCGGCCATCGCCAGGGTGGTGTCATCCAGCAGATGCAGAAACCCCACCGGGCCGCCGCGATGCTGAATGTAGGGCCAGCCGCTCTGTGACACCGTCGCCAGATAAAAGCTGTCGCGGGTGGCGATCATCCCCGCTTCGCTGTCGCCGAAGCGGTCGGCCTGGCGGCGACTGTGCGGCGTTTGCCACAGCGTGTCGCTGCCCATTTCATGCTGCACATCCATCACGTCCGGGGTGATGGCGATATCGAGAAAGGTTGCTGCCATAGCGCCTCCTGTTGTCTGGCGCCATCATGGACTGTACTGTGAAGAATGATAATACGGGCTAAGTGGCAATCATCTTTCCGGAAAACGGGAGAATAATGGATCGATTAAGCGCGATGGCGCTGCTGGTGAAAGTGACCGAGCTGGGGAGCATGTCGGCGGCGGCGCGGGCGCTGAATATGCCGTTGACCACCGTCAGCCGCCATATCGGTGAGCTGGAGAGCGCGCTGGGCGTGCGCCTGCTGGCGCGAACCACCCGCAAACTGACGCTCACCGACGCCGGGGTCGATTATGTCGCCGCCGCGCGGCGGATCCTTGAGGAGGTGGAAAACGCCGAACGCCAGGCGACGGGCGAATATCAGGAACCGAAGGGCGAGCTGGTGATCTCCGCGCCAACGATGTTTGGCCGTCAGCACGTTCTCCCGGTGATCGGTGAATTTATCGCCCGCTACCCGCAAATTCGCGTCCGTTTGCTGCTCAGCGATCGCAATGCTGACCTGGTGAGCGACCATGTCGATCTGGCGGTGCGGATTGGCGAACTGGCGGACAGCAGCATGGTGGCCACCCGCCTTGGCACCATGCGGATTGTGGCCTGCGCCCATCCGGCGCTGCTGGCGAAATACGGCGAGCCGCAGCGGCCGCGCGATCTGGCGGCGCTGCCGATCATCCGCATTGAATCGCCGATGCCCTATCGCGGCTGGCGCTTTCGCGCCGCTGAGCGCGAGGACCAGCTGATTAACCTGCCGCCGGTGCTATCCGTCACCACGCCGGAGAGCGCCGCCGATGCTGCGCGGCTGGGGGTGGGGGTGGCCCGCTTACTGCACTATCAGGCGCTGGATGGTCTGCGCCACGGGGAGCTCCGTCTGCTGCTGGAAAGCGTCGAGCCCGCCCCCGCGCCGGTCCATTTGCTGTATACCGCACGGGATCTGGCGCCACTTAAGCTGAGGACATTTATCGATTTTGCCGCACCGGCGCTGCGTCAGGCACTGCTGCGCATCGCCGGCGCCGCTTAATGCACCGCGGTCTTCAGCGGTGCCTCCTTTAACAGCCAGGAGAGGACAAACGCCACCGCCATAATGCCGGCCGCCATCAGGAACGCCGCGTGGATCGCCGCGCCGAAGGCGTCGAGATAGTCGAGGCGGATATCCGCGGGCAGGTGCTGAACCGCCACTGGATTCATTCCCGGCGGCAGCACCGCGCCTTCCGGCAACAGCTTTTGCAGGTTGCTCTGCAGCACGTGCGTGAACACCGCGCCAAACAGCGCCACGCCGATGGAGCCGCCAATCGAGCGGAACAGGGTCACACCGGAGGTGGCGACGCCGTACATCTGCGCCGGCATCGCATTCTGCACCGCCAGCACCAGCACCTGCATCACCAGTCCCAGACCCGCCCCCAGCACACCGGTAAACAGGTACAGCTGCCACATCGGCGAATGAATGGTGATGCGGGTCAGCAGTACCATGCCGGTCACGCCGAGCAGGGTGCCGAGGATCGGAAACAGGCGATATTTACCGGTACGGCTGATAATCCGCCCGCTGATAATCGAGGTCAGCAGCAGGCCGCCCATCAGGGGGATCAGCTGCAGCCCGGCCTCGGTGGGCGTCGCCTCCTTCACCACCTGCAGATAGAGCGGCAGGAAGGTGACTGACCCGAACAGCGACATGCCGATGACGAAGCCAATCAAGCTGCACAGCAGGAAGCTGCGGTTGCGGAACAGCGCCAGCGGAATAATCGGTTCGATGGCGATCCGCTCTTCGTAAATAAAGCCGATGATCCCCACGATGCCGAAGGCCAGAATGCACCACAGCTGCGGGTCATTCCACGCATGGACGCTGCCCCCTTCCGAGGTAAACAGGATGATGCACAACAGCGCCATGCTGAGGTAAATCGCCCCCAGCCAGTCAATCTGATGCTGGCTGCGTTTATTGCTGCTGTGGAATACCGCGCCGATCACCAGCAGCGCGAACAGGCCGAGCGGCAGGTTGATATAGAAGATCCAGCGCCAGGAGGCATGCTGTACCAGAAAACCGCCGATCAGCGGGCCGATCACCGTCGCGAGGCCGAAGACGCCGCCGAACAGCCCCTGATAGCGGCCACGGTTGGCGGGCGGGATGACGTCGGCGACCGCCGCCATACTGATCACCATCAGGCCGCCGCCGCCGAGCCCCTGCAGGCCGCGCATCAGCACCAGTTGGGTCATATTCTGCGCCAGCCCGCAGAGCGCGGAGCCGACGAGAAACAGCCCAATCGCCACCTGCAGCACAATTTTGCGACCGAACAGATCGCCGAATTTCCCGTACAGCGGCACCGCGATGGTGGAGCTGAGAATATAGGCCGTGACCACCCAGGAAAGCTTGTCCAGCCCGCCCAGTTCGCCGACAATCGTCGGCAGCGCGGTGGAGACAATGGTCTGATCCAACGCCGAGAGCAACATCACCAACAGCAATGCGCTGAACAGCAGGCGTATCGACTGCACCGGTGGGTTAGCGACTTCAGAAGTCATTACAACGCTCGCTTGAAATTAATTAAATGCATAATTAATATTTAGTGAAAGAATGAGTCGGGTCAAGAGATCGCCATACCATGACAGCACAAAAGGATCAGGATGCACCCCGCCGCCCGGGTCGGCCGCGCGGTAAAAAACCGGGTACCGCCAACCGCGAACAGCTGATGGACATTGCCCTGACGCTGTTTGCCCGCGACGGGACGGCTCGCGTGTCGTTGAACGCCATCGCCAAAGAAGCCGGGGTGACGCCGGCGATGCTGCATTACTATTTCAGCTCCCGGGAAGCGCTGGTGACCCAGCTGATTGAGGAGCGCTTTATGCCGCTACGCAATCACATCAGCCGCATTTTTGTCGATCATCCGCAGGACCCGGTGTTGGCGCTGACGATGATGGTCGAGACGCTGGCGCATATGGCGGAGAAAAACGCCTGGTTCGCGCCGCTGTGGATGCAGGAGATCATCGGCGAGATGCCGATCCTGCGTCAGCATATGGATGCCCGCTTCGGCGAGGAGCGTTTTCAAGTGATGCTGGAGACGGTGCATCGCTGGCAGCTGGAGGGCAAGATCAATCCGGCGCTGTCGCCGGAGCTGCTGTTTACCACGGTGATTAGCCTGGTGCTGGTGCCATTTTCACGCATTCACAGCGATCCGCGTTTACAGGCGGTCAACCGCCAGACCATCATCAGCCACGCGCTGGCGTTAATGGGCCACGGCATCGGGGGTTAAGGCGTGGTTTTGACGCTTTTGTAGCCCGGATAAGGCGCCACGCGCCGCCATCCGGGATTTTCCCTGCTCGCGCTACGCTTAGCAGGGCTACAGAAATAACGGCACAACCGTAAATTTCCCTGCTCGCACTGCGCTTAGCAGGGCTACCACTCCCGTGTTATGTCCGGGCAGATTGCGCTCCCGATATTTCTTCTGCGCTATGTCTCTTATGGCGCAGGGAGCGCACAGGGGGCGGCCAGTCGCCGCCGCCCCCTGTACCCCCGGGCTCCGGCCAGCAAAATCGCCGCTACGCGGTCCCTTCGACTTATCCCTGCAGGCTTCGGGTCGGGCCGAGGCAGCGTCCATGCAAAACACGGCCCTCAGCCCGCATCCATGCGGGCTGCCCCGGCCTTCCGGGAACGTCTCAGCGATGTTGAGGCCGCCAGCACCGGCAGTTTCAGTCGCGCAAGTGGGTATATCAACAACAGGCCGCTCGGCATCATGGCGGGCACAGCACGAACCGTAGGCCGGGTAAGGCGACAGCCGCCACCCGGCAAGAATACAGGTGCCGTGCCTGATATCCTGCCCGGCGGCGCTGCGCTTGCCGGTCCTGGGTGGGACGAAACGACGGGAGGACTGTGTAGGCCGGATAAGGCATTTATGCCGCCATCCGGCACAACCACAGGTACGGTACCTGCCCGCCCGGGGATACCACTACCGTTACAGCGCCTTCGACAAATAGTGGCGCTGCATGCCTGCGTGGGGGAAGTCGGGCAGCGACATCTGCAGCTGATAGCCTAATTTCTGATAAAACGGCAGCGCCTGGAAGCTAAAGGTATCCACCAGCAGATGGCTGCAGCCTAGCGCCTGCGCCTGCTGTTCCGCCTCCTGCATCAGCTCGCTCCCCAGCCCGCGCCCGCGCGTCGTCTCGCTGACCCACAGATACTCAATGCACAGCCAGTTGCCCTTGCGTTTGGCAATCAGCCCGCCCTGCATCACCCCTTGCGCATCGCGGGAGTAAACCCCCAGATCGCCAAACTGTGCCGCATCGAGATACTGCTGATTATAGTGCCGCAGACCGGCAAGCAATTCTTGTTGATCGTCGGGATTAATGCTTTTTGTAATGATTAGTGTCATTAACTATCTCCAGTATTGCGATGCCGAATGGTTATTTTCCCTCTCCACTTTCACAAAATATTCTTATTTTCTCCATGATTATTTGCCTTAATTTTTTGCGTTCTAAAAGTAAGCAAAAAAACCTTTCCATTATCGCGGCGGATCGTATAATGGAGAAAAATGAGAATGATCATTCTCACCACAAAACCAGAGGAGATGCGCTTTTCACCTCCTGAAGACCGAAGAGGTTGGCTTCAACGGAGACACAATAACAATCAGGTTCAGGAACATCTGTGTTCCTTTTTTATCATTTTCGCTCACCCGAAAATGCCTCAGCGCCCAACCTATTCCCTCGTTTTTTAATAAACGGGGCGGACGTCTTATATCTTGAGAAAATATAATGAAATACATCATAGCTCCCATCGCGACAGCATTATTTCTCCTTAGCGGATGCGATAATGCGCAGACATCTGCCCCGCAGCAACCCACGCCGGAAGTGGGCGTGGTCACCCTGCAAAGCCAGCCGGTGCAGGTAGTCAGCCAGCTCACCGGCCGCACCACCGCCTCGCTCAGCGCCGAAGTACGCCCGCAGGTGGGTGGCATCATCCAGAAGCGCCTGTTTACCGAAGGCGATATGGTGAAGGCCGGGCAGGCCCTTTACCAGATCGATCCCTCCAGCTATCGCGCGACCTGGAACGAAGCGGCGGCCGCGCTGAAACAGGCCCAGGCGCTGGTGGTCTCCGATTGCCAGAAGGCCCAGCGCTACGCGTCGCTGGTCAGGGATAACGGCGTTTCCCGCCAGGATGCCGACGACGCCGCCTCCACCTGCGCCCAGGACAAGGCCAGCGTGGAATCGAAAAAAGCGGCGCTGGAGAGCGCGCGCATCAACCTGAACTGGACCACCGTCACCGCGCCGATTGCCGGGCGCATCGGCATCTCGTCGGTTACGCCGGGGGCGCTGGTCTCCGCCGATCAGGATACCGCGCTGGCGACGATCCGCGGGCTCGACACCATGTATGTTGATCTGACGCGATCCAGCGTCGATCTCCTGCGTTTACGCAAACAAAGCCTGGCCAGCAACAGCGACACTCTCAGCGTGACATTAACCCTGGAAGATGGCAGTACCTACCAGGAAAAAGGGCGTCTGGCGCTCACCGAAGTCGCCGTCGATGAATCCACCGGCTCGGTGACCCTGCGCGCTATCTTCCCCAACCCGCAGCACGTCCTGCTGCCGGGGATGTTCGTCCGCGCGCGCATCGATGAAGGCATCATGAACGACGCGATCCTCGCCCCACAGCAGGGGATCACCCGCGATGCCAAAGGCGACGCCACGGCGCTGGTGGTCGATGCCGCCAACAAAGTTGAGCAGCGTACCGTGGAAACCGGCGACACCTTTGGCGATAAATGGCTGGTGCTGAGCGGCCTGAAAGCAGGCGATAAGCTGATTGTCGAAGGCACCAGTAAAGTGGCCCCCGGACAGACAGTGAAGGCCGTTGCCGTCAACAATAACGGAGGCAATGCCTGATGTTCTCCCGTTTCTTCGTGCGTCGCCCGGTCTTTGCCTGGGTGATCGCCATTCTGATTATGCTCGCTGGGGTGCTGGCGATCCGCACCCTGCCGGTAGGCCAGTACCCGGACGTCGCCCCGCCGGCGGTAAAAATCTCCGCCACCTATACCGGCGCGTCCGCCGAAACCCTGGAGAACAGCGTCACCCAGGTGATCGAGCAGCAGCTTACCGGCCTCGACCATCTGCTCTACTTCAGCTCCACCAGCAGCTCCGACGGCTCGGTCAGCATCACCGTCACCTTTGAGCAAGGGACCGACCCGGACACCGCCCAGGTGCAGGTGCAAAACAAAGTCCAGCAGGCGGAATCGCGGCTGCCAAGCGAAGTCCAGCAGTCCGGCGTAACGGTGGAAAAATCGCAGAGCAGCTTCCTGCTGATCCTTGCGGTGTATGACAAAACCAACCGCGCCACCAGCTCCGATATCTCCGACTGGCTGGTCAGCAATATGCAGGACCCGCTGGCGCGCGTGGAGGGCGTCGGCAGCCTGCGGGTGTTCGGCGCCGAATACGCGATGCGCGTCTGGATGGACCCGACCAAACTCGCCTCCTACTCGCTGATGCCTTCCGATGTCCAGTCGGCGATTGAGGCGCAGAACGTGCAGGTTTCCGCCGGTAAAATCGGCGCCCTGCCGTCATCTAACACCCAGCAGCTGACCGCCACCGTGCGGGCGCAATCCCGGCTGCAAACCCCTGACCAGTTCAAAGCGATCATCGTGAAAAGCCAGGCCGACGGCTCGGTAGTGCGCCTGAGCGATGTCGCGCGGGTGGAGATGGGCAGCGAGGATTACACCGCTACCGCCAATCTGAACGGCCATCCGGCCGCCGGGATCGCGGTGATGATGGCCCCCGGCGCCAACGCGCTGGATACCGCGACCCTGGTGAAAAGCAAAATCGCCGAATTCCAGCGTCAGATGCCGCAGGGCTATGATATCGCCTATCCGAAGGACAGCACCGAGTTCATCAAAATCTCGGTCGAGGATGTGATTCAGACCCTGTTCGAAGCGATCATTCTCGTAGTCTGCGTGATGTATCTGTTCCTGCAGAACTTCCGCGCGACGCTCATTCCAGCGGTGGCTGTGCCGGTGGTGCTGCTTGGCACCTTCGGCGTGCTGGCACTGTTCGGCTACTCGATTAACACCCTGACGCTGTTCGCCATGGTGCTGGCGATCGGCCTGCTAGTGGATGACGCCATTGTGGTGGTGGAGAACGTCGAGCGCATTATGCGCGACGAAGGGCTACCCGCCCGCGAAGCCACCGAAAAATCGATGGGCGAAATCTCCGGCGCGCTGGTGGCGATCGCCCTGGTGCTGTCGGCGGTGTTCCTGCCGATGGCTTTCTTCGGCGGTTCGACCGGGGTCATCTATCGCCAGTTCTCGGTAACCATTATCTCGGCGATGATGCTGTCGGTGGTGGTGGCGCTGACCCTCACCCCGGCGCTGTGCGGCGCGCTGCTCAGCCACTCCAAACCGCACACCAAAGGGTTCTTTGGCGCCTTTAACCGCCTGTGGGGACGCACGGAGGAGGGCTATCAGCGTCGGGTGCTCGGCGGCCTGCGCCGGGGCGTAGTGATGATGGGCGCTTACGCGCTGATTTGCGGGGCGATGGCGCTGGCGATGTGGAAGCTGCCGGGCAGCTTCCTGCCGGTGGAGGACCAGGGGGAGATCATGGTCCAGTACACTCTGCCCGCCGGGGCCACCGCGGTGCGTACCGCCGAGGTGCGCCGCCAGGTGACCGACTGGTTCCTCACCAAAGAGAAAGCCAATACCGACGTCATTTTCACCGTCGACGGCTTCAGCTTTAGCGGTAGCGGCCAAAACGCCGGGATGGCCTTCGTATCGCTGAAAAACTGGTCGCAACGCAAAGGGGACGACAATACCGCACAGGCCATCGCCCTGCGGGCCACCAAAGCGCTGGGGACAATCCGCGACGCCACCCTGTTCGCCATGACCCCGCCGTCGGTGGACGGTCTCGGGCAGAGCAACGGCTTCACCTTCGAGCTGATGGCCAGCGGCGGTACCGACCGCGACAGCCTGATGAAGCTGCGCAGCCAGCTGCTGGCGGCGGCCAACCAGAGCAGCGAGCTGCAGTCGGTGCGCGCTAACGATCTGCCGCAGATGCCGCAGCTGCAGGTGGATATCGATAACAACAAAGCCGTCTCGCTGGGGCTGTCGCTGAGCGACGTGACCGATACGCTCTCCAGCGCCTGGGGCGGTACCTACGTGAATGACTTTATCGATCGCGGCCGGGTGAAAAAGGTCTATATCCAGGGCGAAAGCGACGCGCGCGCGGTGCCGTCGGACCTCGGCAAATGGTTCGTTCGCGGCAGCGATAACAGCATGACGCCGTTCTCCGCCTTCGCCACCACCCACTGGCAATACGGCCCGGAAAGCCTGGTGCGCTACAACGGCTCCGCCGCCTTTGAGATCCAGGGCGAAAACGCCGCCGGCTTCAGCTCCGGCGCGGCGATGGACAAGATGGAAAAGCTGGCCGACAGCCTGCCGGCGGGCTCCGCCTGGGCGTGGAGCGGCATTTCGCTGCAGGAAAAGCTCGCCAGCGGCCAGGCGATGAGCCTGTACGCCATCTCGATTCTGGTGGTGTTCCTGTGCCTGGCGGCGCTGTATGAGAGCTGGTCGGTGCCGTTCTCGGTGATCATGGTCATCCCGCTCGGCCTGCTCGGCGCGGCGCTGGCGGCGACACTGCGCAGTTTAAGCAACGACGTCTACTTCCAGGTGGCGCTGCTGACCACCATCGGCCTGTCGTCGAAAAACGCCATCCTGATCGTGGAGTTCGCTGAATCCGCCGTGGATGAGGGGTATTCGCTCTCCCGGGCGGCGATCCGCGCCGCGCAGACTCGTCTGCGCCCGATTGTTATGACCTCGCTGGCGTTTATCGCCGGGGTGCTGCCGCTGGCCATCGCCACCGGCGCCGGAGCCAACAGCCGCGTGGCGATCGGCACC
Organism: Klebsiella sp. H-Nf2; assembly: GCF_002806645.1. Classification (NCBI taxonomy): domain Bacteria; kingdom Pseudomonadati; phylum Pseudomonadota; class Gammaproteobacteria; order Enterobacterales; family Enterobacteriaceae; genus Klebsiella; species Klebsiella sp. H-Nf2. The sequence goes on from NZ_PIBL01000003.1 coordinate 376,504, forward strand.
GGCATCATCGGCGGCACCCTGACAGCCACCCTGCTGGCGGTGTTCTTCGTACCGCTGTTCTTCGTGCTGGTGAAACGTCTCTTCACCCGCCAACGTCCTTCTCAGGAGTAAGGTATGTTTCGTTTGAGTTTTATGTTTATCGCGCTCCTGACCGCGGGCTGCGTCTCGCTTGACCCGCATTATGATCGCCCGGCCGCGCCGGTGCCAGCCACCCTGCCCGGGGCGCACGGCGAATCGACGGCGGTGGTCGGCGACTGGCAGAAAGTGGTCAATGACGCGCGGCTGAAAAAAGTGGTCAGTCTCGCGCTGAACAGCAACCGCGATGTGCAAAAGGCGCTGGCTGATATCGAGGCCGCGCGCGCCCAGTACGGCGAGACGCGGGCGTCGCTGTTTCCCACCGTTGATGCCGAGCTGAGCCATACCCGCAGCAAAACGGTAGCCAGCGGCCTGAGCTCCGCTTCACAGGCCGACGGCGCGGTCTCCAGCTTCGAACTGGACTTGTTCGGCAAGAACCAGAGCCTGTCGCGCGCGGCGCGCGAAACCTGGCTTGCCAGCGAATTCACCGCGCAGAATACCCGGCTGACGATGATTGCCGATTTGACCACCGCCTGGGTAACGCTGGCGACGGATAACAGCAATCTGGCGCTGGCGCAGCAGACCATGGACAGCGCAGCAAACTCGCGCAACATCGTCGCCCGCCAGATGGCGGTGGGTACCGCTTCCGCCGGCGATGTAAGCTCGGCGGAAAGCGTCTATCAGCAGGCCCGCGCCAGCGTCGCCAGCTATCGCACGCTGGTGGCGCAGGATAAAAACGCCATTAACCTGCTGGCGGGGGAAACCGTGCCGGAGAGCCTGCTGCCCGGCACCCTCGAGAGCCTCGGGGATAATAGTATTGCGCTGGTGCCGGCGGGCGTGTCATCGTCGGTGCTGCTGCGCCGGCCGGACATTCAGGAAGCGGAGCACAATCTGAAGAGCGCCAATGCCGATATCGGCGCGGCGCGGGCGAACTTCTTCCCGTCGATTTCTCTGACCGCCAGCGCCGGGGTCGGCAGCGACTCGCTGTCGTCGCTGTTCAGCCACGGGATGCAGGTGTGGTCGTTCGCCCCCTCCATCAGCCTGCCGCTGTTCACCGGCGGCAGCAACCTGGCGCAGCTGCGCTATGCGGAAGCGGAGAAAAAGGGGCTGATCGCCACCTACGAGAAATCGATTCAGAGCGCCTTTAAGGACGTTGCCGATGCGCTGGCGCGCCGGGAAACGCTGAGCGAAGAGCTCGATGCCCAGCGGCAGTACGTCGCCGCCGAGCAGACATCGCTGGATATCGCCATGAAGAGCTATCAGGCCGGGGTCGGCGATTATCTGTCGGTGCTCACCGCTCAGCGCACGCTGTGGTCGGCGAAGACGACGCTGCTGTCGCTGCAGCAGACCGACCTCAATAACCGGATCACCCTCTGGCAGTCGCTGGGCGGCGGCGCCAGTTAATTTCACCCGCCGGGCGGCCGCGCCCGGCTTCTGTAAGGAATCGTTATGCCACGTGTTTCCCTCTCCTGGGCGCTGATCCTCGGCCTGCTGTCGGGTATCGGCCCGCTGTGCACGGATTTTTATCTGCCGGCGCTGCCGGAGATCACTCAGCAGCTGCAGGCCACCAGCACCCAGACCCAGCTGTCGCTGACCGCCGCGCTGATTGGCCTCGGCCTGGGTCAGCTGTTTTTCGGCCCGCTGAGCGATCGCATTGGCCGCCTGAAACCGCTGGCGCTGTCTCTGCTGCTGTTTATCTTTGCTTCGGCGATGTGCGCCCTGACCCGGGATATCAACATGCTGATTGTCTGGCGCTTTTTACAGGGCTTCGCCGGCGCCGGCGGCTCGGTGCAGTCGCGATCCATCGCCCGCGATAAATACCAGGGCACCCTGCTGACCCAGTTTTTCGCCTTGCTGATGACCGTGAACGGCATTGCGCCGGTGCTGTCCCCGGTGCTGGGCGGCTACGTTATCACCGCCTTCGACTGGCGAATTCTCTTCTGGACGATGGCCGCCATCGGCGGCGTGCTGCTGGTGATGAGCCTGACGATCCTGCGGGAAACGCGCCCGGCCACAGCAACGCATGCCGCCCGCCAACAGCCCGGCCAGCCGGTGTTGAAAAATCGCCGCTTTCTGCGCTTCTGCCTGATTCAGGCCTTTATGATGGCCGGGCTGTTCTCTTACATCGGCTCCTCTTCCTTCGTGATGCAAAGCGAATACGGCATGAGCGCCATGCAGTTCAGCCTGCTGTTCGGTCTGAACGGTATCGGGCTGATTATCGCGGCGATGATCTTTTCCCGCCTGGCGCGCCGCTTTAGCGCCGAAAGCCTGCTGCGCGGCGGCCTGACGCTGGCCGTAAGCTGTGCGGCGATCATGCTGCTGTTTGCCTGGCTGCAGCTGCCGGTGCTGGCGCTGGTCGGCCTGTTCTTTACCGTGTCGTTGATGAGCGGCATCAGCACCGTCGCCGGCGCGGAGGCGATGAGCGCCGTCGACGCCGCGCAGTCCGGGACCGCGTCCGCGCTGATGGGCACCCTGATGTTTGTCTTCGGCGGCATCGCCGCGCCGCTGGCGGGCCTCGGCGGTGAAACGATGCTGAAAATGAGCCTCGCAATGGCCATCTGCTACCTGCTGGCGCTGCTGCTGGGCCTCAGCAAACCGCGCAGCGCGCGCTAAACGCCAGGTGCGGTAATAAAATATTCCAGATTTATTACCGCACTATTTCCCGCCATACCTACCATTCTCCTATTATTCTCCGCGTACTAATCGTGATACTCTTCACAGGCAAGGAATAAATAATTCCTTATACTGCGCGCCACTGAGAATAACGAGGTTTCTATGAGTATCGACCTGAGCAAACTGCTGACCGAGCGACGCAACGCCAACAGCGCCAACATTGACACCCTCTCCACCCTCGACATGCTGACGGTGATAAACCAGGAAGACCAGCAGGTAGCCCAGGCGATTACGCCCTATCTGCCGCAGATTGCCGAGGTGGTGGATAAGGTCGCGACGGCGCTGCAGGCCGGTGGCCGCTTGATTTATATCGGCGCGGGTACCTCAGGGCGTCTGGGGATCCTCGATGCCAGCGAATGCCCGCCAACCTTCGGCACCCGCCCGGAGCAGGTGGTGGGGATCATCGCCGGCGGACATAAAGCGATTCTCAGCGCCGTGGAAAACGTGGAAGACAACAAAGCGCAGGGGGCGATGGATCTGCAGAACCTGAACTTCAGCCACCGCGATGTGCTGGTGGGACTGGCGGCCAGCGGACGCACGCCGTACGTCATTGGCGCCATGGAATACGCCCATAGTCAGAATGCCTTTGTCGCCATCGTCAGCTGTAACCCGCATGGCGAAATGGCCCAGCTGGCGGATGTGGCGATCACCCCGGTGGTCGGCCCGGAAGTGGTCACTGGCTCTACCCGTCTGAAAGCCGGTACCGCGCAGAAGCTGGTGCTGAACATGATCTCCACCGGGGCGATGATCCGCGTCGGCAAGGTGTACAGCAACCTGATGGTCGACGTCGAAGCGACCAACGCCAAGCTGATTGAGCGCCAGGTCTCTATCGTGATGGAGGCGACCGACTGCGATCGTCCCACTGCCCGGAAGGCGCTGGAGGCCTGCGGCCGCCACTGTAAAACGGCGATCGTGATGGTGCTGGCGGACTTAAGTGCCGAAGACGCGCAGTCGCTGCTGGCAAAAAACAACGGCTATATCCGCAAGGCGCTCAGCAACACCTGAGCACCGACAGACAGGTAACGGGCAATGGCAAAAATAACGAAAGAAATGATAGCGCGGATCCTCGCCCACGTAGGCGGCGCCGCAAACGTCGCGCAGGCGGGCAACTGCATGACGCGCCTGCGCTTGACCCTGCGCGATGAAAGTCTGGCCGACAGCGCCGCCATCCGCCAGATTGACGGCGTAATGGGGGTGATCGTCAGCGACGAGCAGTTCCAGGTGGTGCTCGGCCCCGGCAAGGCGCAAACCGCCGCCGAGATGATGAACGTCCTGCTGGAGGAGGCGCCCGCCGCGCCGACGCTGGCCGACGTCGCAGCGGAGAAAAAGCAGGCGCTGAAGGGCAAGCAGACCAGCGCGGTGCAGAAGTTTCTCGCCAAATTCGCCACCATCTTTACGCCGCTGATCCCCGGCTTTATCGCCGTCGGGCTGCTGCTGGGCTTTGCTACCCTGGCGGAACAGGTCTTCGTGCTGGAGAACGCCCATCCGAACGCCAGCCTGGTAGCGCTGATTGGCTATATGAAGGTCTTCAGCAAAGGGATGTTCACCTTCCTGAGTATCCTGATTGGCTATAACGCGCAGAAGGCGTTCGGCGGCTCCGGCGTGAACGGCGCGATTATCGCCTCGCTGTTCGTGCTGGGCTACAACCCGGAGGCAACCAGCGGCTTCTACGCTGGCATTTCCACCTTCTTCGGCCACGGCATCGATCCGCGCGGCAATATCATCGGCGTATTGATCGCCGCTATCCTTGGGGCGTGGGTTGAACGCCAGGTGCGGCGGGTAATGCCGGCCAACCTCGATATGATCCTCACTTCGGCGGTGACGCTGCTGATCATGGGCGCGGTGACCTTTACGGTGATCATGCCGATTGGCGGCTGGTTGTTTACCGGCATGTCGTGGCTGTTCCTGCATCTTAACGGCAACCCGTTTGGCTCGGCGGTGCTGGCCGGCCTGTTCCTGCTGGCAGTGATGTTTGGCGTCCATCAGGGGTTTGTGCCGGTCTATTTTGCGCTGGTGGACGCCCAGGGCTTCAACTCGCTGTTCCCGATCCTGGCGATGGCCGGGGCCGGGCAGGTGGGGGCGGCGCTGGCGCTGTTCTGGCGGGCGAAGCGCGATTCGCTGCTGCGAACCCAGATTAAAGGGGCGATTATTCCGGGCTTCCTCGGGATTGGCGAGCCGCTGATCTACGGCGTCACCCTGCCGCGGATGAAACCGTTTGTCACCGCCTGCCTCGGCGGCGCCTGCGGCGGGTTCTTCGTCGGACTGATCGCCTGGCTGGGACTGCCGGTCGGCCTGAACACGGTGTTCGGACCGTCGGGGCTGGTGGCGCTGCCGCTGATGACCTCCGGCAGCGGAATTTACGCCGGGATGGCGGTCTATGCCGGCGGACTGGTGGTCTCCTACCTGTGCGGCTTTGTTCTCACCTGGCTGTTCGGCAGTAAAAATGTCGATTTAAGCTAGAACGCGACTGTCGGGTAGTGCCCGGTGGCGGCTTCGCCTTATCGGGCCTACACGTCTGCCGGACCCGCCGCCGCGCCCGACTACCATTTCCTGCCCCGCCGCCCGGGCGCGCGCATGCTATGATTCCCCTTTGTCATATTTCGCTTGAGGAAAAGATGGGCTCCAGCAAAAAAGGGATGCTGAACGTACTGATTGCCGCCGTGCTGTGGGGCAGTTCCGGGGTATGCGCGCAGTTTATTATGCAGGAAAGCCAGATGTCGTCGCCGTTTCTGACCATGACGCGTCTGCTGTTCGCCGGGCTGATCCTGCTGATGCTCGGCTTTGTTCACGGCGACCGCATTTTCCGCGTGCTGCAAAACCGCCGCGACGCCCTCAGCCTGCTGTTTTTCTCGCTGTTTGGCGCGCTAACCGTGCAGTTCACCTTTCTGATGACCATTGAAAAATCCAATGCCGCCACGGCCACGGTGCTGCAGTTCCTGTCCCCGACGATCATCGTCGCCTGGTTCGCCCTCGCCCGCAAAGCGCGTCCCACTCCGCTGGTGCTGGGAGCTATCTGCACCTCGCTGGCGGGCACCTTTCTGCTGGTGACCCACGGCAACCCAACGACGCTGTCGATTTCGCCGGCGGCGCTGTTCTGGGGGATCGCCTCGGCATTTGCCGCCGCCTTTTATACCACCTATCCCTCGACGCTGATTGCCCGCTACGGGACGCTGCCGATCGTCGGCTGGAGTATGCTGTTCGGCGGCGCGATGCTGTTGCCGTTTTACGGCGGCCAGGGCACCGATTTTGTGGTTAACGGCAGCCTGCTGTTAGCTTTTTTCTATCTGGTGGTGATCGGTACCTCGCTGACCTTCAGCCTTTATCTCAACGGCGCGCAGAAAATTGGCGGCGCGAAGGCCGGGATCCTCAGCTGCGCCGAACCGCTGAGCAGCGCCCTGCTGTCGCTCCTGCTGCTGGGGATCACCTTCACGCTGCCGGACTGGCTGGGCACTCTGCTGATCCTCGCGTCGGTGGTGCTGATCGCCATCGACTCGCGGCGGCGGGTGAGAGCCGCCTGAGAAGGCGATAAAAAGCGCATTTTCAACAAGTTAAACTGACCACTATTTGCGTGTTTTCACGCCTGCGCATATAGTTGACGGAAGCGATTACGGAAGGAGAAACCTGATGAAAGCATGTTGGATGGTATGCCTGGTCACCGCCCTGAGCGCCACGTCGGCGTGGGCCGAATCACCGCTGCAAAGCCTGCAGTTCGAACAGCAAAAACAGCTGGTGCTCAAAGCGGTGAAGGAAAAATGCGCGCCAGCAAGCCACCTCAGCGATAACGATTTTGCCAATAAAGTGCTGGCGACCGACGGTAACAAGAACGCGGTCCGCGAAGCAACGCTGGCGAAAGAGCGCAATAACCAGAAAAGCTACCAGGCCGCAATCGACAAAATCGTCTGTCCGGCCAAATAGCGACCGCTGAATAACCGCCGTCCCGTGGTGAACAGACGGCGGCGGGTCAGGGCAAGAGCGGTGTTCAGTGCTTCGGAATAATTAAATCGCCGCGCAGCGGGCTGCCGCCCGGGTTGTCCGTTTTCTCGGTCAGCCAGTTGACGATCCGCGACGCCATCGCGTCCATGGAATATTCAATGGCCGGAATGGTAGGGATACCGGGCAGCTGTAACGATCCGGCGAGGCTAAACACCATCACATTTTGCGGAACGGCGCGGTTAAACGCCTGCAGCTGCGGCACCACGCGCTGCGCCTGCTGTTCATCGCTCACCAGCAGCGCGTTAAAGTTCAGCGTCGTGGCGTTATTGACCAGCTCCTGCACCGCCACCGACGGCGAGGTGTTATCCAGAAACACCAGGTTGCGATTAAACGGCAAAAAGTTTTTTTCCAGCGCGTGCTTGTAGCCCAGCAGCACCTGATCGGCAAAGCCGCTGCTCTGCGGATGAATCAGCGCAATCTGCCGTCTGCCCTGGCTAATCAGATAGTGACAGGCGGTTTCGGCAGCGAAAGCATGATCGAACTGAATGCTGTTGTCGCCCTCGCTGTCGAGGCAGTCCACCAGCACCACGTCCGGGCGGTTAATATTCAGGGGAAAACGCGCGCCGATGATCAGCACGTTATCGCACAGCCCGCAGGTCAACTCCTCCAGCGAGTTCATCACGCCGTTGCTGGTGTTGGCGAAGCGCAGCAGCAGGTGCTTCTGGTGCTGGCTGAGCTGTTTTTCCAGGGCGTAGAGATAGCTGGTGGTTTGATTGATGTTGTCCTGGGCGCAGATGACGCCGATGCAGCCGGTGGACTGGCTGAGCAACGACTGGGCTATCATGTTTGGCCGGTAATTGAGCGCTTCCGCCGCCTGCAGCACCGCCTGACGACTGGCTTCCTTCACGCCACGTGAGCCGCTCAACACTCGCGACACCGTGGCTTTGGAAACCCCGGCAAGTCGTGAAACATCATTGATTGTCGACATCATTTTCCCCTGCGCGGGCGCCGCGTCCCGCCAAAATCTTGTAAACCTGAATCGCTTCAATTGTGACCAGCGCAGTATATCCATTTCGTCATTTGTTTGGAAACCGATTTTCCATTTCAGCGCAAAACATCGCCAAATCGACAGAATAATGTGAGCGAAATCCAATAAATCCGCCCCATAAGCAGGAGATCTTGACCACTATCACAGTTCTGCTTTTTATGAATGGAAACCGGTTTCCGTCTGATATCAAATCATCCACGCAATAACTTTTTACATTTTGAGGATGGTCGTCGATGTACAAGATTATGCTGTGCTGCTCTGCCGGGATGTCCACCAGTCTGCTGGTCAGAAAGATGGTGGAGGCGGCGAATGAACGTGATCTGCCGGTGCAGATTGATGCCTATGGTGTTTCCGAATTTGACATGCAGTTTCCGCAGTATCAGGTGGTGTTGCTTGGCCCCCAGGTGAAATACATGTTGAAAACCCTGTCTGACAAAGCGGCTTCCCTGAACATTCCCGTTCAGCCCATCGATACGATGGACTACGGTATGCAGCGGGGAGACAACGTCCTGAATTATGCTCTGTCGCTGATCCCAGCGGCGCACTGAGAGGTGTTGAAATGAGTTCTCTGTATCAGTCCATGATTGCCGTGATCGAGCAATCTATTACTCCGCTGGCAGGACGCCTTGGGCAGCAGAAATATGTTATCGCTATCCGCGATGGCTTCACTGCCGCCTTGCCGTTTATGATCATCGGCTCTTTCATGCTGGTATTTATCTTTCCGCCGTTTTCACCCGATACCACCAACGGCTTTGCCCGCGGCTGGCTTGATTTCTCCCAGCACTACCGCGAACAGCTGATGCTGCCGTTTAACCTCAGCATGGGCGTGATGACCTTCTTTATCTCGGTCGGCATTGGCGCCAGCCTCGGTCGTCAGTTTCAGCTCGATCCGGTGATGTCCGGTCTGCTGGCGTTTATGGCCTTCCTGCTGGTCGCCGCGCCCTATGCCGATGGCAAAATTTCCACTCAGTATCTGTCCGGTCAGGGCATTTTCACCGCGCTGATCACCGCCATCTACTCCACCCGCGTTTATGCGTGGCTGAAGCAAAACAACATTACTATTCGTCTGCCGAAAGAGGTCCCCACCGGCGTCGCCCGTTCGTTTGAAATCCTGATCCCGGTGCTGGTGGTCATTGCGACTCTGCATCCGCTGAACCTGTTTATCGAAGCGCAGACCGGGATGATCCTGCCGCAGGCGATCATGCATCTGCTGGAGCCGCTGGTTTCCGCCTCCGACTCGCTGCCGGCGATTTTGCTCTCCGTTCTGATGTGCCAGATTTTCTGGTTCGCTGGGATCCACGGCTCACTGATTGTTACCGGCATTATGAACCCGTTCTGGATGGCCAACCTGTCGGCAAACCAGGCGGCGCTGGCGGCGGGTACGGTGCTGCCGCACGTCTATCTGCAGGGCTTCTGGGATCACTATCTGCTGATTGGCGGCGTCGGTTCGACCCTGCCGCTGGCCTTCCTGCTGCTGCGTAGCCGGGCCACGCATCTGCGCACCATCGGCAAGATGGGCATTGTGCCGAGCTTCTTTAATATCAACGAGCCGATTCTGTTCGGGGCGCCAATCATCATGAACCCGATGATGTTTATCCCCTTCGTCTGCGTGCCGATGGTCAACGCGGTGCTGGCTTACGGCGCGACGCGTCTTGGCTGGCTGAGCCAGGTGGTGTCGCTGACGCCGTGGACCACGCCGGCACCGATTGGCGCGTCGTGGGCGGCTAACTGGACCCTGAGTCCGGTGGTGATGTGCGTTATCTGCATGGTGATGTCGGCGGTCATTTACCTGCCGTTCCTGCGCGCCTATGAACGTTCCTTAATGAAAACCGAAGTTGAGAAAGCCAAAAATAGCGTTCCGGTGGCAGAAACCGTTAGCTAATACCTCTCCGCCTGGAGCGATAATAAGATGACAGCGTAATAATGCAGAAAAAGGACTTTCACTGCATTATTAAATAATAAATACCTCAGGAATACACATGATTGAATTAGAAGATGCGGTAATGGAAATTATCGTTAATGCGGGACAGTCACGCTCATTATGTTTTGAAGCGTTGCATGCGGCCCGAACCGGAAATATCGACGAAGCGCGCTTACTCTTAAATGAGGCCGACGGCTACGCCCGTCGGGCGCATCAGATGCAGACCCAGCTCATCGAGCAGGACGCCGGTGAAGCGCGTCAACCCATGACGCTGATTATGGTACATGCCCAGGATCATCTGATGAACTCGCTGCTGGCCCGCGAGTTCTCAGAAGAATTAATCCATCTGTACCAGCGTTAATTAATATGGAATAACGTCAGCGAGAATATTATTCTCCGGCGTCGCTGTACCCTAAAAAACAAATCAGCTTATTTTGGTTATTTATTTTAGCCAGAATGGGATGGTTATTATCTGAAATATATTAATTATTAAAGCGAGATAACCATGAATACTGTGAAAAAACTGCCTTTAGCCATGGCGGTTGTCGCCGCGCTGTGCCCAATTTCTGTCATGGCGCAAGAATTTACGCAGGAACAGATCGACGCCATCGTCGCCAAAGCCGTTGATAAAGCGCTGGCCGACCGCCAGGCGAAAATCGACGCCGCGGCCAACAAAAAGGTCGACGTGATCACCAACCCGCAGACCACCGCCGCCTCGCCGGATATGGCCATTCCGTTCGGCCTCAAGTTCAGCGGCTATGCCCGCTATGGCGCCCACTTCCAGACCGGCGACCAGAAATATGTCGGCGTCGACGGCTCCTATAACGGCGCCTCGGCGATCGGCCGTCTGGGCAACGAAAGCAACGGCGGCGAATTCCAGATCAGCAAGGCCTTCAAAAGCGCGCAGGGGGCCATCTGGGATCTCAACGTGATGTTCGACCACTGGAGCGACGAAGTTAACCTGAAGAAGGCCTACGTCGGCGTCACCAACGTCCTCGACTCCAACCCCAACGCCTATATCTGGGCCGGGCGCGACTTCCACCAGCGTCCGCAACAGGGGATCAACGACTACTTCTGGATGA